>CALOEL010000014.1:0-815238 GCA_942492375.1 uncultured Alphaproteobacteria bacterium
CTGTACTTCGTTCGGTGCATGTGCTGCCATCATCGGTCTTGACCGCAACCTTGCCGTCCATGGCGCGCATCAGTTCCGTGCTGACCCGGCCTTCACCCGCGATCAGCTCGGGGTGGCGCAGCATGGCCTCGACCAGCCTGCTCGCGGCCCGGTCGCGCGACGAACTGCCCTCGTCTGACCGGGCGAAGTAGCGGCGCGCGCCAGTCCGTGAACCGTGGTTGCGAAGTTCGGGGCCGAACAGCCGTCGTAGCCGTAGCCGGGACTTTCCAGTTCGGTCAGCTCCTCGACCGCCGCGCGGATCGCCCGCTGCAGCGGGTGCGATATCTCGACATATTCGGGGCCAGTGCGGGAATGTTTGCACCAGGTCAGGAAGCCGGCATGCTTGCCAGAGCAATTGTTGTGGATCTGGCAGGGCTTTTCATGGGCGCGGATCAGCGCCTCACGGGCGGGAGTATCATTGGGTTCTTGCGGGCCGCAACGGAAATCATCGTCGCTTAGGCCCAGCGTCTCAAGCCAGACCGCAACCCGATCCGTGTGGATCGCCGCGCCCTCTGATGCGAGGCGCAAGACCGCGCCAGTTGTTCGGTTGTCAGACCGGCTTTGTCCGCCGCGCCAGAGGTGATCAAAGGCAGCGCCTGAATCATCTTGGAAGAACTGCGCGGCAGGATCACCGTCTTCGGATTGCCCCAGTGCATCCACGATCTGGCCGGTGCTGTCGCAAATCACCGCATGGCCCGAATGCACGCTTTCAAGGAAGGGACCGCGCCAAATTTCTGCAAAGGGGGCCGGATTGGTCATGATTTCGTCCTTTTCGTGGGCGAAAACCTGCCAATCAGGCTTTCGTCGGTCGCGTGTTTGGCGTTAATATGCTTGTTGTCGAGAATATAACAGACCCTGCAGAAGAGCGATCCATTTAAAGGATGGCCGAGGGCTCTGGATAAATTGAGGTAGAAGTCAGCTGGAGGCTGCACAGATGCGAACTGGAAGAACACTTGGATATGCGTTTGGGCTTATGGCTCTTGCCGCATTCCCCGCTGCGGCGCAGGAACAAAGCACAAACCGGGTTGCCGCAAAAACCGATTGGAGCGTTTTTGTCGAAGACAATCCAACCGAATGCTGGGGCGTCTCAACACCCAAAGAATCTGTAAACACACGCGACGGGCGCGTTGTGGCGGTGAACCGGGGTCAAACCCTGCTTATGGTCTTTTACCGTCCCTCAGCCGGTGCCAAGGGTCAGGTTGCCTTTACAGGCGGCTATCCTTTTGCGGCTGGATCCACGGTCAACATGGATATTTCCGGCACCACGTTTGAGCTGTTCACCGAGGGTGAATGGGCTTGGCCTGCGACCACTGATGACGATGCCAAGATCATCACTGCGATGAAACGTGGCGCGACGGCGATCCTTGCGGGGCGTTCCGGGCGTGGCACCAACACCAAAGATACGTTTTCTCTGCTCGGCTTTACCGCGGCTGTGGAAGATGCGGAAAATCGCTGCGGCAGGAAAGTAAAAACCTGTTGCGGTTTTGCTAAAACGGCCTGCACCTCGCGGGGCTTTTGTTCTTCTTCCTTGATCCGTGGGCTTTGCGATCCTCTATATAGAGGCGCATCACCCCTCATTGGAGATTCGCCATGTCCGGCACTGCACCGATCACACAGGACGTCATGACCATCCCGCGCAAATTGCCGGATGGGCCAATGAACCTTGTCGGGCTGACGCGGGAGAAAAATGCGCGCGGCGCTCATTGCGGCAGGCACCACTAAAAACAGGCCAAGATGCGCGTTGGCCAGATCTGGCAGTGGATTTACCTGTAGGGCGTGCGCGACTTTGACGCGATGACCAATCTGTCAAGGCTTCCACGCCGATCTGGCAGAGCGCTTCGTCATCGCCCTTCCCGAGGTGGTCACGCGACAAGTCTGGGGAAGACGGCACGCGGAAGTATCTGGTCCGGATCGCCGGTGGTCATGAGGGTTGAGACCGTCTATATTCCCGAAGAAGAGCGCGGACGCTGTGCATTTCCTCTCAGGTGGGTTGCACGCTGACCTGTTCGTTCTGTCATACGGGCACGCAAAAACTGGTCCGCAATCTGACCGCGGCCGAAATCATCGGTCAGGTGATGGTGGTACGTGACGATCTGGGCGAATGGCCGGAGATCGGCGCGAAAAACGTCGAAGGGCGGCTGTTATCGAACATCGTTCTGATGGGCATGGGCGAGCCTCTTTATAATTTCGAAGATGTTCGCGATGCGATGAAGATCGCCATGGATCCCGAGGGGATTTCACTGTCGCGCCGGCGGATCACACTGTCGACCTCCGGTGTGGTGCCCGAATTCGCGCGGACCGCGGAAGAAATCGGGTGCCAGCTGGCCGTCACCTTCCATGCGACCACTGACGAAGTCCGCGACAGGCTGGTCCCCATCAACAAGACGTGGAACATTGAGACGCTTCTGGACGCCCTGCGGGTCTATCCGAAGGTGTCCGAACCTCTGAAGCGGATTACCTTTGAATATGTGATGCTGCGAGGGATGAACGACAGTGACGAAGATGCCCGCCGACTGGTCCAGCTGATCAAGGGTATCCCGGCCAAGACTCCCCAACCTGATCCCCTTCAACGAATGGCCCGGCGCGCCCTACGAGAGGTCGTCCAACAACCGCATCCGTGCGCTTTGCTGAGATCATCTATAAGGCCGGCTATGCCAGCCCCATCCGGACACCGCGTGGCGAGGATATCATGGCCTTGCCTGCGGACAGCTGAAATCGGCGACCGAACGCGAGCGCAAGTCCCGCAAGGCTATCGAGGCGGAAGCGAAATTCAGCTGAGCCAATCTTCCCGATACGGCCCTGCCCGAAACCGCCGGAGATGACGGCCGTCAGCGTCCGGGGATCGCTCCACGCTTCCGGCCCTCGTCCTCCCAATTGTCGATCGCGGCCACCGCCTGCTCGGCGGTTTCGACGAACTGGAACAGATCCAGATCCTGGTCAGAGATCGTGCCCAGGCATCGGCCAGCGCCTCCCAGTTGATGATGCGGCGCCAGAACTCCTCGCCGAACAGCAGGAAGGGCACCTGTTCCATGCGTCCCGTCTGGATCAGTGTCAGCGCCTCGAACATTTCATCAAGCGTGCCGAACCCGCCCGGAAAGATCACGATCGCCTTGGCGCGCATCAGGAAATGGCTTCTTGCGGATGCCGAAATAGTGGAAGAAAAAACACAGATCCGGCGTGACATATTCGTTCGGCGCCTGTTCGTGCGGCAGGACGATGTTCAGGCCGATCGAGACGCCACCGGCATCCACTGCGCCATAAGGTTGCCCGCCTCCATCACGCCCGGTGGGCCGCCGGTCACGGCGACATGGTGCCGATGTCCTTTCTCGGCGGACCGGAGGGTCATCAATCTGGCGAACTCCCTGGCTTCGTCGTAGAACCGCGTCAGTTCCGCCAGCGTTTCGGTCCGCGCGCTATCCTTTCGTGACGGTTCGGGTATCCGCGCACCGCCGAACATAACCACGGTCGACCTCGACGCCATATTCCGACATCAGCATCTCGGGCTTCAGCAACTCCAGTTGCAACCCGACGGGTCGCAACTCGTCGCGATGACAGGAAATCGCTATCGTCGAAGGCGAGCCGATAGGCCGGGACCGGGTTTGTGGTGTATCCAGAATGTCCTTCGCTGTCGCTCGGTCCTGCTGCGAATCCCGAAAGCGGTGAGCTCGGCGTTCATCTTTCATACGGGGGCTCCTGATTGCGCGTGTCGGATTCAAGGACTATAGCGACGGGCGACCAGACGCCACATGCCAAATCGGGAGAGCCCTATGTCGAACGCTCAGTTGGAAGTCGCCATCGAAGCCGCATGGGACTCGCCGCGACGAAATCACGCCGTCAACCACGGGCGAGACCCGTGAGGCGATCGAAGACACTCTTGCCGCCCTGGACAGCGGTAAACTGCGGGTTGCCGAACGGCAGGCCGACGGCGACTGGCATGTCAACCAGTGGGCCAAGAAGGCCGTTCAAGTAGGGTTCCGCATCAAGGACATGGAGCAGCAGGACGGTGGACCCCAAGAGCGGAGGCTGGTGGGACAAGGTCGACAGCAAGTTCAAGGGCTGGGGCGGCAACCAGTGGCGCACGGCCGGCTAAGGGGCCGTCCCCGGCGCCGTGGTGCGCAAGTCGGCCTATATCGCGCCGGGCGTCGTGCTGATGCCCAGCTTCGTCAATCTCGGGGCCTATGTTGACAGTGGCACGATGGTTGATACCTGGGCCACGGTCGGGTCCTGCGCCCAGATCGGCAAGAACGTCCATCTCTCCGGTGGCGTAGGCATCGGCGGCGTGCTGGAACCGATGCAGGCGGGCCCGACGATCATCGCCGAGGACAATTGCTTCATCGGTGCGCGGTCCGAAGTGGTCGAGGGCTGTATCGTCCGCGAAGGATCGGTTCTGGGCATGGGCGTGTTCATCGGCAATCCACCAAGATCGTGGATCGGGAAACCGGCAAGGTCAGCTATGGCGAGGTGCCGCCGCCCTATTCGGTCGTCGTCGCCGGGTCGATGCCCACGAAAAACGATATCAGCCTCTACTGTGCTGTTATCGTCAAGCGCGTCGACGAAAGGACCCGCTCGAAAACCGGCATCAATGAGCTGCTGGGAGAGACTGATGCCCCGCTTTGCCGAAAGCATCGTGCAGGCTTGCGCGCTCGGCGCAAGATGGCGGGCGATTTGAAGCGCTCTGGGCGACAGCAGTGTTTTCACCCTCCTCGTCGAGGTTGGCCGCAGCAAAGGCGACGGTCTGCCCGAGAAGGCCACCGGCGCAGCGCTGATGTGCTACGCCAGCGGCGTCGACGAGGCCGAGGCGGTGCGAGAGACGGTCGCCATCCTGAAGCAGGCCGATATGGCGCCGCTCGATGTATCTGGCTACGGCACACTCGAAGAACGGTTGGCGGAAGGCCACGACATCAGCGAAGAGGAGCGAGCCTTGATGCAACGCGCATTGGATGAAAACGCCGTAATCGTGGCACAAGTGACCCATTCTACGACAAGTGGCTGAGAGCTTCACGCGGCCGCTGACAGGCGCGGCTTGGTCAGGCGGACATCTCGCGCAAAAGCGAAGCCGCCTCGTACCTCCGCAGACGACGCCGCGAGCCGTTGCGAATGACGGGGCAGGCCGGCCGCCGGGAATTCCTTGAGTGCGATCGTCCGGACCAGCCCCGGCACCCTGGACATTTGACCAATGTAGAGCGTCTCGGCCCATATCCCGCCGATATCGATGCACTCGTGACTGTCGAGCAGGATCTGGGTATAGGTGACAATTTGCTGGTGAAGCCGTTTCCTGACGGATCGAAAGGCGGCTGGTCAGATCTTCCGCGCGGACGAGCACCGATTGCGATCCGAAAAGGTATTCCGCATCGGAGCCCTCGAGGATGACGCCCTGGCTCTAGGCCATAACGATATCGTTGGTCCAGGCCAAGAAACGGCGCGCTCAGTCTGATCGGGGCAAACTGCCCCATCGCCGGCAGGTCGATCTCTGTTGATCCAGCGGATGGGCATTCGGCCCGCGATGGCCGGTTTCAACCAGGTCTCCAAGCTGAAGGCGCTCGATGGCGCGATAACCATCAGGCGTCGCGACCCGGCAGCCTTGGCCGCTACCCCGGGATCGAAGAGGCTGATCGGCGCGACGTGGTCGGCGAATGCAGCACGGAGCCGACGCCGGGATCGATAACGGTCGCCCCCTGCCTGCCGGCAATGTCGAACAACATAAAATCGGACAGCGGCAGTGGAAACGGATCATGCACTGCTGCCTGATGGATCGAGAACCGGTCGAGAGACTGGAGGGTGAACTGCGCTTTGCGCTGCGCGCGCGTCCCAGCAATAGGTCATCCGGAACCGCTTTCCGGCAACGAATTCCGGGCTGTTCAGTTCCGCCGTGCTGTGCCCCAGTCCATGCCGGAGGGATAACAAGATCTCGCCGACAGCACCGAACGAGATCGTGAACCGTCGCGGCCAGGCCCGCATCGCTGTGGAAGTCGACCAGCGCAAAGCGACCGCGCCGGTTGTCCGGGCAGTTCGACCTCCAGAACGATCGTTCCGCTCGGCGAGCAGAAGATCGACTTCCCGATCATGCGCCCCGCTCTTCGAGAGACCGCGCATCCTGTCCTGCCCACCTTGACGCGAGCAGGTGCCGCCGCGAAGCGGGTTTATCGCAAGCCAGGCCATCAGGCAGCCAGCTCTGACGCAAGAAGGGCCCGGGCCTCGAAATTCCGCAGCGGCGACCGTGCCGGCGGTCCGTAGCCCTTCACCGGTAAGCGGATCCAGTTCCGGGAAGAGAGAGCATATTTCGTTGACCAGACGCAGCGTCGAAGCAGCTTGTCGTCTGCGGCCCGGGCAGAAGCTTTCGGTGGTGAGTTCCGCCGACCAGATCACCTGGTGTCGATCGAACAGGATATGCACGTAGGTGACGAGATCGCTGTCGACCCTCCGGATTGTCGCATCGTTGACAAGATCCTTTCCAGCCACGAGAACCTCGGGCTCTCCGAACAGCAATTCGGCATAGGTGTCGCGGATCATCACGCGGTGCTGCTGGGCGACAGCAGCAGTTCCTCATGATCGCCGAGCGCGCCCGCTGCAAACCGGACAGGAGCCAGCATGCCTGTGCCTTGCACTGTCCTTGTGCCGACCCACCGCACCGGCTGCGGGCCATCGTCGAGCGTGATGACCATATCGCCGGGGACCAGCCGCTCGACGGGCTCATCACCTTTCGTCGTGTGGATCTTCGTTCCGGCAACAAAGCAGGGCACGGTGTCCACTGTGACGAACCCGACATCGGTTTCCCCCACGGAATTGGTAATTCCGTAGGTGAAGCTGATCTCTTCGATGTCTGTGTCGGTCTGGATCGTGAATGTTCCGTTGGCATTCAGCGTCACGACCTGACCGGTCGCAAGGGTTACGCTGCTACCTGCCGTGACCGCGACGCCGTTGATATGCGTGATGGTGATCGTAGCCGCCCGCCGCGTTGAAGTCATTGGCCAGAACATCGAGCGTTCTGGTTCCGCCGGTCCCGATCTCTAGGCTGTCATCATTGGCGATCAGGACGGTCTGAACACTGTCGGCCGCGATCAGCAGGCTCGAATCGTAGTTGGCATCGACGACATCGGCGATCCCGATGCGGATCGAGTTCACCTCGCCCGGATTGACTGGAATGGTCAGCGTCTTCGTCGACGGTGATGCCGTCCATCTCGGTGTTGAACGGATCGTCGGTGTTGTCGTTGTAAAGATTGATGTTGTTGGTCTGGTTGATGTTGCCGACACTGGTATTGCCGTTGCCGACACTCAGCGGAACATGGGTGCCGTTGATCCAGACCCCGACGACGTCGTTGTAGACCGATCCCTGAGTATTCTGGGAACTCGTCCGACGAGAACACGAACTGCATCGTCATCGTATCGCCGGCTCCAGGGTGAAATCCACATCGAGATACGAGGCGTCGTAGGTGCTGGTGCCGGCCAGCGCGTTGAAATCGGGGTTGTTGTTCTGGCCGGAGGTGTTGGTGGATCGTCCGTTCGACTGGTTCGACGTTCCGAATGTGTTGGTGAAGTCCGTTACCCGCCCGGTCGAAAGGATGACGCCGGTATCTCCGGGCACGACGCCGGGCGAGGTGTCGATCCCGTCAGAGTAGATGCCCGAGGACCGGCTGTCTCCGGTATAGCTGGCACTGTTGACGACGACACCGCTGCCAAAAATGGTGTTCGCCATCTGCATGGCGGTTGCGCTGGTATTGATCGGCAATTCCGAAGCTGCGACCATGTCTATCCCCAAATCCGTCTCTGGGCAGGGGACGCCAGACGATACACCGTGTCCGTCAGGACATGGTATTTCGCGTCTTCGTGCTCGATCGGGCGATTTTTTTGCCCGCTGTCCCGCCTCAGGACATTTTCTTATTGCCGTGACTATGCACGCCGCAGGTGATCCGCGTTAGCTTTTTGCAAACGCTTTTGAACGCTCGATCTGACGGTGTTTCCAATTCGACACACCCGCCTGTCGTTGCGAAGGCTGCGCGCAGCCTGTAACCAGCGGAAAAGGGGGCGGAACATGTCGAGCAAACCAGTTGATCCTGTCGATCTCACCGTACAGTTGGTACGATGTCCGTCGGTCACTCCCGCAGAAGGGGGCGCATTGACGCTGCTGGAAAGCCTCCTCTCCGACGCAGGCTTCGTCTGTGGCAGGATCGACCGGGGCGGGATCAAGAACCTCTTCGCGCGGTGGGGCGACAAGGGCCATTCACGCTGTTTCGGATTCAACGGCCACATCGACGTCGTGCCGATCGGGGATGAGGCGGCGTGGACAGTCGATCCGTTCGGCGGCGCGATCCGCGACGGGCTGCTTTGGGGCCGGGGCGCAACCGATATGAAATCAGGCGTTGCTGCCTTTGTTGCGGCTGCTGTCGATTACGTCCGCGAAGCCCCCCCGGATGGTGCAATCATCCTTGCCATCACAGGAGACGAGGAAGGCGACGCCGTCCACGGAACGGTTGCGCTGCTGGATTGGATGGACCAGCAGCAGGAAAGGATGAGTGTCTGCCTTGTCGGAGAGCCGACCTGCCCCGAGGTCATGGGAGACGCCATAAAGATCGGCAGAAGAGGCTCTATGACGGCCTATTTCACGGCCAGGGGCATTCAGGGGCATTCCGCATATCCCCACCGCGCCAAGAACCCCGTCCCGGCGCTTGCACGGCTGATCGACCGGCTCTCGTCGCACGAACTGGACTCTGGCACGGAGCATTTCGACGCATCCACGCTGGTGGCCACGACGATCGACACCGGCAATCCGGCCAACAACGTGATCCCCGCGCTGTCCAGGGCGACGGTCAACATCCGCTTCAACGACGCTCATAGTTCGGGCGCGCTTGCCGACTGGATGCGGCGTGTCGCCGAAGAGATTGCCGACGAGACCGGAATCGTGATTGAAATGCGCGTGCAGGTTTCCGGCGAAAGCTTTCTGACACCGCCCGGAAAACTGTCGGACCTCGTGGCAAATGCGGTGAAGGCGGAAACCGGCATGACCCCCGTCCTATCGACCTCGGGCGGCACCTCGGACGCTCGGTTCATCAAGGATCACTGCCCGGTGGTCGAATTCGGGCTCGTCGGGAAGACGATGCACCAGGTCGACGAGCACGTTCCGGTCGAACAAATCCACCAGTTGAAGGCGATCTATACGCGGATACTGTGTGACTACTTCTGTCTGATTTCCGGCCGCGCCTGGTCCTGATGGTCAAAGAGCCCGTCGCCGGACGCGTCAAAACCCGGCTGGGAAAGGGCATCGGCATGACCGCCGCCGCCTGGTGGTTCCGGCATCAGACCCGTCGCCTGATCTGCTCTCTGCGCGATCCGCGCTGGCACATGATCCTTGCGGTTTCCCCCGACCGGGAAGGTCTGGCAAGCCGCTTCTGGCCGGCTGACATCGACCGGATGGCGCAGGGGCAGGGGACCCCTGGCACGCGGATGAAGCGCGTCTTCGACGTGACCCCGCCGGGACTGACATTGATCATTGGCGCGGATATTCCCGGCATCACAAAGATGCATATCGTGCGCGCATTCGATGCCCTTCGGACGAGCGAAGCGGTGATTGGGCCGGCGGAAGACGGCGGCTTTTGGCTGATCGGATTAAAACGTGTTCGTCCAACACCACCTTTGCTGTTCCGTAACGTACGCTGGTCCAGCGAAAATGCGTTGGCGGATACGGTTTCCACTTTGGGAAACTGTCGAATATCCTATGTCGACAGGTTGCGCGATGTAGATACCGCCGCCGATCTTTGACCCCGGTTTTCTCCGCGACGTTCCCCCATCCACATGCTAGATCTCGGCACATGAGCAAAATTCCAACGAAAGAGGAAATCCTGCAGTGGATTTCCGACAATCCGACACTGACCTCCAAGCGCGACATCGCGCGCGCCTTTGGTCTCCACGGAGAGGCGAGGATCGATCTCAAACGTCTATTGAAGGACCTCGAGGAGCGAGGGGCATCTGGAGTAGCGCAGAGAGTCGTACCGCGATCCGGAAAAGCTTCCACCGGTCGCGGGCATTGCAGGTTCCGCCGCCTGATGCCAACGGCGCATCTTTTCGCTTGCCCAGCTGGAACGGCAGGGCGGGGGGGTAGAGCCGCGCGGGCGGTTTGCGCGAAGAACTCAAGGATCCCGGCGCTCGGCGAACGGTCTTTCTCGGCCGTCTGCAAGATGTCAGCAACGAAGATCATCAGCATCACGCGCGGCTGACCCGCCGCATCGGCATCAACCCGCACCGCATACCTGGGATTTTCCGTACATCGCCGACGGCGGGCGGATCGTTCCGATCTGACAAGGGGGCCGACTGCGAAGCGGTCAGTTGGGGTGCTGGGTCAGCCGAGGGGCCCGAGCGACGGGGCTGGTCGAGGCAAAGCAGACCGGCCTCAAGGGCTAGCGCGTCGCATGGAGCGTCGCGCGCATCGTCACCCCCCGTCCCGGCTGTGTGAATCGAGCCCCAAGGCAGTGAATCCATATCGCGATTCACCAGCATGGCATCCCCGACGACTTTGGGGGGAAGTGATTTGCGAAGTCGACGCACAATAGCCGGCTTTGTTGGGTGGATGCGAGGATTTACGCGCCATTTGCCGCCGGTGACCATAGATCCTGTGACGCGCGGGATCATGACGATGTAGGTCTTGGGCATATCCCGACGACAACCTTGTGAAACAAAGGAGGGAAAAAATCCGGGTATTTTTCGCCGATGCCGCGCATGGGGGGGGGGGGGGGGCGCTCGATCGCGAGGCGCGCGGTTGTGGCAACCCCACGAGTTTCTCGACTTTTTTGCGCCGATGTTACCCGACCGGGCTCTCTCAGGCGACCTGTGGTGTTTGGGTTTTTGGGGCCGCGCGCAATGCCTTGCGGTCCGCAGGGCGCTTGATGCCGCGCGCAACAAGCTCAGTCACGGGTTCTCCAGAAAAAAGAGGAAAGCTGCGGCCACGCTCAACTACGTCGAGGTTGAGGCGGCGCGCGTCTTGCCAGCGGAACGAAAAGCCCTACCAAATGCTGGACGAGGTGACGTCAACCGTTCTTTTTGCCTATGAGGCCACCACACGGGGGGGCGCCGCGCGGCGAAGAAGCTAGATCTCGACCTGCCCGAGCGCAAGACGCTGGTTCTTTCGGATGAAGGCGGAGTCGAGTGGGTCAGGAAAGGAACGTCCGATGAACTCAACTGATCGAGGATCCATGTCCTCGCCACGCGTGTCGCCGCGGGGGGGGGGGGCGTCGAGGGGCGGTGTTTGCTGCTTAGAGTGCGCACGAGGAATCCCCCTCGCCATTTCCCCCGGCTGCGCCGCGGGAGGTTGCGCAGGCGTCGGGCATTGCGCTCGCCGGGGGCGTACAGGTTGATTTTTCCATCCTCCCCGGCTGCTGCACCAGTGTCGAGGTTTTCGACTTTCACGAACTCACCCAGATGACGACATTAAAGCTCGATGACCCGTGGCCTACAAAAACCCGCGGGGGTCCCCTTCGGTCATTTCGGCCCGGCACCGAAAAGTTACGCCCATTGCCATCTCGCCGATCCGGCGCTAAAGGGGACCGAGGGGTGCAGCCGCGCGCTGATTTACGCGCACGGCTGGGGCAAGGACGCGCTACTGCCTGAAGAATTACAACGCCTCAAAAAAACTCCGACGCATGCATTGGCGAAACCGAATGTATCGGTCGACCGCGGCCGAGCGCGACGGCGCAACAGCGAGACCGGTGATCTGGCGGCGTATTTCTCCGAATCCCGTCGGCACCGTTTTCGTCCGGTCGGATGAAAAAAAAAGCTGGGTCCCCGCAGGCGGGGAGCTGAAAAGATTCGAGGCTGATGGCCTGATTCCAGAAAGAACTCCTCGGCCGGGATTTCCTCCGCCATGATGCTCGATGAACAGAGCCCTCAGAGGTTCGGAAACCGGGCTGACGATCGGCCTCGGGGGCCAAGGGTGATCGTCGCGGCTCGCCGAAGCAGCCTTTGCCGTGGCGGCCCGATGCCGGAGCTGCGGGCGGCGGAGGGAAACCGCCGCCTCGTGTTCCCAGCGCGACGGGGAAAACGCGGCACCCAAAAGGGCCTACCAGGGGCGCGGCAAATCCGCCAAGACGAAGCGGGGGGTGGTGCGAAAGCGGCGGTAGCGAAACCTTGCGCGGCCGAACCCTCGGCTCTTTTGAAAATGCGTCGAATCTGCTATCCTGCCGGAAAAAAGTGAGCAGCCGACAGGATCCCGCCATGCGTGTTCTTCATTTGACCCTTGCTTTGACTTTCAAGCTCGGCAGTTGCTGCGGCGGCCTCCGCCGGTGCAGCGGTGCTGGACGGCGGGGCGCTGGCTCCGCGCGGCCTGTCGAAGGGAATGTCGTGATGATCCAGGCCGAAGCCGGGTTGCCGACTGGATCGCCGGGTTCCGCAATAAGGCGCTGCGCAACGGTGTCTCAGCTTCCACATTCGATTACATCTTTCGGATGGCGTGACCTACGATTCTTCGATTATCGAGAAAGACCGCAACCAGTCGGAATTCACCAAGCAGATCTGGGAGTATCTCGATTAGCGCCGTGTCCGACAGCCGAGTCTCCAACGGACTGTGAGGCCCTGCAACAGAACGCCGATCTGCTCGGACGAGATCAAGGGCGAGATAACGGCGTCGATAAAGAGATCGTCGTCGCGGTCTGGGGGCTCGAAAGCGCCCATCTCAGCCATCGCAGCGACCGTCCGCTGATCCAGTCGCTGGCAACGCTGGCTTATGACGGCCGCCGGCGCGGCTTCTTCGAACAACACTTCTCGCCGCGCTGAAGATCATCCAGCAGGGCAATGTAGGCCCCCGCGACATGACAGGAGGCTGGGCCGGCGCGATGGGGCATACCCAGTTCATTCCGACCAGCTCACCTTACTTAGTGCCGTCTAGATTCTCACCGGCGACGGCAAGCGCGACATCAGGTCCGACAACCCCGCCGACGCACTTGCTTCAACGGCCGCCTATCTGGCCCGGTTCATCTGATGGCAAAGAGGACAGTGTCCCTGGGGTGCGGGTAAGGTTCTGCCACAGGGCTTCAACTACGGTCAGACAGGAGAGCGCGTCAAGAAATCGATGGCCGACTGGATCAGCCCTTAGGCGTTCGCGACACGCAGTGTGATCAAGGATTACGGCGATGCCTCCATCCTGCTGCCTGCCGGCGCGCAGGGCGCCGCTTTCGCTGATCTTCCGGAACTTCCATGTCATCGAGCGCTACAATCAGGCCGACGCCTATGTGATCGCCGTCGGGCACCTGTCGGGACCGGATCCGGGGCGGTTCCGGTTTGCGTGCCAGCTGGCCGCGCGGCGACCGCTCTCTGAGGTTCTCGGAAAGGCAGGAAATGCAGCAGCGCCTGACCTCGCAGGACCAACACCCAAGGCGTAGACGGCATCATAGGCCCCGACACGATCGCCGCGATCCGCGCGTTTCAATCACGCGCCGGCATGGTCCCGGACGGCTACGCTTCCTACGAGATTCTCCAGAAGGCTTAGGTAGACACCACACTTCGCTGGTGGAATCCTTCTGGTTGACGTTTAGTGCCCTGAAGATTGCAGCATCTCAATGTCGAGAACCTGTTTGACCGCGCCAAGGCGTTCAACTCCGAGGACCCGACCGACCATCCGCGGTGTCTCTGGATGACCACGCCGAGCTGAACAAGCTCCTCGAACTCGAGGTTTACCTCCGGCCGTCAAGGCGCGGATGCTCGAACTGATCGAACGGCTCGGGACGCTTCACCGCGACGAAGCGCCGCGGCGATACGCTTACCCGCATCCGCAAAGATCAGGGGCCACCCCCGCCGCCCGCGCGATTACCGGAACCGCGGGAAACCGCGGCGGACGGCCTGGGCGGGGTCGGCTCGGTCGCACCAAGACCGGAGACGGCCGCCATGCTTGACCGCCAAGGTGATCGCCGAGTGGGCGCCGACATCCTGTGGTGATCGAGGCCGAAAGCCGCCTGGTGCTGAAAGTCTGGAAGGCTTTCAGCACCGGGCGGCTTTCGGCCTCGATCACCGCAAGAATGTCGGCGCCCACTTCGGCGATCACCTTGGCGGTCAGAAGCATGGCGGTTTCATCCACCGTCTCGGTCTTGAGTTCGACCCAGCCGACCCAGTCATCGCGGCCGTCCGCCACGATTTCCCGCGGTTCGGTGGCATCGCGCGGGCGGCGGATCAGTTGGCCCCTGATCTTGCGGATGCGGGTAAACGTATCGCCGCGGCCTTCGTCGCGGTGAAGCATCCCGAGCCGTTCGATCAGTTCCAGCATCCGCGCCTTGACGGCCGGAGTGTAAACCTCGAGTTCGAAGAGCTTGTTCAGCTCGGCGTGGTCATCCAGAACCTGCTGATGGTCGGTCGGGTCCTCGGAGTTGAACGCCTTGGCGCGGTCAAACAGGTTCTCGACATTGAATGCTGCAATCTTCAAGGGCAATCTCCTGCGTCAGCCAGAAGATTCTACCATGAAGTGTGGTGTCTACCTAAGCCTTCTGAGAATCTCGTAGGAAGCGTAGCCGTCCGGGACCATGCCGGCGCGTGATTGAAACGCGCGGATCGCGGCGATCGTGTTGGGGCCTATGATGCCGTCTACGCCTTGGGTGTTGAACCCGGCGGAGGTCAGGCGCTGCTGCATTTCCTGCCTTTCCGAGAACCTCAGAGAGCGGTCGCCGCGCGGCCAGCCGGCACGCAAACCGGAACCGCCCCGGATCCGGTCCGACAGGTGCCCGACGGCGATCACATAGGCGTCGGCCTGATTGTAGCGCTCGATGACATGGAAGTTCCGGAAGATCATGAAAGCGGCGCCCTGCGCGCCGGCAGGCAGCAGGATGGAGGCATCGCCGTAATCCCCGATCCCCCGCCCCTGCGTGTCGCGAACGCCAAGGGCGGTCCAGTCGGCCACCGATTTCTTGACGCGCTCTCCTGTCTGACCGTAGTTGAAGCCCTGTGGCAAAGCCACTTCCACACCCCAGGGATGTCCTCTTTGCCATCCGAACCGGGCCAGATAGGCGGCCGTTGAAGCAAGGGCGTCGGCGGGGTTGTCGGACCAGATGTCGCGCTTGCCGTCGCCGGTGAAATCGACGGCATAAGCAAGGTAGCTGGTCGGAATGAACTGGGTATGCCCCATCGCGCCGGCCCAGCTTCCTGTCATGTCGCGGGGGCCTACATTGCCCTGCTGGATGATCTTCAGCGCGGCGAGAAGCTGTTGTTCGAAGAAGTCGCGCCGGCGGCCGTCATAAGCCAGCGTTGCCAGCGACTGGATCAGCGGACGGTCGCCGCGATGGCTGCCATAGGCGCTTTCGAGCCCCCAGACCGCGACGACGATCTCTTTGTCGACGCCGTATCTCGCCTCGATCTCGTCCAGCAGATCGGCGTTCTGTTGCAGGGCCTCACGTCCGTTGGAGATACGGCTGTCGGACACGGCGCTATCGAGATACTCCCAGATCTGCTTGGTGAATTCCGACTGGTTGCGGTCTTTCTCGATAATCGAAGAATCGTAGGTCACGCCATCGAAAGATGTATCGAATGTGGAAGCTGAAACGCCGTTGCGCAGCGCCTTGCTGCGGAACCCGGCGATCCAGTCGGCAAACCCGGCTTCGGCCTGGATCATCACGACATTCCCTTTCGACAGGCCGCGCGGAGCCAGCGCCCCGCCGTCCAGCACCGCTGCACCGGCGGATGCCGCCGCAGCAATGCCGAGCTTGAAAGTCAAGGCAAGGGTCAAATGAAGAAAACGCATGGCGGGGATCCTGTCGGCTGCTCATTTTTTTCCGGCAGGATAGCAGATTCGACGCATTTCAAAAGAGCCGAGGGTTCGGCCGCGCAAGGTTTCGCTACCGCCGCTTTCGCTCGACCTTGCGCTTCGTCTTGGCGGATTTGCCGCGCGAACGGTTGGCGGCCTTGGGTGCCGCGTTCTTCTTGCCGCGGGAGGGCATACGAGGCAACGGTTTTCCCTCCACCGACAGAAGCTCCAGCATCAGGCCGCCGGTAACAGGAACTGCTTCGGCGAGCCTGACGGTCACCCTTTGGCCCAGGCCGATCGTCAGCCCGGTTTCCGAACCTCTGAGGGTCTGTTCATCGGCATCATAGTGGAAGAATTCCCGGCCGAGGGTTCGGACCGGAATCAGGCCATCGGCGCCGGTTTCGTCCAGCTTCACGAATGCCCCGAACCTTGCGATTCCGGAAATCCGACCGGTGAACTCGTTGCCGACCCGTTCGGAGAGATACGCCGCCAGATACCGGTCGGTTGTATCGCGCTCGGCCGCCATCGACCGGCGTTCGGTTTCGGATACATGCGTCGCCGTCTCGGGCAGGCGTTCAACATCTTCGGGCGATAGCCCGTCCTTGCCCCAGCCGTGCGCGGTGATCAGCGCGCGGTGCACGACCAGGTCGGAATAGCGCCGGATCGGCGAGGTGAAATGGGCGTAACTTTTCAGTGCCAGGCCGAAATGACCGAAGTTTTGCGGGTTATAGTAGGCTTGGGTCATCGAGCGCAGTGTCGTCATATTGATGAGTTCGTCAAACTCGGTGTCCTCGGCCTGGTTCAGCAGCCGGTTGAGATGCTGCGTGTGCAGAACCTGGCCCTTGGCGAGCGTAAAGCCCGACGCCTGCGCAACCTCCCGCAGCGCTTCCAGCTTTTCAGGCGAGGGTTCCTCGTGCACGCGAAAAAGCAGCGGGCGCTGCAGCCGGATGAGCTCCTCCGCGGCGGCGACATTGGCGAGGATCATGAATTCCTCGATCAGCCGATGCGCATCGAGACGTTCGACGATCCTGACCGATTCGACTTCGCCTTCATCCGAAAGAATTATCTTGCGCTCGGGCAGGTCGAGGTCCAACGGCTGCCGCGCGGCGCGAGCTTTTGTGGTGGCCTCATAGGCGGCATAGAGCGGGTTGATCACCTCGTCCATCAACGGGCCGGTCTTGTCGTTCCGCTGGCCGTCGCGCGCCGCCTCAACCTCGACATAGTTGAGCGTGGCTGCGGATTTCATCAGGCCTCGGGTGAACCGGTGACTGAGCTTGTTGCCCTTGGCATCAAGCACCATGCGGACCGCAAGGCATGCGCGCGGCACGCCTTCGTGCAAAGAGCACAGGTCGCCTGAAAGCCGGTCAGGCAACATCGGCACCACCCGGTCGGGGAAATAGGTGGAGTTGCCACGCTTGCGCGCCTCTCGGTCGAGCGCTGAACCGGGCGTGACGTGATGCGCCACATCGGCGATGGCGACCCAGACGACATGGCCGTCCTCGTTTCTGGGGTTGTCGTCGGGATGTGCCCAGACCGCATCGTCATGATCCCGCGCATCTGCAGGATCTATGGTCACCAGCGGCAAATGACGTAAATCCTCTCGGTCGCCCAGCCCGGCCGGCTTTTGTGCGTCGGCTTCGGCAATGACGTCGTCGGGAAAGTCGTCGGGGATGCCATGCTGGTGAATCGCGATAAGAGACACTGCCTTGGGGCTCGACGGATCGCCGAGACGGGTGACGATGCGCGCGGCGGGCAATCCCATGCGTGCCTTCGGGCCGGTCTGCTCTGCCTCGACGAGCTCTCCATCTCGGGCCCCCTCGGTGGCCTTGCCCGCAACTGACCACTCCTTGTCGGCCCCCTTGTCGATCGGAACGATCCGCCCGCCGTCGGCGGTCTTGCGGAAAATCCCCAGTATGCGGTGCGGGTTGGTGCCGATGCGGCGGATCAACCGCGCCTGATACTGATGATCTTCGTTGCTGACATCTTGCAGACGGCCGAGAATGCGATCTCCTTCGCCGAGCGCCGGATCTGAGTTCTTCAGCACAAGCAGCACGCGCGGCTCTGTGCCTTCGCCCTGCCATTCCAGCGGGCGAGCGAAAAGATCGCCGTTGGCATCGGGCGGCAGAACCTGCAATACTGCGACCGGTGGAAGCTTTTCCGGATCGCGGTACGACTTTCTGCGCTTCTCCAGATGCCCCTCGCTCTCAAGTTCCTTCAATAGACGTTTGAGATCGATCCTCGCCGCTCCCTTGAGACCAAAGGCGCGCGCGATGTCGCGCTTGGAGGTCAGTGTCGGATTGTCGGAAATCCACTGCAGGATTTCCTCTTTCGTTGGAATTTTGCTCATGTGCCGAGATCTAGCATGTGGATGGGGGAACGTCGCGGAGAAAACCGGGGTCAAAGATCGGCGGCGGTATCTACATCGCGCAACCTGTCGACATAGGATATTCGACAGTTTCCCAAAGTGGAAACCGTATCCGCCAACGCATTTTCGCTGGACCAGCGTACGTTACGGAACAGCAAAGGTGGTGTTGGACGAACACGTTTTAATCCGATCAGCCAAAAGCCGCCGTCTTCCGCCGGCCCAATCACCGCTTCGCTCGTCCGAAGGGCATCGAATGCGCGCGCGATATGCATCTTTGTGATGCCGGGAATATCCGCGCCAATGATCAATGTCAGTCCCGGCGGGGTCACGTCGAAGACGCGCTTCATCCGCGTGCCAAGGGTCCCCTGCCCCTGCGCCATCCGGTCGATGTCAGCCGGCCAGAAGCGGCTTGCCAGACCTTCCCGGTCGGGGGAAACCGCAAGGATCATGTGCCAGCGCGGATCGCGCAGAGAGCAGATCAGGCGACGGGTCTGATGCCGGAACCACCAGGCGGCGGCGGTCATGCCGATGCCCTTTCCCAGCCGGGTTTTGACGCGTCCGGCGACGGGCTCTTTGACCATCAGGACCAGGCGCGGCCGGAAATCAGGCGAAGTAGTCACACAGTATCCGCGTATAGATCGCCTTCAACTGGTGGATTTGTTCGACCGGAACGTGCTCGTCGACCTGGTGCATCGTCTTCCCGACGAGCCCGAATTCGACCACCGGGCAGTGATCCTTGATGAACCGAGCGTCCGAGGTGCCGCCCGAGGTCGATAGGACGGGGGTCATGCCGGTTTCCGCCTTCACCGCATTTGCCACGAGGTCCGACAGTTTTCCGGGCGGTGTCAGAAAGCTTTCGCCGGAAACCTGCACGCGCATTTCAATCACGATTCCGGTCTCGTCGGCAATCTCTTCGGCGACACGCCGCATCCAGTCGGCAAGCGCGCCCGAACTATGAGCGTCGTTGAAGCGGATGTTGACCGTCGCCCCGGACAGCGCGGGGATCACGTTGTTGGCCGGATTGCCGGTGTCGATCGTCGTGGCCACCAGCGTGGATGCGTCGAAATGCTCCGTGCCAGAGTCCAGTTCGTGCGACGAGAGCCGGTCGATCAGCCGTGCAAGCGCCGGGACGGGGTTCTTGGCGCGGTGGGGATATGCGGAATGCCCCTGAATGCCCCTGGCCGTGAAATAGGCCGTCATAGAGCCTCTTCTGCCGATCTTTATGGCGTCTCCCATGACCTCGGGGCAGGTCGGCTCTCCGACAAGGCAGACACTCATCCTTTCCTGCTGCTGGTCCATCCAATCCAGCAGCGCAACCGTTCCGTGGACGGCGTCGCCTTCCTCGTCTCCTGTGATGGCAAGGATGATTGCACCATCCGGGGGGCTTCGCGGACGTAATCGACAGCAGCCGCAACAAAGGCAGCAACGCCTGATTTCATATCGGTTGCGCCCCGGCCCCAAAGCAGCCCGTCGCGGATCGCGCCGCCGAACGGATCGACTGTCCACGCCGCCTCATCCCCGATCGGCACGACGTCGATGTGGCCGTTGAATCCGAAACAGCGTGAATGGCCCTTGTCGCCCCACCGCGCGAAGAGGTTCTTGATCCCGCCCCGGTCGATCCTGCTACAGACGAAGCCTGCGTCGGAGAGGAGGCTTTCCAGCAGCGTCAATGCGCCCCCTTCTGCGGGAGTGACCGACGGACATCGTACCAACTGTACGGTGAGATCGACAGGATCAACTGGTTTGCTCGACATGTTCCGCCCCCTTTTCCGCTGGTTACAGGCTGCGCGCAGCCTTCGCAACGACAGGCGGGTGTGTCGAATTGGAAACACCGTCGAATCGAGCGTTCAAAAGCGTTTGCAAAAAGCTAACGCGGATCACCTGCGGCGTGCATAGTCACGGCAATAAGAAAATGTCCTGAGGCGGGACAGCGGGCAAAAAAATCGCCCGATCGAGCACGAAGACGCGAAATACCATGTCCTGACGGACACGGTGTATCGTCTGGCGTCCCCTGCCCAGAGACGGATTTGGGGATAGACATGGTCGCAGCTTCGGAATTGCCGATCAATACCAGCGCAACCGCCATGCAGATGGCGAACACCATTTTTGGCAGCGGTGTCGTCGTCAACAGTGCCAGCTATACCGGAGACAGCCGGTCCTCGGGCATCTACTTTGACGGGATCGACACCCCGCCCGGCGTCGTGCCCGGAGATACCGGCGTCATCCTTTCGACCGGGCGGGTAACGGACTTCACCAACACATTCGGAACGTCGAACCAGTCGAACGGACGATCCACCAACACCTCCGGCCAGAACAACAACCCCGATTTCAACGCGCTGGCCGGCACCAGCACCTACGACGCCTCGTATCTCGATGTGGATTTCACCCCGACCGGCGATACGATGACGATGCAGTTCGTGTTCTCGTCGGACGAGTTCCCAGAATACTCAGGATCGGTCTACAACGACGTCGTCGGGGTCTGGATCAACGGCACCCATGTTCCGCTGAGTGTCGGCAACGGCAATACCAGTGTCGGCAACATCAACCAGACCAACAACATCAATCTTTACAACGACAACACCGACGATCCGTTCAACACCGAGATGGACGGCTTCACCGTCACGATGACGCTGACCATTCCAGTCAATCCGGGCGAGGTGAACTCGATCCGCATCGGGATCGCCGATGTCGTCGATGCCAACTACGATTCGAGCCTGCTGATCGCGGCCGACAGTGTTCAGACCGTCCTGATCGCCAATGATGACAGCCTAGAGATCGGGACCGGCGGAACCAGAACGCTCGATGTTCTGGCCAATGACTTCAACGCGGCGGGCGGCACGATCACCATCACGCATATCAACGGCGTCGCGGTCACGGCAGGCAGCAGCGTAACCCTTGCGACCGGTCAGGTCGTGACGCTGAATGCCAACGGAACATTCACGATCCAGACCGACACAGACATCGAAGAGATCAGCTTCACCTACGGAATTACCAATTCCGTGGGGGAAACCGATGTCGGGTTCGTCACAGTGGACACCGTGCCCTGCTTTGTTGCCGGAACGATGATCCACACGTCGAAAGGTGATGTGCCCGTCGAGCGGCTGGTCCCCGGCGATATGGTCATCACGCTCGACGATGGCCCGCAGCCGGTGCGGTGGGTCGGCACAAGGACAGTGCAAGGCACAGGCATGCTGGCTCCTGTCCGGTTTGCAGCGGGCGCGCTCGGCGATCATGAGGAACTGCTGCTGTCGCCCCAGCACCGCGTGATGATCCGCGACACCTATGCCGAATTGCTGTTCGGAGAGCCCGAGGTTCTTGTGGCCGCGAAGGATCTTGTCAACGATGCGACAATCCGGAGGGTCGACAGCGATCTCGTCACCTACGTGCATATCCTGTTCGATCGACACCAGGTGATCTGGTCGGCGGGACTCACCACCGAAAGCTTCCTGCCCGGGCCGCAGACGACAAGCTGCTTCGACGCTGCGTTGGTCAACGAAATATGCTCTCTCTTCCCGGAACTGGATCCGCTTACCGGTGAAGGCTACGGACCGCCGGCACGGTCGCCGCTGCGGAATTTCGAGGCCCGGGCCCTTCTTGCGTCAGAGCTGGCTGCCTGATGGCCTGGCTTGCGATAAACCCGCTTCGCGGCGGCACCTGCTCGCGTCAAGGTGGGCAGGACAGGATGCGCGGTCTCTCGAAGAGCGGGGCGCATGATCGGGAAGTCGATCTTCTGCTGCCGAGCGGAACGATCGTTCTGGAGGTCGAACTGCCCGACAACCGGCGCGGTCGCGTTGCGCTGGTCGACTTCCACAGCGATGCGGGCTGGCCGCGACGGTTCACGATCTCGTTCGGTGCTGTCGGCGAGATCTTGTTATCCCTCCGGCATGGACTGGGGCATAGCACGGCGGAACTGAACAGCCCGGAATTCGTTGCCGGAAAGCGGTTCCGGATGACCTATTGCTGGGACGCGCCGCAGCGCAAAGCGCAGTTCACCCTCCAGTCTCTCGACCGGTTCTCGATCCATCAGGCAGCAGTGCATGATCCGTTTCCACTGCCGCTGTCCGATTTGTTCGACATTGCCGGCAGGCAGGGGGCGACCGTTATCGATCCCGGCGTCGGCTGTGTTGCATTCGCCGACCACGTCGCGCCGATCTGCCTCGATTCAGGGCTTGTGCAAGGCTGCCGGGTCGCGACGCCTGATGGTTATCGCGCCATCGAGCGCCTTCAGCTTGGAGACCTGGTTGAAACCGGCCATCGCGGGCCAATGCCCATCCGCTGGATCAACAGAATCGACCTGCCGGCGATGGGGCAGTTTGCCCCGATCAGACTGAGCGCGCCGTTTCTTGGCCTGACCAACGATATCGTTATGGCCCAGAGCCAGGGCGTCATCCTCGAGGGCTCCGATGCGGAATACCTTTTCGGATCGCAATCGGTGCTCGTCCGCGCGGAAGATCTGACCAGCCGCCTTTCGATCCGTCAGGAAACGGCCCAGCAAATTGTCACCTATCACCAGATCCTGCTCGACAGTCACGAGTGCATCGATATCGGCGGGATATGGGCCGAGACGCTCTACATTGGTCAAATGTCCAGGGTGCCGGGGCTGGTCCGGACGACCGCACTCAAGGAATTCCCGGCGGCTGACCTGCCCCGTCATTCGCAACGGCTCGCGCGTCGTCTGCGGAGGTACGAGGCGGCTTCGCTTTTGCGCGAGATGTCCGCCTGACCAAGCCGCGCCTGTCAGCGGCCGCGTGAAGCTCTCAGCCCTTGTCGTAGAATGCGGTCACTTGTGCCACGATTACGGCGTTTTCATCCAATGCGCGTTGCATCAAGGCTCGCTCCTCTTCGCTGATGTCGTGGCCTTCCGCCAACCGTTCATCGAGTGTGCCGTAGCCAGATACATCGAGCGGCGCCATATCGGCCTGCTTCAGGATGGCGACCGTCTCTCGCACCGCCTCGGCCTCGTCGACGCCGCTGGCGTAGCACATCAGCGCTGCGCCGGTGGCCTTCTCGGGCAGACCGTCGCCTTTGCTGCGGCCAACCTCGACGAGGAGGGTGAAAACCTGCTGTCGCCCCGAGCGCTTCAAATCGCCCGCCATCTTGCGCCGAGCGCGCAAGCCTGCACGATGCTTTCGGCAAAGCGGGGCATCAGTCTCTCAGCAGCTCATTGATGCCGGTTTTCGAGCGGGTCCTTTCGTCGACGCGCTTGACGATAACAGCACAGTAGAGGCTGATATCGTTTTTCGTGGGCATCGACCCGGCGACGACGACCGAATAGGGCGGCACCTCGCCATAGCTGACCTTGCCGGTTTCCCGATCCACGATCTTGGTGGATTTGCCGATGAACACGCCCATGCCCAGAACCGATCCTTCGCGGACGATACAGCCCTCGACCACTTCGGACCGCGCACCGATGAAGCAATTGTCCTCGATGATCGTCGGGCCCGCCTGCATCGGTTCCAGCACGCCGCCGATGCCTACGCCACCGGAGAGATGGACGTTCTTGCCGATCTGGGCGCAGGACCCGACCGTGGCCCAGGTATCAACCATCGTGCCACTGTCAACATAGGCCCCGAGATTGACGAAGCTGGGCATCAGCACGACGCCCGGCGCGATATAGGCCGACTTGCGCACCACGGCGCCGGGGACGGCCCGAAAGCCGGCCGTGCGCCACTGGTTGCCGCCCCAGCCCTTGAACTTGCTGTCGACCTTGTCCCACCAGCCTCCGCCTTGGGGTCCACCGTCCTGCTGCTCCATGTCCTTGATGCGGAACCCTAGCAGAACGGCCTTCTTGGCCCACTGGTTGACATGCCAGTCGCCGTCGGCCTGCCGTTCGGCAACCCGCAGTTTACCGCTGTCCAGGGCGGCAAGAGTGTCTTCGATCGCCTCACGGGTCTCGCCCGTGGTTGACGGCGTGATTTCATCGCGGCGGTCCCATGCGGCTTCGATGGCGACTTCCAACTGAGCGTTCGACATAGGGCTCTCCGATTTGGCATGTGGCGTCTGGTCGCCCGTCGCTATAGTCCTTGAATCCGACACGCGCAATCAGGAGCCCCCGTATGAAAGATGAACGCCGAGCTCACCCCTTTCGGGATTCGCAGCAGGACCGAGCGACAGCGAAGGACATTCCGGATACACCACAAACCCGGTCCCCGGCCTATCGGCTCGCCTTCGACGATAGCGATTTCCTGTGTCGCGACGAGTTGCGACCCGTCAGGTTGCAACTGGAGTTGCTGAAGCCCGAGATGCTGATGTCGGAATATGGCGTCGAGTCGACCGTGGTTATGTTCGGCGGTGCGCGGATACCCGAACCGTCACGAAAGGATAGCGCGCGGACCGAAACGCTGGCGGAACTGACGCGGTTCTACGACGAAGCCAGGGAGTTCGCCAGATTGATGACCCTCCGGTCCGCCGAGAAAGGACATCGGCACCATGTCATCGTGACCGGCGGCGGCCCGGGCGTGATGGAGGCAGGCAACCGTGGCGCAGTGGATGCCGGTGGCGTCTCGATCGGCCTGAACATCGTCCTGCCGCACGAACAGGCGCCGAACGAATATGTCACGCCGGATCTGTGTTTCAACTTCCACTATTTCGGCATCCGCAAAATGCATTTCCTGATGCGCGCCAAGGCGATCGTGATCTTTCCGGGCGGGTTCGGCACGCTTGATGAAATGTTCGAGGCGCTGACACTGATCCAGACGGGACGCATGGAACAGGTGCCCTTCCTGCTGTTCGGCGAGGAGTTCTGGCGCCGCATCATCAACTGGGAGGCGCTGGCCGATGCGGGCACGATCTCTGACCAGGATCTGGATCTGTTCCAGTTCGTCGAAACCGCCGAGCAGGCGATGGCCGCGATCGACAATTGGGAGGGCGAGGGCCGGAAGCGTGGAGCGATCCCCGGACGCTGACAGCCGTCATCTCCGGCGGTTTCGGGCAGGGCCGTATCGGGAAGATTGGCTCAGCCCAGTTTCGCTTCCGCCTCGATAGCCTTGCGGGACTTGCGGGCGCGTTCGGTCGCGGATTTGAGCTGTCCGCAAGCTGCCATGATATCCTCGCCGCGTGGGGTGCGGATCGGGCTGGCATAGCCGGCCTTGTAGACGATGTCCGCGAAGCTCTCGATCCGCTCCCAGGCCGACCGCTCGTAGGGGGCACCCGGCCATTCGTTGAAGGGGATCAGGTTGATCTTGGCCGGGATGCCGGCGATCAGCTTCACCAGCCGCCGCGCATCGGCATCGCTGTCGTTGACGCCTTTCAGCATCACGTATTCGAAGGTGATCCGCTCTGAATTCGACGCCTTGGGATAGTCCCTCAGCGCATTCAGAAGCGTTTCGATGTTCCACTTCTTGTTGATCGGAACCAGCTTGTCCCGCACCTCGTCAGTCGTGCCGTGAAAACTGACGGCCAGGAGGCAGCCAATCTCTTCGGCGGCACGGGCGATTTCGGGAACGACGCCCGAGGTCGAAAGCGTGATGCGGCGGCGGGACAGGGATATGCCTTCGCCATCCATTGCGATCTTCATCGCGTCGCGCACGGCCTCGAAATTGTAGAGCGGCTCGCCCATCCCCATCAGGACGACATTCGACAGAAGCCGGGTTTCGTCCTTCGGGGCGCCTGGTTGCGGCCATTCGCCAAGATCGTCTCGAGCGATCATGATCTGCCCGACGATTTCGCTTGCCTTCAGGTTGCGGACCAGTTTTTGCGTGCCAGTGTGGCAGAAGGAACAGGTCAGCGTGCAGCCAACTTGCGACGAGATGCAAAGTGTGCCGCGATCGGCTTCGGGAATGTAGACCGTTTCGACCTCGTGCCCGCCGGCGATCCGGACCAGATACTTCCTGGTGCCGTCGGCCGAGACCTGTTTCGACACCACTTCCGGCAGCTCGATCACGAATTTCTCGGCCAGTTCGGCGCGATAAGCCTTAGAGAGGTTGGTCATCGCGTCGAAATCGCGCACGCCCCACTGATAGATCCACTGCCAGATCTGGCCAACGCGCATCTTCGCCTGACGTTCAGTGGTTCCTGCGGCGATCAGCGTCTCTCGCAGGGTATCGCGCGTCAATCCGACAAGGTTTACCGGCCCCTCGGGCAACTTCCGGGGGATCGTGTGCACATCCTGCGTGATGGGCGCGGTGGCCGTCATGGGTCTCGTCCTTTTCAGAATTGGACGGTTCTACAGGATTCGCAAAGCTGGCGGAACCACCAAGCACAAGAAATGCTCCGATGTCGACCGCGGCATCCACAACGCAAAGCTGTTTTCTATTCGGCGCAGCGCTTTTCGGCCTCTTCCAACGCAGCCGTGAAGCCGAGCAAAGAGAACGTATCTTTCGTCTGGGTCCCACGCGATGAACGGCCGGTCAAAATGGCATTTGCACCACGTTTCATCGCCGTGATGATCTTGGCGTCGTCCCCGGAAGATGCCGACCAGGCCCATTCGCCGTCGGTGAAAAGCTCGAAAGTCGTACCGCCTATCTCGAGCGAGACGGTCGATCCGCCGGCGAAGGGATAGCCACCGGTAAACGAGATTTCTCCGGCGGCGCCACCGGGCCGGTAGGTGACGAAAAGAAGGATATCGCCCCGAGTTACCGCAACAACCCGGCCATCCTTGGAATTCACCGTTTCCTTGGGACTGGACACGCCCCAGCATTCTTTCGGTTCATCCTCGACGAACACGCTCCAATCGGTATTGGCAGCGACGCGATTGGAGGATTCTTCCTGCGCTGTGACGCTCGCGGCTGCGAAAGTCATCAGCGCGCCGGCAAGCCCGGCCAGAATGTATGATTTCATCTGTATTACAGCCTCCAGCTGCCTGTGCCTCTGCGGTCGCTGCCTTGACACATCTGTGGTGCGTCTAAAGGCCGGACCCGTTTTCATCTCGATTTGGATAGTCTAACTTGTTCCAAACGGGATTTGGAAGTCCTGTTGACGAAAAATCGCGCGACCGTGAGGGAAGATCGGGCATGGCAAAACCATCGGAGATGATCGAGGTCTGGCGCGGTCCGCTGCTGGAATGCACCCATAGCGGCCATGCCGTGATTTGCGATGCATCCGGCAGGATCGTCGATGCCTGGGGCAATCCCGACGCGGTCATCTATCCAAGGTCATCGTACAAGATGGTGCAGGCTCTGCCGCTGATCGAGAGCGGCGCCGCCGATGCGGCCGGCCTCACGACCGAACAGCTGGCGCTGGCTTGTGCTTCGCACAGCGGGGCTGAGATTCACACTGGTCGGGTTTTGCGCTGGCTGAGCGAGCTGGGCCTGAACGACGCCGACCTGCGCTGCGGCGCGCATTGGCCCGCTGATATCGAGGCGCGGAACCGGCTTGTCAGAGACCATTCAGAGCCCTGCCAGATTCACAACAACTGCTCCGGCAAGCATGCCGGCTTCCTGACCTGGTGCAAACATTCCCGCACTGGCCCCGAATATGTCGAGATATCGCACCCGCTGCAGCGGGCGATCCGCGCGGCGGTCGAGGAGCTGACCGAACTGGAAAGTCCCGGCTACGGCTACGACGGCTGTTCGGCCCCGAACTTCGCAACCACGGTTCACGGACTGGCGCGCGCCATGGCGCATTTCGCCCGGTCAGACGAGGGCAGTTCGTCGCGCGACCGGGCCGCGAGCAGGCTGGTCGAGGCCATGCTGCGCCACCCCGAGCTGATCGCGGGTGAAGGCCGGGCCTGCACGGAACTGATGCGCGCCATGGACGGCAAGGTTGCGGTCAAGACCGGAGCGGATGGCGTCTTTGTCGGTATCTTGCCGGAGAAAAAGCTGGGCCTCGCGCTGAAGATCACCGATGGAGGTCCGCGGGCGCAGGATGCCGCCATCGCGGCACTCCTGATCCATCTGGGGGTCCTGGAGCGCGATCATCCAGCCGCGCGGCGCCGGATCAATACGGTCGAACGCAACTGGCGAGGTCTCGAGACCGGCACGATCCGCGCCGCGGCTGGCTTCGCGGGGCGTCAGTGAACGAACTCGTCGCGGCAATAGCCTTGGATATAGAGCAGTGCCGTAAGATCGCCGTGGTTGATGCGGATGTCGCACTGCGCCGCGACTGACGGTTTGGCATGAAGCGCGACGCCGGCACCGGCCAACTGCAGCATTCCCAGATCGTTCGCGCCGTCCCCGACCGCCAGCACCTGATCGTGGGACAGGCCAAGACGCGCCGACACTTCCTTGAGGGCGGCGATTTTGGCGTCGCGGCCCAGGATCGGCTCGGCCACTTCCCCCGTCAGCACACCGTCTCTGGCCACCAGCGTGTTCGCGCGATTTTCGTCAAAGCCAAGATCGGCGGAAATGCGCGTGGTGAAATCGGTGAAACCGCCGGAGACCAGAACGGTGTGGCCGCCATTCGCCTTCATCGTCGAAATCAGGGTCTTTCCACCCGGCATCGGGGTGATCCGGGTCTTCAGAACCGTCTCTATCACGGAGGTTTTCAGACCTTCCAACAGGCTTACACGTTCCCGAAGTGCCGCTTCGAAATCCAGTTCGCCGTTCATCGCGCGACGGGTGATCTCCGCCACGCGGGGGCCGTGGCCCGCTTCGTCCGCGAGCTCGTCGATGCATTCCTGACGGATCATCGTCGAATCCATGTCGGCCAGCAGCAGGCGCTTGCGCCGGCCATCGGAGCGTTGAACCACGAGGTCGACGCCGAGGGCCTGAAGCTCTTCCCAGACCGCCCAACGGTTCGCGGGAATCGCGGGGATCGAGAATTCCGCCGCCTCGTCGGGCGAAAGCCAGATGACGTCGGAGCCGCCCCAGGCATTGCGCAGCGAGTCGACCAGCCCGACCTCCAGGCGGCGCCCTACCGGGTCGGCAAGCAGGGTAACTGTATGGTTCGGCTTCGGGAGTTCGGCGGGCATGTGTCGCTTTCGATGTTCGATGCGGCGCTATAGCCATCTTTTTGCGCTTGCGAAAGGCTGCGACCAGCCCTATCCCGATAGGCGGGACACCCCTCCCCAACGAGGGGCGCATATCTGGAAGGATAGCATCGATGGCTATGACCAAACCGGCATCGCGGCCGGCCAATCCGCGGTTCTCTTCGGGCCCTTGCGCCAAATACCCCTCATTCTCGCTTGAAGCCCTGTCCGATGCCCCGCTCGGGCGGTCTCACCGTGCTGCGGCGGGCAAGGCGAAGTTGCGGGAAGCGATTGACAGGACACGGGGAATCCTGCGGATTCCGGCAGATTACCGGGTCGGGATCGTGCCGGGTTCGGATACCGGCGCGGTCGAGATGGCGATGTGGTCGCTGCTGGGTGCCCGGCCGGTCGAGATGCTGGCCTGGGAAAGCTTCGGCGCCGGCTGGGTCACCGACGCGATCAAGCAATTGAAGCTGGACGCCGTGGTTCGCACGGCCGATTACGGCGAGATCGTGGACTTGGCGGAAGTGGATTTCGACAGGGACGTGGTGTTCACCTGGAACGGCACGACCAGCGGTGTCAGGGTGCCGAATGGCGACGCGATTCCCTTTGATCGTCAAGGGCTTACCATCTGCGACGCGACCTCTGCCGCGTTCGCGCAGGACCTGCCCTGGGACAAGCTGGATGTGGTCACTTTCAGCTGGCAGAAGGTGCTGGGGGGCGAGGCGGCTCATGGGATGCTGGTGCTGGGGCCGCGGGCGGTCGAGCGGCTGGAAAGCCACACGCCGGCTTGGCCCCTGCCGAAGATCTTCCGGCTGACCAAGGGCGGCAAGCTGATCGAGGGGATCTTCGCCGGCGAGACCATCAACACCCCGTCGATGCTGGCGGTCGAGGATTATATCCAGGCGCTGAACTGGGCGGCATCGGTGGGCGGATTGCAGGGGCTGATGGCCCGTGCGGATGCGAATTTCGCCGTGTTAGAGACGCTTTGCGCGCGGAACGACTGGATCGAGAACCTTGCGAAAGACCCGGCCACGCGAAGCAATACCAGCGTCTGCCTGAGGTTCACCGACGCCCGCATCAAGGACGGAGCGGCCTTTGCGAAGTCCATTGCAAAGCGGCTGGAAGCAGAGGGTGTGGCCTATGATATCGGGGCTTACCGCGACGCGCCGCCGGGGCTGCGGATCTGGTGCGGCGGCACGGTCGAGACGTCCGATCTGGAGGCGCTGATGCCTTGGATCGAATGGGCGTTCGCGGCCGAAATCGCCGCTGCCACAGAGACCGCCTGACACTGTATGCGAAACGTCGGCAGAGTGTCGGCAAAGTGTATGGCAACAAAAACACTCACCTATTCATCAAGGAGTGCCCGATGATGGCCCCCAAAGTCCTCGTATCCGACAAGCTGTCGGACACCGCCGTGCAGATCTTCCGCGATCGCGGCATCGACGTCACGTTCGAACCCGACCTTGGCAAGGACAAGGACGCGCTGCTGGCGGCGATACCGGATTTTGACGGGCTCGCGATCCGGTCCGCGACCAAGGTGACGGCGAAGCTGCTGGACGCCGCCGCCAAGCTTAAGGTCGTCGCCCGCGCCGGGATCGGGGTGGACAATGTCGATATCCCCGCCGCCTCGAAAAAGGGGGTGATCGTGATGAACACGCCCTTCGGCAATTCGATCACGACCGCCGAGCACGCCATCGCGATGATGTTCGCCGTGGCGCGGCAGATCCCCGAGGCGAATGCCTCGACACAAGCGGGCAAATGGGAAAAGAGCCGGTTCATGGGGGTCGAGCTGACAGCCAAGACGCTGGGTGTGATCGGCGCGGGCAATATCGGCAGCATCGTCTGCGACCGGGCGCATGGGCTGAAGATGAAGGTGATCGCCTACGACCCCTTCCTGACCGAGGAACGGGCGCATCAGATGAACGTGCAGAAGGTCGAACTGGACGAATTGCTGGCGCGGGCCGATTTCATCACGCTGCACGTGCCGCTGACCGACAAGACCCGCAACATCCTGTCGAAAGAGGCTCTGGCAAAGGCGAAAAAGGGCGTGCGCATCATCAACTGCGCGCGCGGCGGCCTGGTGGACGAGGCGGCGCTGGCGGAGGCGATCCGGTCGGGCCACGTCGCCGGCGCGGCGCTGGATGTGTTCGAGGTGGAGCCGGCCACCGATTCGCCGGTTTTCGGATTGCCGAACGTCGTTGTGACGCCGCATCTCGGCGCGTCGACCAGCGAGGCGCAGGAAAACGTGGCGATCCAGGTCGCCGAACAGATGTCGGACTATTTGCTGACCGGCGCCGTCACCAACGCGCTGAACATGCCCAGTGTCACCGCCGAGGAAGCCTCGGTGATGGGGCCTTGGGTGAAGCTGGCGCAGCATCTGGGAACATTCGTCGGGCAGATGACCGACGAACCGATCAAGGCGATCAATATCCTTTACAACGGGGCGGTGGCGACGATGAACACCGCCGCGCTGAACGCGGCGACGGTGGCCGGGATCATGAAAGCGGTGAACCCCGAGGTGAACATGGTTTCCGCGCCGGTCTTCGCCAAGGAGCGGGGGGTCAACATCTCGACCACGACGCAGGAGAAGACCGGGGTGTTCGATGCCTATATCAAGCTGACCGTGGTGACGGAGGACCGCGAAAGGTCCATTGCAGGGACTGTTTTCAGCGATGGCAAGCCGCGGTTCATCCAGATCAAGGGCATCACCATCGACGCCGAGATCGGGCAGCACATGCTTTACACCACCAACGAGGACATGCCGGGCATTATCGGCACGCTGGGTAACACGATGGGCGAGAACGGCGTCAATATCGCCAATTTCACCCTTGGCCGGTCGGAGCGCGGGCGGGAGGCGATCGCGCTGCTCTACCTTGACGACCCGGTTCCAGAGCCGGTGCTGGAGAAGCTGAAGGCCACGGGCATGTTCCAGCAGGTCAAGCCGCTGGAATTCGAGGTCAGCTAGATCACGGGCGGGCTTTCGCCGGTCACGCCGATGGCACGGAACAAAGACCCGCGTCAGTCGTTTCCCTGCATATACCCAGCCGCCTGTCGAACCGACGGGCGGCGCGGGCGTGAAAAGGAGTACGACATGAAAATGCTTCACCCGATTATCGCGGGCCTTATGCTTGGCACGGCCAGCATGGCCTATGCAGAGCAGATCAACGTGAAGGCCGTCGAGGTCGAAGCCGAGGCTTCGGACGCGACGAACCAGACCGCGTTGCAGTATTATCCCGAGGTCGAACAGCACCTGATGGCCACGATCGCCGAGCGGGTCGGCCCCCTGACTGATGAAGACGGCTTCACCGTCAAGGTCCGGCTTGACGAGATGAGCCTGGACGGCAATCCGATGGGACCCGACAGGGCGTTCAACGTTCTGGATGGCTGGGTTTACATCTATCCGCCGGATCCGGCGCAGTCGGATGTCAACGACAACTCGGCGGAGTTCGCGCCGATTGACGAGTTCAACATCCATCTCGAGGCGAGCACGATGGGTGCCGGCCTGCAGCCGGGAACCGATGACTATTACACCGCGATGATCGCAGCCTTCGCGGACAGCGTCGGCGAAAGGGTCTCGACGATCGACCGGGCCGACATCCCGAGCTGACGACACCATTCAATACAGATGTCCCGGGCTTATTTTTCCCTGCCCGGACACTGTATGGCGCAGGTTCCCCATGCGCCGGCGCCCCGCATCGCTGTTGTTGCGGGGCGTCACTCCATTCGGGACCAGGCGTGTGACGGTTTGGCAAATGCACCCCGTGCCCGATATCGGTTAGATTACCGATCGGGAGGGCGGATGCGATGGCGATACCAAGAGGCAATCATCTGCTGAAGGTCGTTGCAGCCGCCGCGCTGGTCTTCGGCTTGGCGACCATCGTTTCGGGCGGCCGGGCGCTGTTTGGCGGAGCAGAGGCGCGCGCCGCGGTCGGTGACGCCGTTCCGTTCGTCCTGTGGTTCAACTTCGTTGCCGGTTTCGCCTATATCGCCGCCGGGGCCGGTCTGGCGATGGGCCGCCGCTGGGCGCTGTGGCTGTCGCTGGCGATCCTGGCAGCGACGGCGCTGGTCTTCGCCGCCTTCGGCCTGCACGTGATGCGCGGTGGCGCCTACGAGGCGCGGACGATGGGCGCGATGGTGCTGCGCACCGGCACCTGGGCGCTGATCTCGGCCGTCGCCTGGCGCAAGTTCGGCCATCGGATGGCCTGAGGCCGGCACACGGCCTCAGAAGTCGAGATTTTCCACGGTCAGCGCGTTCTGCTGGATGAATTCCCGTCTGGGTTCCACCACGTCGCCCATCAGCTTGGTGAAGATGTCGTCGGCCTCGGTGACGTCCTCTATCTTCACCTGAAGCAGCGTCCGGGCCTCGGGGTCGAGCGTGGTTTCCCAAAGCTGTCCGGGATTCATCTCTCCCAGACCCTTGTAACGCTGCAGGGACAGGCCCTTCTCGCCCTCGGCAAGGATCGCGTCCAGCAGGTCGGTCGGCCCGTGGATCACGATGTCGCGGTCCTTGCGAACCAGATGCGCGGGATCCGAGAAGACTTCTCGGTTGGGCTGGGAGACTTCCGACAGCCGCCGCGCCTCGCCGGAGCGCAGGACGGCACCGTCAAGGGTGCGAATCTCCTCGACACCGCGCAGGATGCGCGACAGGCGGATGCCGTGGTCCTGGGTGATGCGGCCGGTCCAGCCGGTCTCGTATTCCAGCGCAACCTGGTCGAGCCGTTCCGCCACGCGGTTGGCTACGGCCTGCAGATCGGCATCGGCCTTGCCGGGATCGAAGGCCCCGGCCAATGCGGCCTGTTCCAGGATGTTGCGGGGATAATGGGTTGGGAAGGCTTCCAGAACGCGACGGAACTGGCGGGTGCCTTCGATGACGCGGGCAAGGTCCTGACCGGCGATCTCCTCGCCCGAGGGCAGGCGCAGCACGGCGCCGTCGATGCCCATCTGCACCAGGTAATCCTCCAGCGCGGGCTGGTCCTTGAGATAGACCTCGGACTTGCCGCGCGCGACCTTGAAGAGCGGCGGCTGGGCGATGTAGAGATATCCGTCCTCGATCAGCTCGGGCATCTGCCGGAAGAAGAAGGTCAGCAGAAGCGTCCGGATATGGGCGCCGTCCACATCGGCATCGGTCATGATGATGATCTTGTGGTAGCGCAGTTTCGAGATGTCGAATTCGTCGCGCCCGATGCCGGTGCCGAGCGCGGTGATGATCGTGCCCACGGTGTCCGAGGACAGCATCCGGTCGAACCGCGCGCGTTCGACGTTCAGGATCTTGCCGCGCAGCGGCAGCACCGCCTGGTTCGAGCGCGCCCGGCCCTGCTTGGCGGACCCGCCGGCGCTGTCGCCCTCGACGATGAACAATTCCCGCTTCGCCGGGTCGCGTTCCTGGCAGTCGGCCAGCTTGCCGGGCAGGTTGGCGACGTCGAGCGAGGTCTTCTTGCGGGTCATTTCCCGCGCCTTGCGGGCGGCCTCGCGGGCCAGGGCCGCCTCGACGATCTTGCCGACGATCTGCCGCGCCTCGGCGGGATGTTCCTCGAACCATTCGCCGAGCTTCTCGTTCATCAGGTTCTCGACCGCGGGGCGCACTTCGGAACTGACCAGCTTGTCCTTTGTCTGGCTGGAGAATTTCGGGTCCGGCACCTTGACCGAAAGAACGCAGGTCAGGCCCTCGCGGGCGTCGTCTCCGGAAAAGGTGACCTTCTCCTTCTTCAGGATGCCGCTGGAATTGGCATAGAGGTTGATCGTCCGCGTCAGCGCGCCGCGGAAGCCGGCCAGATGGGTGCCGCCGTCGCGCTGCGGGATGTTGTTGGTGAAGGGCAGCACCATCTCGTTGTAGCTGTCGTTCCACCACATCGCCGCCTCGACGGTGATGCCGTCGCGCTCGCCCGAGATGAAGATCGGATCGTCGATCATCGGCGTCTTGGACCGGTCGAGATAGCGGACGAATTCGCGCACGCCGCCTTCGTAGCAAAGATCGGTTTCCAGCGCCTCGGCAGGCCGCTCGTCACGCAGGATGATCCGAACGCCGGAATTCAGGAAGGCCAGTTCGCGCAGCCGGTGTTCCAGCGTCTTGAAGGAGTAATCGAGGTTCGAGAAGGTCGTGGTCGAGGCGAGGAACCGCACTTCGGTTCCCTTGCGGCCATCGGCGTCGCCGACGACCTCGAGATGCTTCACGGTTTCGCCGCGTTCGAAGCGGGCATGGTGTTCCTTGCCGTTCCGCCAGACCCGAAGCTCCAGCCAGTCCGACAGCGCATTGACGACCGAGACGCCAACGCCGTGCAGACCGCCCGACACCTTGTAGGAGTTCTGGTCGAACTTCCCGCCGGCGTGCAGCTGGGTCATGATCACCTCGGCCGCGGATACGCCCTCTTCCTCGTGGATGCCGACCGGGATGCCGCGGCCATTGTCGCTGACCGAGACGCTGTCATCGGCATGGATCGTGACCATCACGCGGTCGGCGTGACCCGCCAGAGCCTCGTCGACGCCGTTATCCACGACCTCGTAGACCATGTGGTGCAGGCCCGAGCCGTCGTCGGTGTCACCGATATACATGCCCGGGCGCTTGCGGACTGCATCCAAGCCCTTGAGAACCTTGATGGAATCGGCGCCGTATTCTTCGGGCTGGGGGGCTGCTTCGGCCATGCGATCTTTCCGTGTTATTGTGCCGGATTTATACGAGATTTGGGGGGCCATGTCACGCGTTCACCACAAGATTTGGTAGCACCGTGCATGAGCGACAAGTCTCAGGTGAACGGGATCAACAACCCGACCAGGATAAGCAGAAATCCGGCGGTCAAATTGGTGCGCCGCAATGCCCGGGGTGAGGTCAGCAGACGCCGTGCCCGGTCGATGAAGGTGGCGAAGAACAGGTTGCCGATGAAAGGCACGATCATCGACAGCGCGACGATGGCGGCGATGTCGGGCCAGGTCAGGCGCGTCAGATCGAAGAACCCCGGCAAGACACCCATGTAGAACAGGATCGCCTTCGGATTGCCGAGGATGACGGCAACCCCCGCGGCGAAACCCGCCCACATGCCGGGGCGGGTCAGACGGCTGTCGGTGGCGATGGTCTTGTCCGCGTTGCGGATGATGAACGCGCCCATGATGATGAAGATCGCCGATGCCACCCAGCGCAGCACGGTCATGAACCCTGCAAAGACCGACACGACCCAGGTGACGCCGAGGATCGCCAGGAACGGCCAGAGCGCATCGCCGATCACCACGCCCAGCGCCAGCGGCCAGGCGGCGTGGAAGCCGCCCGACAGCGTGCGGGCGGTCAGCGCCACCCAGACCGGCCCGGGCGTGAAGAACAGGATCGCCAGCGCGCCGGCATAGAGCAGCAGGTCGGAGTGTGTGATGGTCATGACGGGTCCGGCGCGAAGGATGGCCCCCGGTTAGGGCAAGCGCCGGTGAAAGTCGAGACCGACCGTCAGTCCGGGACGGGCAGCGTCAGGCTGCCATCCTCGTTCAGCGGCCAGAACGGGTTCATCGCGACCTCCCAGACATGCCCGTCCGGATCCGCCCAGTAGCCGGAATAGCCGCCCCAGAAAACCTTCTGCGGCGTCTTCAGCGCGGTCGCCCCGGCATCGAGCGCGGCGGCGAAGGCTGCATCGACCTCTTCGGTGGTGGCGAAGTTCTGCGCCAGCGTGATCGCGCCGGTGCCAAGCTCGGCCCCGGCGCGGCCCTGATCCTCGGCCAGCGCGCCGCGGCCGAAGAGGCCCAGCACCAAGCCGTTGAGCTGGTAGAAGCTGACGCCCTCCTGCTCGCTTGCCGGGGTCCAGCCGAGCAAGGCATAGAAGGCCCGCGATCGTTGCAGGTCATCGACACCAAGGGTGATGAGGGTCACGCGTTGCGGGGTCATAAGAAGGTTCCTCCTTGCATCCTAGCACATCCGGACGGCGGATGAGCCGCCGGTCTCGCTGACCGCCAGATGTTGCGCGCGGTCGCCCAGCGTGTCGAACAAAGTGGCTTCGGTTCCGGTCATCCAGGCCTGCGCGGCCAATGTGCAGATCTCGTCATATAGCGCCGCGCGCCGCGCGGCATCGAGATGGGCGGCGACCTCGTCGAGCAGCAGGATCGGCGGTGCGCCGAAATCCATCGCCAGGGCGCGGGCATTGGCGAGAACCAGCGAGATCAGCAGCGCCTTCTGCTCGCCGGTCGAACAGTTCCGGGCCTCTGTCGCCTTGGCGGTGTAGATCGCCGTCAGATCCGTGCGATGCGGCCCGATCAGGGTGCGCCCCGCCGCCATGTCGCGGGGGCGGCTTTCGGCCAGCACGTCGCGCAGGTCATCCGCCGTCTCCGGTTGCGGCGTGTCGTCGGGGCCGATGAGGCCGAGTTCGGCGGCGGGAAACGCTGTCGCGGCATCGTCTTGCGCGACCGCGACCCGCATCACCGCCGCAGCGCGGTTGGCGACGATGGTGGCCCCGGATTCTGCCATCTGGCTTTCCAGCGCAGAATACCAATGCGGGTCGGCGGTCTGGTCCCTCAGAAGCCGGTTGCGCTCTCGCATCGCCTTCTCATAGGTCAGCGTCGCCTCGGCATGGCCCGGCTCGAAACTCAGCGTCATGCGGTCGAGGAAGCGGCGACGGCCGTCCGCGCCCTCAATCCAGAGCCGGTCCATCGCCGGCACCAGCCAGAGGATGCGGGCGATCCGGCCAAGTGCGGCCTGCGCCGCCGGCTTGCCGTCGATCCGAAGCTGGCGGGCGGCGCCGGGTTCGGCCCAGGTCTCGATCTCGTGGCTCTGGTGCAGGCTGCGCAGCCCCGCGGTGATCTTCCATCCCAGCGCCTCGGGCCTGCGGGCGATGTCGTCGGCCGCGGCCCGCCGCAGCCCGCGCCCCGGCGACAGCAGCGACACCGCCTCGAGGATGTTCGTCTTGCCCGCGCCGTTCGGCCCGTGGATCGCGACCGGGCGGCCATCGAATGACAGCTCGGCGCGGCGGTGAGAGCGGAAATGCGACAGGGTCAGCGCAGTCACGGACAGGCTCCCCATCTCTCACTCCATCATTTGTCCGGAAATATCCCCGCCGGAGGCAAGAAGTCTCTGGCGCGACCCCGTCACACGCGCATCGGCATGACGACATAGACGGCGCTGGTATCGTCGCCTTCCCGCATCAGGGTCGGATCGCCCGAGGAATTGAACAGGAAGACGGCGTTTTCGCGGTCGACCTGCCCGGCGATTTCCAGCAGGTACTTGGCATTGAAGCCGATCTCCAGCTTCTCGTCGGAATAGGCAACGCTCAACTCCTCCTCGGCGGCGCCGCTGTCGGGGGCGTTGACCGACAGGACCAGCCGGTCATCGTCGAGCGAAAGCTTCACCGCGCGGGAGCGCTCGGACGAGACGGTCGCGACGCGGTCGACGGCCTGGGCGAACTCGGTCGCATCGACCTGAAGCTTGCGGGTGTTGCCCTGCGGGATCACCCGGGTGTAGTCCGGGAAGGTGCCGTCGATGACCTTCGACGTCAGGGTGATCTCGGGCGTGGCGAAGCGCACCTTGGTTTCCGACACCGAGACGGCGATCGTTGTCTCGTCATTGTCCAGAAGCTTGCGCAACTCGTTCACGGTCTTGCGGGGCACGATGACGCCGGCCATGCCGTCGGCGCCCTCGGGCAGCGGAGCGTCGATCCGCGCCAGTCGGTGGCCGTCGGTCGCCACGCAGCGCAGCACCTGGCCGCCTTCGCCGGCGGCGACATGCATGTAGACGCCGTTCAGGTAGTAGCGGGTCTCTTCCGTCGAAATCGCGAATTTCGACTTGTCGAAAAGCCGCCGCAGAACCGGCGCGGGGGCCGAGAAATTGGTGTCGTATTCCGACGAGGCCATCACCGGGAAATCTTCCTTGGGCAGCGTCGCCAGCGAGAAGTTGGAGCGTCCGGCATCGACCGTCAGCCGGCCGTTGGCACCATCATCGGTCAGCGTGACCAGCGCGCCGTCGGGCAGCTTGCGCACGATCTCGTGCAGGGTGACCGCCGATACCGTGGTGGCGCCGGGCCTCTCGACCTGGGCGGGGGCCTTGTCGACGACCTCGATATCGAGGTCGGTGGCGCGGAACGAGACGGTGTCGCCCTCGGCCTCGATCAGCACATTTGCCAGGATCGGGATCGTGTTGCGCCGTTCCACGACCGATTGTGCCTGACCCACGGCCTTGAGCAAGGCGCCGCGTTCGATGCTGATCTTCATGTCCCACTCCTGCAGATGCCGGGGCGGCGAATGTATCCCATTCGCCGCCCGGCTCAATAGTTTTCTGGACTGTCCGCCGAACGCCGCGGAGCGTCAAGGGCCGGGATGTCCAGCGTCAGCCTTCGAGGGCGCGGCGCAACATCTCGATATCCTCGGCGATCTGGTGGTCGTGGCCTTTCAGCTCCTCGATCCGGCGCACGCCGTGCATGACGGTGGTGTGGTCGCGCCCGCCGAAGCGGCGGCCGATCTCGGGGAGGCTGCGGGTGGTCAGCTGCTTGGCCAGATACATCGCCACCTGCCGCGGGCGCGCGATGGTGCGCACGCGCTTCGGACCCAGAAGGTCCGACAAGCGGATGTTGTAATGCTCGCTGACGCGGCGCTGGATCTCTTCGACCGTCACCTTGCGGTCGCTGGCGCGCAGCACGTCGGCAAGGCAGTCCTGCGTCAGGTCGAGCGTGATTTCGCGGCCGACAAGCGAGGCGAAGGCGAAAAGCCGCATCAGCGCGCCTTCCAGCACGCGGACATTCGACGAGATGCGATGCGCGAGATATTCAAGCACGCCGTCGGCGATCATCAGACCCGGATATTGCTGGCGGTACTGCTCGACCTTCTGTTGCAGGACGCCGAGGCGCAGTTCGTAATCGGTCGGATGCAGATCCACCACCAGGCCGCATTGCAGGCGCGACTTGATGCGTTCTTCGAGATCCTTGATCTCGACCGGCGCGCGGTCGGCGGAAATGATGATCTGCTTGTTCTGGTCGACGAGCGCGTTGAAGGTGTGGAAGAATTCCTCTTGCGTCGATTCCTTGCCGGCGATGAACTGCACGTCATCGACCATCAGCACATCGACCGAGCGGAAGAGCTGCTTGAAATCCATCATCTGCTTGTCGCGCAGCGCCTGCACGAAGCGGTACATGAACTGCTCGGCAGACAGATAGACCACCCGCAGGTCGGGCTGCCTTTTCTGCAGCTCCCAGGCGATGGCATGCATGAGATGGGTCTTGCCCAACCCGACACCGCCATAAAGGAACAGCGGATTGAAGGTGACCGGACCACCCTCGGCGACGCGGCGTGCGGCGGCATGCGCCAGTTCGTTGGGCTTGCCGACCACGAAGCTTTCGAAGGTGAAGCGCGCATCGAGCGGCGCGCCCGGCAGGTCCGGATCGGCGGATTTCGGCGATTGCGCCTTGGCCTCGGGCGCGGGGCCCGCCGGCGCCGCCGGTCCGGTCGATTTCGGGGGTTTGGCGCTCGCCGTGCTGGGCACCTGAAACTCGACCCGAGACACCTCTTGCCCGGCTTTCTTCAGCTGGTGATGTATCTGGTCGCCGAAATTGCGCGATACCCAGTTCCCCATGAAATTCGTCGGCACGAAGAACGTCGCGACGCCGTTCCTGAGATCCGAGAATTCGAGAGGTTCTATCCAGTTCTTGTAGTTGTTTTGCCCTACCGTCTTAAGCAGCTCTTCCCTGATCCGTCCCCAGATGTCTTCCGTCATTTTGTGTCTTCGACCCGATTCATGTTTCATTGAAGGCCGGTGCAGAACCAGCCCCCCGGTGCTTCGGCTATTCGGCCTGCCCCGGTGCTCATGCGTTTCAGGGATCGGTCCCGATCCGCCGCCGGTTTCCCGGCGTCGCGGATCACGTTGCAGAGCGGCACAAACAAACAGTCCCGGGCCCCTCACCTCCCGGCTTATTCATTCGTCCGCGCTGATACGCGGGTCGTTCGGACATATCGGGCACATCAACCCGGCGCGCGGCGCGCGTCGGATCGAGTTCCGTCTATTCAGGACTGTTGACCAGGCATAAGCCTGCAACTGTCCTGACTTCGAGTGGCCGGGTGTCTGGTCTGGCAGCCAATGCTAGTTCCCGTGTCGGCTTTCCCTCTCCAACAAACGGAAACACACCCCTTCCTCTCGAATGTCCCCCCAAGACGATGTGAATCGCAGCGTCAAGCTAGCAAGGCGTTTGCGGCGCTCGCAATAGAACATCTCGCTTGACTCGAACTTTGGCGGAACGAATCCGAGAACCGGCGGAAAACCCCGGAACAGCGCAGTGAAAATGCCACAGTCGGAAAACAAAAAAGGCGCGCCCGGGGGCGCGCCTTTCGGTGATTCTTGGCGGCTGACGTTAGGTCAGCGCTTTGACCCGCGACGAGAGGCGCGACATCTTGCGGGCGGCGGTGTTCTTGTGAACGACGCCCTTGCTCACGCCGCGCATCAGCTCTGGCTGGGCCGCGCGCAGGGCTTCGGCGGCGGCATCCTGGTTGCCCGAGGTGATCGCCTCTTCGACCTTGCGCAGGAAGGTGCGAATGCGCGAACGGCGCGCCTTGTTGATCTCGAAGCGCGTCTCGTTCTGGCGGGCGCGTTTTTTGGACTGTGGCGTATTGGCCATGTGTTTTGATCCCACTTTCCGGGTGGTGTAAATCTGAAGCCGCGCTTCTAGGCCCGAGTCGCGGGCAAGTCAACGGGGTTTGCCGAAGTTTGTCGGCCTATTTGTCGCGGAACTGCGGCTCGCGTTTTTCCAGGAAGGCCAGCATGCCCTCTTTCTGGTCCTCGGAGGCGAAAAGCGAGTGGAACACGCGCCGCTCGTAGAGCAGGCCCTCGGCCAGGGTGGTTTCGTAGCTGCGGTTGACCGCGCCCTTCACCGCCATAACCGCGATCTGCGATTTCTCGGCGATCTTCTGGGCGGCGCTCATCGCCTCCTCCATCAGCTTCTTCGCCGGGACGACGCGGCTGACCAGACCGGCGCGCTCTGCCTCTTCGGCGTCCATGAAGCGGCCGGTCAGGTTCATGTCCATCGCCTTCGACTTGCCGACGAAGCGGGTCAGCCGCTGCGATCCGCCCATGCCGGGCATGACGCCGAGGTTGATCTCGGGCTGGCCGAATTTCGCGGTATCGGCGGCGATGATGAAATCGCACATCATCGCCAGTTCGCAGCCGCCGCCCAGCGCATAGCCCGCGACCGCCGCGATGACCGGCTTGCGGACCGACAGGATCGCGTCGGTTTCCGCAGCGAAGAAATTGTCGGTGAAAACGTCGACAAAGCCCTTGTCGGCCATCTCCTTGACATCGGCGCCGGCGGCGAAGGCCTTGTCCGAGCCGGTCAGGACGATGGCGCGGACCTTGTCGTTGGCGTCGGCCTCTTGCATCGCCTTGCCGATCTCGCCGAGCATCTCGGTGTTGAGCGCGTTCAGCGCATCGGGACGGTTGAGGCGGATGAGCGAGACGTAATCCGCGGTCTCGACGACGATGGTCTTGTAGGCCATGGGTGGCAGCCCCTGCTGGTTCCGGTTCGCGCAGTCTGTAGCAGCCCTGACATGGCGATCAAGCTATCTTTGGCATTGCGGACAGTAGAAGGATGAGCGTCCGGACTGGACGATTCGGCGGATCGTTCCGCCGCATCCCGGCGTCGGACAGGGACGGTTCTCGCGGTCGTAGACCCGGAAAGTGTGCTGGAAATAGCCCAGCTCGCCCGAGGTCTGGCGATGGTCGCGCAGCGAGGAGCCGCCGGCCTCGATCGCCTCGGCCAGCACCTGCCGGATGGTCGGCACGAGCGTCCGCAGCCGCGGCCCGGCGATCCGGCCGGCCTTGCGCACAGGCGAGATAGCGGCGCGGTGCAGCACCTCGCAGACGTAGATGTTGCCAAGGCCGGCCACGAGCCGCTGATCGAGAAGCGCCGACTTGATCGGCGTGTTGCGGCCTTTCAGCCGGGACAGCAGGTAATCCTCGTCAAAGGCATTGCCCATCGGCTCGGGGCCGATGCCCGCCAACAGCCAGTGATGCTCGACCTCGGATGTGGGGGTCAGGTCCATCGCGCCGAAGCGGCGGGCGTCGTTGAAGGTCACGCGGGCGCCGTCCTCGATGTCGAGCACGATATGATCGTGTTTTTCAGGCGCAGGGTGATCGTGATGGAACTCGCCCAGCATCCAGCCCGAGACCAGCATCCGCCCGGACATGCCGAGATGGATGATCAGCGTCTCGTCCGAATCGAGATCGGCGAGGATGTATTTCGAGCGGCGGCGCAGCGACAGCACGCGCCGACCGGTCAGTCTTTCGGCCATGCGTTCGGGCAGCGGCCAGCGCAGGTCGGGGCGGCGGATGTCGGCGCGGGTGATGACGCGGCCGGTCAGCACCGGCTCCAGCCCGCGGCGAACCGTCTCGACTTCCGGCAATTCCGGCATTCCACCCCCATGCGGTGATTTGGGCGCATTGTAACGCCCGGCATCGACCCTATAAGAAGGGTGAGTTTTCGACGAACGGCAAGGCCCGATGACCGACAGCACGAGAAAGACGACGCATTTCGGTTACCGGGAGGTCGCCGAGGATCAGAAGGCCGGCATGGTGAAGGGCGTCTTCACCAATGTCGCCAGCAGGTACGACATCATGAACGACGTGATGTCCGTCGGCGTGCACCGGCTGTGGAAGGATGCGATGATGGACTGGCTGGCGCCGCGGCCGGGCCAGCGCCTGCTGGACGTGGCCGGCGGCACCGGGGATATCGCCTTTCGGTTCCTCAAGCGCGCGCCCGGGGCAAGCGCCGTCGTCCTCGACATGACCGAGTCGATGCTGGTCGAGGGGCGCAAGCGGGCCGAGGCCGAAAGCCTTGGCGAGCGGCTGGACTGGACCGTTGGCGATGCGATGGCGCTGCCCTTTCCCGACGCCAGTTTCGACGTCTACACGATCAGCTTCGGCATCAGGAACGTGACGCGGATCGCGGATGCGCTGTCCGAGGCGTTCCGGGTCCTGAAGCCCGGAGGACGGCTGATGGTACTGGAATTCAGCCGGCTGCCCAATCCGGCGATGCAGAAGGCCTATGACCTTTATTCGTTCAACGTCATTCCCCGCATGGGCCAGCTGATCGCGCAGGATCGCGACAGCTACCAGTACCTGGTCGAATCGATCCGCCGCTTTCCCGATCAGGAAAGCTTCGCGCGGATGATCCGCGAGGCGGGGTTCGAGAATGTGAAATACCGCAACCTGTCGATGGGGATCGCCGCCCTGCATTCCGGCTGGAAGCTCTGAATGCGCGGACCCCACAACATCTGGCGCCTCATCCGCACCGGGGCGACGATGGAACGCACCGGTGCGATGCGCGTGGCTCTCGACGCGATGGATGCGCCGGTTTCTTTGCGCATCGCGGCGCGGGTCATGGGTTGGCCGTTCAAATGGCTGGGCTATCGCGGCGATCCGGCGCAGCCGCCGGTGACGCGGGCGCTGACCGCGCTGGGACCGGCCTATGTGAAATTCGGCCAGATCCTGTCGACCCGCCCGGATGTGGTCGGCGACGAGTTGGCGGCGCAGTTGCAGGTTCTGCAGGACAAGTTGCCGCCGTTCCATATCGCGCTTGCCAAGGGGATGGTGGCGCAGGAACTGGGACGGCCGGTGGACGAGCTGTTCACCGAGTTCAGCGAGCCGGTCGCCGCAGCCTCGATCGCGCAGGTTCACAAGGCGCGGCGCGCGGATACCGGCGAGGAGGTCGCCGTCAAGGTGCTGCGTCCCGGCATCGAGAAGGCGTTTCGCAAGGATATCGATGCGTTCTATTTCGCGGCCTCGGTCATCGAGCTGCTGTCCCCCGCCTCGCGCCGGCTGCGTCCCAACGAGGTGATCGCGCATTTCGAGGGCGTCGTTTTGGGCGAGTTGGACCTGCGGCTTGAATCCTCTTCGGCCGCGGAATTCGCCGCAAACACCGAAGGCGACGAGGGCTTCCGGGTTCCGAAAGTAGTCTGGCCGCTGTCGAGCCGGCGGATGATGACGCTGGGCTGGGGCGAAGGCATCCCGATCCACGATCTGAAGGCGCTCGACGCTTTCGGGCATGACCGCGCGGCGCTTGCGCACAGGGTGCTGCACCTGTTCCTCAGTCATGCGCTGCGCGACGGGTTCTTTCACGCCGACATGCACCAGGGCAATCTGAAGGTGGCCGAGAACGGCGATATCATCGCGCTCGACTTCGGCATCATGGGGCATATCGACGACTATACCCGGCGCGTCTATGCCGAGATCCTTTTCGGGTTCATCCGCCGCGATTTCCGCCGCGTGGCCGAGGTGCATTTCGAGGCAGGCTATGTACCCGCCGATCGGGATGTCGACGAGTTCGCGCGCGCGCTGCGGGCGGTGGGCGAACCGATCTTCGGCATGGATGCGAGCCGGATCTCGATGGCGCGGCTGCTGAGCTATCTCTTCGAGGTGACGGAGCGCTTCGGCATGGAAACCCGGACCGAACTGATCCTGTTGCAGCGCACGATGGTGGTGGTCGAGGGCGTCTCGCGCTCGCTCGACCCGCATATCAACATCTGGGAAGTCGCCCGCCCGATCGTGGAAAGCTACATCAAGGAAAATATCGGCCCGAAGGCACTGGTGCGGGATCTGGCCATGACCGCGCAGGTGCTGGCGCGATTCGGGCCGAAGCTGCCGCAAATGGTGGAAAAGCTTCTGATCCGGCAGTCAGCGGAACCGGCCCCGGCGCCGAAGCCCGGCCGGTGGAGGTCACTCGGGCTGGTCGCCCTCGGCTTCGCGGCCGCCACGGCGCTGATACTGCTGACGGAACTGCTCTAGCGCCGCGCGTTCAAGCTGCAACGCGTCCCGGTAATCGACCGCGCCGCGTTCGGCCTTCCACAGGCAATGCGCAGCCATGCGCCAGTGATAAAGCGGCTCCAGCCGGCGGTAGCGCCAGGCGATTTCCGGGCTTCCGTAAGCCTGGAGGAATGCGGTTTGCTCGTCGAATGACAAGGGCCTGCCGCCATAGAGGCTGCGCATCGCGGGCGACAGGAAGATCGCGATATCTTCCGCCGCATCGCCGGCGGCGGGGCATTGCCAGTCAATGAATGTGACGCCTGTCGGACCTGTCAACACGTTCGAGGGAACGACATCGCCATGCAGGAAGACCGACCGGGACGACGCGGGGCAGTCGACGGTCGGGCAGGCATTGCGAAGCTCGCGCGCCTCGGGCGAGCGGCAGTCGTCCAGTATCGCCTGGCCTTGCAATCGCAATTGCTCCGACCCGCCGCTCAGATGCCGCAGCCCGGCTGGCAGCGCGAACCGGTGGAGCCTCGTCATTATCTCCGCGACTTGCGCGATCCCTGACCGGACAGGCTCCCCCTCGACATTGCGATAGACGATGCAGGGACCAAGCTCGGTGGCGAGAGTGGCGACCGGCTCGGGCGCAAGGCCGGTCCCGGACAATGCGCGGAGGGCATTCCATTCGGCTGCGGAGTCGTTGGGAAAGAGCGGACTGGCGCTTGCGGGCAGGTAGAGCTTGCAGACCAGTGCCTGCGCGCCGGACCCGATCCGCCAGATCGCATTTGTCCTGCCGCCAGAATAGGGATGCCATTCGGACCCCTCAGCCGCAATGCCCGCGGAGGCGAGCCGCGTCTGCAGCATCGCGGACGCATCGGTGGTGGAGCGGGGCGAGGCTTGTTGAATCACGATGCGCCAGTTGGTCCCAGGGTCCGGCCAGCCTAGAGCAAGACACGGATGAACGGAATCGTAATTCGCCCGAAAGCGGTGATTGCAGGCCGGGATGTCGCGGCATGGGGTCAAGACGTGGGAGCCCGCAGTGCAGAGATGCTGCTGGCCGGCACTTCCTGACCACCTTGAAGCACGACCACAGTTTCGCCATTCCGCATCCGGGCTTCGCTGATCTTCGCAAAGACCTCGACCATGGTCGATTGCGGTGTCGAGTCGCCCACAACCGTTTCCAGTTCGAAACTATAGGTACCCGGCGGCAGCGGCGCGCCTTCGGAGGAGACGCCAGCCCAGTCGATCGTCCCGTCGCTGCGCGAGAGTTGCAGGCGCTGGACCTCGGCCCCGGTTTCATCGCGCACGACGAGGGTTCCGCCGCTGGCGCCGCTTGGGAAGTCCGGCGCGAGCGTGATCGGGCTTCCGTCGAAACGCGTCGGGGCGGCGACCCGTGCCTCCATCCCGATCCACCCGGAGAGTTGCGAGAGGCCCATCACGCCCATCTGCTGTGCCAGAGAGCCAAGCAGGTCATTGGTCTTGACCTGCTGTTCCACACCCGAAAACGTCGCCAGCTGGACGGCGAAATCGGCAGATTCTATCGGGTTGAGCGGATCCTGATTCTGCATCTGCGTGGTCAGCATCAGCAAGAATGTCTCGAAATCCGAACTCGTCTCGGCCCGCGGGTTGGTCGAGGGTGCGGCGATCGGGTTGGCGGGAGTGGTTTGGGCGATTTCCATAAGGTCTCCTTAGATGCGAAGATCGAGCGCTGTGTGGGACAGATGCATCCGGTAGGGCTGGGCGGTCGCAGCCGGATCGGATGTCGGATGGGGATGGTCAGGGGTCTTGTCGGCTGACGCGGGATGGGGCTGATCGCCATCCTGTCCCTGCCCGGCGAAGGAGAATGACAGCCTTTCATATCCGGCTTGCCGCAGATCCTGGGCCAGCAGGTCGATATTGCGTCGCAACAGGTCAAGCGTTTCGGGGCGTTCCACGGCCAGTTGCACGATCATGCCGGCGTCGGACCCGTGAAGCGTCAGCCGCACGCGCCCCAGTTCCTCGGGGTTCAGGGTCAGTTCCACCGGCCCATCGGCCAGCGCCCTTGCGGCCTGGGCAATTGCCTCGGTGACAGCGGGACGGTCAGGGGTTGCCGGCGGCGCAGCAATCCGTTGCATGTCCTGCTGCGACACCGGGGACCTTGGAGACTCGGCCACCGAGGGTTGCAATGGATCGGTCTGTGCCGCCGTATCGTCCGGCGACTGGAGCGCATCGACGCGAACCGGATCAAGAGGGCGGGTGGGTCCATCGCGCGCGGTCACGGCGTCGGATCCGGTTGCGGCCGGCGCCGCTTGCGTCGCAGCGGTCGAGGATTCGGGCTTCAGCCGAGGATCGGCGCCGGGCTTCGGCACTGCCAGAATGTCGGGCTTGGTCTCGGCCAGACCCTTGCGCGGAGGCTGGCGGCTCTGCTCAACGCCGCCCATAGCGCCGGCTTGCGACGGGAAGGTGGCTTGACCGGGTTTCGCGTCGGCGGGGGCAGGTTCCCCATTCGTGGAAGGCGCCGGTTGGGGGCTTGTCGTGTGGTCTGGGGCGATCTGCAGAGCGGGCGCGTCCGGTTGCCGGACCTGCGGCACCTCGTTTGACGCCCGCTTCGGCGAGTCCGCAGGTGCCGGGGTTGCGGCTTTTGCATTCTCCAGCGGGTGGAGCGGCTCTGCTGCCTGCGGGGTCAGGCCGGATGCATAAGGTGTGGGTCGTGTTTCGACCGGCAACGGCACAAGTGCGATCAGTGGGTCAGGCGAAGATTTGGCAATCGTCTCCTCGGTATCGGGGCTTTCGGTCCGCTCCCCCGGCGCCGGCGCCGGGCCTTCGGGTGTCGACGGTGAACCGGGCTCGGCGGCAAGAAGGGCGGCAAAGTCGAACGCCGCGACGGGGCTGGCTGCGGCAAGGGTGCCGGCCATGCAGCCGGCTGTCTTGCCGGTAGTCACGATGGGTAATGCGATCATCACAGATCCGGGCGTTGTTCGCTTTCCGGTGAATATGACCGCTCTTGGTTACCACATCTTTACCGCTTGTCGGTCACATCGGGAGAAACAGGATTCACTCGAGTGGAATGGATGGAAACAGCAGCAACATCGACCCTTGCGCTACCCGCACAGGGACGAAGCCCGGCCGATCAGCGGATCTGGGCCGTCGCACAGGACCTGGAGGCAACATTTCTGGCGGAAATGCTGAAATCGACAGGATTGGGTGAATCGCCCGACAGCTTCGGCGGCGGGGTGGGCGAGGAACAGTTCAGTTCGTTTCTGCTGCAAGCGCAATCCAAAGCGATGGTGCGGTCCGGCGGGATCGGACTCGCCGAAACCATTTTCAACACACTGAGGGAGCAAGAGCATGACTCTGTTTGACCGACGCAGCAAGAGCGAGAGGCTGGCCGGCCTGCTGGACAGGGAGCGGGCCGCGCTGCTGCGCGGCGACTTCTCGGCGCTGCACAGTCTTGCCGCCGAGAAGGAGCGGCTGATGTCGCTGATCGCCCGAGAGCAGCCCGCGGGCCATTGGCTGGACATGATACGCCGGAAGTCCGCGCGCAACCACACGCTGCTCTCGGCGGCGCGGCAAGGCATCCTCTCGGTCAGCCGCGATCTGGGCGCAACCGCAACCGATTTCGGCACATATGACGGCGAAGGCCAACGCAACGCAACGCCCCGGAACGTAACGATGCTGGAGCGGCGTGTCTGAGAACCCGCGTGATGTTCGATACAATTCTACACATCCCGCGAGGGCCGCTTAGGGATCGGTTAGCACCTGGCTGCCAGTCTTCGCCTGCATCCTAAGGGGTGGCGCCGCCGGTCAAGGAACGCCGGACGCCAGCAACCGTCAGAATGACGCCAACATCGCCCTGTCAGGCGACATATCAATCCGGCGCAAAAGCGCTGTCAGACGGAAGGAAAACGAATGTCCAGCATTCTTACGAACCAAAGCGCCATGGTCGCGCTGCAGACCCTCAAAGGGATCAACAGCAACCTTGCGAAGACCCAAAGCGAAATCTCCACCGGCCTGAAGGTCGCGACCGCCAAGGACAACGCAACGGTCTGGATTACCTTCGCATTGGACGAGTATGCGCGTTGCGTCTGTATCAGCTGTGTCAATTCACGGGCAACATCCGTGGCTGATTCCTCTCGCGAGAAGCCGACGACATTGCCGGTGGGCCCGTCTCCCGCGTCCCAGAGGAAGAACGAGCCGCTTTCTGGCGAAACCTGATAGGCTTGGTTGTTCAGTGCGATCAAGCCGTTCGGATTGGGCACATCGACCAGTGGAATCTGATAGATGCGGCGCGTGAAACCGACATCGTAGATCGCGTTCACATAGCCGTTCTCATCCACCTCAACAGATGAGAGGTTTCCGACCGGAGACCCGTTCTTGTCGATCGATACAGGCGCAAAACTGTCCGACAACTGCGTCATGCCCGACGGATCGCCGATCCGGCCGATGTTCAGCGTCAGCGGGCCGCCAGCGAGCGTCAGCGCGATGGTGCCGTTGGCGGCGTCGTAAGCGCCCCACGTTGTGGTCGTTACCGACGCCAGGGTGCCGCCGTCGGCGCGGGACGCGTCGAACTGCAGGTCGTATACGCCCACTGGCGCGCCGCCCAAGGCCGAATCCGTGATCGTCATCGTCCACAGGTTCGAGCTTCCGGTTACCGGAACAGAAGGCGCGAAGCTGACGTTCAAGGTCTCGGAGGTGCCGAGATTGTCGAAATATTCGATCGAGAGATCCAGCGGATCGCCGCTGCCGCCGGCATTGGTTTCGGTCGCCGGCAGGTTGACGCCCAATGTCATCTGGGTGGTCGGGTCGCCGGCGAATTGATTGACGTTGACCCGAACCGGTTCCAGCCCCGCAACCGTATCGCGCGGATAGGTCGGTATGGTCCCGTCGATGTTTGCCGGCCAGCCCATCAGCACCATGCCGGTTTCCGTCTTCAGAATGCCCTGAGAGTCGGCGCGGAAGGACCCGGTTGTTACCAGCATCATCGGATAGTCGCCGCCCGTACCCCCGACGGAAGCAGAAGCCGTGACCGGGATCATGCCACGCCCACCGACTGTAATATCCGTAGGATTGGACGTGGAGATCAGCGGCCCACGCTCGTCTATCAGCCTTTGGGTAGAACTTCGCACCCCGCCCGCGGCGTACATGCCCGCCGCATTGCCGCTGATCACTTGGGAATGGAAGTCCGCGGTTGCGCGCTTGTAGCCATAGGTGGCCGAGTTGGCGATGTTGTCTGAAATTGTCGCCAGCCGCGTCGCGTTTGCATTCAGCCCGGCCACACCGGCGTTGAGCGAGGAGGAAATGGTCATGGGTAGCGCCTTTCTGCTGCTATCGGTCCCTTCTTCTGTCCAGAGTTACGCGGTTCGGCTTAACAGCAGGCTAATACCGGACGATCACTTGCCGTCAGCGTCACTGCGCAGAAGTATCAGTTCGATCCTGTTGTTGCGCACTGCCATCGGGTTGCCGACGGCCGGCCGGTTATCTGCATAGCCCGAGACGCGCTGAAGCCTTTCCTCGCGAAGGTCCTGATCAACCAGAAGCTGCCGCAGGCTGTCGGCTCTTGCAGAGGACAGGTCCCAAACCGGAGACTTCGCCAGTACGATCGGATAGGACTTCACGAAGCCGTTCACCGCGATCTTGTTCGAAACCAAGCTGAAGACCCGCACGAACATGTCCGCGATTTCCACGGTAACTTCCGTGGGTGTGGCTGTCTCGTCCTCGAAGAGCGGTGCGCCCTCGAGGTCGAAGACCTCGAGAATGAGGCCTTCGTCTGTCACCTTGGTCACGATATGTCGAAGCGCTTCAGACGCTGCCATGCTTTCGCCAGACATGGCCGTCAGCGCACGCTCCACTTCTGCGAAGGCCTGTGCGTCGTTGGCAGCGGCGCTTGCGGTATCGAGTACGGCCAATCCCTTGGCTGCATTCGCTTCGGTTGGCTTCTTCTGGCTGGCACCGGTGCCATTCTGGGCAAGCGTCTCTTCGGAGAATACGCTGTCACCCCCGAACGATCCCTCGCCACCGCCCGAGATCCGGTTGATCGGGATCGTCGGGCTGAAATAATCCGCGATGCCCTTGCGCTGTTTTTCTGTCGTAGCATTCAAGAGCCACATCAACATGAAGAATGCCATCATTGCGGTGACGAAATCCGCATAGGCGACCTTCCAGGCTCCGCCATGGTGCCCGCCGCCTGCAATGATCTTCTTGCGCTTGATGATTATCGGCGCGTTTGATTTCGCGCTCATGCCGCCACCTCGTGTCTCACCCGGGGATTTGATATCCTGTCCGCGTGAAGGTCGGCTTAATCCTTAGAATTTTTGCAATTCAGTGAGAACCCGTCGCCCCGAAAGGCCGTGACCGCGGGTCGATTATGAATGCCAGGATCCATCCGGCAACAAAGCCGCCCAGATGGGTCTGCCATGCAAGTCTTCCGTCCATCGCCCACCAGAGAACGAGATTCAGGACGATTAGGAAAACGATGCTGCGCAAGACCGGCCACAGGCGCTCATCTGCGTTGAACCTGTCGACATATTCCCAGGCCATGAGTGCGCCGGCCAGTCCGAACAATGCGCCCGAAGCCCCGACCATCGGTTGATAGGTTGACGCGAGCGCCGCATAACCCAATGCCCCGCCAGCTGCCGAAACAGCGTAAAGCAGAAGGAACCGCGATGGGCCGATACGATCGATGACGATCCTGCCCAATGCAAGCAGGGTAAGCATGTTAACCAGAAGATGCGCCAGTCCGGCGTGCAGGAAGCTGTAGGTTACGAACATGAGGTAGGGCTGGGCCTGGTAGTTGGGCTGCCAGTTTTGCAGCAACCCGATCCAGAATCCGCCATTCTGGTAGGCAAGTTGCCGCCATTCGTCCCGTCCCCAAAGGCCCCTATCGGAGCCCAGCAGAACAAGCTCGACGAGGACACAGAGCGCAACCAGCATCACTATCGCTGCGCTCCAATCGGCGAAGCGGAGGCTTGCACGGGCGCGCGTCATGACCTGTTCAGCAGAATATCCCAGGATCCCGGTGCGGTCATTGGTTGGCCGGCGCGTCTTGTTCGGATTTCAGCCTGTTGATCTCTTGACGCGAGGTTTCGACAAACGGGCGGGTATCGGCAGCGCTCGTCAGGTCTACAACCTTCAGAAACTGGTCGAGCGCCAATTCCGGGAGTTCGAGGGACACGTATACCTGAGCCAGATGATATTGGACCAGTGGGTCTTCAGACAAGGACGCTGCCGCCGGCTCTAGAGCGTCCCGAGCTTCTTGTGTGTCGCCGCGCAGATGGGAGATCCAGCCAAATGTATCCTGAAACGGGGGCACATCGGTACCGCGCAGGCGACGGGCAATCGTATAGGCACGTTCAAGTGACGCCTCATCGGTCCGATTATCGGCAAGCAAGCTGGCAAGGTTGTTTGCGACGATCAGGTTGTCACTGTCCGTCTCGTACATCGATTGATAGATGCCGATCGCTTCGTCGATCTGACCGGATTTTTCCAGGATGCCCGCCTGGATCCACTGCAAGGTCCTGTCTTCCGGGTGATTGATGATCGCCTCGTCCATGGCGGCGCGCATCTCGTCGTCCCGACGTTGCGAGTCGAGCAATCGGAACAAGGCAATCCAGATCTGTGGTTGGCTGCCTTCTGATTCGAGCAGGGCGCGATAGGTCGCCTCGGCGCTGTCCAGATCTCCCGCGGCCATATCCACCGCGGCCTCGATGAACTTGACTTGAGGATTGTCGGGCTCGGACCCGGCAAGTGTCTTGATTTGGCTTCTGGCAGCATCGAAATCGCCTGCGGACAGCAGCGAACGGATGATCTCGACATTCGCGCCGAGCCCCGCGTCGCCGCTGTCGACCAGCCCTTGAAGATAGCTGATCGCTTCGTCGGACCTGTTCTGCGCTTGTAGCGTTCTGGCGGTCAGCGAGCGGCCGATCTGCCGGGCTTCTTCGAAGTCCAGACGCTCCAACGTCGCGGCCACCTGCTCTGCTCGGCCCCAATCCTTCATCGCGACATAAATGTTGCCCAGCGCCTCGAGAATCCGCAGATTCTCAGGCGCCAGCCGCAACGCATCGATAAGCACTGTCTCTGCCGTCACCAACCTGTCGCGATTCGCGAGATACTCGGCATATCGAACAGACTCCTCAGGTGCGTTGTTCGAGGCTTCGACCGCCAAGGAGAGCATTTCACCGACAAGCTCGGGGTTTCCCTCGCGCTCATGAGCGCGGGCCATCAGCGACATGATGTCGGCATCGTTGGGGCTTCGGCTGAGCGCAGCGCGCAGCGCTGTGACAGCTGCGCTGACTTCGTCATCCCGGATCAGCCAGTCCGCCTTGAGTTTCAGCGCCTCGACATGACCGGGGTCTTCGGCAAGCACTTCCTCGATATTGCTGCGCGCTCCGACGTTGTTGCCGGTGGCGAGCAGCATGCGCGACAGCGCGACCTTGATGTTCCGTGCTTCGTCTGAAGGGTTCATGCCATCGAGGGTCGCTCGCATCGCGGCAATCCCCGCTTCGCGCTGACCGTCATCGACAAGCCCGGCCCGAAGCGCTGTCAGGACAGGTGCATCGTCGCCCGCTGCAATCATCGCGTCGAGTTCAGAAATGGCAGCGTCGCGACCGCGCATTTCGGACAGGAATCTCACAAGTGCGAGCTGGCTTCTGCGATTCTCGTCTTCGGGGTCGACATTGGCGCGCATGAAGCTTTCGGCATCATCGACCTGCCCGCGCGACAAATACCAGCGCACCAGTGTCAGAGCGGCGACATCGTCTTCGGGGAACTGCGCAACGAAGGAGATCATCGCATCTTCGACCGCTTCATCATCCCCCAGAGCCGAGAGGACGGACACCCGCATGCCGAGCAGATCCTTGTTGTTAGGCTGAAGTTCGATCGCACCGTCGAGTTCTTCGAGGGCCAGCATGTAGTCGGATGCCCTTACCAGTTCGTCGATGATGACTTGGCGGAGCGGCAGGTTATCTGGCAGTTCAGTGCGCAACTCCCGGACCGCAACCACGGCTTCAGCGGCGGCCTTTTCGTCTCGGGCTTCCAGCGCCGAACCGTAATCCAGGACTGCGCGGACCGCCCTGGACCGCGGGTCATCGGCATCGAGACTCAGTGCGGCATCGGCGTGCCGCGCGCTTTCGGGCCAATTGCCGACGCTGAGAAACAGCTCTGCCAAGGCGCGCTGACCCTCAAGGTCCTCCGGCAATTGTTCAACAAGACGAAGATACTGCCCAATTGCCTCGCGAACATCGCCGCGTTCTCTTTGCAGGGAAGCAAAAAGTTTGCGCGCTTCGTGATGCTGCCCGTTCAACTGGAAAACATTGCGAAGCTCCACCAGCGCCCGTTCCTCGTCACCCTTCTCGATCAAAGCCAAGGCGGATTGATAGTGCTTCTCCGCGCGCTCGGCGGCCGTATCGCAGGCGGAGAGAACGCCTAACGCAATCGTCAGGAAGAGAATCAGTGACAAGCGGGGAAGTTTCAAAGTCGGCAGCCCTTTATTCATGCAACAACTGTCCCGGCTTCCCGGGACAGCTTTAGTCTATACAACGCACCGGAAACCGGCAGTTGCATGGCTTTTGCATGATATTAGTAGCCCGTGCCCTTCAGCACTACCCCGAAGGTGCGCCCAATCAGCTTCAAATCCGAAAGGAACGAAAGCCGCTCATCGTAGGCTTTGTCATGTTCGGCACGACGCGCGAATTCCGAATCGTTGCGCTCGGACACTTGCCACGGTCCGGTGATACCGGGACGCATGGAATAGTACGCCAGACCAGGGTAGATCGCGCGCTGGCTTGGCAGCATGGGCCGCGGGCCGACGATTGACATGTCGCCAGTCAGAACGTTCCAGAACTGCGGCAATTCATCCAACGACGCCTTGCGCAGGAAGCGACCGGCCCTGGTGATCCTGGGATCGTGCTTGAGCTTCTGATTCTTTTCCCATTCCACGTGCGCCGCGGGATTCGCCGCCAGGTAGTCCTCCAGCAGACGGTCGGCGTTCGGCACCATGGTCCGAAGCTTCAGCATGCCGAACTCTTCTCCGTTACGGCCAACGCGCTTGCTTCTGTAGAACGGATTCGAACCGTCGCGGGCCGCGATGAGCGCCAGAGCCAGAACGACCGGCACCAGAATCGGTGCAAAGATGAGCACGACGAAAATGTCGAGAACACGCTTGAAGCCGTTGCGGTACAATCCCGCTCGTCTGGCAAAGCGGACTACGCCAAATGGGGCACTGGCAGATTCTATGTGATCGTTGAGCTTGTCGAAATGAATTGTCATTGATCTACGCCCGGAGAACTTCCGGAAACCTCCTTAAAACACTCTGGAGCCAGCATTCCGTTTAAAAATCGGCCGAATATGAAAAATGGCAGCGGATAGCAGACTTCTTATCCATCCTTAATAACATCTTAATTGCCGCGCTCCAAACAAGATCAACCAGAAAAAGACAGAATTTGAATCCCGCGTCCTGTTTTTCGCCATCTTCTTAACGCATTGCCCGCTATGCGTGTGACAGCCACCCAGCGCTCGTCCATCGCTTCTAATGCGGAGCGCACATTCAAACAGAATTTCAACTACTGTTAACTGATCCTGCGCAATCACGGAGTGAGGGGCGAATCGGAAACCGTGCGCAGCGGCATCAGTCCGGCCATTGCATTGACAAAGCCGTCAAAAGGGATGCTCTTGACGTCAAATAGCCAGAATCTCTGGTTATTTGGGGGATGAACCGGGGGGCCAATAGCTATAATCAACGGGTCTCGCCAGTTTTGAGTTTTGAACGAAATGAAAAGGCTCAGACCTTTGAAGACCATCGCGCCCGAGAATGACCAAACGTCGGACGACGTGCCCGGGTTCTATCTCGACAGCTTCGGCTTCACCGAACGCCCTTTCACGCTCGTGCCGGATCCCAGCTTCATCTATTGGTCGGAACAGCACAAACGGGCTTTCTCGGTCCTCGAGTTCGGCATCCTGTCTCGCGCTCCGATTACAATGGTTACCGGGGCTGTCGGCTGCGGCAAAACCACGCTTCTGCGCCAATTGCTGAAGACAATCGAATCGGATTCCGTGGTCGGCCTCATCTCGAACGCGCAGGGCGACAGGGGCGAACTGATACAATGGGTGCTGCATTCGCTTGGCGTCAAATTCGAGCCGGGCATCGGATATGTGGCGCAGTTCCAGATCCTGCAGGATTTTCTTATTCAGACCTATGCCGAAGGTAAGCGGGTCGTTCTAATTTTTGACGAGGCGCAGAACCTGTCAAAGGCCAGCCTCGAAGAGCTTCGGATGCTGACGAACATCAATTCCAACAAGGACGAGTTGGTGCAACTGGTCCTCGTCGGACAGAACGAGCTGCGCGAGGTGATCAAACGTCCGGAACTGCGGCAGCTGGCGCAGCGCATCGCCGCCAGCTTCCATCTGAGACCGCTGTCGGAAAGCGCTGTTCATGATTTCATCGTGCATCGGTTGCGGGTAGCTGGCGGCACCGGCGAGGAAATCGACGAGAACGCGCGTTCGCTGATCTACGAAGTCGCCCAGGGTATCCCGCGGCTGGTCAACCAGATCTGCGACATGTCGCTTCTCTACGCATGGAGCGCCGACTCGAAGGTCGTCGACAGCAAGGTTGTGCAAGCGGTCATTGATGACGGTGTCTTCTTTGGCGCCGAGATCGCAGCTGGAGAGGTCGACTGATGCGACAGAACCAAGGTTCGAACGTGCTCCGGCGGAGCCGCACCGACAGGACTAGGTCGCTCCCGATCGCAAGCTCGTTTGTGAAAGATAAAGGCTGAAGGCATGGAAAGATTGGAAGCGGCTCTTGAAAAAGCCCGCGAGAAGCGGCGGAGCGCTGGCATCGATGACACGCTGGTCAAGAAACCGCAGCAGCGGGGCGGTGTCGCGCGATCGGTTTGGGCGGACTTGCCCGAAATCACGATTTCCAACCGCCATGCGCACGCCAACAGGCTTGCCGCGATCGGTCCGGGTCCGCTTTCCGGACCTTACGACATGCTCAGGTCCCGCGCCCTGCACAGCATGGAAAGCAACCGATGGAAGCGCCTGGCCATTACCTCACCGACCGGTGGCTGCGGCAAAAGCACGGTTGCCACGAATCTGGCGCTGAGCTTCGCCCGTCAGCCAGAGCAAAGGGTCATTCTTCTGGACCTCGACCTGCGTCGCCCGGCCTTGCACAAGATTTTGCCCCACAGGCCGATGCACGGTTTGAGCGAGGTGGTGAAAGGGCAGATCGAAGCGGAAGACCATTTCGTCCGGTACGGCGAAAACCTTGCAGTCGGCTTGAACTCGAAGCCCACAAGCAGCCCCGCCGAATTGCTGCAGTCGCAGCAAATGACTGATTTCCTGATGAAAATAGAGACGCGCTTTCAGCCGAGCCTGATGATATTCGACATGCCGCCGATGCTGATGAGCGACGACAACGTCGGCTTTCTGAAGAACGTCGATTGCGCCTTGCTGATCGGCGCGGCCGAAAGTTCGACGGTTAGCCAGTTGGACATCTGCGAAAAAGACTTGGTGGAGCTTACCAATGTTCTCGGGATCGTCTTGAACAAATGCCGTTTTACCGACAGTTCTACCGGGTACGACTATGACTACGACTATTCATAAGATCCGATTCGACGGATCGGCGCTAAGCAATCGCATTTAACCTGCTGAATTTTGCAGGTTTCTTTTCAAGCCGACTGTTGCCCAACCGTAACGGGCCGGGATTCCGGGTGTTCGAATGGTGAATGAAAATTGTTTGAAACCAAGGTTCCATGCTAGGGATCGATTAACTGACGTGAAGGGAGTGCAAAAATGTCGAGAATGCTGTTGAGCGTTCTGTCGCTGTTCATCTTCGGCTCTTTTGCCATGGCGCAAAGCTCGTACCAGATCAGGCCCGGCGATGTGCTGCGAATCGAAGTTTTGGAAGATGAATCGCTGAACCGCGACGCCGTCGTGCTTCCGGACGGCACGGTTTCCATGCCGCTCGTCGGCAGTATTCCCGCAAGCGGTCAAACCGTCGAAGGCATCCGCAGCCGCATCGCCTCTGGGCTCGCGCCGAATTTCGCGTCTGAACCGACCGTGTTCGTCGCGGTAAGTTCACTTGCGGAACGCACCACTGCCGACACGCCGACAATCCACATCTTCGTCATGGGCGAGGTGACGACACCCGGAAAGACGGAAGTCGAACGGGGCACGAGCCTGTTGCAGTTTCTTGCGCAGGCTGGCGGTTTCACCCGGTTCGCGGCAACCAAGCGGATCCAGTTGCGGCGGACGGACTCAAAGACCGGTCAACAGAGAGTCTACGTGTTCAACTACCGTGCGGTCGAACTGGGCCAGGCCGCAAGTTCCGTGACGCTAAGGGACGGTGACGTCATCGTCGTGCCGGAACGCAGGCTTTTCGAGTAGGAGCGACATGGGGCGGGGCAACAAACTTGGAACGGCTGGAATTGCAATAGCAACCGCCGTTGCTGGCATGAATACAAGCTGGGCGCAGGAAGAACTTCCAACGCCTGTCCTTCTATTGGAGCTGGGCACCGAGTTTCGTGCCGACGACAACGCCGATCTGGTCGTGGATCCATCCGGAACGACCTATACGGTGTCAGAGCTTTTCGGCCTCACTTACTTGTCGGAGACTCGCACACAAACCCTCAGGCTGTCTTTCAGCGGCGCGCTCCAAATCGAGGACGGGCCGGATTCGGGCATTTCGACTGATGTCGATTCTCCGCTTCTTGAATTTGCCTATCGCCGCGAAGGGGCAAATTCTGCGCTGGATCTCTCTGCCTTCTATGAGCGCTCGGATGTCAGCGACTTCGACACGCTGGACGACCTCACGCCAGAGGATCTGATTGTGGATTCCGGGACGCTGCGCAGCTATGGCGCGGATGTCGCGCTCAGCTTCGGCACAGAAGCGCCCGTTGGTTCCACCGTCTATGCGCGGAACCGGGTTCGCGATTATGAAGACACCAGCGACCCGGATCTTGCTGACAACACGCTGTATGAATATGGCGGATCTGTAGATCTGCGTGTCTCGCCGGTCACCGAGGTCAGTCTGAACCTGGACCGCGAAGACTATTCCGAAGAAGGCCCTTTGGCGTTCGACAGGAACGAGACCAGTGTTTCCGTTGGCGTGACCCACGAATTGAGACGCGGCCTTACGATCTTGGGTGAACTTGGCTATTCGCAAACCGAAACGACAGAGGCCGGCGAACCGCCTGACTATGATTCGGTTTTCGGAAGTGTCGATTTCATCCAAGAAGTATCGAACGGTTCGTATAGTGGCGGTCTGGCATTCGAGCACCGGTCCGAAGATTCCGACAGGATCTGGCTGGAATTCGGCAGGGCCATGGATCTACGCAACGGCGAACTGTCCTTCGGGCTGACCCTGACCACCACCGATGAGGATGATCTCAGCTTGCTTGGTTCGCTCGATCTGACACAGGAATTCAAGCGCAGCACTCTGTCGGTCTTCCTGAACCAGTCGATCGTATCGAACGACAATGACGAGGATGAGCAGCTATCCCGTCTGGGCGTTGACTATCTTTACGAGATCAACTCGGTTTCCAATGTGACACTGGCTATGGAGGTCAGCCGCACATCGGATGCGGGTGCGGGGACGACCGAAGAAGTGACGCGCGCGGACCTGACAGCGGTTTACACCCGCGAACTCACGCCCGATTGGGACCTGAACGTCGGGTACGAACGGCAGTATTACAAAGAGGAAGGTACCGGAAGCGCCGATTCGAACGCCGTTTTCGTGTCCCTGACCAGGGACTTCGCGTTCAGCTTCTGACTGATCGCATCCAGATCAAAGCGGGTTGGCGAGGAGCTTGCCATCTTGAACGCCGGTGATCTGAACCGGCAGGATCGAGCCTTCTGTCCGGTCAGCGGATAACAGCACTTCTGCGAACTGCTCGGTCCGCCCCATCCGCGGGCTTTCCATCAGCACGGGCTGCACGGTTCTTGCTTGTCTTGCCAGATGCGCCGCAACCGCCCGTTCGCCGACGATCCGAAGCCGCGCAGCCCGATCGCGGATCACCCTGCCGTCCACTTGAGGCATTCGCGCCGCCGGCGTGCCCGGACGCGGCGAATAGGGAAAGACGTGAAGCCATGTGAGGTCGCATTCTTCCACCAGCGCCAGCGAATTGGCGAACATGTCATCATTCTCTGTCGGAAAGCCCGCGATGATATCCGCGCCGAAGGTCATGTCGGGCCGTCGCCGCCGGGCTTCAGCGCAAAATCTTATCGCATCTTCGCGTGAATGACGCCGCTTCATCCGCTTCAGGATCATGTCGTCACCCGCTTGCAAGGACAGATGCAGGTGGGGCATAAGACGCGGTTCTTCCGCAATGGCGAGCATCAGGCTCTCGTCCGCCTCGATCGAGTCGATCGAGGAAATCCTCAGACGCGGCAGATCGGGGACGAGTTTCAGGATCCGAAGAACCAGATCGCCCAGTCTTGATTGACCGGGCAGGTCAGCGCCCCAGCTTGTCAGATCGACACCGGTCAGCACGACCTCCTTGTAGCCCCGCTCTGTCAACCGCCTTATCTGCTCGACCACGACCCCGGCGGGGACCGAGCGAGAGTTGCCGCGGCCGAAAGGAATGATGCAGAACGTGCACCGATGATCGCAGCCATTCTGAACCTGCACATAGGCTCGGCTGCGCTGGCCAAAACCATCGATGAGGTGTCCGGCAGTTTCGGTGACGGACATGATGTCATCGACCTGCACCGGTTCTGTCGTTCCTATGAAGTCGGCACTCAATGTGGTCCAGGTCTCGGGCCGCATCTTCTCTGCGTTGCCGATAACGAAATCGACCTCGTCCATAGCCGAGAACGTTTCTGGCTCGGTCTGGGCGGCGCAGCCTGTGACGATCAGACGTGCCTCGGGGTTCTTGCGCCGCAGCCGGCGTATCTCTTGCCGCGCCTTGCGGACAGCCTCGCCGGTAACGGCGCAGGTGTTGACGATGACCGCGTCCTGCACCCCGGCCTCGGCGCATAACGCCTTCATCGCCTCGGTCTCGTAGGAGTTGAGACGGCACCCGAGTGTTGCAAAGACAGGCGGTCGCGCGGTCATGATATGGCCCGCAGAAAGGTGGGCGAAAGCGTGCCGTCGAAAACGTGAGCAACGGGTCCGGTCATCCAGACGCCATCGTCGCGCCAAGCTAGCTCCAGCCAACCGCCGTCGACCTGCATCCGGACCCGGCGGCCCGTCAGACCCCGCAGGTGAGTGGCGACCACCGTCGCGCAAGCGCCAGAGCCACAGGCCAGAGTGATCCCGGTCCCTCGCTCCCAGACCCGCATACGCACCTCGTCGCGCGCTCGAACTTCGGCGAATTCGACATTCGTGGCCTGTGGAAACAGCGGGTCATGCTCGACCGCCGCTCCGCGTTCAGCCACATCCACGGCTTCGGCATCTTCAACCAGGAAGACGCAGTGCGGATTGCCCATGCCGACGGCAACCGGGTCGCCGGGCAGAGGCAAGTGTTGGAGATCGACCTCATGCGAGAGCGGCACTTCGGTCCAAGTAAGTTGCGGAATACCCATGTTTACAGAGACCAAGCCGGCCTTCGTGCGCCGCGCCGCAAGTGTGCCGCGCCGGGTACGGATGGTGACTTCACTCTTGTCGCTTTCGCGCAGGATCAGATCGGCGACGCAACGGGTAGCGTTGCCACATGCGCCGGCGATCGTGCCATCCGCATTCCAGAAATCCAGATCGACATCGGCGGAATCGCTGTCCCTGATCTCGGCCAACTGGTCGAACCCGACTCCTCGGTTGCGATCCCCGATGGCGCGGGCCAATGCGGCATCCGTCACAGCTTCCCGGCCCCGTGAATCGATGATCACAAAGTCATTGCCCAGCCCATGCATTTTCATGATGGCGAGCCCGTCGGAGGCCAGCGTTTTCCACATAGACGGCGCTATAGCGTGACCGCGACCGATTTGAAAGAACGGGGTGGTTTTTCTCTTGACGCTATATAGGGAGCCGTTTAGGCAAACGCCTCGTGGGCCCGTAGCTCAGTTGGTAGAGCAACTGACTTTTAATCAGTGGGTCACAGGTTCGAATCCTGTCGGGCTCACCATATTTACCTGCAGAATCAGGGCCGAATGGCCCGAGACGCGGGGTGTGTCGCGGCAATCCAACAGTCAAGACTGAGCCGGCCCGTCATGGCTCCTAGCCCTTCCTGAGCACTCTCTGACCCAGAACTTCGGCGATCTGCACCGCATTCAAGGCCGCGCCCTTGCGCAGGTTGTCGGACACGCACCAGAGGTTCAATCCGTTGTCGATCGTCTGATCCTGACGAATGCGGCTGACGAAGGTGGCATAGTCGCCCACGCATTCGACAGGTGTCACGTAGCCGCCATCCTCACGCTTGTCGACGACCAGTACACCGGGTGACTGGCGCAGGATGTCCCGCGCCTCGTCCTCGTCCAGATGCTCCTCGAACTCGATATTCACTGCTTCGGAATGGCCCACGAACACCGGCACGCGGACACAGGTTGCGGTGACCTTGATCGAGGGGTCGATGATCTTCTTGGTTTCGGCCACCATCTTCCATTCTTCCTTGGTCTGGCCATCTTCCATGAAGACGTCGATATGAGGAATGACATTGAAGGCGATCTGCTTGGTGAACTTCGACGCGGCGACCTCTTGCCCCGGCACGTACATGCCCTTGGTCTGGTCCCAAAGCTCGTCGATCGCCTCCTTGCCGGCCCCGGAAACCGATTGGTAAGTCGAAACCACGACACGCTTGATCTTCGCGCGGTCATGAAGCGGCTTCAGCGCCACCACCATCTGCGCCGTCGAGCAATTGGGGTTGGCGATGATGTTCTTCTTCGAATAACCCTCGATCGCGTCGGCATTCACCTCGGGCACGATCAGCGGCACGTCCGGGTCGTAGCGGTAGAGCGAGGAGTTGTCGATCACAACGCAACCCGTCTTTGCAGCCTTCGGTGCATAGGACTTGGTGGCCTCTGAGCCGACCGCAAAAAGAGCGATGTCCCAGCCGGTAAAATCGAAAGTGTCCAGATCCTTGGTTTTGAGGGTCTTGTCGCCAAAGCTGACCTCGGTGCCCATCGATTTACGCGAGGCAAGCGCCGCGATCTCGTCAACGGGAAACTGGCGCTCTGCCAGGATGTTCAGCATTTCGCGGCCCACGTTGCCCGTGGCGCCCGCGACGACGACCTTGTAGCCCATTTCGCCCTCCTTCGGGTCATTGGATCAGACGCTGCCACTTACCGGATCGTCCGGGGGCCGAAAAGGGGCTTTTCTTTTTCCAGCTCAGGTCATGGTGTGAAGTGTGACCCTCGGATCGGTCTCGACCAATTGGCGGACGAATTCAGCCTCGCGGCCGAAATCGTGCGGGACATCCTTCGCACTCCGGCTGCCGGTCAGCGATTTGCTGGCGAAGAAGTCGAAACCATGAAGGTCGATCGCGGCCGCGTTAGATTCCGCCGCCAGATCGATCACCATCAGCCCGGTGGTCGGAGGCGCGCCCAGCAGGTCGCGGAGCGACTCGAACTCGGACACGGGGTGAAGATAGAACCCGTCATTCTCGAGCGCCCAGAGCGGCAGCCGCTTACGCTTATGGCTCATCCATAGCACCCGCCGCGGGTCAATGAGCGCGGCCTTCCGTCGGTCCAGGCCGGTGGCAAGCGCCAGCCAGTCGGTGCGGCTGCCATGCGACGAAGCTGCAGGCCGCGGTGCGCGATTGATCCGGATCACCAGATCGGCCGCTTCGATCTGCGGCCCCTGGTTCGTATCGGCCAGCGCGCGGGCATTGCCGACGATGGCAATCCGTTTCCCGGCCAGTTCCGCCAGCAGGTCGTTGCAGTCAACCGAGTATTGTTCCAGTCGCTTGGCGGAGGCATAGCGATCCAGGAACAGGCCGACCTGCGCCAGCTGACCGGGACGCTCGCGGCGCGATAGCAATTGGCGGTAGACTTGCACGATCGACCGGGCCTCGCGCTCGATCGTGAAATTCTTCATGACATGCTCGCGGGCCGATTTTCCCAACCGCGCCATCGCCTCTGGATCGGAGAGGAGCCCGTCGATGGCATCTGCCAATGCGGCGGCATCGCCAGGAGGAACGAGCCGGCCGGTCGCTCCCTCGACGATCTGGGCCTCGAAGGCGCCCACGCGCGTAGCCACCGCTGGAACACCGCAGGCCATAGCCTCGATCGGCGTCAGGCCAAATCCCTCCCACCTGGCGGGCGCCACAAACAGATCCATGGCGCGGTAATGCTTCACCAGATCTTCCCAGCTCACCTCGCCGCGCCAGATCACGCGGTCGGTTAGTCCGGACCGTTCAAGCAGCGCCTTGAGATCGTCAATGTAAGACTGGTTTTCGGCGGTCACCCGACCGGTAAACACGAGCTTTGCCTTGGGATGGCGCGGCAAGAACGTCCTTGCCGCCTCGATCAGCACATCCGTCCCCTTTTGATGCCTGAGCCGGCCGAAGCAGCCGATCAGAAGGCCCGGGGGCAGATCGAGCGCGTATCGCAACGACCTCTTGTCGGCGGATGGATGGAACTCGGCGGTATCGACACCGTGCATGATGACCGTGGCAGGGCGTTCGAGGTAACTCGCAGCCTGCGGCGACGTCGCGATGACAGCGTCCATCCGCGCGATCAGCCCCTTGGTGTAACGGGAATGGTCGCGTTGCGCCGCCGAGGTGAACAGAAGCCGAAGCTTGCGGCGCAGGACATGCCTGAGGAAGAGCCCCAATGCCATCTCGGTGTTGCGCCGCGCGTGCCAGATCCGCCATCGGTCGCGCGGCAGGAAGAATACGCGCCAAAGCGGTATATGGGGCAAGTGCGACGGAAGCCCCGGCCCAGTGGCCGCGATGCCGATCAGCTTCCCCTGTGCCGGAACCAGCCGAAGGACGGTGGTCGTGACGCCCGACAGCCGGCGCTTGAGGTTGGGGGCGATGACTTCGATCTCGCCGATGTCCGGTTCTCGCGCATTCATGCGGCATTCAGCGGCAAACCCGCCTCCATCGGCCTAGCGCCCGATCGCGACGTAGGTCTCGAATCCGGCCCGCTGCGCATCCTCCGGCGCATAAATGTTGCGCAGATCGGCCATGCGCGCGGTTCTCATCGCTTTGGCCAGACGCTGAAGGTCAAGTGCGCGGAATTCGTTCCATTCGGTCAGCAGCACCAAAGTGTCGGCGCCTTCCACCGCCTCGTAGGCGTCTGCAACCCATTCCACCCCGGGCAACAACTCGTCGCCCTCACGGCGGCCCTGCGGATCGACCACTCTGACCTTCGCGCCGCCGCCGACAAGTGCGGGTATGATGGTCAATGAGGGTGCGTCGCGCATGTCGTCCGTGTTGGGCTTGAACGTCACACCCAGCACCGCGATTGTCTTGTTGCGCACGGTGCCGTCGCAAAGATCGAGTATCTTGTCCACCATCCGCCTTTTGATCTGATCGTTGACCTTGATGACGGTCTCGACGATCTGCATAGGCACCGCGTGTTCCTGCCCGATCCGGGCGAGCGCGCTGGTATCCTTCGGAAAGCATGAGCCGCCGTAACCGGGGCCGGCGTGAAGGAACTTGTTGCCGATGCGGTTGTCCAGCCCGATACCCTTGCTGACCTCCTTGACGTCCGCTCCGACTTTTTCGCACAGCGCAGCAATCTCGTTGATGAACGTGATCTTGGTCGCCAGAAAGGCGTTGGCCGCATACTTGATCATTTCGGCACTTTCGAGATCGGTCGTCACGACCGGGAAATCGCGCAAGAAGAGCGGCCGGTAGATCTCGTTCATCACCTTGCTCGCGCGTTCTGTCTGGACCCCCACTATTACGCGATCCGGCCGCATGAAGTCGTCGATCGCGGCACCTTCGCGCAGGAATTCGGGGTTCGAGGCGACGTCGAAATCAGCCTTGGGATTGGTCGCCGCAATGATCTCCTGCACCTTGCGGTTCGTGCCGACGGGCACAGTCGATTTCGTCACTACGACCGTATAGCCTTCGATGGCCTCTGCGATATCCTCGGCCGCTGCAAAGACATAGGTCAGGTCAGCATGACCATCGCCGCGCCGCGTCGGTGTTCCGACGGCGATGAAGACCGCGTCAGCCTCCGCGACCGAAGCCTTCAGATCGCCCGAGAAACCAAGCCGGCCGGCAGCGACGTTCTTGGCCATCAATTCATCGAGGCCGGGCTCGTAGATCGGCACCTCTCCGCGTTCCAGCATCTCGATTTTCTTGGGATTGATGTCGACGCAAACGACCTCATGCCCGAAATCAGAAAAGCAGACGCCTGAAACAAGGCCAACATAACCCGTCCCGATCATCGCAATCTTCATAGCTTCGCCCCGCGATACTGCTTGATGGCAGGTGGATGGGCGATTGCGGTTTGACTGTCAACGCGCGAGCGTTGGAAAGCGCGAACTCTGGCCGAGCCTGTTGCGTGCGCCGGCGACGGACGCGACCTTGCAAAAGAGTCAGTGACCTATGGCGGCTGTATCCGTGCAAGCATGCGCGGCGCATTCCATTTCGATCGTCGTGTGCTCGATCCCAAATTCGTCGTGAAGGGCACGCTTGACCTTCGCCTTTATCGCATCGGCCCGGTCCCACGCGCCCTTGTCGATCCCTGCGGCTCGATGAAACGCAGCACCGCCTCGTAAGCAAGGTGGGGCCCGACGACTATTGGTGTCGTGTAGTTGATGAGCGCCGCGACCACCTCGACTCGGCCGTAGCCGAAGGTCATCGTCGCATCTGCCGACCTCCGCGCGATCTTTCGGGCACCGAATGCGATGATAAGCGAGATCGCGTCCGAAAAAATTGTGCAGCGCATCCGCGATCAGGGCCAGACTGCCCGACAGAATGCCACCGACCACCTGTGCGACGGTCAAGCCAAGGTTCACCACCACCGCCAACAGAACCCGGCGGTCCCCCGCATCCGGGTCGAAGTGATGATGGAGGCTATGGCTCATTCGGAACCCCCGGTCTTTCGCAAAGCTAAGACCCACTGCGGCGAAAGCGCAAGGTCCGCCCAGATTGTCACCCCGGCCCGATCAGGCGCTTGTCGGTGTCTTCGGTTTCGTCTTCGCTCTTGCGCAAGAAGGCGCGACGCCACCCTGCGTTCAGCTCCTTCAGTTCGGCCAGGGCCAAGGCGGTTTCGCGATCTAGCCTCGGATCGAAACGGGCAAGGGCCACGCGCCGGACGGACCATTCCGGCTGCGGACGTTCACATAGCTCGAACGTGCCGCCCGGTCCGACAGTTCCGGTCTGCAGCACGCGATAGTACCATCCGGCGCGAGCGGTTTTCTGGACAAGTTGGGCCATCCGATCCACGCCCGTATGCGCCGAGAGTTTCCAGCATGGCTGCCGCCCCTGGCTGACCTGCACGATCGCGCCGTCCAGTCGAAAAATATCGCCGATGCAGACATCTTCTTCGGTCAGCCCTTGGGTCGATACGTTCTCTCCGAACCCGCCCGCCTTGAAGATGCTCCGCTCGCCCAGCTCTGCCTGCCAGACCGGATAGTGATCCGCGGGATAGTGATGCACCGCTTTCTCTTCACCGCCATGCACGTTCGGATCGGCCTGCTCGTCACCAGCGAAACCCGTTTCGCTCAGGACAACGGGTGCGCGGACGCGATGCTTGTCGATGGCGGAGGGCGGCTTTCCCTCCCAGCGATGCCGCGCCTTGCCTATGAATAGCGCGCCGATTGTGGTGCGGATGATGGTCATCTGTTCGGAAAACTCGGCCGTTTCTTGTACAATGAAGCAGGTTGGAACCTAGCACTACCGCACTAGGCACGTCTCTGGGGAATTCTAAGGGTCTGAGAACAAGCGGCAGTGCCCGACCTGCTCAGCTGGCCAACAATCAAATGAGGGCAGCACCATTCGTTCTTTTGGGAAGTTACTGGTCGGGCAGAGAGGATTCGAACCTCCGACCCCCTGCTCCCGAAGCAGGTGCGCTACCAGGCTGCGCTACTGCCCGACCGTGACGCGCGGGTTACCGGGTCGGGGGCGCTTTGGCAAGTCCCATCAGCGAGGCGTGCGGCCCCGGCGCAGCAGCGGGCTGATGCGGAAGGTTGAGCCGCTTTCATGGCGGCTGCGGGTTTGCAGGACCGGGCGGTTGACCGACCCCCGGCTTTCTCGGAGGACAATGTAAAGACCCGAGGCGATAATGATAGCGGCGCCGATCAGAGTCTGGCGATCGATCCGCTCTGAGAACAGGACATAGCCGAAGATGCTTGCCCAGATGATCTGCGAATATTGCATCGGTGCTACGATCGCGGCCTCACCATTGCGATAGGCGGCGATGAGGAACAGGCCCGCGACGAACCCCAGAAGAGAGATGATGCCGACTAGGCCAAGATGCTCGATCGGCATGGGGATGTAGTAGAACGGCAGGAAACAGGCCATCACGACGAAATTTCCCAACATCGGATAAAGCAGCAGCACGACGCTGCGTTCCTCGTTGCCGACCTTGCGGACGATGACCGAGGAGAGCGCGCTGAACACCGCCGCCGTCAATGCGGCCAGGTGGCCAAGGCTCAGCGTGGCGCCGTCGCCGCCGGGGCGCAGCACGACCAGCACGCCGATCAGACCAACGATGACCGCCAGCCAGCGGCGGATGCGCACCCGCTCTCCCAGGATCGGGATCGCCATGACGGTGATCAAAAGCGGAGAAGCGAAGAGGATCGCGTAGACCTGCGCCAATGGCAGGACGGAAAAGGCATAGAAGGCAGAGACGCCGCCGATCACGCCGGCTGCGGTGCGAATGGCGATCCACCATGGATGCAGCGGACGCAGGTGGCCGGGCGTCGCGTCGCGCATCAGCATGATCGTGACCAACGGAAAGGACAGAAGTACGGTGAAGAAGATCAGCTGGAACGGCGCGTAAAGCGCGCCCAGCGTCTTGATCACGACATCATGCGTCGCGAAGATCGCGAAGGAGAGCAGCGCGAAGCCAATGCCGCGGAGACCCGCCATTTTGGGCCCCTTTACAGGCTGGCATCCAGTGCTGCGATCACCGCGTCACCCATTTCCGTCGTCGAGGCGGGTTTGCCATCGCCCGCCTGCATCAGGTCGGCGGTGCGGATGCCGTCGGCCAGCACCTTCTCGACAGCGTTTTCCAGTCGCGTCGCTTCGTCGCCCTGATCGAAGGAATACCGCAGTGCCATGGCAAAGCTGAGGATACAGGCGCATGGATTGGCCTTGCCTTGGCCGGCGATATCGGGGGCGGACCCGTGAACCGGTTCGTAAAGCGCCTTCGGGCGGCCATTCGCCATCGGCAAGCCAAGGCTGGCTGATGGCAGCATGCCGAGGCTGCCGGTCAACATTGCGGCAAGGTCGGACAACAGATCGCCGAAAAGGTTGTCAGTGACGATCACGTCGAACTGCTTGGGCCAGCGCGTAAGCTGCATGGCGCCCGCGTCGGCATACATATGGGTCAACTCGACATCCTTGTATTCGGCGTCGTGCACTTCCTGCACCACGTCACGCCACAGGATGCCCGATTCCATCACATTGGCCTTTTCCATCGAGCAGACCTTGTTGCTGCGCCGGCGCGCCATCTCGAAGGCAGAGCGCGCAACGCGGGCGATCTCGGATTCGGTGTAGCGCTGGGTATTGATTCCGACGCGCTCATTTCCTTCCTTGAAGATGCCGCGCGGCTCGCCGAAATAGACACCCGAGGTCAGTTCGCGGATGATCATGATGTCGAGCCCGGCAACGACGTCTTTCTTCAGCGAAGAGAAGTCGGCCAGTGCGTCGAAGCATTGCGCGGGGCGCAGGTTCGCGAACAGGTCCATTTCCTTGCGAAGGCGCAGCAGGCCGCGTTCAGGCTTCACACTGAAGTCGAGCTTGTCGTATTTCGGCCCGCCGACGGCACCCAGAAGCACCGCGTCCACCTCTTGCGCCTTGGCCATGGTTTCGTCCGTCAGCGGCGTGCCGTGCTTGTCATAGGCGGCGCCGCCGACCAGATCTTCGGTGACATCGAAACCGAGCTTGCGATTGTTCGCGAACCAGTCGATGACCTTGCGAACCTCGACCATGACTTCGGGGCCGATGCCGTCGCCCGGAAGGATCAGTAGGGAAGGCCTGCTCATGTGAATCCTCGTGTCAAGCTGAGTTGACCCCGCGTAGACCGCCCAACCGGCAGCGTCAAGCACGGCCGGAACGGGTCGTCAGGGATCGATATCAACCCAGACCAGCGCGTGCCGCGATGCCCTTGCCTCGCCTTCGCCGTAGGATGAGCGCAGAGGGTCGTTGGCCGCAGGCCAGAAAACCCCGGAGGCGCGCACGTTCAGTCCGGCTGCGGGAAGGACATAGTCCACACGCAGGTTTCCGGGACCGTTACCATCATCAGGCCAATCGGCCGTGTCGAGCGAGGGATCGCCCCTTTGCGAAAGGTTGACACCGCCCTGCCGCGCCGCAGCTTCCGAAGCGCCGGAGCTCTGGGGCCGGGGGTCCTGCAGTCGCGGATCTGCCAGGAACGCACGCATTGCGTCGCTGAAGCCGTCGCCATCCTCGGGATCGAGATTGGTATCTCCGAGAAGCACGAAGGGCGCAGAGAGTTCGTCCAGATAACTTGACCAGAACAGCAGTTCATCCCGATTGCGCAGATCGTTCCGCGCCTCGGCACCGTCAAAGGCGGGCGTGGAGTGGTGGAAGGCCAGAAGGTGCAGACGATCTCCGTCGGGCAGGATCACCGGCACATCCCAGTGACCGACCGACGAGAGCCTCAGCTCCGCCTGAACGTCCGCGTGGAAGAACGGCCTGTTGCCCAGTCGTGGCAGCGTCGCGCCCGGCAGATCGATCCATAGCTTGGGCGCGAAGTCGCGCACCCCGGCCTCGTCCAATGGCAGTTTCGACAAGAGCGCCATGCCGCCCTGACCCGCGAAATCGCCATGGCCCTGCGCATCCTCGGGTTCGCCACGGCGGCCATCGTCGTCGATATCGGCGCCGAACTGAAGTCCCGTGTTAGGAGCGCGGGAAAAGAGATGCGGATAGTCGACCCCGGCTTCACTCAGAGCCTCGGCCAAGGCAGACAGAGCGACCAACCCCGCATCGTAATCGAACGAGGTGAGAAGCAGGATGTCAGGATCGACCTCGGCGGTCACTCGGACGACCGAGGCGATCTGCGGGTCCTGCCGCGACAGGATGTCCTTGAGCAAGAGCCCAGGACCGTCGCGCTCAAGTTCGGGGTGATATGTCGCGATGCGAAGCGGGTCTGCGCAGGCGGCGCTGGCCGCGAAGATCAGGGCCGTCAGATAGCCGCCAAACCGGAATCCTTGGCCTTGGCGTAGGTCAGCTTGCGCTTTGCCGCGATCATTTCGGCCACTCTGCCCATCGCGATACCGCGCATGAACAGACTTGCCGGAAGAAATGCCCATGCCGCCACCGTCCAGACCAGGGTTTGCGGATTTTCAAGCGTGACGGATCCAAAGATAGACGCCGCCGCCTTGACCGCTGCAGGCGTCAAGAATGGCAGAAGAAATCCTAAAGCGATGTTAAAGCGCGCATCCCGTTCGAGCCGCTGCACAACGTCCTTGCCGGCAGTTGGATCGAAGGTTGGCAGGTTGATCCAGACATTGAATGTCCCATTCTGCGACGGCCAGCCGGCCAATCGCAGGACAATCAGGAAGACCGCGAGCGTGATCAGCGATATCAGATAGCTCATTCCCGCCGCTGTCCGCACAAGCTCTACATGAGCGTAGGTCGTGCCTTCCGGCAGCATCAGGATGACCAGCCGGACCGGGCTGTAGGGGAAGTCGATCGCGTATCCGATCAATGCGCCGATCGCGTAGACAAACTGGGTCAGCGTGGTCGACTCGACCATACCCCGGCAAATCACGGTCAGCAGAAAGATCGTCAGGAAAAGCGAGACGAACCGGATGCGGTTGAAAGGTGGGGCATCGCGGAATTCCACGAGGCCGGGATAGTTCGACGCATATTCGAAGATGGTAAGGGCGGCGCCGAAAATGGCCACAAGAGCAACGATCTGCTTTCCGTCGGCGCTGATGCCCGGCAGCAGCAGCGACGGCGTCGCCACCAACAGCACGACAAGCATCGCGCGCAGGACCGCTCCTGTCAGCCTCGAAATCACTGCCCCTGCCCCTCGGCGCTATTGGGCACGATACGTTGCCGCACCCTTGTTTCAGCGAGATTCTGCCAGTCGCGGCAGTATGCCAAGTTGTTGCCCAATTTTTGCCTTCTTTCCCAAAGTCCAGCAAGCAGTGGGACAGGTAAACAAAAGGTTTAGGGCAAAATCGTGGAGGAACTGGTGCGACATTGCATCAATTTCAGAACGAAAAGAGGCCGCCCCTAAGGACGACCCCATATGTTGTATCATGGCTGTACTCAGACCCAAGGGCGCGCGTTTTCCGCCTTTGCCTCGAAGGCATCAATGCTGCCCACTTTTTCCAGCGTCAGGCCGATGTCATCGAGTCCATTCAGCAGACAATGCTTCTTGAACGCGTCCACTTCGAAGCGAAAGACCTCGCCGTCCGCCGCAGTGACTTTCTGCGATTCGAGGTCGATGGTGATCCTGGCGTTCTGACCCTTCTCGGCATCCTCCATCAGAACCGCGACCTGGTCTTCCAACAACACGATCGGCAGGATGCCGTTCTTGAAGCAGTTGCTGTAGAAGATGTCGGCGAAACTGGTCGAGATCACGCAGCGGACGCCAAAATCGAGCAGTGCCCAGGGCGCGTGCTCGCGGCTCGAGCCGCATCCGAAATTGTCCCCGGCGACAATGATCTGGGCATCGCGATAAGCAGGCTTGTTCAGGACGAAATCGGGGTTCTCGGTGCCATCGTCGTTGTAACGCATCTCGTCGAACAGGTTCACCCCCAGCCCGGACCGCTTGATGGTCTTCAGGAACTGTTTCGGGATGATCATGTCGGTATCGATATTGACCAGCGGCATGGGGGCCGCGACGCCGGTCAGCGTGGTGAATTTTTCCATATCGTTCTCCTATGGCGTCAGTGGCGTGACGCCTCGATGAATTCCTCGACCGTCAGACCGGCAATGGCCTCCGCCACCGCCTCGCTGTCGATCTGATCCTTGGACTTGATGCGGATGCAGGATTTTCCCATGTCGAGCTTCTTGCCGCTGGCTTGGTACTGCTTCCGGAAACGCTGCTTCAGTGGCTCGCGGCAGTAGAGCCCGCAGAGATATAGCCCGACATGGTGCTTCTGCGCGCCGATGGCGGCATACATCAGCGGCTTGCCGTTATAGGTCTTGCCAGAGACATTCATCGGCACCTCGTACGAAATCATACCCCAGCTCATGGCTTCCACGAACCCTTCGGGCAGATGTTCGCGCACCAGATCGCGCAGGGACTCCACGAGATCGCGCTTCTCTGGCGGAAGCTCCGCCAGATAGCCTTCGACCGTCGCCGCGCCCGACTGCATCACATCATTTCCCGCACATCCGTCAAATGACCGGTCACCGCTGCCGCGGCGGCCATGGCGGGCGACATCAGGTGTGTGCGGCCGCCGCGGCCCTGTCGTCCCTCGAAGTTGCGGTTCGAAGTTGCTGCGCAGCGTTCGCCCGGTGCAAGCTGATCGGGGTTCATCGCGAGACACATCGAGCACCCGGCCAGGCGCCATTCAAAGCCGGCATCGGTGAAAATGTCGGCCAGTCCCTCTTCCTCGGCCTGAGCACGGACAATGCCAGAGCCCGGAACCACCATGGCGCGAAGGCCCTCCTTGATCTTCTTGCCCTTCAGAATTGCCGCCGCTGCACGCAGATCCTCGATACGGCCATTGGTGCAGGATCCGATAAAGACGGTGTCGATGGCAATTTCGGACAGAGGCGTGCCGGGTTTCAGCCCCATATATTCAAGCGAGCGTTTCGCCGCCTCGACCTTGCCGCCCTTGAAATCCTCCGGCGCGGGCACTTTGCCGGTGATCGGCAGCACGTCCTCGGGCGAGGTGCCCCAGGTCACGACGGGGGCGATGTCCTCGCCCTTCAGGGTCACGACCTTGTCGAAATGCGCGCCCTCATCGGTATAGAGCGTTTTCCACCAGGCCAGCGCCGCCTCCCATTGCGCGCCTTTCGGCGCGTGCGGACGGCCCATGACATAGGCGAAGGTCGTGTCATCGGGCGCGATCAGGCCGGCGCGGGCGCCGCCTTCGATCGCCATATTGCAGACCGTCATACGGCCTTCCATCGACAGGTCGCGGATCGCCTCGCCGCAATATTCAATGACGTAACCGGTGCCGCCGGCGGTTCCGGTCGCGCCGATCACCGACAGGGTGATATCCTTGGCGGTGACACCCGGCTTCAGCTTACCGGTGATCTCGACCTTCATGTTCTTTCCCTTGCGCTGGATCAGCGTTTGGGTCGCCAGAACGTGCTCGACCTCGCTGGTGCCGATGCCGTGTGCCAATGCGCCAAACGCGCCGTGGGTGGCGGTATGGCTGTCACCGCAGACGACCGTCATTCCGGGCAGCGTCCAACCCTGTTCCGGCCCCACGATGTGGACGATGCCCTGCCGCACGTCATTGACCGGATAGTAGTGCACACCGAATTCCCGCGCGTTCTTGTCCAGCGCTTCGACCTGAATGCGGCTTTCCTCATTGGCGATGCCATTCTCGCGATCCAGCGTTGTGGGCACGTTGTGGTCTGGGACGGCGATGGTCTTTTCCGGCGCACGAACGGTGCGACCGGCCATGCGCAGCCCGTCGAAGGCTTGCGGGCTGGTCACTTCGTGAACGAGATGACGGTCGATGTAGAGCAGGCAGGTGCCATCTTCGGCCTCGTGGGCGACGTGGGCATCCCAGATCTTGTCGTAGAGTGTCTTCGGGGTGGTCATTGGTCCTCTCCCGGGGTGTTTCGTTATGTGACTTGCGCGGTAGAATCGCGGTCAGAGGCTGGCGAGAACCGTCAGCGATGCGCCGAAAAACCGCCATGGCAGCCGCGCACGATCATCCATATCGAAAACCTTGTTCATGTGGATGGACCTAGCCAAATTCGCCTTGTCTCGCAAGAGGCTCTGCTTGCCCGCCGCAGGGCAGCGTGTTTATGTGACGGCAAGGAGCGCGATGGAAGAAGAGTTCAGGAACCTAGTCGAGCAACTGGACCCACTGATCGTGGCGGTGCAGGCACGCCTGCAAGCCTTGTCGCTCGAGCGTGGCCAGATTCAAATCGCGGTCATCATAGGCTGCCTCGTGGCAGCCTATGTCCTCCGGCGCTGGATCGCGCCAAAGGTGCTTGATTGGATGCGCACCCTGGAAGGCTGGCCGAAATGGCGGCTGCGCGCACTTTTGGTTCTGCATCGCCGCCTCCAGTTGCTGTTCTTCGTCATTCTGTCCTGGGTCTCTGTCGGGATGATGGCCCAGATCAAGTCCTTCCCGTCATGGCGGAATTTGCTTGTCCTTGCCGCGACGATAGCGACGGCCCTGTTCCTGGTCAGCATTGCCACACGGCTGGTTCGTAACAGGTTTTTGCGGCGATTGGTGACATGGGGGCTTTGGATCTATGTCACCCTGTATTACCTGGGCATGATCGAGGCGTTTTCCCGGTTCCTCGACTCAGTGGCGATCGAGTTCGGCGATTTCCGGCTTTCGGTCCTGACCCTTGTGAAGGCGCTTGTCGTCACCGGCATCCTGTTCACCATTGCGCGGCTGATCTCGACTACGACCGGCGCCCGAATTCGCGCGAACGAGGATATCTCGCCCTCGATGCGTGTGCTCGCCGTGAAGGCGATGCAAATCCTGCTGTACGGCGCTGCATTCTTCATTGGACTGAAAGCGGTCGGGTTCGACCTGACCGGTCTTGCCGTCCTGTCCGGCGCGATCGGTGTCGGACTTGGTTTCGGCCTGCAGAAGGTCGTGTCGAACCTGGTATCCGGCGTCATCATTCTTCTCGACAAGTCGATCAAGCCGGGCGACGTGATCTCTCTTGGCGACACGTTCGGATGGATCAACAGCCTGACGGCCCGCTACGTCTCGATCACGACGCGCGACGGCAAGGAATATCTGATCCCGAACGAGGATCTGATCACCGGTCAGGTGGTCAACTGGTCGCATTCCAACGAATTCGTCCGGCTCGATATCTTTTTCGGCACGGCCTATAGCGATGATCCTCATGTCGTGCGCAAGCTGGCAATCGAGGCGGCGGCCAATGTCGACCGGGTTCTGAGCTTCAAGAAACCGGTCTGCCACATCGTCGGGTTCGGTGACAGTTCGGTAGACTACATCCTGCGTTTCTGGATTCGCGACCCGGCCGAAGGCCTGACCAATATTCGAGGCAATGTCTACCTTGCGCTCTGGGATACCTTCAGGGAAAACGAGATCTCCATCCCGTTCCCGCAGCGCGAGGTACGGATGCTGGAAGGCAGCCAGCTTGCGACCAAAGCGCTGGACTGATGCGCCAATGCCCTGATCACGCTGGTGTAATGGCCCCAGTCATTGAGATTTCGTGTTACCGATGTTATTTTAGGACTAGTCCCTGCGCCGGGGCCTGATCGGCGCCTCATGAAGGAGGACGACATCCTGACTCGATCTACCGCAGCGGTTTCCAGCACAACCGCGCCCGATGCAGCCCTTGGCAGCATGCCGGGCATCCTCTCAAGCGAAGCATTGCTTGAACAAATCCTCACATCTCTCGACGACGACAAGGCCGAAGACGTGGTCACGATCGACCTGCGCGGCAAGTCCACGATCGCCGACCACATGGTGATTGCCAGCGGTCGTTCGACCCGACAGGTGGTCTCGATCGCCGAGAAGTTGACGGACCTCCTCAAGCAGAAACACGGCATCCTCTGCAAGATCGAGGGTAAGGATCAGGGTGATTGGGTTCTGATCGACGCAGGCGATGCGGTCGTGCATCTGTTCCGCCCGGAAGTGCGGGAATTCTACCAGCTTGAAAAGATGTGGCAGCCAACCGGCACGGCGACAGCCTAGCCCGGAATGCAGCTTCATATCTGCGCTGTGGGCCGCCTGCGGGCGGGGCCCGAACGTGATCTCATCGACGACTACACCAAGCGCTTCGACCGGACCGGCCGGGCGCTTGGCCTTGGGCCGCTGACGTTCCACGAGGTCGAGGACCGCAAGGGCGGCGGCAAGGCCGCAGAGGGCGCGCTGCTTGATCGCGCGCTTCCGGCAGGAGCGGTGATATGCTGCCTTGATGAAAGAGGTCGACAGATGACTTCACCGGAATTCGCGCAACTCATGGCGAACTGGCGAGATGTCGGACGCCAGAGCGCCGCGTTCGTCATCGGCGGCGCCGACGGGATCGACCCTGCCCTGCGCGAACGCTCCGATGTTCTTCTGTCACTCGGGCCTATGGTCTGGCCGCATATGCTGGCGCGGGTCATGTTGACGGAACAGCTTTACCGCGCCGCATCCATCCTTGCCGGGAATCCCTATCACCGCGCCTAGTGCCGAAGCTATGCCACCGATCAGCAAAATCCGGCCGGAGGCCAGAATCTTCTGTTCTGCGGTTCCGCATGTTGCGAGGTCAGGCTAGAAGACGGCAAAGATAGACGAGGCAGCCCAATGAGCATCCCGAAACCGGTCGTTCTCTGCATACTCGACGGATGGGGCCTGCGCCCCGAAACAGAGGCAAACGCCCCGGCCCTGGCAAAGACGCCGAATTTCGACCGCATCATGGCGAACTGCCCTCATGCCACACTGGTGACCCACGGACCCGATGTCGGGCTGCCTACTGGCCAGATGGGAAACTCGGAAGTCGGCCACACCAATATCGGCGCGGGCCGGGTCGTGGCGATGGACTTGGGGCAAATCGACCTCGCGATCGAAGATCAGAGCTTTTTCTCGAACAGCGTAATCAACGCGTTCATCGAAACCCTGAAGGCCTCTGGCGGCACGGCTCATCTGATGGGACTGATCTCCGACGGTGGCGTTCACGGCCATATCGATCATGTGATCGCCGCCGCGACGATGATCGCCGAAGCCGGGGTGCCGGTGGCGTTGCATGCTGTGACGGATGGGCGTGACGTGCCACCGAAATCGGGGGCCGAGTTCATGGCCGACCTAGATCGCCGGCTTCCTGAAGGTGCCACGATCGCTTCTGTTTCTGGACGCTACTACGCGATGGACCGCGACAATCGCTGGGACCGGATCGAGCGCGCCTACAAAGCCATGATATGCGGATCGGGCGAGCGTCATGCCGGCCGATCCGCCTCCGAGGTTGTGGCGGAGTATTATGATACTGGCGTAACCGATGAATTCCTGCCCCCAACCGTGATCGGCGGATTTGAAGGCGCGCACGACGGCGACGGCTTTTTCTGCCTCAACTTCCGCGCAGACCGTGCGCGAGAGATCCTGCTGGCGATCGGCGAGGACGATTTCAACGGCTTCGACAGGGGTAGCCGGCCGCACTGGGAAACGATACTGGGGATGGTGGACTATTCGCAGACACATGATGCTTTCATGGCCGCTGCCTATCCCAAGAAGCAGTTGACGAACACGCTTGGCGCTTGGGTTTCCAAACAGGGGCTGACACAGTTCAGGCTCGCGGAAACCGAGAAATATCCGCATGTTACCTTCTTCTTGAATGGCGGCAGGGAAACGCCGGAAGAAGGCGAGGACCGCTACATGGCCCCCAGTCCGAAGGTGGCTACCTATGATCTTCAGCCAGAGATGTCGGCGGCGGAAGTGACCGATTATTTGGTCGGGGCGATCCAAAAGCCCTATGACCTGATCGTGGTCAACTACGCCAATCCCGACATGGTCGGTCATACCGGCGATCTGCAGGCGGCCATCCGTGCCTGCGAGGCGGTGGATATTGGGCTTGGACGCGCACTGGATGCACTTGATAGCGTGGGTGGTGCGATGATCGTGACCGCGGACCATGGGAACTGCGAAACCATGGTCGATCCGGTGACCGGCGGACCGCATACCGCGCATACGACGAATCCGGTGCCGGTGATCCTTGTCGGCAAGACGCGCGGCAAACATCTGCGGAACGGAAGGTTGGCCGACCTGGCTCCGACACTGCTCGACCTGATGGACCTGGAGCCGCCGCCAGAGATGACCGGAACGAGCCTTATCGAGCCATGATTCACCAGCTTCGCGTTGCTATTGCATTCTGCCTTTGGGCCGGTCCTGCCGTTGCGCAATCCGACCCGGCGGCGCTGGCGCTGGAGGCGGCCGAGCAGCTGGGGGCAGCGCATTTGTCGCTGGACGAGGCCGAAGGCGCGGCGGATCGGGTCGCGGCGCTGACCCAGACGGTGAAAGCCTACGAGAACGGCCTGGACGCCCTTCGCGAGGGTCTTCGCCGTGCGACGATCCGCGAATCGGCGATCCGCGCCGAATTCGAGGCTGAAAGCGAACGTGTGTCTCGGTTGCTCGGCGTTCTGCTGAGTATCCAGTCCAGCGCCGGACCGGTGGTGCTGCTGCATCCGGCGGGACCTATCGGCAGTGCCAGGTCAGGCATGATCGTGTCGGAGATCACGCCCGCCCTGCAACGCGAGGCGGAAGCGCTGCGTGCTCGGTTGGAAGAGGTGTCGCTATTGCGCGGCCTGCAAGCTAGCGCCGCGGACAGGCTGGAGAAGGGTTTGGAAGGCGTGCAGACAGCACGCACCGAGTTGAGCCAGGCTATATCGAACCGCACCGATCTGCCCGTCCGGTTCCTGGCCGACCCGGCGGAGATCCGGCAGTTGATCGAGGATAACGAGACGCTGCAGGGCTTCGCCTCGGGGTTGGCCGGAATGGATATCGGGGCGGAACCCGACGATGCGGTGCGCGACTTCGCCTCTGCCAAGGGCAGCCTGCCGCTTCCGGTCTCGGGAACCCTGTTGCGCGGCGCCGGAGAGGCAGATGCCGCGGAGGTCGAACGTCCCGGTATCGTGCTCGCGACTCGGCCGTTGGCCCTGGTGACCGCACCTTGGCCGGCAACGATCCGCTATCTGGGCCCGTTTTTGGACTATGGCTACGTAATAATTCTCGAACCGGATGCAGGCACACTTATGATAATGGCAGGTCTTGCCGAGCTATACGGACAGACTGGGCAGGTTGTTCCCGCCGGGGCTCCTTTGGGGATGATGGGCGGGGCAGAGCCCGGGACGGACACGTTTTTGCTAGATGCCGCTAATGGGACTGGCTCCGGCCAGACAGAAACGCTTTATATAGAGCTGAGATTGGGCGACGAGCCCGTGGACCCCGCAGCGTGGTTCGCAGAGATAAAGGAATAGGACGCGATGAAGAAGTTCGTAATGGCAGCAGTCGGCGGCACCTTGGCAGGCGCGGTGCTTACAACTCAGGTGGCAGGTCCCCTGATCGCGCAGGAAAACCAGAAATCCAGTTCCGTCTACGAGCAACTCGATCTTTTCGGTGACATCTTCGAGCGAATTCGCTCGCAATATGTCGAAGAGGTCGACAGCGAAGAGCTGGTTGAAGCCGCGATCAATGGAATGCTGACCTCGCTCGACCCGCATTCAAGCTACCTGCCTCCGGATGATGCCGCGGATATGCGCGAGCAGACCCGGGGCGAGTTCGGCGGGCTTGGCATCGAGGTCACTCAGGAAGAGGGGTGGGTCAAGGTCGTGACGCCGATGGACGGGACACCGGCCTTCGAAGCGGGCGTCGAATCCGGCGATTTCATCACTCATGTCGACGGCGAAAGCCTGTTGGGCCTGACCCTTAACGAGGCGGTTGAACTGATGAAAGGACCGGTCGGATCCGAGATCATCATAACCGTCGTGCGCGAGGGCGTAGACGAACCGTTCGACATCTCGATTATCCGCGACACGATCAAGCTGACCGCGGTGCGCACGCGCGCCGAGGGCAACAGCGTGGTCATGCGGGTTTCGACCTTCAACGACCAGACATATCCCAACATGGAAGAGGGTTTGAACACGGCGGTCGAAGAACTTGGCGGTCTGGATAATGTGGACGGTTTCGTGCTTGACCTGCGGAACAATCCAGGCGGCCTTCTGACGCAAGCGATAAAGGTGTCGGATGCGTTTCTCGAGAAGGGAGAGATCGTCTCGACCCGCGGCCGGAATGTTCAGGACAGCGAACGCTACAATGCCGACGCGGGCGACCTGACCAAAGGCAAGCCCATCGTGGTGCTTATCAATGGCGGGTCTGCATCTGCCTCTGAAATCGTGGCGGGTGCGTTGCAGGATCATCGCCGCGCGATCGTCGTGGGCACCAAGAGTTTCGGCAAGGGTTCGGTCCAGACCGTGATGCCGCTGCGGTCAAGCGGCGCCATGCGGCTGACGACCGCTCGGTATTACACACCATCCGGCCGCTCGATCCAGGCGCTGGGTGTGTCGCCGGATATCGTCGTCGAACAGCCGCCCCGCCGTCCGGCGACCGAAGAAGAGGATCCTGCAACCAACTCGCGTTTCGACCGGACCGAGGCCGATCTGCGCGGCAGCCTGTCGAACGACAGTCTGACCGAGGACGAGCGCAAGCAGATTCTGGAAGAGCGCGAGGCAGCCGAGAAGGCAGCGAAGCTGCGCGAGGAGGACTACCAGCTCGCCTATGCGATCGACATCCTCAAAGGTCTTGCCGCTATCGAAGCCAATTGACGGAGCAGGGCCGGTACAACGCATCGGCCCGTTATCCATGACACCAGACGATATCCGGAAGCTGCCTTACAGGGCCTGCGTCGGCGTCATGCTGGCCAATTCCGAGGGCAACGTTTTCGTCGGACAGCGGATCGATACCGCTGCGCCCGCCTGGCAGATGCCGCAGGGCGGCATCGACCCCGGAGAGGACGCGCGGGAAGCGGCCCTGCGCGAACTACGGGAAGAGACCGGCGTTACCGAGGACCTGGTAAGCATAATCGCGCAAAGCGCGGATTGGATCACCTATGACCTGCCGCACGACCTGGTGCCCAACATCTGGAAGGGGCGATTTCGTGGCCAGAAGCAGCGCTGGTTCCTGATGCGGTTTCTGGGCAGCGACGACCAGATCCGGATCGAGACGGAGCATCCGGAATTCTCACAATGGCGGTGGATCGACCCCGATGAACTGGCCGCCAGCATCGTGCCGTTCAAGCGGCTGGTCTACACTTCGGTCGTCAAGGAATTCGCCGACCTGCTATCGTGACAGGGATCAGATCGGCTCGAAGGTTCGGCTTTGCGGATCGTATTGCTGAAGCCCGCCTTCGCCCACATCAGTCCAGAGTCCATGCAACGACATCCGTTCTTCTTCAAGCGCCTCCCGCACGAACGGGAAGGTCATCAGGTTCTCGAGCGATACCAGAACCGCCTCCTTTTCCAGCGCCCGCACTTGCTCCTGTTCATCGGGGATCGAGGTGACACGCTCGTAGCCGGGGCGCAGGATATCCATCCAGCGGCCGACAAAGCTGGATTTCTCCTCCAGCTCGGGCGCCTTGCCGGAACACATCGCATGGCATCCTTGAACGCCACCGCATCCGGAATGGCCCAGCACGATCACATGCGCGACCTTCAATGCGGTGACGGCATATTCCAGCGCCGCCGACGTGCCGTGCGGTTCCCCATCGGGTTCGTAGGGCGGGACAAGGTTGGCGACATTCCGATGGATGAAGAACTCTCCCTGATCCGCCCCAAAGATCGAGGTCACATGCACCCGGCTGTCACAACAACTGATCACCATTGCGCGCGGGCGCTGGCCTTCATCGGCCAGACGGCGATACCAGGCCTTGTTCTCGGCGTAGGTGGTGGCTTTCCAGCCGTGATAGCGTTGCACCAGATATGATGGCAGTGGCTTCGCCTGATCCATGTCGTCCCCATTCCGTTTTTTCTCGTGTAGCCGGAATTTGAGATTGATTCGAGCCATTTCGATATCCCGGCTATACGCTTTATTGGGCACAACGGGTCATCTTGACCAGGCCGGAGGGCGCAAGGGCGAGTGTCGGGGTGAACATGCTACAGGGCAAATTGGAGTTGATCGAGAAAGTCCGTTTGGACAACGACCGGCTGAACGACCTCTATGACCGGCTCGGGCCGAATGGGGCAGACGATTTCATATCCGCCAAGATGGAGGAGCTTGCGATTCAGCTGAGCCGCCTTGGACGGGACTACGATGCGGGGCGGTTATCCGGCACGCGGCTTGCGGCGGAACAGATCAGCGGCTTGGCCGACCAGATCGGGATGGTGATGGTCGCGCGCGTCGCAAGAGACGTCCGCGGATTGACGCAGCGCAATGATCCGACGGCACTTGCAGCCACTGTGGCGCGGCTGGAACGCGTCGGGGAGACCTCGCTGATGGCGGTCTGGGACATTCAGGGGCTGTCGGGTTGACCCTTGCAGGCAGCACGAATGGGGATAGTCTGACGCCCATTCCCGTTGTCCGAGGTGCCGCATGACACTGACATTCGCCAAGTCGACCGATTCTGCGCTGCCGCTGCATCTGGTTGCGAAGGAAGATCTGGAGACACTCAAATCGCGTCTCGACAGTGCCCATGCCGCTTGGCTTTCGGAGATCGGGTTCAAGGCTGGTCCGGGCGAGATCGCCGTGCTTCCGGATCAGGATGGCAAATGCGCCGGCGCGGTCGCTGGACTGGGCGATGATCGCGATCGCAGGCGGAGCCGGTTCGTCTTTGGCGCGGCCCGTGCAAAGCTGCCGACCGGACCCTGGCGGCTGGAAACAACGCTTTCGGGTCCCGAACTGGAGGAAGCCGCGCTGGGTTGGCTTCTGGCAGGATATCGGTTCGGACGTTATGCGGATGCACCCAAGCCCAAGGCGGCGCTGGTCGCGCCGGAAGGCGTGGATAGCGATCGGTTGCTGAAGATCGCCCAAGCCGAGGCGCTGACGCGCGACCTGATCAATACTCCGGCTTCGGATATGGGACCCGGCAAGCTGGAAAAAGCCGCCTTGAGGCTGGCCGAGGAATTCGCCGCAAAGACGAGCGTCGTGAAAGGCAAGGAGCTTCTGAAACAGAACTTGCCGATGATCCATGCGGTCGGCCGCGCGTCAGTTCGCGCGCCACGGCTGATCGATCTGCGATGGGGCGAGAGCGGGCCGAAGCTGACGCTGGTCGGCAAGGGCGTCTGCTTCGACACCGGCGGGCTGAACATCAAGCCCGGCACTTCGATGGGATTGATGAAGAAGGATATGGGCGGTGCCGCCACAGTTCTCGGGCTTGCGCGGATGATCATGGCTCTTGGGCTGCCGCTTCGGCTGCGGGTGCTGATCCCGGCGGTCGAAAACTCGATCAGCGGCGCGTCCTACCGTCCGCAGGACATCCTGACGTCTCGCAAGGGACTGACGGTCGAAATCAACAATACGGATGCCGAAGGGCGGCTTGTTCTGGCCGATGCCCTGGCGCTCGCCGATGAGGATGGCCCGGACCTGATCCTGTCTATGGCGACGTTGACCGGCGCAGCCAGGGTCGCGGTGGGGCCGGACCTCGCGCCATTCTATGCGACGACGGCCACGGACGCAGCCGCGATTGCCGATGCCGCGGCCAAGGTCCGCGATCCGGTCTGGCAGATGCCGTTCTGGGACCCGTACGAAGAGCTGATCGAACCCGGCATCGCCGACCTCGACAACGCGCCCTCCGGCGGTATGGCCGGGTCGATCACCGCAGCACTGTTTCTGCGCCGCTTCGTGACGGAAACCCCGCGCTACGTGCATTTCGACATCTATGGCTGGCGGCCCAAGGCCGCGCCCGCCCGGCCCAAGGGCGGTGTCGGCCAAGGGGCCAGGGCGGTGCTGGCTGCTCTGCCAAATCTTCTGGGTCTATGAGTCTCGATCGCCGCCTTACGCCCTCCAATGGGCGCGTCGCTTCGGCGACATTGCGAGGGTTGGTCGAGGCGCAGCGCTATTCAGAGGGGGTCGGCAAGCAGGTTCTGACCCCGACCACCATGATCTGGCACGCTCCGCAGAAACTACGCCCCGAGCGCGAGCTGCTTTTCGGAGATCTGTTCACGGTCCTCGAAATACGTGATGGCTTCGCCTTCGGCCAATCCGTCAAGGACGGCTATTGCGGATATGTTTGCGCTGCCGATCTGGGCGAGGCAACTGAACCGACCCATATCGTTTCAGCACGCACTACGCACGTTTATTCTGCGCCAAACATCAAGATTCCACATGAACTGGCATTACCCTTCGGCGCCCGACTTTCAGTCTCAAAAGAAGACGGCCAGTTCTCACGTCTTGCCGATGGGCGCCATGTTCCGGCAATGCATCTGCGTCCGGTGGAAGATCATTTTTCTGATCCCGTCGCCGTGGCCGAACTGTTTCTCGGCGCACCCTATGTCTGGGGTGGCAATTCCAGTTTCGGTCTGGACTGTTCGGGGCTGATACAGGCCGCGTTGCTGGCTTGCGGCATCCCCTGCCCGGGCGACAGCGACCTGCAGGAACAGGCACTGGGACGAGCCTTGGCCGACGACGCCACGATCGAGCGAGGCGATCTGTTCTTCTGGAGGGGACATGTCGCGATGGCGGTCGACGGCAAACGGCTGATCCACGCCAACGCGCATACGATGTCAGTAGCCTACGAGCCCATAGCGCCTGCCATCGCGCGGATCATGGCGGCAGGGGACGGCACGCTGAGGACGCGCAAGAGGCTTTAGTCCACTGACCGGATCAGCTTGCGGTCCAGAACCCGCAACACCGTGTGCAGATCGTGGCCGCGCTTCAGAACCTGACCATCCATCCCGATAACCGCGTAAAGCCCCTGTTTCTGGCGTAGCTTGGGACGCTTCTCGATGCGATAGATCGGATGCTCGGCAGTGCGGCGAAAGACCGAAAAGATCGCCACATCCTTGAGAAAGGACATGCCGTAGTCACGCCAGTCGCCCGCCGCGACCATTCGGCCGTAGAGCGTCAGGATCACCCCCAACTCGGTGCGGTCGAATGCCACCCGATCCGAGAAACTGTCCTTACCGGGAAAAGGCGTGGGGGCCTGCACATTCATACGGAAAGATTGGCCGCATCCGGGATCAAAATCAAGCCTGCCGCGAATTGGTCAAGAAATCACCTGCGGGAAACCGCAAGCGGTTCATCACAGCGCCGGAATCTGACGGCAATACGTTTCCATAGCGGGTTCAACGCTACCCCGGCGTCACGGATTAACAGCCCCCACCCAGACGTGGCGCCGGGGACCTTCCATCACCAACTTGTTGGCTTTCAGCCGCACCAGATCCGGGTGATCACGCCGGCCTTCACGTTGACGTTCAGCCGTGACGGATCATGGTCCATCGTGATCGGCTGACCCGGTCTGATGACCCTGACGGGGCCATCGAATGTCATCCCATCCAGAACGGTCCTCGACTGGCCAACGAGTCCCGAGAGCGCGGCGGTATCGCAGACCTGTCTTGGTTCTGGTTGCGGATCGGACCGCAGGCAGGCACTGGAAAGCAGCAGTGCGAATGCGATCATCAACCTTGTCATTCGAATGCCTTTCGGTTGAAACGGTCGAAGCTTCACGTAAGCTAGCCGCAAACCAGTTCCGGAGGAAGAACCATGCGCACACGTGCCGCCGTCGCGACCAAGGCAGGGTCACCGCTCGAGATCATGGAGGTCAACCTGCAGGGCCCAAAGGCCGGCGAGGTTCTGGTCGAGGTGAAGGCCACCGGCATTTGCCATACCGACGAGTTCACCCTGTCCGGCGCCGATCCCGAAGGGCTGTTTCCAGCGATCCTCGGACATGAGGGAGCCGGTGTGGTCGTCGAGGTGGGCGAAGGCGTCACCAGCCTGAAGAAGGGCGATCACGTGATCCCGCTTTACACACCGGAATGCCGGGAATGCGAGTACTGCCTGAATCCGAAGACCAACCTGTGCCAGAAGATCCGCTCGACGCAAGGCCAGGGCCTGATGCCGGACGGCACCTCGCGGTTTTCGACGCTCGATGGCGATCCGATTCTGCACTACATGGGCTGTTCGACGTTCGCCAACCACACGGTCTTGCCCGAAATAGCGCTGGCGAAAGTGCGCGAGGACGCGCCGTTCGACAAGATCTGCTATATCGGATGCGGCGTGACGACCGGAATCGGCGCAGTGATCAACACTGCCAAGGTCGAAATCGGCAGCCGCGCCATCGTCTTCGGGCTTGGCGGCATCGGGCTGAACGTGATCCAGGGGCTAAGGCTTGCGGGTGCTGATCAGATCGTCGGGGTCGACCTGAACCCTGACAAGAAGGCGATGGCGGAAAAGTTCGGCATGACCGATTTCGTCAACCCGAAAGAAGTCGATGGCGATCTTGTCGCCTATCTCGTCAACCTGACGAAGGGCGGCGCGGATTATACGTTTGACGCTACCGGCAACGTGCAGGTGATGCGGACAGCCCTGGAATCTGCGCACAAGGGCTGGGGCGAGAGCGTGATCATCGGCGTGGCGCCCGCCGATGCCGAGATCGCGACCCGGCCATTCCAGCTGGTCACGGGCCGGGTCTGGCGCGGCACGGCTTTCGGCGGCGCGCGGGGCCGCACCGATGTGCCTAAGATCGTCGACTGGTACATGCAGGGCAAGTTCGAGATCGACCCGATGATTACCCACACCCTGTCCCTGGACGACATCAACAAGGGGTTCGACCTCATGCATGCCGGCGAATCCATCCGCAGCGTCGTGGTCTACTGATGGCTGCCGATCGTGCGCCGCGCCTTTGCGTCCTGATCGACGCCGACAACGTTCCTGCGCAATATGCAGAGGCGGTCTTCGAGGAAATCGCCGGGCTGGGCGAAGCCTCGGTACGGCGTATCTACGGTGATTGGTCGTCGCAGCGGCTGTCGAAATGGTCGCGGAAGGTGGCGCAGCTCGGCATGGTCGCCGACCAGCAGTTCGCCAATACGATCGGCAAGAACGCCTCGGATATCGGGCTGGTGATCGCGGCAATGGATTTCCTGCATTCCGGCCTGTTCGACGGTTTCGTTCTGGTCTCTTCGGACAGCGACTTCACACGTCTTGCGGCTCGTATCCGCGAACAGGGGCTGGATGTTTACGGCATCGGCGAGAAGAAGACGCCCGAAGCGTTCCGGATGGCCTGCAAGCGGTTCATCTATGTCGAGAACCTGGGAAACACCGACACGGATATCGAGACCACGGAACCGGCCGGTAGCGGTCGCAGGAAGACGCCGACCAGTGCAGACGAGTCGAAGTCCGAAACGGGAAGCCGGAAAGAACCGCCTTCAAAGGCGATCCCGCTGGTGCTTCGCGCGATGAAAGCGATCGACCCGGATGGCGAGTGGTTCACACTCGGTCAGATCGGCCAATTCATCACCCAAGCGCATGCCGATTTCGATCCCCGTACCTATGGCAGTTCGAAGCTGAGCGATCTGATCCGCAAGACCGCGAGATTCGAAGTGAAGCAGGGCAACGGCAACACGCTGCTGGTGCGGGACAAGGCCTGAAGCAGTATTCAGCGCTGGTAATGCGATAAGAAAACCGCGACCGCGCCATCGGCGACACGGGTGATCTCGACCGCTGAAAAACTGGTCTGCACGCCGAACAGGTTGCGAAGGAATATCCCGGCCTTGCAAAGCTCGACAAACTGAAAAGCCGCCAGGTCCAGATCCTCGATCTCAAGTTCACCTCGCGCAATCGCCTGCCGGAAGTAGCCGGTCAGAACCTGCTTCGCTATCAGCGGACCGGAATTATAGAACTCCCTGCCGAGTTCGGGGAAACGAGCCGCCTCTGCTACGCATATGCGGAACATGCGCTGGCCAAAATCCGAGAGGAAGAAATCAATCATGTGCCGAGCGGCGGCGCCAAGGACGATTTCGGGAGGCGCGGCAAGATCAATCGCCGCCATAGCGCGGTCGGATTGGCGCAGGCATTCGCTGCGCACGATTTCAGTGAAAAGCAACCGCTTGTCGGGAAAGTAGCTGTAGAGCGTGGCCTTGGACACGCCCGAGACGGCGGCAATCTCATCGACACTGGCACGTTCGAAACCGTCGGTCATGAACACGTGACGCGCCCCGTTGAGCACCTGTTCGAATTTTCGCCCGCGTTTTATCGCTGGTTCCTGCACGTTCATCCGCATCCCCTTGCTGCCGTCAGGGTAGCGTCATCGCCAAGAGATCAGCAAGGCATTGTCTTTCTGAAAACGGCTGGTAGTTTAGAATCGTTCTAAATTTGGAGGCTTTCATGATCCCTGCCTTTACCTCTCGCAAGCGATTCTCCGATCTGTCGGAACAGCAGATCCTGGCACTTGCGATTTCATCTGAGGAGGATGATGCGCGAATCTACCGGCAATATGCGGAAAGGCTGCGCGTGGATTTTCCGGCTTCTGCAAAGGTGTTCGACGGCATGGCCGAAGAGGAGGACACCCACCGGCGCCGGCTGATCGACCTGCATCAGAGACGCTTTGGAGATGTCATTCCCCTGATCCGTCGCGAGCATGTTTCAGGCTATTACGCGCGCCGTCCGGTGTGGCTGGTCGAAAACCTCGGGTTGGAACGGATGCGCGAAGAGGCCGAGGCGATGGAGCGGCAGGCCGAGCATTTTTACCGAATGGCGGCCGAACGTACGAGCGATGCCGATACGCGGAAGTTGTTAGGTGACCTGGCCGCAGCAGAAGCGGGTCACGCCGAAAAGGCGGACAAGCTGGAGGAAAAGCACCTCGACGGCGAGGCGCGTGACGACGAGGACCGCGCCGCGCATCGGCAGTTTGTACTGACCTGGGTGCAGCCGGGGCTTGCCGGGTTGATGGACGGGTCGGTGTCGACATTGGCGCCGATCTTCGCCGTGGCGTTCGCCACCCAAGATACGCATACCACTTTCCTCGTCGGACTGGCCGCCTCGGTCGGCGCGGGGATCTCCATGGGCTTCACCGAAGCGGCTTCCGATGACGGGCAGCTGTCGGGGCGCGGGTCGCCGGTCAAGCGCGGGTTCGCTTCTGGCATCATGACCGCGATCGGCGGTCTGGGTCACGCCCTGCCCTACCTCATTCCGGATTTCTGGACCGCCACGACCATCGCAATCATCGTCGTGTTCGTAGAGCTTTGGGCGATTGCGTGGATCCAGAATCGCTATATGGAGACACCGTTTCTGAGGGCCACGTTCCAGGTCGTCGTCGGCGGAGCGTTGGTCTTCGCGGCAGGGGTGCTGATCGGCGGAGGCTAGGCGGGGCTGAGCGCTTCGCCTGCCCAAAGATCACTTTCGGGCAATTCAGGCGGCGGCGTTGCCTCGCCCCTTCTGCTGCGGTAGCCGTAATGCGGCCATGGATGGAGGGCGCGAGATGGAGACGGTTTCCGAGAACAGGTGCTTTGACGGGGTTCAGGGCGTTTATCGCCATGACTCGAAGGCGACCGGCACTGAAATGACCTTCGGCCTTTTCCTGCCCGACGAAGCGCAATACAGCGCGGTTCCGGTGCTGTGGTATCTGTCGGGCCTGACCTGCACGCATGAGAATGCGATGATCAAGGCCGGCGCGCAGGGTTGGGCCGCGGAAGCTGGGATCGCGCTGGTCTTTCCCGACACGTCCCCCCGCGGAGAAGCGGTGGCCGACGATGAGGCCTATGATCTGGGCCAGGGTGCGGGGTTCTATGTCGACGCGACGGAAAAGCCCTGGGCGCCGCATTTCCGGATGGAGAGCTACGTGATCGAAGATCTTTCAGTGATCCTGGAATCAGAGTTTCCAATCGAATCCGATCGGCAGGCGATCACCGGCCATTCGATGGGAGGGCACGGCGCGCTGACGCTCGCAATGCGGCATCCCGGCCGGTTTCGCTCTGTTTCTGCCTTTGCGCCTATCTGCAACCCGACCGCGAGCGATTGGGGCCGCAAGCAGTTGAGCGCTTATCTTGGCGCCGACGAGGCAGGCTGGTCCGGCCACGACGCAGCTCATCTGATGAACGAGCGCGGATTTGACGGGCCCCTGTTGGTCGATGCCGGAACCGAGGATCCGAACATGGAACTGTTGCGTCCGGAAACGCTGGCCGAAGCGATTGCGGCGCGGCGACAGCAAGCGGTCTGGCGAATGCAACCGGGCTACGACCACAGCTACTATTTCGTGTCGAGCTTCATCGAGGAGCATGTCGCCTTCCACGCCGAGGCGCTTTGGGCATGAGCGGCATTACATGATTTATGTCGATGCCGATGCCTGCCCTGTGAAGGCCGAGGCCGAGAAAGTGGCCACGCGGCATCGGGTCAAGCTGGTTTTCGTGTCGAATGGCGGGTTGCGACCTTCTGAAAACCAGTATGTAGAGATGGTTTTCGTCGATCACGGGCCCGATCTGGCCGATATCTGGATCGCGGAACGCGCCGGCGCTGGCGATGTGGTGGTGACCGGAGACATCCCTCTGGCCGCCCGATGTGTCGAGGCCGGCGCAAGGGTCATCAAGCATGACGGGAGCGCGCTGACCCGCGCCAATATCGGCAACGTGTTGGCGACGCGTGATCTGATGGCCGATCTGCGCGCCGCGGATCCGTTCAGGCAGGGCGGCGGCAAGGGCTTTACAAAGGCGGACAGGTCCCGTTTCCTCGATGCGCTGGACCGCGCGGTTCAGGCAGCGGCAAGGGATGGCGCGCATGGCGATTGAGGCGGTGGTTTTCGACATCGGCAACGTGCTGATCGAATGGCAACCAGAACGGTTCTATGACGCGAAGATCGGCCGCGCCCGGCGTGAGGCGCTGTTCGCCGGGGTCGATCTGCACGGGATGAACGATCGCGTGGATCGCGGTGCGCCGTTCCGAGACACGATCTACGACACGGCCGAAGCGCATCCGGAGTTCCGCGCCGAAGTGCGCATGTGGTTCGACCACTGGGCCGAGATGGCGACGCCTGAAATCGGCGGCTCTGTCCGGCTGCTGCGGGCGCTTCGCGGGCGCGGCGTCAATGTCTTCGCGCTTTCGAATTTCGGCGTCGGTAGCTTCGATTACGCGAAAACAATCTACCCGGTGCTGAGCGAGTTCGACCGCCCATATATCTCTGGTCACATGAAAGTTGCCAAGCCCGATGCCGAAATCTACCGCATGGTCGAAGCGGATTGCGGAATCGCGCCAGAGGCGCTTCTGTTCGCCGACGACCGCGCCGACAATATCGCGGCGGCGGAGGCGCGCGGCTGGCAGGTACACCTGTTCAAAGGCCCCGGCGGTTTGGCGCGCAGGCTTGTCGCGGAGGGCTTGCTGAAGGCCGAGGAGGTGGCCGCATGAAGGTCGAGATCATTCCCTTTGAGGATGGCGAGGCCCGGCTCGACTGGCTGTCTCTGACAGACGCGCTTGAAGCGGGCCATCGCATGCCCGGCGCCGAGATCGAGGATTCCTTCCTTTATCGCGGCGACGACACCGTTCTGTCCCGTGCTGCCTGGATCGACGGGTTGGGCGTCGCGGTGAAAACAGCGACAATCTTTCCGGGCAATCGCGCAGCGGGAAAGCCGAACATAAATGGCGGTGTCTCGCTATTTTCCGACGACGACGGCGTGCTTGAAGCGATCATCGATTTCCACCTGGTGACCAAGTGGAAGACCGCCGGTGACAGCTTGCTGGCGGCCCGGAAACTGGCGCGGCCCGATGCCCGGTCGATCCTGATCGTCGGGGCCGGCACCGTCGCGCATTCGCTGCGGGAGGCTTACGGCGCACTTTTTCCTGACGCCCGATTCATAGTCTGGAACCGAAGCCGCGGCGGGGCCGAGGCGCTGGCCGAGAGTTTCGCCGGCATGACCGTGGCAGACGATCTGGCGCAAGCCGTACAAAGCGCGGACGTCGTGAGCAGCGCGACGATGACGACCGAGCCGATCCTGAAGGGCGAATGGCTTCGGCCGGGTCAGCATATCGACCTGATCGGGGCCTACCGCCCTGACATGCGCGAAGCCGACGACGCGGCGATGCGGGCCGCTCGGATCTTTGTGGACAGCCGCGACACGACGCTGAACCATATCGGCGAGTTGATGAAGCCGTTGGCGTCGGGTGCGATTTCGGATTCGGACGTGATCGCGGATTTCTATGACCTTGATTCAGGAGATTTCAAGCGCCGCTCGGACGATGAGATCACCCTGTTCAAGAATGGCGGCGGGGCGCATCTGGATCTGATGACCAGCAAATACATTCTTGAGCAGTGGCGCGGTTAGGGCGCGGCTTCAGCTTTTCTTGTCGTCGATCAGTGGCGTCGGCTTGGCGAGACCTTCCAGATCCTGCAGGTCGCGCAGCGTGACAGCGGTGCCATCGACCTCGACCCCGTAAGGCTGCAATGCCTTGAACGCACGGGACAGGTTTTCCGGCGTCATCCCCAGATAAGAGGCCAGCTTGCGCTTTTCTATCTTGAGTTCGAACCGATCCTCGTCGTCTTGGCGCTGGCGCAGCAGGTAGTTCGCAAGCCGCTCGATCGAGTTGCGCAGCTTCAGGTCCTTGGTGTTCTTGATCGCCGCCCGGTAGCAGAACGCCAGTTCCTCGACGATCGCCTGAGCGAATTTCGGATCAGCCGAAAAGGCGGCGCGGACATCGCTGGAGGGCAGAAGCACGACCCTCGACTTCTCCAACGTCCGCGCGGACATAAGGTAGGGCAAGTTACGGATCGTTGCGGCGAGAATGAAGCTGGAGATCGGCCGGATTGTCGCCATGGTCGTTTCGCGGTCGTTCCAGGTGGCGAAGAGTTCGACGGTGCCCTCGATCACCACGTGCAGGAAGTCCGGACAGCATCACCCTCGGTGATCAGCTGCACCTGTGCCGGAAAGGACTGGAGATACGCGGCCCTCACCATCGTTTCGAACGATGGCGGCGACATCGTCCGGAACAGATCAAGGGCACGTATCTCAGGAGCGTCGTCGGGTCGCATGTAGCCTCGTGGAGCATGAGCATGATTTTTATCAAGCGGCTTGTACAATATGTCAATGGTCATCGATATGATCTTCAATCCAGTAGATGACATTAATATCGATAAATAATAACCGATTTGGCCTGCTCGTTTATTTTTAGCAATTATCTCAGGCGCTTGATTCACGTCAAACGGACAGGAGGTTAGTCTTCGGTATGCGTCGCACTGAGCGGTATGGGGTCTGTCCCCGGAACGTCATATGCGGGCGAGGAATGATACAAGATGGGCTCGCCAGACTGGACCACCAGATCCGACCAGACCCGTGCCCTCTGGCTCAGCACCGTCGCCTTCACGGTCTGTTTCGCGGTCTGGACGATCTTCGCGATCATCGGTGTGCAGATCAAACAGCAATTGGGTCTGAACGAGACAGAGTTCGGAATTCTGGTTGCGACACCGATCTTGACCGGCTCGCTGACCCGCCTAATCCTGGGAATCTGGACCGAGCAATATGGCGGGCGTCTGGTCTTCTCGGCGCAGATGTTGCTGACGGCGATGGCGACCTGGGTGCTGACCTGGCCGACACCTATACGATGTACCTGGTCGCGGCCCTCGGCATCGGCCTGGCCGGCGGCTCGTTCATCATCGGCGTCGCCTATGTGTCGCGCTGGTATGCCGCGGGCAAGCAGGGCACGGCGCTGGGGATCTTCGGTGCTGGCAATGTCGGTGCGGCGGTGACCAAGTTTCTTGCCCCGTTCGTGATGATCGCCTATGGCTGGCAGGGTGTCGCCCACGTCTGGGCATCGGCGCTGGCCGTCATGGCGGTGCTCTTCTTCATTTTCGCCAAGGACGATCCCGAACTGGTCGCGCGACGCGAAGTCCGGCGCGAAGGCCCCGAAGTCTTGCCGCAGCAGTTCGAGCCGCTGAAGAACCTGCAGGTCTGGCGCTTTCTCGCTCTACTACTTCTTCGTTTTCGGCGCCTTCGTGGCGCTGGCCCTCTGGATGCCGCATTACCTGATCGGCGTCTACGGTGTCGACATGCGCACCGCCGGCATGTCCGCTGCGGCCTTTTCGCTCTCCGCCTCGCTGTTCCGCGCCTATGGCGGGCATCTCTCCGACCGGTTCGGCGCGCGCGCGGTGATGTACTGGACGTTCGGCTTCTCGCTCGTCCTCCTGTTCATGCTGTCCTACCCGCCGACCGATTACATCATTCACGGCAAAGACGGCCCGATCACCTTTTCCACCGAAATGGGACTCTGGCCCTTCGTGGTCACGCTGTTCGCGCTGGGTTTCTTCATGAGCCTCGGCAAGGCGGCGGTCTACAAGCATATCCCGGTTTATTACCCGGGCCATGTGGGCGCGGTCGGCGGGCTTGTCGGCATGATCGGGGGACTTGGCGGCTTCGTCCTTCCCATTGCCTTCGGCGCGCTGCTGGACCTGACCGGCATCTACACAAGCTGTTTCGCGCTTCCTGTTCGGACTGGTCGCGATCGCGCTGGTCTGGATGCATCTGTCGATCCGCGATGGAGCGGGCGGCCCATGGCCAAGCGCTCGACAAGCTGCCGAACTTCCCGAAATGCAGGAGATCCACGATCCCCGCGAAGCCGACATGCCGCGCACGCTCGACCGAATGGGACCCCGAGGACAAGCAGTTCTGGGAGACCAAAGGCCGCAAGATCGCGCGCCGCAACCTCTGGATCTCTATCCCGGCACTTCTGCTGGCCTTCTCGGTCTGGATGGTGTGGTCGGTCGTGGTGGCTCGTCTGCCCGCTATCGGCTTCGACTTCAGCCAAGGGCAACTGTTCTGGCTGGCGGCGCTGCCGGGTCTGTCGGGAGCAACCTTGCGGATCTTCTACAGCTTCATGGTGCCGATCTTCGGTGGCCGGCTGTGGACCACGATCTCGACCGCTTCGCTGCTCCTGCCGGCGATCGGCATCGGCTATGCGGTGCAGAACCCCGATACGCCCTACCTGATCTTCCTGGTCCTGGCGCTGCTGTGCGGCTTCGGCGGCGGCAACTTCGCCTCGTCCATGGCCAATATCGCCTTCTTCTTCCCGAAGGCGGAGAAGGGCAATGCGCTGGCGCTGAATGCCGGGCTGGGCAACCTCGGCGTGTCGGTCATGCAGTTCCTGGTGCCGCTCGTCATCACCGTGGGCGTCTTCGGCGCGATGGGCGGTGCGCCGGTGACGCTGTCCGATGGCAGCCAGCTTTGGATGCAGAACGCCGGTTTGTCTGGGTGCCGTTCATCCTCGATCGCGACGATCGCCGCCTGGTTGGGCATGAACGACATCGCCGACGCCAAGGCGAGCTTGCGCGACCAGGCCGTCATCTTCAGCCGCAAGCACAACTGGATCATGTGCGTCCTCTACACCGGCACCTTCGGCAGCTTCATCGGCTATTCGGCGGGCTTCCCGCTGCTGACGAAGCTGCAGTTCCCGGAAGTCAACGCGCTGCAGTACGTGTTCCTCGGGCCGCTGGTCGGTGCGCTGAGTCGCGCGGCAACGGGCTGGATCTCCGACAGGTTCGGCGGCGGCCGGGTCACCTTCTGGATCTTCGCCGGCATGATCGTGGCGGTCTTCGGCGTGATCTTCTTCCTGCCATCAATGGAACGGGCGGCAGCTTCTGGGGCTTCTTCGCCTGCTTCATGGCGCTGTTCTTCCTGACCGGTGTCGGCAATGCCTCCACCTTCCAGATGATCCCGGCGATCATGGGGCGCGAGATCCCGCGCCTGATGCCGGATCTCGACCCGCGGCGCGCCAGAAGCAGATCGAGCGTGAAAGCGCCGCGATCATCGCCTTCACCAGCGCGATCGCAGCCTATGGCGCTTTCTTCATCCCGAAGAGCTACGGCACCTCGATCGCCATGACCGGCGGGCCCATCGGCGGCGCTCTGGGGCTTCCTCGATCTTCTACGTGATCTGCCTGTGCTGACCTGGGTTCTACTACACCCGCCCGGGGGCCGCTGCATGACATCGAACGAACGCGGCGCCACCGCGCATCCCCGACAAGCCTGAATAAGAAGGGAGACAACGACGATGAGCCATCTGCTCGACCGACTGAACTTCTTCCAGAAGAAGAACCTCGGCACCTTTTCTAACGGCCATGGCGAACTGACCGCCGAGAACCGGGACTGGGAGGAGACCTACCGGAACCGCTGGCGGCACGACAAGATCGTGCGCTCCACACACGGGGTGAACTGCACCGGCGGCTGTTCCTGGAAGATCTACGTCAAGTCCGGGATCGTTACCTGGGAGACGCAGCAGACCGACTATCCGCGCACCCGGCCCGACCTGCCCAATCATGAACCGCGCGGCTGCGCGCGCGGGGCGAGCTACAGCTGGTATCTCTATTCCGCCAACCGGGTGAAGAACCCGCTGGTGCGCGGCCGGCTGATGCGGGCCTGGCGCCGGATGCGTGAGACCATGAGCCCGATCGAGGCCTGGACGGCGTTGCAGGCCGACCCGATCCTGCGCGCCTCCTATGTCGAGACCCGCGGCAAGGGCGGCTTCGTGCGCGCCACCTGGGACGAGGCGACCGAGATCATCGCCGCCGCCAACGCCTATACCGCCAAGACCTACGGCCCCGACCGGGTGTTCGGCTTCTCGCCGATCCCGGCGATGTCGATGGTCAGCTACGCCGCCGGCTCGCGCTACCTGTCGCTGCTGGGCGGCGTCTGCATGTCGTTCTACGACTGGTATTGCGACCTGCCGCCGGCCATCCCGCAGACCTGGGGCGAACAGACCGACGTGCCGGAATCGGCGGACTGGTACAATGCGGGCTACCTGATCCTCTGGGGCTCGAACGTGCCGCAGACCCGCACGCCGGACGCGCATTTCTACACCGAGGCGCGCTATCGCGGCACCAAGTCGGCGGTGATCTGCCCCGACTATTCCGAAGCCGCCAAGTTCGGCGACATCTGGCTGAACCCCAAGCAGGGCACCGATGCGGCGCGGTGGCGATGGCCTTCGGCCACGTGATCCTGCGCGAGTTCCACCTCGACCGGCAGGCCGAGTATTTCGAGGATTACTGCCGCAAATATACCGACATGCCGATGCTCGTGCGGCTGGAGGAAAAAGACGGCAAGCTGGTGCCGGGCCGGTTCCTGCGCGCCGATGACTTCAGCGACAAGCTGGGCGAGAAGAACAACCCCGAATGGAAGACCGTCGCCTTCGACGAGATGTCGGGCAAGCTTGTCGCGCCCAACGGCTCGATCGGCTACCGCTGGGGCGAACAGGGCGAATGGAACCTTGAGGAGACGCGCCGGCGGCCGCCGACGCGAGCTGAAGATGTCGCTGGTGCTGGAGGACAGACCACGACGACGTCGTCGGCGTCGACTTCCCCTATTTCGGCGGCGAGGCAATCGGGCATTCAAGACCGATGCCGACCGCGCCCGAGGTGCTGACCCGCAACATCCCGGTGAAGAAGATCAAACTGGCCGACGGCGAGATCGCTGGTCGCCACCGTGTTCGACCTGTTCTGCGCCAATTACGGCCTGGATCGCGGTCTTGGCGGCGATTGGGTGGCCAAGTCCTATGACGAGGACATGCCCTATACCCCCGCTTGGGCCGAGAAGATCACCGGCGTCTCCCGCGACAAGATCATCACCGTCGCGCGCGAATTTGCGCTGAACGCGGAAAAGACCAACGGCAAGTCGATGGTCATCCTGGGGGCCGGTCTGAACCACTGGTACCACATGGACATGAACTATCGCGGCATCATCAACATGCTGGTGATGTGCGGTTGCGTGGGCCAGTCCGGCGGCGGCTGGGCGCACTATGTAGGCCAGGAAAAGCTGCGCCCGCAGACCGGCTGGCAGCCGCTGGCCTTTGCACTGGACTGGAACCGTCCGCCGCGGCACATGAACTCGACCTCGGCCTGGTATGCCCATACCGATCAGTGGCGTTATGAAACCGTCAACGTCCGCGAAATCCTGTCTCCGACCGCTCCGGAAGGCGACTGGGAGGCCAGCCTGATTGATTACAACATCCGCGCCGAACGGATGGGTTGGCTGCCGTCCGCGCCGCAACTCAAGACCAACCCGCTGGAGATCGCCAAGGCCGCCAAGAAGGCCGGCAAGGACATCGCGGCCTATGTCGCCGGAACAGCTGAAATCCGGCGAATTGCAGATGTCCTGCGAAGATCCGGACGACCCGGAGAACTGGCCGCGCAACCTGTTTGTCTGGCGCTCGAACCTGCTGGGGTCGTCTGGCAAGGGGCATGAATATTTCCTCAAGCACCTGCTCGGCACCGATCACGGCGTCATGGGCAAGGACCTGGGCGAAGAAGGCCGCCAACTGCCCGCAAGGAGGCCAAGTGGCATGACGAGGCGCCGCGCGGCAAGCTCGACCTTCTGGTGACCATCGACTTCCGGATGAGCACCACGGCGGTCTACTCCGACATCGTGCTGCCCACGGCTTCCTGGTACGAAAAGGACGACATGAACACGTCGGACATGCACCCGTTCATCCACCCGTTGCAGGCGGCGGTCGATCCGGCCTATGAAAGCAAATCGGACTGGGAAATCTTCAAGGCCATCGCCAGGAAGTTCCAGCAGATCGCACCGGGTTACCTGGACAAGGAGACCGACATTGTCGCCCTGCCGATCCTGCACGACACCCCGGCGGAGATCGCGCAGGACCAGGTGAAGGACTGGAAGAAGGGCGAATGCGACCTGATCCCCGGCAAGACTGCGCCGAACTATGTGCCGGTGGAACGGGATTACGGGGCGATCTATGACCGCTTCGTGGCGCTCGGCCCGCTCATGGACAAGGTCGGCAACGGCGGCAAGGGCATCACCTGGAACACCCAGGACGAGATCGACCACCTGCGCGCCCTGAACGGCGTGGTGCTGGACGAGGGCGTGTCGCAGGGCAGGCCCAAGCTCGACAAGGCGATCGACGCCTGCGAGATGATCCTGATGCTGGCACCCGAGACCAACGGCGAGGTCGCGGTCAAGGCCTGGAACGAACTGTCCAAGGCAACGGGGCGCGAACATGCGCATCTGGCCGAGACCAAGGAAGACGAGAAGATCCGGTTCCGCGACATCACCGCGCAGCCACGCAAGATCATCTCGTCCCCGACATGGTCCGGCATCGAAAGCGAGCATGTCAGCTACAATGCCGGCTGGACCAACGTCCATGAGTTGATCCCATGGCGCACCTTGACCGGCCGCCAGCAGCTTTATCAGGATCACTTGTGGATGCGGGCCTTCGGCGAAGGCTTCTGCCTCTATCGGCCCCCGGTGGACCTTAAGACCATCACGCAGGAAATCAATACCGACGCACAGAAGGGCCAGCCGCATGTGGTGCTGAACTTCATCACGCCGCACCAGAAATGGGGCATCCACTCCACCTATACCGACAACCTGTTGATGCTGACGCTGAACAGAGGCGGCCCGGTGGTCTGGATTTCCGAGATCGACGCTAAAACCGCTGGGATCGTCGATAACGACTGGATCGAGGTCTACAACATCAACGGTGCTCTGACGGCGCGGGCGGTCGTCTCTCAGCGGATTAAGGAAGGCACGACGTTCATGTATCACGCTCAGGAAAAGATCGTGAACACCCCCGGCTCCGAACGCACAGGACGGCGCGGCGGCATCCACAACTCGGTCACGCGGACGGTGCTGAAACCGACCCACATGATCGGCGGCTATGCCCAGCAATCCTACGGCTTCAACTACTACGGGACGGTCGGGTCGAACCGCGATGAATTCGTCGTCGTCCGCAAGATGAACAAGGTGGACTGGCTCGACCAGCCCGCGAAGACGCAAAGGAGGCCGCGGAATGAGAATCCGCGCGCAAATCGGCATGGTGCTGAACCTGGACAAATGCATCGGGTGTCACACCTGCTCGGTCACCTGCAAGAACGTCTGGACCAGTCGCGACGGGGTCGAATACGCCTGGTTCAACAATGTCGAGACCAAGCCCGGCATCGGTTACCCGAAGGACTGGGAAAACCAGAAGCGCTGGAACGGCGGTTGGGTGCGCAAGAAGAACGGCAAAATGCGAGCCGCGCATCGGCGCGAAATGGCGCGTGCTGGCGAACATTTTCGCCAATCCCGACCTGCCGGAGATCGACGACTATTATGAGCCGTTCGATTTCGACTACGACCACCTGAAATCGGCCCCGGAAATGCAGGCGTTCCCGACGGCGCGCCCCCGCTCGAAGATCACGGGCGAACGGATGGAGAAGATCGAGAAAGGGCCCGAACTGGGAAGAAATCCTGGGCGGCGAATTCGCCAAGCGGTCGAAGGATTACAACTTCGAGGGCATCCAGAAGGAGATCTACGGGGAATACGAAAACACCTTCATGATGTATCTGCCACGCCTTTGCGAACACTGCCTGAACCCGACCTGCTCGGCCTCTTGCCCCTCTGGCGCGATCTACAAGCGCGAAGAGGACGGCATCGTGCTGATCGACCAGGAGAAATGCCGCGGCTGGCGGATGTGCATCTCGGGCTGTCCCTACAAGAAGGTCTATTACAACTGGTCGACCGGCAAATCCGAGAAATGCACCTTCTGCTATCCGCGGATCGAAAGCGGGCAGCCGACGGTCTGCTCGGAAACCTGCGTCGGGCGGATCCGCTATCTGGGCGTCATTCTCTACGATGCCGACAAGATCGCGGAAGCGGCGGCGATGCCGGACGAGAAGGACCTCTATCAGGCGCAGCTTGATGTCTTCCTCGACCCCAATGACCCCGAAGTGCAGCGGCAGGCGCTGGCCGATGGAGTTCCGGCGGACTGGATCGAGGCGGCGAAGCGCAGCCCGATCTGGAAGATGGCGATGGACTGGAAGGTCGCCTTCCCGCTGCATCCCGAATACCGGACCCTGCCGATGGTCTGGTACATCCCGCCGCTTTCGCCGATCCAGCACGCGGCCGAAGCCGGTCAGATCGGCCATGACGGCCAGATGCCCGATGTCCGCAGCCTGCGGATCCCGGTTCGCTATCTGGCCAACATGCTGACGGCGGGTGACGAGGCGCCGATCGTTTCGGCGCTAGAACGGATGCTGGCGATGCGCGCCTACATGCGCTCGAAAACCATCGACGGCGTGATCGACGAAGGCATCGCCGCCCGCGTCGGCATGTCGGGCCGGATGATCGAGGATATGTACAAGATCATGGCCATCGCCAATTACGAGGACCGCTTCGTGATCCCAACCTCGCATCGCGAGAATCTGGACGATGCGCATGACCTGCGCGGCGGCTGTGGTTTCACCGACGGCAACGGCTGCTCGACCGGCATCACCGAGGGCTCGCTGTTCGGCGGCGGGCGCAAGAAACGCAAATTCGAACTGCCGGAGGCCTATTGATGCTGATGACCCTGAAAGCCATGTCGGCGCTTCTCAGCTATCCGACCGAAGACCTTAAGGCCGCAACCTGCGAGATCGAACGCGCGCTGGGGCAGGAGGGCCTGCTCTCCCGCTCGGTGCGCGACGGTTTCGCACCGCTTCTGGCGGAATTGCAAGAGATGGACATCTACGACCTGCAAGAGCGTTACACCTCGCTGTTCGACCGGTCGCGAACGCTGTCGCTCAACCTCTTTGAACATGTCCATGGCGAAAGCCGCGATCGCGGCACCGCGATGGTCGATCTTATGGAGACCTACCGCGCCGCCGGGTTCGAGCCGGACACCACCGAACTGCCCGACCACCTGCCGGTGCTGCTGGAGTTCCTTTCGCATCAACCGCTGGACGACGCGCGCGAGATGCTGGCCGACGCGGCGCATATCCTGGAGGCGCTACATGTCCGCCTGACGCGGCGCGAAAGCGCCTATGCGGCGGTGATGGCGGCGCTGGTGCAGGTCTCGACCGCGGAACCCGACAGCGAGGCGCTGGCGGCGCTGCTGGCAGCCGAGGAACCCGACCCCGACGATCTGGAGGCGCTCGATGCCGTCTGGGAGGAATCCGAGGTTACTTTCGGCCCCGACCCCAATGCCGGCTGCCCGCAGGTGCGCGACATGCTCGCGCGGATGGATCAACCCATGACCCCCGCCCGGGCGGCGGAATAGGAGGCTGCGATGAACTATTTTCTCTATCAGGTCTATCCCTATATCGCCTTCTCGGTGGCGATCATCGGGTCGATCGCGCGCTACGAGCGTGACCCCTTCACCTGGAAATCGCGGTCAAGCCAGCTATTGCGGCGGCGGCTGCTGATCTGGGGCTCGATCCTGTTCCATGTCGGCATCCTGATCATCTTTTTCGGGCATTTGATCGGCCTTCTCACCCCAATCGTAGTCTTCGACACGCTGGGCATAAGTCACGGCGCGAAACAGCTTATGGCGGTCGTAGGCGGGGGCGTTGCGGGACTGATGGCATTGGTCGGCGGCAGCATGCTGCTTTTCCGGCGGATGGCCGATCCACGCATCCGCACCACCTCGACCTTCGCCGATATCGGGATACTCTGGCTCTTGATGATCCAGCTTGTCTTCGGCCTGCTTACAATCACCCAGTCTCTGCGTCATCTCGACGGGTCCGAGATGGTCAAGCTGATGAACTGGGCGCAGAGCATCGCCTATTTCCGCTTCGACGCCGCCGACTTCGTCGTCAATGCGCACTGGCTGTTCAAGGTTCACCTGTTCCTCGGGCTGACGATCATCATGATCTTCCCGTTCACCCGGCTGGTGCATATCCTGTCGGTGCCGGTGCGCTATCTGTGGCGGCCGGGCTACCAGGTCGTGCGATCACGTCGCACGACGCCGCTGCCGCGCAGCGCGGCGGAGTGACGGCGATGAACAAGCCGCTTTTCCCCGAGGTCACGGTCAATGGCCACGTGATCTCTGCCGCCGATATTGCCGCAGAGGCCCAGAACCACAGCGCGCCCAAGGGCAAGCCGGGTCTTGCCTGGCGGCAGGCCGCCAAGGCGCTGGTGATCCGCCAATTGCTGCTCGAGAAAGCCGACAGGCTCGGCCTGAAGACCAGCCCCCAGGATCTGGGAGGCCAGCGGTTCGAGACAGAGGACGAGGCGCTGATCCGCGCCGTGATGGAGGCCGAAATCAACCCCGTCGAACCCGACGACGCGAGCCTTCGCGCGATCTACGATGCGGAACCTGACAGGTTCCGCGCGCCCTCGCTTTACGAGGCCGCGCATATTCTTCTTGCCGCAGCACCCGAGGATCCTCACGCCCGGGACAAGGCGCGCAAGCAGGCAGGGGCTATCTTGCAGGCGCTTGATGATCATCCCGAACGGTTCGACACCTTCGCACGATCCGAAAGCGCCTGCGCCTCTCGCGACAATGGCGGACGGCTGGGTCAGTTGACCGCTGGCGACACGGTGCCGGAATTCGAAGCGGCGCTGGAACGGCTGAAGGAAGGTGCGATCGCACCCGAGCCAGTCGAGAGCCGATACGGTTTCCACATCGTCCGGCTGGACGCCCGCGCGCGTGGCGCGGTGCTGCCTTTCGAAACGGTGCGGTCGCGGATTGCCGAGGCCTTGGAACGCCGCGCTTGGGCAGAGGCGGCCGCCGTGTTCGTAGCTGGTCTTGTCGCCAGGGCCCGGATCACCGGCATCGACATGGACAAGTGAGGGAGGCTTTCCGATGCTGAACAATCTGCTGAAGCGCAACGTCGAATGGTCCCGGGGCCGACATGCGGAAGAGCCGGACTATTTCGCGCGTCTGGCACAGCAGCAGACGCCGGAGTTCTTCTGGATCGGGTGCTCCGACAGCCGCGTTCCAGCGAATGTGGTTGCCGGTCTCGATCCCGGCGAGGTCTTCGTGCATCGGAATGTCGCCAATGTCGTCCATTCCTCGGACATGAATCTTCTCAGCGCGCTGGAATTCGCGGTCGATAGCCTGCGTATACGCGAGATCATCGTCTGCGGCCATCATGGCTGTGGCGGTGTGCGTGCGGCGACCGAGGATTTGCCGCACGGCCTGGCCGATCATTGGCTGGAGCCGATCCGGAGGCTCGCGCGGCAATATGCGATCGACCTGGCGCAGGAGCCCGACCCCGAGGCACGTCGCGACCGGCTGGCCGAGTTCAACGTCGTAGAGGGCGTGCGACGGGTGGCCGAGACACCGATCATGCAGCGCGCCTGGGCGCGGGGCGACAGGATCGCCGTGCATGGTTTGATCTACAGCCTGAAAGATGGTCTGCTGCGCGATCTTGGGTGTAGCATCCGGCTGGACGACACCCGGGAGGCCGCGGAATGAAACCGATCGGACCGCTCGATCCCACAGCCTGCGGATGCGATGATCCTGCGCGTCTGTCGGGGTTGATTTCATATCAGGAAGCGATGCGGCGCGTCCTGACCCTACCGCTTCCCGAGCCAGAGATCGAAACCCTGGAACTTCGGCTGGCCGCCGGGAGGCTGCTGGCGCAGGCGGTGGTGACGGCGACGCCCCTGCCGCCTTTCGACAATGCCGCGATGGATGGCTACGCGATCCGTCGTGCCGATCTGACCGGCGATGGTCCCTGGCTGCTGCCGGTGATCGGACGCGCCGCCGCCGGGGCCGGGGACGCGTCGAAGCTCGGGAAAGGCGAAGCCGTTCGCATTTTCACCGGTGCGGCGCTGCCGAACGGTGCCGATGCCGTGGTAATGCAGGAAGATGTCAAGGTTTCCGGTAAGACCGTGGTGCTGCGCGACAAGCCGCGCGAGGGCGAAAATATCCGCCGCGCAGGCTCTGAACTGCCCCGCGGTATTCCTGTTCTGCAATCCGGCACGCGACTTGGGCCACGCCAGATTGCGACTGCGGCAGCCGCGGGCGCGGGCAAGGTATCGACTTATCACAGGCGCCGGGTCGCGATCCTGATCACCGGAAACGAACTGCGCCAGGCGGGCAGCGATCTGCAGCCCGGCCAGATCAACGACACCAACGGCCCGATGCTTGTCGCAGAACTCAGCCGAGACGAAATTTCCGCGACGGAACTGATCCAGGTCGGCGACAGGCCCGGCGATTTTGTGGACGCGCTGGGGCGGGCCGCCGGAAATGTCGATCTCATCCTGACCACTGGCGGCGCATCGGTTGGCGACGAGGATCATCTGGCGGCCGCGCTGGAATATCTTGGCGCCCGGGTCATCTTTCGCGGTGTCGCAATCAAGCCAGGAAAACCGATCACGATTGCGCAGATGGGCAATGTTCCGGTCCTTGGCTTGCCCGGAAATCCGGTCGCGGCCTTCATCGGTTGGCGGCTGTTCGGATTGCCGTTGCTGAACCGTCTCTGTGGCACCCGCGATGCCGTTCCAGGTCGCCGGATCGTCATCGCGGGCCGGGACCTTTCGCATCCCCTGGGACGATGCGAGTTCCGCCCTGCACGGCTTTGCGGACTTGACGCCAGCGGCCGTGATGTTGTGGATGCAGGTGAAGCGACGCATTCCGCCATGCTCTCAGTGCTCGAGCGTGCCGATGGCCTGATCCTGTTGCCGGCGGATATCGATCATGTACGGCAGGGCGATCTGCTTGAATTCCTGCCACTTTGACGCCGCGACGAGACAAGGAGATCAAGGCATGAAACTGGCCTATACGATGAGCGAACAGCCCGGGAAAACCGACGAGACGCTGGCAGATCTTGCCGCGACTCTGAAGGCGCGGGGCGTAAAGCTTGCGGGCTTGGTTCAGACCAATTCCGAGAATTGCGATCATCATCGCTGCGACATGGATGTGCAGATCCTGCCCGCGGGCGAGGTCATCCGTATTTCCCAGTCGCTCGGGCGAGGGGCGAAGGGCTGTCGGCTTGATCCCGGCGCGCTCGAGCAGGCCGTTCAGGCCGTTTACGCTACGCTGGATGAACAAGTCGACCTGCTGGTCGTCAACAAATTCGGCAAACACGAGGCAGAGGGGCGCGGTTTCAGGCCGCTGATCGCCGAAGCACTGGCTCACGGCATCCCGGTGATTCTGGGCGTCGGCAAGCTCAGCCAGACGGAATTTCTGGAATTCGCCGGTGGCGCCGCGGAGTTCGTCGAACCCGATGCGGCGGCCTTGCTGGCCTGGCTGTTCGAGAACGCGAAGCCCCGGTCGGCCTGTGCCTGAAACCTGCCCGTCCGACTCAGGTTCGCATCTGCTGCAACTACACGCGGAAAACTATTCAGTTTAAGCGGCGGCCTGTTTCTTGTCCGCGCCCGGGGCAGTAATGAAACCAAACTCTGATCCGTCGTTGCAGGCTCTCGTCGGAGCTTGCCTCGGATCCTGCCGCCGATCTTCGCTCCTCCATGTACTGAATATGTCTTGCGCTAATGACAATACCGCCGCGAGAACATATGTAGAACATCATGGTTAAACATTCGCTCACCGAAAAGCTCGCATTCCTCAGCGATGCGGCGAAATATGACGCCTCCTGTGCCGCGTCCGGATCGACCCGGCGCGATTCGCGCGATGGAAAGGGACTGGGGTCGAACACCGGCAGCGGCATCTGCCACGCCTATGCGCCGGACGGAAGCTGCATCAGCCTGCTGAAGATTCTGATGACCAATTTCTGTATCTATGACTGCAGTTATTGCATCAACCGGGTATCATCCAACGTCACGCGTGCTCGGTTCTTGGTCGACGAGGTCGTGAAGCTGACCATCGAATTCTAGCGAAGAAACTATATCGAGGGCCTGTTCCTGTCCTCCGGCGTCATACGGTCGCCCGATGCGACAATGTCGGACATGGTGCGGATCGCAAGAAAATCGCGGCATGAAGAGAATTTCCGCGGATATATCCACCTCAAGACCATCCCCGACGCCGCCCCCGACCTGATCGCCGAGGCGGGACTGCTGGCGGACCGGCTTTCGATCAATGTCGAGTTGCCAACCGATGCCGCCGTGAAGACTTACGCACCCGAGAAAAGACCCGATCAGCTCCGCAAGGCCATGCCCGATGTCAGGCTGCGCAGCGAGGCATCGTCTGACTGTTCGTTCTCCGGCAAGCGCCCGCCGCGCTTCGCGCCTGCGGGTCAATCCACGCAGGTGATCGTCGGTGCCGACGGATCGAACGATGCAACTGTGCTAGGACAATCCACCCGGCTCTATTCCAGCTACAAGCTGAAGCGTGTCTATTACTCGGCCATTTCGCCGATTCCCGACAGTTCCGCGAAGCTGCCGCTAAAGCGCTCGGCGCTTCGTTAGCAACGGTGCCTAGCTGATATCAAGGAGCGCGTGTGGCGACTGCTCAAAGCCGCAGATCAGCCGGTAGGCTTGCAAGGGCCACGCGGCGCGCATTCGGCAGGTCGTTCTCTTCGCAGCGCTTCACCGCATCGCCTTCAGACAGCCCATGGTCGCGCCAGCGGCGGAGCAGACGCTCTCGCAATTCGTCCTCAGGCACGTCGAGGCGAATAGACAGGTCCCAGTCGTTGCCAAGGCCCCGCCAGGGCTCTTCATCGAACAGAAGGTAGTTGCCCTCGAGAATTACGTAGGCGCATTCCGGGCGAACAGCTTCTGCCCCCGCAATCGCGATATCAGCGGAGCGATCGAAAACCGGACAGACGACCTCCGGCTCTGTCCGCAACCGCGATACGAGATGAACGAAACCATGCGCATCGAATGTTTCCGGTGCGCCCTTTCGCGGCAGCAGGCCACGGACGGACAGGAGGCGATTGTCCAGATGAAAGCCGTCGAGTGGGATAACGGTCGCACACTCTTGACGCAGATTAAGATGCGCGCAAAGTGCCGCCGCGAGCACCGACTTGCCGCTGGCAGGAGGGCCCGCGATTGCGATCAGGCGGCGCTGACCGGTATCCGCCAGCGCGCGGATGCGTGTGGCGAGGTCTTCCAGTAGGATCGGGTCGATTTGCATAGTCTGTTTCTCGGTCGCATGGTTCTGCGGGGCAGGCGAGACGAAATTCACATCATGCCGCCGACAGACCCGAATTCTGGTTCAGGAAATATCCGTCGAAGATGGGTCCGCAGGCCGCGCCGATGCCTCGCGCGGCGGCCCCGATCGATCCGGCCTCGATCGCCGGTTGGATGATGCCGCGCATGTCCAGCGTTTCGATGCGGGTTCTGGCTTGCTCGACTATCGCCTGCCGCACCTCGGCGGGAAAGGCGCCGTCGATGAGGATCGCCTCGAAGTCGATCACTGCGCATGCCGTGATGGCGGCCTTGGCCAATTCCTCTCCGACCCGCCCTATCCAGGGATCGAGGTAGCTGTCGATGCCGCGCCAGTCCTGTGGTTCGGTCCAGAGCCGCGCAGGGTTGAGACCGGCTTCGGCCAGCCGCTCTTCCAGGACGAAAATCGACGCTGTGTCGAGCAGGGCGCGGTTCTCGCCGTCCGGTCCGATTGTGCGGAGGGGGCCGAATGCGCCGGCATTGCCATGACTGCCTTCGTATACTGAATGATTGATCACAACCCCGCCGCCGATGAAAGTTCCGACGAAGAAATAGGCGTAGTCGCGAAATTCCTTGCCGCGCCCGAACACATGCTCGGCGCGGCATGCCGCCGTGGCATCGTTCATGATCGAGACCGGCAGATTGCTGAAACGGGCGATTTCCTCTCGGAAGTCGATACGCTCCCATTGACTGAACTGCTCCGGTGGAGCGCCGATCTGTTCGTGCCAGTTCCATAGTTCATACGGCGCGGCAACGCCGATACCGGCGATGCGCATCCGCTCGATTGGGGTGAGGCGGGCCAGCAGAGATGCAAGGCCGTCGTCGAGAAAGGCGAAAATATCGCCCGGCGCTGGATAGCGATAGTTCAACTGCATCTGCTGCCGGATGCCGCCGACGAAATCCATCAGCACAAGCGCGGCGCTGCGGCGGCCAATCTTGAGACCAATCGACAACACCCCACCTGGCGCAAGCGTCATCGGCGTAGAAGGCTTGCCGACCTTACCCTTGACCGGCGCTCCGCGCGTGAGAAGACCGTCTTTTTCAAGCTTGCGGATGATAACCGACACGGTTTGCGGCGACAGGCCGGCCAGCCGGGCAAGCTCGCTTCCAGGCATCGCGCCATAGCGTTGGATCATGGAAAGCAGAAGCCGCTCGTTGAAGTCGCGAACGCCGCTTTGATTCACGCCGCCACTCAGCGATCTGACACGGTTCGGCCCGGTATTGACTTTCATGAACGGTCTCTCCTGACGAATAGTTAGAAGTTTCGAATATATAAATCAAGTTTAATTATTTATTGACAGCTTAACCAGAATCGCCTCTATTGCCCCCCATTCGCCGGTCAAAAGAGCCGCGAACGAAACTTCTGGGAGGAACCGATGAAAAAGCTACTCGCTGGTACCGCGTTGACGCTTGCTGCAATGTCCGGAACGGCCATGGCGCAGGGCGTTTCGGCCTGTTTGATTACCAAGACAGACACCAACCCGTTCTTCGTGAAGATGAAAGAGGGTGCCGAAGCGAAGGCCGCAGAACTGGGGATCGAACTGAAATCCTTCGCCGGCAAGATCGACGGCGACCACGAGACCCAGGCCGCCGCGATCGAGACATGCATCGCCGACGGCGCGAAGGGCATCTTGCTGACCCCTTCCGACACGTCGTCCATCGTTTCGTCCGTGCAGCAGGCGCGCGACGCCGGGCTTCTGGTCATCGCGCTCGATACCCCGCTCGATCCGGCTGACGCCGCGGATGCGACATTTGCAACGGACAATTTCCTCGCCGGCGAACTGATCGGCAAATGGGCGGCCGCGAAGCTGGGCGATGAGGCAGCGAATGCCAAGATCGGCATGCTCGATCTTGCGGTCAGCCAGCCCACGGTCGGGGTGCTGCGCGACCAGGGCTTCCTGCAGGGCTTCGGTATCGAGCTTGGAGACCCGAACAAGTGGGGCGACGAGGACGATCCGCGCATCGTCGGCCATGACGTGACGGCGGGCAACGAGGAAGGCGGCCGCAAGGCGATGGAAAACCTTCTGGCCACGGATCCGATGATCACTGTCGTGTATACGATCAATGAACCAGCTGCCGCGGGCGCCTATGAGGCGCTGAAAGCGATCGGTCGCGAGAACGACGTGCTGATCGTTTCGGTCGACGGCGGATGTCCCGGCGTGCAGAACGTCAAGGATGGCGTGATCGGCGCGACCTCGCAGCAGTATCCGCTTCTGATGGCCTCGCTCGGCATCGAGGCGATCGCGAAATGGGCTGCAGACGGCACCAAGCCCGAACCGACTCCCGGCAAGGATTTCTTCGACACCGGCGTTGCGTTGGTGACGGACGAGCCGGTCGAGGGAGTCGAGTCGATCACGGTCGAAGAGGGCATGGATCGTTGCTGGGGCTGAAAATAGCCCGGCAGAGGAATTCATAGTATCATCCAGAGGCGGACTGACCGCCTCTGGCAATGGTCGGGCGGGACCGGTGGGCACTTTCGTGCACTGTGTTTGAATATCAACTTAGCGGAGGAACGGATGTCAGACTCGGCTTCCAAAGGGCAGGATTTCGAATCTCCTCTGACCCAGAGCACCTCGACGGTCGCAAGTTTCGAGGATCCGCATACCGGGTTCGTGCGGAAATTCCAGCATGTGCTGCACCAGACCCCATCGCTGGTGCCGCTTATCGTCCTGGTCGCGGCGATCGCGATTTTCGGCGTGCTTCTGGGGTCGAAGTTCTTCTCACCCTTCGCACTGACCCTGATCCTGCAGCAGGTCCAGATCGTCGGCATTCTCGGTGCGGCGCAGGCGGTCGTGATCTTGACCGCCGGTATCGACCTTAGCGTCGGGGCAATCATGGTTCTCAGTTCGGTCGTGATGGGGCAATTCACGTTCCGCTATGGCATCCCGGTGCCAGTCTCGATCCTCAGCGGGCTTCTTTGCGGCGTCGGTTGCGGCTTCATCAACGGTTGGCTTGTCGCCAAGATCAAGCTGCCACCCTTCATCGTGACGCTCGGCATGTGGCAAATCGTGCTTGCGGCGAACTTTCTTTATTCTGCGAACGAGACGATCCGCTCGCAGGAAATTGCGGCCGAGGCACCGTTGCTTCAGTTATTCGGCGCGAAGGTCAATATCGGCGGTGCGGTCTTTACCGTCGGGGTCATCTTCATGGTCGTACTCGTCCTGATACTTGCCTACATCCTGCGCCACACGGCCTGGGGGCGGCACGTCTATGCAGTTGGCGACGATCCAGATGCGGCAGAGCTTTCGGGCGTGCAGGTGAGCAAGGTGCTGATTTCCGTCTACATGCTTTCGGGACTGATCTGCGCCTTCGCGGGCTGGGCACTGATCGGGCGGATCGGGTCTGTGTCGCCGACCTCGGGCCAGCTTGGAAATATTGAAAGCATCACCGCGGTGGTGATCGGCGGCATCTCTCTCTTCGGCGGCCGAGGCTCGATCCTGGGGATGCTGTTCGGCGCGCTCATCGTCGGCGTCTTCACGCTTGGCCTCAGGCTGCTTGGGGCGGACGCACAATGGACCTTCCTGCTGATCGGCGTCCTCATCATCGGCGCGGTCGCGGTGGACCAGTGGATCAGAAAGGTGTCGGTCTGATGGAACCCATTCTGCAAGGCAAGAACCTGGTCAAGCGGTATGGCCGCGTGACCGCGCTGGACCACTGCGACTTCGAGCTCTATCCGGGCGAGATTCTCGCCGTCATCGGCGATAACGGTGCGGGCAAGTCCTCATTGATCAAGGCGGTGTCGGGCGCGGTCATCCCCGATGAAGGCGAGGTCTACCTCGAAGGCAAGCGGATGCATTTCCGCTCGCCTCTGGATGCCCGCGATCACGGGATCGAGACGGTCTACCAGCAGCTTGCGATGTCGCCGGCACTGTCAATCGCCGACAACATGTTCATGGGCCGCGAGCTGCGAAAGCCGGGTTTTCGGGGCAAATGGCTGCGGCAGCTTGACCGGGCGGCGATGGAGAGGTTCTCTCGCGACAAGCTGACCGAGCTTGGGCTGATGACCATCCAGAACATCAACCAGGCGGTCGAGACGCTGTCCGGCGGGCAGCGGCAGGGCGTCGCGGTGGCGCGGGCCGCGGCCTTCGGGTCGAAGGTCATCATTCTCGACGAGCCGACGGCGGCGCTGGGCGTGAAGGAATCCCGGCGCGTGCTGGAACTTATCCAGGACGTGCGATCTCGGGGCATACCGATCGTTCTGATCAGCCACAACATGCCGCATGTGTTCGAGGTAGCGGACCGGATTCACATCCACCGCCTTGGCAAGCGTCTTTGCGTCGTTAAGCCTGGCGACTACACGATGTCGGATGCGGTCGCCTTCATGACCGGGGCAAAGGAAGCGCCGGAAGAAAACGTCGCGGCCTAGAACGCGGCGCTGCTCAGAAGGTGAAGTCAGCGACGACGGGGTAGTGATCCGTCGGCCAGGCGTCGCCAAGCCTTTCCCGAAAGACCATCGGCGCTCCGACAAGCCGCAGGTCTGGCGAGTGGGCGATATGATCGATGGCGGCGAAGAGATTGAGCCCAAGGTCGAAATGATAGGTCGCGCCCGACACCGGCACGAAGGTCAGCCCTACCTCTTCCACGCGTTCGTGCAGCGAGGAGCCAAGGCGCGCGTTGAGGTCGCCTGCAAGAAGCACCGTGCGCCCTTCGCCGCGCCATGCCGCAATATGATCGACGATCAGCGCGATCGAGCCGTTGCGGTTCTCCCGGCTGGAATAGTCCAGATGGACATTGATGACGCGGAATTTCCGGCCGCTTGCACGATCGCGGAAATCTACCCAGGAGGCGAAGGCGGGATAGGAGCCGTCGAAGGTCCGTGAATAGATCACGTCAGGCGTATCGGAAAAGAAGAACCAGCCTTGGTCCAGCGGCTCCAGCCGGTCCGGTCGGTAGAAGACGGGCTGCGTCGAGGGGAACGTTCGCCAGTCGCCGATCGCCGCGGCGGCGTAGCCGGGATTGTTGGCCAGCAGCCAGTTCCGTGCGAGATTAACGCTGTCATCGTTGCCGCCGGCGAAGCTTTCCATTTCCTGAAACGCGATGAGGTCCGCATCGAGCCTTTCGACGGTCGCATCAAGCGGGCCTTTGCGGCGCTCCCAGTCGCCTGCCGACCAGCGGCTCTCGCTCCGGTTCATCAGGATGTAGTGGACGTTGTAGGTCGCAACCCGAATCGTGCCTCCCGGGGCCGGCACAAGTGGCGGGCCGTTGGAATTCCTCACTTGCTGACAGGCCAGAAGAAGCGCCAGAAGAGCGACGATGCCGACGAGCGCCGTGATGAGTTTTCGAATCATGAAGCTGGCTTTGAGTCTTCTTCGCCGTCAAGACTATCATGAGCGGTGCGTAGGAAAGCCTTCACCGCGGGTCGAGCACGACCGGCTCGGGACGGCCCATCCGGCAGAGATCGGAGATACGCACCGCTTCGGTGACGCCCATACGCGCCAGATCACGGAATGTCGGCAGTGTGAACGGATCGGCGGCGTTCAGGTCGACCCGGTAGCCGAGATCGGCGAAAGAGGCGATGGACAGCCGGCTGATCGGACGGTGCGCGCCGGACAGGAACCCGGTCAGCAACTCGTCGCCGAAGATCAACTCTCGCCAATGTCCCTCGCGAGTGCCGGCGCCTCCAGTATTGGCGATTGGCACACCGGAGCCGGCCTCGGTCACGAGGCTTTCGAATTCGCGCCGTGCCTGGGCGCCGGCAAACAGAGGATTGATTGTTCCGCTGCCCAAGACGAGGCCGAACCGCGCCCACAACGTGCCGAAGCCGAGGACATGACCCATCTCGTGCAGCACGACATCCTCGAAGCTGTTCTCTGCTTCAAGCCGCATCACGTCGGCCAGATCGAACTGCATTATCCCCGCGGCAGGCAGCTCGCTTTGCGGTAAAAGCAGCGTCGGGCCCGCTTGCCCCAGGATGCCCGCGGCACCGTCAATCGGTTCGATAGAGGCGTTTATCACCACCCCGTCAATCTCTTCGCCTTCGACCACGATGGGTTCGAAGGACGTATCCATAATCGCATCCCACCGCGCCGCCGCCCGCAGGAACGTTTCTCTGCGGATATCGGAAACCGGGCTGGTGAATCGGACATCGATCATGAGGCTATGCTAGCCGTGGAATTGGAACACACAAGCAGGGCCACGCCAAGGCATAGCGACAGGCGAAGCGGCGCGCATCAATCCGTCACGTCTCGAGACGGCTGCGCTCTGCGCGTGGTGCGGATCAGTCCGGCCGCAGGAATCGTGCCGGCGGGACTTTCGGCAGGATGCGGATTATAGTTGAACCAGAAGCGTTCAGTTGCGGTGTCGCGAACACGAACGCCAGGGGGCAACTGCAACGCCTCGAGTCGCGCGCGACCGATGATATCGTGGACCAGCCGGTCGAGCATCTCCGCATCGCCCCAGCCGCCGACATAGGTCACACGGTCCTGCCGTACGGCGACCGGCGCGCTGTGCTCGTCGGTCAGGATCGGCACAAGGCCGGTTTCAAGATCCTCTTGATATCCCGTCACCGCGCCGCCGCCGCGAACCGGCACCGTCAGATCGGGCGGCAGGCTTTCGACCCGCGACACCGTCACGTCGAGACCGGGCAGGGCCGGGGGAAGCGGGACCGGGATGGAGAAATGGGCATCGCGGGCCGCGCTGCGGGGGCCGATCACGACCTCGCAACTGCTGTCGGCAAGGGCAGATTTCAGATCGTCGGGCATATGGATCAGCCCCGGCACGAAAAGCGCCCGGTAGCCGGAAAAGTCTCGTGCGGTTGCGGGCAGGATGTCGACCGAAAGGCCGGCGCGGCGAAGGGCGCGGTAATGGTCAAACAGGAGGCCGAAATAGCTCAGCCCCTGCCCATGCGGCTGGACCTTCCATGCCCAGTCGGCGCGGTAGTCGAAGATCAGCGCGACAGGCGCCTGCACCGCCTCGACCTCGGACGCTCCGGAAAGCTCGGCGGCGACCTGACAAATCTCGGCCAGCGCGGGGGCATCTGCACTGTCGGGGCGAAGAAGCCCCGCATGCATCTGTTCTTGCGCGAACGGCGCCTGCCGCCAGCGGAAATAGCACACCGCCTCGGCCCCGTGTGCGAAGGCTTCCCACGTCCAGAGCCGGACCATGCCGGGAAGCGGCGCCGGGTTGTAGGGTGCCCAGTTAACAGGGCCGGGCTGTTGTTCCATGATCCACCAGCGTCCACGCCCGACGGCGCGGTATAAATCGTGGTGAAAGGCCTGAAAGTCTGGATCGCCCTGCCGCGCGAAGTGGCGCTGGTCCTCGACGTTCGCCCCTGCGCGATCTACGAGGAAACCCAGAGGGTAGCTGTCCCACGACGCGATATCGAGATCGTCGCCAACCGCGAAATGGTCGAACTCAGTCACTCGCCCCATGTAGTTATGGGCGATGGGCGCGTCGGAATGTTCGCGAATGATCTCGACCTGCGCGCGGTTGAACCGGACGACCTGATCCGAGGAAAAACGCAGGAACGCGTGGCTGTGCGCCGGGTTCGGCTCTGTCACAGTCAGGTTCGGTAGGTCGATCTCGTCGAAATCGGCATAGTCCATCGACCAGAAAACATTGCCCCAGGCGCGGTTCAGTGCGGCGATGTCGCCCCCGTTGCGCCCTTTCGCCGGAAACTGTCCGCGCAGCCAATCGCGGAATGCGTGCAAGGCGGCGTCGGAATAGGACACCACGGTGTCATGGCAACCGTATTCGTTATCGGTCTGCCACGCGCCGAGGTGGGGGCTTCGACCATAGCGCCGCGTCAGTTCGGTCACGATGCGGCGACATTCGTCCAGGTAGCCTTGGTGACTGAAGCAATAGTGCCGGCGTGATCCGAACTTGCGCGGCTGGCCCTGAGCATTCACGGCCAACATGTCGGGATGACGGCCCAGCATCCATCGAGGCGGAGTCGCGGTGGGCGTGCCCAGGACCACCCTCAACCCGGCGGAACCCAAGGCCCCGATCGCGCGGTCAAGCCAGCCCCAATCGAACCGGCCCGGCTCGGGCTCGATCCGACCCCAGGCGAATTCGCCGATGCGGACCCAGGTCAAGCCAGCAGCCTTCATGCGCCGGGCGTCTTCGGCCCATTGATCTTCGGGCCAGTGTTCGGGGTAATAGCAGACGCCCAGAGTCCGGCGCATCTTGGTCTCCGTCATAACCGCACCCGCGCATCTGCGAGCCCCGCGACGTCTATACATACGGTGTAGGTCTTGCCGGCACCCTCGTCGTCCACGCCGTCCGCTGCCGTGGTGATATAGAGCGTCCGTAGATCTTCACCTCCGAAAGCCGGACAGGAAACTTGCGTAGTGGGCAGTTCTACGGTTTGCAGCAAATGTCCGTCCGGCGTATAGCGCGCCACCCTTGAGGCACCCCATTGCGCGTTCCAAAGCCCCCCCTCGCAATCCATCACAGAGCCATCGGCAGCAAGCGCATCGTCATGACCGATCTCGATGAAGACCTCGGGCGCCCCTTCTGGCCAACCATCAGCGGCGGCAAGGCCCTGTCGCATGATCTTTCCAACCTTGGTGTCGGTATAATAGGCGGCCGTGCGGTCGGGCGTGAAACAGATCGAATTGCTGATGGTGACGTTCGATACAAGCTTGCGAAGCTCACCTTCGTAGAAGCGGTAGATCGACCCCGCGCCTGCTTCGGCTTTCTTGCCCATCGTGCCGATCCAGAACCCGCCCCACGGATCGGCGCGCCCGTCGTTCGAGCGGGTCGCCGGATCGTCCGCCTCCAGTGCCGCGACAAGGCTTCGCGCGCCGCTGCCGATGTCAAAGCGGTAAAGCCCCGTCTCGCTGGCGATCAACAGGGTGTCACGATCGATCCTGCCGGCGGCCGATACATGCTCATCGAACTGCCAATGCATTTCGCTGCCCGCCCCCTTAGCGTAAAGGCGCTGTCCCAGGATATCGAACCAGAACAGCTCCGCCCGCTCTGGATGCCACATCGGGCCTTCGCCCAAAGCGCATCGAGTGGCCGAAAAGACCTCGACACTCATCGCCCGAAAACCCCGTCATAGGCAGCGACAATGGTGTGGGCGCGCTCGGCGACATCCGCCGGGGTCATGCCCGGTTTGTAAAGTGCCGAGCCGAGGCCGAACCCCGTCACGCCCGCCTTGTGCCATTCGGCAAAGTCCGCGGGGCCCACGCCCCCAACGGCGTAGGTGCGCGTCGTCTCGGGCAGTACCGCCCGGATCGCCGAAAGTCCCGTAGCGCCAAGCTGGCTTGCGGGAAAGATCTTGATCCCGTCCGCGCCGGCGCGCAGCGCAGAGAAACATTCGGTGGGCGTGAAAACGCCCGGATAGGAGAGCAGCCCAGCCGACTTCGCGGCGCGAATGACCTCGGGGTTGCAGTCGGGCGAGACAACCATCTGGGCGCCGATCCGGGCCAGGTCGGCGACCTCGCCAGGCGTCAGAACCGTGCCGGCACCGATGATCGCCTTGTTCCGCGCGACGGCAAGCATCTGCGCGATACTGTCGAGCGGCCGGGGCGAGTTCAGCGGGACCTCGATGCGGGTGATCCCGGCCTCGATCAGCGTCTTGGCCACAGGCTCTGCCTCGTCGGGGCGGATGCCGCGCAGGATCGCGATGATTTCCCGGCTCACAGCGCGTGTTCCCTCAATTGTGCATAGGCGGCGCGCAGGCCGTTCAGCGTCATCTCTTCGGCATCGACCTGGCGCGGGGCCGCACCTTGTGCTGCCAGCGCGATCCGGTAGGCCGAGGCGACACCGCTTTCGCCGACGATCACGATGTCGCGCCCCAGCCAGTAGGGACGGGCAGCGGCGAGTTCTGCCCCGATCAGCAGGCCGGAAAGCCGCGACCGCGCCACGGTCGGGTCGAGCCCAGCAAGCAGCCCCTCGGCCCGCAGCGTGAAAAGATCGCCGGCCAGCGATTGTGGCCGCGAGATTGCCTGCGAAACCGCGCCGAGGAAGCAGTCGGGTTCGAAACCGGACGCGGAGACCGAATGCCGCAGCACCGACTGTCCTGACAGCAGGGCGAACAACTCTCCGGTCATGAAGGTGCGGAAGCTGACGACTTCGCCGGCGCTGACATGCACCCATTTGCTATGAGTTCCGGGCAGGCAGAGGACTCCGTCGAATTCCGGTTGTTCGGTAAGGACGCCCGCGATCTGCGTTTCTTCCCCGCGCATCACGTCGGCGGGCGAGGTCTGGCTCAGGCCCGGCAGGATGTGAACGGAAAGGCCCTTCTCTTGCAAACGGAGATGGGTCGCATAGGCGATGCCAGGCGGCGCGCAGGGCACGGTCTGATAGCGTGCCTCGGCCCAGCCCTGCCGAGACCCCGCCATGCCGCAGCAGATGACGGTCAGCTGTCGGTCAGAGACTAGATCGTCCTTCAGCAGATCCAACAGGACCGGTTCGAATTCCGCGGGCTTGAGCTTGCCCATGCCCTTCTCGGAATCCGTGCGGCCCAGAGCCGCGCCCGTTCGGGTCATCCGCCAAAGGCGCAGGTGCGACGTTCCCCAGTCCACCGCGATCCAGTCGGGTTGAGGTTTCCGCGCGCTCATCCTGTCGTCACCACGCCGCCGTCGATGACCAGTGCCTGACCGGTCATCATCTTCGACAGGCCGGAGCCGAGGAACAATGCCCCGCCGACAATATCCTCGGGTGCCAGCGTGTCCTTCAGGCATTGGCGATTCAGATGCGCGGCAAGCCCTTCTGGCGTGACCCATAGGTCCTTCTGCTTTTGCGTCAGCACCCAACCGGGAGCCAGAGCATTCACGCGGATTCGGTCGGAGCCGAATTCGCGGGCCAGCGCTCGGGTCATCCCGTTGATGCCAGAATTCGCGGTGACGTAAAGCGGATAACCGGCATTCCCCATCATGTAGCTGATCGAAGAAAAGTTGATGATCGATCCGCCGCCAGCCGCTTGCATCGCAGGGATTACGGCTTGAGCAGCGAAGAAATAGGCCTTCAGGTTGATCGCCATCGACCAGGTCCAGAACTCCTCATCCGTCGCCAGCGTCTCGTGCCGCTTGTCGTTGGCGGCGTTGTTCACCAGCACTCTGACAGGTCCATGTGCCTCTGCCGCCTGATCGACCGCGGCCTTGAGCGCGGCAGTTTCGGTGATGTCGCATTGAATGAAGAAAGGTCGAATACCGGTCCTCGACTCCATCTCGTCGCAGAATCCCGAGGACTCGGATCGCTGGACGAAGGCGACTTTCGCACCTTGCCGCAGGAACCCCTCGGTCAGGCTTGCCCCGATGCCGGAGCCGCCGCCGGTGATGAAGACCGAAGCGTCTTTCAGGTCGTGGAACGTTGCTGGCAATTGCATCAGTGACTCTCTCGCGTGACGGGGCGCGTATCCTTGCCGACGAGGAAATCCAGATCGGCCCCCCGGTCGGCCTGAAGGACGTGATCGACGTAAAGCTTGGCATAGCCACGATCGTAGCGCGGCGGCTCCGGCGTCCAGGTATCGCGGCGGCGGGCAAGCTCTGGCTCGTCAACCAGAAGCTCAAGAACGCCGGTGGATGCGCTGACCCTGATCCGGTCGCCGGTCCTGACCAGCGCCAGTGCGCCGCCCGCCTGCGCTTCGGGACTGACGTGAAGGATGACGGTGCCGAAGGCAGTGCCGGACATGCGCGCGTCCGAGACCCGGATCATGTCGCGCACGCCCTCTTGCACAAGCTTCTTCGGGATCGGCATGTTGCCGACCTCGGGCATGCCCGGATAGCCCTTCGGCCCGCAGCCCTTTAGAACAAGGATCGTATCCGGCGTCACCGGCAGATCATCGCGGTCGATATTCGCCTTCATGTCCTCGATGTTCTCGAAGACATAAGCCTCGCCCTCATGTTCCAGCAGGCGGTCGGTGGCCGCGGACGGTTTCACGATCGCGCCTTGCGGGGCGAGGTTGCCGCGCAGCACGCGCAGACCGGCGGCGGGTTTCAGCGGTTTGGAATAACTGCGGATGACGTCGGTGTTGAAGCATTCCGCGCCGTTGGCATAGTCGGAAATATCCTTGCCCAGAACGGTAACGGATTTACGCAGCTTTCCTGCGCTGCGAAGTTCGTTCAACACCACCGGCATACCTCCGGCATAGCAGAAATCCTCCATCAGATATTGGCCCGATGGCATGCAGTTCACCAGCAACGGAATATCGCTGCCGATCTCGAAATCCTGAAGGTCCAGATCGACGCCGACCCGTCCGGCCAGCGCCAAGAGGTGCACGACCGCATTGGTCGAGCCCCCCACCGCCGCATTGGCGACGATCGCGTTCTCGAAGGCCGGCTTGGTCAGAATGTCCGAGGGTTTCAGGTTCTCCTCGATCATTTCGACGATCCGCTTGCCGGTCAGATGCGCCAGCGCCATGCGTCGCGCATCCACCGCCGGCAGGGCGGCGTTGGTGGGCAGGCTCATCCCCATCGCTTCGACAAGGCTGGCCATGGTCGAGGCCGTACCCATCGTCATGCAGACGCCCTTGGACCGGCTCATGCCGGACTCGGCCGCCATGAAATCCTGTAGTGTCATCTCTCCCGCTCGAACCGCCTCGGAGAATCTCCAGACATCGGTGCCGGATCCGATATCCTTGCCCTGCCACTTGCCATTCAGCATCGGCCCGGAGGACACCACGATCGACGGCAGATCGACCGAGGCCGCCCCCATGAGCTGGCCCGGCGTCGTCTTGTCACAGCCCCCCAGCAGCACGACACCGTCGATGCCGTAGGCGCGGATGGACTCCTCGACATCCATTGCCAGAAGGTTGCGGAACAGCATCGCGGTCGGCTTCATCTGCGTCTCGCCGAGGCTCATGACCGGGAATTCCACAGGGAACCCGCCCGCTTCCCAAACGCCGCGTTTGACGCCTTCGGCCAGGTCTCGCAGTCCCGAATTGCAGGGCGTCAGTTCCGACCAGGTGTTGCAGATCCCCACGATCGGCCGGCCGTCGAACAGGTGATCGGGGAAGCCTTGGTTCTTCATCCAGGAGCGGTGGATGAAACCATCCTTGTCGAGCTTGCCGTACCAGGCCCGGCTTCGGCGTTCCTTCGTCATAGAAGTTGTCCTTCGATCACCCACATTCGCTCGGGGAAGCTCCACGGCAGGGTCAGACCGTGGCTCATCAGATATTGCCCACTCAGTTCCAGCGGGCCGGATTTCAGTGCCGGATCGCCGCGCGAGAGCGACGGCGCGTCGGCGCGGTTGACAAGCTCGACGCGGTAGCGCGCGTCGGGCGACAGCCGGGTCAGCCGCAGCGGGCGCGGGGAAATCTGCGGCGACGTCGCGGCCTTGCCCGCGAAGACGACAAAGCGATCGCCCCCATCGGCAAGTTGCTGTTCGGCGATCACCGCCGGATCGGCACTGTCTAACCGCAGGATGTCGGCGCGACTCATCCAGTCGCGGTTCTGTCTCCACCACGCGGTGACGTCCGACAGGACGCGAGCCTCGTCCTCGGTCAGCTCGCGCGGGTCCATCTCGAACCCCATGTGGCGCTGCGCGGCGACCCAGGCGCGGAACCGGATGTCGAGCACGCGGCCCGAGGTGTGGCACTCGCGCGGGCCTACATGGCTGCCGGTGACGACGAGCGGCAGAAAGATCGCGGCGTTGTGCTGAATTTTCAGCCGCTCCAGCGCGTCGTTGCTGTCGGACAACCAGACCCGCTGCGTACGCTTCAGGATACCGAAGTCGATCCGCCCTCCGCCCGAGGCGCAGCTCTCGATCTCGACAGCCGGGAATTCGGTGCGCAAACGGTCGAGAAGCGAATAAGAACCGCGCGTCTGCGCCGCGTCGGGCATCGGCAGAACGCGGTTATGGTCCCACTTGATATAATCGATCGGATGCGCCTTCAGGATCGCTGCGATCCGGTCAAACAGGAAATCGCGCACCTCGGGCAGCGCCATGTTCAGTGCCTTTTGATGCCGCCCGAGGATCTGGTCCTCGGATCCCAGCGCCCAGTCCGGATGCTTGCGATGGATGTCGCTGTCGGGGTTGACCATCTCGGGCTCGAACCAGATGCCGAAGGTCATTCCCAGCACATGAACATGGTCGATCAGCGGGTCGAGCCCCTCTGGATACTTGCGGGCATCGACCTCCCAATCCGACAGGGCACGAGTATCGTCGTCGCGATTGCCGAACCAACCGTCATCCAGCACGAAACGCTCTGCACCGAGGGAAGCAGCGCGGGTCGCGATCTCTTTCAACTCTGGCAGGTTGTGATTGAAATAGACCGCTTCCCAACAATTGTAGTGGACGGGCCTCGGTCTGGCAGGGTCTGGAAAGACAACGATCCGGTCGCGCAGGTGGCGCTGGAACGCGACGGCGCATCCGTTGATGCCATCGTTGGAAAAGACGGCGTAGAGCGTCGCAGATTCGAACCGTGTCTGCGGTTCTGTTTCTAGCCGGGCGGCATGTCCAAACTGAACCTGGCGACGCCCGTCTGCAAGCTCCTCGGCGACCATGCGATGTCCGCCCGACCATCCGTAATGAAACCCATAGGCGTGACCTTCCGCATTCGTCGCCCCGCGGCAGGGAACGATCAGGCCCGGGAAATGCTCATGCCCCGTGCGACCAGTCCGGTTTTCGCGGTAGCGCATTCCCGGCGACCAGGCGGTGGCGTTCATCTGGAACTCTCCGCACCAGCGGCCGGCGAAGTCGAACATCTCATCCGATAGCTGCGGCGCGGGGAAGACCGGAGCGGCAAGCCAGTGAAGATGGATCGGCGTGGTGCTTTCGATCGCCGACATGGCTTCGATCAGATGCGTCCTGCCGTCGATCGAGAATGTCGCGCGATAGGTCAGTGCATCGCCGGTATCGCGGTAGACAAGCTCAAGGCTGTCCTCACGCTTCAGCGCTTCGACGAAGCAGAACTTCGGCAAAAGCGGCGTGCCCGACCGATCGCGCAGGATCAGGCCGGGCTGGCCGGGGAAGCTTCGCGTCGCCTCGGGGCAGATCGACAGGTCCGGGTTTCGGTCGAGCATGCCGCCGGTCACGTCGATCGCGCCCGCCGCGGCCAACGCCCGCAGATCCTCACCGTCGGGCAGCCGCGGACCCCAGTAGACCACTTCCGGCAGTCGGTCGGCGTGCGAGGCAAGGACCAGGCTCTGTCTGCTGTCGTCCAGAGACCAGGTTCGGATCACTTGACCGCCCCGAGCGTCAGGCCAGCGATGAAATGTCGCTGCATCGCGAAGAACATCATCACCGGCGGCAGGGCGGCAAGGATCGACCCGGCGCTGACGAGGTGCCACTGGGCGATCCACTGGCCGTTCAGCGAGGACAGCCCTGCGGTGATCGGCTGCGAGTCCGGCGAATTCGACAGCACCGTGGCCCAGAAGAAGTCGTTCCAGATGAACGTGAAGATCAGCACGCTCAGTGCCGCGATGGCCGGCCGCATAAGCGGCAGGACGACATACCAGAAGATCTTGATCTCGCTGACGCCCTCGACCCGTGCCGCCTCGATCAGTTCGAACGGCAGCGCGCGGATGAAGTTGCGCATGAAGAGCGTACAGAAGCCGGTCTGGAACGCGATGTGGAACAGTGCCAATCCATACCAGGTGTTGTACATGCCCAGGCTCAGCGTCAGGTCGCGCACCGGCACCATCAGAATCTGGAACGGCACGAAATTTCCGGCGACGAACATGAAGAATACCAGCAAGTTCAACTTGAACCGGTAGATCGCCAGAGCGAACCCCGTCATGCAGGACAGCGCGACGGCGCCGATCACCGTCGGAACCGTGACCTTGAACGAGTTGAGCATGTAGGACGCCATAGGCGAGTTCGCGAAAACCTCGACGTAGTTCGAGAAGGCGAGCGACGACGGCATGCCGAAATAGTTGCCCTGCGCCAGGTCCGAGGCCGGCCTGACGGATGTCACTGCGACGCCGAGAAGCGGCAGGAGCCACAGCACCAGCGCCACCGGTACGGCGAGCTTGTAAAGCCATTGCGAGGCGGCGGGGGCTTGTTCGATCGGTCGCGGAAACATCCTAACGCTCCGTCTCGTCGCGCCACATCTTCCAGATGAAGCCCGAAATGAAGACCATCATGATGGCGAAGAGAACCACCGCGATCGCCGCGCCATAGCCCATACGGTAGCCGTATTCCGACAGCGCCTGTTCATACATGTAGAAGGACAGCACGCGGCTGGACCCATAGGGGCCGCCATCGGTCATCACCGAGACCAGATCGAACGACCGCAACGCGCCGATGACCGTCACGACCACCGCGATGAAGCTGGCCGGGCGAAGCTGCGGCAGGACGACGTGCCAGAGCATCCGCCAGCCCTTCGCCCCGTCAAGCCGCGCCGCCTCGATCTGGTCGGGCGAGACGTTGTTGAGCCCGGTCAGATAGAGGATCATCACGTAGGCGATCTGCGGCCAGAGGCCCGCGCCGATGATCCCGTAGGTCACATATCGGTCGTCAGCAAGGATCGCCACGCCGGACCCGGTCAGGATCTCGATCAGCTTGTAGAGCAGGCCGAAATCGGGGGCATAGAACCAGGAGAAGATCAGACCCACCACGACCTGCGAGATCACGAATGGGAAGAAGAACAGTGATTTGTAAAGCCGCATGCCGCGGATCGTCTGGTTGAGGAAGACCGCGATCAAAAGGCCCGCCGGCACCGAGAGCATATAGAGAACCAGCCAGATGACGTTGTTCTTCAATGAGGTGTAGAACGCGTCGTCATCCATCAGCTCGACATAGTTGGACGTTCCGATCCAGGCTTTCTCGCCCAATCCGTCCCAGTCGTAGAAGCTGATCCACATGCTTTGGAAGATCGGGATGACGACATAGACCGCAAACATGATCAGTCCTGGCGCGAGGAACAGCCATGGCGCCAGGCGCCGCTGGTTCGCATTCCAGCGAGAGCGGGGCGGCGCTTCAGCGGTTGCGACGGGCAGGGCGGCACGGGTCATGCAAGGGTCTCCACGTCGGTCTGCGATCGTTGGGAAGGCGGCCGGAAGGTCCGGCCGCCCGCATCGTCACTTGTAGATGCGCTCTCGTGCTTTCTCGAGACGCTCGAGGATGTTGTCGAGGTTGTCCGGCTTGACCATGAATTCCTGAAAGCCCTCCATCCCTGCCTTGGCCATCTCGGCCGGAGCGTCGCGGTCAAAGAACTGCGCGATGCCGCCTTCGGCTGTCGACAGCATCTCGAACCCTTGCTGCAGATACGGATCTTCCGGCACCGTGGCGTCCTTGTTGATCGGAAGCTGGCCCATCGCCGCGTTGATCTTGTTCTGCGCTTCAGCGCTTGCAAGATAGGCAAGGAATTTCTTCGCATCCTCGGGGTTCGTCGCGCTGGACGGAATGTGGACAGTGTCTGTCGGCGCGTCTTCAGCCCGCGGAACGCCCGGGGTGATTTCCGGGAAGCTCATGAAACCGAGGTTGTCGTTCGTCATCCCGCCCTCCTTGAAGACGGCGACGGCGAAGTTGCCCATGACGTAGTTCGCGGCCTTGCCCTGCACGAGCAGCGCGGCGGCGTCCTGCCAGTCGATCGCGGCGTGGTTCTTGGTGATGTAGGGCTGGATCTTGGCCCATTCCGCGAACGTTGCCTTGACCCGATCGTCGGTCCACGCAACCTCGCCGGCGGTCAGATCCATGTGGAACTCGTAACCGTTGGTGCGCAGGTTCATGTAATCGAAGATTCCGGCAGCCGGCCACAGCGCCTTCGTTCCCGTGGTCAGGCAGTCGATACCCGCCGCCGCGAAAGTCTCGCAATTTGCGACAAACTGGTCCCAGGTCACGCCGTCAGAGCCCGGCAATTCGACGCCGGCCGCCTCGTAGGCGTCCTTGTTGTAGTAGATGCCCCACTGATAATAGGTGTAGGGAACACCCCATTGCTTGTCGTCGATCGTCATCGAGGCGAGCGCCGAGCCGAGCGAGTCCTTCAGGCCGTTGGCTTCCCAGACATCCGACACGTCCATGAATTGGCCCGATGTCACGAATGGCGCCATGCGATTCCCGGCGTACCAGTTGGCCAAGTCCGGCGCGTCGGCGGTCAGGAAGTTGCGGATCGCGGTCTTGTAGCCTTCATGGTCGAAGTTGTTCAGCTGGACGTCGATATCCGGATTGGCCGCCTCGAAATCCACGATGACCTGTTCCATCGCCGCTAGCGGCGCGGGATCGAAGTCTGCATTGTATTTGACGATGCGCTTGTCTTGAGCGACGGCCGCCGTTGTCGTCAACAGAACGGCTGTCAGGGCCAGGGCGCCCTTCACGACTTGGAACATTGTTTCCTCCCGTTTGGTTTCATTCAGTGAAACTACGTCTTGAATAGTGGAAACTATGTACGCTAAGCTGATGCCTGTCAACAGAGTCGCGAAGGAGGGCTGATGTCGTCGGAAGGCCATGCCGATGGAACCGTGGGGAAGGCTCTGGACGTGCTTGACATGGTCGCCGAGCGTGGCGGACCGGTCCGGTTCTCTGAGCTTCTCGAAACATCGCGCTATCCGAAGGCCACGCTTTACCGCCTCATCCAGACCCTGACAAAGCAGCACATGCTGCGCCAGGACCCCGACAGCGGCACCTATACGCTCGGAATGCGGCTTGTGCGGCTGGCGCATAGCGCTTGGGCCCAAAGCTCGCTTGCCCCGCTTGCGCGCGAGCATATCGACAGGCTGTCGCGCGAAACCGGCGAAACCATCCATCTGGCCCAGCTCGATCGTGGGCAGGTGCTTTATGTCGACAAGCGGAATGCCGTCCGCACAATCGAGATGTTCGCAGAAGCCGGCAAGGTCGGGCCGGCCTATTGCACCGGGGTCGGCAAGGCGATGCTGGCCTATCTGGACGAGCCTGCACTGGCCGATGCCCTGAAAGCCCAAAGCTTCTACCGCCACACGCCGAATACGATAACCAATGAACAGGATCTGCGCAGCGAACTTGCGCAGATACGCATGCGCGGCTGGGCCTTTGACCGGGAAGAGCACGAACCCGGTATCATTTGCTGCGCCGTTCCGATTCTGACGGCAGCGGGACGCGCGCTTGGGGCGATGTCTCTCACGTCCTCGACGATGCGGACGACCCTGGACCAGCTCGGCACGATGGCGGTGAAGCTGCAGGACGTAGCCGGAAAGATCGCAAGCGATGCGGAAAGCTGGCGCTTTCCTGAACAAGCAAGACTGGTGGAGGACTAAATGACCGGCGTAACGCTGAACAATGTCGTCAAGAAATTTGGCCCGGTAGGTGTCATCCACGGCGTCGACCTGCAGGTCGAGCATGGAGAGTTCTGCGTGTTCGTCGGCCCGTCAGGCTGCGGAAAATCGACGCTGCTCCGGATGGTTGCGGGGTTGGAACAGACCACTGCCGGCACGATCCACATCGGCGAACGGGACGTGACCAACCTCGACCCGGTGGAACGCGGCGTGGCGATGGTCTTTCAGACCTACGCGCTTTATCCGCATATGACCGTCGCGGAAAACATGGGCTTCGGGCTGAAGATGAACGGCCACCCGAAGGATGAGATCGCGAGCAAGGTGGCCGAGGCCAGCCGGATCCTGAAACTCGACGATTATCTCCAGCGCAAACCCAAGGCCCTGTCCGGCGGCCAGCGTCAGCGTGTGGCGATCGGACGCGCGATTGTTCGGGGACCCGAAGTCTTCTTGTTCGACGAGCCGCTGTCGAACCTTGACGCAGAGCTGCGCGTGGATATGCGGGTGGAAATCGCGCGGCTTCACAAAGAGATCGGTGCGACCATGATCTACGTCACGCATGATCAGGTCGAGGCGATGACCTTGGCCGACAAGATCGTGGTACTGCGTGCCGGCCGCATCGAGCAGGTCGGCAGCCCTATGGAGCTTTACAGCGATCCGGGCAACAAGTTCGTCGCGGGCTTCATCGGATCGCCGAGCATGAACTTCCTGGAGGGTGTCGTGGAGGCTGGCAAGGTTCGCATTCCCGCGCTCGGCAATGCGATCATCGAAACCGACACAGCGCTGCCCGCTGCAGGCCGGAAGGTGCTTGTCGGCCTGCGACCGCAGCACCTGACGGTCACCGCCGCGGCCTCCGACATCAAGCTTGATATCCGAGAGCGACTAGGCGGCGTGTCATACGACTACCTCAACACGCCGCAAGGCGAACGGCTGATCGTCGAGTCGCGCAATGACGAGATGATTCTGGAAGGGACTCCAGTCAAAGTCGGTTTCGATCCCGAAAGCGCGCTGTTCTTCGACCCTGATACAGAGGATCGGTTGCGCTGACCGCGAGAGCGAGGCCGCGGCCAGCTTGATACAGAAAGCTCACTATCCTGCCGCATTGCGGATCGTCCGCAGCGCATCCTTCAGTCCCTCCTCCAGCGTGGGATGGTAGAACGGCCGGGCGAGCAGGTCAGACGCGGTCTGCCCGACCGACCAGGCCAGCAAATGCGTCAAGTGTTCCGCCTCGGGGGCGCAGAGAGAGGCAGCGGAAATCTTGCCGGACTGTCGGTGCGCGTAGATCCGCACCAGCCCGTCATCGCGCTGTTCGATCCTGGCCCTGCCCTGATCAGCGTAGCTTGCTTCACCCATGACGAACTCGTCGTCCTCGGGATCAGGTGGCGTGCCGATGGTAGCCGATCCAGGCCGGGTGAAGACGACGGCCATGTTGACACCGCAATCGCGTTTCGCGACATCAGGCCAGCACGCCGCGTTGTGTCCTGCATGCTCGCCCTCGGCCGTGGCTTCGTGCAGGACAGGCCGAAAGCCGTTGGCATCGCCCGCCATGAAGATCGGTGCGTCACCGCATTGCAGGGTCTGCGGGTCGAATTCCGGCATGCCCTTGTCGTCCAGCGTCAAGCCCGCTTCGGCCAGATCCAGGCCATCCAGAACCGGAGGCCGTCCCACCGCGACAAGCAGCCGCGCGAATGTCGCTTGCCCCTGCCGCCAAGAGACGGTCACGCCATCGGAGGTCGAACTGATCGAGATTTCGGCCCGCAGCCGGATGGTGAATTCCTGCGAGAGCGCCCGGTGCAGCACGTCCGACACCTGCTGGTCGGCTAGTCCAGCGATGCTCCCGCTTTGCTCGAACACCTCTACCCTGACTCCAAGTCGCGACAACGCCTGAGCCAGTTCAAGCCCCAGCGGTCCCGCGCCGATGACACCGACGGACTCTGGCAACTCCTCTAATTCGAACAGGGATTCGTTGGTCAGCGACAAGTGACCCACGGAGGCGAACTCATCGGGGATCGCCGGTCTGGCACCTGTCGCGACAACGACCGCCCCGGCCGAGATCGTGGTCCCGTCGTCAAGCCGCAGCTTGTTTCGGTCAACGAAACGCGCCTTGGCGCGAATGCAGACATCTTCGGGCAGGTCGGCAATGTTGGATTTGACCGCAGACACGAAATGGTCTCTCTCGGCGCGCAGGCGCCGCATCACTGCGGCGCCATCGACCGCGACATTCGTGGATATGCCGAATCCCTCTGCCTTGCGCGCGGCATGGGCGGCATCGGCGGCTGCGATCAGCAGTTTCGAAGGCATGCATCCTACCGTCGCACAGGTCGTGCCGCTGAATTCCGGATCGATCAGCCGTGTCGACGCACCCGCCCGCCGTGCCGCATGCTCTGCACTCAGACCAGCAGTACCCGCCCCGATGACCGCCACGTCGCAGTCGAAGTCTTCGGTCTTGGCCAAGAGGTTCTCCGGTCAGGTGATTGGATCGCGTCCGGTGTCAACTCCACGTCCACCGGATCGGTTCCGGCTGATCAGAGCGCCAGCCCGACCTTGCGGCCTTCGAAGATCGCCATGGCCGCGTTGCGGGGGGCGTTGGCGTCGCCGATCGACCGAGTTGCGACGCCCTTGGTTTCCAGATCATGCCGCAGGGACGCATCGGCGACATTTGCCGTCGCCAGCACAAGGGCGTCGGACGCGACCAACTCTGTTTCGCCAGTCAGCAACGAAACGACGACCGCTCCCTCCGCCGTCCACTCGGCAATAGCGGTATCGGTGACGAACCGCGCCCCATGTTTAGCCAGCGCCCTCCGCAGCGGCCAGTCCGTGGCCGAACGCTGCAACTCTTTTCCAACCAGCGCATCGGGGGTGACAACAGCCACGTCATGACCCTGTTCGGCCAGCCACCAGGCGGTGCCGCAGCCGCGCCAGTTGCCACCCTCGTCCAGCACGACAACGCGCTTGCCCGGCCGTGCGGCGCGGCGCATCACGTCCTCGGCGGACCAGACCCGGCCCAGGGCGATGCCGGGCAGGCTATCCAGATGCGGCAAGGCCTTTTGGAAGCCGGTTCCGGGTGGCAGCGATCCAGTTGCAAGGATCACGCGATCTGCGCCTAACGCGGTAATGTCCTCGGCGTCTAGGTAGGTGTTGAACCGCAGGTCGACGCCCAGCCGATCAAGCTGCCGGCCATACCAGTTCAGCAGATCGGTGATCTGGCCGCGTCGGGGCTGCAGGCCGGCCAAGCGGAACTGGCCACCCAGTTCGGGTCCTGCCTCCGCCAATGTCACATCATGCCCGCGTTCGGCCGCGACGCGCGCGGCCTCCAGCCCTGCCGGGCCGCCGCCGACGACCAGCACACCGACCGGTGTATCGATTGGACTGAACCGGTCGCCGCCCCAGAGGTGTTCATGCCCCGCAGACGGGTTGACGAGGCAGGAGATGTAGTAGTCTCGGCTGCGCCGACCCCAGCATTGCTGGTTGCACGAGATGCAGCCCCTTATCTCGCCGTCACGCCCCACCTCTGCCTTGGCGACAAGATGCGGGTCGGCGATCTGGCCCCGCACGATCGACACCAGATCGGCCTCGCCCGCGCCCAGGACGGTGTTGGCATTTTCGGGCGTGCGGATGTGGCTTTCGGCGGTGACGACCGCGTGCGTGACGACCCGCTTCAGCCGCGCGGCCAGGTCGACGCCCAGCTTCTCGCCGTAAAGGAAGGTCGGCATCAGCTTGTAGAAATCGAAATAGCTGCCCGAGCCGCAGGTAACATAGTCCATCAGCCGCTCGGCGTCGTGCAGCGCGACGATCTCGGCCATGTCCTCGCGGCTGAGCGCGGCCTGCACGTCGGGCTCGTCGTTCACCGCAAGGCCGATGATGAACTCCTGGCCGCAGGCCGCCCGGATCCGGCGCAGGATCTCGCGCGAGAGTCGGGTGCGGTTCTCCAGACTGCCGCCCCAAAGGTCGCAGCGCCGGTTGGAGAACGGCGTCCAGAACTGGTCGAGCAGGCAGTGATAGGCAGCCCAGACCTCGACCCCGTCGAAGCCGGCCTTCCGGCACCGGATCGCGGCCTGCACGAAACCGTCGATCGTTTCCTCGATATCGGCCTCGCTCATCTGATGGCTGGCGTCGCTGTCGTGCCAGCTTGGCCCGCCCGAAGGCGACCAGGCGGCGTGCCAGGAATTGTCGCCGTCGCCATGCGCACCGACATGGTAAAGCTGCTGGATCATCACCGTGCCATGCGCATGGCACGCCTCGGTGATGCGGCGGAAATGCGGGATCACCGCGTCGTCGCCGGGACGGAAGTTGCCGCGCGTCAGCACGGCGGCGGCATGGACCGGCATCGGCTCGACCACGATCATCGCGGCCCCGCCCATCGCACGTTCGCGGTAGTAGGCCAGGTGCTGGTCCCCTGGCAGGCCGTCTTGCGCCATGTTCGTGGTATGGGCGCCAAAGACGATGCGGTTCTTCAGGGTCCTGTTCCGCAAGCGCAGGGGCTGGAAGACATGCGGGAAGGCCGTCATATCAGATGTCCTTGAGCAACCTGAGCGCGTCGTAGATTGCCGCATGGGTGTTGCGGGCCGACACGGCGTCGCCGATGCGGAACAGCTGTAATCGCCCGTCCGGGTTGCGGGTGATCGTCTGCGGCCGTCCCTCGGTCAGGGCATGGTAGTCTACCTCGCCGCCGTTCGAGCTTTCGTCTTTCAGCGCGAAATAAAGATCGTCGAGCGGCAGCGTGCCGTAATTGATCACCACCTGATCATAGTCCGCGCTGTAGCTGTGGTCGCTGTAGTCGGTGCCGATCGTCGCGGTCAGCTTGTTGCCGGTGCGCGTGACACCCAGCAGCCTGCGGGTGACGGTGAAGGTCACGTCCTTGTCCTGCAGGCTGCGCATGTAGGGCACCAGGTTCATTCCCATGATTTCAGGCGCGAAGACCCGGTCGGGGGTCATCACCTCGACCTTCGATCCTGCCGTCGCGGCCACCTCGGCTGCCTGCAGGCCCGGATGGTCGCCGCTCTCGTCATAGATCAGCACATTCTCAGCGGGTTTCACGTCGCCCGAAATGATGTCCCAACTGCTGACCACATGGTCCGTCTCGCGATCGGTCTCGAACAGCCGGGTATTGGGCAGCCCACCGGTCGCCACGATCACCACATCGGGGTCGAGCGCGGTCACGTCCTCCGCCTCGGCCCAGCTGCTGAAGCGGAATTCCACGTCGCGCGCCGCGCATTGCGCCATCCGCCAGTCGATGATCCCGATCATGTCGCGCCGGCGCGGAGATTGCGCCGTCAGCCGGACCTGCCCGCCGGGATCGGCAGCGGCCTCGAACACGGTCACGTCATGGCCCCGTTCGGCGGCGACGCGCGCGGCCTCCAGCCCACCGGGACCCGCGCCGACGACGACGACCTTGCGGGGCCGTTCCGCCCGCGCGATCCGGTGCGGCATCGTGAGTTCGCGACCCGTCGCGGCATTGTGGATGCAGAGCGCCTCGCCCGCCTGGTAGATCCGGTCGAGGCAATAGGTGGCGCCGACGCATGGGCGGATATCGTCTTCGCGGCCCTCCACGATCTTTTGCACGATATGCGGATCGGCCATATGGGCGCGGGTCATCCCGACCATATCCAGCAGGCCGGCCGCGACCGCATGGCGCGCGGTGGCCACATCGGGGATCTTGGCGGCGTGGAATGTCGGCATCCCGGTGGCCTTCCTAACCTCGCCCGCGAAATCGAGATGCGGCGCGCTTTTCATTCCCTGCACCGGGATCACGTCGGTCATGGCCGGATCGGTATGGATGCGGCCGCGGATCACGTTCAGGAAATCGACCTGCCCGGTCGCGGCGAGATACTTCGATATCTCGATGCCTTCTTCGGGCGTGATGCCGCCTTTCTGCGCCTCGTCCGCGGTGTAGCGGAAGCCGACGATGAACTCGCCGCCCACCCGCTTGCGGATCGCCGCCAGCACATCCATCGGAAAGCGCAGCCGGTTCTCCAGCGTATCGGCGCCGTAGGGGCCGGTCAGGTCGTTGGTCAGCGGCGACCAGAACTGGTCCAGCAGGTGGCCATAGACCTGCAACTCGATCCCGTCCATGCCGCCGGCCTTCATCCGCTCGGCGGCATCGGCGAAGTCCTCAATGATGCGGGCAATGTCCCAGTCCTCGATCAGTTTGGGGAAGGCGCGGTGCGCCGGCTCGCGGTGGCGCGAGGACGAGACCGAGGGCAGCCAGTCGCCCTTGTTCCAGGTGGTGCGGCGGCCAAGATGGGTCAGCTGGATCATCACCGCGCAACCATGGTCGTGGCAGGCATCGGTGAGGTTGCGGATCCATGGCACAACCTCGTCCTTGTACGCGAGAACGTTGTTGAAAACGGGCGGGCTGTCGCGGCTGACAGCCGCCGATCCGGCAGTCATCGCCAGCGCCACGCCGGCCTTTGCCCGCTCCTCGTGATAGGCGCGGTAACGTTCCTTGGGCATCCCGTCCTCGGGATAGGCCGGTTCATGCGCCGTGGTCATGATTCGGTTGCGCAGCGTCAGGTGCTTAAGTTGGTAAGGTTGCAGCAGCGGGTCGGCAGGCATGGAGGCCCCTCAATACCAGGCGTCAGGCATCGACGCCTTCTTCTTCGCGATAAACTCCAGCAGCGCCTCGTCAAGCGCGGGATCGAGCGGCGGCTCCTCGTAGCTCGCCAAGGTCTCCTTCCAGCGCGCATTGGCGCGGCTGGCCATGTCGACCCGGCCGTTTTCGTTCCAGGTCTCCCAGGGCAGGTTGTCGTCCAGCGCGCTGTCGTAATAGGCGGTCTTGTAATGACGCAGCGTGTGAGCGGTGGAAAACAGGTGCTGGCCGGGTCCGAGTTCGGCCAGCGCTTCGAAGGCGAGCGTATCCTCATTCACCTCGACGCCTTTCAGGTAGGCATGCATGGCGCCGCAGAGATCGGTGTCCATCACGAACTTTTCGTAGGACATCGACAACAGGCCGTCCAGGAAGCCGGCGCAATGCAGAATGTAGTTCGCGCCGCACTGCACCGCCGACATCATCGACATCATCGCCTGCTGCATTGCCTGACCGTCCGGCAGCTTCGACGTGCTGAAATTTCCCGCGCAGCGCAGCGGCATGTTCAGCCGCCTCGCAAGCTGCCCCATCACCAGCGATCCCAGCGCCGGCTCTGGCGTGCCAAAGGTGGGCGAGCCGGAGCGCATCGCCATCGACGACTGGAACGAGGCCAAAATCGTCGGCGCTCCCGGCCGAACCAGCTGGGTCAGCGCGCAGGAGGCCATGCTTTCCGCCAGGCAATGTGCCACCGATCCCGCCATCGTCAGCGGCGACACTGCGCCGCCCAGCAAGAACGGCAGATGGATCGAGCCCTGTCCCGCTGCCGCGTAGGTCCGGATACCGCGCGTGGTGATCCCGTCGAGCACCAGCGGCGAAGTCGTGTTGAAATTCCCCATGATCACGCAGTGATCCTCGACAAAGCCCGGGCCGAACAGGATGCGGCACATCTCGATGCTGTCCTCGGCCCGTTCCGGCGCGGTGATTGAGCCAAGGAAGGCCCGGTCGGAATAGCGGATGTGCGAATAGACCATGTCGAGATGGCGCTTGTTCACCGCGATGTCGGTCGGTTCGCAGATCGTGCCGCCGGAATGGTGCAGCCAGGGGCTGGACTGGCCAAGCTTGATGAAGTTGCGGAAATCCTCGATCGTGCCATAGCGGCGGCCACCTTCCAGGTCGATCACGAAGGGCGAGCCGTAGGAAGGCGCAAACACCACGGCGTCGCCGCCGATCTGGACTGACCGCGCAGGGTTGCGGGCATGCTGAGTGAAGCGGGCCGGCGCGGTCTTCAGCAATTCGCGGATCATGCCGGGGGCGAACCTGATGTTCCAGGATTCTCCGGTCAGCGCCGTGACCTTTCCTCCCGCGGCGCGGAACAGTTCGACGGTTTCCGGGTCCTCGCGAAACTCGATGCCGATTTCCGCGAGGATCCGGTCGGCTGTCCCCTCGATCCGGAGCAGGCTCTCTTCTTCAAGCAGATCATAGGTGGGTATGCCGCGGGTGATGAACGGCACTTCAAGATGCGGGTTCTGTCCCGGTGTCGCGCTGCGTGGCGCTGCATCTCGGCCCCGCGCCCGGCGTTTCGAGATAGCTGCCGCGATTGCCGCTTCCTTCATCCCCGAGCCTCCGACTCGATCAAGCTGACTCAACTGTTCGCATTATTGACACTTATGTCAAGAAATTCCATGATCGCGGTATGAACATCTTCGACCCCACCCGACCTACCGCGAACGCCACCGATGAAGCCTGGCTACGGGCTGCCTATGAGGTGCTGACGGAAAGTGGTATCGAAGCGGTGAAGATCATGTCGCTGGCCAAGCGTCTGGACGTGACCCGAACCAGCTTTTACTGGCATTTCGCGGACCGCGATGCGCTGCTCGAAACGATGGTGCGGCACTGGGAGGACAAGAATACAGGCAACCTCTCTGCCCGTTGCGACGCCTATGCAGAGACGATCGTCGAGGCGATATTCAACTTGTTCGACTGCTGGCTTGACGATGGTCTTTTCGATTCCCGGCTGGATCTTGCAATCCGAAACTGGGCGCGCAACGATCCGGCGTTGCAGGCCCGACTTGATCTGGCGGACGAGCGCCGCATTGGCGCAATGCAGGCGATCTTCCTTCGCTTCGGCTACGACAAGACCGACGCCGACATCCGGGCGCGCACCATGCTTTACACCCAGATCGGCTATATCTCGATGCAGGTCGCCGAGACCCTGCAACAGCGCTTGGCCCGAATGGCCGGCTATGTCGAGGTCTTCACCGGTCGGAAACCCGATCCCGCCGAATGGCGCCGGTTTCTGGCACGGCATCAGGGTCCAGGCAGGGCCGGCTGACCAAAGCCCCGCTGAAAATCCGGCGATTGGACCTGGCCATGCTGGACATTTTCCGACAGAGCAAATTAGGTATCCCGGCTGGTCGGCCGCAGCCGCCAAGCCGGAGCTAACAACAATGGCGCCCGGCGCTGAGTCATAATCAAAAGGGAGGTCCTTCATGGATCGTCGTTCATTCATCAAACGAGCTGGCGCGCTTGGCGCCGGCGCAACCGCTGCCGGTCTGGCCGCACCTGCCGTGGCGCAGGGCAACACGACCTGGCGCATGGTCACCACCTGGCCCAAGAACTTTCCCGGCCTAGGTGTCGGCGCGCAGCGTCTGGCCGACCGCATCACGGCCGCCTCGGGCGGGCGGCTGACTATTCAGGTCTATTCGGCAGGCGAACTGGTGCCGCCATTGCAGTCGCTCGATGCGGTGATCGACGGCACCGCCGAGATGAGCCATGGCGCCGCCTATTACTGGCAGAACAAGTCGCCGGCTCTTTCGTTCTTCACCGGCGTCCCCTACGGCATGACCAGTCGGGAACTGACCGCCTGGGTCCGCTTCATGGGCGGACAGGAGATCTGGGATGAGATCTATGACCAGTTCGGCGTTCAGGGCTTCCTGTCGGGCGATACGGGCACCCAGGCGGGCGGCTGGTTCAAGAACGAGTTGACCGGCGTTGACAGCATCAACGGTCTACGCTTCCGCACGCCAGGGCTTGGCGGTAGTGTGTGGGAGAAGCTTGGCGCAACGGTCACCAACATGGCAGCCGGCGAGATCTTTCAGGCGCTGCAATCGGGCACGCTCGATGCCGCCGAGTTCGTCGGCCCCTACAACGATCTTGCGCTTGGCTTCCATCAGGTCGCCAAGAACTATTACTTCCCCTCCTTCGTCGAGCCGGGTCTTGCGACCGAGCTTGTCGTTGACAAGGCGAAGTACCAGGAATTGCCAGAGGATCTGCAGGCGATCATCCGCGATGTCAGCCAGGCCGAATACGACATGGTCTCGTCCGACTTCTACGCCAATGATCCGCGGGCGCTGCAAACACTGATCAACGATCACGGCGTGCAGGTTCGCGCTTTTCCCGAAGAGATCCTGGAAGCTGGCGCAAAAGCGGCGGCAGAGGTCATCGGCGCGATGCGCGACAATGCCGATCCGCTGGTCAAGAAGACTGCCGAGCATTTCATCGAGTCGCTCAACACCGTGCGCACCCGTACTGCGCAAATCGACACACCGTTCCAGGTTGCCCGAGAGAAATACTTCACGATCTGAACCGAGGCGCGAAACGAGGCGGCGGGCTTGTTGGCCCGCCGCTCTTCATTTGTCACCTGCTGACCCAATTTCACTTCCGCCGGCCGTGCAGTCGTTCTCGTCAGACTGCGTGCGAACTTCTGCAACGGAAATAGTAGATCGCTCCGCCCAAAGCGGCGCCTATGATCCACGCATAGCCCGCGAGTTGACCCAAGACCGGAACCCACACGGTCGCGACCGAGAAGATTGCCGCGATGCCGAATGCTACAAGCGCATTGTCGTTCCAGCCATTGCGGAAGTGGTAAGTTCCGCCTTCCATGTCGTAGAGGTCGTCGCGCTTCAGTTCTTGTTTCCGCAGGACATAGTAGTCGACGATCATGATTCCGTAGAGCGGGGCGAGGGTCGCGCCAAGGGTATTGACGAAGCCGCTGATGCCAAATTGGCTGATGAAGCTTGTCCACAATCCGCCGATTACCAGTGCGAAGACCGAAGTTATCAATCCAGCCTTGCGGAAACTGATCTTCGACGGCGCCAGATTGGCGATGCCGTTCACGGCGGGAATGAAGTTGGCGACGAGGTTGATGCCGACTGTCGCGGCGAAGAAGGTTATTGCCGCGACGACGCCAAGTACAACACTGTCCGTGCGCCCGACGATTTCGGTCGGGTTGATGATCTCCTCGCCATAGACGACCGCTGCACCTGCTGTCGTAAGCAGCGCGAGGGCCGAGAACAGGATCATGTTGAAAGGCAGGCCCGCGAGATTTCCACGGATCATCGCCGTCTTGTCCTTTGCATATCTCGAGAAATCGCTGAAGTTGATCATCACCGCCGCGAAATAGGCCACCATGGTTCCGATGATGGCGATGAAGCCAGCAATCTCTGTCCCCCATGTGGCTTCAGGATTCGCGAATATCGTCTGTGCCCGCGACAGAAGTTGTCCGTCCGATTTCACCCAGAGAACGACAACGAGGCCGATCATCACCGCGTATACGAAGGGGCCGGCAATGTTCAGGAACGTCTCGACCCAATCCATGCCGTGCCAGAAAATCCAGATATGGAAGCCCCAGACAATAAAGAAGGAGATCCAGTCGACCGTAGTCAGGCCGAGCATCTCCGCGCCGCCGGTGATCCCGGTCACGGACCGGATAAGGAGGGCCAGGGCGGTCGACGCGAAGTAGACCTGCACGCCGTACCAGAAGACCGCGACAGTCGCGCGCAGGACGGCGGGCAGCTTGGCGCCGCTTGTTCCCATGCTGGCCCGGGCGAAGACCGGATAGGGAATTCCATAGCGCTCGCCCGCCGCTCCGGAAAGATTGACGAGGAACATCACGAGCAAGGCAGCGACGATGAGCGCGGCGAAGGCTGTCCATCCGCTCACGCCGTAGGAAATGAAGAGCGAGGCGACGAGCGAATATCCGAATAGCGACTGGATGTCATTCGCCCAAACGTTGAAGATGGCGAACCAACCCCAGGACTTTTCTTCCTTCGTCACCGGATTAAGCGTATCGCCGTCTCGCTCTGCGATTACGCCTTCGGCGGTCATACTTTGCATGTGTCTTCTCCCTTTCTGATGGCTTGCCGCTTGCCACGGTCGTTGCGTCCGGCTTTGGAAAATGGCCGGTGGGACATCTGCTATTGCACCTGATATGTTAGCTGTTATCTTATAAATGGATACTCTGGAAATTGCGAAGGGACCTTCAAAAAATGCAAGGCAATCAACTGGTCAATCGGCGCGGTGCGGCACCGTCATGACCGATCGTTCAGTGGATGGGATCTCGGCACCGAACGCGGCACCCGACTTGCTGACGGAACGCGCTCATTTGGCGCTGATCGAACGCCTGCGCGATGGGCGACTGAAAAGCGGCGGCTTCCTGTCTATGCCGATGCTGGTCGAGCAGCTTGAATTTCCGATCGCGGCGGTGCGCGATGCGGTGAAGCGCGCGGAGGCCTGTGGATTGGTCACGGTGCTTCCGAAACGCGGTGTCATGGTCATGGATGCGGGACCGAAGACCACACGGGAATGCTTGGATCTACGTGCTATTTTCGACTGCGAAGGAGCAAGGCGTCTTATCGAGAACCGGGGGGAAATTCCGCTGGCGCAACTCAGGGAGGCGCATGAGCGCCTGCGCGAAGAAGCCCAGACGAGGATGACTTCGGATTTGCCGCGCCGTGCGATCGAGACTGATCTCTTGTTGCATGATGCGCTGTCGGCCGGACTCGGATCGCAGCTTGCTGTGCGGCTCTACGACGAGAATCGCGACCGGATCGCGGTCATCCAGAACACCCGACCCTTCCTGGCAGACCGCATCGCATCGGCAATGTCAGAGCATCTGGATATCATCGCCGCGATGGAGGCCCGCGATATCGATGCGGCACTAGCCACCATCCGCGCTCATCTGCGTAGCACGCTGCGCTGGTGGGGTGTCGGCGCCTGAATGGGCAGTGCATCACGCTATCTCCTAACCCGACTCTATACCTCGACGAAGAACTCGCGAGCCTCCTTGACCACCTCCATGACGGCATAGGAGTTGGTCTGCCGGATACCGGGCAGCTTGCTGATCCGGTCACCCAGAACCTCTCGGAAATGGGTCATGTCGCGGGTGCGCACGATCAGGACATAGTCGAATGACCCGGCGACCATCAGGCAGGATTCGATTTCTTTGATGCCCTGCACCGCCTTGTTGAACTCTTCCAGATAGTTGTCCGATGTCGCAGCCATCGAGATCTGCACGACAGAAAGGTGATTGAACCCCAGCAGGCCGGGGTCAACGACGGCAACGTATTTTCGGATCAGCCCACGGCTTTCCAAGCGCTTCACGCGCTCTGAACAGGGCGTATTCGTCAGGTTCACCCGCGAGGCCAGTTCGACGATGGACAGCCGCCCATTGGCTTGAAGTTCGTTCAGAATCCGCCGGTCGATTCGATCTAATTCTCTGAGCATCTAGTGATTTTTACTATTTATGACCGCCTATTAAACATATTTTCCTGCATTCTGACTGAGAAAAGCGCCACTCGCTAGTGAAAACCACTATGCTGGCAAAAGAGGTGTGCGGCCTTTCGTCGCGCGCCTCCAAGTCCGGCGCGGGAAAACCTCGCTGGGGAGTCCAGAAAAACCAGGAGGGACATATGTCGTCAAAACTCGTCATTGGACTAGACGGAGCCGCAACGGGCGATCGCGCGCTCGAATTCGGCAAACGACTGGCCAAGCAAATGGGCGCTTGCGAGATCATCGTGGTCTACGTCATCGAATGGTCGCCGTTCTCGTTCCAGACCCCGGAAGAGAATGAGATGCGCCACAAGCGCCGCGAGGAGGAGCTGAACATCGCGCATAGCCGGATCATCGACCCGGCCGTGGAACAGCTGAAGAAAGACGGCTTTGCCGCTACCGGTGTGGTTCGTCATGGCGACGTGGCAGACACCCTGAATGCCATCGCCAAGGAGCACGGCGCCGAACAGATCGTCGTCGGCCGTTCGTCGGAAACCGGTTTCGCGCAGCGCATCTTCGGCAGCGCGACCAGCTATCTGGTCATGCATGCCAGCATGCCCGTCACCGTCGTGGGATAGGAGAGCAACCATGAGAAACAAGTTCGCATATTCACTTACCGCGGCTCTCGCCGCCGTCGCAGCAAGTCCGGCGCTCGCACAAGAGGAACTGACCCTCGACGAGAAGGTGAACGAGGTCTTCGCAAGTTTCACGGGCCCCTTTGTCAACCTGATCTTCGCGCCATTCCCCGGAACCGCGTTCCCGTGGATCGTGCTCTGGCTGGTGGTCGCCGCGTCGGTTTTCACCTTGTATTTCGGTTTCGTCCAGTTCCGCTTCTTCAAACATGCGATCCAGCTTGTGAAGGGTGACTATTCCGACCCCAAGGACGCGGGTGAGGTCAGCCATTTCCAGGCCTTGGCAACTGCCCTGTCCGGCACCGTCGGCCTCGGGAACATCGCAGGCGTTGCCGTGGCCGTCGGGATCGGCGGACCTGGCGCGACCTTCTGGATGATCCTCGCGGGCCTTCTGGGCATGGCGTCCAAATTCACCGAGTGTACGCTTGGCGTGAAGTACCGGAACGAATATCCCGACGGCACCGTGTCGGGCGGTCCGATGTACTACATCTCCAAGGGCTTTAGCGAACTCGGCCTGCCGGGCGGCAAGTTCCTGGCAGTGATGTTCTCGGTCTTCTGCATCCTCGGCGCCCTTGGCGGCGGCAACATGTTCCAGGCCAACCAGGCACATGCGCAGATCTCGGGGATTGTCGGGGACTATCCCGGCCTGATCACCGGCGTCATCTTCGCGGCAGTCGTCTTTGCCGTCATCGTCGGCGGGATCAAGTCGATCGCCAACGTTACCGAGAAAGTCGTGCCGTTCATGGGCATCCTCTATGTCGGCGCCGCGCTGATCATCCTGCTGGTGAACTACGACAAGATCGGCTGGGCCTTCGGTCAGATCTTTGCCGGAGCCTTCACGGGTCTCGGCGTCGCGGGCGGTTTCGTCGGCGCGTTGATCCAGGGCTTCAAGCGGGCGGCCTTCTCGAATGAGGCGGGCGTCGGTTCGGCGGCGATCGCGCACTCCGCAGTGCGCACCAAAGAGCCGATCACCGAGGGCTTCGTCTCGCTGCTCGAACCGCTGATCGATACGGTGATCATCTGCACCATGACGGCGCTTGTCATCGTCATCTCACAGCAACTGATCATCGATCCTGCCACCGGAAACTACGTGCTGAACGAAGCTGGCACCTCGGTTGCGACCATCGGTGACGTTTCCGGTGTGGCGCTGACTTCGGCGGCCTTCGCATCGGCCATCAGCTGGTTCCCGTACGTGCTGGCGATCGCGGTGATCCTGTTCGCCTTCTCGACGATGATCTCCTGGTCCTATTACGGGCTGAAGGCGTGGACCTATCTGTTCGGCGAGGGCAAAACTTCCGAACTGACGTTCAAGATCATCTTCTGCATCTTCATCGTCATCGGTGCCGCAGCCAATCTTGGCCCGGTCATCGACTTCTCTGATGCGGCGATCTTCTCGATGGCGGTAGTGAACATCTTCGCGCTCTACTTCCTGATGAAGCTGGTCCGCCAAGAGCTTGACTCCTACAGCGGTCGGCTGCAGTCCGGCGAAATCCGCAAGTTCGCGGTTTGAGACCCCGTCCGGGGCGGCCTTACCGCCCCGGACACCCACGCTTACCGGTCCCCTTAACCTGCGACCAGTCCCGGCAGCCAGGTGACGATGGCGGGGAAGCTAAAGAGGATTGCGATCGCGATGATCTGCAACACCACGAAAGGCAGGATGCCACGATAGATCGCCGAGGTCGGCAGATCATCCGGCGCGACCCCACGCAGATAGAACAACGCAAAGCCGAAAGGCGGCGTCAGGAACGAGGTCTGCAGGTTCACGCCCACCAGCACGCCCAGCCAGACCGGATCGACATCCAGCGCCAGCAGGATCGGGGCGGTGATCGGGATCACGATGAAGATGATCTCGAACGTATCAAGGATGAAGCCCAGCACGAACATGATCGCCATCACAACGGCGACCGCGGCCAGGGTTCCGCCGGGCAGGTTCGACAGGAATTCGTGCACGAGGTTGTCGCCGCCCATCAGCCGGAAAACCACCGAAAAGACCGAGGCGCCCAGAAGGATCACGAAAACCATCGAGGTGATCGTCGCGGTCGCGACCACAGTTGCGCGCAGCGTTTCGAGCGACAAGCGCCAGCGCATCGCCGCAAGGATCATCGCGCCCACCGCGCCCACCGAAGCCGCCTCGGTCGGCGTGGCGATACCGCCAAGGATCGACCCCAGCACCGACAGGATCAGCAAGAGCGGCGGCACCAATGCCACCAGCACCTCGCGCATGAGGTGCTGTTTCTCGTCTGCGGGCACCGGCGTCGCGGGGCACGAAGCGGGATCGGTGATCGCCTTGAAGATCGTCCAGGCCAAGTAGAGGCCGACCAGCAGGAAGCCCGGCAGCAGCGCCCCGGCGAACAGGTCGCCCACCGACACGGCGACGGGCGCGAAGTTGCCCTTTTCCATCTGCACCTGGCTGTTGATGCCTGACAGCATGTCTCCCATGAAGATCAGCACCGTCGACGGAGGAATGATCTGCCCTAGCGTGCCGCTGGCACAAATCACCCCTGTCGCCAGTTTCGGATCGTACCCGGCGCGCAGCATCGCCGGCAGCGAGATCAGGCCCATCGTCACCACCGTCGCGCCCACCACGCCGGTCGAAGCGGCCAGCATCGCACCGACAAGGATCACCGAGATCCCGAGCCCGCCGCGCAAGTTGCCGAAAAGTTTTCCCATCGTGGTAAGAAGCTGTTCGGCGATGCGCGAACGTTCCAGCATCACGCCCATGAAGATGAACAGCGGCACTGCGACCAGCACCTCGTTGGTCATGAAGCCGATATAGCGGTTCGGCAACGCACCGAAGTTAGACGGGTCGAAAACGCCGAAGCCCATGCCGACGGCGCCGAACATAAGCGACACGCCGGCCAGCGTGAAAGCCACCGGAAAGCCCAGCAACAGAAAGCCGATGATGCCAAAGAACATCAGCCCGGCTAGAAGCTCTCCGATCAGGACGGGATCCATCAAAGGGCTCCTTCCGGCGCGTGCGGGTCATCTTGCGCGTCGTAGCGTTGCGACGGCGGCAGCAGATCGTCGCGCCCGGCCAGCACCAGGATCGAACGAAGGATCATCGCGATGCCCTGCAGCGCGAGCAGGCCCACCATGCCCAGAATGAAGGTCTTGAGGATATAGAGCCCCGGCATGCCGCCAACATTGGCCGAGCCTTCGGTATAGCTCCAGGCGCGCTGCACGAAGGGCAGGGAATAAAGATAGATGACATAACAGAACGGCAGCAGGAAGAAGAGCGAGCCGAAGAGGTCGACCCACGCCTTCGTCCGCGGCCTTGCCGGGCGGTAGAAGATGTCGACGCGAACGTGATCGCCGCGCATCAGCGCGAAGGCCGCGACAGCGGTGAACATCGCGCCATTCTGCCAAATGTAGAGATCCTGCATCCAGACAAAGCTGGTGGCGAAGACGTAGCGAAGAACGACAACTGTGAAACAGACCGCGACGATGCCGAGCGAGAGCCACGAAAAGACATGTCCGATAACCGTGTTTACGCCGCAGATCGCACGTATCGCCAATGCCAATGCCCGCATGTCTGCCTCTCCGCTTTCTTCGTGCGCGCGGCGCTGTTGCCATGAAGGGCATGCGCCGACAAGGTGGTTATCGCACGACTTTCGCGGCGAGGAAGACTGTTTTCTGCCATACGGGCGATTGGGGCTAGTGGTGTGGGCGGATCTGCCTAGGCAGACCTGACGACCCTGATCCCGGCCTGCTCTGCGATCATCACCTTGTTGAGTAGTTTCACGCAGGCATAGATCGCCTTGATCGACGGCGCGGGCGTGCCTGTCAGGTTGGCCATCTCCAGGATCGAGCCGATCAAAGCCTCTGTTTCCAGCGATCGCCCGACTTCCACATCCTGCAGCATCGAGGTCTTGTGCGCCCCCACGGATTCTGCGCCGGCGATGCGCTTCTCTATCGACACACGGAAAGTCACGCCGAACTTGTTGGCCACGGCCTGCGCTTCTGCCATCATGTCGGCGGCAAGGTCGCGGGTCTCGGGGAACTGGCAGATTTCAACCAGCGTCGCATGGCTGAGCGCGCTGATCGGGTTGAACGACAGGTTGCCCCAGGCCTTCAGCCAGATCTCGGACCGGATATCGTCGAGCACGCGGGATTTCAGCCCGCCGGACACCAGCACGTCATGCACCCATTTCACCCGCTCGGTCGCGCTGCCGTCCAGCTCTCCGATCGGGAAGCGGTCACCCTCCACATGCCTGATGACGCCTGGTTCGCTGACGCCCGCCGCCGGGTAGACGACCGCGCCCAAGATGCGTTTCGCATCGATCTTGCGGCCCAGAATGCCCGACGGATCGAGGCTGTCCATTCGATGCCCGTCATAATCCCCGCCAAGGCGCTGGAAATACCACCAGGGCATGCCGTTCTGCACCGGCAGTATCATCGTATCGTCGTGAATCATCTTCTCGATGTCGCGCACAACGCCTTCCAGGAAATGCGCCTTGACCGCAAGGATGATCAGATCCTGCTCGCCTGCTTCAGCCGCGCTCGACACCGCCTTGACGTCCGAGACGATTTCGGAGCCGTCCTCCCAGATCAGTTTGAGCCCGTTCTTGCGGATCGCATCCAGGTGCGTGCCCATGTCGATCACGGTCACGTCGTGGCCGCCGGTGGCGATCTTCGCCGCCATCAGCCCGCCGATCGCCCCCGCACCGACTACACAGACGCGCATCGGCTGGACCTTTTCGGAATACTGGAACGGCAGCTTCTGAACGAATTCGTTGACCAGAGTGCCGACGCCCTCGACGGAAATCTCGATCCTGTGCGACGCTTTGCGCATCGCCCCGACGCCGACCGATGTGCCGCAGGCGATCACGTCGCCCGGCATAAGCGTCATATCCTCGGACAGCCGTGCAACCAGCTTCTCGGGCGGGAAGAACATGTCTGAAACCGGGTAATTCTGGCGTTCTTTCCCATCGACCACGGTCTTCACCCGCAGCGACATCGGATCGAGCCCGGTAGCGATCACCGGCCCGAAGGCGCCGAAGCTGTCGTAGCTTTTCGCCCGCGCCCATTGCGGAAAACTCGGGTCCTTGTTCAGGATGTCCTGCGCGGTCACGTCGTTGATGCACGTATAGCCAAAGATGTGGTCGGCGGCCTCTTCCTCGGTGATGTTGGCGCAGCGCTTGCCGATGACGATGCCCAGTTCGCCCTCATAGACGACATTGCCGGCATAGCCTTTCGGGCGGTGGATCTGCTGTCCATCCGCCAGGAACGAATTCGGAGCTTTCAGAAAATACAGCGGATCGGTCGGTCGCGTCGTGCCGATCCTGGCGGCCAGTTCGTTGAAGTTGTTCCAAAGGCAGATCATCTTCGACGGCTGGCTGGGCGTCAGAACCTCGACATCGGCCAGCTTCAGCCTTTCGCCAGTGGGCGTAGCACCGGCGAACATGTTGCCGGAATGGACCGTGATCGTGCCGTCTTCGACAACGCCGAAGCCTTCGCTGCCTTCATGGGAATATCTGAGCCAATGCGCCATGCTCGCAGCCTTTCCTGTGCGGCGGGATATCGACCGAGAATATATACCACTGTATACCGTGGCGCCAGAACGCCGATCGCTGTGAAAGCGCCCGTCAAGCTTGTACGAAGGCATTCATCCACTCACAGTCACTCCCGCGTAGCACATTGTTTTCAAATAACAGTTTCTAGATTTTGCTTGAGGGTAGTTCCCACTTTCAAGAGAATCGAGAGAGTGCTTCGTCCGGCTTCAGAAGCGGGCAGCCACGGCCGAAAGCGGTTGCGGGCACGGTCCATCCGTCGCATTTAAATCGACAGGCGCGTTGCAGCGCGATCGGAGGGATCATGCCGGATATCTGGGCCAGAGCGCTGCGCGAGCACTGGAATCTCGATGCGCGGGTGCAACCTCTCGCCGGGGAATATGACCTGAACTTCCACGCCCGGACGGATTCTGCCGCGTTCATCCTCAAGGTGATGCGACCCGGTTGCGACCCTGCTCTGATCGAAATGCAAACCGCCGCGCTCACCCATGCACTGAAGCGCGAACCGTCCCTGCCGCTGCCACGCCCGGTTCCGACCCACGACGGCGCACTGGTGGCCAGAGCGCCAGACGCCGCTGGCAAGACGCGGCTGGTCTGGTTGCAACAGGCGCTGCCGGGTATCGCCTATGCCCGTTTCGCTCCGCACAGCCCGTCCCTGCTCGGCGATCTGGGGCGGCAGGCCGGATGGCTGGCCCGGGCGCTGGAGGATTTCGATCATCCCGCACTCGACCGGGATATAAAATGGAACCTCATGCAGGCCGGCTGGATAACGGCAGAGATCGACGTGATCGGGAATCCCCGACGCCGGGATACCCTGCATGACATTGCCGACGACTTCGCGGCGCTGCAGCCGCAGCTTTCCGACCTGCCGGTGCAAGCGGTGCACAACGATCTGAACGATTACAACATCCTGGCGTCTCTGGCTGACGATCAGCCGCGCATCACCGGCCTCATCGATTTCGGCGACATGTGCCGCGCGCCCCGGATCTGCGACTTGGCCATTGCCGGAGCCTATGTGGTGCTCGACCATCCCCGACCTGATCGGGCGTTGGCCGCGCTGGTTGCGGGCTATCACGCCGCCAACCCGCTGACAGGGGTCGAGCTTGACCTGCTCTGGCCGCTTCTCAGGATGCGGCTGGCGCAGAGCGTCGTGAACTCCACGCTGAAGGCGCAGGAATCTCCCGACGATCCCTACGTGGTAATCTCGCAGGCGCCGGCCTGGCGCTTTCTGGACAATGTGGAACTGGACCCGGAGTTTCTGCGCTGCCGGCTGCGCGCGGCCTGCGGTCTGCCGGTCAGTGACACGGCAGGACGTGTCGCCGCTTGGCTAAACAGCGCGCGCGGCAGTTTTGCGCCCGTCATCGACCGTCCGCTGAACAAGGCGCCGACGGGCGCGCTTTCAGTCGCGGCTTCCGCCACTCCGCGCGATCCCTTCGCGATCACCGCGCCAGAAGCCGCCTCGATTGGCTGCGACCTCTTCAGCCCCGAGGATCTCTGGCTTGGCTTCCACGGAGAGCCTCGGCTGATCTACACAGCGCCCGCGTTCCGCGACGGGCGTTGGCGCGGCTCGGACCGCCGCACGGTGCATCTGGGTGTCGACATCTTCGCTCCGGCGGGAACCGAGGTATTCGCCCCGCTGGATGCTAAGATAGCGCTCACCGAGAACCGGAAAGGCGCGCTGGATTACGGCGGCATGGCCATTCTGCGACACGAGACACCGGAGGGTGACGCATTCTTCACGCTCTACGGCCATCTCGACCCCGCCAGCATCACGGAACTGCAGGAAGGCCAGACCATCGTCGCGGGACAGCCCTTCGCGCGGTTGGGATCGGCGGATTGCAATGGCGGCTGGGCCCCGCATCTGCATATTCAGCTTGCGCTGACGCTGGCGGGGATGGGCCACGACTGGCCCGGCGTGGCCGACCCCGACGAGCGCGCGCTTTGGATCGCGATCTGTCCGAATCCCGCACCGCTGCTGAACATCGACGACACGCATGTGGCGCACCGGGCACCCGACAAGGGCTGCGTCCGCGACATTCGCGCACGGCATTTCGGCGGCAACCTGAAGCTCAGCTACCGTGAACCGCTGATGCTGCTGCGCGGTTGGCGGCATCACCTGTTCGACGAATGGGGGCGGCCCTATCTGGACGCCTATAACAATGTGCCGCATGTCGGCCACGCCCATCCAAGGATCCAGGCAGCGGTGGCCGAACAGTTGAAGCGGATGAACTCCAACACCCGCTACCTACACCCCGCCCAGGCCGATTTCGCGGAAAAGCTGCTGTCAAAACTGCCGCTCGAACTGTCGGTCTGCTGGTTCGTCAATTCCGGCACCGAGGCGAACGAACTGGCGTTGCGCCTTGCCCGCGCGGCGACCGGCGGGCGGGCGATGGTGACGCCCGACCACGGCTATCACGGCAATACCACCGGAGCGATGGACATCTCGGCCTATAAGTTCAACGCGCCGGGCGGTGCCGGCCAACCCGACTGGGTGGAGCTGGTCGAGCTCCCCGACGACTATCGCGGGCGCTTCCGCCGTGAGGATCCCAAGAGCGGCGCGCGCTATGCGGCACAGGTCGATGCGGCGCTGGAGCAGATCGCGGCCAAGGGGCAAATGCTGGCGGGGTTCATCGCCGAGAGCTTCCCCTCGGTCGGCGGGCAGATCATCCCGCCGCCGGGCTACCTGCAGGGCGTTTACGCCCGCATTCGCGCCGCGGGCGGGGTCTGCATCGCCGACGAGGTGCAGACCGGGCTGGGGCGTCTGGGTGCGCCTTACTTCGCCTTTGAGACACAGGGCGTGGTGCCCGACATGGTGGTGCTGGGTAAACCCATCGGCAACGGCCATCCGCTTGGCGTCGTCATCAGCACGCGCGAGATCGCGGAAGCCTTCGCCAAGGGGCCGGAATTCTTCTCGACCTTCGGCGGCTCGACCCTGTCCTGCGTGGTCGGCAAGACCGTGCTCGATATCACCGATGAAGAGCGGCTGGCCGAGAATGCGGAAGCCATGGGGCAGCGTCTGTTGACAGGTCTGCAGGCGTTGGCCGGTCGGTTCGAGATCATCGGCGATGTGCGGGGCATGGGCCTGTTCATCGGCGTCGATCTTGTGCAGGACCGCGACAGCCGCGCCCCGGCGACCGCCCAGGCCGCCTATGTGATGAACCGCCTGCGCGAAGAACGCATCCTGATCGGGCGTGAGGGGCCGGCCGACAACATCCTGAAGATCCGCCCGCCTTTGACGATCGACGAGGACGGCGTGGACATGCTGCTGGACCGCCTGGGTGCGGTACTCGCCGAAACCGGCGCGGCGCCTGACGCTACCTGACGGGCACCCGCTCCTCCAGCTTCTTGAAGATCAGCGCCAGTATCCCGGCTATGACAAGATAGACCAGGGCCAGCAGCAGAAGCGGTTCGTAGACAATGAACGTGTCCTGCCTGACCCGGGAGGCTACCGCATACATCTCGACGATGGCGATGGTTGCGACCAGTGGCGTCGCCTTCAACTGCAGGATCGTCTCTCCGCCCAGCGTCGGCAGCGCGGTCTGGATCGCCTGCGGCAGCCAGATGCGTCGGAACTTGGTGAACCGCGGCATCCCGAACGCGTCCGCGGCCTCCAACTGGCCGCGCGGCACGCTGGCGAAGGCGCCGCGCATCACCTCGCCCTCGTAGCCAGCATAGGACATCGTCAACGCGAAGATCGCATAAGGCCAAGCCTGCCGCAGATAGGGCCAAAGTTCACTTTCGCGGATCCAGGGATATTGCGGGAAGAGCGAGCCGAGGCCGTAATAGATCAGCCAGATCTGCAACAAGAGCGGCGTGCCCCGGATCACGGTGCAGAAGGTGCGGGCCGGGACCGAGAGATACCAGGGACCGATCGCCTGCGCGAGACCGAGCGGGATCGCCAACAGAAAACCCAAGACCGCGGTGACGACCAGCAGCCAGACCGTGCGCCAAAGCCCTTCCATCGCCAGCGGCAGGTAGCTCGGAATCCAGTCCCAGCGCAGCGCGACGGCGCACCAGACGATCAGGCCCGCCAGGACCGCAAGCATCACGATTCGATGCGGCTTCAACCAGGCGCGAAGCGCGGTCATGCCTTCGCCGTCCGCAGGCTGGGTTGACCCTTGCGCGCCCAAGCTTCCAGCCGGGCGAAGAACCGCGCCGACAGAAGCGTGACCATAAGGTAAAGCGCGCCCGCCGCCAGGAAGAAGGTGAAATAAGCCCTTGTGCTACTGGCCGCCTGCCGAGTTTCCTGAGTCAGTTCGTTGAAGCCGACGACGGCCAGAAGGGCGGTGTCCTTGGTGGCGATCAGCCAGAGGTTGGCCAGACCCGGAATGGCGAAGGACATCATTGCCGGGATCATCACCCGGCGCAGCATCATGAAAGGGGGCATACCGAAGGCGCGCGCCGCCTCGAGCTGGCCGACTGGGATCGCCTTGATCGCGCCGCGCAGGATCTCGGTCGCATAGGCACCCTGCACGACGCCCAGAACCCAGATGCCCGCCGCGACACCGCTGATCTCGATCCGACCGTAACCCATCGACGCGGCAGCCTTGTTGATCAGGTCAGTGCCGACGTAATAGAGGATCAGGATAAGCACCAGTTCCGGCACCGCCCTGACCACCGTGGTATAGACCGCCAGAAGGTCGCGGGTGATCGGCCCGCCATAAAGCTTACCGCAGGCCCCCGCCAAACCGATAACCAACCCGAAGCCGAAGGCGCCGAGCGCGATCTGCAGCGAATGCATGAGCCCGCGCAACAGGTTTCCCCCCCAGCCGGGAGGGGAAAGCGAGAGAAGCTCTATGACTTGCTCCACGAAGGGCGCTTAGCTGCCGTAGATGTCGCCGCTGAAATACTTCGCGGTGATCTCCTCGTAGGTGCCATCCTCGCGGATCGCCTTGATCCCGGCGTTAAGCTTCTCTCGCAGCTCGTCGTCGCCCTTGCGGACGCCCGCGCCGACACCCTGGCCAAGGATCGCCGGATCGTCGGCGACCGCGCCCTTGATCTCGCAGCAGGCGCCTGCATCGGAATTCACGAAATCCTCCATCGCGATGCTGTCGGCCTGGGTCGCGTCGATCCGGCCCGAGGCGAGGTCCTGGTTGATCTCGTCCTGGGTCTGGTAGACGCGGATCTCGGCGGCCTCCGGAAAATGCTCCTGCGCATAGGCCTGATGGATGGTCGATCCCTGAACGCCCAGGATCTTGCCCGCCAGCCCTTCCGCCGTCGGTTCGATCTCGGCCGCCTTGTCGGCGACGATCACCGCCGGGGTGTTGTAGTACTTGTCGCTGAAATCGATGGTCTTCTGCCGTTCCTCGGTGATCGACATCGAGGCCATGATCGCGTCGATCTGCTGGCCGGTCAGCGAGGGGATGATGCCGTCCCAAGCGACCGGGGTGATCTCGCATTCCATCTCGGCGGCGGCGCAGACCGCCTTGATGATCTCGACCTCCCAGCCGCCCCATTCGCCCGAGGCGTCGAGCGAGGCGAACGGCGGATAGGGCTCGGCGGCGATGCCGATCTTGACCGGTTCCGCCTGGGCCATGCCGACCGCCATCGCAAGGGCCAACAGCCCGCCCGCAAGTTTCGCTTTCATCGTCATTCCTTGGTCTCCCTGTGGATTGCTCCGCCTTAGCTGACGGATTTCAGAAACTGTTTAAGCCGTTCGGATTTCGGCGCGCCAAACACCTGCTCCGGCGGACCTTCTTCTTCGATTCGACCCTCTGAAAGGTAGATAACATGGTCCGACACCTCGCGGGCGAACTTCATCTCGTGCGTCACGAGGATCATCGTCCTCCCCTCGGCGGCCAAATCCCGGATCACGGTCAGCACCTCGCCCACCAGTTCGGGGTCAAGCGCGCTGGTCGGCTCATCGAACAGCATCGCGCTCGGCTCGATCGCCAATGCGCGGGCGATGGCGGCGCGCTGTTGCTGGCCGCCGGACAGGAAGGCGGGATAGGTTTCGGCCTTCTCGGCCAGACCGACGCGCTCCAGCAACTTCATCGCGCGGTCGCGCGCCTCGTCCTTGGGGACCCCCAACACATGCACGGGCACCTCGACGATATTCTCCAGAAGGGTGCGGTGCGTCCAAAGGTTGAACGCCTGAAACACCATGCCCAGCCGCGAACGGATGCGCTCGATCTGGCGGCGGTTGGCCGGCGAGCCGTCAGCCCGCATTTCGACCTGCTCGCCGTCGATGACGATGCGGCCGGAACTTGGGGTTTCCAGAAAGTTGATGCAGCGCAGGCAGGTCGACTTGCCCGATCCCGACCCGCCGATGATCGCCACGACGTCGCCCTTCTGCGCGGTCAGCGAGATACCCTTCAGCACCTCCAGATTGCCGAACGATTTGTGCAGGTCCTCGACGCGGATCGCCTCTGCCTGCGTGGCGGGCTGGTCCGCGACGGTCTTGGCCACGGTGGGTGCTGTCATGCAGATTCTCCGTCGGTTGGGCCATAGTAACGACGAAAAGCGGCACTGGGACAAGCGTTTAACGTCCTGCGATCGGTCCGGTGCCGCAAGCCCGCAGCCGGACCGCTTTGCAAATCGTCCGATCTGTGGCTATCTCGCGCGGATCCGAGACAGGGGACTCCGCGATGACCAACCGATCCTACCAGTTCGCACGCGCGATCACCCGCCGTCCGGGCCGCAACATAACCAATGGGCTGCGCGCGATGGATACAGGCACGCCGGATCTGGACCTGATGCTGCGACACCATGCCGATTACGTCGCTACCTTGCGCGAGACCGGGGCCGAGGTGATCGAGTTGCCCGCACTCGAGGCGTTCCCCGATTCCGTCTTTGTCGAAGATACCGCGCTGTGTTTGCCGGAAGGCGCGGTGCTGATGCGACCCGGCGCGCCGACCCGGCAGGGCGAGGTCGCGGAAATGGCCCCGACGCTGCGGCGGTTCTACGACGATCTGCGCGCGATAGAGGGGCCGGGCCATATCGAGGGCGGCGACATTCTGACCACCGCCCGGGAAATCCTTGCCGGCCGGTCGGCCCGAACCGATGCGGCGGGCATCGCGGAACTGGTCGATCTGGTGTCCGACTGGGGGCATGCCGTTCGAGAGGTCGAGACCCCGCCCGGCGTGCTGCATTTCAAGACCGACTGCTCGTTGCTGGACGGCGAGACGATCCTTGCAACTGAACGGCTGGCGGAGACGGGCTGTTTCGACGGCTACCGGGTGATCCGCACCGCCGGCGGCGAGGAGGCCGCGGCCAATGCGATCCGCTTCAACGAGTTCGTGCTGATGGCGGCGGGCTTTCCGCGCACCGCCGCGCGGCTGCGCGAGGAAGGTTACGAGGTGCGCGAGATCGGCAATTCGGAATGCGCCAAGCTCGATGGCGGAATGTCCTGCCTGTCGCTGCGGTTCTGAGCCGGGTCAGGCGTTCCGTTCAAGCCAGTCCTTCAGCGCCACGGCATTGTTGTGCTCTTCGTCCTTCGCGCCGTAGACCAGCGTCACCCGGCCCTCGGCCAGCCGGTCGCGCAGTTCCTGCACGGCGTCGGTGGCGTCCTGAAGCTCTTTCGCGTAGCGCGACCTGAACTCGTCCCACTTGTCCGGGTCGTGATCGAACCACTGCCGCAGATCGTCGCTTGGCGCGATCTCTTTCAGCCAGTCGTCCAGCTTCAGATCCTCTTTCGACACGCCGCGCGGCCAGACCCGGTCGACCAGGATCCTCTGGCCGTCGGTCTGGCCGGGCTCGTCATAGGCGCGCCTTGTCCAGATGCTTGTCATCGCCGCCTCCTCGACGAGAAAGCTAGAGGGCGCCCGCCCTACGGCAAGCCGCGGGTCGGTCAAAAGCCGCCGGCGTGGCCGTCCTTGCGATGGTCCGAGCCTGCCGCGTAGCCGCCTTCGATCCGGTGGATCAGCTGCGCGCCGCCGAAGCCGAAGGTTGTCCCGAGCGGATCGGTGGCGACCTCATGCCCAAGCGCCGCGAGCGCCTTCATATAATCCTCCGGCATCCCGGCCTCGACCGCCAGCCGGCCGTCCGGCATCACCCGCCAACGCGGCGCGTCACTGGCAGCCTGCGGGTTCTGCCGCCAAAGCTGCGTTCGTATCACCATCTGAACATGCCCCTGCGCCTGCATCCCGCCGCCCATCACGCCAAAGCTCATTAGGGGCGCGCCATCGCGCATCAGAAAGCCCGGAATGATCGTGTGGAACGGCCGCTTGTTCGGCGCAACTTCGTTCGGATGGCCCTGTTCCAGAACGAAATCCGACCCTCGGTTGTGCAACGATATCCCGGTCCCCGGCACAACGAGTCCCGACCCGAAGCCCTCATAGTTCGACTGGATGAACGACACCATCATGCCGCTGTCATCTGCAGCGCTCAGATAGACCGTGCCGCCCTCCTTGGGCACGCCTGGCTGCGGCGTGCCGGCGCGATCCGGGTTGATCAGCGCGGCGCGGCGCGACAGGTAGGCGGGGTCCAGCAGCTCGTCCGGTGCCACCTTCATATGCACGATGTCCGCGACCTGCGCATGGACATCGGCGAAGGCGATCTTCATCGCCTCGATCTGCAGATGCAGGCTTTCGGGGCTGTCGGGCAGCAGGTCGGCGATGCCGGTATGCTCCAGGATCCCCAGCGCCATCGCCGCGGCGATGCCCTGGCCGTTCGGCGGGATCTCGTGCAGATTTGCGCCGTGGAACGGGGCATGAATCGTGCCGCACCAGTCGGGCTGTCTCGCCGCAAGATCCTCGCGGGTCATGCAGCCGCCATGCGCCTTGGCGAAGTCGACGATCTTTCCGGCAAGCTCGCCCTCGTAGAAGCTTGCACCTCCGGTCTCGGCGACGCTGCGAAGCGAAGCGCCGAGGCCGGGATTGCGAAACAGCTCGCCCGCCCGCGGCGCGCGCCCGCCGGGCATGAAGCAGTCGGCATAGCCGGGCTGGTCCTTCAGCCGCTCGGCCTCTGCGGCCCAAACCCGCGAGATGATCGGGCTGACGTGATAGCCCTGCTCGGCATAGCCTATGGCCGGCTCGAACAGTTTGGCGAAGGGCAGCTTGCCGAAACGCCGCGACAGTTCCACCCAGCCCGAGACGACGCCCGGCACGGTCACCGCGTCCCAGCCGGTTCCCGGCATTTCGTCGTGGCCCGCGAACCGGTCCCGCGTCCAGCCGGCGGGCGACCGGCCCGAGGCGTTCAGCCCGTGCAGCGCTGAGCCGTCCCAGAGGATCGCGAAACAGTCGCCGCCCATGCCGCAACCGGTGGGTTCGACCACCACCAGCGCCATCGCCGCGGCCAGCGCGGCATCGACGGCGTTGCCCCCCTTCTGCAGCATCCGCAGTCCGGCCTGGGTGGCCATCGGCTGCGAGGTGGAAACCACGTTGCGCGCCAGCACGGGCGAGCGTCTGGATGGGTAGGGAAGGGCGTAGTCGAAATCGGTCATGGCATCGGCTGCTCTGTCGGCAAGGTTATTGGGGATACCGGCATGCCTTTGGACGTGACCGGCGCTACACCTCTCCGACATATAATGCACCAAAGCGGAATGCCAGCGGCGGTCGCCCGGTTTCAACTGTCGGAACGGCACTCACCTATCCATATCGCTTGATTGAAAAATCTGCCGAAAAGCCAAAAGGCCCGCCGCCGTCAGACAGGCCATTTTATGCCGGTTTCTGAAACAATGGTGATTTCGCGCTAAGATTGTGCTATGATTGGCGCATTAAATTGATGCCTATAATCCATTTTTACTGCGGGGGGACACGCCCATGCGGAGAGTATATGACTCCGACCTGAAAGCCTCTTTGATACGTGACAGCGACGACCGGATCCGCTCCATCAGCTTTCTCGACGAATTTCCCGAAAACACGAACGCGCAAGGACGCGGAATACCGAAATCCTTCCTGCGCGGGATGGCCGGCAAGCTGGGTCTCGATCCAGGCGAGCTTGGCAATCTCGATCAAAGCGAGACCTTCGAAGAGCCAGAAAAACGCGACGCCGAATTGCGGCTGAGCGACGAGAAAACATTTTTTGACACCACCACCTATGTCTATCGCCAGACCTATCTGAACACCCCGGTCTGGAGCGCGGGCGTCACCGTCACCGTCAAGACCGACGAGGGTCGTGTGCTGTCGCTGACCAATACCAGCGAAAAGGGCATCGACGCCAAACTTCCGCCTTCCAAGGACCTCGACCGTTATCGCAGACTGTTCGCCACCGGCGAGAAAAGCGATCCGGAGACACCGAAGCAAAAGGGCGGATCGGCCAAGGGCGGCGCGCAGGCGCAACTCTCTGACATCCTGTCGGAGGCCCTCAAGGGCTACGGCAAGGAAAAGCCGACCGAGCCGAAACTGATCCGCGGCCGTTTCTTCGTCTATCGCTACGACGCCGCCAAGCGGCTGACCGACTTCCCCGATTATGGAAAAGAGGGCGCGCAGGACACCGAGCCCGAGGAAGAGCTGACCCTGCCGCTGGCCGATGTGCCGAAACAGATCAAGGACGGCGACTGGCGGATGGTGGCCGAACTGATCATCCGGCTGGCCCATGAAGGCCACCGGATGAACTGGCGGCTGCTTGTCGACGTGGAAACCGACGCCGTGCTCTACCTGCGGGCGCTGGCCTCGGGGGTGAACGGGCTGGTCTTCACCTATGACCCGATCACCAGCACCGGCGACAACGGAAATGACGCGACCCAGCCCAATGCGGTGCTGAACCCCCTGCGCGATGACGTGATCCTGGAAGGACTGGACCCGCCCGCCGCCGGCACGCAATCTCTGACCGGCGAATTCGTGACAGTGGCCGAAGTCGAGAACCCCGTCGTCGCCGCGCCGACGCGGCCCGCCGGGTCGGATTTCGATTTCAACTCGCGCACCAATGATTTCGCCGCCGTCAACGCCTATTACCACAACGACCGCTTCTTCCGTCTCGTCGAGGATCTGGGTTTCCCGATCGACACCTATTTCGACGGCACCACCTTTCCGGTCGAGATCGACCATCGTGGCATCGGCGGTGCCAATAACGCCCATTGCATCGGTGACGGCGACGGCATCGACCACGCCTGCTACGGGCTGATCGACAATACCGGCGGCAACCCGATGGGCAATGCCGTGGAGTGGTCCGTGGTGCTGCACGAACTCGGCGGCCACGGCATCCTTTACGATCACGTCAATTCCGCCAATCTCGGCTTTGCCCACAGCCAGGGCGACAGCTTCGCGATAATCTTGAACGACTTCGCCTCGGAATGGCACAATGGCGGCGCGATCGACCGGTTCATCCGCTCGCCCTTCCGCCAGAACCTGCGCCGCTCTGACCGCGCGGTGGCCGATGGCTGGGGCTGGGGCGGGGTGATGGATACCGGCTCTTACAACACCGAACAGATCATCTCGACCTGCGTCATGCGCTGTTACCGCTCGATGGGCGGCGATTCGACCGACATCACCCGCCGGGAATTCGCGGCGCGGGCCATGTCCTACCTCTTGCTGCGCGCCGTCGGCACGCTGTCGCCGGTCAGCAACCCCGCCGGGCCGGCGCCCTATCTCGACGCGCTGCTGACCGCCGATGCCGGCGACTGGACGACCGAGGGACTCTTTGGCGGTGCCTATGGCAAGGTGCTGGTCTGGTCCTTCGAGGTGCAGAACCTCAATGACGGCGACCCGCCGCCCGTGGACGTCTATATCGACGACGGGCGCGGCGGCGAGTACGAATACATCGCCGATTTCCGCGATACCGCCGCAATCTGGAACCGCCGCGCCCCCGACGGCGTAGAAGCGCACCAGGAACCCGCACTCGGCACCAACTACGCCTATGTGAAAATCAAGAACCGCGGCACGTCGCAGGCCAACAACACGACCGTCCGCGGCTTCCACTGCATGCCTTTCGCCGGTCGCGTCTGGCCGGAAGACCTGCAACCGATGACCACGGCGGAATTGGGGGCCGGCATTGTCCAGCCCAATGATGCCGAAGAGATCACTGTCGGCCCCTTCGCCTGGGTGCCCAACCCCAATGCCGAAGGCCACGACACGATGATGATGATCGTTTCGGCCGAAGGCGACCCCAGCAATGCCGACAAGTTCAATCCGAGCGAAGAGATCGAGGATTGGCGGCTGGTCCCGAACGACAACAACGTTGCCATGCGCGATGTCCGGCTGGAACCGCGGCTTGTCACCGCCATCGCCGATAGCGGCGAGTTCGGCAATGTCTGCCGTGGAGCGCACAAGGACATGAAACTCGTGCTCAGCAATAGCGGGTTCGGGATGCTCTCGATAAGCAATATCACCTCGTCTTCGGGCGATTTCGAATTGCCGAACGTGATGACCTATCCGATCGCCATCGACTCCGGCGATTCCATCGCGCTGCCGATCCGGTTCCGGCCCTCCAGCTTCGGCCCGGCCTCGGCGACGATAACCGTGTTCAGCGACGACCCCAAAGGCTCGAAATCGGTGCGGGTCTCTGGCGTGTCGAAACCGCCTCGGCTGGTCTCGATCATCGCCGATCACGGCTATTTCGGCGATGTCTGCCTGAAATCCTTCCGCGACCTGGTGCTGACCCTGAACAACAGCGGGCCCTGCCCGCTCAGCGTGAGCGACATCAGTTCCTCTTCGGCCGATTTCGTCGTTGCCGATGTCACCTCTTACCCGGTGGTCATTGGGGCGGGCGATTCCGTGCAGGTGCCGATCCGCTTCGAACCCAACAGTCTTGGCTCCAAATCGGCCGTCATTACGGTCGACAGCGACGACCCGAAGGGCAAGAAGAAGATCTACGTGTCCGGCAGCGTGCCGTCAGGCAGGCTTTCGGTCACCGGCTCGACCTGCATCGGCGGCGTCAAGGCCTGCTGTGTCGGCGAACGGACCATCGCGATCTGCAATACCGGCAAATGTGCTCTGAAGGTCACCCGCGTGGGCTTCAGCCGCAAGAACAAGCACTGGCAGCTCGTGAACAACCCGTTCCCGGCCGCTCTGCAGCCGGGCAGCTGCCTCGATCTTCTGATCCGCTACAAGGCGGGCGAGAAATGCCCGAAATGCCTGGAACTGGTGATCGAGAGCGACGATCCGAAGACCCCGGAAAAACGGCTCGACCTGATGGCCTATACCGTCTGGCAGCAAACTGGCCGGTGCAAGCCGGATTGCGACTGTGACTGCGACTGCAGTTGTGGTGACGACGGCTGCAGCGTTCAGAGTCTCGATGCCTGCTGCTTCGACGAAGATTGCGAGGAGTGACCGGCGACCGGCTGTTGCCGGCGCAGCACCGGGTGGCGTGAACTCCGTCCTCTTGGCGATGTGCCGCCTCGTGTAGATTGGCTCGTTCGCCTGTTCTGCCTTTGCACCACAGAACAGGCGAGACCGACGAGACGCTCCTAGTTTTCCTCGTATCCGGTCATCTCCAGGTAACCGCGGCCCTCGTGACTGCCGAAGAACGATACCGGCCCTTCCCAATAGGGGACCGAGGTCGCCATCCAAGCGCCCGGATTCATCGCCTCAACCTCGACGTCGACACCTTTCTCGGGTAGCCTCACCCGCCATCGCACGGGCAGCGTCCGACCGGCGACCTCTGTTTCCGCCAAGGGTTCGGCACTGAAGGCCCCGTCGCCGTAGGCCGTGGCTTTGCCATCCGGTTCGATCCATGTGGCGGACGTGAATGGCGCGCCCTCCGCGCCGCGCAGCCGGAAACCCATCAGCCGCGCCCCGGAGGTGAAGGTCAGAGAGAACCAGTCCCAACCCTTCTGGTCCTCCGATAATGGTTGCGACGACCATTCGCGATCCAACCACGCGTCGCCCGTGACCGAGACTTCGCCTTCGGGCAACGTCAGCGTGCCACTGATTTCATAGAAAGGCTGCGAGTAGTAGTAGCTCGCCTGCCCTTCCTCCGACTTCACCGAGTATCCCCCCGCACCATGCAGAACCAGCGGGCCGGTCGCCTGCAGTTGCATGTCGTAGGCGAATTCCGGTCCGGACGCCTCAATAGACAGGCGCGACATGTCATTGCCACGCATCTGCCAATCGTCGATCCAGGCGCGGAAGGGTTCCGCGGTGACACCAGCTTGCCCGATTCCGCCGCGCGCGAGTCGCTCGGTGAAAAAGTGCGCGTCCGGGGTGGTGACGGCGGCATGACCCATCCAAAGCTGCGGGCTTTGCCAGCCTTCCGTCTCGCCCGGACGCATGGCGCTGCGGAACAAGGTCCACTGCAAACCGAAATTGCGTCCATCCTCCGCGGTGAGAGTTGCGGTCAGATACCACCATTCGATCCTGTAATCGGGATGCGGGCCGTGATCGGCGGGAAAGCTGAATTCCGCATCGGGTCGGGGCAGCGCGAAACCCTCGGCATCGGTGCCGAGCCCCGCAAAGCCCTGCCCAAGCGCTTGGCTCGGCAGAAGGACGAGTAGAAGCAAGGTTGCCCTAGCGCTCATTGCTGAACACCCTCAACAGCCGGTCCGGCGGGGTCGCGGCCAGCCTTGCGGCGGGCCATAGCGCGGCAACAAGGGCGGCCAACAGCGTCAAAGCCCCAAGCCGCAGGTAGTCGAGCGGGAACAGGTGCATCGGCAATCTCCATCCAAAGGCCTGCACATTGACGATCGCCAGCAACACCCAGGCCAGGCCGAGGCCGAGCGGAACCGCGAGGAGTCCGGTAAAGGCGGCAAGGCAAAGCGCGCGCAGCAGTTCTAGCCCGGCCAGCCTGCGCCGCGTCAGCCCCAGCGCCCAAACCGGTGCGAGCTGTGGAAGCCGCATGGTGGCGAGCGTCAGAAGGCTGATCAGGATCGCAAATCCGGCAACGGACAGCGTCAGGACATTAAGCGCGGCGGTCACGGCGAAGGTGCGCTCGAATATTTCGAGTGACACCGCTTTGATCCGTGCCTGATCGACGATTGCGCCTTCAGGTAGATTGAACTCTTGCTGCAGGTCAGCGGCGACCGCTGCAGGGCGCTCTGTGCGCAGCCCGTAGCGTAGGGCGATGGTCTCTGGAAAACGTCCCTGAAACAGGTCGAGCCCCATCACGACCTGACCCACCGGGTTGCCGTAGTCGCCGTACACGCCGAGCACTCTATCATCGCCCAGCTTATCTCCAACTTTCAGACCCTGGCGTCGATATAGCTGTTCGTTGACCAGCACGCCCTCGCCGGCTGCAAGGCGATCCCAGATTTGCGGGACTGACTGCAGAAGCTTCCAGTTCTCGCGGTAAGTCGCATGGTCGATAACCCCGAAAACTTCGGCGGGCAGCCCGCCAATCCGGGTATCGGCCGAAATGATCGGCAGGATCGCATCGACCCTGTCCACAAGATAAGTCGTCAGGTCCTCCGCCTCTTCCGGGCTTCGGGCATTGATATAGAGCTCTGACGCGAGTCTCTGATCGAGCCAGCCGACGAAGGTCAGGCGAAAGCTCGATACCATTGTGGAGACACCGATATTGGCGGCCATCGCCAGCAGCAGCGCCATCAGCGCCATGGAGAGGCCGGGCAGCTGCGCGCGGGTATCGGCCCAGAACCATTGCGGAACGACATGCCGCGCCAGTCGGGCCCATAGCCGCAGAACCAGGTCCAGGGTCAGCGGCAGCAAAAGCGCCGCGGCGATCAACAGGCAGGCCAGCAGCGCGAAGCCCGCAAGCAAGCCCTCAGCAAACAGTCCGACCGCAAGACCCGCGAGGCCCAGAACCGCCGCTATCGCCGCCATTCTCCGGCCCCTGCGGGCCGCGTCAGCCGCCCATGCGCGCGGTTGCGTCGCCGCCAGAAGAGGTAGCCGGTGCAATCGCCAGAAGGCTCCCGCCGCGGCCGCCGCCGTTCCGCCCACCGCCATGCCGAGCCCCGACAGGACCCAGGCCGGGCGCAGACTGAGATTTCCGCTTACATCGGCCGAGTAGAGCCCGCGCAGGGTTGCCGCGACATCGGGAAGGATGGCGCCGGCGAGGACATAGCCCAGCGCGATGCCGGCCAGTCCTGCGAACAGGGCGAAAAGCAGAAGCTCTGTGCCGAGAAGCAGCATCAGCAGGTTCAGCGGAACCCCGAGCGTGCGCAAGGTTCGGAACACCGGGCGGCGTTGCTCGAAAGCCAGGCCGATCGCACCATAGACTATGAAGATGCCGACCGCAAAGGATAGCAAGCCGAAGGCGGTGAGGTTCAGATGAAAACTGTCTGTAAGTCGCGCCACGTCGCTCTGACCCTGGCCGTTCCGCACGATCAGATTCTCGTCGATCTTGGAGAGGTCCGGTCGGCCTCGCGGCTGGCGCTCATGCAGCAACAGACGGGTGAGGCCGTCGGTCTGAATCAGTCTCTGTGCAGCGGAAATGTCGGTCGTCAGACGCCCCTTCGGCTGATCCGAGTCTATCTGCAACGGTATTCCGAGGTCGGATAGTGCCCCCGCATCATCCGGATGGACTAGGATGAGACCGTCCCGCGACAGCAAACCCGCCAAGGTATCAAACCCGCGGTCCGAAATCGGCATTGCCGCGCTTGGCAGGGTCAGGGGTTCGATGCCGACAACGCTGAAACTCCGACCGCCGATCTGTAGCTCTCCCTCGACCAATGGGCTGACCAGCCAGGCCGCGCGGCGCAATGCCACGAATTGTGACAGGCTTATCTCCGACCCGTCCCGATTGACGATCCGGTCGAAACGGCCCTGCCCGATCGACATGGCCGCGCGGTCATAGCTCGCGCGTGCTTCGGCATTGATCGCCTGCACGCCGGACCAGAGCGCCGTTGCCAGGGCAAGTCCGGCAACCAGCGTGAATGCCTGCCACGGATTGCGCCGCCAATGCGACAGGAGCGCATGAAGCGCGGTGCCGATCATCCCTCGATCCGCCCGTGGCTCAGATGCAGGCGGCGCTGCAATTGGCCAGCAAGGTGCAGTGAATGAGTGACCATCAGTACCGCCGCGTCGGCATCGCGGGCTGCTTCCAGCAAGAGGGACAGAATGATCGCGGCGTTCTCTTCGTCCAGGTTCCCGGTCGGCTCGTCCGCCAGCAGCAGTTTTGGCCGCGCGGCCAAGGTGCGGACTATCGCGACGCGCTGCTGCTGGCCGCCCGAAAGCGCCTCGGGATATTTGCGCAACTGATCCTTTAGCCCAATACGTTCGATCAGCGTTTCGGTCCAATCATGCTGGTATCGCCCTGCCAGCCGGGCCTGAAACGCGACATTGTCGGCAACGGTCAGGCTGGGAATGAGGTTGAACTGCTGAAACACGACCCCGACGATGCCTCGCCGCATCTGGGCGCGTCCGCGATCATCAAGCGCGGTCAGATCGGTGCCGTCGATCATGATCCGCCCGGCATCGGCCGGGTCGAGCCCGGCGACAAGATGCAGCAGTGTGCTTTTGCCGCTACCGGATTCTCCCGTCAGCGCCAGCGTCTCGCCGGCGGCCATCTGGAACGAGACGCCGCTCAGAACCTCGATACGGCCCTCGGCGCTGGAATAGCTCTTCTCGATGTCCTCGACGCGAAGCATGCCGCAATCTCCCTGACCGGACATCAGCTAGCGCCCGTGTCGAAAAAGACAGTCGATGAGTGCAAGGTGGTGCAAGGGGTCAAAAACGGGCCCCCAGGCTGTAGCCGGGAGCGAAGCGAAGTTCGACCGTGGTGACTGCATCGTCACCGTCCCAGGTGATGCGCTCTATTCGGAAGGATGCCTGTCCGGCTGAAGCGCCAAGTTGGCGGGCCTGGGTGGCAGTCAGACACAGGGCCGAAATGACGATGTCAGAGCGGGTGTAGGGTGCGTTGGACAATAGCCACTCGTTCGCACTGATCCGGTCAAGCGGCGCCTCTGACAGCCCCGGAACAACGGCGGGATCGATCCAGCGATCTTCAGCCACATAGGGCCTATCATTGGCGAAATGGATCGCAAACACGTTCAGCAATGATCGATCTCCGACCAGATCCATCCGGTCCATTATAGCTTTTGACGCTCGCTTTTCCGTCCTTTCAACCAGCTCATACCGGTAACGAAGACCCTTTTCTTCGATTTCCTGGCGGATCACCGGAATCTCGAGGACCGCCTTCCGAATGGGGTGCAGCGCGACCCGCGTGCCTGCCTTCCGTCGTCGGTCCAGCAGGCCCGAATCGGCGAGGGCGCGCAGCGCACGGTTGACGGTTGCGCGGGCGCAGCCGAATTCCAGCGCCAGATCCGCTTCGTTCGGGATCGGCTCGCCCGGCGCCCACTCGCGGGAATGAATGCGCCGGCGGACCTCCTGCTCGACGGCTTGCCAGCTCTTGATGGTTTTCGTCACAGCACGTCTCGCAGTCGAGCGATGGATTTCCGGTAGGCGGCGGCAATCGCGTCCCGGTTTATATGCGCGCCGTCTCGAACCATGTGACGGCCGGCAGACCAGACATCGCGGATCATCCGGTCATCTCCGGCGAAGATAAAACTGTCCAAGACCGTATCCCCCTCGCGGAAAGCAAGGTCCGGATGGGTCGCGTCCAGTGCCGCCAAGTCGGCCCATTCGCCTTCGGCGATCCGGCCCGATCCCCGGCCCGCGGCCTGTGCGCCCCCTGACGCGGCTTCGTCGAGCAGAAGTCTGCCCGTCGATCTGTCGCGGGTTGCAAGGACCGCGCGCGCCCGGTCGCGCAGGCGCTGCGAGTATTCGAGCTGACGCAACTCTTCGCTTAGGGAGATCCGGATGTTGCTGTCCGAGCCGATCGCGACTTTTCCTCCTTCCGCGCGCCAGCGGACGGCATCGAATATGCCATCGCCCAGATTTGCCTCGGTAATCGGGCAAAGACCGGCAACCGCGCCGGTGCGGGCAAGGGCTTCGGTTTCATGCGGCTCCATCTGGGTGCAGTGAATCAAACACCAACGCGCGTCAGGTGCGAGCCGATCCAGCAGCAACTCGACCGGCCGTTTTCCCCAGACTGTAAGAACCTCTTCGACCTCGGCCACCTGTTCAGCCAGGTGCATGTGAACCGGACCATCGGGCGAAAGGCCGAGCACCTGCGGCAGGCTGTCCGGCGCAACTGCCCTGAGCGAATGCGGAGCGACTCCGATGGCGCAGTCGGCTGATAGCCGGCCGACGGCCCGCACCGCGCCCTGCCAGAGCCGCGCAAACCCGTCAGGGTCGTTGCCGAAACGGATCTGGCCAGGGCCAAGCGGCCGGCGGTCGCAGCCGCCGAACTGGTAGAGCACGGGAAGCAGCGTAAGTCCTATCCCGCTCGTCTCGGCGGCGGCGGCAATCCGTAAGGACATTTCAGCGGGATCTTCATAGGCAACGCCGCCGGGGCCATGGTGCAGATAATGAAATTCGACATTGGTGGCATAGCCCGCTTCCAGCATCTCCATCTGGACGAATGCGGCGATCGCCTCGACATCTTCCGGCGTGAGCTGGTCTAGAAAGCGGAACATGAGCTGACGCCAGGTCCAGAAGGAATCGCTCGGATCGGGGCCGCGACGCTCGGTCAGGCCGGCCATTGCGCGCTGAAATGCATGGCTGTGGACATTGGCCGGGGCCGGCAGAAGAACCGCGACGCGCAAGCCTTCTGCCGGACTGTCGGGGGAGATCGATGCGATCCGTCCGTCTGAGCCGACGGCAATTCGAACGTCTTTTTGCCACCCGTTTCCGGTCAGCGCCCGTTCGGCCCAGATGACTGACATTCGCTATCCTGTCTTGACAGAAAATTATGTGCATACATAATAACCGAAGCCACGACGCGATCAACAGGAAATCCCATGCTGCTCTGCAATCTGACGCTCGCGACGATGGAGCCTGGCCGACCCTTCGGCCGGATCCGGCAGGGCGCGGTAGCGATCGGCAACGGCAGCGTTCTTTGGTGTGGATCAGAGGCGAAACTGCCCCAGGAGCATCGCCATGTGGAACGCCACGACCTGGGGGGACGACTCGTCACTCCGGGATTGATCGATTGTCATACCCATGTCGTCCACGGTGGTGACCGAGCCAAGGAATTCGAGATGCGGCTTGAGGGCGCCAGCTATGAAGAGGTGGCGCGGGCCGGCGGTGGCATCGTCTCGACGGTGAAAGCGACGCGCGAGGCTGGCGAGGATCGGCTTCTGGAAACCGCGCTGCCACGCGTCGATGCGCTTCTGTCCGAAGGTGTGTGCACGATAGAGATCAAATCCGGCTATGGCCTTGACCGAGACACTGAATTGGCGATGCTGCGCGCCGCCCGACGGATCGCGGAACTGCGCCCGGTCCGCGTCAGGACGAGCTTTCTGGGCGCTCATGCCGTGCCGGAGGAGTTCAGGGGACGCGCCGACGCCTATATCGACGAGGTTTGTCTGCCAACTCTGGAAACCGCACAAGCAGAGGGGCTCGTGGATGCGGTCGACGGGTTCTGCGAGGGTATCGCCTTCGATACCAGTCAGATCCGACGCGTGTTCGAGAAGGCACGCAGCCTGGGGCTGCCGGTAAAGCTGCACGCCGAGCAGCTTTCCCACCTGGGTGGCGCACAGCTGGTCGCAGAGTTCGGCGGTCTGTCGGCCGATCATCTTGAATATGCCGGCGAAGCGGATGCGAAGACGATGGCGCGCGCGGGCACCGTTGCGGTGCTGCTGCCAGGGGCGTTTTATACGCTCCACGAAACACGGCTGCCACCGATTCAGGCGTTTCGCGATCATGCCGTCCCGATGGCGCTGGCGACCGATTGCAATCCCGGCTCCTCGCCGCTTACCTCGCTCCTCTTGACGATGAACATGGGCTGCACGCTATTCCGTCTGACCCCGGCAGAGGCCTTGGCCGGCGTGACCAGACATGCGGCGCGGGCGCTCGGCGATGACGGTGGCGGGATCGTCCGCACCGGTGCGCGCGCCGATCTGGCGGTCTGGGATGTCGAGGAACCGGCCGAACTGGCTTACCGCATAGGCTTCAACCCGCTGCATTCACGGATCTTCGACGGAGCCATACTGGAGCGCGGGACATGACCCTTACGCTGACCCCCGGCCAAGCCGATTTGTCCGTGTTAGAGACGATTTGGCGCGGTACAGGTGCCATCAAACTGCATCCGGATGCGCGGAAGGGGATAGAGGCTGCGGCGGCACTGGTCGCCAGTGCCGCGCGGGGGGACCAGGCGGTCTACGGCGTCAATACCGGTTTCGGAAAGCTGGCCAGCGTCAAGATCGCGCCCGCGGATACTGCGAAACTGCAAAGGAACCTGATCCTGTCGCATTGCTGCGGTGTCGGAGATGTTCTGGACGCCGCCACAACCCAGTTGATGCTGGCACTCAAGCTTCTGTCGCTTGGACGGGGGGCATCCGGCGTGGCCTGGAAAACCATCATCCTCATCGAGGCGATGCTTGAGAAGGGGATATTGCCGGTGATCCCGGTTCAGGGGTCGGTCGGCGCCTCGGGCGATCTTGCGCCGCTGGCGCATATGGCGGCGGTGCTGCTCGGCGAGGGCGAGGCACTCGCGGAGGGGGAGCGTCTGCCCGCACGCGAAGCTTTGAAAAACGCCGGGTTAGAGCCGATCGAGCTTGGCCCGAAAGAGGGCCTTGCACTGATCAACGGGACCCAGTTCTCGACCGCCTGTGCGCTGGCGTCGCTGTTCGATGCCTGGCGCAACGCCGCGGCCTCTGTCGTGACCTGCGCGCTGTCGACTGACGCGATCATGGGCTCGACCGCACCGCTGGTGGACCGGATCCATACGCTGCGCGGCCATGCAGGACAGATTGCCGTGGGGCGGGCGCAGAGCGCATTGATGGAAGGCTCGGAGATCCGCGAAAGTCACCGCGAGGGTGATACCCGCGTGCAGGACCCCTATTGCATCCGGTGCCAGCCGCAGGTCACCGGCGCCGCGATGGACCTGCTGCATTTCGCGGGCCGCACGTTGGAGATCGAGGCCAATGCGGTGACAGACAACCCCCTGGTGCTGGTTGAGGAGGGTCTGATCGTCTCTGGCGGCAATTTCCATGCCGAGCCGGTCGCCTTCGCGGCCGACCAGATTGCCCTGGCCTTGTCCGAGATCGGCGCCATTGCCCAAAGGCGCGTTGCGCTGATGGTGGATCCGACTCTGAGTTTCGACCTGCCTCCGTTCCTTACTCCCGATCCGGGGCTGAATTCCGGCTTCATGATCGCCGAGGTCACGACCGCAGCGCTGATGAGCGAGAACAAGCATCTCGCCAATCCCTGTTCCACCGACTCGACCCCGACCTCTGCCAATCAGGAAGACCATGTCAGCATGGCCGCCCATGCCGCCCGGCGACTGCAGCGCATGAATGCCAATCTGAACGTGATACTGGGGGTCGAGCTGCTCTGTGCCGCGCAGGGAATCGAATTCCGCGCGCCGTTGCGCACCAGCCCGCTGCTACGAGGTGTGATATCGACCCTACGCAAGGAGGTTCCCGCCGTAACCGAAGATCGTTACATGGCGCCCGACCTGGCCTGCGCCGCGCGCCTGATTGCCGATGGAGCGATTGTAGAGGGCCTGAATCTGCCCAGCCATATCCGCGGTCGTGTGGATTGAGACTCTGCAACCTTGGCCAGCGCCAACAATTCTTTAAAAAACTCAGCGCCGCTGAAAACCGATCACGATCAATGCAAGCAAGCCGGACCCAAGCATCAGCAGCAGCGAAACGGCGTTCAGGACAGGCGTTGATCCTTCCTTGAGCCGGTCGAACATCGTGATGGTCAGCGGCGCGTCCGAGCCGACCAGCATTAGGGTCGTGTTGAAGTTCTCGAAACTCATCAGGAAGGATACGACGAACGCGCCGACAAGCGCGGGAAGCAGATACGGGATCGTCACCGTGGCCACTGCGACAATCGGCGAGGCCCCGAGATTCAGCGCCGCTTCTTCCAGAGAGCGGTCGAATTTGATCAACCTGGCCGAGATCACCAATGTCGCGATCGTGGTTATGAACGAGAACTGGCCGAGGATGACCAATGGCAAGCCGGGGCGCAGCGCTTCTGCATAGAGCCCGGTCGCGCTTTCCACCACGCCGGCAATGCGGCTGGAAAAGACGAGGATAGAGATGCCCAGCACTATGCCGGGAACGACCAGCGGCAGCAGCATCAGGATGTAGGCCAGTCCCCGGCCGCGAAAGCTGTACCGGTTGAACAGGAATGCGTTTGTGGTGCCCACGGCCACCGCCAGCGACGAAACGCAGACCGCGACGAAGACCGACGTCCAGATTGACGATAAGATCCGGCGTTCGTGAAACAGCCCGATCTTCGGTCGCTCGTCGCCAAAGAACCAGTCCAGGGTCGCACCCTGCCACGGCAGGGCGGGAAACAGGCTGTCATTGAACGCGAAGACCGAAACCGTGACCAGCGGCAGGCCCAGCCAGAAAAAGAAAGCGGCGACATAGGCAAGATAGAGGCCCTTGAACACGGGCGATTGGGGGATCGACGGAATCATGCGCCTTCGCCCATCGTGCGTTCCAGTGTCTGACCGGTGAGCCTCAGCATCCCCCAGACGATGATAGACGACGCGAACAGCAGACAGAACCCGAAGGCCGCCCCCAGTTCCCAGTTAAACCGGACTATGAACTGCGAATAGATCAGTTGCGTAAACCACAGGCTGTCCTTGCCGCCGAGCATCGTCGGCGTAAGGTAATTGCCGAGGCTGAGCATGAAGACAACGATGCAGCCGGAAACGATGCCTGGCATCGCATGCGGGATGACGATTTCTCGCAGAACGCTGCTGCCCGATCCGCCCAGATCGTAGCCTGCCTCGATCACGGCATCGTCGAGGCTTTCCAGCGTCGTCGTCAGGGGGACGACCATGAACAGCATTGATGTGTAGACCAGGCCCAGCATCATCGCTGCATCGTTGTAGAGCATCTCGACCGGCTGATCGGCGAAGCCAAGCCATTGCAAGAGTCCGCTGATCACACCGGTTTCGCGCAGCAGGATGATCCAGCCGAAAGTTCGCACCAGTTCCGACACCCAGAACGGTATCAGGCATAACAGGAACAGCATTGCCTGACGCCGACCTTTGGCGACCTTTGCGATGTAGTAGCTGATCGGGAAGGCGATGATCAGTGTGATGAGTGTCGCAATGATCGACATGATCGCGGTGCGGAGGAAGGTGAAGAGATAGAGCGGCTCGGTTGCGAACGCGGCATAATTGCTGAGGCTGGCTTCGTATTGTCCCGGCCCAACCCGCGTACGCAACGATACCAGCGCCATGTCGATATGCGGAAGGATGATAAGCAGGCCAAGCCAGAGCACCAGGGGCGCGATTAGAAGATAGAAACCAATTCGGTTTGCCGTCATCGCTCAGGATCCGCGAAAGCGAGCGCCTGATCCTGGCCCCAGCCGATATGGACTTCCGCGCCTTTTTCCAGCGTCAGAAATTCCTTGGATTGGGGCAATGCAACGTCAATCTCTTCGCCTGATTTGGTGTCGCGGACGAGCACTCTGCTGTTCGCCCCGTTGAACAGCAGGGACGTCACGCGTCCGGTCATCCTGTTGCTGTCCCTCTCGACGCCACTCGCGTCATGCGCGATACGGATCGTTTCCGGACGTACAAAAACGGCAACCTGATCACCTTTCGCCAGATCGCTGCCGCTTGCCGACAATGCGAGGCCCTGCTCTGTCACTACCTTAAGAGCATTGCCCTCTGCCGCGACGACCCGGCCTTTCCAGCGGTTTGCCTCGCCGACAAATCCCGCCACGAAGGCCGTCGCCGGCCGGTAGTAGAGGTCGCGCGCCGATCCCACCTGTTCGAACCGACCTGCGTTCATCACGGCGACCGCGTCGGACATGACAAGCGCCTCTCCCTGATCGTGAGTGATATAGACGAAGGTCGTGTCGAATTCAGCCTGCAGCGCCTTCAGTTCGATCTTCATGCTTTCCCGCAATTTCAGATCGAGCGCACCAAGGGGTTCATCCAGAAGCAGAACATCAGGCTCTAGCACCATGCAGCGCGCAATCGCTATGCGCTGACGCTGACCGCCCGAAAGCTCCGAGACTTTGCGGCTGCCGACACCGGGCAAATGAATGCGCTCCAGCACCTCACCGACGCGGCGATTGATTTCGGACTTCGCCACGCCTTGCCGGCGCAACCCGTATCCGATGTTCTCGGCCACGTTCATCATCGGGAAAAGCGCTAGGTGCTGGAATACCATGTTGACCGGGCGCTTGTTCGGGGGCACGCCAAGGACAGACCGACCCTTGATCAGGATGTCGCCTTCGGTGGGCTCCAGAAACCCGGCTATCATGCGCATGATCGTGGTCTTGCCGCAGCCCGATGGCCCAAGGATGGAAAAGAATGATCCCCGAGGCACGCTGAAGTGCACGTTTTCCACAGCGACGACATCGCCGAACCGTTTGGACAAGCCGCGGCATTCAAGATCGGGAGTCATTGGACCGGCTTTCAAAGCAATGCGTAGCCCCGGTATCCCGGAGCTACGTCATGACTAGGCAACAAGGTTTCAGTTGGCCGCCTGAACACGGTCGAGGACAGGGCCTTCCAGTTGCTCGATTCCTGCCGGGACCGGAGGATACCAGCGGATATTGTCAATCGCTTCGGGCGGAAAACTAGCCTGGTACTGGGCTTTCAGCGTGTCGTTGACGAACGCATCCGCCCCCTGCGAGGCGGTGAAGTTGCCTGCCTCTTCAGTGATCATCGCGGCCACCTCGGGCTGCATGACGAAGTTGATCCAATCGTAGGCAGCCGCATCGGCACGGCCTTGGGCGGGCAGGGCAAATGTGTCGACCCAACCCAATGCGCCGGATGCCGGAGCGACAAAGGTGATGTCGACATTGTCGCTGTTCAGTTTCCATCCGCCAGTGTCCCAAGCCATCGCCGCGACCGTTTCGCCCGACCGCATCAGGTTCAGCAGTTCGTCGCCGCCAGACCAGTAAGCTTTGACGACCGGTTTGCACTCGGTCAGCTTGGCTTCGACCTGATCCAGAATGGCTTGGTAAGCGGCTTCGTCGTCATAGGCCGCAAACGGATCAAGCCCCATCGAAAAGGCGAAGCCGATAAGGGTTGGACGCTTCAACCGATAGGTCACTTTGCCGGTCAGCGCCGGGTCGCATAGATCGGTATAGTCCGCCACACTGCCGGCTTCAGCCTTGTTCACGATCAACCCCGACGTTCCCCAGACATGCGGAACTCCGTACACATCGCCGTTGACCGTCGTGTTCGCCTGCGTCGCCGACAGCATGGACGGAATGAACAGTGACGTGTCGATCTGACTCAGATCCATCGGCTTGTAGATGCCGAATTCTTCCTGTGGCCCGGCGATGCGGTCCTGGCTTGGCTGGACAAGGTCAAAGCCGCCGCCGCCGGTGGCGCGGAGCTTGGCGATCATCTCTTCGTTGTTGGACAGCGTCACTTCGACAGTATGGCCGGTCTGTTCCTCGAACATGTCGATGACGGCGTCGGGGGCGTAGCCACCCCAGGTCAGAAGGCGCAGCGTCTCGGCACTGGCGGGCGCTGCGAGCAAGAGCCCGGCCACCACGCTCGCAACTGGCAATTTATTGATCATCTTGATTCTCCCTGATTGTTATTGTCACGCGGTTCGTTTGACCGAGTTTTGTAAAAACTGAGCAACAAGCTGCACAAGTTCTTCTTTTTGATACACCCTTCACGGGGTGTGTTCGAGGAATATCAGTCCGTCCGGTTTCGGCAAGACCAACAGCCCATCGTTGGCGACTTCGGGTCAGAACCGGATCTATGGCGGGCATCGTGTATTCTCATTTCGGGGTTCGAGCCGGCCTAAAGGACTGCCTCGAACAACGCCCGCGTGTTCGCGCGGGTCATCTTCACGGGATTTCCGCCGGTCGAAGGGTCGCGCAGTGCGGCCTCAGTCAACGCGTCGATGTCGGGGTCCTTTACCCCAATTCCAGACAGTTTCGGCGGGATCGCCAAGCTTGCGTTGAGTTCATCGACAAACGCGCAGAACCCGTCGAAGCCGCCAGAGATCTCCAGGTAGGCGGCAACCAGATCGAACCGGTCTCGGATCGCGTCCGCGTTGAACTTCAGAACCTCCGGCATGAAGACCGCGTTGGTGGTTCCGTGATGCGTATGATGCATCGCGCCAATCGGGTGGCTGAGCGCATGAATGGCGCCGAGGCCCTTTTGGAATGCGGTCGCCCCCATCGCCGCGGCGCTCATCATGTTGGCACGGGCTTCGATGTCGGTGCCGTCGGCATAGGCCCGCGAAAGGTTCTCCTTGACCAGGCGCATCCCCTCCAGCGCGATCCCCTGGCTCATCGGATGGTAGTGCGGACTGGAATACGCCTCGACGCAATGCGCGAAGGCGTCCAATCCCGTGCCGGCGGTGATGAACTTCGGCATTCCCACCGTCAGTTCCGGATCGCAGATAACGACAGCAGGAAGCATCTTCGGATGGAAGATGATCTTCTTCTCATGGGTTTGCGAATTGGTAATCACGGACGCCCTGCCAACCTCAGAGCCGGTGCCTGCCGTGGTCGGCACCGCGACAATGGGATGAATGCCCGCCGGGTCTGCCCGGGTCCACCAGTCGCCCACATCCTCGAAATCCCACAACGGGCGCGATTGACCGACCATGAATGCCAGCGTCTTGGCAAGATCGAGGCCCGAGCCGCCCCCAAATGCGATCACCCCGTCATAGCCGCCGTCGCGGTAGGCTTTCAGACCTTCCTCGACATTCAGATCGCTGGGATTCGGATCGACTTCCGCGAAAAGCGCTCTGCCCAGACCCGCATTTTCGATCAGGTCGAGCGTTCTTGTCGTGATCTCCATCGACTTCAGGCCGCGGTCGGTGACCAGAAGCGGCCTCGACATTCCGACGCTGATGCAGGCATCGGCAATTTCAGCTATGCGGCCAGCGCCGAACCGGATTGCGGTGGGGTAGGACCAGTTTCCTTCGAGTGTCATGGATCAGGCTTTCTTGAGGTGATAGGATTTCGGGCGCGTGAGCGATTGGTAGGCCAGTTTTGACAGACCCGCGCCGCGACCGGTGTCCTTGCATCCGGTCCAGCAAAGCGCCGGATCCAGATAGTCGCAGCGGTTCATGAAAACGGTTCCGGTTTCGATCCGGTCGCCGATCGCTTCGGCGGCATCCGCGTCCCTGGTCCAAATGGATGCGGTCAATCCAAAGCGGCTGTCGTTCATCAACCGCACGGCCTCGTCGTCGTCCTTTACCGCCATGATACCGACAACCGGGCCAAAGCTCTCATCCCGCATCACCCGCATGTCGTGGGTGACATTCGTCAGAATTTGCGGGGTCAGATACGCACCGCCGTCGTCCGCCTCCATTTTCGCGATGTGGGCGGTAGCGCCATGCGCGATCGCGTCGTCGATCTGGGCGCGAACCTCGCGCGCGAAACGGATGTTCGCCATCGGTCCCATGGTCGTCTCCACGTCCAGCGGGTTGCCCAGGCGCTGTTGGCCAATCCAGGCAACGGATTTCTCGACGAAGGCATCGAACAGCGAATGATCCACGTAGATCCGCTCAATGCCGCAGCAGCATTGGCCGGCATTGAACATTGCTCCGTCCATCAGCGTATCCACTGCGGCTTCCAGATCCGCATCGGCGCGAACGTAACCCGGATCCTTGCCGCCAAGTTCGGTCGAGACCGGAATGAACGTTCCGGCCGCCGCGCGTTCGATGGCCTGACCTCCGCCGACTGAACCGGTGAAATTCACGAAGTCGACCGCACGGTCGGAAATGATCTCTGCGGTCGTGTCATGGTCGAGCACGAGGTTCTGAAACACGTCCGTCGGCACGCCGGCTTGATGAAACGCCTCGGCCAGACGTTCGCCGACCTGAAGCGTCTGGCCCGCATGTTTCAGGATGACGGTGTTTCCGGCGATCAGAGCGGGGGCTATGGTGTTGATCGCGGTCATGTAGGGATAATTCCAGGGCGCTATTACAAGCACCGTTCCCCACGGCACCCGCTTGATCATGCGATGGAACTGCGGGCTGTTCTCGACGACCATAGGGGCCAGGCTCTCTGCGGCGATATCGGCCATATAGGTCACGCGCTCATTGAAGCCGCCGAATTCGCCGCCATAGCGAACCGGACGACCCATTTGCAGAGCCAGTTCCTCGGCCATCCGCGCCTTGTTCTCGCCAACGATCTCGTTGGCCTTGAGGACGAGGTCAATGCGCTCTTGAAGCGGCCTTGCAGCCCAGTCGGATTGTGCTTTGCGGGCACGCGCGGAAGCGGCGAAAGCGGCGTCACGGGTCAGAACCTCGCGCGTCAGGTAAACGCTGCCGTCAAGGGGAGAGATCAGGTCGATGGTCTTGGTCATGGCTCAGGCCCTTTCGAAACCGCGGGCGATTTCCCAGTCGGTGACGACCAGGTCAAATGCCTCCTGCTCGACCTCAGCCGCACGGCTGTAATGGTCGATCACCCAGTCGCCCATCGTGCGGCGCAGCATATCAGAGCTTCGCAGCGTGTCTGTCGCTGCGCGCAAAGTGTGCGGAATGTCGGGGATGTCTTTCATCCCGTAAACGTCGCCGGTGACGGGTTCGGGGAGGGACAGCTTTTCCTCTATCCCGGTCAGTCCGGCGGCCAGCTGCGCGGCGCAGGCAAGGTAGGGGTTCATGTCGCTGCCCGGGATCCGGCATTCGATCCGCACGCCCTTCGTATCCTCACCCACCAGGCGATAGCCGGCGGTGCGGTTGTCAATCGACCAGGCGATTTTGGTCGGGGCAAAGGCGCCGGGAACGAAGCGTTTGTAACTGTTGACATAGGGCGCCAGGAACCAGGTCATGTCGGCGGAATACTTCAGCAATCCAGCGATATAGTGGCCCAGAAGGTCTGACATCCCGCGCTTCGCGCCCTTCTCGTAGAACTGGTTTTCGCCGTCCTTGAACAGCGACTGATGAATGTGCGCCGCCGAGCCAACGCGCTGATGGTGCCATTTCGGCATGAAAGTTGCGGCATGGCCATTCTGGTTCGAGATTTCCTTTACCGCCTGCTTGGCGATCGTGTGGTTGTCGGCCGCCAGCAGGGCCTCGGCATAGCGGATGTTCAGTTCGGCCTGACCCGCCTCGGCCTCGCCCTTGGTGTTTTCGACAGGAACGCCCGCTTCGACCAGAAGATTTCGGATCGGGCGCATAACGTGCTCTTCCTTCGAAGTCTGAAGGATGTTGTAATCTTCGTTGTATCCCGAGAACGGCGTGAGCTTGCGAAACCCGTTTCGCCGGATCTGGTCATAGCTTTTCGCGAACAGGACGAATTCCAGCTCGGTCGCCATCATCGGGGTAAAGCCCATCCTCTCGGCGCGGGCGATCTGGGTTTTCAGAATCTCGCGCGGCGAATGCGGCACAGGTTCGCCGGTGTGATGGTCACAAACGTCACAGAGGACCAGTGCAGTGCCATCCAGCCACGGAATCCGACGCAGGGTCGTCAGGTCCGGCCGCAGCGCGTAGTCGCCATAGCCCTTCGACCAACTGGTGGAGGCGTAGCCTTCCGGCGTCTCCATCTCCAGATCCGTGGCCAGAAGGTAGTTGCAGCAATGGGTTTCCTTCCAGGACGATTCCAGGAAGTTCGAGACATGGAAGCGCTTGCCCATGAGCCGGCCCTGCATGTCGACCATGCACACCAGGACCGTATCGATCTCGCCGTTCGCAGCCAGATCCTTCAGGGACTCGAAGCTCAGGTTTGCAGGCATGAATTATGCGTCCTTTGTTCACGTAAAGGCTGCCGGACGCGACCAAGGTTCAACACGAACCCGGATCGCGCCCGGCAACTGGTCGGACGCAGAGCGCCCATGATCTGCCTTACGCCTTGCCGTACCGATAGGGACGGCCTGCCTTCTGCATGTCCGCGTTGTACTGCTTGAAGATCTCGACAACCTTGGCCTTGGTTTCGGATTCCGCCGCGATCTCTTCCCAGAACGTTTGTGCCGCGGCTTCGACCGTATCCCATTCCTCGTCGGGAATCGTGGTCAACTGCATCTTGGTTCCGTTCACACGCAAGGCCGCCTCACCGCCCCAATACCAATGCTGCCGGTAGTAGTGCGACTGGTCGGCACAGACTCGGAATAGGGTTTGCAGGTCTTCCGGAAGCTCATTCCAGCGGTCCTGATTGGCGAAGAAGTGTCCGATCCAGGCGCCTGAAATGTTGTTGGTCAGGAAGTAATTGGTCACGTCGGCCCAGCCGACAGTGTAGTCCTCGGTGATACCCGACCAGGCGATGCCGTCCAGTTCGCCGGTCTGCACCGCGACCTCGATATCCTCCCAGGGCAGCGTCACAGGAACGACTCCGAACTGCGCCAGAAACCGGCCAGCGGTCGGAAAGGTGAAGACGCGCTTGCCTTCGAGATCCTTCAAGCTGTTGATCGGGTCCTTGGTGGCGAAATGGCAAGGATCCCATGATCCGGCGCTGATGTGCTGCACGCCGACCTTGGCATATTCCTCTGCCCAGATCTCGTTCAGGCCATACTGGTTGAACAGCACCGGCACGTCGAGCGAGTAGCGGGAGGCGAAGGGAAAGTAGCCTCCGAAGACGGTGACTTCGGTCGGCGAGGCCATGCTGTCGTCATCCGACTGCACCGCGTCGATCGTTCCACGCTGCATCGCCTGGAACAACTCGCCCGTCGGTACAAGCTGGTCGGCGTAGAACAGCTCGATTCGCATCCGGTCACCGGCAATCTTGTTGAACATGGCGATAGCAGGGTCGATGACATGCTCGGCCAGCGCGGGGCCGGCATAGGTCTGAAGGCGCCAGGTGATCGTGCCTTGCGCAATCGCCGGCGCGGCCAGTGCCGCCGCCGGAGCCGCGGCGGCGGCCCCTTTTAGAAATGTGCGTCTCGTGGTCATAACCTTCTCCTCTCTGTTGATGCTCGCAAGTCTGTGCTCCGTTCGCGGAGTCTCGGTCTTAAAATCCATAAACATAGCCGGGCAGCCAAAGCGCGATGCCCGGAAATACCATCACAATGGCCAATGCCAGGACCATGACAAGCACGAATGGAATTATCGAGCTGTAGATGTCCCTAAGGGTGATCTCCGGGGGCGCCATGGCTCGCATCAGGAACAGGTTATAACCAAACGGCGGTGTCATGTAGGCAATCTGCGTCGTGATCGTGTAAAGCACTCCGTACCAGATCAAGTCGAAGCCGAGCGCATCCACCAATGGAACATATAGCGGTGCAACGATCACCAGCATGGCAGTGTCATCAAGGAACGTACCCATGAGGATGAACGAAAGCTGCATCAGGATCAGGATCATCCACGGGGAAAGGCCGAGCTTTTCAGTAAAGAGGTCCTCGATCGCGCGGACAGCGCCGAGACCGTCGAACACGGCACCGAATGCCAGCGCAGCCAGGATGATCCACATGAACATGCAGGTGATCGCAAGCGTATTGCGGACCGAGTTCTCGAACACCTCGCGTGTCATCCTGCCCTTCAGAACGGCTGCCAGAAATGCGGCCATAGCGCCGATCGCGGAACTTTCGACAAGCGATGTCCAGCCATTCACGAACGGGACCATCATCACGAAGAAGATCGCCAACGGCAGCAGGCCTGCCCGCAGCAGCCTCAGCTTCTCGCGCATCGGAATGTCACGCTCTTCGGGCGGCAGGACCGGGCCGAGCGCCGGCGTAATCCGACAGCGGATCACGATGTAAAGAACGAAAAGCGCCGCCATCATCAAACCCGGCAATACGCCGGCAAGCCAGAGCTGGCCCACAGGTTGCCGTGCGATCATCGCGTACAGCACCAGAACGACGGAAGGCGGCACCAGAATGCCCAAGCTCGACCCGGCCTGAATCACACCGGTGACCATGCGTTTGTCATAGTTCCGCCGCAGCAATTCCGGCAGCGCGATGGTCGCGCCGATGGCCATGCCAGCGACAGACAGACCGTTCATCGCCGAAATCAGGACCATGAGGCCGATGGTCCCAACGGCCAGACCGCCCGAGAGACCGCCCATCCAGACATGGAACATCTTGTAGAGATCGTCGGCGATGCGAGATTCCGACAGCACGTAGCCCATGAAGATGAACATCGGCAGCGTCAGAAGCGGATACCATTTCATCAGCTTCATCGCCGCCGAAAATCCAAGGTCATAGCCGCCCCGGTCGCCCCAAAGCAGCAGCGCAGCCACCACGGCGACAAACCCGATGGCACCGAAAACACGCTGTCCGGTCATCAGCATCAGCATCATCGACGAGAACATGAGGATCGCGATCAACTCGTAAGACATCAGGGTTTGTCCCCGACGTCGACGCCCCGGAGGCGCAGGATGTCCTTGAAGAACTCGCTGATGGCCTGCAGCAGCATCAGGAAGATTCCCAGAACCATGATCGACTTGATCGGCCAAAGATAGGGGCGCCATGCCGTCGGGCTGCGCTCTCCTCCGTACTGGAACGAATACATCAGGCTGTCCCAGCCACCCCAAAGCAGAACTGCGAGATAGAAGATCAGAAACACCACGGAAATGGCGTCAACCTCTGCCTTGCGACGATCGGACCAGCCACCGTAAATCAGATCCATCCTTACGTTGGAGCCAAGCTGGATAGAGTAGGGACCGCCAAGCATGTAATAGGCCACCATCGCGAACTGGGCCATTTCCAACGTCCAGAGAGAGGGGAGAAAGAACGTCTTCGAGATCGAGGACCAAAGAAGAATGCCCATCATCACGAAGATGCCATACATCACGAGCCGGCCAATCCAGTAGTTGCAGCCGTCGATAACCCGGATATAGGCCTTCATCGCATGCGTCATTCGTGCCCTCTCCAAGGACGGGTGCTGCGCCCATTCGACTTTGCAGCCGAGTCTTACAGGGCCACGGTCGCGGCAAGTCCCTCGTCATTCGCTCCCCGGTCGCGACAGGTTCAATAAATCCGGGAAAATCACATCCGGCAAGTGTGCGATTGTTTTGGTGACGTCAGTGGCTTGGTCCAGCAAAGCAGTGTCTGATCCGAGTACGTGGATCATAGACGGGTGCGCGCGACCGGACAGAGCTATGGCGATCATCCGTCCCGAAGGATTCTGTCACCCGTTGCGGTAGTGGCCAGTACATGTGATGCTCGTTTGGCGTGCCAGGCCGAACAATTGTTCCTGCGGGCGCACCGTAATCAAGGGAGGATTAGACATGAGATTCGCAACCATTCTCGCGTTCGCCGCCGGATTCCCGGCGGTCGGACTTGCACAGGAAGGGACGGCAGACGACCCGGCCATGAGCTATGGTCAACGGCCTGCCTACCTGGTGGACAAGCTTCCCGAAGGCGCGCTGAAAGAGAAGCTTTCGTCATGCCTCGGCCAGGCTCCGGCACGAACAGACTTCTCGATTGGCCACCGCGGCGCGCCGCTTATGTTTCCCGAGCATACTGTGCAGTCCAACCGCGCTGCCGCGCGGCAGGGGGCTGGCATACTAGAATGCGACGTGACTTTCACCAAGGACAAGGAACTGGTCTGTCGTCATGCGCAGAACGACCTGCACACGACGACCAACATATTGGTGACCGATCTGGCCGAGACATGCATCACGCCATTCCAGGCGGCGTCCGGAGACAGCCAGGCGACGTCGGAATGCCGGACCTCGGAAATCACGCTCGACGAGTACCGCTCGCTGCAGCCAAAAATGGACGCATCGGATTCGACCGCAGAGACGGTCGAGGCCTATCTCGGTGGCGTAGCGCCGTTCCGGACCACGCTCTATGCGGATGGCGCCGAACTGATGACGCATGCGGAATCTATCGAACTCTTCAAATCGCTGGGCGCGAAGTTCACCCCCGAATTGAAGGCGCCCTCGGTCGACATGCCGTTCGATGGCATGACGCAAGAAGACTATGCACAAAAACTGGTCGACGAATACAAGGCGGCAGGCGTTCCGCCTGAAGATGTCTGGCCGCAGAGCTTCAACCTCGACGATATCCGATATTGGATCGACAACACCGAATACGGAGAGCAAGCGGTCTATCTTGACGACCGCTACGAGGCCGAAGACGACGACGAGGGGCTGATCGACCCAAAAGACCCCGCAACCTTCAAGCCGTCGATGCAGGAGCTTGCCGATATGGGGGTGAACTACATCGCGCCACCGATCTGGATGCTGCTGTCGCTGAATGACGCTGGCGAAATCATCCCCTCCGCCTATGCCCAGAGCGCGAAAGAGGCGGGGCTCGAGATAATCACATGGTCGCTGGAACGCTCCGGCCCCCTGGCTGGTGGCGGCGGGTGGTACTTCCAGTCCGTCAGCGACGCGATCGATAACGACTCGGACTATTACACCGTCCTCGACGTGCTCGCGCAGGATGTAGGGATCGTCGGTGTGTTCTCGGACTGGCCCGCCACGGCGACCTTCTACGCCAACTGCATGGGGCTCTAGGCTGACGTCCCGCGATGGGTTCGCCTGTCGCGGGGCATCAGATTCGATCGATAACGAAATCCGGGGTGATCCCGGATCGCTGGATCGCATCCTCCACATCCAGCCCGACAAGAGAGCCGTGATCGGTAACCAGCGCCGTCGCGAACCCCATATTGCGTCCACCGAGGATATCGGTGTGCAACGTGTCGCCGATCATCAACACCCGCTCTGGCGCGACCGGCGTGCTAAGACGAGACATTGCAAGTTCGAATATTTCTGCGAAGGGCTTGCCGAGGAACACCGGCGCCACGCCGGTATCGTCGGCAAGGCGGTGGGCGAAATGACCCGGTTCGGTCGACAATCCGCCCTCGCGGGGCGCCACGATGTCCGGGTTGCCGACGATGACGGGCCGGGCGCGCGCGCGCAGCGTGCCTTCCAGAAGCGTCTGGCGGCGCTCGTTCCAGCCGTCCGAACCGATTAGGATGAATCCCTCAGCGACATGGTAATCCGACGGGTCTTCGCCAAGGAAAGTCGCCGCGATGCCTTCGAACTCCTCGGTGCCGTTCGACGGGTTCAGCATCACCCCCCAGCGCCGTCGCGGCGCCATTGCCAGGTGATCCAGCAATGCCTCGCGACTGGTCACGACCTCGGAGGGTGAGAAGTCGAAGCCAAGGCGGCGGTAGCGCTCCATCATGAGCCGTTTCGGGTAGCCAGCCGAATTCGACACCACCATCACTGCTTTTCCGGCGGCCCTGAGCGCCGCGATCCGCCTCGCCGCGCCGTCAATCGGGGTTTCGCCGACATTGAGCACGCCATAGGCGTCGAGCAGCACAAGATCGAAAGGTGCAACGATGTCGTCGAGGCTGGTCGCGCGTTGCCAGCCTGTGCCGAAAACGGCGGCAGGCAGACGATGGCGGATGGCGAGATAAGCCTCGAAGGCCCGGGCCGCCTGAACGTCGGTCACAGGATCCGGCGGCGCAGGAAAGCCGAAAGGATCTCGCCCATTATCACCAGCGCGATGATCGCAAGAAGAACCGTCGCGGCCTCGGGCCAGTTGAACGTGTCGATGGCGCCTTGAAGGATAAGCCCGATCCCGCCCGCCCCAACAAGGCCCAGCACCGTAGATTCGCGCAGGTTGATGTCCCAGCGCAGGATCGACACCGCCCAGAACGTCGGCATCACCTGCGGCACGATCGCATAGACGATGACCTTGAGCCGCGACGCGCCGGTCGCCTCCAGGGCCTCGACCGGGCGCTTGTCGATCTCCTCGATCGCCTCGCCCAGAAGCTTGCCGATGAATCCTATGGAGCGAAACATGATCGCAACGATTCCGGCGATGACGCCGGGGCCGAAGATGGCTACGAAGAGAAGCGCCCAGATGATCGTGTTGACCGAACGCGAGGTGACAAGGATCAACCGCCCGAGCCACAAGGTCGCCCGGTTCGGCGTGGTGTTCTGCGCCGCGATATAAGCCACAGGCAGCGATACGAGCACCGCGAAGGCGGTGGCAAAGGTGGCGATGTTGACGGTCTCCCACAAGACTCGCAGGATCATGCCTAGGTTGCTTGGATCAGGCGGATACATCCGCGCGAAAAGATCGCCGATCTGTTCGGGAGCATCCCAGACCCAGGCCCAGATGACCTCGATGGAGGTAAGCGACCACGCGATGGCCAACGCGCAGGCGGCGAAGGTCGCGTAGCGCTGCACCTTTTGCTTCCAGCTGAAGCGGGTCCACTCGTCGGGTCCGAACTGTTCCGAAATCGAGCTCATGCGATGCGCTTTCTGATCACGCCCGAAACGGCCTCTGACACCAGGATCACCGCTACGATCACGATGGTGATGGCTAATGCGAAGTCGTAGTCGTAGCGGCCGAATGCGTTGGCCAGCGTCGCGCCGATCCCGCCGGCGCCGACGATCCCGACGACCGCGGACGCGCGCAGGTTCGAGTCGAGCTGATAGATCGTCAGGCCGATCTGCCGCGGCATGATCTGCGGGAAGATCGCGTAGATCAGTGTCGACAGATAGGGCGCACCCGCAGCCCGCATCGCCTCGACCTGGCCGAAATCGATCTCCTCGATCCGCTCGGCCAGCATCTTGGCGACGAAGCCGATGGAATAGACGATCAGCGTCAGCACCCCCGCGAACGGGCCGAACCCCACTGCCTTGACGAAGAGGATCGCGACGATGACCGGGTGGAAGCTGCGGGCGACAATGACGATCGCACGCCCGAGATAGAAGATCGGCAGCGGCGCGATGTTGCGCGCGGCCATGAAGGCGATCGGGATCGAAAGCAGCACCCCGCCTGTCGTGGCAAGGACCGCGATCTTCAGGCTTTCGAGGAATCCGTCGATCAGCAGACCGCTGCGCTCGAAGCTTGGCGGAAAGGCCCCGCCGAAGATGCGCCCGGCGCGGCCGATGCCCTGGGCGACCCGTTCCCAGTCGATGGGAAGGCTGGCGCCGACCCATCCGAAATAGGCGATGGCGCCCAGATATACCGCCCAGCGCAGCGCCGGGTTGGCGATGAAAGGCGGCTTGCGCCAGGTGTCCGGCGTCCGGCTCATTGCGCCGCCTGCGCGGGTTCGTTGCGATCGGCATGCGGGCTGCCGGAATAGATCTTGTCCATCGCCTCCTGATCGAGCTTCGCGGGCACGTCATCGAAGATGATCCGCCCATAGCGCATCCCGACGATCCGGTCGGTATATTCCTTGGCCTCGGCGACATTGTGGATGTTGATCATCACCGGAAGCTTCAGCTCGCCCGCCAGATCACGCAGAAGCCCCATGATCTGCTCGGAGGTTTTGGGGTCGAGCGAGGCGGTCGGCTCATCGGCCAGCAGGATGTCGGGATCCTGCATCAAGGCTCGGACCACGCCGACGCGCTGCCGCTCGCCGCCAGAAAGCTGGTCGGCGCGCGTGTTCGCATAATGCGCGATCCCCACCCGCTCCATCAGTTCATAAGCGCGCCGGATGTCGGCCTTGGGATAGCGCCGCGTCAGCGCCGCCCAGGTCGAGATGTATCCAAGCCGTCCGGACTGGACGTTTTCCATCACGGTCAGGCGTTCGACCAGATTGAACCCTTGGAACACCATGCCGATCTTGCGTCGCGCCGCGCGCAGCTTGGCCCCGTGCAGGCCGGTCAGTTCGGTGCCGTTCAGCACGATGCTGCCCGAGGTCGGCTCGACCAGCCGGTTGATGCAGCGCAGGAGCGTCGATTTTCCGGCCCCGGACGAGCCGATGATCGACACGACGCTCTCGCCCTCGATCGTCAGGTCGAGGTTCTTCAAAACCGGGTCGCCGCCGCCGTAGCGTTTGACCAGGTCGGTGATCTTTAGCATGTGCTGGCTCCCAGACGGGGTCGGCGCGCCGCGCCGGCCCCGTTCCCGTGCGTCTTATTCAGCGGCAAGACCTTCGGCGGTGTACTGGACCCCGTTGGCCCGCTGGATCTGCCGGATTACCTTCCACTGGTCCTTGTAGGTAATCGGGATGAACTTGCTGACGTCAGCGAATTCCTCGCCCAGCGCCGTGCCCGCGAAGTCGAAGCTAAAGAACGCCTCTTCGATCTTGTCTTTCAGTTCGGGTGTGAGGTCGTGCGCATAGGCGTAGGAGGTCGTCGGGAAGGGGTCGCTTTCCCAGACGATCCTTACGTCTTCCGGGTCGTAAAGCCCGCGCTCTGCCATGCGGTCGACCACCTCGGAGGCGACCGGGGCAGCATCATAGTCTCCGGCGACGACACCCAGCATCGACTGATCGTGGCTGCCGGAATAGATCACTTCATAATCCTGGTCGGGCACGACGCCCAGATCCGGGAAAAGCGCCCGGGGCGCCTGATTGCCCGAGTTCGAGGTGGGCGACGTATGGGCGATCCGCTTGCCGGCCATGTCGGCCACTTCCTGAATGTCGCTGTCAGCTTGGGTATAGACCTGCAGCTTATAGCCGAACTGGCCGTCATCCGCGCCCATAATGGCGAACGGCACCGCACCGGCGAGGTTCACCGCAAAGGGCGTTGGTCCTGTCGAGAAGCCGGCGATGTGAAGCCGTCCCGAGCGCATCGCCTCGACCTCGGCAGAGTTCGACTGCACCGCGAAGAACTGCACGTCCTTGCCCGTAACCTCTTCGAGATGGGTGATGAACGGGGTCCAGATATCTTCGTAGATCGCCGGATCCTCGACCGGGGTATAGGCGAAAACAAGGGTGTCGGGGTCGCGCAGCTGGCTTTCATCCTCGGGCGCGTCGGCGACGAGATCGCCGTCCGCGTCGTTATACTGGCTATCGAGCGCCGCTGTCTCGGCGTCCTGCGCAAAGGCCGAACCCGCCGAGATGGCGATGGCCGCAAGCATAACGGTCCCGTATGTTGATTTTCTGAGCATCCTGATCTCCTCCCAATGGATCAATCCTAGTCTGCTGCCGCAAGTCAGCTGCAGTCGCGAGGATGACACCACCGATGTCGGGGATATGCAACAATCATCCGGTAATTATCTGTCTATTCTATAATGTCCGCAACTCGGCGTAGTGCCCTTAGCGGTCTGTTTCATGCTGCGCGGTGTCCCTGCTTGCCTCCGTTCCTGCAATGGCCGCGAAATCGTTGCTCTGGCGGTTCGAGGCTGGATCGCAGCGGTCGGCACCAGGTAGATACTAGGTCACACCGGACTTCTGAAAGTGGAAAGGTGGTGCCGCTGAAGGGACTCGAACCCCCGACCCCATCATTACGAATGACGTGCTCTACCAGCTGAGCTACAGCGGCCAATGTGGCGGGTCTTTAGCACCCAATACCAAGGGTGTGTAGCCCTATTTTTGCCGCTCCTCATCCGCCGGAACCACGATGACGTCACCATCCGCATCAAGTTCGTCGCCTTCTTCTGACTCGCCCGCAGAGCCGTCTTCTGCAGGGTCGAGTCCGGGGGCCTTGCCGACGATCAGCGGCAGCATCTCAGTCGAGGCGGGCATCGCCACCTCGCCCTCGGTAGGGACGCGCCAGGACAGGGTGTCGAACCCGCTGCAATTGCTGCAGACGGGCGCCCAGTTGGTATGAACGCTCTGGCAATTGTCGCAGACCCACTGGGGACCACGGGATGCGGTGAGCGCACGCGTCAGCCAACCGCGGACAACGCTGTCCTCGGCTCCTTCGCCCCGCTCGATCGCGGCCATTAGGGTCAGGGAACGCGCCGTCGGATCCTCTTCGACGAGACGAGAAATCGCGGCGCGGGCGGTGGCGAAATCCTCGGCGGCGATGTTGAGTTCCGCCAGCAGCATCCGGGTTTCGGGGTGATCCGGGTTGAGCTTGGTGAGCGCGCGGAAGCGCTTGATCCGGGCGGCGGGCTGCTCGTTGGGTTCGATGCTGGCGAATGCCGCGGCCAGATCGGGATGCGGCCGCGCACCTCAGGCCTTGGCCAGCACACGGGCAGCGTATTTCGACTTGCCCTCGGTGATGTATCCTTGCGCAGCCATGACCGCTGCGGGGATCAGGTCGGGGGAAAGGCGATTCGCCTCGATCGCGGCCTCGCGGGCTTCGACGGTGCTGCCATCGCGAAAGACGTCGCGCGCTTCGGACAGGGCCAGGACGGCGTCGCGGCGCTTGTGGACATCGCGCGGCAGTGAACCCTGGCGCAGCTTCTCACCAAGCGTCTTGCGGGCGCCTTTCCAGTCCTCCTGTTCGGCCTGCAGGCGCAAAAGTATGTCGCCGGTCTCCTCGTGCTTCGGCTTCAACGCATAGGCGCGCTCGGCCAGCTTCATCGCCGTCTCGGTGTCACCCTCGGCCAGCTTCTGTTTCATGATCCCGCGCACACCGACGAAGCGGGTGCGATCGTCCGACAGCAACCGCTTGTAGACCTCTTCCGCCTTCTTGCGGTCGCCGGCCATTTCGGCGGCCTGCGCGGTGATCAGATTCGTCAGTTCCGGGCGTCCCAGATACTTCTCGGCCTTGGTCGCCTTCGACATGGCCAGCCGCGCCTCTCCGGAGGCAAGCGCGACGATACCGTCCGACAGCGCCTCGAATCCGCGGCGCTCGCGATTACGGTCGAAATAGCGCGTGATCGCGGTCTCGTCGCCGTTGATGAAGCGGAAGATCGCGGCAAGAAGGCTAAGGATCTTCAGAAGCAGCCAGATTGCCAGGATCAGTGCAAGCACCGCGATGACCGCCTGAAGCGGCCCGAGGTTGAACTCGGTATCGGCGACGGCGACGCGGATACCGCCGGTGGATTCCGTCAGGTAGGATGCGCCCAACGTGAGCGCGGCGATGACCGCGATGAAGAGGACGATCTTTGTTAGCGACCAGAGCATAGCGGCGTCCTCAGTTGTTCAGCGTGTCGGAAAGCGCAGCGGTCGCTGCCACGGCTTCGCGCCGCGTCTCGGCCCGCGCGATCCAGCCCGACATCGCCTCGGTTCCGGTTTCGGGCAGCGCCTGCAATTCCGACAGCGCGCCGGCAAGATCGCCGTCGCGCAGCGCGGCCTCGGCGCGCGACAGGACTGCATCCGGATCATTGCCTTCTTTCGGTTCCAGCGAACGCGCGCCAAGCTGGGTAAGCAGAAAGGCGGTGAACCGGTCGACCTCGCCCTGATCCGCCTGTGTGCGAACCGAAGCCTGCAACGCATCGCGCGCTGCGGCCGGGAAGCTGCGCTGCAAGGATGCAAGCGTTGCGACACCTTCCGGGGCGGCAGCGACAAGCGGCTCGGGGAGGTCCAGTCCGCCGCTTTGCAGATCCTGAAGGGCATCGCCGAACGGCGCGCCGCTTTCGATGGCGGTCTGAAGCCGCACGAAGGCAGCCTGCACCAGCGCTGCTTCAGCGCGTTCGGCGGCGGTTTCCTCTTGCGAGACGGCTTTCGATTGCGCCGCTTCGATCCGGGCCAGTTCTTCCTCGAACATCGCCCGCATTCCGGCCAGCTGCTCTTGGTAGGCCGCGACTGCCTCACCGGAGGCGCCGGTTGGAATCGGCCGGTTCTCCAGATCTGTCAGCCGCTCATCAAGCGTGGCAATTCGATCGCCGACCTCGGTCAGGCTCTGCTGCAACGCCTCTTGGCCGGAACGCAAGTCTGACAGCTGCCCGGTGGTCTGATCGTCTTCACCGATCGACGACTCAAGCGAGATAACCTGCGCCGCCAGCTCGTCTATCCTCGCGGACTGGCTGAAAACCTGTTGTTCCAGTTCGGATGGTCCGGCGGCAAACGGCCAGTTCTCATTGCCGAGATACTGCGACGTGCCGAAGCCGATAACCGCGGCAAGAACGCCACCGACGAGCATCGTCCACAGACCCGCGCCGCTTCGACGCGGCTCGGTATGCGCCGCCGGGGGTTTGGACCTTGGGTGATTCCCCCGAAGCGGTTGGGGCGACTCATCGACTTGGCTTTCGGGAACGCCGTTCTGATCGGCCTCTTCGACGATAACGGCGTCCTGATCTTGCGGTTCGGCGCTATCGGGAACCGACGTTTCCACCTCAGAAGTTGGCGCTTCCGGTTTTGGCACGGTATCGCTTTTTTCTTCTAGAGTGGACTCGACGGGCTTCGTTTCGTTCTTCTTCGTCCGTGCCACTGAATCACTACCTTTCAAATCGCAGCCGACGTGTCGATGCAACGCGGGCAAAGACCAGCCTATAGACCAGACCTGTCGCCCTCAAGTCGCTCGACTCATCTGAAGCAGAATCTCCCGCGTGACGGCATCTGCCGTGGGAACTGAAACCGCGGTGGCGCTGATTGGTTCCGGACCGGTCCAGGCCTCCAGGGCTGCAGGGCTGATCGCAATGAGTGAAATGGGCGCCCTCGCTTTCTCGCACGATTGGCCCAGAAGCGCGGCGGAGCGCGGCGAAAACAGCGGCAGCAAGACCGGTGCTTCACCTGCCAGAAGGTCTTGTGCCTCGGCGTTCAGTGGCTGTTCGATCTGATCATAACAGACAGTAGAATCAGTATCTAAACCGGCATTTTGCAGCCTTTCGGCCACGTTGCCGCGACTATGGGCACCATGGAGGTGCAACAGCCTGCCGGTCGGTCGATCTTCAATGATCAGAGACACGAGATCGTCGGCCGACCCGGCCGCTGGCTTCAGATCGAGACCAATCTCTTTCCCGGCGGCCGCGGTTCGTTCGCCGACGGCATAGCCGCGCATCCCTGCAAGATCATGGAACGCGGCGGCCGCGCGAACCCCGTTCTCCGAGGTGAACACCAGGATGTCGTAATCTCGCGGCTCGGGACCGGTCCGGCGAAATTCGATCTTCAGAATCGGGGAAATCACTACCTTGAGACCGGTCAGGCCCTTTGCGAACCGTAGCGATTGTTCGCGGGGCCGAGTCAACAGAACGATTGGCAGGTCGGACACGGGCAGGCCTTGGGCAGTTGTCTGGGGCGTTGCCCGGTGTTACCTGCCGTGGAACACTCGCGCAACGGACATGAAATGACCAAGGCATTGACGATTCTGGGGCTGGAGAGCAGTTGCGACGATACAGCCGCCGCCGTGGTCCGTCACCGGTTGGGTCAGCGTCCGGAAATCCTTTCGAATATCGTCGCCGACCAAGCCGAGCTTCATGCCGCATTTGGCGGTGTGGTGCCAGAGATTGCAGCCCGCGCCCATGCCGAGAAACTTGATCATTGCGTCGAAGCCGCACTTGATGACGGCAACCTGTCTCTCGCAGACCTCGATGCGATCGCGGTTACCGCTGGACCGGGACTGATCGGAGGAGTGCTGGCTGGCGTGATGTGCGCCAAGGGTCTTGCGGCAGCCACGGGGCTGCCGTTGATCGGCGTCAATCATCTGGCCGGACACGCTTTGACGCCGCGCCTGACCGAAGATCTCGGTTTTCCCTATCTGATGCTGCTGGTCTCGGGTGGGCATTGTCAGTTTCTCGTCGTCGAGCGCGCCGACAGGTTCCGGCGGCTTGGCGGCACGATCGACGATGCGCCGGGCGAGGCCTTCGACAAGACCGCGAAACTTCTGAGCCTGCCCCAGCCCGGTGGACCCGCTGTCGAGGATGCCGCCCGGTCGGGCGATCCGACGCGGCTTTTTCTGCCCCGGCCACTGCTGGACCGACCAGGGTGCGACATGTCATTTTCCGGTCTGAAGACCGCGCTTCTGCGCGAGAGGGATCGACTTGTCGCGGGTGGCGGACTTCGCGTCCAGGACCGCGCCGATCTTTGTGCCGGATTCCAGGCCGCCGTCGCAGACGTGCTGGCCGAAAAGACGCGCCGCGCGATAAAGGAATACATGACGCTTCGCCCGGCAATACCTGTCTTTGCCGTTGCGGGCGGCGTCGCGGCAAATATGTCGATTCGCAGTGCGTTAGAGACTGTTTCATACGAAACGGGTGCGGCATTCGTCGCGCCTCCGCTGGCCTTATGCACCGACAACGCCGCGATGATCGCGTGGGCGGGCATCGAGCGGTATCGACTTGGGCTGTTCGATGACCTGACCCTCGCCGCCCGCCCGCGCTGGCCCCTTGACACGAGCGGCCCGGCACTGCTCGGATCGGGCAGGAAAGGGGCCAAGGCATGACCCCAGTCACGGTTTTCGGGGCGGGTGCATTCGGGACGGCGCTTGCGATTTCACTGGCGCGGGACGGGCGGAAGGTGACCCTGGTCGCGCGCGATCGCACTCACGCAACCGATATGGCTGCCACGCGCGAGAACGCCGCTCGTTTGCCGGGGTTCACCTTTCCCGAAAGCCTGGCTCCAGCCGCGGCGAGCGAGACGTCCGACACGATCTGTCTGATCGCGGTTCCGACACAAAAGCTGGCTGATTTCGTCGCCGAGAACTCCGCATCGCTTGCATCGCGTGATCTGGTCGCCTGCTGCAAGGGCGTCGACCTGGCCACCGGACATGGCCCGACGCGGGTGATCGCTGATGCCGTCCCCGATGCCCGGCCCGCCATCCTGTCCGGCCCGAGCTTCGCGGTCGATATCGCAGCCGGTCTGCCGACCGCACTGACGATCGCGGCCGAGGACGCAGATCGGGCCGCAGCGCTGCAGCATGCGCTGTCGACCGGCAACCTGCGCTTCTACCGCAGCACCGATGTGGTTGGCGTTGAACTTGGCGGGGCGCTGAAAAATATCGTGGCCATTGCCGCAGGGGTCGCAATCGGTGCCGGGCTGGGGGAAAGCGCGCGCGCCTCCGTCATCACGCGAGGCTATGCTGAACTGCGCCGCTTCGCCGAGTCGATGGGGTGCAGTTCCCGACACGCTGTCCGGGCTTTCCGGGTTTGGCGATCTCGTTCTGACCTGCACGTCAGAGAAATCCCGCAACTACGCATTCGGGTTGGCCATCGGCGGCGGACGGCCCCGTGCTCAGGGCGTCACCGTCGAAGGCGCGGCGACGGCGCGCGCGGTGACGGATCTGGCGAAATCCCGAGGAATAGACATGCCTTTGACGCGAACGGTCGAGGCGCTGGTATCCGAACGACAAACGGTCGCAGAGGCCGTCGAGCTGCTCTTGTCGCGACCCCTGAAAGAGGAATGAACATGCGCTACTGGCTATTCAAATCCGAAGCATCAACCTGGAGCTGGGACCAGCAGGTCGCAAAGGGGGAAGCGGGTGAGCAATGGGACGGCGTGCGCAATTATCAAGCGCGCAACAACATGCGTGAAATGAAACTGGGTGATCGTGGGCTCTTCTATCACTCTCAGGACGAGAAGGCCGTCGTCGGAATCGTCGAGGTCTGCGCCGAGGCCCATCCCGACTCCACGACGGAAGATCCGCGCTGGGAGTGCGTGGATATCAAGGCGGTGAAGCCGATGCCGAAGCCGGTGACGCTGGCGATGTGCAAGGCAGAGCCGCGCCTGTCCGAAATGGTGCTGGTCAACAACAGCCGGCTGTCGGTGCAGCCGGTTTCCGAAGACGAATGGAAAGTGGTCTGCGAACTTGGCGAGCTTTGATCCGTTTTGAGTTTCGACGGTTGTCGCGCATAGTCGGCCGACAATAATGATGTCTCGGAGGTATCCATGCAGTTCATAGCAGTTCTGGTCGCAGCCATCGGCGCCTATGCCTTCGGCGCCGCCTGGTACATGATGAATGCAAAAGCCTGGATGGCCGCCGCGGGCATAGTGGCCGACGAACACGGCCGACCCGCCGGCAGGTGCAGCCCGATGCCATACATCATCAGCGCAATATCGGCGATCCTCGTCGCGGGAATGATGCGGCACATATTCGATATGGCGGCAATCGACACATTTGGAAAAGGCTTGGTATCCGGCCTCGGCATCGGCCTGTTCATAGCGGCGCCATGGATGGTCAACAACCATGCCTATGAAGGGCGTCCGATGGCCCTGACCCTGATCAATGGCGGTTATGTGGTTGGCGGATGCACGATCATCGGTGCGATCCTGGGATTGTTCTAAGAAAATGGAGGGTCCCGACCCCATCGGAACCCTCCACACCCCACGTGCTCCCTCTGGCACCCACGTGTTCGAATTAGGTTCCGACCTTACTGGTCCGACAGGAACAACCCTAGCCAGGTTGGGTTCCCAAGGCAAACACCGACTGCGTAGAATTCGCGGCAATTCCTTAAGTTGCTGACAAGGGCTGAAACGAGAACGCCCGCCTAAATGGGCGGGCGCGTCTTCCAGGCTGGAACCGGGTCAACGGTAAACCGATTCCTTGCCGAAATGCTTGGTCAGCATGTAGTAGATCACGGCGCGATACTTGTTGCGCTCAGAGCGGCCATAGGTTTCGATCACCGAATTGACTGCGGCCATAAGATTGGGCCCGTCCGGAAGACCGAGTTTCTTGACCAAGAAATTATCTTTCACCGTTTCCAGCTCGCTTTCCTGGCTGCCGGCGACAGTCGACGCATCGGCGTTATAGATAGCCGGCCCGCAGCCGATCGTGACCTTGGTCAGCAGATCCATGTCGGGCGTCATCCCGCACTTGGTTCTCAAATCATTTGCATAAACTGCGATAAGATCGTCGCGTTTTCCCATAGGTAATTCTCCCACCATTTATCGGGCACTGTCCCGCATAGAGAGGCCCGGAAATCCAAGCCTGCGGCAAGGGTAAGGGTGTCCCGCGCCAAGACAAAGGGAAAAATCGGCGAAAGTTCCCATCCGCCGAAAGCCGCCGCAGCGATCAGTAGCGGTAGTGGTCCGACTTGTACGGACCGTCGACCGTGACACCGATATATTCCGCCTGATCCTTCTTGAGCTCAGTCAGCTTCACGCCAATCCGTGCCAGATGCAGCCTCGCCACCTTTTCGTCCAGTTCCTTGGGAAGAATGTAGACGCCGGGCCGGTAGGCTTCATGCTTGGTCCACAGCTCGATCTGCGCCAGGACCTGGTTGGTGAAGCTCGCCGACATCACGAAACTCGGATGACCGGTGGCATTGCCGAGGTTCAGCAATCGACCCTGGGACAAAAGGATGATCCGGTTGCCCGAAGGCATCTCGATCATGTCCACCTGGTCCTTGATATTGGTCCATTTGTGGTTCTTCAGCGCGGCGACCTGAATCTCATTGTCGAAATGGCCGATGTTGCCCACGATCGCCATATCCTTCATCTCGCGCATATGCTCGATGCGGATCACGTCCTTGTTGCCGGTGGTGGTGATGAAGATGTCGGCGGAACCGATGACATCCTCCAGCAGCACGACCTCGTAACCGTCCATCGCCGCCTGAAGCGCGCAAATAGGGTCTATTTCAGTGACTTTCACGCGGGCGCCTGCACCGCGAAGCGATGCGGCAGAGCCCTTGCCGACGTCTCCGTAGCCGCACACGACTGCGACCTTGCCGGCCATCATCGTGTCGGTCGCACGGCGGATGCCATCTACCAGACTTTCCTTGCAGCCATACTTGTTGTCGAATTTCGATTTGGTGACAGAGTCGTTCACGTTGATCGCCGGAAAGGGCAGCAGTCCCTTCTTGTGCAGATCATAGAGGCGATGAACGCCGGTCGTCGTCTCTTCCGACACACCGCGGATCGCATCGCGCTGCTTGGTGAACCAGCCGGGGCTTTCCTTCAGCCGCTTCTTGATCTGCGCGAACAGGAAGGTCTCTTCTTCGCTGGTCGGCACCTCGATCAGATCGGCCTCTCCGGCTTCGACCCGCGCACCCATCAGGATGTACATCGTCGCATCGCCGCCATCGTCGAGGATCATGTTGCAGGTCCCTTCCGGGAACTGGAAGATCTTGTCGGTATAGGCCCAGTAATCCTCCAGCGTTTCGCCCTTGATCGCGAAGACCGGCGTGCCGCCCGCCGCGATCGCGGCAGCGGCATGATCCTGGGTCGAGAAGATGTTGCAGGACGCCCAGCGCACTTCGGCGCCCAGCGTAGTCAGGGTCTCGATCAGCACGGCGGTCTGGATCGTCATGTGCAGCGAGCCGGCGATGCGCGCGCCCTTCAGGGGTTTCTTCGCACCGTATTCCTCGCGCAGCGCCATCAGCCCCGGCATTTCGGTTTCGGCGATGTCCAGCTCCTTGCGGCCATACCCGGCCAGGTCAATGTCCTTGACGATATAATCCTTCGGCATCCCGCCGCACTCCTTCAAAATCTTCTTCGCCGGGCAGATAGCACCCTCGCCGCCTTCCGACAACGAGAGAAACCGAAGCTTCCGGATTGCGTCGGTTGCCCGATGCTGCTCCGGGGCTAGATGTCTCGATACTACAGGCTGGTGCGGGCGATTGTCCGGAGAGCGCGACACAGAGAGGGAAATGCCCATGCTTCATACGCTGACCTTGCAGTCGATCGACCCCGTCACCCATGATGTGAACCGGCTGCGGTTCGACAGGCCGAAGGGTTTCGACTTCAAGCCGGGCCAGGCAACGATGATGCGGCTGGATCGCGACGGCTGGCGCGAGAATAAGCATCCTTTCACGATGACCAGCCTGCCCGCGGAAGAGTATCTGGAATTCACGATCAAGAGCTACCCCGAGCATAACGGCATGACCGAGCAGATCGCGCAGATGAAACCCGGCGATAAGGTGATCATCGGCAGCGCGTGGGGCGCGATCACCGATACCGGGCCGGGAGTATTCATCGCCGGAGGCGCCGGGGTGACCCCGTTCATAGCAATCCTGCGGCGGCGCGCGCGCGACGACGCGTTGAAGGGCTGCATGCTGATTTTTTCCAACACGCTGGAAAAGGACATCATCCTGCGGCAGGAATGGGAGGCGATGCACGACCTTGTCACGGTGTTCACCCTGACCGGCGAAGACAGCGACGCATTTCCAAACCGCCGGATCGACAGGGACTTCCTCGACGAGGTGCTGAATGATTACGACCGGCGGTTCTATATCTGCGGTCCGCCCGCGATGGTCGAGGATATCGCCGAGATCCTGAAATCCCGCGATGTTCCCGACGACCGCATCACCGTTGAAAATACCTGACCGCGCATTGCCTTTACATCGCGCCCCGGTTCTGGCTACCCACGGAGCGGCAACAACGAGGACGCGATGCCGCCCAGACAACCCCGCGCCTGGCAACGGATGCTATCCGGCCGAAGGCTCGACCTGCTGGACCCGACGCCGGTCGATATCGAGATCGAGGATATCGCCCACGGACTGGCCTTCGTCGCCCGCTGGAACGGGCAGACGCAGGGCGACTATGCCTATTCGGTGGCGGAGCATTCGCTACTGGTCGAACAGATATTTACCCACTGCAATCCCGGAGCGCCTGTCAGGTGGCGGCTGGCCGCGCTGCTGCATGATGCGCCGGAATACGTTATCGGCGACATGATCAGCCCGGTGAAGGCGGCTGTGGGCCCAGGTTACGGCGCGCTCGATGACCGGCTGGCGGCTGCAATTCACATCCGCTTCGGCCTTCCTGCGCAGATACCCGCGCCGATCAAGAAAGAGATCAAGAAGGCGGACAAGATCAGCGCATGGCTTGAAGCGACGCAGATCGCAGGCTTTACCAAGGCAGAGGCCGACCGGCTGTTCGGGGTTCACAATCATAGTCTGATAAAGGGATTTTCCATCAGACTGCGCCCTCCGGTGGAGTTGCGGGCGGATTTCACCGCCCGCCTCCGGGAATTGCTCGCGCTCTGTTAGCCGATGGGAGTCTCGGGATAGTGTCTCCGATTCCGTTCCCGGTCTCTCCGCGCGACCTCCGCTTCGTTTTCGGGTCCGCGCTTGCGCCAATGATCCGGCGCATCCCAGCGCCCGGTATAGGTCGCAATCCTGAACGCGTCTGCTAAAATTGAAAGCATGGCTTCTTCCTTTCCTATCTTCTGCTGCCAAAATAACTCGTTTACATTGACCAAGCGATTCAGGAAGAATTCAGATGTGTAAGTAGAACTTATATATGGATTGGCGCAGCATACCCTCTCTTCTGGCCCTCCGGGCATTCGAGGCCGCGGCCCGCACAGGCTCTCTGAGCGAGGCGGCGAGAGAGCTGAACGTGACGCACGCCGCAATCGCCCAGCATCTGCGCACGGTCGAGAAGCATCTGGGCGTTACGCTGATGCAGCGAGAGGGCCGCGGGATGGCTGTGACCGAGCCGGGGCGTGCGCTGTCGATGCCGCTGACCGAGGCGTTCGAACGAATCGCCGAAGCTGTCGATGTCGTTACGGCGACAGAGGCCGCGCGCCCGCTGGCCGTGACGCTGACGCCCAGTTTCGCAGCCAAATGGCTGATGCCGCGGCTCGGCGCGTTTTGGAAGGCGCATCCGGATATCCCGCTGTCGCTTCATCCGAACCGCCGAAGCGTAGATCTTGCGCGCGACGGCATGGATCTGGCAATCCGCTTCGGAACCGGGGGCTGGTCGGGTCTTGAGTCCGAACTTCTGGTATCGGCCAAATTCTCCGTCGTCGGCGCGCCATCGCTTCTGGGTGAGCGGACGCGCCTGACGCCGGCCGAACTGACCGCGCTTCCCTGGATCATCGAGGAACAGTGGCCCGAGCAGTTTCTCTGGATGCGGCAGATGGGTATCGAAACCGACCAGATCGAAAGCAAGCCGGTTCCGACCGAGGAGCTGGCGCTGTCCGCGACTCGGCAGGGCTACGGATTGCATGTCGAATCGTCGGCGCTTATCGCGGACGACATCGAGGCCGGCACACTGCGCGCAGTTTTCGAGGGGCCGTCCAGCGAACTGGGCTATTACCTCGTGACCCGGCCCGGTCATGCCAAGCCGGCCTTGAAGACCTTCGTTCGCTGGCTAAAGTCAGTCGCATGAAACCCTTGGTCCGGGCCGCGACTATGAAGGACGCAGTTGCAATGGCCGAGCTTCTGAACGAGGTCATCGTCGCCGGCGGCACAACCGCACATCAGCGCACCTTTGATGCCGCACGGATGCGGCATCACTACATCGCTCCGAACGGGCTGATCGCCTGCACGGTGGCCGAGCAGGATCGTGCGATCGTGGGATTCCAGTGTCTGATCTGGCCCGATGCGGAGGGCGATCCCTTTCCTGACGGCTGGGCCATCATCGCCACCTTCGCGGCGCTCGATCGCAAAGGGCAGGGCATCGGCACTGCCCTGTTCCGCGCGACCCGAAAGGCCGCCGCCGAGGCCGGCGTTTGCACGATCGACGCAACCATACGCGCCGACAATGCCGGGGGCTTGCGGTATTATGAGAAGATCGGGTTTCGCGACTATGACCGGCTGTGCGCCCTGCCGCTTCGCGATGGAACCAAGGTCGACCGCATCCGCAAGCGGTTCGACCTGCCCATCTAGCGCGGGCTGCGCTTCGCCAGGATCCTTTGCAAAGTGCGCCGGTGCATGTTCAGCCGGCGCGCAGTTTCGCTGACGTTGCGGTCGCACAGTTCGTAGACTCGCTGAATATGCTCCCAGCGCACGCGGTCAGCCGACATCGGATTGGCCGGCGGCGGTGGCATCTCGGCGCCCTTCGCCAGCAGCGCATTGGTGATGTCGTTCGCGTCGGCAGGCTTCGAAAGATAGTCGGTCGCACCGATCTTGACGGCGGCCACTGCCGTTGCAATCGCGCCGTAGCCCGTCAGCACGACGATCCGCGCATCCGGACGACGCTCGCGGATGGTCTCTACCACATCCAGACCGTTACCGTCCTCGAGCCTCAGATCCACGACCGCATAGGCTGGCGGGCGGGCGGTGGCGAACGCCTTGCCGGCGGCGACCGAACCGGCCATTTCGGGCTTGAATCCCCGCTTTTCCATGGCGCGCGCGAGACGACGCAGGAACGCCTCGTCATCGTCGACAAGCAACAGCGTCCGGTCTTCTCCAAGGTCGAGCTGTTCGTCATCAGACATGGCAGTACCTCGCTGGATTCCGGCAACCCTAGTGAGCGCCTTCGCCCCGGTCAATTTCCAGACTCGGCTACGTCGATAAAGCAGGCCATGGTCTTGGCAATCTCGCCGGCGGGCTGGTCGCGCCGGAAGTATTCGACGACGCCGGTTTCGGGCAGCACGAAATAACTGAACGTCGAATGATCGACGAGATAGTATTCGGGATCTCCTTCCTGCTTGCGATAATAGGTCCTGTAGGCCTGCGACGCCGCCTTGACCTGCTCGGGGCTGCCGGTCAGGCCCAGCATGTCCTCGTGCAGATAGTCGGTGAAGTCAGCCACGATCTCTGGCGTGTCGCGGTCCGGGTCGACCGAGATGAAGACTGGCTGGACGTCGTAGCCCAGTTCCGCCGCCGCATCGACCGCCTCGGCGTTGCGCGCGCTGTCGGCAGGGCACACGTCGGGGCAGAAGGTGTAGCCGAAATAGACCAGCGACGGCTTGGTGAAAACATCCGCGTCGGTCACGGTTTCACCGGTTTCGTCGACCAGGGTGAACGGGCCGCCAATGGCCCCGGTGCCGCCCGCGACAGCGGACTCCCTGCAGCTCGAGAAGGGATCGTCGCCGCCGGGCTGCATCGCGAAATACAACGTGCCGCCGAGAACGCCCACAACCACCGCTGCTGCCGCAGCCGCATAGACCCGAGTTTCCGCCATGTCCCCTACCTCCTGACTTGACCCGGCGCGTTGATCACAGCATCAGCCACGATTAACAAGGGGTATCCTTGACGCAATTAGGGTCTGAACGCTGCATGGTAACCCCGTCCGCCGGACTGTTGAACGAAGAACGGCGCAGCAACTGGGTACGCCTTCGGACCCTGATCGTGCTGCGCTGGATCGCGATCGGCGGTCAGCTTTCCGCGATCCTGGTCGCGCGGCAATGGTTCGACCTCGATCTGGATCTCGGGCTGTGCTTCCTCGCGGTCGGGACCTCGGTCGTCGCGAACCTGGTCGCGATGTTCATCTATCCGGAGAACAAGCGGCTGTCCGGCCGCGAAGTGATGTGGATGCTGATCTTCGACCTTGCGCAGCTTTGGGCGTTACTGTCGCTGACCGGTGGTCTCAACAATCCCTTCGCCCTGCTGATCCTTGCCCCCGTGACGATCGCCGCGACGACGCTGAGGACACGGCCAACGATGATCGTCGGCGCAGTTGCCATAGGGTTGGCCACGCTGGTCATGTGGTTCCACCTGCCGCTGCGAACCGATACGGGCTTCGTCATGCAGATGCCAGCCGAGTTCGTGGTCGGGTTCTGGATCGCGATCGTGATCGGTGTGATCTTCCTAGGCGCCTATGCGCGGAGGGTGACCTTCGAGATCAACTCGATGTCCGAGGCGCTTCTGGCCACCCAGATGGCGCTGGCGCGAGAGCAGAAACTGACCGATCTTGCCGGCGTGGTCGCCGCCGCCGCGCATGAACTGGGCACACCGCTGGCAACGATCAAGCTGGCCAGCGGAGAATTGATCGAGGAGCTGGCCGACCGGCCCGACGCGCAGGACGATGTGCGCCTGATACGCGAGCAGGCCGATCGCTGCCGCGATATCCTGCGCTCGATGGGCCGGGCCGGAAAGGACGACGCGCAGCTTCACAACGTTCCGCTGGCCGAGCTGATCCGCGAGGCCGCGGAACCGCATCAGGACCGCGGCAAATCCATCGAGATTCGGCAAGGCGCGATCGAAGGCGGCGCCGCGCGGCAGCCCGACCTGCAGCGTCGTCCCGAAGTGGTTCACGGGTTGCGCAACCTGATTCAGAACGCCGTTGATTTCGCGGAAACAACGATCTGGATCGACGCTGTCTGGTCCGGCGAACATCTGCTGATCCGGATCGTCGACGACGGCCGCGGCTTCCCCTCGCAAGTTCTTGGCCGGATCGGCGATCCGTTCGTGCGCCGCCGCCGCGGCGACGATCCGCAAAAGGACCGGCCCGGATATCGCGGCATGGGGCTTGGTCTGTTCATCGCCAAGACGTTGCTGGAACGATCGGGCGCGGAGCTGAGCTTTGCCAACGGCAGCACTGGGTCGTCTGTCGGGCGGCAGACAGGCAGCCGGAGCGGCGCGATCGTCGAGGTCTCATGGCCTCTCTCGCGAATCGCGGCCGCTCCTGCCGAACAGGGGCGTGGTCTTGGGCAGAACCTTCCGATCACCGGGTGAAGCCAGGGTTAACCGGCACTTAACCAAGCCGGGGCAGGGTCTGGCACGATGACAGACTCAAAGGCGCCTGCAAATGACCTCTTCCACATTGATCCAGTTCGGCGGCCTGCTGACCAGTTCCTTTCTGGTCGCTTTCGCCGCTTTCGCCCTGATGGCGCTATTCGAAGCGCGGTCGCGCCGGCCGGCCCGGGGCTTCATGATCGAAGGCGAGCACGCAATCGCCTTCCTGTTCGACGACACCAATCTGGTCAATGCTACGAGCGCGGCAAAACAGATCCTTTCGGGCGCCGCGGAAGGCCGCTCGGACTGGGCGCGGCTGGTCTCTCTGCTTCTACCGCGGTTTCCCGACCTTCTCGAACAGCTTGAAGAGCTGGCCGATCTGGGTCGCGTGAAGCTGACGTCGAGCGATGGTACCTCGCAACTGGAAGCCGAATGGCGCGACGGTCTGGCCCGGATCTGCCTGCTGGAATGCGGCGGAGAAGACGCCCGCGGCGATATCGACCGCCACAGCCTTGCGGCGCTGGAGCGGGAACTGGCGACATTGCGCGGCATCGCCGACCATGCACCATGGCTGATGTGGCGCGAGGGTCCGGAGGGGACGATCACCTGGGCCAATGCGGCGTATCTGAAACTTGCCACTGACAGCCAGCCCGATCCGATTGCGCCAAGCTGGCCGCCTGCACGGCTGTTCGATCTGACGGCCGCCGCGCCGGCCAGCAAGCCGGGGCGTCACTCGGTGAAATTGCCGAAAGAAGCCGAACCGCGATGGTTCGATCTTTGCGGAACTCCGATGGCTGGCGAGACGCTGTTCATGGCGGTCGATGCAGACCGCACGGTGCGGGCAGAGACCTCGCTGCGCGAATTCGTACAGACCCTGACCAAGACATTCGCGCATCTGACGGTGGGACTTGCGATCTTCGACAAGTCCCGCAAGTTGACCCTGTTCAATCCGGCGCTGGCTGACCTGACCCATCTGCCGCCCGAATTCCTGATCTCCCGCCCATCGCTGCAATCGCTGCTTGACCGGCTTCGCGACAGGAAGATCCTTCCCGAGCCGAAGGATTACAGATCGTGGCGGCAGCAGATGCAGGAACTGGAAACCGCCGCCGTGACCGGCACCTATGAAGAAACCTGGTCGCTGCCATCGGGTCAGACCTATCGCGTCAGCGGAAGGCCGCATCCCGACGGGGCCGTGGCGTTCGTCTTCGAGGATATCAGCGCCGAGATCTCACTGACCCGGCGCTTCCGGGCCGAACTGGAAACCAGTCAGGCCGTTCTCGATAGTCTGGATGAGGCGATCGCGGTCTTCTCGGCCAGCGGGTCGATGATCCTGTCTAATTCCGCCTATGCCCGGCTGTGGGGCGTCGATCCCTCTACCATGGTCAGTGCCTACGGCATCCGCGATGCTGCGCGGTCGTGGAACCAACGCTGCGCGCCGTCACCGGTCTGGGGGGACCTGCGTGATTTCGTGACCCGGTTCGGAGAGCGGGCCGATTGGACGGCCGAGGTCCGCCTGCGTGACGGTCGTCAGCTGGATTGCCGCATCGCGCCGCTGTCCGGCGGGGCGACTCTGATCGGATTCCGCACCAACACGGCCCGTCGTCTGGAGAACCGGCAAGGACATTCGCAATCCAGCCTTCAAGCGACCGGCACGCTGCCGTCGTGAAGAAACTTGCGGTGGTCCGGCGGGGATGTAAAACACGGCCATGCCTGATCGTGCATCTCTCGCCCTGCGCCTGTCATCGCCCAAGCAAACCGCTGCGCTAGCCGAGCGGATCGCGCCGTTGCTGGTCGCGGGCGATTGCCTGCTGCTGAATGGCCCGATCGGCGCGGGAAAGACACATTTCGCCCGCGCGCTGATCCAGCGCCGGCTCGCCGAGGCCGACCGGTCGGAGGATGTGCCCTCGCCGACCTTCACCCTGATCCAGACGTACGATGACGGCCAAGCCGAGATTTGGCACGCCGACCTTTACCGGCTGAGCAATCCTGCCGAGATTGACGAGCTTGGTCTGGCCGACGCATTCGACTCTGCTATCTGCATCGTCGAATGGGCCGACAAGCTGGGAAAGGCCGCGCCGAACCATGGGCTTCGATTGGATTTCGCCGCCGGCCGCGACGAGAATGAGCGGCGTCTGACGGTGGAAGGCGACCGCGAACGGTGGCAGAGCGTCCTCGCCGCAATTTCCCAGACCGAAGGCGCCTGTCAGTCATGACAGAACGCGGGCCACTGATTGACGCCTTCCTTGCGCGTGCCGGATGGGCCGATGCGGTTCGGCAACCGCTTGCCGGTGACGCCTCGTCTCGCCGCTATGAACGGCTGCGCCGCGATGGAGAAAGCGCGGTCTTGATGGATGCGGGCCCTGACGGCGGCGGTGAGATGGGACGCTTCGTCGCGATCGCACGCCATCTCGATAGCATTGGCCTCAGCGCGCCGGAAATTCTGGCCGAAGATGCTGGAATTGGCGCCTTGCTGCTGGAGGATTTCGGGGATGCCGTCTTCGCACGCATAGTCGCCGCCGAGCCGCAGTGCGAACCCCATCTCTACGAGGCGGCAGTCGATGTATTGATCCATCTGCGCTCGGCACCTCTTCCTGCTGGTTTACGGGCATTCGGCGCGGCAGAAATGGCGGAGTTCGTACGCCCTGCTTTTGAGTGGTATGCGCCGAGAGCGGCGGAGGCGACGGACGAAATCGTCGATGAATTCACTCGGCAGCTGTCGCGTTTCGACGGTGAGCGCAGGATACTTGCGCTACGCGATTACCATTCCGAAAACCTGATCTGGCTGCCCGAACGTGCCGGCCTCTGCCGGGTCGGTCTGCTGGATTTCCAGGACGCATTTCTTTCTCATCCGGCTTATGACCTCGCCTCGCTGTTGGGCGATGCGCGGCGCGACGTGGACCCGGCGCTCCGATCCATATCGATCGAGCGATATCTGGCGGCGACAGGCGCCGGTCCGGACAATCTACGCTTGGCAGTGTCGCTTTTCGGCGCACAACGCAACCTGCGCATCCTTGGCGTTTTCGCCCGGCTTTCTCATCTTGTCGGAAAGCCGCATTATATCGACATGGTCCCCAGGGTTTGGCGGAACCTTCTCTACGACCTTGACCATCCGGGCCTTGTCGCACTTCGCGACCCGCTGCTATCCCGACTTCCCGAACCCACTCCGGACTTCCTTGCAGGACTGAAAGGCACATGCGCGACCAGCCCAAATCGCTGATGCTCTTCGCTGCCGGCAAGGGTACCCGGATGGGCGCCCTGACTGCCGACCGGCCGAAACCGCTGATCCCTGTCGCGGGCCGGCCGCTGATCGACCATGCGTTGGCGCTGGTTCAGGCGGCAGAAATCCAGAATGTGGTCGCCAATGTGCATTACTTTTCAGACAGTATAACGGACCACTTGAGGGGCACCGGCATCAGGATTTCCAACGAACGAGATGAACTGCTGGAGACCGGCGGCGGGCTGCGCAATGCACTGCCGCTGCTGGGCGATGGACCGGTCTACACGCTGAACACAGATGCCGTCTGGACCGGCGAGAACCCCCTGGTCGAGCTGAGATCCGTCTGGCGCCCCGACCGAATGGACGGGCTCTTGCTGCTGGCCGACCAGGTCAGAACGGCCGGTCACACGGGCGCGGGCGATTTCGTCACCGACAGGCAAGGTCGGCTGCAGCGCGGTCCGGACCTGATCTATACCGGTGCTCAGATCATCCGCACCGAACTGCTGGCCGGGATCGACGCATCGGCCTTCTCGCTAAACCGTCTCTGGGACCTGCTTTTGCAGCGCGGGCGGCTTTACGGCATTGTCCATCGCGGCGGCTGGTGCGACGTTGGTAGTCCTGCCGGTATCGTCGCGGCCGAAGCAATGCTGGAGGAGGCGGGAGATGTTTGAACCGGACAAGTCTCCGCGGGTTTTCGCCTGCCCCCCAGGCGCCGATTTTCCGCGCCAGCTGGTTGCCGGCCTGGTCGACCGGACTGGTGGGCAGCCGCCCGAGACATTGGCTCGTGTGGAGATCTTCGTGAACACCCGCCGGATGCAGCGCCGTCTGGTTCAGCTTTTCGATGAGGGTCCGGCGCGGCTTTTGCCGCGCATCCGGCTGGTCACCGATCTGGCGCAGGATCCGGTCGGGGCCGATCTTCCGCCTGCCGTCCCGAAACTGCAGCGGCGGTTGGAATTGAGCCAATTGATCCGCAGGCTGCTCGATGCGCAGCCCGATCTCGCCCCTCGCACCGCGCTTTTCGACCTCGCCGAAAGCCTGGCCCAGCTGATGGCCGAGATGCAGGATGAAGGCGTCCCGCCCGAGGCGATCCGCAATCTTGATGTGGCAGACAATTCGGGCCATTGGCAACGAAGCCTGATGTTTCTCGATGCAGTCGCGCCCTACTACGGCGGCCGATCCAAAGAGCCGCCGGACAACGAAGGCCGCAACCGTCTGGTGGTCGAACGGCTGCTGGACCGTTGGAAAACCGCGCCGCCCGATCATCCGGTTCTGGTGGCCGGTTCGACCGGCTCGCGCGGAACGACCGCGCTTCTGATGCAGGCGGTGGCGCGGTTGCCGCAGGGCGCCGTCGTGCTGCCCGGCTTCGATTTCGACCTGCCCGCGGCTGTCTGGTCACAGCTGTCGGATGCCTTGACGTCCGAGGATCATCCGCAGTTCCGCTTTGCCCGGCTTTTCGACCGGCTTGGTCTGCGCCCCGATCACGTAAGGCTCTGGCATGATGGCGCGGTTGCGCCCGCGCCTGCCCGAAACCGGCTGATTTCCCTGGCACTGCGCCCTGCCCCCGTCACCGACCAATGGATGACCGAGGGCCCCGCCTTCCAATGCATCGCAGAGGCCGCCGCCGGCATGACGCTGCTGGAAGCGCCGTCGTCCCGCCTGGAAGCGGTGGCGATCGCGGCGATCCTGCGCAAGGCGGCCGAAGACCGGCGCAGCGCCGCGCTTGTCACACCGGACCAGACCCTGACGCGGCAGGTCACCGCCGCGCTCGACCGTTGGGGCATCGAGCCGGATGTCAGTGTCGGCGATCCGCTGCCGCGAACTGCCGTCGGTCGGCTGTTGCGCCACGTCGCCGATCTTTTCGGCCAGAAGCTGACGGCGGAAAGATTGCTGGTGCTTCTGAAGCACCCGATGGTCAACTCGGCTGCGGAAAATCGCGGCCAACACCTGCTTTGGACCTTCGATCTGGAACTGCGTTTACGGCGCTATGGCCCGCCGTTTCCGACACCTTCCGATCTGCGCAAATGGGCCGGGCGAGCCGGAGCCGATGATGGCCGCAACGCCTGGGCCGACTGGCTGGCCGGCACCCTGGACGGGCTGGAGCGGATAGGAACGCGCGCCGCGCCCGATCACCTGGCCCAGCACATCGAGATCGCCCAACGACTGGTGCAAGGGCCGGATGGCGGTGACGCAGAGCTATTGTGGGCGACTGAAAACGGCCGCGTCGCCGAGGCGCTGATGCGTGAATTCGCGACGGTCGCGCATCATGCTGGTGCGCTGTCGCCCGCGGATTACCGGCAACTCGTCCTGACCGTCCTGAAGCAGGGTGAGGTCCGCGACCCGGTGCGACCGCATCCCGGCATCATGATCTGGGGCACGCTCGAGGCGCGGGTACAAGGCGCCGACCTGGTCATCCTCGGCGGGCTGAACGACGGCACCTGGCCCGAACTGCCCGTCGCCGATCCCTGGCTGAACCGCGAGATGCGGCTGGCCGCGGGCCTGCTTCTGCCGGAACGCCGCGTCGGGCTGTCGGCGCATGACTTCCAGCAGGCCGTCGCCGCGCCGCAGGTGGTGCTCAGCCGCGCGATCCGCGGCGACGAAGCCGAGACCGTCGCCTCGCGCTGGCTGAATCGGCTGGAGAACCTGATGCAGGGCATGTCCGACGACGGCCGTGCCGCGCATGCCGCGATGAAACAGCGCGGCCACGACTGGATCGAGCTTGTCGAGCATATGGAAATCCCTGCGCGCAAGATCCCCGCCGAGCCACGGCCGGCGCCGCAACCTCCTGTCGAGGCGCGCCCCCGTTCGCTGTCGGTTACTGCGATATCAAGGCTAATCCGCGATCCCTATGCGATCTACGCGCGCGAGATCCTGCGCCTGCGCCCGCTCGATCCGTTGCATCCGACCGCCGATGCGCCGTTGCGTGGCACGGTCCTTCACTCGGTCATGGAAAAGTTCATCCAGTCCTATGAAGCCTCTGCCGGTCTGGATGCCTCGCGGCAGGAGCTGATGCGGATCGCGGACGCGGTTCTTCAGGCCGAGGCGCCCTGGCCCGCAGCCCGGATCCTCTGGACCGCCAAGCTGGCGCGGGTGGCTGACAAGTTCCTTGCCGACGAGCAGATCCGACAGGCCAAGGCTGCGCGGATCTTGACCGAGATCAGCGGGGCGATCCACCTGCCCCGGATCGATTTCACCCTGACCGCCAAAGCCGACCGGATCGACTGCACGCCCGACGGCGCCTTGCTGATCTACGACTACAAGACCGGCCAGGTGCCGAGCAAACCGCAGCTGGAGAAGTTCGACAAGCAATTGCTTCTGGAAGCCGTCATCGCCGAGGCGGGAGGGTTCGAGGCGATCGGCGCCGCACCGGTGCGCGAGATCGCGCATATCGGGCTGGGCGCAAAGCCGGAGTTCAAGCCGGTCGAATTGGTGCCGGGCCAGACGGCGCAGGTGCGGGCCGAATTCGAGGCGCTTATCGGTGAGTATCAGAGGCGCGAGCGCGGCTATCCCTCGCGCCGTGCGATGGCGCAACAGCGCCATGGTGGCGACTACGATCATCTGGCGCGGTTCGGCGAATGGGACGAGTCGCAGCCTCCGGTTGCCTTGCAGGTCGGCGCATGAGTCACGACGACGCCACGCAGCGGCAGGTGTCCGCCGCCGATCCCGTGATCTCGACTTGGCTTTCGGCCAATGCCGGATCGGGCAAGACCCGCGTGCTGACCGACCGCGTCGCGCGGCTTCTGCTGCGCCGCGTCTCGCCGCAGAACATCCTGTGCCTGACCTATACCAAGGCCGCGGCGACCGAGATGCAGAACCGGCTTTTCAGAAGGCTGGGAAGCTGGGCGATGAAGGACGACAAGAACCTGTGCGAGGAATTGCGCGGGCTTGGCATCGAAGACGCGCTCGATGCCGACGACCTAGCCCATGCACGCACGCTATTCGCCCGTGCGATTGAAACGCCGGGCGGGCTGAAGATACAAACCATCCACTCTTTCTGCGCGTCGCTGCTGCGGCGCTTCCCGGTGGAAGCCGGCGTGTCGCCGTTCTTCACCGAGATCGACGACCGCTCGGCGAAGTTGTTGCGCGAAGAGGTGGTAGAGGAGCTGTCCGACGGGCCGAATCGGGCGATCATGGAGCGGCTCGCCCGCCGATACACCGGCGAGGACTTCGACGCGCTCACCAAGGAGATCGTCGGATGCCGAGAAGCGTTTCTGCCGGCGCGGAAGGAGAGCGAGATCTGGGCCGCATGCGGACTACCCGCGGGTTACTCGGAAGACGATCTTGCGGCCGCGCTGTTCCTCAGCACCGAAGGCGATCTTCTTCGCCGGGTTTTGCCGGAGCTCGAAGCCAGTGCTAAGCCCACCGACCTAAGGGCCGCCGCCCGGCTAGCTGACTTGTTGCCGGACGGACCGTCTCTGGCGGATTTCGACACTATTGCAGGGCTTTTCCTCTACGGTCCCAGCGCCAAGCAGCCATTCGGCGCGAAGACCGGCAGCTTTCCCACCAAGGAAACGCGCGACGCCCTTGTCGGTGTGATCGAAGATCTCGACGCGTTCATGCAGCGGGTTGCAGATGCCCGTCCTCTGCGCCTCGCCCTGCGCGCGGCAGAGCGCAGCAAGGCGCTGCATGACTTCGCCGCTATTTTCCTGCCCGAGTATATCGCACGGAAAGAGGCGCGCGGCTGGCTCGACTTCGACGACCTGATTATCGGGGCACGCAACCTGCTGAGCGATCCGGCGGTGGCGGGCTGGGTGCTTTACCGGCTGGACGGCGGCATCGACCATATCCTTGTCGATGAGGCGCAGGATACCAGTCCTGCGCAATGGGCCGTGATCCGCTTGCTCGCGCAGGAATTCACCGCTGGCAAGGGCGCCCGCGAGAACCGCGAACGTACGATTTTCGTTGTCGGCGACTTGAAACAGTCGATCTACTCCTTCCAGGGGGCCGATCCCGCCGCTTTCGACGAGATGCGCGTACATTTTGAAACCGGCCTGACAGCGGCCGGAGCGCGGTTCCAACAGCAATCTCTGGACCATTCCTTCCGCTCGTCGCCCGCGATCCTGTCGCTTGTCGACGCCACCTTTCGTGCGGCGGGCCATGCCGGGCTAGGCAGCGATTCTCACCATATTGCCTATTATGAAGAGACGCCGGGGCGCGTTGACCTGTGGCCAATCGTGCCGAACGCGGACGCCACGGAAGATCGCGAATGGTTCGATCCCACCGACAAGCCGGCCGAGAATGACTGCCGCATCGTGCTGGCCGAGAAGATCGCGACAGAGATCGGCAGGATGATCGAAAGCGGCTCTATTTCCGCAAGTTCCGGTGATTTCCGGCCGATCACGCCCGGCGATTTCCTGATCCTCGTGCAGCGCCGGTCGATGCTGTTTCACGAGATCATTCGGGCCTGCAAGGCGCGTGGTCTGGATGTTGCCGGGGCCGACCGCCTGAAAATCGGCGCCGAGCTTGCGGTGCGCGACCTGAAGGCCATGCTTGCGTTTCTTGCCACGCCGGACGACGACCTGTCGCTGGCCTGTGTTCTGCGGTCACCGCTGATCGGCTTGAGCGAGGCGCAACTGTACGACCTCGCTCACTCACGGAGCGAAATCCGGCTCTGGCCCGCGTTGCGGCGGCGTAGCGGCGACTTTCCTGAAACCCATGAAATCCTGTTCCGGCTTCGCAACCAGGCGGATTTTCTCAGCCCCTACGAATTGCTGGAGCGTATCCTGACCCGGTTCCGGGGGCGGGAAAACTTGCTGGCGCGGCTGGGCAGCGAGGCCGAGGACGGGATCGACGCGATGCTGTCACTGGCAATGGCGTATGAGCGGACCGAGACACCGAGCCTGACCGGGTTTCTCACATGGATGGAAACCGACGAGGTCGAAATCAAGCGCCAGTCCGATTCCGCGGGGGACCGGATCAGGGTGATGACCACGCATGGCGCAAAGGGACTCGAATCGCCCATCGTCATCCTGCCGGACACCGCCGACCGACGCCTCAGCCTCCGCGATCAGATCATTCCCGCCGCGGATGGCATGCCGCTCTGGAAGACTGCAAGCGCAGATATGCCCGCCGCGATGGCCGAAGCGGCGGCCGGCGCGAAGCGCGCGCAGGACGAAGAGAGAATGCGACTGCTTTACGTCGCGCTGACACGCGCCGAAACATGGCTGATCGTCTGCGGCTGCGGCGAAAGCGGCAAGGATCCAGGCAACTGGCACGGGTTGGTCGAAGCCGGGATGAAAGAGGCCGGCGCGGCCCTCCAAGCGAGCCCCGCCGGCGATGGGTTGCGGCTGCAGGTCGGTGAATGGGCGAGGTCCGAACCCCTATCCGCCGAACCCGGAGCGGTCGCCGATAGGGCATTGCCCGACTGGATCACGACGCGGGCGCAAATTCTGCCGGAACTGTCGAAAACAGTTTCTCCATCAGGGCTTGGTGGTCCGAAAGTTCTGGCCGGCTCGGCGGAATCGCTGGATCAGGACGCCGCCATGGAGCGGGGTAACCAGTTGCACCTGCTGCTCGAACATATGCCCCTCGCCGCGGCCGATCTCTGGCCCGACCTCGTCCACGGGCTTCTTTGCGCGGGCCCGGCGGCATTGCCACCGGAAGCGGCGGATCAACTTTTGACCGAGGCGCGGATGGTCATCGAGAACCCGGAGCTCCGGCATCTCTTCGGGCCGAATGCCTTGGCGGAAGTGCCCGTAAGCGCCACGCTTGCCGAACTGGACGGCAAGCGCATCAACGGCGCGATCGACCGTCTGGTCATCGATGACGATCACGTTTTGGCGGTGGATTACAAATCCAACGCCACCATTCCGGAGACCCCCGACCAGGTTCCGCTTGGTCTGCTGCGCCAGATGGGCGCCTATGCCGCCGCGCTGTCGCAGATCTACCCGGACCGGCGCATCGACAGCGCCATTCTCTGGACCCGCAGCGCCACGCTGATGCCTCTGCCGCACGATCTGTTGCGACAGGCGCTGGATGCGTCCTCTACATCTTGACCTTCCCCGCGCCCGTTCCTACCTTCCCTTCCAACCCTCAGATTGATTGGAGCATCTTCATGGCCACCGTCCCCGTCACCGACGCCACATTCGACAGCGAAGTCAAACAGTCCGACATCCCCGTAGTCGTCGACTTCTGGGCGGAATGGTGCGGCCCCTGCAAGCAGATCGGCCCGGCGCTCGAGGAGCTTTCCGACCAGTTCGACGGCAAGGTGAAAATCGTCAAAGTGAACGTCGACGAGAACCCGAATTCGCCGGCCCAGATGGGCGTTCGCGGCATTCCGGCGCTGTTCCTGTTCAAGGATGGCGAGGTCGTGTCGAACAAGATCGGCGCGGCGCCGAAGGCTTCGCTGGAAAGCTGGATCAAAGAGTCGATCTGAACCTTCCGGACAGCAAATCGAAAGGGCGCTTCGGCGCCCTTTTCCTTGGCTGGGTTGTGCGACCCGGCGGTGGGGTCCATATATCCCCGATGACGACGGAGGGCATTATGGTGGAAGACCGGTTTCCCGGCTGGCACGGCACCACGATCATCGGCGTGCGCAAGGGCGGCGAGGTGATCATCGCGGGCGACGGGCAGGTGAGCATCGGCCAGACCGTGATCAAGGGCACCGCCCGCAAGGTGCGGCGGCTGTCCAGCGGTGGGCAGGACGTGGTCGCCGGTTTCGCAGGTTCGACGGCGGATGCGTTCACCCTGCTCGAACGGCTTGAGTCGAAGCTCGAGGCCACGCCGGGACAACTGCAGCGTGCCGCGGTCGAGCTGGCAAAGGACTGGCGCACCGACAAGTATCTGCAGAAGCTCGAGGCGATGCTGATCGTCACCGACGGCACGGACCTGCTGGTCGTCACCGGCGCGGGCGACGTGCTTGAGCCCGAACATGACGTCACCGCCATCGGCTCTGGCGGCAACTATGCGCTGGCTGCCGCGCGCGCGTTGATGGAGACCGACCTGACCGCCGAACAGATCGCCCGCCGCGCAATGGCGATCGCGGCCGATATCTGTGTCTATACCAACGGAAACCTGACGGTTGAGAAGATCAGCAAATGACCGACCTGACCCCCCGCGAGATCGTATCCGAGCTTGACCGCTTCATCATCGGCCAGAAGGACGCCAAGCGCGCCGTGGCCGTGGCTTTGCGCAACCGTTGGAGACGCAAGCAGCTTGATGCCGCGATGCAGGAGGAGGTCTACCCAAAGAACATCCTGATGATCGGCCCGACTGGCGTGGGCAAGACCGAGATCAGCCGCCGCCTGGCGAAGCTCGCCCGCGCCCCGTTCCTCAAGGTCGAGGCGACGAAATTCACCGAGGTCGGCTATGTCGGCCGCGATGTCGAGCAGATCATCCGCGACCTCGTGGAACAGGCGATTACCATGACCCGCGACCACATGCGCGACGAGGTCAAGGCGAATGCCCGCAAGGCGGCAGAGGATCGCGTGCTTGCCGCGATTGCCGGAGAGAATGCCCGCGAGCAGACGCTGGAAATGTTCCGAGGCAAGCTGAAGCGCGGCGAACTCGACGACACGATGATCGAGCTTGACCTTGCCGACACGTCGAACCCGATGGCAATGTTCGAAATGCCCGGTCAGCCCGGTCAGATGGGCGGCGCCATGAACCTGGGCGATATCTTCGGAAAGGCGTTCTCCGGCCGGACGACCCGCAAGCGGATGACCGTCGCCGACAGCTTCGAGGTTCTGATCGGCGAAGAGGCCGACAAGCTGTTGGACGATGAAACGGTTCACAAGGCGGCCATCGAAGCGGTCGAGCAGAACGGCATCGTCTTTCTCGACGAGATTGACAAGGTCTGCGCCCGGTCCGACGCGCGCGGCGCCGATGTTAGCCGCGAAGGCGTGCAGCGCGATCTGCTGCCGCTGATCGAGGGCACCACCGTGTCCACCAAGTACGGCCCCGTGCGCACCGATCATGTCCTGTTCATCGCCTCGGGCGCCTTTCACATCGCCAAACCTTCCGACCTGCTACCGGAACTTCAGGGCCGCCTGCCGATCCGGGTGGAGCTGCGGGCGCTCACGGAGGAAGATTTCGTGCGAATTCTGACCGAGACCGACAACGCGCTGACGCTGCAATATTCAGCCCTGCTGGGGACCGAGGAGGTGAAGGTCGAGTTCACAAAGGATGGGATCGCTGCCCTGGCCCATATCGCCGCCGAGGTGAACCAAACCGTCGAGAACATCGGCGCAAGGCGGCTTTATACGGTGATGGAACGGGTTTTCGAGGAACTGTCCTTCACCGCGCCGGACAGGGGAGGCGAAGTCGTAGAGGTCACCGAAAGCTTCGTGAACGAAAATCTGGGCGAATTCATCAAGGCCGCGGATACGCATAAATACATGCTCTGATCCGGCGTGGGCGCGACGCGGCCGCCGGATTGAACAGGAAGAAAGCAAATAGGTGCGCGGTGCCACGACTTCTGATCACTTTTTCACTTATGATGCTGGTCGCCTGCACACCCCGGCCCGCCCTTCGGCCTTTCCCGACGGCGGCCGAGCCTGCGAAGGTCGATTCCGTTTTCGTCAGCACAACCCGCGCCCTTGGTGAAGATCGACAGTTCGGCGATGCCCGCACGCTTGTCCCCGCCTATCTGCGCTATGACATCTCGGTGCCGCCGAACCGGCCGGCCGCGGCGTTGGCCGAAGTGGAGCGGGTGACCGATCCGGCCACCGAATTCCTCGTGACCGGGGCAGTGCGCTACCCTGGTTCGGACGTCTTTCAGGCCGGTTTGCGGCAGGCCTTGCTGCAGCGACCGCCCGAACGCCGGGAAGCGCTGATCTATGTCCATGGATTCAACAATACTTTCGACCAGGGCGTCCTGCGCATCGCGCAGTTGTCCGACGACTTCAACATGGACAACGTGGCAGTGCATTATTCCTGGCCGTCCTCCGGATCCCCGTTGGGGTACGAATATGACAAGGACAGCGTGCTCTATGCGCGCGACGGGCTGGAAGACCTGATCCGAAGCGTCAAGTCGGCGGGCGCCCGGCGCGTCCTGCTGGTGGGCCATTCGATGGGGGCGCAGCTGATCGTCGAAACCCTGCGCCAGATCGATATCGCCGATCCCGGAGCGGCCAGCCGGATGACCGACGGCGTGGTTCTGGTTTCACCCGATATCGACGACGAAGTGTTCCGTTCGCAGGTCTCGCGGATTACGCCTTTGCCGCAGCCTTTCATCATCTTCGTCTCCCGCCGCGACCGCGCATTGAAGCTTTCCGCCTGGTTGACAGGGCAGCAGGATCGTCTGGGCAATCTGGAGAGTTACAGGGAGCTGGCCGATCTGGATGTGACCATTCTCGATGTCACCAGCTTCTCAAGCGGCATCGGACATTTCACCCTGGCAGAGTCGCCGGGTCTGATTTCAATGCTGGAAAACCTCGGCTCGGTTGACGCGGCCTTCCGCGACGAGGGGGCGGGTCGGGTCGGTCTCTTGCCCGGCGTGGTTCTGACTGTTCAGACCGCAACCGGGATCATCCTGTCGCCGATCACCGCGATCGCCGAATAGCCCTTCACTTTGCCCGCCGACTCGGCAACACCGGGGCATGGCCTACCTGCGGTTCCTGCATGACAACTTTCCCTGGCTGGCGGCCGGGTTTTTGCTGTCGATCACGTCGAGCTACGGGCAGACCTTTTTCATCTCGATCTTCGCCGGGCAGATCCAGTCCGAGTTCGGCCTGTCACACGGCCAATGGGGCGGGATCTACACCCTCGGCACCGGCGCCTCGGCGCTGGCGATGGTCTGGGCGGGGGTTCTGACCGACCGGTTCAGGGTGCGCCATCTCGGTGCGCTGGTACTGGGATTACTGGCGCTGGCCTGCCTGCTGATGGCCGGGGTGCAGGGCCCGCTGATGCTGATCATGGTCATCTTCGCGCTGCGCTTCACCGGCCAGGGGATGAGCAGCCACCTGGCCATCGTCGGAACAGCGCGCTGGTTCGTCGCGACACGCGGCCGGGCGTTGTCGGTCGTCAGCATGGGATTCGCGCTGGGACAAGCAATCCTGCCGCTGATCTTCGTGGCGCTTCTGGCGATCTGGCCGTGGCGCTTCCTCTGGGTTATCGCGGCCGGGCTGGCGCTGGTGGCGATCCCCGCCCTGCTGGTTCTGCTTCGCAGCGAACGCACGCCGCAATCGGTGGCCGAGACGTCTCATGCCGTCGGGATGGAGGATCGGCACTGGCTGCGCTCGGAACTGCTGCGACACTGGCTGTTCTGGCTGATGGTGCCGACCCTTCTGGGCCCGGCTGCATGGAGCACGGCCCTTTTCTTCCAGCAGGTCCACCTGTCCCAGGTGAAAAACTGGACGCATGTGGAATTCGTGGCGCTTTTTCCCCTGTTCACCGCAGCAACGATCGCTTCCACCTTCGCCTCAGGCTGGGCGCTGGACAAGGTCGGCACCAACCGGCTGATGCCGCTTTACCTGGTGCCGTTCGTCATCGCCTTCCTGATGCTTTCGCAGGCCGACAGCCTGTTCGCCGCCGGGCTGGCAATGGCGGTGCTTGGCGTTGGTACCGGGGCGGGCGCGACGCTGCCTGGGGCATTCTGGGCAGAGCATTTCGGCACAAGGCACCTTGGCGCGATCAAGGCGCTGGCGGCGGCGGTCATGGTGCTGGGCTCAGCGATCGGCCCCGGCGTCAGCGGCGCGCTGATTGATCTTGGCATCGAATTTCCGCAGCAGATGATCGGCATCGCCGGCTATTTCGCCTTCGCCGCCGCCTTGTGCTGGCTGGGCGTGCGCAAGGCGCGGCCGCTGTTACCGGTTGTTCCGGAGATAGACGTAATACGCGCCTGATCCGCCGTGCTTCAGATGCGCCTCGGACACCTGGATGACCAGCGCGGCGAGGGCGGGCGATTGCAGCCACAGCGGCACTTGGTGTTTCAGCACTCCGCGCGGCACCGGAATCGGACCACCCCGATCCGTATCCCTGCCCTTGCCGGTGATGACCAGCACCAGCCGCACTCCGTCCGCGTGGGCGTCTTGGATGAACCGCATCAATGCCGGATGCGCACGGTTCATCGTCATGCCGTGCAGGTCGATCCGTCGCTCCGGTTTCAGCTTGCCCCGCTGCATCCGGCCGAAACGCTTGCGATCCATGCGGACGGCGGCGTCGGCAAGCCGGTCCGAAACGGATGCCGCCAGATCGTTGCCGGGCGGCAGGAACGGGGCCGTCTCGCCCAACCGGAAATGCGACGACTCTCTTGGCGGAGCAGCGGGTTTCATTCGCTCGACCGCATCGTGCAGGATCTTGTTCTTGTCGGGGTGCATCGGCGCGGCGGTCTGCCGGACCCTGTCCCAAAGCTCTCGTTCCTCTGGCCGCAGCCGCCTCGGCGTGCGGCGGTTCATTGGGCCAGGCCCTCGGACCGCGCAAACGCCTCTTGGATTGGCATCAGCACCACCATGCGGCCCGGATCCCGGATCTCGCCGGCGCGGCGGCCTGCCTCGGCCCCGGTTCCGAAGAAGATATCGGCCCGCTGGGCTCCCTTGATTGCAGAGCCGGTATCCTGCGCGATCATCAGCTGGTTCATCGCCTTGCGTCCCGCCTTCTCGATCCAGACCGGCGCGCCCAGCGGTACGAAAGCGGGATCGACGGCGATGGTCCGCAGGTCGGTGACAGACCTGTTCATCGCGCCAAGCGGTCCTTTCTCGGCCGGGACATTGCGCACGATCCGGAAGAAGACATAGGAGGGATTGTGGCGCAGCAGGTCCACGCCCTCGACCGGATTGGACCGCACCCAGTTGCGGATCACCCGCGCCGAAACCTGATGCGCCTCGAACAGGCCCCGGCGGACAAGCTCTTGCCCGATAGAGCGATATTCATGGCCGTTGGCACCAGCATAACCGACCCGAACCAAGGATCCGTCGGTCAGGCGAATGCGCCCAGACCCCTGGATCTGAAGAAAGAACACGTCAACCGGGTCCTCGACCCAGGCGATCTCCAGACCCCGGCCATCCAGAAGGCCCTGATCCTCGATCTCGGCGCGGGAATGCCACCCATCCTCGCCGATCTCGGGGGGCAGCCGGTAAAGCGGATAGCGGAACCGTTCATTCCGGAACCGCGAGCCTTTCAGTTCCGGTTCGAAATATCCGGTGAACAGCGCGGGGGCGCCATCCTCGATCAGGACCGGTCGGAAGAAGAGCTCGAAGAAGGTGCGTGCATTCTGCTGTTTCTCGGCCAGCGCACAGAGCGGCCCCCATTCCGGAGCCTTCATGTCGCGGCAGGTGCCGCGGAAGACGTCTAGCGCTGCGTCGTGATCGTCCTCCTCCCAGCCCCGAAGCTCGGAAAAGGCCAGCACCTGATAGCTTACATCGCCCTCAGCCGCCTCGCCACCCATCGTCAGAGCGGCCACAAGCGGCAAAGCCAGCAGCGCATGTCTCATCCCCCGGTGGCGACAAGCTGCCAGTTGGGGTCATCGGTGCCCATCGGACGGGCGAACGTCCAGACGTCCTTCTGGCGCTTGATCTCGTTGGGATTGCCCTCGACGATCTGACCCTCCTTGTCGCGAACGACCGAGGTCAATTCACCAACGAAACGCACGGTGATCTCGCCCTGTCGGCTCTTCTCGTCAAACTCCGCGTCGACCAGGGTCGTCTCACGTACCCCGACGAAATGCGCGTCGATGGTCAGGCCCTGTTCTTCGCGCTGCTTGACGACTTCGGCGAAGCTGTCGAACACCTCGTCGGCCAGGAAGGGGCGGATCTGCTCCATATCGCCCTTTTCGAACGCCATCAGGATCATCTCGTAGGCGCCACGCGCACCCGAAAGAAAATCGGTGACCATGAACGATGGTTCGGCCCGCTTCATCGCGGCCAGCGCCTTGGCGGAGGATGTCCCTTCGGCGACGTTGTCGGTGATATCGCGGTCTGGCCCGCCCTCGATCACCTCGAATTCGCCCCGCTTGCGTGCCGAGGACGAAACCTGGGCGGGCGGCTTTTCGAATCCGTCGCGGGTACCCAGCACACTTTTCAGCCGCAGGATAAGAAACACGGCGATACCGGCAAGAACCAGCAGCTGGATGACGGCAGAACTCATCTTTACCTCTCAATGGGCGTTCGGGTGGTAACCCGGCTTATCGGCACTTATGTAAGGCAGCATATGGGTCAAGTCCACCGCGGCCCAAACTATCGCTAGAGGTTAATATGTGGTTGTTCGTGCTCTTCGTGACAATCCCCATCATCGAGATTGCGCTGTTCATCCAGGTCGGTGGATGGATCGGGCTGTGGCCGACGCTCGCCATAGTGGTTCTGACGGCCATTGCCGGAACCTGGCTGATGCGGCAGCAGGGGCTCCGGGCGCTGGACGAACTGCGGCGGACGATCAACGACCTGCGCGATCCGACCGAACCATTGGCGCATGGCGCGATGATCCTGTTCGCCGGCGCATTGTTGCTGACGCCGGGCTTTTTTACCGATTCGGTCGGGCTGGCGCTGCTGTTTCCGCCGGTGCGAACGGCGGTCTACAAATGGATCAGGGCGCGCGTGAAGGTCCGGAGCTTTACGGTCGATCGCGGCCCCGCCCGCCCGAGAACCGAAGCCGACACGATCACCGATGTTGAATACGAGGAAGTCGATCCCGACGATCCGCCGCGGAAAGGCTCTTCCGGCTGGACCAGGCATTGAGGCCGGCACCCCAAGCTGCTACCAATCCGCGACAGTTTTTTCAGGAGTAGGGAAATGGCCGAGAACGTCGAAGGAAACGGATCCGCCGAAGCCACGCCGCAGGTCAAGATGCAGATTCTTGGCCAGTTCATCCGCGACATGTCTTTCGAAAACATCCTGGCCCAGAAGGGTGCCCCGGGTGACGGAACGCCGGACGTGAACGTTGCCGTCAGCCTCGACGCCAAGAAGCGCTCTGCCGACAACCAGTACGAGGTGGTTTCCAAGTACAAGGTGACCGCGAAGAACAAGGACACGTCCGACACGCTGTTCCTGATGGAACTGGATTATGGCGGAGTGTTCCACATCGAGAACGTACCGGACGAACAGCTGCATCCGTTCCTGATGATCGAATGTCCGCGTCTTCTCTTTCCCTTCGCGCGGCAGATCGTTCACAACGTAATCCGCGACGGGGGCTTCCCGCCGCTGAACCTCGACAGTATCGACTGGGTGAATCTCTACCGCCAGAACCTCGCCCGTCAGGCCGAGGCGCAAAAGGCGGCCAAGCCAAGCTAGGTTGGGCTAGGCAAACTTCTTCCAAATCGCGTCGCCGCCCAGCGTCTCGATGAAGGCGGCATGGGCGGCTGATTCCTCTGCGGTGATCCGCGGGGGCAGCGCGGTGTCGCGGGGACGTGCGCGCCACTCGCCGGCCGGGCCGGCCCCACCGCCAGTGCGGATCGGCGCCAGGACCAGGTCCGGCTGCCGGCCGCCGATCAGTTCCAGATAGACCTCGGCCAGGATCTCGCTGTCCAGCAACGCGCCGTGCAGCGTGCGCGAGGAATTGTCGATGCCGAACCGCCGGCAGAGCGCGTCAAGCGACGCGGGTGAGCCGGGAAACCTCGACCGCGCGATGGCCAGCGTGTCGACCGCCTGTTCCCAAGGGATCGCTGGCAGGTTCATCCATTTCAGCTCTGCGTTCAGGAACTTGATGTCGAAGGCGGCATTGTGGATCACAAGCTTAGCGTCGGCGATGAAGTCGAGGAATTCGTGCCCGATAAGCTTGAAGACGGGCTTGTCGCGCAGAAACTCATCACCCAGCCCGTGCACCTCGAAGGCTTCGGCGGGCATCGCGCGTTCGGGGTTGATATATTGGTGATAGGTCCGCCCCGTCGGCAGGTGATTGTACAGCTCCACGGCGCCGATTTCGACGATCCGGTCGCCGGTCTCAGGGTCGAAGCCAGTGGTTTCGGTGTCGAGGACAATCTCACGCATGGGCCTGCTCTTCGCGGATGTTGGCAATCAGTTGTCGCACGGCGGTGCGGGTCTCTTCAAGCGAGGTCGTCGGAATGACCACATCTGCCCTTGCACGCTTTTCCTCATCCGGCATCTGCTTGGCCAGAAGGGCCTCGAATTGCGCCGGGGTCATGCCCGGACGCTCCAGAACCCGTTCGCGCTGCACCTCGGACGGCGCCGAGACCACCACAACCAGATCGGCCAAGCCCTCTGCGCCAGTCTCGAAAAGCAGGGGGATATCGACCAGGGCGATGTCGCCCCGAACTCCTTTCAGGAACGCGGCACGGTCCTCGGCGACAAGCGGATGCACCACAGCCTCGATCCGGGCAAGCGCATCCGGATCCGACGAAATCCAGTCCTTCAATTCCGCGCGGCTGACGGCTCCGTCAGTCGCCGCTTCGGGACGCAGCCGGGCGATGCGCTCGACGGCGGCGCCGCCCGTGGCATACAGCCGGTGCACCGCGCTGTCGGCATCCCAGACGGGGATGCCCTCGTCGGCGAACATCGCGGCAGTGGTGGATTTGCCCATTCCGATCGAACCGGTCAGCGCGATGACGAAAGGCCGGCTGCGGCTCATAGGCCCAGAACGACGCGACGCACCTCTTCATCGACCTCGGGCCGCATACCGAACCAGCGCTCGAAGGCGGGGACGGCCTGATGGATCAGCATTCCCAACCCGTCTACCACGGTGCAGCCGATTTCCAGCGCATGAACCAAGAGCGCGGTATTCAGCGGGGTATAGACCAGATCGGTCACCACCGCCTTCGGTGACAGCGCGTCCAGCGGAACCCGGAATTCGGGCTTCCCGGTCATGCCCAGTGAACTGGCGTTGACGACGGTCGTCGCGCCTTCCAGCATGTTCGCCGCCTGCACCCAGTCATAGACCTTCACCTTGCCGCCGAATTCCTGCTGCAGCGCATCGGCCCTGGTCCGGGTGCGGTTCGACAGCCGAACCTCCGGCACACCGAGTTCGATCAGAGAGGCCAGAACCGCGCGCGCGGCGCCTCCCGCGCCGAACACCGCCGCCGGACCGGATTTCGGGTCCCAGCCCGGCGCATTGGCACGCAAGTTCTCGGTGAAACCGTAGCCATCGGTATTGTCGGCATGGATCTTGCCGTCCTTCCGAAAGATAAGCGTGTTCGCCGCGCCGATAAGCGCCGCGCGGTCGGTGACCAGATCGGCCAGTGCCAGCGCCTTTTCCTTGTGCGGGATCGTCACATTCGCACCGACGAAACCCATCTTCGGCATCGCCTTGATCACCTCTGCCAGATTGTCCTGGCTGACGTCGAGTGGAACATAGTGGCCGCGTATCGCATAGCGGCGAAGCCAGTGCCCGTGCAGCGCAGGCGAGCGGCTATGCGCGATGGGCGAACCGATCACGGCGGCCAGCGGAATCTTCTCGTCACTCATCCCTTCAGAACTCCCCGTACCGTCAGATAGCCAAGCAGTTCGATCAGCGGCAAGCCCAGAACGGTGAAATAGTCTCCCGCGATGCCGGAAAACAACCGCACGCCCTCCTCTTCCAGCTTGTAGCAGCCGACGGCGTGGCGAATGCTCTGCCAGTTGCGGGAAACGTAATCCGCGACATAGGCATCGGACAGGTCGCGCATCTGCAGGCGGACCTGCCCGACATGGCGCCAGACGGGCTCACCCTGATGAAAGATCACTGCCGCCGAGAACAGGCTGTGCCGCTGCCCGGACATCGCCCGCAGCTGCGCCTTCGCCTCTTCGGGACTGTCGGGTTTCGAAAGGCAGCGGCCGGCAAGATCAAGGGTCTGGTCGCAGCCGATCACCAGCGCGTCAGGGTCCTTCATGCCGATCTTGCGGGCCTTCGCCTCGGCGAGGGCATCCGCCAGATCGCGCGGCGTTGTGCCGTCGGCAAGCAGCGCTGCGCGGATCGCGTCCTCATCCAGCCGGGGCACGATCACCTCTACCGCCACCCCGGCATTTTCCAACAGCTGGCGGCGGATATCGGAACCAGAGGCGAGAATGATCTTGTCGCTCATGTTGACAGCCTTGTGGATATCGAGGCTTGACTTGGCGGGGCGGTTTTGTGTGCAAACCGGCACGTCTGCCGATCTCCGCCAAACCCTGCGGTCTTGTCAACGCCACGCGACCTTCGATCCACGGTGGGGAAGTGTCATCCTGCGAGTCGGGAAAACGCTCTGCTCTGGACGGACCGCGCGAATGATCCCGGAATTATGCACAGCAATTGGTTCGCAACAGGTTGATTTATAGTTATTTATCCGGACTGTCCCCACATCTGGAAGGAACCGCGAAACTCGTCAACAGAATTAACCTTCTGTGTGTAACCGCGCGGATGATTTATTAATCCACATTATCCACCACCCCTACAAAGACATCATCTTTTCTTTTCTCTTTATTTCTTATTAAGAGGGGCGCGACCGGAGGAAGACCCGCCAATGATGACCGCCATCACCGATTTTCTCAGCTGGGCCTATCCCTGGACGAAGTCACTGCACGTGATCTCGGTGATCGCCTGGATGGCCGGGATATTCTATCTGCCCCGGCTCTTCGTATACCACTCCGAGGCGATCGAGCCGGGCAGCGCCACCGACACTCTCTTTCAAACGATGGAGCGTCGGCTGCTTCGCGCCATCATGAACCCCGCAATGATTGCCACCTGGATCTTCGGCCTGATGCTGGTCTTCACACCGGGGATCGTCGATTGGAGCCAGGTCTGGCCCTGGACCAAGGCCGCCGCGGTTTTGACGATGACCTGGTTCCACCACTGGCTTGGTTATAGGCGCAAGGATTTCCTGCGTGGTCAGAACACCGTGACCGGGCGCAGTTACCGCATGATGAACGAACTGCCGACTGTCATGCTGATCGTCATCGTCGTCTCGGTGATTGCCCGTCCCTTCTGACGTTGACTCGGGCGGCGGCTCCGCCTATCTAGCCGGCAGCGGTCGTCCGACCGTGATGAATTCCCATTCTTGACCTGACCCCGCACCCCGTTGCCGGTCGCCGGATATATCCCATGACACAAGAACGCCTGAACCTTGCCGATCTGAAAGCCCATACGCCCAAAGACCTTCTGTCAATGGCCGAGGAGCTGGAGATCGAGAACGCCTCGACGATGCGTAAGGGCGACATGATGTTCGCCATCCTCAAGGAGCGCGCCGAGGAAGGTTGGGAAATCTCCGGCGATGGCGTGCTAGAGGTTCTGCAGGACGGTTTCGGCTTCCTGCGCTCGCCCGAGGCGAACTACCTGCCCGGTCCCGACGACATATATGTTTCGCCCGACATGATCCGCCAGCACTCCCTGCGCACCGGCGACACGGTCGAAGGCGTCATTCAGGCGCCTGGCGACAACGAGAATTACTTCGCGATCACCCGAGTCACCCAGATCAACTTCGAGGATCCCGAGAAGGCGCGGCACAAGATCAACTTCGACAACCTAACCCCGCTCTATCCCGATGAGCGGCTGAAGCTGGAAGTAGAGGATCCCACGATCAAGGACCGGACTGCCCGGATCATAGACCTGGTGGCGCCGATCGGCAAAGGCCAGCGCTCGCTGATCGTGGCGCCGCCGCGCACGGGTAAGACGGTGATCCTGCAGAATATCGCCAACTCGATCGAGAAGAACCATCCGGAATGCTACCTGATCGTTCTGCTGATCGACGAGCGGCCCGAGGAAGTCACCGACATGCAGCGGAGCGTGAAGGGCGAGGTCGTGTCGTCCACCTTCGACGAACCTGCCACGCGCCACGTCGCCGTCGCCGAGATGGTGATCGAGAAGGCCAAGCGTCTGGTCGAGCATAAGCGCGACGTCGTGATACTTCTGGATTCCATCACCCGGCTCGGCCGCGCCTTCAACACCGTCGTTCCGTCCTCGGGCAAGGTGCTAACCGGCGGTGTCGATGCCAACGCCCTGCAGCGACCGAAGCGGTTCTTCGGCGCTGCGCGCAACATCGAGGAAGGGGGGTCCTTGACCATCATCGCCACCGCGCTGATCGACACCGGCAGCCGGATGGACGAGGTGATCTTCGAGGAATTCAAGGGCACCGGTAACTCGGAAATCGTGCTCGACCGGAAGATCGCCGACAAGCGGGTGTTCCCGGCGATCGACATCCTCAAATCCGGCACACGGAAAGAGGATCTGCTGGTCGACAAGGGCGATCTGCAAAAGACCTTCGTCCTGCGCCGCATCCTGAACCCGATGGGCACCACCGACGCGATCGAGTTCTTGCTTTCGAAACTGAAACAGACCAAGACCAATTCCGAGTTCTTCGATTCGATGAACACCTGACTTATTGTTTTAAAACAATAGGTTAAAAATGGATACGATCTTTGCACTGGCAACGTCGCGCGGCAGGTCCGGCGTGGCGGTCATCCGGATTTCCGGAGCGTTGGCGCAGCAGGCCGCAACCTTGCTTGCGGGGTCCCTGCCCGCTTTCCGAATGGCCGGCCTTCGGGTTCTGCGCGATGCTGCCGGCGAGCGGCTGGACGAGGCCCTGGTGATCGCATTCCCCGAAGACGGAAGCTTCACCGGAGAGCCTGTCGTCGAACTGCAGATCCACGGCAGTACCGCCACCGTCGCCGCGGTGCTTCGCGCGCTGGGCGAGATGCCAGGGCTCAGACTGGCCGAAGCCGGAGAGTTCACCCGCCGCGCGCTTGAAAATGGCCGGCTCGATCTGGCACAGGTGGAGGGCCTGGCCGACCTTATCGACGCCGAGACCGAGGCGCAGCGCCGGCAGGCCTTGCGGGTTCTGTCGGGCGCGCTGGGCGAGAGGGCCGAAACCTGGCGGGTCAAGCTGATCCGTGCCGCGGCGCTGCTGGAAGCGACGATCGACTTTGCCGACGAGGAGGTTCCGGTCGACGTGTCGCCCGAGGTTTCGGCGTTGATCGACGCCGTGCGGGAAGAGCTGGAAGCCGAGGTCAGGGCGACGCGGACGGCGGAACGGATTCGCGAAGGATTCGAGGTGGCGATTCTCGGCGCGCCCAATGTCGGCAAGTCCACCTTGCTGAACGCGCTTGCCGGGCGCGATGCGGCGATCACGTCCGAAATCGCCGGTACCACGCGCGACGTGATCGAGGTCCGGATGGATCTTGCCGGTTTGCCGGTCACCTTGCTGGATACTGCCGGCCTTCGGGAAAGTCAGGATGTCGTCGAGACGATCGGCATCCGCCGCGCCCTGGACCGCGCCGCCAGTGCTGACCTCAGGGTGTTCTTGTTGGAAGACGATGAGCTCCCCGAAGGTGTCGCGCCGGAACCGGACGATCTTCTTGTTCACTCCAAGGCCGATCTTGGCGAAGCGGCCGGACTTGCGGTGTCCGGAAAGACAGGGGCCGGACTCTCCGAATTGGTGGATCGGATCACAGCGATCCTCGCCGCCCGGGCCAGCGGTGCCGGCATCGCCACGCGCGAGCGCCACCGGACCGCGATGCTGCGCGCGGCGACCTCTTTGGAATCGGCGGGGAATCAGGTAAGCAGCGGCCCTGACCGGGCAGAACTGGCGGCCGAAGACTTGCGCGCGGCCATCAGGGCCCTTGATTCTCTGGTCGGGCGTGTCGATGTGGAAGATCTGCTGGACGAAATCTTCGCCAGTTTCTGCATCGGAAAGTAAGGAGTGTTTCACGTGAAACCACGTGATTTCGACGTCATCATTGTCGGAGGCGGTCATGCCGGGGCCGATGCCGCCCATGCGTCCGCGCGTCTGGGTGCCCGGACCGCGCTTGTCACTCTGACCTTCGGCGGCATCGGGGTGATGTCCTGCAACCCGGCGATCGGTGGCTTGGGCAAAGGCCATCTTGTGCGGGAAATCGACGCGCTCGACGGGGTGATGGGCCGTGTCGCGGACCAGGCCGGAATCCAGTTTCGCCTGTTGAACCGGCGCAAGGGACCGGCCGTTCAGGGGCCGCGCGCCCAAGCTGACCGAAAGCTCTATCGCCTTGCCATGCAAAGGGAAATCAGTCTGCTGCCGAACCTGACGGTGATCGAGGGCGAGGCCGTCGACTTCCTGATGGAGAGGGAGCGGGTAGCCGGGTTGCTTCTGAGCGACGGATCGCAGGTCAGCGGTGGCGCCGTTGTCCTGACGACGGGGACCTTCCTTCGCGGGGTTATGCATATCGGCGACGTTTCCCGCCCCGGCGGCCGCATGGGCGATCGGCCCGCAGTGCGGCTGGCCGAACGAATAGACGGATTCGGTCTGCCGCTGGGCCGGCTGAAAACCGGAACGCCGCCGCGACTTGATGGACGAACGATCGACTGGGCAAGGCTGGAGGAACAACCGGGTGACGACAACCCGGTAATGTTCTCTTTCCTGTCGCGCGGCCCGCAGGTGCGCCAGGTCAGCTGCGGGATCACCCATACAAACGAACGGACTCACGATATCATCCGACACAACCTGTCGCGGTCGGCCATGTATGGAGGCAATATAGATGGTGTCGGTCCGCGCTATTGCCCGTCGATCGAGGACAAGGTTATCCGGTTCGCGGACAAGAGCTCGCACCAGGTATTTCTGGAGCCGGAGGGGCTGGACGATCATACGATCTATCCAAACGGGATCTCGACCTCGCTGCCCGAGGACGTGCAGCTCGACTATGTTCGCTCGATCGAAGGTCTTGAAAGCGCTGACATTCTTCAGCCCGGCTACGCGATTGAATATGATTACGTCGATCCGCGCTCGTTGACGGCAGAGTTGCGGCTGCGCGATGTCCCCGGCCTCTACCTCGCCGGGCAAATCAACGGAACGACGGGATACGAGGAAGCCGCGGCACAGGGCGTTGTCGCAGGGCTCAACGCTGCGCGCGCTGTTTTGGGGAAGGACCCGGTTCGGTTTAGCCGCGCATCCTCCTATATCGGCGTGATGGTGGATGACCTGATCACTCGCGGCGTGACCGAGCCCTACCGGATGTTTACCTCGCGTGCCGAGTTCCGACTTTCTCTACGCGCCGACAATGCCGACCAGCGACTGACCCCTCTCGGGCTGGAGCTCGGCTGTGTGGGCGATGAGCGGCGGATCGCGTTCGAAGCGAAAATCGAGGCGCTGGAAGCCGGACGTGCCCGGCTGGAGGCCATGCAGGTTGCGCCGAAAGAACTTGCGTCGCAAGGCGTCAGGCTGGGCGGCGACGGTGTTCGGCGCAACGGAATGCAGCTGCTGGCCATTCCGGATGTTGATTTCGAAACGCTGATTGCGCTGGTGCCCAGCTTGGCCGAGGTCTCGCCGAATATCCGCCATCAGCTTTGGTGCGATGCGCTTTATGCCAGCTATATCGACCGCCAGGGGCGCGATGTCGAGGCGTTGCGGCGGGACGAAGGCCATGAGATTCCAGCAGATTTCAACTATCGTGCCCTGCCCGGCCTGTCTTCTGAACTGTCCGCCAAGCTTTCGGCAGCACGACCCGCAACGCTTGCGGCGGCCGGTCGGGTTGAGGGCATGACTCCCGCCGCACTGGCGTTGTTGCTGGCAAAACTGCGCCAGTCGAAAAGAAAGCGCAGCGCGTGAACGAACTCGACCGCGCCGATTTCTTGGCCGAGATGGATGTTTCACGTGAAACAGCCGAGCGACTCGACCGCTACGCCGCGTTGCTGAACAAGTGGACGCCCGCCATCAACCTCGTTTCAAAGGCGAGCTTGCGCGCGCTTTGGTCACGGCACCTTCGCGATTCGGCACAACTGGTCGCGCTTACGAACCTGCGGACCGGACACTGGGTGGATATCGGGTCCGGCGGCGGCTTCCCGGGGATGGTCTGCGCGATCCTTTTGGCAGAGCGCGCGCCGGGCGTTCGCTTTACACTGGTCGAGAGCGACCAACGGAAGGCCGAGTTTCTGCGGACTGTTTCACGTGAAACATCGGTATCGGTGGACGTTCTTGCACAGCGGATCGAGAATGTTCGGCCTTTGGAGGCGGATATCTTGTCCGCACGCGCGCTTGCGTCCTTGACGGAACTGCTGTCCTACGCCGAGCGGCATCTGAAGGAAACCGGCCGCGCGCTGTTCATGAAAGGCGCGACTTTTCGCGACGAGATCGAAGAAGCGCTTGAAACGTGGCGGTTTCAGAGCGAAGAATATGCCAGCAGTACCGATGGCGCTGGCATCGTCCTAAGCCTTGGAGAAATCAGGCGTGTCTGACCCGACCCGGCCCCCCGGCCCAAAAATCATCGCGGTAGCTAACCAGAAGGGTGGTGTCGGCAAGACGACGACTGCCATTAATCTGGGCGCGGCCCTGGCGGAACAGGGATTCAACGTGCTGCTGGTGGATATTGATCCGCAGGGCAACGCCTCTACGGGGTTGGGGCTCGATGCGAGCAAGCGAGGATTAACTACCTACGACTTGTTACTGGATGAAGCACCGCTTCAAGATGTTGTACAAACAACCGACATAGATGGGCTTTGGCTGGCCCCGGCGACGACCGATTTGAGCTCTGCCGATATCGAGCTCGTGGCCAATGAAAAGCGCAGCTTCCTGCTGCACGACGCGTTGCGGCAGACCGCGATGGATGCCTATGAGCTGGATTATGTCCTGATCGATTGCCCGCCCTCGCTGAGCTTGCTGACAGTCAATGCCATGGTCGCGGCACATTCGGTACTGGTGCCGCTGCAAAGCGAATTCTACGCGCTCGAAGGTCTGTCGCAATTGATGCTGACGATCCGCGAGGTGCGCCAGTCGGCCAATCCGCACCTGCGGATCGAGGGCGTGGTGCTGACCATGTATGACAAACGCAACAACCTGTCGCTTCAGGTCGAGGCTGATGCGCGCGACAATCTGGGGGATCTGGTGTTCAAGACGGTGGTGCCGCGCAATGTGCGGATCAGCGAGGCGCCGTCCTTCGCGCTGCCGGTGCTGGAATATGACAGCCTGTCGAAAGGCAGCATGGCCTACCGGGACCTGGCGGCGGAGATGATCGTGCGCCACGGACACGCGGCATAGGCGGAAAGGAAACAGGATGGCAGACAAGGCACAGGCACGGCGCGGACTGGGACGCGGGTTGAGCGCGTTGATGGCCGATGTTGGCCCTGCTCAGGCCGAGGGTGACGAGTCGGCGCGGCGTCGCGGCGACATGGTCGTGCCGATCGAGAAGATCGAGGCGAACCCCGAACAGCCACGCCGGCAGTTCAGCCGCGAAAGCCTTGGAGAGCTAGCGCTTTCGATCCGGACGAAGGGCGTGTTGCAGCCACTGATTGTTCGGAAAAATCCAAAAAATCCAGATAGTTACGAGATCGTTGCCGGCGAAAGACGCTGGCGGGCGGCGCAGATGGCGCAATTGCACGAGCTGCCGGTTCTGGTGCGTGATTATTCCGACACCGAGGTCCTGGAAGTCGCGATCATCGAGAACATCCAGCGGTCCGATCTGAACCCGGTAGAAGAGGCGGCGGGCTATCGCCAGCTAATGGAGAAGTTCGGCCATACACAGGAAAAGCTGGCCGAGGCGCTGTCGAAAAGCCGCAGCCACATCGCCAACCTGATGCGGCTGTTGCAATTGCCCGAGGACGTGCTGGACATGGTGCGCCAGGGCCATCTGAGCGCCGGCCATGCTCGTGCGCTGATCACCACGGACGATCCGCTGAAGCTGGCGCGGCAGGTGATTGCGAAACGGCTTTCTGTGCGCGAGACTGAAGATCTGGCAAGAGGCCCCCGGCCTGACGGAAGGCAGTCGAAGCCCGCCGCACCGCGTTCGAAGGATGCCGACACGGTCGCGCTGGAACAGGATCTTTCGGCCAACCTGAAGATGAAGGTGCAGATCAATCACAAGTCGGGCGGCGAAAGCGGCCAGCTGACGATCAGCTATGGTACGATGGACGAGCTGGACGAGATCTGCCGCATCCTTACCGCTATGCCGAAGGACGCGTCCAGATGAAGATCAGGACACCGGATAGCACGACAGCCTGAAGCGTCAGGATCTGCGGGCGAACCCCGATGAAGTAGGGAATGAGAAAGGCGAGCGCGATCGAGGCGGTCGCGAGCCTTTTTGCCGGCAGACTGATTGCGCCACTACGCTGCCAGTCGCGGATGGGAGGCCCGAGGCGGGGATGGTTCACGAGCCAGTCGTGCAAGCGTTCAGAGGATCGCGCGAAGCAGAAGACGGCCAGCAACAAAAGCGGCACAGTCGGCAGTAGTGGTAGAAACATTCCGATCACACCCAAGAGAAGGCTGAAAAGGCCGAATGTGATCCAGAGAAGCCTCATCACGAGACCATCAGGCGCCGCAGGATTTCGTTCAATACCGCGCGGCCACCCTGCGTGGCTTTGAGTTGGTTGCCGGAAAGCTCTATTAGGTTAAGTTCACGTAAGCTAATGATTTCATTATAGTTCAATCGCTCTCCGCTGAAATCAGTGTATCGGTCGAGACCAACTCCCCCGGAGGTTCGAAGGCCCATCATCAGATATTCCGCGCCGCGGTCAGCGGATGTCAGCGCCTCGCGCGGAAGTTCTCCGGATCCGGCTGACTCGACCATTTCCAGCCAGTGCCCCGGCTGCCTCGGCGTATCGGTCGCGAAACGCTCACCCGCAAGCGTCAGTCGCCCATGGGCGCCGGGTCCGATGCCGATATAATCGCCGGATTGCCAGTAGATAAGGTTGTGCCGTGACTCGGCGCCGGGCCGGGCGTGGTTCGAGATTTCGTAGGCAGGAAGGCCAGCGGCATCGCACAGCTCTTGCGTGGCGAAATACATGTCGGCGGCGACATCCTCGACCGGCAAGCCGGGCAGACGGCCACGGGCGAAACGATCGCCGAAGGCCGTCCCCTCCTCGATAGTGAGTTGGTAGAGCGAGAGATGATCGGCGGCCATCGACAGCGCCTCCGCCAGTTCCAGCTTCCAATCCGACAGGCTCTGGTTCTGGCGGGCGTAGATCAGATCGAAACTGACGCGCTCGAATGTGTCACGGGCCAGATCGAAGGCCGCGCGCGCCTCGGCGACGGAATGCAGACGCCCGATTGCGCGCAGGTCGGTATCGTTCAGCGCCTGGATGCCGACCGAAACGCGGTTGACCCCGGCATCGCGATATCCGCGGAATCTGCCAGCCTCGACAGAGGTCGGGTTCGCCTCCAGCGTCACCTCGAAGGAATTCGAGGTTGGCCAGGTGGCACGGACCTTTTCCAGCACTGCCGCGACAAGCTCTGGCTGCATGAGGCTGGGCGTGCCTCCACCGACGAAAACAGTGTCTAACACACGGCCTTTCGTTTCAATACCCGCCCGATCGATCTCGGAAAGATAGGCGCGGCGCCAACGGTCCTGGTCAATCGACGCGGCGACATGGGAGTTAAAGTCGCAATAGGGGCATTTTGCCTGACAGAACGGCCAATGCAGGTAGAGGCCGAAACCGCCCTCTGGCCGCTGGTCAGTCACCGAAGACCGTCACGAGCTTTTCGAACGCCTTGGCGCGGTGGCTGATCTTGTTCTTTTGCCAGCGATCCATCTCGCCGAACGTCACGTCATAGCCGTCGGGCTGAAAGATCGGGTCGTAGCCATGACCCTGATCGCCGCGCATCGGCCAGACGATCCGGCCTGGCATCGACCCTTCGAATACCTCGTCGTGGCCATCGGGCCAAGCCAGCACGAAGGTGCAACGGAACCGCGCGGTGCGGGGTTCGGGCGCATTCGCGGCTTCCAGCTTGACCCAGGTATCGGTCATCGCCTTGACGAAATCGCGGCCGCCGGGCGTTTCAGCCCAGTCGGCGGTGTGAACCCCGGGCGCGCCGTCCAATGCGTCGATCTCGATCCCGGAATCATCGGCCAGGGCGGGAAGGTTGGCGCCCTTTGCAGCGGCATGAGCCTTGAGCCGGGCATTGCCGACAAAGGTCGTTTCGGTTTCCATCGGCTCGGGCAGGCCGAGTTCGGCGGCGGAAATCGCGGTAATCCCATGCGGTTTCAGCAACTGCTGGATCTCTTCCAGCTTGCCCTTGTTGTGCGTCGCGACCAACAGCTTGTCACCGGTGAAGCTTCGCATGTCAGGCCACCGCCGCCTTCTGCGCGGCGACCAGATTCGCCACGCCCTTGTCGGCGAGGTCGAGCAGCTGCGCCATCTGATCGCGAGAGAAGGTCGCCCCCTCCGCAGACATCTGCACCTCGATCAGCCGGCCTGATCCCGTCATCACGAAATTTCCGTCAACGCCGGCCTCGCTGTCTTCGGGATAGTCGAGGTCCAGCACCGGCTGGCCGGCATAGATGCCGCAGCTGACCGCGGCAACGGGATCGACCAGCGGATCGGAAATCACATCGCCCGCTTTCATCAGCTTGTCTACCGCCAGCTTCAAGGCGACCCAGCCGCCGGTGATCGCGGCGCAGCGGGTGCCGCCATCGGCCTGAATGACGTCGCAATCAACGGTGATCTGGCGTTCGCCCAGTGCGACCCGGTCCACCCCGGCGCGCAGAGAGCGGCCGATCAAGCGCTGGATTTCCACCGTCCGGCCACCCTGCTTGCCCGCAGTCGCCTCGCGCCGCATCCGGCTGCCGGTCGAGCGCGGCAACATCCCGTATTCCGCGGTCACCCAGCCGAGCCCCGAATTCTTGAGGAAGGGCGGCACGCGTTCCTCGAGCGAGGCGGTGCAGAGAACGTGGGTATCGCCAATCCGGATCAGGCACGAGCCTTCGGCATGTTTTGTGACTCCGGTCTCGATTGAAACCGGGCGCATTTCGCTTACATTCCTGCCAGAAGGCCGCATCGGATGTCCTTTCTTCGTGATGGGCTGACATATCCGTGCGCGGCGCGGCGGCGCAACCCCGATTGACGCCTCTATCACAACCTCTTTAATTGGTGGGCCCAACGGACCCCAAGGCCAGATGAACGACGGAAGCAAACTGCTGGACGAGATGAACGACCGCTCGCGCGAAGTGTTTCGCCGCGTTGTCGAAAGCTATCTGGACAGCGGCGATCCGGTGGGCTCGCGCACGCTGACCCGCGCGATGAGCCAGAAGGTCAGCGCCGCAACGATCCGCAATGTGATGCAGGACCTCGAATATCTCGGCCTTCTGGGAAGCCCGCATGTGTCGGCGGGACGGATACCGACACAACTGGGATTGCGGATGTTCGTAGACGGGCTTCTGGAAGTCGGGAACCTGAACGCCGAGGACCGCGAGAAGATCGACGCGACGCTTGGCGCGAATGAGCGCGACGTCGGCACGATGCTGGATCGCGTCGGATCGGCGCTGTCAGGCCTGACCCAGGGCGCCAGCCTTGTGCTGGCGCCGAAACACGAAGCCCCGATCCGGCACATCGAATTCGTCAGCCTCGGCCATGACCGGGCTCTGGTGGTGCTGGTCCATGGCGACGGCCATGTGGAAAACCGCGTCTTCACGCCGCCGCCGGGCCAGACGCCGTCCTCGATGCGTGAGGCGGCGAACTTTCTGAATGCGCTGGCCGAGGGCAAGACCCTGACCGACTTGCGCGGCGCGATAAAGACCGAGATCGGAAAACGGCGACAGGAGATCGACTCTCTGGCGCAGGATCTTGTGAACAGCGGCCTTGCCGTGTGGGAGAGCGAGGGCGAATCATACGAGCGCCTGATTGTCCGCGGCCGTGCGAATCTGTTGGCCGAAGAGGGGCCCGCCGAGGATCTGGAGCGTATCAAGGTTCTCTTCGATGACCTTGAACGCAAGCGCGATATCGCCGAATTCCTTGCATTGACGGAAGAGGGCGAAGGGGTGCGTATATTTATCGGCTCGGAGAACAAACTTTTCTCACTTTCGGGTTCCTCTTTGGTGGTCAGTCCATATATGAACGCTGATCGAAAAGTTATCGGAGCGGTTGGCGTGATCGGGCCGACCCGGCTGAATTACGGGCGGATCGTGCCGATCGTCGATTACACGGCGCAACTGGTCGGCAAGCTGTTGACCGACCGGGGTTGAAGGAAAAGCAGATGGCCGAGGCAAAGAAAGACATCATCGACGATATCGAGGAGACCCTCGACGACATGGCCGATGGGGACATTCTGGACGACCTGCAGGACGACCTTGACGAAATCGATACGTTGCGCGCAGAGCGCGACGAATTTCGCGACAGGTTCATGCGGGCGCTGGCCGATGCCGAGAACACGCGCAAGCGCGGCGAACGCGACAGACGCGAGGCCGAGCAGTATGGCGGTTCGAAGCTGGCCCGTGACTTGCTGCCTGTCTATGACAACATGAAGCGTGCGCTTGACGCGGTCGGCGACGACCAGCGCGAAGCCTCGAAGGCGCTGATCGAGGGCATCGAATTGACGATGCGCGAGTTGCTGAACGTTTTCCAGAAGCACGGGATCGAGCGTGTCGTGCCGGAAGTCGGCGACAAGTTCGATCCGCAGATGCACGAGGCGATGTTCGAGGCGCCCCTGCCCGGAACCAAGGCGGGCGAGATCATCCAGGTGATGACCGTCGGCTTCCTGCTGCACGACAGGCTGCTGCGCCCGGCACAGGTCGGGGTTTCCTCCAACACCGCCGGCTGACGCACATCGCGTTGAACCGGATGCTGGGATAAACCGTTCCCCTCCTGACTGTGCGCCGAGGTGGCGCAACAGAAACGGAGGACATCGCATGACCAGGAAATTTCTCTACGTGACGTATTTCGGTGCGGCGCTTACCCTCTCCGCCTGTGGAGACACGGCGGGCGAGCGTGCCGCGACTGGCGGGCTCGGCGGCCTTGCGGTTGCGGGGCCTGTCGGCGCGGCTGCGGGTGCGACCGCGGGCGCAGTGACCGCGAACTAGCCGCGCACGCCGTCTTCTTCAACAAGCGCGCGCAGTTCGTAGATCAGGCTGAGCGCATCCAGGGGCGTGAGTTCATCCGGGTGTATCTTGGAAAGCCGCTGTTCGGCGGGAGATGGCCCGCGCGAGGGTGCCGGCGCGGCCGGTACCGTCGAGAACAACGGCAGATCGTCGATCAGCGCCTTCTGCTTGGCGCCGCCTTCGCGCTCGCCCCGCTCCAAAGCGTCGAGCACGACGCGCGCCCGCTCTACAACGGCCGGCGGCAAGCCGGCCAGCTTGGCCACCTGAACACCGTAGGACCGGTCGGCAGCGCCCTTCCGCACCTCGTGAAGGAAGACGACATCGCCCTCCCATTCCTTGACGGAGACGGTGGCGTTCTCGACGCCGGGCAGCTTTTCCGCCAGTCGGGTCAGTTCGTGATAATGGGTTGCGAAAAGCGCGCGACAGCCATTCGCGTCATGCAGATGCTCAAGCGTGGCCCAGGCGATCGAAAGCCCGTCATAGGTCGCGGTGCCGCGCCCGATCTCGTCCAGGATGACCAGGGCGCGGTCGTCGGCCTGGTTCAGGATCGCGGCGGTTTCGACCATCTCGACCATGAAGGTCGAGCGCCCCCGCGCAAGATCATCCGATGCGCCGACCCGGCTGAAGACCTGCGAGACCAGACCGACATGCGCGGAATCCGCCGGCACGAAGCCGCCCATCTGCGCGAGAATGGCGATCAGGGCGTTCTGGCGCAGGAAGGTCGATTTGCCCGCCATATTGGGCCCGGTCAGCAGCCATATCGCGGCGCCTTCCGACCCATCGGCAAGACCGCAGTCATTCGCGATGAACGGCGCCGCGCCCTGTTTGCGCAGCGCGGCCTCGACGACGGGATGCCGCCCGTTCGCGATCTCGAATGCGCGGCTGTCATCGACCTGCGGACGCACCCAGTTCTCTGCCGCCGCGAGATCCGCGATCGCGGCGGCGAGGTCGATCTCGGCCAATGCCCGAGCCGCCGCCGCGATCTGAGCGGCCTGATCCAAAACGCTGCGCGAAAGGCCTTCATAGAGCCGCTTTTCAATCTCCAGCGCGTGGTTTCCGGCATTCAGGATCTTGGTTTCCATTTCGGATAGAGGAACGGTGGTGAACCGGACCTGGTTCACGGTGGTTTGCCGGTGGATGAAGGTTTCCGACAGCGGCGGCGAGAGCATCTTTTCGGCGTGGGTCGCGGTGGTTTCGATGAAATAGCCCAGCACATTGTTGTGCTTGATCTTCAAGGAAGCGATGCCGGTATCGCGGATGTAGTCGGCCTGCATCGCGGCGATCACGCTGCGCCCCTCGTCTCGTAGCTTGCGCGCCTCGTCCAGATCCGGGTCATGGGCCTTGGCAATGAAGCCGCCATCCCGGGAAAGCAGCGGCGGCTCTGCTACGAGGGCTGCGTCAAGCAGACCGGTCAGCCTTGAATGACCAGTCAAATCCTTCGCCGCTTCGGCGATTAGATCCGGCAGCTCTCCTCTACCCAAACGGGACGCGATCATCTCTGCCTGCAGCAGACCGTTGCGAATGGCGGCCAGATCCCGCGGGCCACCGCGATCAAGCGCCAGCCGCGATAGGGCGCGGTCAATATCCGGAACCTTGCGCAGATCGGATCGCAGGTCGTCGCGCAAGCGCGCACTGTCGAACATCAAGGAAACCGCATCCAGCCGAGCGTGAATGACCGCAAGATCGCGCGACGGGCTGGACAGCCGTCGTTCCAGCAGACGGGCACCGCCCGATGTCACGCTTCGGTCGATAACGGCGATCAGCGATCCGTCGCGACCGCCGGACAGGCTTTGCGTCAGTTCGAGATTGCGCCGTGTCGCGGCGTCGATCTGCACCGCGCCGCCCGCGTGTTCCCTTACCGGCGACCGCAGAAGCGGCAGTTTGCCCTTTTGGGTGATGTCGAGATAGTCGACGATGGCGCCCATCGCCCCTAGCTCGGCCCGCCCGAAGGCGCCGTAGGCGTCGATCGAACCGACCGCGAACAACGCGCAAAGCTTCGACGTGGCCGCGCCGCTGTCGAAACTGCCGCGCGCCAGCGGCGTGCAGGCGGCACCGGATTCCGTCACTAACTCGGCCAGATCGGCCTCTTGTGCTTCGGAAATCACCAGTTCTCTGGGCGCCAGCCGGGCGAGTTCCGGCGCGAGGCGCAGACGCGGGCAGGGCAGGACGTGAAACTCGCCCGTAGAGATATCCACCCAGGCCAGCGCGCCCTCGTCGCGCACCTCGGAGAAGGCGGCAAGGAAATTATTCCGTCGCGCTTCCAGCAGGCTTTCCTCGGTCAGCGTGCCAGGAGTGACCAACCGCACAACGCCGCGTCGAACGACGGACTTGGAGCCGCGTTTCTTCGCCTCGGCCGGGTCCTCCATCTGCTCGCATACGGCGACGCGAAACCCCTTGCGGATCAGCGTCAGCAGGTAGCCTTCGGCCGAATGAACCGGGACACCGCACATCGGGATGTCCTCTCCGAGATGCTTGCCGCGCTTGGTCAGCGCAATGTCGAGCGCTGCGGCGGCGGCCACGGCATCTTCAAAGAACATCTCGTAGAAATCGCCCATCCGGTAGAACAGAAGCGCATCCTTGTGCGCTTCCTTGATCTCCAGGAATTGCGCCATCATCGGCGTTACGGCTGCATTGGCGACGGTCAAGGTTTCCCCCCGGATCTTGTCCGGCGACCATACAAAGCCGGGAATCGGGGGGAAAGCCGGAAATGCGGCGGCTCAGTGACCGATGAACGGTGCGTCGGACCCCCATAGCTGGCGCACGCGCTCGTCGCGGCCGCAGGCATCGCGGTAGAACTTGTAGGCCGAGGCCTTCGACTTCGGACCGGCCCGGGTCAGCACAAGATCTGAGCTCTTGTAGTAATCCTGGTGATAGGCTTCCGCGTCGGTGAAGGTCGAGGCGGGCAGGATCGGGGTGACGATCTTCTGTCCAAGTTCGGCCTTCGCTTGGGCCAGAGCCTTCTGCGCCGTTGCCTGTTCCGCTTTGTCAGAGACGAAGATTGCGGTGCGATAGCTGCTGCCCCGGTCGCAGAACTGGCCTCCGGCATCGGTCGGGTCGATCGACCGCAGGAACAGGTTCAGCAGCTGCTGATAGCTGATCTGAGCCGGGTCATATTCGATCCGGACAGCCTCGTAATGCCCGGTGCCGCCCTTGGTCACCTGCTTGTAGGTGGGGTTCTGGGTGGTGCCCCCGGTATAGCCGCTGACGACTTCGCGCACGCCCTTGACCTTCTCAAAGTCTGCTTCGACGCACCAGAAACAGCCCCCCGCAACGATCGCGGTTTCCGCGTGGCTTCGGGTGGCGACGAATGTCAGGCCGCACATCATCGCGACGGCCAGAAGCAAACTTTGGACTTTCGACATCGGCATGGGTTTCCTCCTGTTTCCGGAACCATGTAGCGTAACGGCCCGGCGGCCAATTCACGGAGCCGTCACCTCACGTCACGGTGATGGGATTTTACCTCTTGGCGCGGGACCGGACGGCGGTTAGCGTCCGGCCAAGGAGGCGCCGATGACCGATCACGTGACCACCCACCAGGCCGAGGAGGATGCCCGGAACGAGGCGATCCTGATCTATGTCAACGGCCGGGTCGTGCCGCGTGCAGAGGCGCAAATCAGTGTCTATGACAGCGGATTCATGTTGGGAGACGGGGTCTGGGAGGGGCTGCGGCTGTACAACGGAAGGTGGGCGTTTCTCGATCGCCATATCGACCGGCTGTTCGAGGCCGCGAAGGCGATCGACCTCCATATCGGGCTGGACAAGGCGGGCGTCGTCGCGGCGCTGGAAGAGACCCGCGCGGCCAATGAAATGAAACATGACGTCCATGCGCGGCTGATGGTGACGCGCGGCGTCAAGGCGCGGCCGTTCCAGCACCCCTCGCTGTCGCGTTCGGGTCCGACGATCGTCATCATCATGGAACATTCCCGCCCCTCGCTGCCGCGACCGATCCGGCTGGCCACGGTGCCGCATCTGCGCGGCTTGCCGATGACGCAGGATCCGAAGCTGAACAGCCATTCCAAGCTGAACTGCATCCTGGCCTGCATCGCCGCCGAGAAGGCGGGCGCGGACGAGGCGCTGATGCTGGATATCCACGGCTTCGTCAACACCACGAATGCCTGCAACTTCTTCATCGTGCGCAAGGGAGAGGTTTGGACCAGTACGGGCGATTACTGCATGAACGGAATAACCCGTCAGATTGTCATAAGCCTTTGCCGCGACAACGAAATCCCCGTGTTCGAGCGAAATTTCAGCCTCGTGGACTGCTATGGCGCGGACGAGGCCTTTTTGACCGGCACTTTCGGCGCGCAGACTCCGGTGGCCGAGATCGACGGGCGGCAAATCGGCACTGGCGTCATGGGCCCGATGACGGACCGGCTGCGGCAACTCTACAAGGCGTTGGTGCAGCGGGAGACGGCCTGATGCGCATTGCCATGTGGTCCGGCCCGCGCAACCTGTCGACGGTGATGATGTATGCTTTCGCGGCGCGAACCGATTGCGCGGTCTGGGACGAGCCGTTCTACGCGGCCTATCTGCGCATTTCGGGGGCCGATCATCCGATGCGGGACCAAATCATCGCGGCGCATGAGTCCGATCCCGATTCTGTTGCGGCGCGGATCCTGGGGCCGATTCCTGAAGACAAGCCGAATTTCTACTTGAAGGTCATGCCGCATCACATGTTGCCGGATTTTCCCATCGACTGGGCCGGGAAGTGTGTCAACGTGCATCTGATCCGTCATCCTGCGCGGGTCGTGGCAAGCTATGGCGCGAAACGCGAGGCGGTGACACTGGGCGATCTGGGGTTCCGGCAGCAGGCTGAGCTTTACGATCGAATTGGCGGAATCGTCATAGATAGTGCCGATATTCGCGACGATCCGGCTTTGATGCTTGAAGTATTATGTAAAGAGGTCGGTATGAACGGGACGCCTGCCATGTTGTCCTGGCCCGAAGGTGGCCATCCGGATGACGGAATTTGGGCCGAGCATTGGTATGGCGCGGTCCATCGCAGCACCGGTTTTGCCGGACCCGAGGGACCGCTGCCGGAACTGGGTGGCAATTATGCCGCGCTGGCCGAGGCGGCGATGCCCTATTACGAGAAGCTTGCCGCGAAGCGGTTGCGGGCCTGACGGCGCCGGTCACAGTACGCGCATCAGCTCGATTTCATCGTCGACGATCCGTCCGGTCCTGCTGAAGCCGGCACGTTCGTAGAACGGCAATGGGCTGATCGGGCTGTCCACAACCGTTACGGTGAGTTTGGGCAGTTTCCAGTCCCGCGCCTGCTTCGCCGCCTCTTCCAGCGCTGCGCGGCCGTACCCCCTGCCCTGGTGGTCGGCGCCGATCATCAATCTCCAGATGTAGGCCGCCTCGGGATCGTCGCCCTCCTCCAAGTCGGCATATTCGCCCGAGTGGATCATCGCGATCAGGCCGACGGCGATCCCGCCATCCCACAGGCCCCAGACATAAGCTCCGGCACCTTCATAGGCCGCTTGCGCGAGGGTGATCTCGTTCGGCGCCACCAGCCCCGGCTGGTCGTCGCGCACCTTCAACTCGAAAAGCGTGCGAAGATGCTCCTTCGTGACCTTGCGCCGGTCGATCGACATCAGCCCAGCCGCCTGTTCCGCATCGCGATCAGCTTCAGCCGCAGGGCGTTCAGCTTGATGAAGCCGGCCGCGTCTTTCTGGTCGTACGCGCCGGCGTCGTCCTCGAAGGTGACATGTGCTTCTGAATAGAGACTGTGATCGGACCAGCGCCCGACGGTGCGGGCAAGACCCTTGTAGAGCTTCAGCCGAACATTGCCCGTGACATGCTCCTGGCTCTTGTCGATGAGGGCCTGCAGCATTTCGCGTTCGGGGCTGTACCAGAAGCCGTTATAGATCAGCTCGGCATATTGCGGCATGATCTGATCCTTCAGATGCGCCGCACCGCGATCCAGCGTGATCTGCTCGATCCCGCGATGCGCTTCCAGAAGCAGCGTACCGCCGGGGGTTTCATAGATGCCGCGGGATTTCATGCCGACGAAGCGGCCTTCGACCAGGTCAAGCCGGCCGATGCCATGCTTGCCGCCCAGCTCGTTCAACCGGGTCAGGATACTCGCCGGAGTCAGCGTTTCCCCGTTGATAGAGACTGCATCACCCTTCTCGAAGCCGATCTCGACATATTCGGGCGTATCAGGTGCGTCCTCTGGATGGACGGTGCGCTGGTAGACGTAATCCGGCGCTTCGTCGGCGGGGTTTTCCAGCACCTTGCCTTCGGAGGATGTGTGCAGAAGGTTCGCATCGACCGAAAAGGGCGCCTCGCCGCGCTTGTCCTTGGCGATCGGGATCTGGTTGGCCTCGGCGAATTCCAGCAGCCGGGTGCGGCTGGTCAGGTTCCACTCCCTCCAAGGTGCGATCACCTTGATGTCGGGGTTCAGCGCATAAGCGGAAAGTTCGAACCGCACCTGGTCGTTGCCCTTGCCGGTCGCGCCATGGGCGACCGCATCCGCGCCGGTTTCAGCGGCGATCTCGATCAGGCGCTTGGAAATCAGCGGCCGGGCGATCGAAGTGCCAAGCAGATACAGACCCTCATAAAGGGCATTGGCGCGGAACATCGGGAAGACGAAGTCGCGCACGAATTCCTCGCGCACATCCTCGATGTAGATGTTGTCGGGCTTGATCCCCAACAATTCGGCCTTTTTCCGCGCCGGGTCCAGTTCTTCACCCTGCCCCAGATCGGCGGTGAAGGTCACGACTTCGCAGCCATACTCCGTCTGCAGCCATTTCAGGATGATCGAGGTATCGAGGCCGCCGGAATAGGCCAGCACGACTTTCTTGGGCGCGGACATGATGCTCTCCGTTTCAGGCGAAATGATCGGGCGGGGTCTATTGGGTTTTGCCGCGAGCGACAAGGCGGATTGCGATGGACGGGTCCGGGCGGCGGCGATAGCGTCCGGGCATGACCGGATTCGCCGATACCGCCCGCGCCGCGGCGCAATCGTTGCGCGCGTTGTTCGATCCGACGCCTTTGCAGCGCAACGATCACCTGTCGGCACATTATGGCGCGGATATCTGGCTGAAACGCGAGGATCTGACACCGGTCCGGTCCTACAAGATCCGCGGCGCGTTTCACGCGATGAGCCGTGCTTTGGTGCGCGACCGCCGGCAGACCCGATTCGTCTGCGCAAGTGCCGGCAACCACGCGCAGGGCGTGGCCTATGTCTGCCGGCATCTGGGCGTGAAGGGCGTCATCTTCATGCCTGTGACGACTCCGCAGCAGAAGATCCAGAAGACCCGCATCTTCGGCGAGGACTCGGTAGAAATACGGCTGACCGGAGACTATTTCGACAAGACGCTTGAAGCGGCGCAAGACTATTGCGGCAGCGAAGGCGCGCATTTCCTGTCGCCATTCGACGATCCCGACGTGATCGAGGGTCAGGCGACGGTGGGGATCGAAATGCTAGATCAATTGCCTGGCAAACCGGATATCCTGATTCTTCCGGTCGGTGGCGGCGGGCTTTCGGCGGGTATGCGGCGGTGCCTGGCAGAGCTTTCCCCACAGACGGCGCTGCGCTTCGCGGAACCCGCTGGCGGCGCCAGCCTTGCCGCGGCCCTGGTCGCCGGGATGCCGGTGACGCTGGATGCGGTCGACAATTTCGTGGATGGCGCGGCCGTCGCGCGGGTCGGCGCGGCGCCATACGACATTCTGCACGGCACCGATCCGGACAATGTGCTGGCGATCCCCGAGGACCGGCTCTGCACAACCATGCTCGACATGCTGAACGTCGAGGGCATCGTTCTGGAGCCTGCCGGCGCGCTTGCGGTCGATGCACTGAAGGATCTGCCCGAACAGATTCGGGGCAAGACGGTTGTCTGCGTCACGTCTGGCGGCAATTTCGATTTCGAGCGATTGCCCGACGTGAAGGAGCGCGCACAACGCCATGCCGGAATGAAGAAGTATTTCATCCTGCGGCTGCCGCAGCGGCCCGGCGCGTTGCGCGAATTCCTGGACATGCTCGGGCCAGAAGATGACATCGCACGGTTCGAATATCTCAAGAAATCGGCGCGCAACTTCGGCTCGGTCCTGATCGGGATCGAGACCGCCGATCCGGCGAACTTCCCACGGCTGTTCCAGCGGCTTGACGCCGCCGGCATGACCTATCGCGACATCACCAATGATCGGACACTGGCCGAATTCGTGATCTGAAGACGCTCAGGCGGCGGCACAGATGCCGGTCATTGCCGCGAGGAAATCGGCGCGCGACGCTTCGTACCGCGCGACCACGCCAGCTGGATCGCTTGCTTCCGGGTGCCGCTCTCCGGCCCCGCAAAGTTCAGCTAGACCGGCGAAACCGAGATTCAGTGCGCTGCCTTTGATGAAGTGAAAATCCTCTTCCAATCGGTTCGGATCCGGGCAGTCCCGCAACCGCGCGATGACTTCTTCGACTTCCGACATAAAAAGTCCCACGACCTCCTTGAAGTCATCAGGTCCAATTTCGTCCCGCAGTTCCTGTACACGTTCCCAATCAATCATAACCCCTCCTTCACCCGAATGGGCGGTGCCCCCGCACGAGATGTGGCTTAGCATCGGCTTGATTAACGCCTGCTTAGGACAAGCGGCTGAAGCCCAGACAGTTTTAGGTTTAACACTGCGTAAACCAGCCAGCTGCTAACGCTATCCGCACAAAATGCCCGAAAGAGGGAAGGACGCAGCTTGGCAAGTCAGCCGAAGCCGGCAAGTCGCGCGCCGATCCCGCCGCAGGGGAAGGTCGGTGAAACCGTGCTGGTTGTCGATGACAGCCGCGCGCAGCGTCGCATCCTGTCATCTTGCCTCGGCCGCTGGGGCTATCGCGTGATCGAGGCCGGATCAGGCGTCGAGGCGCTGGACCTTTGCGAATCCCATGCGATCGACCTTGTGGTCAGCGACTGGATGATGCCTAGAATGTCTGGCCTGGAACTCTGCCGCCACTTCCGCGAAAGCCGAACCGGTCGCTACGGCTACTTCATTCTGCTGACTTCGAAATCGGAAAAGCTGGAAATCGCCCGCGGCCTTGATGTGGGGGCGGATGACTTTCTGACCAAACCCGTCAGTGCTGCCGAGTTTCGGGCGCGCATCCGAGCAGGAGAGCGGATCTTGCAGATGGAGCGGCAGCTGACCGAAAAGAACCGGATCATCTCGAGATCGTTCGAGAAAATCAGCGCGCTTTACGAGTTGCTTGACCGCGACCTGTTGGAGGCGCGGCGCCTGCAGCAATCCCTGGTACGGGATCGGCACCGGCACTTCGGTCCGGCCGAGGTTTCGTTGCTGTTGCGGCCCAGCGGCCGGGTCGGAGGCGACCTGGTCGGGTTCTTTCCGATCAACGATCATACATTCGGCTTTCATGCGATAGACGTGTCCGGCCACGGCATCGCGGCTGCGCTTCTGGGCGCGCGCCTTGCTGGTCACTTCTCCGCCGGGTCGGGCGCGAATCCGGCACTGGTCATGGGACGGGATGGCGGATTCCGACCCCGCAGTCCCGCCGCCGCCGCCCAGCATCTGAACGCCTTGATGTTGCGAGAGATGGAGACCGATCACTATTTCACCATGCTTCTGGGCCATCTCGACCTTACCACGGGCAAGGCGGTGATGGTGCAATGCGGCCATCCCCACCCTGCCCTGCAGCGCGGCGATGGCCAGATCGAGGTGTTGGGCGCAGGCGGGCTGCCAGTGGGGCTTATCAGCGACGCGCTCTGGCAGGATTTCACCGTCCAGTTGCGTCCGGGCGATCGGCTGCTGCTGCCCTCTGACGGGGTGACCGAGCTGCCCGATTCGGCGGGCCGGATGCTTGACGATGATGGCCTTCGCCGGATTATGCGCGACAACCGCGACCTGACCGGCCAGCATTTCCTCGAGACACTGGTCTGGAGCTTGGCCAATCACGCCGGCGACGAGGAGTTTCCCGACGACGTGTCGGCGGTGCTGATCGATTTCACCGGGCCGAAAGGCGGAACAGACGGCTGACGAACATTCGATCGCCGTCGTTGGCCAGACTTCGCACGGCGGCTTCTGGCGGCATCCAGACGGCGGTGTGGGCCGGTTCGCTTGGCGGGCCAAGTCGAAAGACCGGGCGCGCCAGGTAGACGTGGCAGAGCTTTTCTGCCCAACGATCATATTCAGGCATGAAGGTGAATCGCCGGAACGCGCCCAGCCGCCGCGGACGGGCGATGCGCCAGCCCGTCTCTTCGAAGACCTCGCGATGCAATGCCTGGATTGCCGATTCACCGGTATCCACACCGCCGCCCGGCAGTTGGACCTCTGCCCGAGGATTGGATTGGAAGGTCAGTAGAATGCTGTTCTCGCGCCAGAGAACGGCATAGGCGCCAGGCCGAAGCTGATAGCTCCGGTCCGCCCGAACCGATTCGCCGAACCTGCGGATCATATTGCCGTGTTCCCCGCCGCGCCGTTCTTGGTGAACCGGTTGCCCGGCACATATAGACGCGGTATGCCAACCCTTGCTTGCCAAGGAAACCCCAAGGATCCCCATGTCGCTCGGATCGCAGATTGCCTGGGACGATACCGTCCTTCCCTTCCAGCTTGACCGGTCCGATATCCGCGGACGGGTCGCACGGCTGGACGGCGTGCTGGACGAAGTTTTGGCCCAGCACGACTACCCACCGGCGATTGAGGCGCTGGTGGCCGAAGCGACCCTTTTGACCGCGCTGATCGGCCAGACGATCAAGCTGCGCTGGAAGCTTTCGCTGCAGGTGCGCGGTAATGGTCCGGCACGGCTTGTCGCCACCGATTATTACGGTCCGACCGAAGCCGGTGAGCCTGCCCGCGTCCGCGCCTATGCCAGCTATGACCAGGACGAGATCAATCCCAAGGGCGACCCGTTCCCGCAGATCGGCGACGGCTATCTGGCGATCCTGATCGACCAGGGAGAGGGAATGGTTCCATATCAGGGCATTACGCCGATCGCCGGCGGATCGCTCTCGAGTTGCGCCGAAACCTACTTTGCCCAATCCGAGCAACTGCCGACCCGGTTCGCCCTGTCCTTCGGAAAATCCCTGATGCGCGGCTCCAGCGAAAGCTGGCGGGCCGGCGGGGTGATGTTGCAGGCCATGCCCAAGGCCTCTCCCTTCGCCGACTCGGAGGGCGGTTCGGGCGAAGGCGGTCTTCTGCATGCAGACGACATCATCTCGGGTGAGGAGGGTGAAGACTGGAACCGGGCCAACAAATTGCTCGATACGGTCGAGGATATGGAACTGGTCGGCCCCACTGTTCAGCCGACCGAGCTGCTCGTCCGGCTGTTCCACGAGGAAGGTCCGCGCGTTTTCGATCCCCAGCCGATCACCTTCGGCTGCACCTGTTCGGCGGATCGTGTCCGCGAGAGCCTGTCGATCTACTCGGCGAAGGACATCGCACATATGACAACCGACGACGGCATCGTGACTGCCGATTGCCAGTTCTGCGGCGCGCATTACGAATTCGACCCCCGTACGCTGGGTTTCGAGGCCAAGGATCGTTCTGGTGGCCGAGGGTGATCCTTTCGGCCCGGTGGTGCAGGCGTTGGCCGGTTCCGGTGCAGGGTCATCCGACTTCGACCTGAACCCGTCAGTCGTCCTGCCGTCGGACCGCAAGTTGCGCGAGGCGGGCGTCTTGGTTGCCCTGCAGGAGTCGCGCGGCGGACTGCGCCTGATCCTGACCAAAAGAAACTCGGCCCTGAAGCACCACCCCGGGCAGATCGCCTTTCCCGGCGGCAAAGTAGATCCGGGCGACGACGGGCCGGTCGGCGCTGCGCTGCGCGAGTCGCATGAGGAAATCGGGCTCAAGCCCGCCAATGTCGAGGTGCTGGGCACGCTCCCGGCGCATGAAACCGTCACCGGTTTCGCTGTCACCCCCGTTATCGGTCGGGTGCTGGCGGATTTCCGGCATATCCGTGAGGTGCTGGAGGTCGACGAGGTGTTTACGGTTCCATTCGCACATGTGGTTGATCCGACGCAGTACCAAATCCAGTCGCGGATCTGGCGCGGGACTTTGCGGCGCTATTACGTGGTGCCCTATGGCCCCTATTACATCTGGGGCGCGACGGCGCGGATCCTGCGCGGGCTCGCCGACCGGATGGCGAAAACATGAGGATTGCGGGCGACTGGATTGAGCGAAAGGGAACGAAAGCCCTTATGCAGACACTGGAGAAGGCCGGGCACAGGGCGCTTTTCGTGGGTGGGTGCGTACGCAACTCCCTGATGGGCGTACCGGTTGCGGATGTGGATATAGCCACCGATGCGGTGCCGGATCGCGTTGTGGAACTGGCCAGCAGGGCCGGGATGAAACCTGTGCCGACAGGGATCGACCACGGCACCGTCACGGTCGTGTCGGGCGGCATAGCACATGAGGTCACGACATTCCGGAAGGATGTCGCGACCGATGGCCGGCATGCGGTCGTCGCATTCGCCGATGACGTCGCCGATGATGCGCGGCGCCGCGACTTCACCATGAACGCGCTTTATGCCCGCGCCGACGGCGAGGTCGTCGACCCGCTGGGCGGTCTTCCCGACCTCGAAGCGCGCAAGGTGCGCTTCATCGACGATGCCGAAGAGCGGATCAAGGAAGACTACCTGCGCATTCTGCGCTTCTTCCGCTTCCACGCTCATTACGGCGATGCCGGTCAGGGCATGGACCCCGAAGCGCTGGCGGCCATCGCATCGAATCTCGACGGGCTGGACGGCCTGTCGCGCGAACGAGTGACCGCCGAGCTTCTCAAGCTTCTTTCCGCGCCCGACCCGGCGCCGGCAGTGGCAGCGATGGCGCAATGCGGTGCGCTGGGGCGGATCCTGCCTGGCGCCGATCCGCGTGCGCTGGCGCCGCTGGTGCATCTTGAGGCGAACCGCAGGCCGGACCCGATCCGACGCCTTGCCGCGCTTGGAGGAGAGCCCGGCGAGCGCCTGCGCCTTTCGAAGGCCGAGGCCGGGCGGCTGCAAATTTTGCGCGACGAAATAGGCTCTGACAAGGGGATTGCCGAGCTTGGATACCGGTTCGGGGCCACCATGGCGATCGATATCGCCCTTCTGCGTGCCGCGCTTTCTGGGCAATCCCTGCGCGACGATGCAGCAGATCTCGCCGAGCGCGGTGCGGCCGCAAGACTTCCAGTCAAGGCCACCGACCTGATGCCCGAACTCAAAGGTCAGGCCCTAGGCGAAAGGCTGAAACTGATCGAGGCCCGATGGATCGAGTCAGGCTTCACATTGACCCGAGACCAGCTTCTGGCTTAGCCGAAACCTGCCGCAACAAAGTCGGCAATTGCCTTTGCAGCGGTTTTCGCTACACTGCGCGTATGGTTAGCAACATTCGGACATATCGGGGGCCTCGCAACAGTCGCGGTGGCATTCCAGCGCCCCTCATGGGCGGAGTCCGTCTTGCGTTTGGGAAATCGCAGCCCCGCTTTTCGGCCGTTGGCGTATATACCGCCTAAGCTCCGCCAGACCCGACCCTAACCCTTTTTCTACATCGCTACAGTCTTAAGGTGAACGGCATGTACCGGCTGTTTGAGAACCTCGTCGATCCGTTTCAGGACCATGAAGCGGCGACGCCCCCGAAAACCCTCTGGGCCTATGTGAAGACCCAAATGCAGCCGTTCCGGCGGTTGATCCCCTGGATGGCCCTGACCGGGCTTCTGGTCGCGTTGTTCGAAGCGTGGATGATCTTCTACGCCGGCCGCCTGATCGACATCATGACAAGTGCAGGCCCCGCCGCCTTCTGGGCGAGCCACGCGATCGAGCTGATCGTGGTCGCGCTGCTGATCGCCTTTCTGCGGCCGGCGCTGATCTTCGCGAACCATCTGCTTCTGGAACAGACCCTGGCCGGCAACCTGCAGGAGCAAGTTCGTTGGCGCGCGCACCGGCATTTGCTGGGCCAGTCGATGAATTTCTTTCAGAATGACTTTGCCGGCCGGCTGTCGAACCGCGTCATGCAGATGGGCCCGGCGATCGAGGATGCGACCTACATGATGTTCGAGGGTATCTGGTACTCGATCATCTATATCATCGGCGCGTTGCTGGTGCTGGGAGAGATCGACTGGCGGATCTCGATCCCGCTGTTGATCTGGCTGGCCGCCTATCTGTCCTACACTCGCTGGACGGCGGTCCGGGTCGCCTCTGCCTCCGAGAAATGGTCAGACGCGCGGTCGATGGTGACCGGACGCGTCGTGGACGCTTACGCCAATATAGAGACGGTAAAGCTCTTCTCCGACGAGCGCGCCGAAGAAGCATATGTGTTGTCCGCCATGCGTCGGCTGCGGCTGCGGTTCCAGCGGTTCCTCAGGATCATGACCGAGCTTTCGCTGGGCCTGAACCTGATCAACGGCATCCTTTTCGTCGGCGTGAACGGAGCTGCGGTCTATTACTGGATCCAAGGCCAGGTGACCGTCGGCGAGGTTGCTGCGGTCTCTGCGCTGACCGTCCGGCTGAACGGGATGAGCGGTTGGATCCTCTGGGTCACGATCCGGCTGTTCGAACATGCCGGCGTGATCCGTGAGGGGCTGCGGTCGATCGCGGTGCCGCATGCGGTTGTGGACTGGTCCGACGATCAGTTGCAGGTTGGTGCGGGCCGGATCGAGTTTCGCCATCTCAGCCATCACTACGGCAAGGATCAGGGCGGGCTGGATGACATCAACCTGGTGATCGAGCCGGGTGAAAAACTGGGCCTGATCGGCCGGTCCGGCGCCGGCAAATCGTCACTGGTCAACCTCATGCTGCGGTTTCGCGACGCCGAGCAGGGCGAGATCTTGATCGACGGCCAAAACATTGCCGGCGTCACCCAGGCAAGCCTGCGGAAAGTGGTTGGGGTGGTGACGCAGGACAGCTCGCTTCTGCACCGCTCGATCCGCGCCAATATCCTTTACGGTCGCCCCAGCGCATCCGAAGCCGAGGTTGTGGCGGCGGCCAAGCGCGCCGAGTCGCATGAGTTCATCCTCGACCTGGAAGATCCCAAGGGCCGCCGCGGCTATGACGCGCATGTCGGCGAACGCGGCGTGAAGCTCTCGGGTGGGCAGCGCCAGAGGATCGCCATCGCGCGGATGATCCTGAAGGATGCGCCGATCCTGGTGCTGGACGAGGCGACCTCGGCACTGGACAGTGAGGTCGAGGCGGCGATCCAGAACACGCTTTATGGTGTCATGGAAGGCAAGACGGTCATTGCCATCGCGCATCGGCTCTCTACCATTGCCCGTATGGACAGAATTCTGGTGATGGATGACGGCAGGATCGTCGAACAGGGCAGCCATGCCGATTTGCTGGCTCTGGGCGGGCTTTACGCCGGGTTCTGGGGCAGGCAGTCGGGCGGCTTCATTCGCACTGACGAGGCCGCGGAATGAGGCTTGGCGATCTCATAGACCCGTTCGCCGAGGCCGACGGGCCGCCCCCGCAGACGCTGGGGCGGTTCTTCCTTTGGGCGCTGGGCGGCTCGATGCCGGTGCTGATCGTGGCGGCGCTGGCCTCTTGTGCCGCCGGCACGCTCGAGGTCGTGACTGCGATGCTGCTGGGCACGGTGATCGACAGCGCTCTGAACAGCGGACCAGAGCGGTATTTCACCGACAATGCGGCTCTGATCCTCGGATTCATCGCGTTCTTCCTGGTGATCCGACCCGCAGTTTTCGGACTGAGCGCCGCCGCGAACAGCATCGTCGTCGGCCCGAACATCAATCCGCTGGTCCTGTCCCGGTTGCATCGCTGGACGCTGGGCCAGGCGGTCACGTTTTTTGACGACGATTTCGCCGGCCGTATCGCGCAGAAGCAAATGCAGACCGCCCGTGCGCTGACCGATGTAACGGTCGAGACGATCAACGTCGTCGCTTTCGCGCTGGCCTCGCTGGTGGGATCGGTGCTGCTTCTGCTGACGATCGACTGGCGGATCGCGCTGGCGCTGGCAATCTGGCTGGTCGCGTATCTTGCAATGATCCGCTGGTTCATGCCGCGCGTGCGCCTGCGGTCGGGCGCGCGGGCGGGTGCGCGGGCGATGGTCTCGGGGCAGGTGGTAGACACGATCACCAACATCAAGACCGTGAAGCTTTTCGCCCATGCGGAACACGAGGACCGCGCGGCACTGTCGGCGATGGGACTGTTCCGAGAGAGGGCGTTGGAATTCGGCAATGTCGCCGCCTGGTTCCGGCTGGTGTTGATGACCATCGGCGGTGCGCTGCCAGTGCTGTTGATCGGCGGGTCGCTGCTGCTCTGGGCGCAAGGCGCGGCGACCGCGGGTAACATCGCCGCCGCTGGGGCGGTCGCCATCCGCATCGCGCAGATGACCGGATGGGTCAGTTTCGCGCTGATGGGCATCTATTCCAGCGTCGGCGAGGTCGAGGATGGTATGCGCACCCTGACTCCGCTGCACACACTGGCCGATGCGCCCGATGCGACCGAGATGACGCAGGCCGGGGCGATCGAATTCGAGCAGGTGAGTTTTGCCTATGGGCGTGATACCGGCGGATTAGAGACGGTTTCGCTGCGCATCGAACCCGGCGAGAAGATCGGCATTGTCGGCGCGTCGGGGGCCGGAAAGTCCACGCTGGTGGCGCTGCTGTTGCGGCTCTACGATCCCGAATCGGGGCGCGTGACCATCGGCGGGCAGGACATCCGCGACGTGACGCAGGAAAGCCTGCGCCGCCAGATCGGCATGGTCACGCAAGAAACCGCGATGTTCAACCGTTCCGCGCGCGACAATATCCTTTATGGCCGACCCGGTGCCAGCGAGACCGAAATGATCGCCGCCGCCAAACGCGCCGAGGCGCATCAATTCATCCTGGGATTGCAGGACTTCAAGGGCCGCAAAGGCTATGACGCATTTCTGGGAGAGCGCGGGGTCAAGCTGTCCGGTGGTCAGCGGCAACGGGTTGCACTGGCGCGCGCGATCCTCAAGGATGCGCCGATCCTGGTGCTGGACGAGGCAACTTCGGCGCTGGACAGCGAGGTCGAGGCGGAAATCGAGAAGGCCCTGACTTCGGTGATGGAGGGCAAGACCGTGCTGGCCATCGCGCACCGGCTGTCGACCATCTCGCATATGGACCGGATCGTGGTTCTGGACGATGGCCGAATTGCCGAGCAGGGCACGCATCAGGAGCTTCTGGATCGGAGCGGCATTTACGCCCGCTTCTGGGACCGCCAGTCGGGCGGCTTCATCGGTGTTGCCGAGGCCGCCGAATGATCCTGACCATCGAACGGCTGGGCCATCTGGGTGAAGGCATCGCGCCCGGGCCGGTCTACGTACCTACGACCTTGCCGGGCGAGACAGTCGAAGGGGAGGTCACTGCAGGGCGGATGCCCGCCCCGAAGATCGTCACGCCCTCGGCCGATCGGGTGCGCCCGCCCTGCCCGCATTTCAGGGCCTGCGGCGGGTGCAGCCTGCAACATGCTTCTGACGCCTTCATCGCGGGCTGGAAGGCGGACGTGGTGCGCAAAGCACTGTCTGCACAAGGGCTTTCGGCGACGATCAGCGGCGTTCGCACCTCTCCCGCGAATGCAAGGCGACGCGCGACGTTCTCGGCGCGACGCACAAAGAAAGGCGCGCTGGTCGGCTTTCACGGCCGCGCCTCGGATACGATCATCGAGATCCCGAACTGCCACCTTTTGCACCCAGACTTAATGGCCGCGATCCCGGCGTTGGAGGCGCTGGCCGTCGCCGGCGGATCCCGCAAGGGCGAGATCGCTTTCGCCATCAGCCGGTCTTTGGGCGGCCCCGATGTGGCGGCTTCGGGCGGCAAGCCGCTCGACGGGCCGCTTCGCGTGGCCTTGGCGGCGCTGGCGGAAGAGCATCGTCTTGCGCGCCTCTCTTGGGACGGCGAGGTGGTCGTAGAGCGCGAACCTCCGATACACGCTCTGGGCCGGGCCTCTATTCTGCCCCCGCCGAATGCGTTTCTGCAGGCGACCGATCACGGCGAGGCGTCTCTGATACAGGCGGTTCGAGCCATTCTCGGGGACGCCACCCGCATCGCCGACCTTTTTGCGGGGTGCGGAACTTTCGCGCTGCCACTGGCCGAAACCGCCGAAGTGCATGCGGTCGAGGGAGATGCCGCCGTGCTGGCCGCGCTCGACCGTGGCTGGCGGCACGCCGAGGGTCTGAAGCGGATCACGACCGAAGCGCGCGACCTCTTCCGCCGCCCCCTGATGCCGGATGAACTCTCGCGGTTCGATGCGGTGGTGATCGACCCGCCACGCTCCGGCGCCGAGGCGCAGATGGCGGAGCTGGCAACCTCGCATATCGACACCATCGCTGCCGTGTCGTGCAATCCCGTTAGCTTCGCCCGCGACGCGCGGATTCTGACCGAAGGCGGGTTCACCCTTGGCGCCGTGGAGGTCGTGGATCAGTTCCGGTGGTCACCGCATGTCGAACTGGTGGCCGGATTCTCGAAAACGTGAATAGCTGGTGTCGTTAGGGTTCCGCGGGAATCGCGTCTGAAGCATACCTTCGGCAAAGAATCGACCGGCAGTGACCTGCTGCATCATGACCAGCTGCAGAAGGCCTAAGGTCGACCGGGGCTTCACGCCCTACGGGCACTAGCAGGTCGAGGGCGACGAACGGACGCTGGAAGGATCCTACCTGATTAACCGTCGAAATCCGAACAGCGATTTTCATCTTTCGATCGGGATTTCCTATCCGAATGAGGTTGATGTGGCGCGGGCGACGGGTTTCGAAATGGACCCTGCATCTTCATCCACGGCAGACCGCGCAAGAAGGACCGCAAGGGCCCGCATGGGACGGCAGGTTGCATCTCGGTCAGCAACCGCGACATGGAAGACATCTACGCGATGGTGCGCGACGGCACCCAGATCGATATCTTTCCCTAAGCCCTGCTCAGGTGCCAGTGATCAGTGTCCACCAGATCTTGCCGTTCGGTTCCTGAAACCAGTCGAAGCCAAGCTGAGTCGCGCGCCGGTCCATGATGATCGCTCGCGTGTCGGATTGCTCCATCCATGCCCCCAAGGTCTCCAGCTCGGTCTCGTAGGTTTCCGAGATGTTTTCGCCCAACAGCTGTCCGGAATAGCCAACCCGCCGAACCCGGTCGAGCGGCGACGACCCGTCAGACCCGAAATGCCAGGGACGGTTCTGCACCGACATGTCGCGCGCGTGGGTGGCGGCCGCGGCGGTGAGCTGTGCATTGAGCTGCAGGGCCTGGGCACCGCTGGCGGCGCGCAGCTGATTCACCGAATCGAGCATCCGGAACTTGATCTCGCCGGCGTCCTGTAGCGAGATGTCATAGGCGCGCGGCAGCGGTTTTCCATCGGGGCCGAGTGCCGGTGGCGGAGCGGGGGCGCAGCTGACGATAAGCACGAAAGCGGACAGGGCAAAAGCGACAAGTCGGGACATCAGAGCACCGGTGTTGATTCGATCCGTCGTGCTCTATATCGACGCGCATCGTTATTCAAACCCAAGCTTAGGCGGACTGACGCTTGTTTGATTTGCGAAGGCGCGCGTCCGTCAATAGGATGCCGCCGCACCATGCCGGGCAGTTCAGAGAACAAGAATGCCATACAAGACTAACGCTACCCTGGATCGTCGGGGATTTCTGGCGGGAACCGCAGCCGCCGCCGGCCTGATGGCCAGTCCTGCTCTGGCCCAGACCGGTGCCGGAACGGTCGAGTTCGAATCGGAAGTTTCCGGATCGGTCCGGCATAACATCTCCAGCTTCCGGACGCTGGACTGGCGGTCTTACTTCGCCTCGCTCGAAGGTGGCGCGATTCTGGTCGATATCACCTCGCGCGCCTTGCATTACTGGTCGGGAGATAGCGGGCTTTACAAACTTTATCCCACCAGCGTTCCACTGACCGAGGATCTGACGCGCCGCGGCCGCACCCAGGTCGTCAAGAAGATCGAGGGTCCTGACTGGCGTCCGACGCCGGCGATGAAGGAGCGCAACCCCGAATGGCCGGATTACGTACCGCCCGGGCCGGACAATCCGCTGGGCACCCACGCGCTTTACCTGTCGTGGCAGTACTACCGGATTCACGGAACCCAGGACACGCGCAAGATCGGCCGCCGCTCTTCGAATGGCTGCATCGGCCTATACAATGAGCATATCGAGGAACTGTTCGGGCTGGCCAATGTCGGGACACAGGTGTTGCTTATTTGACGACAACCGTCTGAATCATAGGGACCGGCGGAAAAAATTTTCTGGATTCCGCAACGCTTACCTGACAATACGGGTTATACAACGTACCGTTAATGGCCGGCCTATGTCATCATTTGCCCGGCTTTTCTGGAGGATAAAATGAAGAAACTCGTACTCGCTGCCGCTCTTACCGTTGCTGCTTCCGCCGCTGTTGCCGGTGGCATGGCTGAACCCGTCATGGAAGCTCCGGTGATCGTCGAAGAATCCGCTGGCACTTCGGGCGGCGGTCTGTTCGTTCCGCTGCTTCTGCTGGTTCTGGTTGCCGGCGCTGTTGCTGCCGCTTCCTAATTCCAACGGAATTACGGAGAAGGCCGGGGTTTTCCCCGGCCTTTTTTGTTGCACATTCAGTCGATCCAGCCCGACAGATTCGTGCGGATGATACCGACAAGCGCGTCGACATGCGCCGGATCATCGTTCAGGCAGGGAATATAAGTGAAGGCTTCTCCGCCGGCATGTTCGAAGCTTTCACGGATCTCCTCGTTGATCTCCTCGAGAGTTTCGATGCAATCGGCTGAAAACGCTGGGGCGATCACCGCAATCCGCTTCGTTCCGGCTTCGGCCAGCCGCGCGACCTCTTCGACCGTATAGGGCTGCAACCATTCCTCGGGTCCGAACCGTGACTGGAAGGTCGTGATCACCCGGTCTTCGGGCCAGCCCAGCTTCTCGCGCAGCAGCCGCGACGTCTTCTGGCACTGGCAATGATAGGGATCGCCTTCCATCAGGTAGCGCTTCGGAAGACCGTGATAGGAAACGACCAGCTTCTGCGGCTCTTCCTCGGCGCTGGTCCAGCCACGTTCGACGGATTGGGCGAGCGCATCGATATAGGCCGGTTCTGCAAAATAGGCGGGCACGGTGCGGACCGGAGGTTGCCATTTCAGCCTTGTCAGGACCCGGAACAGTTCGTCGTTCGCCGTCGCTGAAGTGGCTCCCGCATATTGCGGATAGAGCGGAAAGAACAGGATGCGCCGGCAGCCGCGATCGACCATCGCCTCGACCTGGTCGCGGGTAGAGGGGTTGCCGTAGCGCATGCAGAAATCGACATCCACCGCTTCGCCATAACGGTCCGAAAGGCGCTTCGCGATCGCTACGGTCTGCGCCTTGGTGATTGTCATCAGTGGGCTTTCATCGGCCTCGTTATTCCAGATAGAGCGGTAGGCCGCGCCGGACTTGAACGGACGGCGCGACAGGATGATCCCTTGAAGCAGTGGCTGCCAAAGCCAGGGCGAGTAATCGATCACGCGCCGGTCCGACAGGAATTCGCTCAGGTATCGGCGCATCGACCAGTAATCGGTCGCATCCGGCGTGCCAAGATTGGCCAGCATGACGCCGATCCTCTCTTTGGGCAGGGCGGGATGGTCGGCAGGGGCATGGGCAGGTCGTTGCGCCCCGGCCCGGTCGTCGTCGGTCTTGTCCAGCATCGGTTGTCCTGTCACTTCGTCGCCCCCCGGCAGATAGAGGATTTCGTGGCCCGGTCAAACCTCCCGGTCAACCTTTCGAGGGGCGGGCCGGATCTCCGGCGGGCGTTTCCTTGGTTCCCAGCGCGTCGGCCAGCCTCTGTGCCGCAGATCCGGGGCGCAGGGGTTGCGGCTGATCGGCGGACGGCGCCCAGCCGGTCAGAAAAATCAACTCGAATGTCGCGGATATCCTTCCACCGCTTGCGAATTTCGCCTGATAGAGCCGCATCGCCTCCGTCAGCACGGTACGCCCCAAGGGGCGGCGGTTCCGGGACGCCAGCGCATTCGTTTCGCCCATGGCACGCAGGTCGCGCATCAGATGAAGGGCCGAGGCGTAGGTGACGTTGCGTGTCACCGAATCGGCGACCGGCAGGGCGAAGCCAGCCCGCTGCAGCAGCCCTCCCGCCTCTCGCAGCTCTGCCATCGGGGCGACGCGTGGCGACAGGCCGCCGCTGATCGCGACTTCCGCCTCGGCCAGAACGGCGCGCAGTTCCGCCAGCGTCTGACCGCCGAAGAACACCGCGATGAACAGCCCATCGGGCCGAAGCGCGCGGCGCGCCTGCACAAGCTGGCCAACTGGATCATCGGCCCAATGCAGGCCCATCGCATGAATCACCAGGTCATGCGCCGCCTCGGTCAGGTCAAGGACCGGATCGTCAGGCACGACGCGTGCCGCGCTGAAAGAGTTCCAGACCTCGGGGAAGGCAGTGACGATCGCAGGCGACGTAAACTGCCTGTTAATCTCTCTTAGCCTTTCCTTCACCTCGGTCAGGGCCTCGTGCTGAAGGAACATCGCCGGTTCGGCCGAGGCGCGGCGTCGGTTGCGGCTCAGCGCTTCGCGATCGGTCAGGTCGGGGGGTTTGGTCATCGGTGGTCCTTCGGCTTGGTGCGGAGGTAAGGAGGTTGGCTGGAAAATGCAAACGGCGCTGAATCTGATCTTCCCGCCGCAATGCCTGATGTGCGACGCGCTGGTCGGCGCGCCGTTTCATCTATGCGGACCCTGCTGGCGCGCAACGCCGTTCCTCTCGGGCCTTGTGTGCAATCAATGCGGCGCGCCCCTGCCGGGCCAAGACGAGGGCCATGCCGAGATCTGTGACGACTGCCTGACCATAGCGAGGCCTTGGCAGCGCGGGCGGGCTGCGCTGCATTACCGCGATGGGGCGAAGCGGCTGGTGCTGGCGCTGAAACACGGCGACCGTCAGGATCTGGCCCGCCCCGCGGCGCAGTGGATGGCCCGCGCGGCGGGGCCAATCGCGCAGCCGGGCATGCTGATCGTCCCTGTCCCGGCTCATCGTCTCAGGCTGCTGCGGCGGCGCTACAATCAGGCAGCACTTCTGGCGAATCGGCTGGGCGCACTGCTGTCGCTTCAGGTCTCACCCGACGCGCTGATCCGAACCCGCCGGACCAAGGTTCAGGACGGCATGACGCGCGAGGATCGCTTCCGCAACCTCGCTGGTGCATTCGCCGCTCATCCAAGACGTGCGGGGCTGCTGCGCGGCCGGAATGTGCTTCTGGTCGATGACGTGATGACATCGGGGGCGACACTGGCCGCCGCGGCCGAGGCCTGCCATGCCGCCGGCGCATGTGCGGTCTCTGTCCTGTCACTGGCGCGCGTTGCGAAGGATGCCTAAATCCCTATAGTCACGCCGACTGAAGGGAATTCCGAGAATGAAGCAAGTCGAAATCTATACGACGCCGTTCTGCGGCTACTGCCATGCGGCCAAACGACTGCTGAGCGCCAAGAATGTCGGCTTCACCGAAATCGATGTTTCGGGAGATCCGTCGAAACGGGCCGAAATGATGCAGCGTGCGCCTGGCAGCCGCACCGTGCCGCAGATTTTCATCGGTGGAAAGCCGGTCGGCGGTTTCGATGAGATCAATGCGCTGGACCGGGCGGGGAAACTGGACCCGCTTTTGGCGGGCTGATGCTGCGGGCGGGCCTGATCCAGCTGAATGTGTCGGACGATCCGGTGACGAATCTGCCCCTGACGCAGCGACTTATCCGCGAGACGGCAGAGCAGGGCGCACAATTCGTGCTGACGCCCGAGGTCACCAATTGCGTTTCTTCGAGCCGCAAACACCAGAGCACGGTATTGCAGCTGGAGGATGACGACCTCACCCTGACGGCTTTGCGGGCAGAGGCGAAGGCGCTGAAAGTTTGGCTTCTGATCGGCTCGCTTGCGCTGAAGACGACCGATGCGGACGGTCGCTTTGCCAACCGGTCTTTCCTGATTTCGCCACAGGGCGAGGTAACCGCGCGCTACGACAAGATCCACATGTTCGACGTCGACCTGTCGGAGTCCGAAAGCTACCGAGAATCGGATGGCTACCGCCCCGGCGCCCGCGCCGTCACCGCGCAAACCGATTTCGCCACGTTGGGCCTGTCGGTCTGCTACGACATCCGTTTTCCGCATCTGTATCGCGCGTTGGCGCAAGCAGGTGCACAGATCATGACAGTGCCCGCCGCATTCGCCCGGCCGACCGGCCGCGCGCATTGGGAGACGCTGCTCCGCGCCCGCGCCATTGAAACTGGCTGCTTCGTTCTCGCGCCCGCCCAGACCGGCACGCATCCGCAGTCGGACGGCAGGGTCCGTCAGACCTGGGGTCACTCCATGGCGGTCGCCCCTTGGGGCGAGATCATCGCCGATGCCGGCACGGAACCGGGCGTCACTCTGGTCGACCTCAATCTCTCAGAGGTCGATACCGCCCGCAGCCGAGTGCCCTCTCTGAGGCACGATCGCCCGTTCGACGGCCCCAGATGAGCGAGCTCAATGATCCCCTTGCGGTGTCGCTGTTCAGCGAGATCTTCATGGTGGATCAGCTCGCTCGTGCGCGCCTGTCCAAGGTGCTGCCGAAGGGGATGGAGATCAGCCATTTCTCGGTGCTGAACCATCTTGCCCGCGCGCAGGAAGAACGTAGCCCGGCGCAGCTTGCCCGGACCTTCAACCTGACCCGTGGGGCAATGACCAACACGCTTACGAAGCTGGAATGGGCCGGCCACGTTCACATTCGGCCCGACTGGAATGACGCGCGGCGCAAGTTCGTGGCGATCAGCCCCTCCGGACTACAGGCGCGCAATGCCGCGTTAGAAGGAATCGCGCCACTCATTCACGAGGTGGTAGAAGCGATCGGCGCCGACAAGGTGCGCGCGGCGCTGCCCGTCCTTCGGGCGCTGCGGAGCCGGTTGACGGATGACGGCTGATCCGGCCAGCGCCGTCAGTCCGCCGCAGCGCGGTTCACGCTGGCGGTCACGTAATTGACCGAAAGATCACGCTCGGACAGCGACCAGGTCCACGACACCGGATTGAAGACGAAGCCTTTTCGGTCCACAGGTTCCAGCCCCGCGCCTTTCAGCAAGTCGAATAGTTCTTCCGGCGTGATGAATTTCGACCAGTCATGGGTGCCCTTCGGCAGCCAGCGCATCACGTATTCCGCACCGACGATCGCCATCATGAAGCTTTTCGGATTGCGGTTGATCGTCGAGCACAGCATCAGCCCGCCCGGCTTCAGCAATTCGCGGCAGGCGGTCAGATAGATCTGCGGATCGGCGACGTGTTCGACGACTTCCATGTTCAGCACGACGTCGAAAAGCTCGCCGGCCTCCGCCAGCGCCTCGGCGGTGGTATGGCGATAGTCGATCTTTAGGCCCGACTGCTTCGCGTGTAGTCGGGCGACGGGAATGTTGCGTTCAGCCGCATCTGCGCCGACCACATCCGCCCCAAGCCGTGCCATCGGCTCGGACAGCAGTCCCCCGCCGCAGCCGATGTCGAGGATACGCAGCCCCCTGAACGGACTGTCCCCTGCAAGGTCGCGGCCGAACTCTGCGGCGATCTGGGCGCAGATGTAATCCAGCCTGCAGGGATTGAGCATGTGCAGCGGTTTGAACTTGCCGTTCGGATCCCACCACTCGGCGGCCATCGCCTGGAATTTCTCGACCTCGGCGGGATCGACGGTGTTCTTGGCGGTCTGCATCATCTGTCCTTCCATCAGCCGTAGCGGGAGACGCATTTGCAGTCTATATAGATCGAAATGGACAGGGTCGAAGGTCATAAGAGCGCAGTCCAGTTTCTCTATCCGCCGATCACGCCTTTCGATCAGCGGATGCTGGATGTAGGTGACGGTCACCGGGTGTATGTCGAACAATGCGGCAACCCGGACGGCTTGCCTGTGATCGTGTTGCATGGTGGGCCGGGCGGCGGGTGCAGCCCGGCGATGCGGCGCTATTTCGACCCGAACCGGTTCCGGATAATCCTCTTCGACCAGCGTGGCTGCGGACGGTCGCGGCCACATGCCTCGGTCGTGGCGAATACGACATGGCATCTGGTCGCCGATATCGAACTGATCCGGAAGACGCTTGGTGTCTCGGACTGGGTGGTGTTCGGCGGCAGTTGGGGTGCGACCCTGGCGCTGATTTACGCTCAGAGTCATCCTGATCATGTGCGCCAGCTCGTCCTGCGTGGGGTCTTCCTGATGACGCGGAACGAGCTTGACTGGTTCTACGGCGGCGGCGCGGGGCGGTTCTGGCCCGAGATCTGGGCGCGGTTCACCGAAATCGTCCCCAAGGAGGAACGCGACGACCTGATCGCGGCCTACAATCGGCGGCTTTTTTCGTCCGACATGGCGCAGCAGGTCCGATATGCCCGCGCCTGGGCAATGTGGGAGAACGCGCTGGCTTCGATCGACAGTGACGGCGCTGGCAGTGAGTGTCCGGCGGATTACGCCCGTGCCTTCGCGCGGTTGGAGAATCACTATTTCTCCCATGCAGGATTTCTCGAGGAAGACGGCCAGATCCTGCGCGATATGCACAGATTATCAAAGATCCCGGGCACGATCGTGCAGGGACGCTACGACATGATCTGCCCGCCGGTTTCGGCGCAGCGGCTGCACGAGCTCTGGCCGGCTTCGGACCTTCACATCGTGCCGCGCGCCGGCCATGCCCTGTCAGAGCCGGGGATAAGCGCCGAACTGGTGCGCATCACCGACAAACTGGGGCGGCAGCATCGCGGCTGAATCCGAAATCCTGATCTACCGGGAGTCATCTATGCCCGACACACCAATGCCCACCATCGAGGAACGCGAGAACGGCCCGCTCGTGGTCAAGGGCGTCACCCGCCTGCAGGGTGTCGGCGGTGAGATGCTGGAGTGCAAGCCCGTCATGGCGTTTTGTCGCTGCGGCGGCAGCAAGAACAAGCCGTTCTGCGACAGCTCGCACAAGACCAACGGCTTTCAATCTCGCGGCGGAGAACCGGCGGGCAAGGACAAGCTGCTGGTGTATGAAGCTGCCGATGTAACCGTCACATACAACCCTCGCCTCTGTTCCCACGCCGCCGAATGCGGCCGTCTGGCAGGCCACATCTTCAACACCAGACAGAAACCTTGGGTGCAGCCCGATAACGGCACCGTGGCCGAGGTCGAAGCCGTGATCGCTGCCTGTCCCTCTGGCGCTCTCGCCTTGGCCGGGCCGAAGCACATGAAGAACGACGAGGCCGAGATCCGGGTCGAACACAACGGCTCTTACTGGGTTTGCGGACCCAGCATCGCAGCGCATTCTGCCGGAGAAGGGGCCACGCCCGAAAAGTACGTTCTCTGCCGCTGCGGCATGTCGGGGAACAAGCCCTATTGCGACGGGACGCATCGGGACAAGGGGTGGAAGAGCGGCGATTGAGGTGAGATCGCTGCGCCTGACCAGACAAGTGCTGTTCGGGGACCTCATCGCGGGGAATGTGCTTCTGACAGGATCTTGAGTTTATGCCCTTGCAGACTCGGACCGATCCGCCTATATCCCCTCTCAACAGCGGCGCCTCGGCTTCCAACCCCAAGGCTCCACCGGAAAGTATGACGGGCCGCGCGCCCGTTTTTTTGTGTTTGCAGGACGAAGAACCAGCAATGACCGACCTCGTCGCCAAAGCCGCGATCGACCGCCGTCTCGCCGAAATCGCCCGCCCCGTGATCGAGGGCATGGGCTTCGAACTGGTGCGCGTCCGGTTGATGGGCGGCGAGCGCAAGACGGTACAGATCATGGCCCAGCGTCCGGATGGTGGGATCGACGTCGATGAATGCGCCCGGATTTCGACCGCGATTTCCGCTGTTCTCGACGTCGAGGATCCGATCGCCAGCAACTACAGCCTCGAGGTGTCCAGCCCCGGCATCGACCGGCCGCTGACCCGGCTGAAGGATTTCGATGACTGGCAGGGACATGAGGCCAAAATTGAAACGACCGAGCTGATCGACGGCCAGCGCCGATTCAAGGGTGTTTTGGCCGGGGTCGAGGGTGATGAGGTTCTGATCAATATCTCACAAGGCACAGTCGGGTTGAAGTTCGACTGGCTGTCCGACGCCAAGCTCGTCCTGACGGACGAGCTGATCAAGGAAATGCTGAGGCAACGCAAAGCCTCTGGAATCGTTGACGAAAGTCAATTCGACGAGATTGAAACCGATGCCGGATCCGAGGAGGATTGAGGATGGCTATAACCAGTGCAAACCAGCTTGAACTGCTGCAAACCGCAGAGGCTGTCGCCCGCGAGAAGATGATTGATCCGAACCTCGTGGTCGAGGCGATGGAAGAATCCCTCGCCCGTGCTGCCAAGTCGCGCTACGGCTCGGAGATGGACATCCGCGTGTCGATCGACCGCAAGACCGGCCGCGCCACCTTTACCCGCGTTCGCACTGTCGTCGAGGATGACGCGCTGGAGAACTATCAGGCAGAGATGACTGTCGAGCAGGCCAAGCAATACCTGGATGATCCGAAGGTCGGCGACGAGTTTCGCGAAGAGGTGCCACCGGTCGAGATGGGCCGCATCGCCGCGCAATCGGCCAAGCAGGTCATTCTGCAGAAGGTCCGCGAAGCCGAGCGCGACCGCCAGTTCGAGGAATTCAAGGACCGCGCCGGTACCATCATCAACGGCGTCGTCAAGCGCGAGGAATACGGCAACATCATCGTCGATATCGGCCGTGGCGAGGCGATCCTGCGCCGGAATGAGAAGATCGGCCGCGAAAGCTATCGTCCCAACGATCGCATACGCTGCTACATCAAGGATGTGCGCCGCGAACCGCGTGGGCCGCAGATCTTCCTGTCGCGCACCGCGCCGGAATTCATGGCCGAGCTGTTCAAGATGGAAGTGCCGGAAATCTACGACGGCATCATCGAGATCAAGGCCGTCGCCCGCGATCCCGGCAGCCGCGCGAAGATCGCCGTGATCTCCTATGACAACTCAATCGATCCGGTCGGCGCCTGCGTCGGTATGCGCGGTTCCCGGGTTCAGGCCGTGGTGAACGAGCTGCAGGGCGAGAAGATCGACATCATTCCGTGGAACGAGGATCAGGCGACCTTCCTTGTGAACGCCCTGCAACCCGCCGAGGTCAGCAAGGTGGTCATCGACGAAGAGGCCGGCAAGATCGAGGTCGTGGTGCCCGACGAGCAGCTTTCGCTGGCGATCGGTCGGCGCGGTCAGAACGTTCGTCTGGCCAGCCAGCTGACCGGACTTGACATCGACATCATGACCGAGGCTGAAGAAAGCGAGCGTCGTCAGGCCGAGTTCACCGAGCGGACGAAGCTGTTCATGGATACGCTGGATCTGGATGAATTCTTCGCCCAGCTGCTGGTTTCCGAGGGCTTCACCTCGCTCGAGGAGGTGGCCTATGTCGACCAGGACGAACTCTTGGTGATTGATGGCGTCGATGAAGGCACGGCCGAGGAACTGCAGGCGCGCGCCAAAGACTATCTGGAGGCGCTGAACAAGAAGGCGATGGATCACGCCCGCGAACTGGGAGTTGAAGACAGCCTGGTTGAATTCGAGGGTCTGACACCCCAGATGATCGAGGCGCTGGCCGAGGATGGAGTCAAGACGCTGGAGGACTTCGCGACCTGTGCGGACTGGGAGCTGGCGGGCGGCTGGACCACCGAGAACGGCGAGCGCAAGAAGGACGATGGCGTTCTGGAGAAATTTGACGTCAGCCTGGAAGAGGCGCAACATCTGGTTATGACTGCCCGAATTCAACTGGGCTGGGTCGATCCGGCGGATCTGGAGTCCGACACGGAAGCCGACGACGAACAAAGCCCGGAAGAGGAGGCCGAGGCCTGAGTTCAGGCTTCGGAACCCCCTGATGACGCGCGGTGGCAAGACAAAGGACCGGGATGATCCCGAACGCAAGTGCATTGCCACCGGCGAGGTGCAGCCCAAGGCTGGTTTGATCCGGTTCGTCGTTGGCCCCGAAGGTCAGATCGTGCCGGACGTTCTGGAAAAGTTGCCCGGCCGCGGCATCTGGGTCTCCGCGGATCGTGTGGCGCTTGAAAAGGCCGTAAAGAAGGGTCTGTTCGCCCGCGGGGCGAAGCAACCCGTCATGGTTCCGGACGGGCTGGTCGAGCAGGTAGAGCGCCAGCTGGCGCGACATCTGGTCGATCTGGTGGCGCTGGCGCGGAAAAGCGGTCGTGCGGTCGCCGGCTTCGAGAAGGTCAAGGGCTGGCTGGCCGAGGGAAGAGCCAAAGTCCTGCTGCAGGCGTCGGACGGGTCGGAGCGTGGCAAGGGCAAGTTGTGGACCCCGGAAGGGGGCCGCTGGTTCGGGGTTCTGACCTCGTCGGAATTGGGTTTGGCATTCGGGCGGGAAAGTGTGATACATGGCGCGCTCGCGGCTGGCGGTCTTGCTACACGTGTTGTAGAGGAAGCCACGCGGCTTTCGGGCCTTCGCGGAAATGGCGGTGGAAAGTCCACCGGAAAGGGTAAGACGACGTAATGAGCGATAGTGACAGCAAAAAACCTCTGGGCCTGCGCGGCGGGTCTCGTCCTGGTCAGGTGAAGCAAAGCTTCAGCCATGGCCGGACGAAGAGCGTTGTTGTTGAGACGAAGCGCAAGCGCGTGGTCGTCCCCAAACCTGGAGCGACCCCTTCCAAGCCGTCCAGCGCAGCATCCGAAGCCGTGAAATCCAGCGATCCGGCAAAACGCCCGGCAGGCATCAGCGATGCCGAGATGGAGCGTCGCCTCAAGGCGTTGCAGGTCGCCAAGGCCCGCGAGGCCGAGGACGAAGCCGCACGCCAGGAAGAGGAGCGCCAGCGCGAGGAAGAACGCGAGCGCAAGCGTGCCGAGCTGGAAGCCAAAGAGCGCGAGGAGCAGGAGCGTGAAGAACGCGCCCGCGCCAAGGCTGAAGAGGACGAGCGCAAGCAACGCGAAGCCGAGGAGCGTACACGCAAGTCCGCCGATGCGAAGGCGGCGGAATCGGCGGAACCACCGGCACAGCGCGCCGCATCCAAACCGACACCTGGCCCGCGCAAGCCCGATCGCGACCGCGACGACCGGGATTCCAAGGCCGGCAAGGGTCGCGAGGATGGTCGCAAGTCGGGCAAGCTGACGCTTAACCAAGCGTTGGCAGGCGGCGAAGGCGGGCGGCAGCGCTCTCTGGCTGCGATGAAGCGCAAGCAGGAACGTGCCCGGCAGAAAGCCATGGGTGGCCACGAAGTCCGAGAGAAGGTCGTCCGCGACGTCCAAGTCCCCGAGACGATCGTGGTGCAAGAGCTTGCCAACCGGATGGCCGAGCGCGTGGCGGACGTCGTCAAGGCGTTGATGCAGAATGGTATGATGGTCACGCAGAATCAGACGATCGACGCCGATACGGCAGAGTTGATCATCGAAGAGTTCGGCCACCGCATCGTTCGCGTCTCGGATTCGGATGTCGAGCAGGTCATTGATACCGTCGAGGACAAGGCGGAAGATCTTCAGGATCGTCCGCCGGTGATCACCGTTATGGGGCATGTCGACCACGGCAAGACCTCGCTTCTGGATGCGATCCGCAACGCCAAGGTCGTCGCCGGCGAAGCTGGCGGGATCACACAGCATATCGGCGCCTATCAGGTGAAGACCGACAAAGGCGCGCTGATGACGTTTCTGGATACGCCGGGCCACGCCGCGTTCACGTCGATGCGTGCCCGCGGTGCGCAGGTGACAGATATCGTCATTCTGGTGGTGGCTGCCGACGATGCCGTCATGCCGCAAACCATCGAGGCGATCAATCATGCGAAGGCCGCCGGGGTTCCGATGATCGTGGCGATCAACAAGATCGACCGTCCCGCCGCCAATCCGGACAAGGTTCGGACCGATCTGTTGCAGCACGAAGTGGTCGTCGAACATATGTCCGGCGATGTTCAGGACGTGGAGGTCTCCGCGATCAAGGGCACCGGGCTTGACGAACTGCTCGAGGCGATCGCCTTGCAGGCTGAAGTACTTGAGCTGAAGGCCAACCCCAAGCGCGCCGCCCAGGGCGCCGTAATAGAGGCGCAGCTCGACGTGGGCCGTGGTCCGGTCGCGACGGTCTTGGTGCAGAACGGCACGCTGCGGCAGGGCGACATCTTTGTGGTCGGCGAGCAGTGGGGCAAAGTCCGCGCTCTGATCGACGACAAGGGCGAGCGGATTAACGAAGCTGGGCCATCGGTGCCGGTCGAGGTCCTGGGTCTCAGCGGTACGCCAGAGGCTGGCGATGTTCTGAACGTCGTCGAGACCGAGGCGCAAGCACGAGAAATCGCAAGTTATCGCGAACAGGCCGCCAAGGACCGCCGCGCCGCCGCGGGGGCCGCCACGACGCTGGAACAGATGATGGCGAAGGCCAAGGCCGACGAGACCGTGGCCGAAATGCCGATCATCGTGAAGGCCGATGTGCAAGGCTCTGCGGAGGCTATCGTGCAGGCGATGGAGAAGATCGGCAACGACGAGGTTCGCGTGCGGGTGCTGCACTACGGCGTCGGTGCTATCACGGAATCGGATATCGGGCTTGCAGAGGCGTCGAACGCGCCGGTTATCGGATTCAATGTTCGAGCCAACGCGACGGCGCGCAATTCAGCGAACCAGAAGGGTGTCGAAATCCGCTATTACTCGATCATCTATGATCTTGTGGACGATATAAAGGCAGCGGCTTCGGGTCTTCTTTCGGCCGAGGTGCGCGAGAACTTCATCGGCTATGCCGAGATCAAGGAAGTGTTCAAGGTCTCCGGCGTCGGCAAGGTCGCCGGCTGTCTGGTCACCGAAGGCATTGCACGGCGTTCTGCCGGTGTGCGCCTGCTGCGGGATAACGTGGTGATCCACGAAGGAACGCTGAAAACACTGAAGCGCTTCAAGGACGAGGTCGCGGAAGTTCAATCGGGCCAGGAATGCGGTATGGCCTTCGAGAACCACGAAGACATCCGCCCCGGCGACGTCATCGAGATCTTCGAGCGTGAAGAGGTCGAGCGTAAGCTTGCCTGATCCGCGCGTCGGGAATGCAAAAGGCGGATGGGAAACCATCCGCCTTTTCTTTTTCTGCAACCAAAGCCGTGTCCTTCAGGCGGCGACGGGTTCGACTACGGGCTTTCCTTGATAGAACCTGTCTCCGACCCTGATCACGATCCTGCCATCCTCGAGCTCGCGCACGAAGACGCCCTGCACAGAGACGCAGCTACCGACGAGTATTGTTCGGATCATGAAACTCACCCCCCCGAATGTTTCATTCTTGAAACATAGCGCAATTGCGCGTGATTGGTAGGTATTTACGAAAATCCGGCCGATTGCGCGAATTGTCGCAAGAAGTTTTGGGTCCTGCGCCGGTCAGAGCCAGTCGCGGAGGATCGGAACAAGTGGCAAATCGGCCGGGGGCATCGGATAGTCCCGCAGCCTTGCAGGCGTCACCCAGGCCAGAGCCTGACCTTCCTGCGCATGCGGAATGCCCTGCCATTTTCGACAGGCGAAAAGAGGCATCAGCAGGTGAAACTCGCTGTAGGTATGGCTGGCGAAGGTCAGCGGCGCGAGACAGCTTTGCCAGGTATCTATCGCCAATTCCTCGTGCAGCTCTCGGATCAGCGCGGCTTCTGGCGTTTCGCCAGCCTCGACCTTACCGCCGGGAAACTCCCAAAGCCCCGCCATCGACTTGCCTTCCGGCCGTTGTGCGAGCAGCACCCGGCCATCGCGGTCAATCAGGGCGACCGCGGCGACCAGCAGCGTTTTCATGAGCGGTAGTCGGCGTTGATTTCGATGTAGCGGTTGGTCAGATCACAGGTCCAGACCACCGACGTGCCCTTTCCAAGTCCAAGATCGACGTTCAGGGTCAGGTTCTCCTGCTTCATATAGCAGGCACCCGCATCTTCCGTGTAATCCGGAGAAACCCAACCCTTTTCCGCAACGAGGATGTCTCCGAACCGGATCGAGAGTTTGTCACGATCGGCCTTTGCGCCGGACTTGCCAACCGCCATGACGATGCGTCCCCAATTCGGGTCTTCGCCCGCGATCGCGGTCTTCACGAGCGGAGAGTTTGCGATCGCCAACGCGACCTTGCGGGCGTCCACTTCGTTCGCGGCGCCGGTTACCTTCACCTCGACGAATTTCGTCGCGCCCTCGCCGTCGCGCACCACCTGATGGGCCAGGTCCAGCATCACCTCGTGCAACGCGGCGTGGAACTTCTTCCCCGATGCCGAACCGAGGTTGCCGACTTCCGCGGCATCGGACTTGCCGGTCGCCGCAACGATCAGGCTGTCGGACGTCGACGTGTCGCTGTCCACGGTGATGCAGTTGAACGTCGTATCCACCGTCCTGCTGACCATCGTCTGCAAGACGTCCTGGGGCACTTTGGCGTCGGTGAAGATGTAAACCAGCATTGTCGCCATGTCGGGGGCGATCATGCCGGACCCCTTGGCGAACCCCGCGACGCGGATCGTACCACCGTCCGCCTGATACTCTGTTCCCGCGCCCTTCGGGAATGTGTCGGTGGTCATGATGGCGGATGCGGCTTGGGCTATGCCATCCGAGGACAGCCCGGACTTCAGCTCTTCGAGTTTCGAAATGATCCGGTCGTGAGGGAGAGGTTGGCCGATGACACCGGTGGACGAGGTAAAGACCCGATTGCTGTCGATCCCCATGATCCGGGAAACCTCGGACGTGATCGCGTTCACCGAGTCCTGCCCGCCCCGGCCAGTGAAGGCATTTGCGTTGCCCGCGTTGACCAGAATTGCCGCGCCGCCCGTTGCCGGTTTGCCCAGCTTGGCCTGACAATCCAGCACCGGAGCAGCCCGGGTCGCGGACCGCGTGAACGCGCCTGCGATCGCGGTGCCCTCGGCAAGTTCCACAAGCATCACGTCGGTGCGACCCTTGTATTTCACACCCGCCTGCGCGGTCGCGAAACGCACACCTTCGATAACGGGCAGAGCTGGGAAACCCGATTTCGGAGCAAGCGGAGAGACGGCCGACGCTTTCTTTTCGGGCGCCTCTTTCGCTTTTAGCCTGGCTTTAAGCTTGTCGATCTTGCGCCGTGCCTTCTTGAGCTTCTTGCCAGCCATTTCGTCTTACTCCGCGCCAGTGGTTAATTCAGCACCAGATCGAGATCCCGGATCACCGAGCGGTCGATTCCCTCCAGATCAGGACGATCGATGTCCGCCGCTTCGGTCAGTTCGGTCATCTTTTCCTCGATGATCTGTTGCTGCAACTCGGCGGCAAGCTCGTCACGCACCTCGTCAAGCGCCGGGGCATCCTTCATTCGGGTCTCGTTCAGACGGATGACATGCCAGCCGAATTGCGTCTGGACAGGCTCCGAAATCGCGCCGGTCTCCATTTCGCCAACCGCTTCCTCGAATTCCTTGACCATCATTCCAGCACCGAACCAGCCAAGTTCGCCGCCGTTCGGGCCGGATGGACCGGTCGACTTCTCTTTCGCAAGCTCAGCGAAATCGGCGCCGCCTTCAAGCTCGGAAACCAGAGCCTTGGCCTCGTCTTCGGTTTCGACAAGAATATGCGAGGCATTGAACTCCTTGGAAGGTTCGGCGTCGGCATATTTCGCATCGTAGGCGGCCTGCAGGGCTTCATCGGTGATCGCATCGTCCAGAACGTCCTGCATCGCACTGGCCGCCAGCAAGGTGCGCCGCTCGTTCTCCAGCCGCAGCTCGACGGCCGCACCGGGCTCTCCGGCCTTTTGCGAAAGAACGGTCTGCTGAACCAGCTGATCCAGAAGCCCGTCAAACAGCACGTCATCAGGAAGCGCTTGATACTGCTCGGGAAGATCGCTGCGCAGCACGATCATGTGGCCGATAGTGATGTCCTGCCCATTGACGGTCGCTACAACCGTGTCCCTGGTCGCCTCTTGCGCCGAAAGCGGCTGCGCCAGGCCAATGGCAAGTGCGCAGGCACCAGCAAGAGTGAGGTGTTTCAACATTGATCATTCCTTCCTTCGCGCCGCAGCGGACCGCGACGTTGACACTACGGATGCGGACCCTTACATCGCCTGAAGGTCTCTGAGGGGCCGCGATTTGTGCCGTTCTATGGTGCGCCGCACGTGCGGGCAATCCCTCCCTCTCACACAAACCTGTCAGAACTGTCCAGGCGGAGAAAACATGCTGGGTCTCGGAACAATCGCCAAGAAAGTCTTTGGCACGCCCAATGATCGTAAGGTCAAGGCAACCCGGCCGCTGATCGAGAAGATCAACGCGCTGGAACCGGAATTCGAGAAGCTGAGTGACGACGAGATCAAGCAGAAGACCGAGGAGCTTTCAAAGCGCGCCCGGGACGGCGAGACGCTCGAGGATCTGCTGCCCGAAGCCTTCGCGAATTGCAGAGAGGCGGCACGCCGCGCGCTGGGGCTGCGGGCCTTCGACGTGCAGTTGATGGGAGGCATCTTCCTGCACGAGGGCAACATCGCCGAGATGAAGACGGGCGAGGGCAAGACCCTAGTCGCCACCTTCCCCGCCTATCTGAACGCGCTCACCGGTAAGGGCGTGCACATTGTCACGGTGAACGACTACCTGGCGCGGCGCGACGCCGAATGGATGGGCAAGGTCTATGCGGCCTTGGGGATGACCACCGGTGTGGTCTATCCACAGCAGCCTGAGGCCGAGAAGAAGTCCGCCTATGCGGCTGACATAACTTACGCCACCAACAACGAGCTGGGGTTCGATTACCTTCGCGACAACATGAAGGCCGAACTGAAGGACATGAACCAGCGCGACCACAATTTCGCGATCGTGGATGAGGTCGACTCGATCCTGATCGACGAGGCGCGCACGCCGCTGATCATCTCCGGCCCGGCACAGGACCGGTCAGAACTTTACATCACCATCGACAAGCTCATCCCGGACCTGACCGAGGAGCACTACAAGCTCGACGAAAAAACCCGGAACGTGACCTACACTGAAGAGGGTAACGAGTTTCTTGAGCAGCTGCTTCTAAAGACGGGGATCCTGCCCGAAGGTCAAACGCTCTACGACCCGGAATCCACGACGATCGTGCACCACGTCAACCAGGGTCTGCGGGCGCACAAGCTGTTCCAGAAGGACAAGGATTACATCGTCCGCGACGGCGAAGTGGTGCTGATCGACGAATTTACCGGGCGGATGATGCCGGGACGGCGACTTTCCGACGGTCTGCATCAGGCGATCGAGGCAAAGGAAGGCACCAAGATCCAGCCTGAAAACGTGACCCTCGCTTCGGTGACGTTCCAGAACTACTTCCGTCTTTACGACAAGCTGGCGGGTATGACCGGCACGGCCACCACAGAGGCCGAGGAATTTGCCGAAATCTACAGGCTTGGCGTGGTGGAGGTGCCGACCAACCGAGAGATTGCGCGGCAGGACGAGCATGACGCCGTCTACCGCACGGCCGCCGAAAAATATGAAGCGATCGTGCAGGAGATCATCAAGGCGCATGAAAAGGGCCAACCGGTTCTGGTCGGCACGACCTCGATCGAGAAATCCGAGTTCCTGTCGCAGCTGCTGACCGAGAAAGACATCCCGCACAATGTTCTGAATGCCCGGCAACACGAGAAAGAGGCCCAGATCGTCGCGGATGCCGGACGGTTCGGCGCGGTGACGATCGCCACCAACATGGCCGGTCGGGGCACCGACATCCAGCTTGGCGGCAACGTCGAGATGAAGGTGCTTGAGGAACTCGCCGCCAATCCCGAGGCGCATCCTGACGAGATTCGCGCCCGGATCGAGGCAGAACATGCCGACGAGAAGAAAAAGGTACTGGAGGCCGGCGGGCTGTTCGTTCTGGCGACCGAGCGCCACGAAAGCCGGCGCATTGACAACCAGTTGCGCGGCCGTTCCGGCCGGCAGGGCGACCCCGGCCGCTCTTCGTTCTTCCTGTCGCTGGAAGATGACCTGATGCGCATCTTCGGCTCCGAACGACTGGACAAGGTGCTATCCTCGCTCGGCATGAAGGAAGGCGAAGCAATCGTTCACCCCTGGGTCAACAAGTCTCTGGAAAAGGCCCAGGCCAAGGTTGAAGGTCGCAACTTCGACATCCGCAAGCAGCTGCTGAAGTTCGACGACGTGATGAACGAGCAGCGCAAGGTCATCTTCGGCCAGCGTCGCGAGATCATGGAAGCCAAGGACATCTCGGAAATTGCCGAGGACATGCGTCACCAGGTCATCGACGATCTTGTCGACATCCACATCCCGCCGCGCAGCTATGCCGATCAATGGGACGGCGAAGGTCTGAAAGCCGCCGTGACCGAAAAGGTCGGCGTCGATGTGCCGGTAACCGATTGGGTCGAGGAAGAAGGCGTCGATGCCGAGGTGATCCGCGAGCGGCTTTATGAAGCCTCCGACAAGATGATGGCCGAGAAGACTGAATCCTTCGGCTCCGAGACGATGAGGAACATCGAGAAGCAAGTTCTGCTGCAAACCATCGACGCAAAATGGCGAGAACATCTGCTGACGCTCGAACACCTGCGTTCGGTCGTCGGGTTCCGTGGATACGCACAGCGCGATCCGCTGAACGAGTACAAGACGGAATCCTTCCAGCTGTTCGAAGGACTTCTGAATGCCTTGAGAGAGGATGTGTCACAGAAGCTCGCGCAGGTCCGGCCGCTTACCCCGGAAGAGCAGGAACAGATGATGAAGCAACTTGTCGCTCAACAGGCAGCGCTTCGCAAAGCGGCTGAACCTGAACAGCCGGAACCTGCTGAAGTCGTCGCAGCCTTGTCGGGATTCGATGAAAGCGATCCGGAGAGCTGGGGCAATCCCGGACGCAACGACCCCTGTCCCTGCGGATCGGGCAAGAAATTCAAGCACTGTCACGGCCGTCTGGCCTGACTCTTCGCCGATCGGCGGCCACAATTGTGGCCGCCAGCAGAATTGGTGCTCTGCCTGAGGCGCCTATTTGGGTCCAGTCTTCGGAAAGCTTGCCATATCTTGTGACACCCCTTGTTATCCGCTCCGTGGAATTATCGCAGGATTGTCACAGGAACGGCGGATTCGGTCCGGATACTGTTCCGGAATGAACCAGACTGGGGGTCTTGGCATGATCGACAAGCGCAGAGCTACGACGGCGGCCGTCACCTTGGCTGTCGCGTTCGGAACCGGATACATAATGCAGTACGGCGGTGCCGTCGCAGAGCGTGTCAGCGACACGCCGAAGCCGATCACACAGGAAACTCCGCAACTCGAAGGCGCGCTTTCCACCCTGCCGCCGATGCCGATGGATCTTCAGGTCTCGGGCTTCGGCCGAAAATCGACAACCATACATGCCCGGCGGCTTGCAGCCATCGACGCGGGATTCAGCGCGCCAAGCCTGACCGATGCGCAGACGCCAACGCCGTTCCAATTGGCCTGTGAAGTTACCCTTGCAGCAACGACGGCGACGGCGGCAATGATCGACCTGCAGATGAATGCACCCTGCGATTCCAATGTCCGTATCACCGTTCAGCATGCGGCACTGAGCTTCACCGATGTGACGGACGGCAACGGCAACTACCAGATCTCAATCCCTGCAATGGTCGCCACCGGCGACGTTACCATTTCGTTCGACGACGGGCGTATGGCAGCGGCCGACGTTCACGTCCCGCAGCTTGAAGAATTCTCGCGCTCCGCCATCGTCTGGGACGGCGGTCCGGGCCTCTACATCCATGCTTTCGAATTCGGCGCCGGATATGGCCAGGCAGGGAACGTCTGGGCCGGGGCCCCGCGCGGGCCGGATGCGGCGATGAACGGAAAGGGCGGCTTCCTGACCCGCCTTGGCAACGAGGCGGCGTTGCATCCGACGCTGGCCGAAGTCTATTCCTTGCCGGTTTCCCGTCTCGGCCGCCAAGGCGCGGTACGCATGATGGTCGAGGCCGAGTTGAGCGAAAGGTCTTGCGGCAGAACCTTGACTGGAAAGACCATCGAACTGGGCAATGACGGCGCGACCCGGCATGTGGCACTGGAACTGCCGATGCCGGATTGTGACGCCGGTGGCGGTTATCTGGTGTTGAAAAATCTGCTGCGAGACATGAAGATCGCCAGCAACTGATCCGTAGTTACCGGGGCGTCAATGCTGGCCAGACGGGCGGCCCGTCTGGCCGCATTTCTATTCTTCTTTCTCGCTGACGCGGCGCTCGCGCAGGACGTCACCCTAACTTCGCGGGATGGCAGCGTCAGCATTAGCGGTGCGCTGCTCGGCTATGACGGTGAGTTCTACCGGGTCGATTCAATCTACGGCGTCCTCACCCTGGATGGCAGCGGCGTCATTTGCACCGGTCCCGGTTGTCCGGATCTGACAGCCTATGTGGCCACGATTCGCTTTTCGGGTGAGGCCGCCGCGACGAGGGTTCTGCTGCCTGCGCTGATTTCGGCCTTCGCCGAGCGTCAGGGATATGAGCTTTTGCTGCGGCTCGGCCCCGACGGAGGCTCGACATACGAACTCAGCGATGCGCAATCCGGCCAGGACGCGGCCCGCTTCGTTCTTCGCGAGACCACCGGCGCCGAGGTCTTCGCGGATCTCATGGCATTCGAGGCCGATCTGGCCATATCGTTGCGGGAAGCGACAAAGCGGGAAGTGGCGCTGGGGCTGGATGCCGGCATCGGTCAGCTTGATTCAGCCCGCCAATCCAGAGTGTTGGCACTTGATGCGCTGGTTCCGGTAGTGGCAACCAAGAACCCGGTTGCGCGGATCACACTTGCGGATCTTGCCGGTGTCATGACCGGCGAGATAGCCAATTGGCAGGATCTGGGCGGCCCCGATGCGCCTATCGTGCTGCATATACCGGACGCGTCCTCGGCCCTGTCGGAGGTTGCCGCACGGCTGATCACCGGTGGCGCGGCGCAGCCGCGAGCCGCTGTCATGCATCGCGAACTTGATGCGCTCGTGGATGCGGTGGCGCGGGATCCCTTTGCTTTCGGCCTGTCTGCTTTATCCGAAATTGGCAGTGCGAGGGTCGTCACGCTGACAGATGGCTGCGGGTTTCTGGCAAAGGCGACAGCCGAGTCACTGAAGTCCGAAGACTACCCGTTGACCGCGCCAATCTTTCTTTATCTCGCACAGCGGCGCCTTCCTGCGGTCGGGCGCGATTTCCTGCGGTTCATCCGGTCTCCCGCAGCGCAGCACGCGATCAGGCGGGCAGGTTTCGCCGACCAGTCATTGACAGAGACACCTCTTTCCGAACAGGGAGGCCGCCTGTCGAATGCCATACGGGCTGCCGGATCGGATGTCGGGCTGGTCGAGCTGCAAGGCATGATCGAACAGTTGGACGGATTGAACCGCTTATCGCTCGGCTTTCGATTCGAAAACGGTACGATCCGGCTTGATGCGCAATCCCGGTCGAATATCGGCCTGCTTGCTGAAGCGATCGAAGCAGGGCTCTATGATGGACGCGGTTTGCTCTTTGCAGGGTTCAGCGATTCTGATGGCCCGGCAGAGGCCAATTTGCGCCTGTCCCGCCAACGCGCCGAAGCACTTCGCGACGAGGTAATCGCCGCAGCAGCCACGGCGGACCTGACGCGTTTGCGGATCGGGACAGAAGGATTCGGAGAAGCGATGCCGATGGCCTGCGACGACACCGAAGAGGGACGCGGCATCAACCGCCGTGTCGAAATCTGGCTGCGCTAGCTGTCAGAGATAGCCGGCCGACCGAAAGCTGAGTTCGCGGGACTTGCCAACGATCAGATGGTCGTGAAGCGACAATCCCAGCGCCTGTGCCGCCGCGTTGATCTGGTTCGTCATGCTGATATCGGCTTCCGACGGAGTCGGGTCGCCGGAGGGGTGATTGTGAACCAGGATGAGCGCCGAGGCATTCAGTTCGAGCGCGCGCTTCACGACCTCTCTGGGATAGACCGGCACATGATCGACCGTGCCGCGGGCCTGTTCCTCATCCGCAATCAGGACGTTCTTGCGGTCAAGAAACAGGATGCGGAACTGTTCGGTTTCCCGATGCGCCATGGTCGTGTGACAGTAATCCAGAACCGCGTCCCAGCTTGCGATCACCGGCTTGCCGATGACGCGCGCGCGCGCCAATCGGTGTGCCGCAGCTTCGACGATCTTCAATTCCTGAACAACAGCGCTACCAACGCCCTGCACGGCCGCGAGCCGGTCGGCCGGCGCGGAGAGGATCCGGTTGAAATCGCCAAAGCAATCCAGAAGGCGGCGGGCCAGCGGTTTGACATCCTGGCGCGGAATAGCGCGGAACAGGACGAGTTCGAGTAGCTCGTAATCGGGCATTGCCTGCGCGCCGCCCTCCATGAAACGTGCGCGCAGCCTTTTGCGGTGATCGGCGATGTAAGATGGTTGCCCGGCAATCGGCAGTGGGCTCGCCTCATCCTCCTCGAAAAGCGATTGAGGCATCTCGGCAAATTGGTTCGGAGAACGAGCGGTCATGTGCAGACGCTCGATGAATTTTCTGAAATTTCGATTAATGCCGCTTTGGCAGGATCAGCTTTTCATGCTGTCCCAGAAGCTCTTTACCTTCGAGAAGAAGCTGGAGCTTTCCGGGTTGTTGTCTTCGCTCAGCTTGTCGAATTCGCGCAGCATCTCTTTCTGCCTCGAGGTCAGGTTGACCGGGGTCTCGACCGCTAGCTCGATCAGCATGTCGCCGTGCCCGCCGCCACGCAAGGCGGGCATGCCTTTGCCGCGCAGGCGCATCTGGCGGCCCGATTGGCTGCCTGTAGGGATCTTGACGCGGCTGCGACCACCATCAATCGTCGGAACTTCGATATCGCCTCCAAGCGCGGCAGAGGCCATGCTGACCGGCACCCGACAATAGAGGTGCGGTCCCTCACGCTCGAAGAGTGGATGCTGCTGCACTTCCATGAAGACGTAGAGATCACCGGTCGGTCCGCCGCGGAGACCCGCCTCGCCTTCGCCGGCAAGCCGGATCTTGGTGCCGGTTTCGACACCGGCGGGGATATTGATGGAAAGCGACCGTTCCTTTTCGACCCGTCCCGCGCCGCCACATTCCTTGCATGGATTCTTGATTATCTGTCCCATTCCGGAACAGGTCGGGCAAGTGCGTTCTACCGTGAAGAAGCCCTGTTGGGCGCGCACCTTGCCCATTCCCGCGCAGGTCGGGCAGGATTGCGGCTCGGCCCCGCTTTCGGCACCGGTCCCGTTACAGAAGCCGCAGGGCACAGCTGTCGGCACGTTGATGGTCTTCTGGCTGCCACTGTAGGCTTCTTCCAGGGACACGCGCAAATTGTATCGGAGATCCGAACCTCGGGTCGCGCGCTGACGGCCGCCGCGCTGGCCGCCCATGAAATCGCCGAACAGATCGTCGAATACGTCTGAAAACGCGCTGGCGAAATCGCCCTGCCCGCCGGCGAAACCACCGTGCCTGCCGCCCATCCCACCATCGAAGGCAGCATGGCCGAACCTGTCATAAGCTGCTTTCTTGTTGGGATCCTTAAGCGCCTCGTAAGCCTCGTTCACTTCCTTGAACTGCTCTTCGGCCTTCGGGTTATGCCCGTTGCGATCGGGATGAAGCTCTTTCGCCTTCGTGCGATAGGCCTTCTTGAGCTCGTCGGCCGTGGCACCTTTGCCGACACCCAGAACCTCGTAGTAGTCGCGCTTTGCCATCCGATGTCACCTTCCGGGAAGGCAGGGGCCAGCCGGAGAGAATTCCGGCTGGCCCGATTGCCCATTCGCCCTTACGAACGTTTGCTGTCGTCCAGATCCTCGAAATCGGCGTCGACGATGTCGTCGTCCACACCACGCGGCGCGTCTGACTCTTCCGTGTCACCGCCTTCGGACTGTTGGGCCTTGTAAATCGCCTCGCCCAGCTTCATCGCCGCTTCGGTAACGTTCTGGATGCCGGATTTGATCTTGCCGGCATTGTCGCCCTCAAGGTCGTCATTGAGCGCAGCAATCGCAAGTTCGATGGCTTCGATCGTGGTCGGATCAACCTTGTCCTTATGCTCCTCCATCGACTTCTCGGTCGAATGGATAAGGCTCTCGGCCAGGTTCCGGGCCTCGACGAGTTCGCGACGATCCTTGTCGGCCTCGGCATTCGCTTCGGCATCCTTGACCATCTTTTCGATTTCGTCGTCCGACAGGCCACCGGACGCCTGGATCGTGATGTTCTGTTCCTTGCCGGTGCCTTTGTCCTTGGCGCTGACAGACACGATGCCGTTGGCGTCGATGTCGAACGTCACCTCGATCTGCGGCATGCCGCGCGGTGCCGGCGGGATGTCTTCAAGGTTGAACTGGCCGAGCATCTTGTTGTCCGACGCCATTTCCCGCTCGCCCTGGAACACCCGGATCGTCACCGCGTTCTGGTTGTCCTCTGCGGTCGAGAAGATCTGGCTTTTTTCTTCGTCGGGATCGTCGTGTTGCGGTCGATCAACCGGGTGAACACACCACCCAGCGTCTCAATCCCCAGCGACAGCGGCGTCACGTCGAGCAGCACCACGTCCTTGACGTCGCCCTGCAGAACGCCGGCCTGAATGGCGGCACCCAGTGCAACCACTTCGTCCGGGTTGACGCCCTTGTGCGGCTCCTTGCCGAAGAACTTCGTCACCTCTTCGACGACCTTGGGCATCCGGGTCATACCGCCGACCAAGACAACCTCGTCGATATCGCTGGTGGACAGGCCAGCGTCTTTCAGCGCCGCCTTGCAGGGTGCGATCGATTTCTTGATCAGCTCGCCGACCAGACTTTCCAGTTTGGCGCGGGTCAGTTTCATGACCATGTGCAGCGGCTGACCGGTATTCTTGTCCATCGAGATGAACGGCTGGTTGATTTCGGTCTGCTGGCTGGAAGACAGTTCGATCTTGGCCTTCTCGGCAGCTTCCTTCAGACGCTGAAGCGCCATCTTGTCTTTCGTCAGATCGACGCCGTTCTCTTTCTTGAACTCGTCGGCCAGGTAGTTGACGATCCGCATGTCGAAGTCTTCGCCACCCAGGAAGGTGTCGCCGTTGGTCGATTTGACCTCGAACAGGCCGTCGTCGATTTCCAGGATGGTGATGTCGAACGTGCCGCCGCCAAGGTCATAGACCGCGATGGTTTTCGATTCTTTCTTGTCCAGGCCATAGGCAAGTGCGGCTGCGGTGGGCTCGTTGATGATCCGAAGCACTTCCAGACCGGCGATCTTGCCGGCATCCTTGGTGGCCTGGCGCTGCGCGTCGTTGAAATAGGCCGGGACGGTGATAACGGCCTGTTCGACCTTCTCGCCGAGATACGACTCGGCGGTTTCCTTCATCTTCTGCAGGATAAAGGCAGAGATCTGGCTGGGGCTGTACTTTTCGCCGCGCACCTCTACCCAAGCGTCGCCGTTGCCGCCATCGATGATCTTGTAGGGGACAAGCTTCTTGTCCTTCTCGACTTCCGCATCGTCGGTCCGGCGACCGATCAGGCGCTTGACGGCAAAGACGGTATTCTCGGGGTTGGTGACGGCCTGCCGCTTGGCAGCCTGTCCGACGAGGCGTTCCCCTTCGGTGAAACCGACGACGGACGGCGTGGTGCGCGCGCCTTCGGCGTTTTCGATGACCCGCGGTTGCGAGCCGTCCATGATGGCAACACAGGAGTTCGTGGTCCCGAGGTCGATACCGATCACTTTGGCCATTCTGCTAAATCCTCTTCGTTAGGCGATTTACTGGAGCCGGGCCCGATGCGGCACCCGCCTCCGATCCCAAATTCCGGCAAGGAAAGACCCAAGCCGCGTTCCGGGCGTATATAGGGAGCGATTTCTGGCCCTGCAACCGTCTCGAGGCGCGGATTTTAGGCGCTCTGCCATTCCTCGGGCCGCAATCGCCGCTTTGCGGCCCCCACGGCACTGTCCTAAACTGGGCAGACTGGGAATCGAGGAAATTTTCGGATGAGCGTAACCTATCGGATCGCTTCGTCGGCGATGATCCTGGCGGGTCACGCGGTCGCATCGCTTGTGTTGGCTGGCGTCCATGTCTCGACGCAGTGAAGATGGTGCCGTGAATGCGCGAACCTGATTTGACAATCCGCGGCGTGGATATCTTTACGACCTATCTGGATTCAGCAGCTCAAGAAGAGCTTGTCGAAGACCTTAGGCAGATTGTTGAAGCCGCGCCGTTCTTTTCTCCGGTAACACGCTTCGGCAGACCCTTGTCGGTGCAGATGACGTCCGCCGGCAAGTACGGATGGTATTCCGATCAAACGGGCTATCGCTACGAGGCGCGCCATCCTGGTGGCGGCGCATGGCCCCCGATACCCGGAAAGGTGCTGCAGGTCTGGCACGAGGTGACCGGGCTCGACCGCGCGCCGGATTGCTGCCTGATCAATCACTACCGGGAAAGCGCCCGCATGGGGCTGCATCAGGATCGCGACGAGGCAGAGTTCACCTGGCCGGTCGTGTCAATCTCGCTCGGCGATGACGCGCTGTTTCGCATCGGCAATGTCAAGCGGGGCGGCAAGACCGAAAGTGTCTGGCTGCGCTCCGGCGACGTGGCGGTACTCGGCGGACCGGCAAGGCTGGCGCATCACGGCATTGATCGGATCCGCTTCGGATCTTCATCGCTTCTTCGCCAAGGCGGCCGGCTCAACATGACGTTACGGGTGGTGGACTAGCAGAGAGCGACACCGGAAGAACTGGCGTGCGTCAGCGCCGCGCGTACCAGCTGGCCGAGGCGTTCTTGCGTGTATAGAACTCACCCATAAGGCCGATCATCACAAGCGCCAGGCTGACATAGATCGGATAGGCCAGCGACGAGTTGTGCGGCGAGTAGTTGATGAACATCGCGCCGCGCATCTGGTCAATGCAATGAAACAGCGGGTTCCAGTCGAACATTGCCAGCATCGTCGGCGGAAGTGTGTTTGCAACGAACATCTTGCCCGAGGCGATCATGTTCGCGCGCGCATAGACGGTCAGTGCGACACCTATGAATTCCGGCGCCCATGGCTTTGCCGCCAGGAAGACAAGGCCGACTGCAACCCCCGTGATCCAAGCCAGCAGCAGAATTCCGAGTGCTGCTACGGGGTCGTAGATGACGAACGGTGTCGACAACGTGTAGTAAGCAAACAGGATGACGATTACGGACAGAACCTGAATGTAGAGCGACGCGAGTGCGGCCGAGACGATCGCGATCACCGTGTTCATCGGCGAGTGCTGCATCATCGCCGATGCCGGCCCCTCCGAGCTTGCGACTGCCTGCATCGCCTTCGTGTGGGTCATGAACAGGAAGACACCCGACATGATGTACAGCATGAAGTCGCCTCGCAGCGCCGCGGCGCGGATTCCCAGGACGATGAACATCACATAGAATCCAAGGACGAAGATCATCGACTGGACGATGTTCATCACCAGCCCGATGACGGCATTGCCATGCGTCTTGCGAAGCTGCCGGACCGTTCCGTGATAGATCAGTTCGACCAGGCTGGCGGCAGAACTGATGCCGTTCTTTCTGACAGGCGCTTGAAACATGCCTATGTCGTTCCTGATTTGCTGGGGATTCTTGCTGTTTCGTTGACCAGGAAGCATAAGGTCTGTGGATTAAGAATTCAATGACGGCGCCGCCGTCGATAGGCAAGGAGACGCTTGTGGATTTCGAAAAGCTTGCGGAACAGATGCGCAGACTGGCCCTCGAGGCGGGAGATCGGATCATGGAGATCTACATGTCCGAGGATTTTGAAGTCCGGGCCAAGTCGGATGCCAGTCCCGTCACCGCGGCGGATGAAGCTGCCGACGCGCTCATATCGGCCGGGCTGCGTGCCGCCTTTCCCGAGGTCACACTGATTACCGAAGAGCAGGCCGACTCGCATTCCGACCGGGCTGACCGGTTCCTGATTGTCGACCCCCTCGACGGCACGAAGGAGTTCGTGCAACGGCGTGGCGATTTCACTGTCAACATTGCCTATGTCGAAGACGGTGTGCCGATCCGCGGGGTGGTTTACGCGCCGGCCAAGCAGCGGCTGTTCTACACCAAAGCGGATGGCCGGTCCGTCGAAGAAGCCGCGCCGTTCGACAAGGAAAAGGCCGCGGCCAGCGCCCCGATAAGTGTATCGTCACCGGATAACGGCGCACTCAATGTCGTTGCATCGAAATCGCATCGGGATGCAGCCACCGATGCGTATATTTCAAAGTATTCTGCCGCCGAAATGAAAAGCGCGGGATCGTCTCTCAAGTTCTGTCTGGTCGCCACCGGCGAGGCCGATCTTTATCCGCGGGTCGGACGGACGATGGAATGGGACACTGCCGCGGGCCACGCAGTGCTTGCCGGTGCCGGCGGCAAGGTCGTGCGGTTCGATGACCACACGCCGCTGACCTACGGCAAGGACGGTTACGAGAATCCCTTTTTCATCGCCTATGCACCGGGCGTCGAACTGCAGAACCCGTGATGGGCACCCTCGTCGTCATTCCGGCGCGCTTTGCATCGACACGCTATCCTGGCAAGCCATTGGTGGAGTTGCGCGGAGCCGGGGGTGCCGCGCGCAGCCTGATACGGCGGTCCTGGGATGCTGCCTGCGACGTTAAGGGAATAGACAGGGTCGTCGTGGCGACGGATGACAGCCGTATCGAATCTGCTGCGCGCGCCTTCGGGGCCGAGGTCGTCATGACGTCGCCGGAATGCGCAAACGGGACGGAACGCTGCGCCGAGGCTGCGGCGGCGCTTGGCGGGGGGTTCGATATCGTGGTGAACCTGCAGGGAGATGCGCCGCTGACGCCGCCCTGGTTCATCGAAGAGCTGGTGGCGGCCTTGTCGTCAGACGAGACCGCAGAAATCGCGACACCCGTCCTTCGATGCGACGGCTATGCCCTTAACAGCCTTTTGGAGGACCGCAGAGCCGGCCGGGTTGGTGGGACGACGGCGGTATTCGGGCAGGACGGCCGCGGACTCTACTTTTCCAAGGAAGTGATCCCGTTCACCGGCCGGCGCTATTCGGATGCAGAGGCGACGCCGGTTTTCCATCATGTCGGCGTCTATGCGTATCGGCCGACCGCGCTGGACGACTACCCCAAATGGCCGACTGGGCCGCTGGAACAGTTGGAAGGTCTGGAACAGCTCCGGTTTCTGGAACAGGGCCGTCCGGTGCTTTGCGTCGAGGTCGAGGCGCGCGGCCGCAAGTTCTGGGAGCTGAACAACCCCCAGGACGTTCCCCGGATCGAAAGGATGATGGCCGAAATGGGCATTGCATGATCGGCTGTCCTGCAAGTGTCATCATTGTCAGCCGAAACCGGCCAGAGGCGCTGTGCCGATGTCTGACGGCCGTTTCCCAGCTCCTGTATCATCCGTTCGAGGTCGTGGTCGTGGCCGATAGGGCCAGTGTCGACACTGCGAAGGGGTTGGATTTCGCCCACCGTGTAACGTTCAAGCGGTTCGACAAGGCCAATATCTCCGAGGCTCGTAACCTTGGGCTGGCCCTTGCGGCAGGAGAAGTCGTCGCCTTCATAGATGATGACGCCGTGCCTGAGCCGGGCTGGCTGCATCACCTGACACAACCAATTGCCGATGATTCCGCCGTCGCTGCCGGAGGCTTTGTGCGCGGCTCGAACGGCATTTCATTTCAGCACAGGGCGAAGTGGTTCGATTCATTCGGCTATGGGCATGACATACCGGTTGAGGGCGAAGCGCCGCTGGTTCTCACTGGGGAAGGCGGCCAGGCGATCAACACTCAAGGCACGAATTGCGCGTTTCGGCGGGACGTTCTGGCGAGGATGGGTGGTTTCGATCCGGCCTACCGCTACTATCTCGATGAAACCGATCTGAACATGAGGTTGGCCAATCTCGGGGCGAAAACCGCAATCGTGCCGCTGGCCGAGGTGCATCATGCAACGGCCGCCTCGGACACTCGACAAAGCACGAGGATGCCAAATACCCTGCACGAGATCGGCGCGAGCCAAATGGTTTACCTGCGCAAATTTGCGCCCAAGGAGCGGATCGAATGGGCCGTAGAAGGGTTCCGCATTGCGCATAGAAAGACACTGCTGAAGCACATGATTTCGGGGAATTGCGAACCCAGGCATGTCAAACTGCTTCTGGCAACTCTTGCCGCGGGATTGGATGAAGGGCGGCGCCGACCGATCCGACCCTTGCCCGCGATCGGCAGGGCTGAAAAACGCTTCAAGTCATTCAATACCGAACCAACAGAGCCGCGGCATATTGTCTTGGCCGGCTTCAAGATCGGCGCTTCGCGATTGCGGCGTCAGGCATCAGCGGCTGCACGAGATGGAAACGTCGTTTCGCTATGGGTACTGAGTCGCACTACGCGCTTCCACCGCGTGGTATTTCGCGACGGTTATTGGGAGCAGTCGGGGGGCCTCTTCGGGAAATCCGACCGGGCCGATCCGCTCTGGCGATTCACCACGGTACGGGATCGCGTGAAAATAGAGTGGCGGCGGATTGCCCTCCGGCGCGATCCAGCCAACGCGGCCTGCGGCAGTGGTGCATTCGCCAAAAGCGACTTATAATCTTTACAATTCGGCCACAAACGAACACTACACCAGAACACGATCGAGGCCGCGAAACGGGACTCCGAGGGGGCATGATGAAGCGCAAGGTGACGAAGGCAGTATTTCCGGTGGCCGGACTTGGCACGCGTTTCCTGCCTGCGACCAAGTCGGTTCCGAAAGAAATCATGACATTGGTCGACCGCCCGTTGATCCAATACGCAATCGACGAAGCCCGTGCCGCCGGCATCAAAGAGTTCATATTCGTTACCTCGCGCGGCAAGAGCGCGCTGGAGGATTACTTCGACCATGCGCCAGAGTTGGAAGCATCGCTGCGGAAGAAGGGCAAGACCGACCTTCTCAAGGCACTCAAGGCGACCAATATGGAAAGCGGCGCCATCGCTTATATTCGCCAGCATCGCGCGCTGGGTCTGGGGCATGCGGTCTGGTGCGCAAGACGTCTGATCGCTGACGAACCCTTTGCCGTCATCCTGCCGGACGATGTGATCGCGGCGGAAAAGCCTTGCCTGCAGCAGATGGTCGAGGCGCACCAGGAAACCGGTGGCTGCATGGTCGCCGCGATGGAGGTGCCGCACGAAGCCGCCTCTGCATACGGGGTCCTGGACGTGAAAGAGGACATGGGTTCGATCGTTTCGGTCAAGGGCATGGTGGAAAAACCCGCAGTTGGAACCGCCCCATCTAACCTCGCAGTGATCGGGCGCTACATCCTCACCCCCAATGTGCTTCAGAATCTTAACCGTATGCGCAGCGGTGCCGGAGGCGAGATCCAGCTGACCGATGCCATCGCCGAAGAAATCAACAACGACCGCGACGTCTTCGGACTTCGCTTCCGCGGCGAGCGGTTCGATTGCGGATCCAAGGCCGGCTTTTTGCAGGCCACGGTCGCCTTCGGTCTGGCTCGAGAGGAACTGCGCGACGAATTCGCCGCTTACCTGCGGGAAATGGTCGCCCTGCCCAAGGCCGCCCAGTAAGACGAGGGTGCCGCAGTGAAGAAGCACGTCCTTGTTACCGGTGGTGCCGGCTATATCGGTTCGCACGCATGCAAAGTGCTGAAGGCGTCAGGCTATGTTCCAGTGACATACGACAATCTTTCGACCGGTTGGAAGGATGCGGTTAAGTACGGCCCGTTTGAAGAGGGTGATCTGGAGGATCGGCAAAGGCTCGACGCGGTATTCGCAAACTACACGCCGGTTGCCGTCATGCATTTTGCGGCGCTCAGCCAAATCGGCGAGGCGATGCAGAAGCCAGGGAAGTACTGGCACAACAATGCCTATGGATCCCTTTGTCTGATCGAGGCTGCGATCGCCGCTGGTTGCTTGCAGTTCGTCTTTTCATCGACCTGCGCCACCTATGGCGAACATGACAACGTCATGCTCGACGAAGAGACGGAGCAGCGGAACACCAATTCCTATGGTGCGTCGAAGCGCGCTGTCGAGGACATGCTGCGAAACTTCGGCGACAGCCATGGCCTGAGAACCGTCGTCTTCCGATACTTCAATGTTGCCGGTGCCGACCCCGAGGGAGAAATCGGAGAGTACCACCATCCGGAAACGCACCTCGTCCCATTGCTTCTGGAGGTGGCGCAAGGCAAACGCCCGGCATTGACGATGTATGGCACGGATTATCCGACGCCGGACGGCACCTGCATACGCGACTATGTCCATGTGATGGATCTGGTCGAGGCGCATGCCCTCGGCCTCAAATGGCTTGAGGACGGAAAGAAAGGCCGAGTGTTCAATTTGGGCTCCGGGCACGGCTTCTCGGTTCGGGAGGTCGTGATGCTCGCTTCGGAAGTGACCGGAAGGGAAGTTCCCGTGATCGAGGGGGACCGTCGCATCGGGGATTGCACCAAGCTTGTATCGGGAAGCAAACGTGCGATCGAAGAACTGGGCTGGACTCCGTCACGATCTGATCTGAAGGTGATGATCGCCGATGCCTGGCGCTGGCACCAGCATGGTACATACCAGAACTGAAACGCCAATCTGTCTGGATCTGTCGCGGCTGATTTCGCGTGTCGGACGGGGTCCGCTGACGGGGATAGACCGTGTCGAAATGGCCTATCTGCGCGGTCTTTCGACGACGGGCTTGCCGATCTGGGGACTTGTTCGAGACGGTGCGCGGTTCTTACTGATTCCGGGCGAGGGTCTACGAGATCTGACCGCGCGCCTTTCGGGCGAGAAGTCTTGGGGCGCGCGGGATCTTCGTTCACGGTTTTTCCGGCGCCATTCAGAGCAGCGACAGCGGGCGCTGTCACATCTACGCCAAATTGCCTGCTGCCGTATCAGGCGCGAAGAATTGGGCAGGGCGCTTTCCGATCACGTCGGGCCGGGGCTTCGCTATCTTAATGTCGGCCATTCGAATATTCACCGTAGCGTCTTTCAGGAGATCAGTTCGGTCGAACGCAGTCGGATCGTGGTTCTGCTGCACGACGTCATTCCGCTGGATCATCCGGCGTTCCAGCAGCCCCAAACCGTGGCGGACTTTGCCTTGAGGCTGGATGTCGTGTCGGAAATGGCTAGCCTCACGATCCATCCCAGCGAAGCTTCGCGACGCTCCGCACGTCGCCATTTCCAGCAAAGAAGAAGAGTGCCGCCCTCCGAAACGGTCAGACTTGGTGTGGAGCGTCTAACGCCGAACTCCGATAATCTGCCGCCCGAACTGGATCTGACTCACGGCTGTTTCGTCGTGTTAGGCACGATTGAACCACGCAAGAACCACGCGCTGCTTCTTGATATCTGGGATCGCCTCGGTCCGCAGGCGCCTCCGCTTGTTGTTCTGGGTCGCCGTGGCTGGCGCAACGAGGAAGTCTTCCGGCGACTCGACGCTGCGAACGCCAACGTCATTGAAATGAACGATCTGAATGACGGAGCGGTTGCGGCGATCCTAGACAGGTCGAAGGCTCTGCTGTTCCCGAGCTTCGCCGAAGGGTTCGGGCTGCCGCCGGCCGAAGCGGCACTGCTGGGTGTACCGGCAATCTGTTCCGATTTGCCTGTCCTGCGTGAGGTTCTGGGTGACTGCGCCGTTTACCTGGACTCGGGCGACAGCTATGCTTGGGAAACGGCCGTGAGAAACCTCTACAGTTGCAGGGACGAAGGGTGCAGGACAGAACGCCGAAGCGCTGCAGAAAACCGGCTCCCGCGGTGGGAAGATCACCTGAAGACCGTATTAGGGCTGCTCTGATAGCCAGAAACACAGCTGCCTGTGAACGCGGAAGAGGCGAGGCCACTTGAATCTGATCGAGGCATATCGGCTGCGGCTTCAACGAAAGCGATGGCGCATCCGGGCGTTTCGCAAGCGGCGTGAACTGGAGCTTGTTCAGGACAATACGGGCCACACCCGTAAGTCCGACGTCTTCCTGTTCGTCACGATGCGGAACGAACGCGTGCGTTTGCCCTATTTTCTGAAGTATTACCGGGAATTGGGCGTTGACCACTTCTTCGTGGTCGACAACGATTCCGATGACGGTTCGCTACAGGCTCTTCTGGGACAAGAAGATGTTTCGCTTTGGCATACCGCCGCAAGTTACAAGCGGGCGCGGTTTGGCGTGGATTGGTTGAACTATCTGCAGTCCCGCTACGGACACCGGCACTGGTGCCTGGTCGTCGATGTCGACGAGTTTTTCATTTACCCGTTCTGCGATACACGGCCGCTTCGTGCCCTGACCGGCTGGCTGGATGCGTCGTCGATCCGCAGTTTCGGAGCGATGATGCTGGACATGTATCCGAAGGGTGCGCTTCAGGACGAACCTTACACGGCTGGCCGAGATCCGCTTGAAATCGCGGCCTGGTTCGATAGCGGCAATTACATGATCTCTCGCAACGAAGAGTACGGCAACCTGTGGATACAGGGCGGCCCGCGCGCACGCGTGTTCTTTGCCGATAACCCGACACGTGCGCCGGCACTGAACAAGATTCCGTTGGTCAAATGGGATCGGAACTATGCCTATATCAGTTCAACGCATATGTTGCTGCCGCGCGGATTGAACCGCGTTTACGATGAATGGGGCGGCGAGAAGACCTCTGGCTGTCTGCTACATGCCAAGTTCCTCGACACGTTCATTTCCAAGTCGGCAGAAGAGCTGGATCGCAAAGAGCATTTCGCGAGTAGCCGAGAATATGAAGCCTACTACGCGATGCTGAAGGAAGAACCCGAACTCTGGTGCAAATGGTCGGAAAAATACATCAACTGGCGTCAGCTTGAAATCCTGGGCCTGATGTCGAAGGGAAACTGGGCGTGACGGTCGGCATCGTCATGTTGGTCCACGAGACCGTGGATCGTGCTGCGCAGGTCGCCCGTCACTGGGCGAGCCAGGGCTGTCCCGTTGTCATCCATGTGGATCGGCGGGTTTCGCAAAAGCCTCATGACAGACTTGTTTCCGGCCTTTCTGATCTTCCGCAGATACGGTTCTGCGAACGACTGAGGTGCGAATGGGGGACCTGGGCGCTGGTTGCTGCTACTCAGGTGGCAAGTGAACAGATGCTCGCGGAATTCCCGGACGTCGGCCACGTTTACCTTGCATCCGCTTCCTGCCTGCCGCTGCGGCCGATTGCGCAGCTTCAGGCCTATCTGGACCGTCATCCGCAAACCGACTTCATTGAATCGGTCACCACAGACGAGGTGCACTGGACGATAGGCGGCCTTGATGCCGAGCGATTCACCTTGCGATTTCCGTTCTCATGGAAGCGGCACCGAAGGCTGTTTGACCGATATGTCCGCCTGCAGAGGAGAATTGGCTTTCGGCGCAGGGTTCCCGATGGGCTCGTGCCGCATCTGGGATCGCAATGGTGGTGCCTGACGCGGCAGACGCTTTCTGCAATTCTTGAAAGCGCTGGAAGGCGGACACATGACGCCTATTTTTCCAAGGTCTGGATCCCCGACGAAAGTTACTTTCAGACGCTTGCGCGAATGTATTCCCCGAAGATCGAGAGCCGGTCCCTGACCCTTTCAAAGTTCGATTTTCAGGGAAAGCCACATGTCTTCTACGACGATCATCTGCAGCTACTCCGACGATCGGATTGTTTTGTTGCGCGCAAGATCTGGCCACAGGCCGAGAAGCTTTACGAAAGCTTCCTTTCAGGTCCGTTTGAGAGCACATCAGCCACCGAGCCGGATCCCGGCAAGATCGACAAGATCTTCGCCAAGGCGGTCGAGCGCCGAACCCGAGGCCGACCGGGTTTGTACATGCAGGGCCGGTTTCCTTTCGAAGGATTCGAAAACGGCAAGACGTGCGCACCTTACTCCGTCTTCGAGGGGTTCGCCGAACTCTTCGAAGGTTTCGAGGACTGGCTGGCGAAAACCACCGGCGCACGTATTCACGGACATCTGTACGCGCCCGAAGGCGTGGAATTTTCCGAAGGCCAGAAGGTCTATAGCGGAGGGTTGTCAGACAGCAAGGCACTGCGCGACTACAATCCGAAGGGCTTTCTGACCAGCCTGATCTGGAACACGCGCGGAGAACGCCAGTGTTTCCAGTTTGGGCCAAATGACAATCAGGACATATCCTGGCTGATGGCGACCGATCCAAACGCTCAGATATCTGTGATCTCCGGCGCGTGGGCGGTGCCGCTATTCCGTTCGAATGCCGATTTTCCGGCGCTCCGAAAGGAAGCAGCGCGGCTTCAAAAGATCGAGAGCGGGCATCTGGACATTCTGCGATCCCAATACACGAAGGCTCGGGTGCGGATCTGGAAGATGGCCGAATTTGTCGAATCGCCCATGGAGCCCCTACAGACCGTCATCGACGAGATCAGCCTTCGCAGCACGAGGCGTCTGACGGAAGTGCCGAAGATGACCGAACTTGCCGGATTCGGCCAATTTCTTCGCAACCTGAAAAACCAGGGGATGCAGCCTCATCTCATGGGCGATTTTCCCGTCGGAACCGACGATCCGTTGCCGCCAAAAGACCGGCGGCGTCCCTATCTGGTCCGGTAGGTTTGGATGGCAGGAAAATTCGAGTATTTCGTTATCTTCGCGGAAATGCGGACAGGGTCCAACTTTCTTGAAGAAAGCTTGAACGAGTATCCCGGGTTGAAGAGCTATGGCGAGGTCTTCAACCCGCATTTCATCGGGCAAGCCAAGAAGACCGAACTGATGGGCATGTCGATGGCCGATCGTGAAGCCGACCCGCAGCGGCTAATTGGCTTGATGAAACGGCAAACGGACGGACTACCGGGATTTCGATTCTTCAATGATCACGATCCCCGGATCAAAACGCTGTGCTTGACCGATGCTGCCTGCGCGAAGATCGTGCTGACCCGCAATCCGCTTGATAGCTATGTGTCCCGCGAGATCGCGCGTCAGACAGGTCAGTGGCGGCTTGGCGAAGGCAAGGCCGCCCGCACTGCGGCCATCAGGTTCGACCCGCAGGCTTTCCGGGCGGAGTTGACGATCCGTCAATCATTTCAGCAAGAGATCCTGCACGGCTTGCAGGTTAGCGGACAGACCGCTTTCTATCTCGATTACGACGATATCGGCGATGTTGGGGTGCTGAACGGTCTCGCCAGCTTCCTCGGTCTCAGTGAGAGCCGAACGACGCCTTCCGCCAAGACCAAGAAACAGAACCCGCAAAGCCTGGCGGAAAAGGTCGTCAACTATGACGAGATGATCCGGTCGCTTGAGACTATCGATTTCTTCAACCTGTCGCGGACGCCGAACTTCGAACCCAGGCGCGGCCCGGCTGTGCCCACTGTCGTCGCGGCGGCAAAATCGCCGTTGCTTTTCGTGCCGATCAAGGGTGGACCGTTTGCAAGCGTTACCCGCTGGATGGCCGAGCTTGACGACGTAGAAGAAGACAGGCTCTCAACCGGGTTCACTCAACAGACTCTGCGGCAATGGAAGAGAAAAGCGAAAGCGCATCAAACCTTTGCCGTGCTTCGCCACCCGGTCGTACGCCTGCACGCCGCATTCGCAAGACATATACTGATACCGGGGCCGGATTGTTATTCCGAGATACGTGAGACGCTGAGACACAGCTACGATATTGATATTCCGGACGGTGAACCCGGCGCGGGCTACGACGCCGAAACACACCGCGTCGCGTTCCTGAATTTCGTCTCTTTTGTCAGGGCCAACCTTGCCGGACAGACCAGTGTTCGTCTCGATCCGGCATGGGCATCGCAGGCGGAAATCCTTCGAGGGGTCAACCAGTTCATGATCCCCAACTACGTCTTCCGCGAAGAGGATCTGGAGGGCGATCTTGGCTATTTGGCTGAAAGGATCGGGAAGGCACCAGCAGCGTACCGTCCAGAGCCGGTACTCTCACCGGTCCCGCTGGCCGATATTCTGGATGACGAGCTCGAGGGCGCGGTCAAGGCCGCATATCAGAAGGATTACATGCTGTTCGGTTTCGACCGTTCGCCGGGGGGTCAGGCGGCCTGAATTGACTGATCAGAGGTCAGGATCGCGTGCAGTGCGGCCGGATCCGAGTTGGCGCGAAGTTTCGAACAGATGCCTGAATCGCGCATGGTTCTGGAAACAAGCGCCAGAGCCTTGAGATGCTCCACGCCCGCGTCAGCCGGGGCAAAAAGCGAGAACACCAGATCGACCGGCTGCCTGTCGACCGCGTCGAAAGCCAACGGCTTTTCAAGGCGCATGAACACGCCAACCACACGATCAAGCCCGGAAATGCGGGCATGCGGCAATGCCACGCCATGGCCGACACCGGTGGGGCCGAGGCTTTCGCGTTCAAGCAAGGCATCAACCACATCTTCCTGTTTGAGGCCAAAAGAGGTGGCTGCGATTTCTCCCAGGTCCTGGAAGAGACGCTTCTTGCTGGTGGCCTTTCCGGCGACCTTGACGGCCGACGGCTTCAGTATGCTCGAAAGTTCCATATTCCGCTGCTTTTTGGCCGATCCCGCAGGATCCGGCGTCATGTCATGTTGTTGGGATCAATCCAACCGATGTTTCCGTCCTCGCGGCGGTACACCACGTTGATCCCGCTATTTCCTTCATTGCGGAAGACAAGTACCGGTGCGCCTACAAGTTCCATCTGCATGACCGCTTCACCGACGGAAACGGAAGGTATGCGCGTTTCCATCTCTGCGATGATCATCGGCTGCAGTGAATCCGGCTCCGATTCCTCGAAATCCTCACTTGCGGCGAGGATATAAGATGATGCCCCGAAGAGTTCAACGGGTTCCGCGCGGTCACGATGGTGATCTTTCAGCCTGCGCTTGTAGCGGCGCAGCTGCTTGTCCATCTTTTCATTGCATTTGTCGAACGCCGAGTAGATCTCGTTGGCATGGGCCTTTGCCTGCGCGGTCAGCCCGGTGGACAGGTGAACGACGGCCTCGCACACGAATTCATGCGCGCTCTTGGAAAAGATGACATTCGCGTCGGTAGGGCGCCCGGCATACTTTCCGAGCATCTCGTTCATTTCGTTCTGGACGTGGGTCTGAAGGGCTTCACCGATATCGATTTGCCGGCCGCTGATCTGGTATAGCATCATCACTCCTTCATGAGATTTCCGACCACAGAGAGGGGGGTCCTGCCGCCCCGGTCATATGCTGGTCTGGAATTGGTTCTTGGCCCGTGATGGTCGGGCAACTTCGTGCCGAGGCGTACTCGCGGCGTCGCTCGAACAATGGAAAAGCAGGGTGCCATCACACCCATTTGGCGTCATCCATGATACTGCTGTCAAGCCAGTCCGATGTTGCGCGAAAAGAATCATCCAATCCTGAAACTCTGACCAAGATAGACCCTGCGGACATTTTCATCACGCACCACCTCGTCGGCAGTGCCGCTCATCAACACCCTGCCATCGTGTAAGATATAGGCGCGATCGACGATATCCAGTGTCTCGCGCACATTGTGATCGGTGATCAGAACGCCGATGCCACGGGTTTTGAGATCCGCCACCAAAGCGCGGATATCGCCGACCGCGATCGGATCGACACCTGCGAAAGGTTCGTCGAGCAGCACGTATTTGGGATTGGCGGCCAGGCAGCGCGCGATTTCCACGCGCCGGCGTTCGCCGCCGGAGAGGGACAGGGCCGAGGCGCGGCGCAAATGGCTGATCGAGAATTCGGAGAGCAGCTCCTCGAGCCGCTCCTTGCGCGTCGAGCGTTGCATCTCGGCGATTTCGAGTATCGCCATGATGTTGTCCTCGACCGAGAGTCCCCGGAAGATTGAGGCTTCCTGCGGCAGATAGCCAATGCCAAGCTTCGCTCTGCGATACATCGGCAGCGTTGTAACATCGCGCCCGTCGATCATGACCTGCCCGCCTTCCGGCGTTACAAGTCCGGCGATGGCGTAGAAACAGGTCGTCTTGCCCGACCCGTTGGGGCCTAGCAGCGCCACGACTTCGCCGCGGCCAAGCTCCATGCTGACATCGCGTATGACCAACCGCTTGCGATAACTCTTGCGGAGGTTCTGGATGTGCAGCCCGGCATCACCGGAAGAGACGGTCAGATCGGCGCTCATCAGTTCTGGCCGTCCTGCTGGCCGGCTCCGCCACCCGCGTTCTGCAGAATCGTCTTGACCCGTCCTTCCATGACGCCCGTTCCATCCTCGACGTTCACCACCAAGCGCTCCCCGGAGAGGATGCTCTGACCCTGAGTGAGTATGACGTCGCCCGTCATCAGCATGGTGCCTTTGACAACGTCATAGTCGGCCATCGCGCCTTCGGCGGCTTCGGGGCCGTTCACGAAGGTCACATTTCCGGTCGCCAGGACCCTGCCGATGTCACCGGTCGACTGGCCGTCCACCATCACGTATTCGACCCGCACCTCGTTTGCGGACAACCTCATCTGACCCTGGCCCACCAGCACATTGCCTACAAAAATCGCCGTTCCGTCAGTCTGGTCGACGCGAAGCGAATCTGCAGTCACTTCGACCGGCAGGGACGAGTCGGGCGAGCGCTGGCCGAAGGCCACCTCTGTTCCTTGGGCGGTCACGCTGGTCGCCGCAAAGATCAGGGCGAAGGCCGCGAGTCTGAGAATTCGGGGAGTCATGGCGTTCCTGGGGCGTCCTGTTCAGGCGTGTATATCAGCTTTACGCCCTCGTTGAAAACAACGACGTAGCCTGCCCGGCCATCCTGCCCGGTTTCAAGTTCCATGATCATGCTGCCTGCCTCAATGCGGTTCTGCGGTCCTTCTATCAAGACAGGTGTCTCGGTCTCGGCGCGGGAGCCGTCCATCCGGGCATCCAGGGTTTCGGAAGTGAGGCGATAGCCGTCGGAACTCGTCACCAAGACACCGGCGGTCAGGACCGCGTTCTGGGTCTCAGTGTTGAATGTTCCGTCCGGCGAACTGATGTTCAGCGTGCTTCCGTCGGTCTGCTTGATCTCGGCGGTCAGGTTTCGTGCCAGAACGACCTTGGGGTCGGTCAGTTGGGGTCGCGCGCTGTCCGCGGTGACGGTGATAGCGGCACCGTTCGAAGCCACGCCGGTATAATTCGGCGCGCCGACCCGCTGCTCGCGGGCGAATTCCCGGGCGTCGACATCGGCATAGGGCAGTTCCTGCGAGGGTTCGACATTGCGGGACAGAAGAAACAGGGTCGAGAGGATCCCCAGAGCCAGCAAAGGCAGGATGATCTTCAGCCCGGCAACCAATCTTGAATAGGCGTTATCATAGAGCGCCATGTCTCAAACGACGCCAGCGCGCAAGCAATCGTGGATATGGAGAATTCCCTGCGCCCGGCCTCCATTCGCCGGATCGACGACGAAGAGACAAGTGATCTTGCGCTCATTCATTTCGGCCACGGCCTCTTCTGCCAGTGCATCCGGCCGGATCGTTCGGGGATTGGCCGTCATGACCTGTTCGGCGGTAAGGCCGAGCAGGCCCTCCATATGGCGCCGCAAGTCACCATCGGTCACTACTCCGACAAGCACACCGTCCGGGCCCGTGACGCCAACCACCCCGAACCCTTTCTGGCTGATCGAGAGCAGCGCCTCGCTCATTGCGGTGTCCCTTGTGACCAGGGGCATGTCCCCATGCATCAGGTCGCGGACCCGCGACAGGCGCGCGCCCAGCTTGCCGCCGGGGTGGAACTCGCGGAAATCCTCCGGCGTGAAGCGACGGTGTTCCATCAGGGCGATCGCGAGCGCGTCGCCGAGGGCCAGCGTCATGGTCGTGCTCGTGGTAGGGACGATGCCCTTGTCGCAGGCCTCTTCCGCTGCGGGCAGCAGAATGGCCACATCGGCTTGCCGCAGCAACGTACTCTCCGCCCGTCCCGCAACGCCGATGAGCGGGATCGAGAACCGCCTTGTATAGGCCAGAAGATCGGCCAGTTCAGGGGTCTCGCCAGAGTTCGACAGCACGAGGGCTACGTCACCTTTTGCCATCATGCCCAAGTCGCCATGGCTCGCTTCCGCCGGGTGGACGAAATGCGCCGGAGTGCCGGTGCTAGCCAGCGTGGAGGCGATCTTGCGGGCAATATGGCCGGATTTCCCCATGCCGGAGACGATGACACGGCCGGGCGCATCCAGGATCAGCTTGGCGGCGGCAGAGAAATTGCCGTCAAGCGCCTCGATCAGGATATGCAGCGCCTCGGCTTCACGCTGAACGACGCGGCGGCCGGCGCTGAGGATGGTTTCTTCGGTCATGTCTTTCATGCGCCCTGTCTAATGGGCGAAAATATCGGTTTCGGGCCAACCTGCCAGATCGAGTCTTGCACGCGTCGGAAGGAAATCGAAGCAGGATTGCGCCAGATCGGTTCTGCCCTCGCGCGCAAGCCGCAGATCAAGCTGCTCTTTCAACCGGTGAAGGTGCAGCACGTCAGACGCGGCATAGTCCAACTGTGCCTTGCTCAGATCCTCGGCGCCCCAGTCGCTCATCTGCTGCTGTTTCGAGATATCGACGGACAGCAGCTCGTCCAGCAGGTATTTCAGGCCGTGTCGATCAGTATAGGTTCGAATGAGCTTCGACGCGATCTTGGTGCAATATACAGGCGCCGCCAATGTGCCGAAGGCATTCAGCAACGCTGCGATGTCGAACCGTCCGAAATGGAACAGCTTCAGCACCTGTGGATCGGCAAGCATCCGGGAAAGGTTCGGTGCGCTGGTCTGGCCGTTCTCGATCTGGACCATATGGGCATTGCCGTCGCCGCCCGACAACTGCACCACACACAACCGATCCCGGTGGGGATTGAGCCCCATCGTCTCGCAGTCGATCGCCACGACTGGGCCAAGATCCAGATCATCTGGAAGGTCTTGCTGGTAAAGGAAATTCGCCACTCGTGGCCCCTTGCCTGAGAGGGGGTGGTGCCCAGGAGAGGACTCGAACCTCCACATCGTTGCCAATACTAGCACCTGAAGCTAGCGCGTCTACCAATTCCGCCACCTGGGCAGGTGTCGTGCAGCGGCGATGTAAACATGCGGCAAGGAGCTGTCAACGGGGATCAGCCGGAAATCCTGTGACCGGATAGCGTCTTGTCCCTGCGGCGCCGGAAAGCTATTGAACAGGCGATAGCAGCGGAGATGCAGATGTCCAAACTGGTGACCATCTATGGCGGATCGGGCTTCGTGGGTCGTCATATCGCGCGGCGCATGGCGAAAGAGGGCTGGCGGATTCGTGTCGCGGTTCGGCGTCCGAACGAAGCGATGTTCGTCAAGCCATATGGGACGGTCGGCCAGGTCGAGCCGGTGTTCTGCAACATCCGCCACGACGCGTCCGTGCGCTCTGTCATGACCGGGGCCGACGCTGTTGTGAACTGCGTCGGCACGTTCAGCGCCACCGGCAAGAACAACTTCGACGCCGTGCAGCACGAAGGAGCGGAACGTATCGCGCGGATCGCGGCCGAAGAAGGCATTGCCCATATGGTTCATATATCTGCGCTGGGCGCTGATCCGGACAGCGATAGCGACTACGCCAAGACGAAAGCTTTGGGCGAGCAGGGCATCATCGAACATTTCCCGGATGCGGTTATCTTGCGGCCCTCGGTGATCTTCGGGCCCGGCGATGGGTTCTTCAACAGATTCGCTTCGATGGCGCGGTTCGGTCCGGTGCTGATGCTGGTCGGCGGAGATACGAAGTTTCAGCCAGTCTACGTTGACAACGTCGCAGAGGCCGCGGTCAAAGGAGCCTTGGGTAAGGCGCCGCGGGGCATTTACGAGCTTGGCGGACCGGATGTGAACACGCTTCGCGAACTCATGCACCAGATGCTTTCCGTCATTCGCCGCCGGCGTCTGGTGATCAACCTTCCGTTCTGGATAGGCCGGGCGATCGCTTCGGTCTTCGACGGGCTGCAGGCAATCACGCTTGGCCTGTTCACGAATTCCATACTGACGCGCGATCAGGTTCGCAGTCTCCGGAACGATAATGTCGTGTCCGGAACGGCTCCTGGACTCGACGAACTCGGCATTGATGCCGTTGCGCTGGAGGCGGTGGTGCCGGACTATCTCTGGCGGTACCGGCCTTCGGGCCAGTATGACGCGATCAAGGAAAGCGCCAAGAATCTGCGCAAGATCTGATCGGCGGACGACGTGGCCGAAAACTCACTTTTCGCAGCCGTTTTCCTGGGGTTTCTGGAAGGGTTGACCGAGTTTCTGCCGGTTTCCTCGACTGGACATATCCTGCTCGGCGGATACTTCCTCGGGTTCAATTCAGCAGGCAAGACGTTCGAGGTGGTTATCCAGCTCGGCGCGGTCTTGGCGATTCTGATCGTCTACTTCGGCAGGCTGGTTTCGGTCTTCGCCGCGGCGCCGCACGATCCGCAGGCGCGGCGGTTCATACTGTCCGTGCTGATCGCCTTCATGCCGGCGGTGGTGGTGGGAGTGCTGGCGCATGAAATCATCAAGACGGTACTGTTCGAGACGCCCGCGCTGATCGCGGTGATGCTGATCCTCGGCGGTGTCGTTCTGCTGTTCGTCGATCGGTTCGCCGACAACCCCCGGCATCATGATGCGATGCGGTTTCCGCTGCCAATGGCGTTCGGCATCGGTTTGATACAGTGCCTTGCGATGATTCCGGGCGTTTCGCGAAGCGGGGCCACGATCGTGGGCGCGCTTCTGATGGGCGCGGACAAGCGATCAGCTGCCGAGTTTTCGTTTTTCCTGTCGATCCCGACGATGTCCGGTGCTTTCGCATACGACCTGTACAAAAGCCGCGATGTGCTCGATCTGACGGCGGCGACGGAAATCGTCATCGGCTTCTCGGTGGCTTTCGTGACAGCGATCCTTATCGTGCGCAGACTTCTGGATTACGTAAGTCGCCGTGGATACTCGATTTTCGGCTGGTGGCGGATCGTCGTCGGAACTGTGGCGCTGGCTGCGCTTGGCCTCGGTTACTGAAAAACAAGACAGCAATACATACCTATTTTAGAGCTCCCTAAGGCAAATTTTGGCTCGCCGTGAAAATTATTTGCTTATTAGGTCAGCATGTCTTACTTTTATTCCCTCCAATAGCAGTTTATCCGGGCTTTCTGATAGCGGAGGGCTTGCCGTGGCAAAGGAAGCGATGTTGAAGTTCGTCACGCTTGGACGGGAAATGCCCGACAAGCGCGAGGCCACTGTGCGGCGGCTGGATTTCAAAGAGATTTACGGCGAGTACGCAGAGCAGAAGGCCGCCGAGCAGGCCGGGCGGTGCAGTCAGTGCGGCGTGCCCTATTGCCAAAGCCATTGCCCGTTGCACAACAACATCCCCGACTGGCTTCGGCTGACCGCCACCGGCCGGCTGCGCGAGGCCTATGAGGTCAGCCAGGCGACCAACACATTCCCCGAAATCTGCGGGCGGATCTGCCCGCAGGACCGGCTCTGCGAAGGCAATTGCGTGATCGAGACCGCAGGCCATGGCACCGTCACCATCGGCGCGATCGAGAAATACATCACCGACACGGCGTTCGAGGAGGGCTGGGTGCAGCCGATCCGCCCCGTGGCGGAGCGGAGCGAGTCGGTCGGGATCATCGGCGCGGGGCCGGGCGGGCTGGCGGCGGCGGACATGCTGCGGCGGGCGGGTGTTCAGGTCACGGTTTACGATCGCTACGACCGCGCCGGTGGCCTGATGACCTACGGCATTCCCGGCTTCAAGCTGGAAAAGGATATCGTCATGCAGCGCGTCGAGCAGCTGCGCGATGGCGGGGTCGAATTCGTGCCGAACTGCAATGTCGGCGAGGACCTGTCGTTCGACGCGATCCGAGGCAAACATGATGCCGTGCTGATCGCCACGGGGGTCTACAAGTCAACGGATCTGCAGGCGCCGGGTTCGGGCGCCGAGGGCGTCGTGCGCGCGATCGACTATCTGACCGCCAGCAACCGCAAGAGCTTCGGAGACGAGGTTCCCGAATTCGACTCGGGAGAGCTGAACGCCGATGGCAAGCGCGTGGTGGTCATCGGTGGCGGCGACACGGCGATGGACTGCGTGCGCACCGCGATTCGGCAGGGCGCGGTCAGCGTGAAATGCCTCTACCGCCGCGACCGCAAGAACATGCCGGGCAGCCAGCGCGAAGTGGCCAATGCGGAAGAGGAAGGGGTTGAGTTCGTCTGGCTCTCGGCGCCCAAGGGATTCACCGCCAATGATGCGGTCGAAGGCGTCATGGTCCAGAAGATGCGGCTTGGCGCACCGGATGCGAGTGGCCGCCAGACCCCCGAGATCATCAGCGGATCGGATTACGTCGAGGATGCCGACCTGGTGATCCAGGCGCTGGGCTTCACACCCGAGGACCTGCCGACACTGTGGGGTGTTCCGGAGCTTGAAGTCACGCGCTGGGGCACCGTCAAGGCGGATTTCCGGACCCACGCAACCAGTCTGGACGGGGTTTATGCGTGCGGGGATATCCAGCGCGGCGCAAGCCTTGTCGTCTGGGCGATCCGGGATGGGCGCGAGGCAGCGGAAGCGATGCTGGATTATCTGGGAAATGCCGCCGCGATGGCTGCGGAATGACGGATGCGGCAGGGGCTGCGATATGTCTGCAAAGTGTATGGCAAGCGTATGGCACCCCTGTCGGGCAAGGAAATCAGGAAGGTCAGCGTCGCTGACCCGGAGCATTAAGACAAGCTGAACATTGCGAGGCGCTTGATGACGAACAGGACAGGACAATGCATCTGCGGCGCGGTGAGCTTTGCAGCGCGGAACGTCACCGAGCAGTTCCATGTCTGCCATTGCAAGATGTGCCAGCGCTGGAACGGCGGGCCGGCGATGTCGGTCACCGTCCCGGCCAAGGATATCGACTGGACCGGGCTGGACCATGTCGCACGGCTGCAGTCGAGCGACTGGGCCGAGCGGGGCTGGTGCGAAAAATGCGGATCGGGTGTCTGGTACAGGATCACCGCCGAGGGGCCGCTTGCGGGCAACTATGAGATCCCGCTGGGACTGTTCGACGAGTCCAACGGCTTCACGCTGGACGAGGAAATCTTCATCGACCGCAAACCGAATTCGTACAAACTGGCCGGCGAGCACCGGACGAAGACCGAAGCCGAAGTGTTCGCGCAATACGGCGGAACGGCGGAGGGAGCGTGACGATGCGAGACGCGCAGACCATCAAAGGGCATTGCCTCTGCGGCGCGGTCACGGTGACGGTCGAGGGCCACGATCCCAGCATCGGCGCCTGCCATTGCCGGATGTGCCAGCGCTGGTCCGGAGGATTGTTCCTGTCGTTCGATGCGCCACCCGACCGCGTGACGGTCAGCGGCCCGGTCACGCAGTATGCCTCGTCGGAATTCGCCGAGCGCGCGTTCTGCGCCACTTGCGGATCGCATCTATGGATGCGGGATACCGGAACCGACGAAGAAGAGTATGGGCTGATGCCGGGTCTTTTCGACGCCGCGCATGACTGGCCGATGCGGTCGGAGATCTATGTCGACCGCGCCTTCGCGGCGATCCGGCTTGGCGGCGATCATGAACGCGCGACGCAGGCCGAGTATGAATCGAAGAATCTTCATCTGGATGACGGAGACGGACAATGACCGGATTTGATGCTGACTGGGCCTTTGCGGAAGAAGCCAAGCGGCGCTGGATGGCCGAAAACAGTCTCTATACAGAGGATTCGGAGCATTCGTCCTGTGGAGTGGGGCTGGTCGTCTCGATCGAGGGCACCAAGAGCCGGAAAGTTGTCGAGCATGGTATCGAGGCGCTGAAAGCGGTTTGGCACCGCGGCGCGGTCGATGCCGATGGCAAGACCGGCGACGGTGCCGGGATACATGTCCAGATCCCCGTCCCGTTCTTCTACGACCAGGTGAAGCGCACCGGCCACGAACCGCGGACCGACGAGCTGATCGCCGTGGGACAGGTGTTTCTGCCGCGAAGCGATTTCGGCGCGCAGGAGACCTGCCGGACCATCGTCGAAGCCGAAGTCCTGCGGATGGGCCATTACATCTACGGCTGGCGTCATGTGCCGGTCGATACGTCTTGTCTCGGCGACAAGGCCAATGCGACCCGGCCTGAGATCGAGCAGATCCTGATTTCGAATGCGAAGGGCATCGGCGAGGAGGAATTCGAGCGCGAGCTTTACGTGATCCGGCGGCGGATCGAAAAGGCGGCCATCGCGGCGCAGGTGCCAACGCTTTACATCTGCTCGCTGTCCTGCCGGTCGGTGATCTACAAGGGGATGATGCTGGCGCAGGACGTTGCGGAGTTCTATCCCGACCTGAAGGACGAGCGGTTCGAAAGCGCCTTTGCGATCTATCACCAGCGGTATTCCACCAACACCTTCCCGCAATGGTGGCTGGCGCAGCCATTCCGGATGCTGGCCCATAACGGCGAGATCAACACGCTGAAGGGCAACATGAACTGGATGCGCAGCCACGAGATTCGCATGGCCTCCAGCGCGTTCGGCGACATGGCCGAGGATATCAAGCCGATCATTCCCAAGGGATCGTCGGATTCTGGCGCATTAGACTCGGTTTTCGAGGTTCTGGTGCGCGCCGGGCGGTCGGCGCCGATGGCCAAGACCATGCTGGTGCCGGAGGCGTGGAGCAAGTCGGCGACTCCGATGCCGCAGGCCTGGCTGGACATGTATTCCTATTGCAATGCAGTGATGGAACCCTGGGACGGCCCGGCGGCGCTGGCGATGACGGACGGGCGCTGGGTCTGCGGCGGGCTGGACCGGAACGGTCTGCGCCCGATGCGTTATACGGTGACGGGCGACGGGCTGCTGATTGCGGGCTCGGAAGCCGGGATGGTGCCGGTTTCGGAGGCGAACGTGGTCGAGAAGGGCGCGCTGGGTCCGGGACAGATGATCGCCGTCGACATGCAGGATGGACGGCTTTACCACGACCGCGAGATGAAGGATCGGCTGGCGGCGGCGCGGCCCTATGCCGAATGGATCGACAAGGTGGTGGCGCTGAACGATCTTCTGCGCGACGTGCCGGAAAAGGCTCTGTTCAACGGCGGCGAACTGCGCAAGCGGCAGATCGCGGCGGGCTATACGCTGGAAGAGATCGAGCAGATCCTGGCGCCGATGGCCGAGGACGGGAAAGAGGCGCTGGCGAGCATGGGGGATGATACGCCCTCGGCGGTGCTGTCGACAAAATACCGGCCCTTGTCGCATTTCTTCCGGCAGAATTTCAGCCAGGTGACCAACCCGCCGATCGACAGCCTGCGCGAGACGCGGGTGATGAGCCTGAAGACCCGGTTCGGCAACCTGAAGAACGTGCTGGACGAGGACAGCAGCCAGACCGAGATCCTGGTTCTGGAAAGCCCGTTCATCGCCAATGCCGAGTTCGAGGAGATGGTGCGCCAGTTCGATTCGAACGTGGCCTTCATCGACTGCACCTTTGCCGAGGACGGCGCGGATGCGCTGGCCCGCGGGCTGGAGCGGATCCGGGCCGAGGCCGAGGATGCGGTGCGTTCGGGCGCCGGGCACCTGGTGCTGACGGACGAGCATCAGTCGACCGATAAAGTCACTATTCCGATGATTTTGGCCACTTCGGCGGTGCATAGCTGGCTGACGCGCAAGGGGCTGCGGACCTTCTGTTCGCTGAATGTGCGGTCGGCGGAATGCATCGACACGCATTATTTCGCGGTGTTGATCGGCGCCGGGGCGACCACGGTCAACGCCTATCTGGCGCAGGACACGATCGCCGACCGGGTCGAGCGCGGTCTGGTCGAGGGCAGCCTGCTGGACTCGATGCGGCGCTATCGCGATGCGATCGATGCGGGGCTTCTGAAGATCATGGCGAAGATGGGGATTTCCGTGATCTCGAGCTATCGCGGCGGCCTGAACTTCGAGGCGGTGGGGCTGAGCCGGGCGATGGTGGCCGAGTATTTCCCCGGCATGCACAGCCGGATTTCCGGTATCGGTGTGTCCGGCATCCAGCGCAAGGCGGTCGAGGTGCATGCGCTGGGCTGGAAGGGCGGTGCCGATGTGCTGCCGATCGGCGGCTTCTACAAGGCGCGCGCCAAGGGCGAGACCCATGCCTGGGAAGCGCAGGCGATGCATATGCTGCAATCGGCCTGTGACAGGGCCTCTTTTGAGATGTGGAAGCAGTATTCGGCGAAGATGCGGGCCAATCCGCCCACCCATCTGCGCGACCTCTTGGACATCAAGCCGATCGGGGCGCCGCTGCCCATCGAGGAGGTGGAGAGCATCACCTCGATCCGCAAACGGTTCGTGACGCCGGGGATGAGCCTGGGCGCATTGTCGCCCGAGGCGCACAAGACGCTGAACATCGCGATGAACCGGATCGGCGCCAAATCGGATTCGGGCGAGGGCGGCGAGGATCCGGCGCATTTCCTGCCGGAATCGAACGGCGACAATCCGAGTGCGAAGATCAAGCAGGTCGCCTCGGGCCGGTTCGGCGTCACGGCCGAGTATCTGAACAACTGCGAGGAGCTGGAGATCAAGGTCGCGCAGGGCGCCAAGCCCGGCGAGGGCGGGCAACTGCCGGGGATGAAGGTGACGGAACTGATCGCGCGGCTCAGGCATTCGACGCCGGGCGTGACGCTGATCAGCCCGCCGCCGCATCACGATATCTACTCGATCGAGGATCTGGCGCAGCTGATCTACGATCTGAAGCAGATCAACCCGAGGGCCAAGGTGACGGTCAAGCTGGTGGCCAGCAGCGGGTGTCGGCACCATCGCGGCGGGCGTCGCCAAGGCCAAGGCGGATGTCATCCTGATCTCGGGGCATAATGGCGGCACCGGCGCAAGCCCCGCGACCAGCATCAAATATGCCGGTCTGCCTTGGGAAATGGGCCTGACCGAGGCGCATCAGGTGCTGGCGATGAACAAGCTGCGCGAGCGGATCACCCTGCGGACCGATGGCGGTTTGCGCACCGGGCGCGATATCGTGATGGCGGCGATGATGGGAGCCGAGGAATATGGTGTCGGCACCGCCGCGCTGATCGCGATGGGCTGCATCATGGTGCGGCAGTGCCAGTCGAACACCTGTCCGGTCGGGGTCTGCACGCAGGACCCGAAGCTGCGGGCGAAGTTCACCGGCTCGGCGGAGAAGGTGGTGAACCTGATCACCTTCTATGCGCAGGAGGTGCGGGAAATCCTTGCCTCGATCGGGGCGCGGTCGCTGGACGAGGTGATCGGGCGGGCGGACCTGCTGACGCAGGTGTCGCGCGGTTCGGCGCATCTGGACGATCTGGACCTCAACCCGCTGCTGATCACCGTCGATGGCGCGGACCGGATCGTCTACGACCGTTCAAAGCCGCGCAACGCCGTCAACGACACGCTGGATGCCGAGATCGTGCGCGACGCGGCGCGGTTCCTGGAGGATGGCGAGAAGATGCAGTTGTCCTATGCCGTTCGCAACACGCACCGGACCATCGGCACGCGGACCTCGAGCCACATCGTGCAGAAGTTCGGGATGGGGAACAAGTTGCAGCCCGACCATCTGACGGTGAAGCTGACCGGGTCGGCTGGCCAGTCGCTGGGCGCATTCGCCGCGCCGGGCCTGAAGCTGGAAGTGTCGGGCGATGCCAACGATTATGTCGGAAAAGGGCTTTCCGGTGGCACGATCGTGGTACGCCCGCCGATGCACTCGCCGCTGGTCGCAAGTGAGAACACAATCATTGGTAATACAGTGCTGTACGGAGCGACGGGGGGGCATCTATTTGCCGCTGGCCGGGCTGGCGAAAGGTTCGCGGTGCGCAATTCGGGCGCACGGGTGGTGATCGAGGGCTGCGGATCGAACGGATGCGAGTACATGACCGGGGGGGTCGCGGTGATCCTCGGGCAGATCGGCGCGAATTTCGGCGCCGGGATGACTGGTGGAATGGCCTACCTATACGACCCCAAGGGCATATTCAGCGACTATATCAACATGGAAACGCTGGTCACTTGTCCGGTCACCGTGCCGCATTGGGAAGAAGAGCTGAAGAGCCTTGTCGAGCGTCACGCCGCAGAAACGGGCAGCCTGAAGGCCGAGGAAATTCTGGCTGACTGGCAGGATGAGAGGCAGTATTTCCTGCAGGTTTGCCCGAAGGAAATGCTGGTCCACCTGCAGCATCCGCTGACCGAGGAAGTCGGCGCAATTCCCGCCGAATAGGCGATATTCAATTAAAGGTTGAGTGAGAATCCGCCGCATTCCGGCGGAATTCTGACTGCTTGTTCAAGAAAACTCCGCATTCATGTATGAATTCAGTTATTTTTTCCCCTTACAACAGGGGTGTCGATGCTGGAAAAGCAAACGCAACCGCAAGATCAGACGTAACCGATGCCCACGACCTACCAGGACCAGTTCTTCTTGCTCGATCCGGCGAATCCGCCGGGGTCGGGTACGAGTCTGACCAAGGTATTTCTGAACATCGTCGATCAGAACGACAACAACTTCATTTCACAGAACGGCAACGATTCGATCGACGGCAGCGACATCACGCGCGGCTGGCCGGGCGACACGATCACGGTCAATATGAACGGGTCCGTCGTCACGATCACGGGGATCACCTTCTATCTTGCCGATGGGCGGCGGGTCTTCACGCCGACCGACGGGACCAATCTCGATCCCGCCACTTTCATCAGTTCAACCTTCGTGAATTCGACCGGTGCCCTGCCGGTCGGCAGCCTGGGACCGCCCTGTTTCGCTGCGGGCACCCTGATCGCCACGCCGCGCGGCGAGGTCGCGGTGGAGGATCTGAAAGTCGGCGATCTCGTACTGACGATGGATAGCGGGCTGAAGCCGATCCTGTGGATCGGACGGCGGAAGGTGATCGGCCGCGGTGATTTCGCGCCGATCCGGTTCCGCAAGGGGGTCATCGGCAATGCGCGCGACCTGGTGGTATCGCCGATGCATCGGATCCTGGTTCGCGGCTGGCAGGCGGAGCTGCATTTCGGCGACAGCGAGATCCTGGTGCCGGCAAAGCATCTTGTCGATGGCAAGGGAATTGCCGTCGATCCGGTCGACGAGGTGGAGTATTTCCATTTTCTCTTCGATCAGCACGAGGTGGTGTTTTCCGATGGCGCCGCGACCGAAAGCTTCTTTCCCGGAGAGCAGATCCTTGACAGCGATCAGGCGATCCGCGCCGAACTGAACGCGCTTTTCCCCGAGCTTTTCGAGGGCGGGGCCAAGGCCTTTGCGCAGACCGCCAGAAAGACCGTGCGCTATCGTGATGCCGCGGTCCTGCACGCCGCGTGAGTTGAGTCCGAGACGCGTTCCGGGCCTTGACCCGGCGATGTCCGCCATGGCTATTGGACGGGTGGCAAGAGCAGGCACAAAGAAGCGTCAGACGCGATCCGGCAAGGCGAAAACCGCGCCGCGGACAGGCCGGTTGCGGCCGGTGCGCGCGGCGTTGAAATGGGCGCTGCGCCTGGCTGCGGCCAGCGTTGCATTGGTGCTGCTGGCAATCATCGGCTATTCGGTCTTCAACCCACCTGTCACGCCCTACATGGCCGCCGAGGCGCGGCGGCTGGGCGGCGTGGAACAGGTCTGGTCCGATCTCGAAGACATCGCTCCGGTGATGGCGCGGTCGGTCGTTGCGGCGGAGGATGCGAATTTCTGCCTGCATTGGGGCTTCGACATGGCCGCGATCCGCGATGCGCTGGAGGACGGGTCGGGGCGGGGAGCCTCGACGCTCAGCCAGCAGGCCGTCAAGAACGCCTATCTGTGGCAGGGCCGCAGCTGGCCGCGCAAGGCGCTGGAGGCGGTGATGACCCCGGTGGTCGAGATCTTCTGGTCGAAGCGGCGGATCATCGAGGTCTATCTGAACGTCGCCGAATTCGGCGAGGGCGTGTTCGGGGTCGAAGCCGCAGCGCGCCATCATTTTGGCGTCGCGGCCGCGGCGCTGACCCCGGTGCAGGCGGCACGGCTTGCCGCGGTGCTGCCCAGCCCGAAGACCCGGTCGGCGTCCAAGCCCTCGGCATTCGTCCGCCGGCGCGCGGCGGCGATCGCGGATGGAGCGGCGACGATAAGGGCGGATGGCCGCGCGTCCTGTTTCGAGAGTTGAATTCGGACGCCGAACGCGTCATTCAGGATGAAATTCCGCAAAACCGGGTTGCCGATGATCCGCCTGTTCCACGTTCCGCTGTCCCCGTTCTGCCGCAAGGTGCGCCTGTCGCTGGCCGAAAAGAAGCTGGAAGTCGAGCTGGTCGAGGAAAAATACTGGGAGCAGGACCCGGATTTCATGCGGCGGAACCCGGCGGGCAAGGTGCCGGTGCTGAAGATGGACGGCCGAACCATGGCCGAGAGCGCCGCGATCTGCGAGTATATCGAAGAACGGCATCCCGACCCGGCGCTGATGCCGCGCAGTCCCGAGGGGCGGTACGAAGTCCGGCGGCTGGTGGGCTGGTTCGATGACAAGTTTCACCAGGAGGTCACCTCGAAGCTTCTCTACGAGCGGGTGAACAAGAAGGTCATGGGCCGGGGATACCCGGATTCGGGCAATGTCAAGGCCGGGGCCAAGGCAATCAAGTACCATCTCGACTATCTGGGCTGGCTGCTGGATCAGCGGCGCTGGCTGGCGGGCGATGCGATGACGCTGGCCGATTTCGCCGCCGCGGCGCATCTGTCGTCGCTGGACTATATCAGCGATGTCGACTGGCACCGGAACGCCAATGTCAAGGACTGGTACGCCAAGATCAAGTCGCGGCCGGCCTTCCGCTCTATCCTCGCCGACCAGGTTCCGGGCTTCCGGCCACCGGCGCATTATTCCGATCTGGATTTCTGAGCATCGGCGGCCGCGGCGGGGGTTGTCCACCCCCGCACCCCCGGAGGATATTTGCAAGACAATGACGGATGCTGCCGATCTGAAAAAACGGCTGATCGCTGAGGCCCTGGTGGAAGGGTTTTCCGCCGTCGGCGTGACGCGGCCCGATGCCGTGCCGGAAGCGGGCGCGCGGCTGGCCGCCTTTGTCGAGGCCGGGCGGCACGGCCAGATGGGCTGGATGGCGGAACGGATGGGCTGGCGCGGCGATCCGGCGGCGCTTTGGCCCGAAGCGCGGTCGGTCGTGATGCTGGCCGAGGCCTACACGCCGGGCCACGATCCGCTGGACGTGCTGGAGCGACGGGAGAGGGCGGCGATCTCTGTCTATGCGCAGGGGCGGGATTACCACGACATCGTCAAGAAGCGGCTGAAGCGGGTCGGGCGCTGGTTGCTGGCTGAGGCCGGCGGCGAGATCAAGGTGTTCGTAGACACCGCGCCGGTGATGGAAAAGCCGCTCGCCGCCGCGGCGGGACTGGGCTGGCAGGGCAAGCATACCAATCTTCTGAGCCGGAAGCTGGGCAACTGGTTCTTTCTTGGCGCGATCTTCACCACGCTGGACCTGCCGGTCGATCCGCCCGAGGCGGAGAAATGCGGGTCCTGCCGGGCTTGTCTGGATATCTGTCCGACCGACGCGTTTCCGGCCCCGTTCCAGCTGGATGCACGGCGCTGCATCTCTTACCTGACGATCGAACATCACGGACCGGTCGATGACGAGCTGCGCGCGAAGATGGGCAACAGGATCTTCGGCTGCGACGATTGTCTGGCGATCTGTCCCTGGAACAAGTTCGCGGCGAGCGCGAAGGACCTGCGCTATGCCGGAACCGGCGACCTGCGCGCGCCCCGGCTGGCCGAGCTGGCGAAGCTGGGGGATGCGGAATTCCGAGCGATGTTCGCGGGCACGCCGGTGAAGCGGATCGGCCGGAACCGTTTCGTGCGCAACGTCTGCTACGCGATCGGCAATTCCGGCGACATGTCCTTGCGAGCGGTGGCGCAGGAGCTGTGCGACGACCCCGATCCGGTTGTCGCCGATGCGGCGCGCTGGGCCGTTGCGCGGCTGGACCGGCCGGAGTAAACCGGGCGCGGGGCAGGAGGAGACCGAGATGCAGGAATTTTCGCGCCGAGCCGCGCTGCTGGTGCTTGCGGGCGCCTTGACGGGCTGCGGCATGCGCCGCGAGGAGAAGCAGGCGAAACGCAGCCTCTATTCCGGCGAGACACCGGAAGTGCGGCGGCTGATCAGCAAGTATTCCAGGCTCTACGACATTCCCCCGCGGCTGATGCACCGCGTGGTGCAGCGTGAAAGCGGCTACAATCCGGCGGCGCGGAACGGCCCGTATTACGGCCTGATGCAGATCCATCCGCAGACCGCCGCGACGATGGGCTATCGCGGCCGCCCCAAGGGCTTGCTGGATGCGGAGACCAACCTGAAATATGCCGGAAAATACCTTCGCGGGGCCTATCTGGTCGCCGATGGCGATCAGGACGCGGCCATCGGCTGGTATGCGCGGGGCTATTACTACGAGGCCAAGCGGCTGGGTTTGCTTGAGGAAACCGGGCTGCGTTGAGCCCGTTTGGCGGAGTTTGGCGCGTCGGGATTTGCGGGATTTGGCAGGTCGAGGGACACATGCTAGACTCGATTCTCCACCGACAAGGGGAGCCACTGCCATGACACGACATATCGCCGACAAGGATCATGCCCGCGGCAGCGCCCGGATCCGCAACTATACGCGGATCGAGCGGGAAAACGTGCCAAATCCGGTGACGAAGAGGCTGCAGACCCGGCCGGAATTGCGGACCGAGGCCGCGCGGTTGAGGGCCTATCTGAAGATCGAGCGCGGTTTTCAGGCCTGACGGCTGACACTGCGGCGCCGGGCGCCGCGGTGCGATTTCGCGCATTGCCTTCCGGACAGCCGCGGATAGGGTGGGGTCCGAGCCATCCGGACGCCCCGCATGAATCCCCTGCACGGCATTTTTCTGAAAATCGCCTCTGTGACGATCTTCGTTGCGATGGCGAGCCTGATCAAGGCAGCGGCGGGTCATGGCGTGCCGCCGGGAGAAGCCGTGTTTTTCCGGTCGTTTTTCGCCATTCCGGTCATTCTTGTCTGGCTGTCCGCATCGGGACGCCTGCATGACGGCCTGAAGACGGCGCAGCCTTTGGGTCATGTCTGGCGCGGGCTGGTCGGGACCAGTGCGATGGGGCTGGGTTTTGCGGGGCTGGGCCTGTTGCCGCTGCCCGAAGTGACGGCGATCGGCTATGCCGCGCCGCTTCTTGTGGTGGTGCTGGCGGCGATGTTTCTGGGCGAGCAGGTCCGGATCTACCGGTTGTCCGCGGTTGCGCTTGGGCTGGTCGGTGTCCTGATCGTGCTCTCGCCGAGACTGACGGTGATCGAAGACGCCGATATGCGGCAGACGCTGGGCGCGGTGCTGGTGCTGGGATCGGCGCTGTTCGCGGCGCTGGCGCAGGTGTTCGTGCGCAAGTTGGTGCAGCTCGAGTCGACCTCGGCGATCGTGTTCTACTTCTCGGTCTCGGCGACGGTTCTGTCGCTGGTCACCCTGCCCTACGGTTGGGTGATGCCGACGATGCCGGTGGTGGCGATGCTGGTGCTTGCCGGGCTGCTGGGCGGGATCGGGCAGATCCTGCTGACCTCGGCCTATCGGCATGCGGATGTCTCGGTGATCGCGCCCTTCGAATATGCCTCGATGCTTCTGGCGATCGGGTCGGGTTTCTTCTTTTTCGGCGAAGTGCCGACGCTGCCGACCATCGGTGGTGCTGCGCTGATCATTCTGGCCGGGGTTCTGATCATCTACCGCGAGCGCCAGCTGGGTCTGGAGCGAGAGAAGCAGCGGCGGGCGATGACGCCGGGCGGGTGACCGGGCGGTCAGGGGCCGGACGGGCTGCGCTGGGCCAGCCGCAATGCGGTGACCGCGGCGCGAACGCCCCGGGCTGCTTCGGATGGGCGGAAAGGGCCGAAGCGGTTCGGCCCGACGATATAGGTGATACGGACCTCATCGCCGGTGGTTTCGTAGAGCCGGAAGTGGTGGTCGGCGCCGAAGCCGGCGAAACTGCGCGACAGAAGGCGCTGGACCTCTCGACGCGACAGGGAAGGATCGGCCGCCTGTCCCCAGTCGATCTGGATCGCGATGGCCTGGATGCCGGCGCTGCCCGGTCGGGCGGCGAGATCCTGCTGCGTGATCCCGAGGGGGCGCAGGCTGGCGTCGTGGGTGGCCCGGTAATAGGCATAGGCGCCGGCTGCGGGCAATCCGACGATCAGGATCATGGCGGGCAACAGCAGGTTCAGGCGGACCATGGATGAATTCCCTTGCTGGCCCAGATCAGCACGAACAGGGTTCAGGAAGCGTTAACGGGATGCGAGGGTTTCCACCGAGGTGATCGTCGGAAGGTGGCGGGCGATCTCCGACCATGTCTCGCCATGGTCGCGGGTTGCGAAGACCGAGCCAGAATTGGTGCCGAAATAGACACTGTTCTCACCCGCTGGACCGGTCGCCATGGCTTGCCGCAAGACGGTGAAGAAGCAGTCCTGCTGGGGCAGGCCCTGGCGCATGGCTTGCCATGTGTCGCCGGCATCCTCGGACCGCCAGACCGCCGCGGCCGCATCGGGCGGGAACCGGCCCTGGCTGTCACCGTTCAGCGGGATCGTCCATATCCGGTCCGGGTTCTCGGGATCGACCGCGATCGGAAAGCCAAATGTCGAGGGCAAGCCGCCGGTGATGTCGTCCCAGTTCCGGCCGCCGTCGCGGCTGCGGTAAACGCCGTGATGGTTCTGCTGGTAGAGCAGATCGCCGGAATGGCCGGGCGCGCGGACCATGTTGTGAACGCAATGCCCTGTTTCACCGTCGCGCGGCGCGGCCGGGTGGTCGTGATGCGCGCAGGCATCTGCGTTCGAAAGCCGGTTGCGGCGGTCCCAGCTGGCGCCTTCGTCCTCGGTGGCGAAGACGCCGGCGGCGGAGATTCCGACCCAGAGTTTCGCGGGATCGGCGGGGTCGGGCAGGATCGTGTGCAGCGTCAGCCCCGCTGCGCCGGGGTTCCAGTTCTCGGCCGACGGATGGTCGTTCAGGCTGTGGATCTTTTCCCAGGACGCGCCGCCATCCGTGCTTTTCAACAGGGTTGCGGGTTTGGTGCCGGCATAGAGCGTGCCATGCGCGAAGCCGAGCGACCAGAGCTGCGCGAATTCATCGTTGAAGGGCGGTGTGGTCGGGCTCCAGCCGATCATCTCGGCGAAGTCTGCGTCCTTCTCGGCCCAGTGGTCGACGGTGCCGCGGGTCAGTTTCGTATGGGTCCAGCTTTCGCCACCATCTGCCGAGGACCAGACCCCGGCACCGTGCCAGTCGCCGCCGCCGCCGGCCCAGATCCGGCCGCTTTCCGCATCGCCGATCACGTGCTGGATCGGCGCGCCGTCGCAATGCGGCCCGTTCGCGCGCCAGCCTTCGGCCGTATCGGTCAGCAGAAAGGCGCCTTTGGTCGTGCCAACGAGAACGGTTGTGGACATCGCTTGCTCCCTTTGCTGCTGCGAGAGGATAGCAAAGCCCAAGCGATTCTGCGCCGGGATTCCGCAGAGGGCGGTCGAACGGTCCGCCGTTGGGCGGATCAGTCTCTGATAAGGCGTTTCAGCTTCGCACCAGCTTCTCGTAACTTTCCGCGACCTCTCGGGTCAGGGCGCCGACCTCGAAGGTGTAGTCGCCGATCTGGCCGACCGGGGTGATCTCGGCGGCGGTGCCGGTCAGCCAGCACTGTTCGAACCCCTCCAGCTCTTCGGGCATGATGTGGCGTTCGTGGACCGTCACGTTGCGATCCTTCAGCATGCCGACCACCGTCTGACGGGTGATGCCGTTCAGGAAGCAATCGGGTTTCGGCGTGTGCACTTCGCCGTCCTTGACGAAGAAGATGTTTGCGCCCGTCGCCTCGGCGACATAGCCGCGATAGTCGAACATCATGGCGTCGGAACAGCCTTTCGCCTCGGCCGCGTGTTTCGACATCGTGCAGATCATGTAGAGTCCGGCGGCCTTGGCTTCGGAGGGGATGGTCTCGGGTGAGGGACGCTTCCAGCGCGCGATGTCGAGCTTGGCCCCCTTCATCTTGGCGTCGCCGTAATAGCTGCCCCATTCCCAGGCCGCGACGGCCATCCGCACCGGGTTGCGCGCCGAGGCGACGCCCATATCTTCGCCGGCGCCGCGCCAGGCGAGCACGCGCACATAGGCATCGGTGAAACCGTTCGCCTTCAGCACTGCCTGCTTGGCCTCTTCGATCTGTTCGACGGTGTAGGGCACTTCGAAGTCGATCAACCGGCCGGAATTGATCAGGCGTTTGGAATGCTCGACGGATTTGAAAATCTTGCCATTGTAGCACCGCTCACCCTCGAAGACGGACGAGGCGTAGTGCAGCGCATGGGTCAGGATATGCACCTTCGCGTCGCGCCATTCGACAAGTTTGCCGTCCATCCAGATCTTGCCGTCGCGATCGTCATATGCGCCCGTCATCAGAGCATCCTCCAGCTGGGCCCGCAGGCCGGTTGGCGAAAGTTGCGCAAATTAAGTCCGTTTCGGACATTAAATTACGCGAAATCGCAAAACCGCTAGCAATTGATTCTTGGAAAGTCAACAAGGCTGACATAAAATCGCGGCGGAATTGAGCGAGGATCGGGGAAAGCGATGAATCGGCATGGCGGGGTCGGCGGACCGGGCGGCGAGAGCCTTCTGTTTCTGACAGACGAGCAGCTGAAGAAGGGTATCGAGGCGATGTTCTTCGCCTATCGCGGGTTCACGGCAGATCCCGACCGAATCCTGGAGAATTACGCCTACGGGCGCGCCCACCACCGCGCGCTGCATTTCATAAACCGAAGCCCCGGCACCACGGTCAGCAACCTGCTGTCGATTCTGGGGGTGACCAAGCAGTCGCTGAACCGTGTCTTGCGCACGCTGATTGCCGATGGTCTGGTGGAAAGCAGAGTGGGCCGGCGCGACAAGCGCGAGCGCCATCTTCACCTGACAGCCGAGGGGGCCGAGCTGGAAAAGGAGCTTTCGGAGGCGCAGCGCAACCGGATGCGGATCGCGTTTCGCACCGCAGGTCCCGAGGCCGTCAGCGGGTTTCGGCAGGTGCTGGAGGCGATGATGGATACCGAGATGCGCCGGCAGTACCAGCGGTTGAAGGATGGACGTTCATGAGCGCGTCCGAGTCGCATCTGCTGATCGTCGATGATGACGAACGCATCAGGGGATTGTTGCAGAAATTCCTGATCCGAAGCGGGTTCTTAGTGACCGCGGCGCGCGATGCCGCACATGCGCGTCGCATCCTTTCGGGGCTGGCGTTCGACATGATCATCCTCGACATCATGATGCCCGGCGAAGATGGGGTGAGTCTGACGAAATCGCTGCGCGAGACCATGAAGACACCGATCCTGCTTCTGACCGCGAAGGGCGAGACCGGCGATCGGATCACCGGATTGGAGGCGGGGGCAGACGACTATCTGCCCAAGCCGTTCGAGCCGAAGGAACTGCTGTTGCGGATCAACGCGATCCTGCGCCGGGTGCCGCAGGCGCCGGTCGATACCGGCATCCCCAAGGTCCTGCATCTGGGCCTGATCCGCTACGATGTGGAGCGCGGCGAGATGTGGCAAGGCGACGATCCCGTGCGGCTGACCGCTACGGAAAGCCAGCTGATGCGGATCTTCTCGGCGACGCCGGCAGAGGCCGTGACGCGCAGCGAACTGGTGGAAAAACTGGGCCGCGACAAGGGCCAGGCGCAAGAGCGCGCGGTCGATGTGCAGATCACCCGGCTGCGGCGCAAGATCGAGGCCGATCCGAAGCAGCCGCGCTATCTGCAAACGGTGCGAGGCGAGGGGTACATGCTCGCGCCGGACTGATCGCCGTGGTGCTTTCGGCGCGGTCCGATGCCTCCGGCGGGGATATTTTCAAGACAATGAAGGAGCGGGTATGACCACAGCCTATTTCAGCCACGATGATTGCCTGGGGCATGTCACGCCACCGGGCCATCCCGAACGGGTCGAGCGGCTGGCGGCCATCGCTTCCGCCTTGTCAGAAACGCGTTTCGACGCGCTCGACCGCGCAGAGGCCCCGCTGGCGAGCGACGAGGACCTGCTGCTCTGCCATCCGCAGCGATACATCGACCGGATCCGCAAGGCGGAGCCGGACGAGGGCACGGTGTCGCTGGATCCCGATACGCATATGTCGCCGGGATCGATGCAGGCAGCGTTGCGCGCCGTCGGCGGAGGCATCGCGGCGGTCGACCGGGTCCTCGACGGTGTCGCGGCGAACGCTTTCGTCGGCTGCCGGCCCTGCGGCCATCATGCAGAGACCGAACGGCCGATGGGATTCTGCATGTTCGGCAACGTCGCCATAGCGGCCAAGCACGCGCTGGACCGGCGCGGGCTGAGCCGAGTGGCAGTGGTCGATTTCGACGTGCATCATGGTAACGGCACGCAGGACCTGTTGTGGAGCGAAGGGCGGACGCTGTTCATCTCGAGCCACCAGATGCCGCTATTTCCGGGGACCGGGGCCGCGCATGAGCGGGGCGCGCATGACAACATCATCAACGTCCCGCTGTCACCCAACACCGGCGGCGCCGAGATGCGCAAGGCCTATGAAGGCACGGTCTTCCCCGCGCTCAAGGAGTACCGGCCGGAATTGATCCTCGTCTCCGCCGGCTTCGATGCGCATGCGGCCGATCCGCTGGCTAATCTGAACTGGACGGCCGAGGATTTCGGATGGTTGACGGACCGGCTTTGCGATCTGGCCGAGGAGAGCTGCGAGGGGCGGCTGGTCTCGACACTGGAGGGCGGATATGATCTGACGGCGCTGGGCCAGTCGGTGGCGGCCCATGTTGCGGTTTTGATGGAGCGGGGCGGATGAGCGAGACGGCGGTTTCCGAAATGAGCTTCGAACAGGCGATGGCCGAACTCGAGCGTGTGGTGGGCCAGCTGGAACGTGGCGATGTACCGTTGGAAGAATCGATCAAGCTGTACGAGCGGGGCGCGGAGTTGAAGAAGCGCTGCGAAACCAAGCTGAAGGAAGCCGAGGAAAAGGTCGAGCGGATCACGCTGGCCGCCGACGGGACGCCCTCGGGAATGGACCCCGTCGAAGGGCTCTGACCAATGTTTCAGCAGCGTCTGGCGGATGTGGCCATGCAGGTGGAAGCGCATCTGGCCGAGGTGCTCATGCCGCTGGGCGCAACGCCCCTGGCCGAGGCGATGCGCTATGCCACGAATGGCGGCAAGCGGCTGCGGGCGTTTCTGGTGATGGAGAGCGCCGCCCTGCACGGCGTGGCAGATGAGCAGAGCGTCTGGGCGGCGATCTCGGTCGAGATGATGCATGGATACAGCCTGGTGCATGACGACCTGCCCTGCATGGATGACGACGACCTGCGCCGGGGGCTTCCAACGGTGCATGTCAACTGGGACGAAGCGACGGCGGTTCTTGCCGGTGATGCACTGCAGAGCATGGCATTTCAGTGTCTGACACGGGCAGAACTGCATCCCGACCCGGCCATACGACTTGCCCTGACCGGTGCGATGGCGCGGGCGTCCGGCGCGCAGGGCATGGTGCTGGGACAGGCGCAGGACATCGCCGCGGAAACGGCACGTGAGAGGCTGACGCTTGAGCAGATCACCGAACTTCAGGCGCTCAAGACCGGGGCGCTGATCCGGTGGTCGGCCACTGCGGGCGCGGTTCTGGCGGCAGGAGATGCAGAGCCGCTCGAGCGTTATGCGCGGGCTCTGGGGCTTGCCTTTCAGATCGCCGACGACATCTTGGACGTAACGGGCGATACTGCGAAGACCGGCAAACGCGTGGGCAAGGACGCCGAGGCAGGAAAGGCCACCTTCGTGTCGCTTCTGGGTCTCGGCGCCGCGAGGGACCGCGCCAAGGCCCTTGTGGCCGAAGCGGAGGCGGCGCTGTCACCCTATGGCGACAGAGCGGACACCTTGCGGGACGCGGCGCGCTTCGTTATCTCGCGCGAGACGTAACAGGGCCCAAGGGGGCTGGATGACCGACCGACCGAAAACTCCGCTGCTTGATCGCGTGCACTTGCCCGCCGATATGAAAGGGCTGAGCGATGCGGAATTGCGTCGGCTTGCGGATGAGTTGCGCGCCGAGACGGTCAGCGCGGTCAGCGAAACCGGCGGGCATCTGGGGGCTGGTCTGGGCGTTGTCGAACTGACGGTGGCGCTGCATGCCGTCTTCGACGCGCCGAAGGACCGGATCATCTGGGATGTCAGCCATCAGACCTATCCGCACAAGATCCTGACCGGGCGGCGCGACCGCATCCGCACCCTGCGGCAGAAGGACGGGCTGTCGGGTTTCACCAAGCGGTCCGAAAGCCCCTACGACCCGTTCGGTGCGGCGCATAGTTCGACCTCGATCTCTGCGGCGTTGGGGTTTGCCGTCGCTCGCGATCTGGGTGGCGCGACCGAACATGCGATCGGCGACTGCATCGCGGTGATCGGCGATGGCGCGATGAGCGCGGGTATGGCCTATGAGGCGATGAACAATGCCGGCCATCTGGGCAAGCGGCTGATCGTGGTGCTGAACGACAACGAGATGTCGATCGCGCCGCCGGTCGGGGCGATGTCGACCTATCTGTCGCGGCTCTATGCCGGCGATCCTTACCAGGAGTTCAAGGCCGCTGCCAAAGGCGCGATCAGCCTGCTGCCGCCGCCGTTCCAAGAGGGTGCCCGGCGGGCCAAGGAAATGCTGAAGGGCATGACCATCGGCGGCACGATGTTCGAGGAGCTTGGCTTTTCCTATGTCGGCCCGATCGACGGGCATGACATGGAACAGTTGCTGCTGATCCTTCGCACCGTCAAGGCGCGCGCCTCTGGGCCTGTGCTGATCCACGCGATCACCAGGAAGGGCAAGGGCTATGCCCCGGCGGAGGGCGCGGCGGACCGGGGCCATGCGACGGCGAAATTCGACGTGGTGACCGGCAAGCAGAAGAAATCGCCCTCGAACGCGCCGAGCTATACGCGGGTTTTCGCGGATGCGCTGCTGCGCGAGGCGGCGCAGGACGACAAGATCGTTGCCGTCACCGCGGCGATGCCGGACGGCACCGGACTGAACCTGTTCGCCGAGCGCTATCCGAGCCGCTGTTTTGACGTCGGCATCGCCGAGCAGCATGCCGTTACATTCTCTGCCGGCTTGGCGGCGGGCGGGATGAAGCCCTTCTGCGCGCTTTATTCCACCTTCCTTCAGCGCGGCTACGATCAGGTCGTGCATGACGTGGCGATCCAGCGCCTGCCGGTGCGTTTCGCCATCGACCGGGCGGGGCTGGTCGGTGCCGACGGCGCGACGCATGCGGGGGCGTTTGACATCGCCTATCTCGCCAACCTGCCGGGCTTCGTCGTCATGGCCGCCGCGGACGAGGCCGAACTGGTCCATATGGTCGCAACCGCCGCTGTGCATGACGAAGGGCCGATCGCCTTTCGGTATCCGCGTGGCGAGGGCGTCGGCGTCGAGATGCCGGAAAAGGGCGAGATACTCGAGATCGGTAAGGGCCGGGTCGTGCAGGACGGGTCGCGGGTCGCGATCCTGTCCTTCGGCACGCGGCTGGAGGCGGTTCGCAAGGCCGCCGAAACACTCTCTACCAAGGGGATTTCGCCGACCATAGCCGATGCGCGTTTCGCCAAGCCGCTGGACGAGGACCTGATCCTAAAGCTGGTCGAGGATCACGAGGCGCTGATCACCGTCGAAGAGGGCGCGGTGGGCGGTTTCGGCAGCCATGTCGCGCAGTTGCTGGCCGAACGCGGGGTCTTCGACAGGGGTCTGAAGTTCCGCTCGATGGTCCTGCCGGACACGTTCATCGACCAGGCCAGCCCCGAGGACATGTATGCCGTTGCGGGACTGAATGCGCCGCAGATCGTGGCGAAGGTGCTGGAGGTTCTTGGCGTCGCAGATATGGCGAGCCGCCGGGCCTGACCTATCCGGCGCGGCGCGTCTCGGTCTGCTGCGACTCCAACCGCTGTTCGATCGCTTCCAGCCGCAGCAGGACCTCGTCGCGATAGGCGTCGGTGCGGGCGCCTTCCTCGGCGTGATGGGCGTCCTGCATCGAGTTGACGATCAGTCCGACCAGCAGGTTCACCACCGCGAAGGTCGTCACCATGATGAACGGGACGAAGAAGGCCCAGGCCCAGGGGTAGACCTCCATCACCGGGCGAACGATGCCCATCGACCAACTTTCCAGCGTCATGATCTGAAACAGCGAATAGGCCGACCGGCCGAGGTCGCCGAACCAGTCGGGGAAGGTGGCGCCGAACAGCTTCGTCGCCATGACCGAGCCGATGTAGAAGATGATCCCCATCAGGAGGAATACCGAGCCCATGCCCGGCAGGGCGGTCACGAAGCCTTCGACCACCCGGCGCAGGCGCGGCGCGACCGAAATGACCCGGAGAAGCCGCAGGACACGCAGCGCACGCAGCACCGACAGGCCCTGCGTCGCCGGGAACAGCGCGATGCCGACGACGAAGAAATCGAAAAGGTTCCAGGGCCGGCGGAAGAAGCCGGTCCCCTGCGCGAACAGCTTGGCGCCGATCTCAACCACGAAGATGGCAAGGCAAACCGTGTCGAGGGCAATGATCAGCGGGCCTGCCGCCTGCATCGCGGAGTCCGAGGTTTCGAGCCCGAGCAACAGCGCGTTGAACAGGATCACTCCGAGTATGGTGTTGCGCACTTCCGCGCGGTCGAGGAAGGCGGCTGTCTTCTGTCGCAGGCTCATGGTCTGGTTTTGGTCCAAGGGATTTGCGCTGATATGGAGGTTGAACGATCCGCCTGCAAGACCGCCTTATCCGGCCGCGCGATCCTCCGCCTGCAAGAGCGCGCGCAGCCCGCTGCGGTAGTCGGGGTAAAGCAGCTTCACACCCAGTTCGGACTTGATGCGATCGTTCCGCACTCTCTTTGATTCGGCGTAGAAACTTCGCGCCATCGGCGTCATCTCGGCGGTCTCCCATTCCCTTGCCGGGGGCACGGGCAGATCGAGCAGTCGGGCGGCGAATTCGATCACGTCCTGCGGCGGTGCGGGATCATCATCACAGAGATTGTAGACCGCGCCGGGATAGGGGTGCGCGATCGATGCCGCGAGCACCTGTGCGATATCTTCGACATGGATGCGGGAAAACACCTGGCCCGGCTTCACGATCCGTTGCGCGGTGCCGTTCCTGACCTTGGCGAACGGTCCCCGACCGGGTCCGTATATGCCTGCGAGCCGGAAAATATGCAGGTTCAGAGACTGTTTTTTTGCCAGATCTTGCCACGCGGTTTCGGCCATCACTCTGTGGCGGCCGCGTTCGGTCGAGGGCGAGAGCGGAGTGGTTTCGTCGACCCATCCCCCTTGATGGTCACCGTAGACGCCAGTCGTCGAAAGATAGCCGGTCCATTCAAAGGGCGCCGCAGCCTCGATCTGATCTTTCGCGGCGCTCAAAACCGGGTCGCCGTTCTCGTCGGGTGCGACTGACGTCAGCAAATGGGTCGCTTCGGTCAAATGCGTCGTCAGGTCCTGGCCGGGCCAGATCACCGGTTCGACGCCCTCGGCGCGAAGTGAGTCGGCTTTCTCCGCGCTTCGCGTCGTGCCGATGACCCGCCATCCCAAGGGCAGCAGCAGCCGGGAGAGGGCGCGGGCGGAATAACCGTGTCCGAAGGAAAACAGTGTCTTTGTCATGGCCCCGACTTAAGGGCCGATCCGGGGAGTCGGCAAGGGGAGTTGACTCAAACTAATTTCTGATGTTTGTTAATTAACAATAATGAGAATTAAAACATGCCTGATCTCGTAACCCGATTTGCAGCTCTCGGCGACCCGATCCGCTTCGCACTGGTCGAGCGGCTTCTGACCGAAGGCGCGCAAAGTGCAGGCGCCCTGCAGGATGTCGCAGATGTGTCCGCCCCGGCGATTTCACGTCATCTGAAGGTCTTGCGAGAGGCTGGTCTGGTTACCCAAAGGGTCGATGCGCAGCGACGGATCTACAGTGTTTCAACCGCCGCGATGCAAGAAATCGGCAGCTGGACGATGAGCCGCAAGAAATTCTGGGGGGCGAGCATCGAGCGGCTTGCCGCCGCGCTGGATCAGGAGTGACAGATGGGCGAACTGAGCATCACCCGCACGTTCAATGCACCTCCGGACAAGGTGTTCGACTACATCTCGAGGACCGAGCATTTGCTGAAATGGTGGGGTCATGAAGGAATGACCATACCGGAACATCAGTTGCGATTCGACAAGACCGGTCCCTGGATGAGCCTTCTGCTGAGCGATGAGGGTAATCGCTACAAAATGTCTGGGCATGTGACCCATGTCGATCGGCCGCGGTCCATCGGCTTCACCTGGGCCTGGCATGACGAGAACGACAAGCGCGGTGTGGAGAGCCATGTTACGATCAAGCTCGTGCCTGCGCAGAACGGCGGGACGAAGTTCGAACTGCGACATGTCGATCTGCCGGCGGAGGCAGAGGAAAGCCACGAGCGCGGTTGGAATGCGCTTGTGACGAGATTGGAACGACTCATTGAAAGCGGTGTCTAGCAAAGGAGAAAACGATGCCAGATTTTATCTTCGCTTATCATGGCGGCAAAATGCCCGACACGCCCGAAGAGGGCGAAAAGGTCATGGCGGCCTGGAACGAGTGGTATCAGGGGATGGGCGACCATCTTGTGCATGGCGGCGGACCGGTGGGCAAATCCTCCACCGTTTCCAGCAAGGGCGTCACCCAGGATGGCGGCGCCAATCCGCTGTCGGGATTCACCATCGTCAAGGCGAACGATCACGGTGAGGCAGACAAGATGGCCAAGGGATGTCCCATCCTTGATGCAGGCGGCAGCGTCGAGGTTGCGCCGATTATCGAGATGTGATCCCTCGAAAAGCTGAATATGCAATGGGCCGGCAGGAAAACCGCCGGCCCTTTGCATTTCGGGTTTCGGCCTTGAAGCCGGCGGGAAATTACTGACAATTGGTTCATGGTGAAACCGGCCCTCAAGTCATGGGAAGACGCCGCCGCGAAGCTGATCGCTGTCGCGGCAGGGCGCGAGGCTGCGGATCTTGTGATCCATGGCGGGAAGCTTGTTAACGTGCAAAGCCGCGAAGTGCTCGACCGCTGGCAGGTGGCGATCGCAGAGGGCCGATTTGCCTATGTCGGCCCCGATGCCTCGCATTGCATCGGCAAGGACACGAAGACGCTGGATGCCGGCGGCCAATACCTGATCCCGGGATTGTGCGACGGCCATATGCATATCGAAAGCGGCATGCTGACACCTGCCGAGTTCGCTGCGGCCGTGATCCCGCACGGTACGACGACGATGTTCACCGATCCGCATGAGATCGCGAATGTCCTGGGTCTGCGCGGTGTGAAGCTGATGCATGACGAGGGGCTGATGCAGCCGGTAAGCATCTACACCCAGATGCCCAGCTGCGCCCCGTCGGCACCGGGGTTGGAAACGACTGGGTTTGAAATCACCGCCGAAGACGTGGCCGAGGCGATGGACTGGCCCGGCATCATCGGACTGGGCGAGATGATGAATTTTCCCGGCGTCGTGAACGGCGATGCGCAGATGCTGGCCGAAATGGCGGCGACGATGCGGTCGGGCAAGACGGTCGGTGGACATTACGCTTCGCCGGATCTCGGCGCCGCCTTTTCGGCCTATGCCGCTGGCGGGGCGGCGGATGACCATGAGGGCACCTGCGAGGCCGATGCCGTTGCTCGGGTCCGGCAGGGGATGCGGGCCATGCTGCGGCTGGGATCGGCTTGGTATGACGTCGAAAGCCAGATTTCGGCGGTGACGAAAAAGGGGCTCGATCCGCGCAACTTCATACTCTGCACCGACGATTCCCATTCCGGCACATTGGTCAATGACGGACATATGAACCGTGTGGTGCGTCATGCGATCGAATGCGGCTGCGACCCGCTGGTGGCGTTGCAGATGGCGACCGTGAACACCGCGACGCATTTCGGACTGGAACGCGAACTGGGCTCCATCGCGCCGGGGCGGCGGGCGGATGTTATCCTGACCAGCGATCTGCGCAAGCTGCCGATCAACAGGGTCATCGCGCGGGGAGTCACGGTCGCGGTCGACGGCGAGATCACGGTGGATTGCCCGCATCTCGACTGGCCGGCGGATGTTCGTAAGACGGTCCATCTGGGCAAGACCCTGACCGCGGCGGATTTCGAGGTGCAGGCACCGGCGGGCGCGAACCGGGTCACCGCGAAGGTCATCGGCGTGGTGGAGAACCAGGCGCCTACCAAGGCGCTGACCGCCGAACTTGCCGTAATAGACACTGTCGTGCAGGGGGACGAGGCGGCGGATGTCTGTCAGATCGCGCTGGTCGAACGGCATCGCGCGACCGGTGACGTCGTCAATGGTTTCGTGTCGGGCTTCGGCTACAAGGGGCGTATGGCAATTGCCAGCACTGTGGCGCATGACAGTCACCACATGATCGTCGTGGGCACCGACGGAGAGGATATGGCGCTTGCCGCGAACCGGCTGGGAGAGGTCGGAGGCGGCATCACGGTTTTCAAGAATGGGCACGAGATCGCGCTGGTGGAACTGCCGGTTGCCGGCCTGATGTCGGACAGCCCGGCCAAGGAAGTGGCCGCGAAAGCCGAGCGGATGGTATCGGCGATGGCCGAATGCGGCTGCACGCTGAACAATGCTTACATGCAGCATTCTCTTTTGGCGCTGGTCGTCATACCAGAACTGAGAATTTCAGATCTGGGCCTGGTGGATGTCACCAGATTCGAGATCACCGACCTTTTCGAGGAGCACTGATGAATCGCGCCGACCCTGAACTGCCGATCGAAGCTCCTGATCTTCCCGAGCCCGAAGCTTTCCATGATGCCAAGGCAGCGGTGCAAAGGCTCTGCGAGCTTTACGCGATTTCGGTCGGGTTTCTGAGTGATCGGTTCTCTGCCGCCGCATCCGGCGGACGGCCGGTTGCGCGGTATCGCGCCTTTTATCCCGAGATCCGGATCACCACGACCAGCTACGCGGCTGCGGATAGCCGGTTGAGTTTCGGCCATGTGGCACAGCCCGGCACTTATTCGACAACCGTGACCCGGCCGGACCTGTTCTCCAATTACCTCACCCAGCAGATCGATCTTCTGATCCGCAACCATGGCGTGCCTGTCATCATAGGCGCATCCGACACTCCGATGCCGGTCCATTTCGCGGTTGCCAACGACGTCGGTATCTCGGTACCGCATGAGGGCGTGATGGACTTCACGCTTCGCGACGTGTTCGATGTGCCGGAGCTATCGACGATGCATGACGACATCGTCAATGGCTATGGTTTCGCCTATCCCGACGGTTCCGCGGCGCTGGCGCCGTTCACCGCGCAAAGGGTCGATTACTCGCTTGCGCGGCTGTCGCATTACACCGCGACCGCGGCGGAGCATTTTCAGAACCATGTCCTGTTCACCAACTACCAGTTCTATGTCGAGGAGTTCGAGGCCTATGCCCGTCTGGCATTGGCCGACAAGGACAGTGGCTATACCGAATTCGTGGCGCCCGGGAACATCTCGATCACCGGACCGCGGGATGATCTGCCGGTGCCGGCCAAGCTGCCGCAGATGCCAAGTTATCATCTGAAGCGGCCGGGCAATGCCGGGATCACCCTGGTCAACATCGGGGTCGGTCCGTCAAATGCGAAGACGGCGACCGATCACATAGCCGTATTGCGGTCGCATGCCTGGCTGATGGTGGGACATTGCGCCGGGCTGAGGAACAGCCAGAGGCTGGGTGATTTCGTGCTGGCCCATGCCTATCTTCGCGAGGATAAGGTGCTGGATGACGACCTGCCGGTCTGGGTTCCGATCCCGCCCCTGGCCGAGATCCAGATCGCGCTTGAAAACGCCGTCGAGGCGGTGACAGAGCTGGAAGGGTTCGAGCTGAAGCGGATCATGCGAACGGGCACGGTCGCCTCGCTGGACAATCGCAACTGGGAACTGCGCGACCAGACAGGCCCCGTGCAGCGCCTGTCGCAGTCGAGAGCCATCGCCTTGGATATGGAAAGCGCCACGATCGCGGCCAATGGATTCCGCTTTCGCGTACCCTACGGAACCCTGCTTTGTGTCTCTGACAAGCCGCTGCATGGCGAGCTGAAATTGCCCGGAATGGCCTCGGATTTCTACAAGACACAGGTCGCCCGGCACCTTCTGATCGGCATTCAGGCAATGGAAACGCTACGCGAGATGCCGCTGGAGCGGATCCACTCGCGCAAGCTGAGAAGCTTCGAGGAGACCGCTTTCCTGTAAAATGAGGGGAAAATCCCCACAAAATGCGTGTTTTTCTGCTCTGACAGCACACAAATTGTTGTGTCTCACCCCTATATTCCGCTAAATTCCGCAAATAAGCCCCAACCACAGGGGTGGACGAGGAGACAATACATGGCGAAACCAATGACCAAGACCCAGCTTGTGGCTGCTATTGCCGAAGAGATGGGAACCGACAAGAAAACCAGCGCCGCAGCGCTGGACGCGATCACCGATATCATCACGCGCGAAGTGTCGAATGGCGGCGCCGTGACGCTGCCAGGCGTCGGCAAGATTTCCTGCCGCGCCCGTCCGGCCCGAATGGTCCGCAACCCCGCAACGGGCGAGCAGATCCACAAGGATGCCGACAAGGTGGTGAAGATGACCATCGCCAAGGCACTGAAGGAAAGCGTCAACGATTGACGTTGCCCTCATCGCAACAATGAGAAAGGGTCGCCCACAAGGCGGCCCTTTTTCTTGAGGATGGCATGGATTTTCGCGCGATCGGTATGGGGTTGGCCTTTGCGTTCATGTGGTCCTCGGCCTTTACCTCGGCCAAGATCATCGTGCTTGACGCACCGCCCGTCACCGCCCTCTCGATACGGTTCCTGATCTCCGGTCTTCTGGCAGTCGGCATCGCGCGCGCCTTGGGGCAAAGCTGGCGACTGACGGGGCCGCAACGAAGATCAACATTGGTCTTCGGAGTTTGCCAGAACGCGGTGTATCTCGGTGCGTATTTTGTCGCGATGCAGACCGTCGAGGCGTCGCTGGCCGTGATAATCGCCTCGACGATGCCGCTTCTGGTCGCGCTCCTGGGATGGCTTGCGCTGGGCGACCGGGTAAGGCCGCTGGGCATTGCGGGCCTGGCAGCGGGTTTTCTTGGCGTCGCGCTGATCATGAGCACGCGGCTGAGCGGAGGGACTGACCCGTTCGGCATGGTGCTTTGCGTGATCGGTGTCGCGGCGCTGGCGATCGCGACTTTGTCTGTACGAGGCGCGGCCTCGGGCGGCAACGTGTTGATGATCGTCGGGTTGCAGATGCTTGTCGGCTGCGCGGTGCTGGCGGTGGTGGCGCTGCTGACCGAGGAATGGCAAGTGACCTGGACCTGGCGGCTGGCGGCAGCGTTTGTCTATACCACGCTGGTTCCGGGCCTCGCTGCAACTTGGGTCTGGTTCACGCTGGTGAACCGGATCGGCGCCGTGCCGGCGGCCGCCTTCCATTTCCTGAACCCGTTCTTCGGCGTGACCATCGCGGCATTGTTGCTGGGCGAGGCATTGGGGCCGTTGGATTTGCTGGGCGTGGTCATCATCGCGGTCGGGATCTTCACGGTTCAGATCGCCAAGCGTCCGTTGCGGCAAGTGCTGGATTTCTCCGGCAAAGGGTCTGCCTGACACCTTCGGCAGTTTTCAAGACCATGACGCCTCAGCCGATCGGGCCACGCTGGCCGCCGGTCTGGGCTCGGTCGAGCAGAAGGTGGTCAAGGATCACGCAGGCCATCATCGCCTCGCCGACAGGAACGGCGCGGATCCCGACGCATGGGTCGTGACGGCCCTTGGTCACGATCTCGGTTTCCTCGCCGCCGATGGTGATGGTCTTGCGGGGCGTCAGGATCGACGAGGTCGGTTTTACCGCGAAGCGGCAGACGATATCCTGCCCGGTCGAAATGCCGCCAAGGATGCCACCCGCATGGTTCGAGCTGAATTCGGGGCCGTTCGGGCCCATTCGAATCTCGTCGGCGTTGTCTTCTCCGGTCAGAGAGGCGGCGCCCATACCTTCGCCGATCTCGACGCCCTTGACCGCGTTTATCGACATCATCGCCGCGGCGATTTCAGTGTCCAGCTTGGCATAGACCGGCGCGCCGAGACCTGCCGGAACGCCGCGCGCGGCGACTTCGATCACAGCGCCGACGGAGTTGCCGGATTTGCGCAGATCGTCGAGGTAGATGGCCCAGTCCTCGGCGGCCTGCGCATCCGGGGTCCAGAACGGATTGGACTCTACCTGCGCCCAGTCGAAGCGGGCCGGATCGATCTTCCGCGGACCCATCTGCACCATGTAGGCCTTGATCTCGACGCCAGGCGCGACGCTCTTGATCGCCTCCCGCGCCACGCCGCCGGCCGCCACCCGTGCCGCGGTCTCGCGCGCCGATGACCGGCCGCCGCCGCGAGGATCGCGGATACCGTATTTTTGCCAGTAGGTGATATCGGCGTGGCCCGGACGGAATTTCTGGGCGATCTCGCCATAGTCCTTCGACCTTTGGTCAGTGTTTCGGATCATCAGCTGTATCGGTGTGCCGGTCGTACGACCCTCGAACGTGCCCGAGAGAATCTCGACTTCGTCAGCCTCTCGCCGCTGGGTCGTGAAACGATTTTGGCCGGGTTTGCGTCGATCAAGCCAATGCTGAAGCATGGCGGCGTCGAGCGGAACGCCGGGGGGGCACCCGTCGACTGTAGCGCCCAGAGCAGGACCATGCGATTCGCCCCAGGTCGTGACGCGGAAGAGGTGGCCGAAGGTGTTGAGGCTCATGGTCTGGCTCCCTTTCGAAGCGGTCTAGCGGGCGCTCCGCCGCGTCTCAAGGGCTTTCGCCTTGAACCACGTGGGGACGTGGCCTAGATATCGCCCTACCTCGGGGTGCACCGATCCGGTGCTGAGATGCTTATGCGGACCCGTTGAACCTGAACCGGCTAACACCGGCGGAGGGAAGGTGTGATTGATCTCCACCCGAACCCCGCCCGTTCGCGAATGGAGACCGATGATGAAAAGCACTTTGATTGCGACGGGCCTGCTGACCATGGCGAGTGTTGCCGTGGCGCAGGAAAAACCTGTTCTGACTGTCTACACCTACGACAGCTTTGTTTCCGAATGGGGTCCCGGCCCGCAGATCGAGACCGCCTTCGAAGCGGATTGCGGTTGCGATCTTCAATTCGTCGCCGCTGGAGACGGCGCTGCCCTGCTGGCAAGAATCCGTCTGGAAGGCGAGCGGAGCGATGCGGACGTGGTGCTTGGGCTGGACACAAACCTTACGGCGGCCGCGGCCGAGACCGGGCTGTTCGCGCCGCATGGGTTGGAGACGCTGAAACTCGATCTTCCCGTGGACTATCAGGACGACATCTTCGTCCCCTATGACTGGGGCTATTTCGCTTTCGTCTATGATACGCAGACCGTCTCTGAACCGCCGCGATCCTTCGAGGAGCTGGCGGCAGGCGATCTTAAGGTGGTCATCCAGGATCCCCGTTCCTCGACGCCGGGCCTTGGTCTGCTGATGTGGGTCAAATCGGCCTATGGCGACCGGGCGCCGGAAATTTGGGAAGCGCTCTCGGATAACATCCTGACCGTCACGAAGGGCTGGTCGGAGGCCTATGGCATGTTCCTCGAAGGTGAAGCCGACATGGTGCTGTCCTACACAACGTCGCCGGCCTATCACCTGATCGCCGAAGGCGATGACAGCAAGGCAGCGGCCGTTTTCGCGGAAGGGCACTATCTGCAGATCGAGGTTGCGGGCAAGCTGGCCACGACCGACCAACCGGAACTGGCCGAGGAGTTCCTGCAATTCATCCTGACAGATGCCTTCCAGGGCGTGATCCCTGAAACCAACTGGATGTATCCGGCGCGCACGCCGTCGGGGGGACTTCCGAAGGGGTTTGAGACCCTGATCACTCCCGAGACGTCCTTGCTGTTCTCAGCGGAAGAGGCTGCCGCTTTGCGGGATGAAGCGATTCAGGAATGGTTGACGGCGCTCAGCCGTTGATCCGACTCTGGCCAGGATTTGTCGCTGCCAGCCTGGTGGCGGCCATGACGCTCGGCACCCTGATCGCGGTCGCCATTCGCGCCGAAGGGTGGACTGGCTTGTCGCCCTCTGACGGGGCGGCGGTGCGGTTTACCTTGTTGCAGGCGCTGTTATCCGCAGCGATCAGCGTGTCGCTGGCCGTACCGGTCGCCCGAGCGCTGGCGCGGCGGCGGTTTCGGGGACGGAGCCTGCTTGTGACGCTATTGGGCGCGCCGTTCATCCTGCCGGTCATCGTGGCGATATTCGGGCTCTTGGCGGTCTTCGGGCGAAGCGGCCTTGTCAGCGACGCTTTGGCTTGGGTCGGACTGCCGCCGATCGAGATCTACGGCCTTCACGGTGTGGTGCTGGCGCATGTCTTTTTCAATCTGCCGCTGGCAACCCGGCTTATCCTTCAGGGATGGCTTTCGATCCCGGCGGAACGGTTTCGCCTGGCGGCTTCGCTGGGATTTCGGCTCGGCGGACATGCGGCGTCTGCTGGAACGGCCGATGTTGCGCAGCGTTGTGCCCGGCGCGTTCATGGTCATCTTTCTGATCTGCATCACGAGCTTCGCTGTCGCACTGGCGCTGGGGGGCGGACCGAAGGCCACGACGGTCGAACTGGCGATCTACCAGGCGTTCCGTTTCGAGTTCGATCTGGGAAAGGCCGCGTTGCTCGCTCTGATCCAGTTCGGCCTATGTGCCGTCGCAGCGGGGTTGGCGCTCTGGGCTCACGTGCCCGAGACTGGCGGCGCGGGACTGGATCGGACCGTCAAGCGGTGGGATACCGGCGGCGGCTGGATGCGGATGCAGGACATTGGCTGTATCGCCCTCGCCGCGCTGTTTCTGCTTCTGCCGTTGGGCATGGTGGTGCTGCATGGCCTGGTAGGACTCACGGCGCTGCCGGCGTCGGTGGGATGGGCCACGCTGCGTTCGGTTTTGGTGGCATTGTCCTCGGCGGCGCTTACTGTCGTCCTGGCCTTTTCACTGACGCTAGCGGTGACCGCATTACAAGGACGTCTTGCCAAGGGCGCGCTGGAAGGCGTCGGGTACTTGGCGATCGCCGCCTCGCCGCTGGTCGTCGGAACCGGTTTGTTCATTCTTATCTTTCCGATAGCGGACCCTGTTTCGCTTGCCTTGCCGATCACTGCATTGGTCAACGCGCTCATGAGCCTGCCATTCGCCTTGCGCGCGCTGGTTCCGGCCGTTTCGAGGATCGACGCGCAGTTCGGGCAGCTTGCCGACAGCCTGTCGCTCGATGGCTGGGGGCGCATAAGGTATCTCTATCTGCCGCGGCTGCGGGCCCCCCTGGGATTTGCGGCTGGACTGGCCGCGGCGTTGAGCATGGGCGATTTGGGCGTCATCGCCCTGTTCGCCGACGGTGACAACGCAACGCTGCCGCTGCAGATGTACCGGTTGATGTCCGCGTACCGGATGGACGAAGCGGCAGCGGCAGGGCTGGTTCTTCTGGCGCTGGCCATGCTGCTCTTCTGGCTCTTTGACCGTGGAGGTCGGATCGATGCTGACGCTTGAGGCGCTGGACATCCGCCAGGACGATTTTCGGCTGACCGCCGATCTTTCGGTGGCGACCGGTGCGCTGGTCGCGGTGGTCGGACCTTCCGGAGCCGGTAAATCGACCTTGCTCAACGTTATATCGGGGTTTTTCCCGCGGTTTCGGGCGCGTTCTGTGGCATGGGGTGGATATCACCCATGCCGCCCGGGCAGCCGGCCATTGTCGGTGGTGTTTCAGGACAACAATCTTTTCCCGCATCTGACGGCGTTCCAGAATGTCGCGTTGGGAATTCGGCCGTCGCTGAAGCTTTCTGTCGACGAACATGAGCAAGTCGATGAAGCGCTGGCGCGGGTCGGCCTGGGCGGCTTGGAGCAGCGTAAACCCGGTGCGCTGTCCGGTGGCCAGCAGAGCCGGGTGACCCTGGCGCGCGTCCTGCTTCGGGGCAGGCCGTTGGTCCTGCTTGACGAGCCCTTCGCGGCACTTGGGCCGGCCTTGCGGACCGAGATGCTGGATCTGGTCGCGGAGCTTGTCCGCAAGCAGGGCGCGACGATGTTGATGGTCACGCACAGCCCGGCGGACGCGCTGCGGATTGCGGAAAAAACGATCCTGGTGGCGGATGGTGTCGCGAAACGTCCGCTGCCGACGAAAGCCCTGTTCGAGAACCCGCCAGACGCGCTGCGCGACTATCTTGGATAGCGGAAACGAAAACGCGCCCCGTGGGGCGCGTTCAGTTTTGCTGCATGCGCTTGTCAGGTTTCCTTGCGGTGCTTGACCGGCGCCCAGATGCGCTTGTTTGTCAGGTAAAGTAGCACGGCGAGGATGCCGAGGAAGAAGACAGCCATAAGCCCCAGATGCTTTCGTGCCATCAGCTTGGGTTCGGCGGCCCACATCAGGAAGGCCGAAACGTCTTCAGACAGATCTTGAACATCATTGGCATGGCCGTCGGCATAGTCGACGAGTCCATCGGACAGCGGCGGGTTCATCGCGATCCAGCCACCGGGAAAGATGGGGTTCTCGTAAAGCACCGCTCCCGCCTGCTCCTGTTCCTCTCCGGTATAGGACGTCAGAAGCGCGGTGATGTACTCAGGTCCGCCGATCCCTTTGAAGAGTTGGTTGATACCAAGACCGTAGGGTCCGTGGAAACCGGCGCGCGCCTTGGCCATCATGCTGAGGTCCGGTGCGTTTTCCAGCGAGGATTCGGGGAAATGGTCGGTCGGCAGCGCTGGACGGGTATCATCCAGCTCCGGATCGTAGACATCGTAACGGGCGGCGTAGGCGCGCACCTGTTCAGGGCTGTAGCCCAGATATTCGAGATCGCGGAAGGGTACGTATTTCAGTCCGTGGCATGCCGCACAGACCTCGGTATAGACCTGCAGGCCGCGCTGCAGCTGGGCCTGATCGTATTTCCCGAACGGACCGTCAAACGAGAACGCGATATTCTCGATATGACCGCCTTCGCTTTCGGCAGCGAAGGCGCCACCGGTGGCTAAGGCGACGGCCGAGATTGCGGAAAGGGCAAGGTTCCTGATCATGGGTTCTGATCCTCTCTCACTCGGCCGGGGACGCGTCATGCGCGTAGTGCTCATTGAAGTCTTCCTCGATCGTGGCCGGTTGTGGCAGCGGCTTCTCGATCACGCCGAGAATGGGCAGGATGACCAGGAAATAGGCGAACCAGTAAGCCGACCCTATCAGCGCGATGGTCGAGTAAGGCGGCTCTGCCGGTTGCGCGCCTGCCCACATCAGGACGATGAAGTCGATGATCAAAAGGTAGAACCACCATTTGAACATCGGGCGATAACGGCCCGAGCGCACACTGGACGTGTCCAGCCACGGCACCAGCGCCATCACGAAGATCGCGCCAAACATGGCCAGCACGCCAAAGAACTTGGCGTCAATGATGCCGCCGGTCACGAAGCTGGCAATCTGGACGACCCAGACGTCAGAGGTGAAGGCCCGCAGGATGGCGTAGAACGGCAGGTAGTACCATTCCGGCACGATATGCGCCGGCGTCGAAAGCGGATTCGCCTCGATGTAGTTGTCGGGATGGCCGAAGTAGTTCGGCATGAAGCCGACCACCGCGAAGAACACCACGAGGATCACGACCAGCGCGAACAGGTCCTTGATCACGAAATAGGGCCAGAATGGCAGCGTATCCTTCTCGGCCTCGGCTTTCGAGCCACGGCGCACCTCGACCCCGGTGGGGTTGTTGTTGCCGGTGGTGTGGAAGGCCCAGATATGCACGATCACCAGACCCGCGATGATGAAGGGCAGCAGGTAGTGCAGCGAGAAGAAGCGGTTCAGCGTGGCGTTGCCCACCGCGGGTCCACCCAGCAACCAGGTCTGCAGAGGCTCGCCGATGAACGGGATCGCGCCGAACAGCCCGGTGATCACGGTGGCGCCCCAGAATGACATCTGACCCCAGGGCAGAACGTAGCCGAGGAAACCGGTCGCCATCATGGCAAGGTAGATCAGCATTCCGATAATCCAGGTCACTTCCCTCGGCGCCTTGTAAGAGCCGTAGAAAAGGCCACGGAACATATGGATGTAGACCGCGAGGAAGAACAAGGACGCGCCGTTCATGTGCGTGTAGCGCAGCAGCGCGCCGCCGTTCACGTTGCGCATGATGTGCTCGATCGAGGCGAAGGCCATGTCGACATGCGGCGTGTAGTGCATCGCCAGTACGATGCCGGTTACGATCTGCAACACCAGGCAGAAGGCCAGCACGATGCCCCAGATCCACCACCAGTTCAGGTTCTTCGGGGTGGGGATGAACAGTGTGTCATAGAGCAGGCCCAGAACGGGGAGCCTTGTGTTCAGCCATTTCTCAAACCCAGATTTCGGTTCATAATGGTCGTGCGGGATTCCAGCCATCTTACGCTCCGTTATCCGAGGATGAGGGTCGTATCGCCGTCGAAATTCGCGACGGGGATCAGAAGGTTTTCGGGGGCGGGCCCCTTGCGGATCCGTCCTGCCGTATCGTAGTGCGATCCGTGGCAGGGGCAGAACCAGCCGCCGAAATCGCCTGCGCCCTCACCGATGGGAACGCAGCCGAGATGGGTACAGACGCCGATCATCACCAGCCATTCGCCAGCTTCATCAAGCGTCCGGTTCTCATCGATCGCCGGCGCTTCGCCCGGAAGGTTGGCATTCTCGGCGATCGGGTCGATCAGGTCGTCGAGTTCGACCGTGCGCGCCGACTCGATTTCCTCCGGAGTGCGACGGCGAATGAAGACCGGCTTGCCCAGCCACTTGACCGTCAACTGCGTGCCCGGCTCGACGCCCGAAATATCGACCCGGATCGACGAAAGCGCCTGCACGTCGGCGGACGGGTTCATCTGGTTGATCAACGGCCAGACGGCGGCCCCGGTGGCGACGACGCCCGCACCTGCCGTGGCATAGTACAGGAAGTCGCGGCGGGTGCCTTCGTGTTCTTCAACATGGGACACGAGCAATTCTCCATTTCGCAGCCGGTTGTCCCGGCACAATAGTTCGGCGGCGGCGGTTTCCCGCTGCCTTCGCATGGCGCTTTTAGCGAGGCATCCCCTCCGCGTCCAGCGGACAATCGGATAGAGAGGCGTCACACGGCCGCACTGTGTCCAAGGCTCTACTCTGTTGACGCATTTTTGACAATTATGGATTGTATTCTGGTATTGTGCGTTTATGTCGGAACGTAGGTTGGGGATGACCGAAAGGATCTGAAGGACATGCGTCTTTCGCTGCTGTTCACAATGCTTGTCTTGGCGATGTCGGGCGCAGCCGCGGCCGAGGATCAATTGAGCTTTTACGGCGGTATCCAGGAATCCCCGCATAGCGGCGTCAGCGGGAATGATCCCGGCGGTGTGGGCAGATTCGATTTTACCGCGGCATGGGAAGGCAATTCTTTCGATATGCCGCCTTACTGGGGTTTGCGCTGGACCCGTTGGGAAAATGATACCTTCGGTTGGGGATTGGATATCAATCATACCAAGGTCTATGCCGACGATGAGACCCTGAGCGAAAGCGGCTTTTCACATTTCGAGTTTACCGACGGGCTCAACATCATCACCTTGAACGCCTGGCGTCGATGGCCCGATGTCAGCGACAGGATCACCCCCTATGTCGGTGGCGGGGTTGGTTTCGCGATGCCGCATGTCGAGGTTACGACTCCGGGCGGAGAAGTGTCAGAATACCAGGTGACCGGGCCCGCCGTGCAATGGGTGGCGGGCGCCAGCTATTCGCTGACCGACCGCTGGTCGGTCTTCGGCGAATACAAGGGAACCTTCTCGATGAACGAGGCTGATCTTGGCAGTGGCGGCACCCTGGAAACGGACATCGTGACCAACGCGCTTAATGTCGGTGTCAGCTTCGGGTTCTGAGCGCGACCATTTCCCCTGATTCAGGCAAGGGGCGGCGGCGTCGCGGTAAAGCTGTCTCTCTTCGAAAAATCACCGAACCAGTTCGCCAAGGCATCGTTTCCTTGTCGCCAATCTCGGTCGGCATGGCGGAAATCCAGATAACCAAGGGCGCAGGCGATCGCGATCTGGCCCATGTCCAGCGGGCCGTTCAGCTGGCTGGTCCATCTTGAATTGAGTGCTTCAAGAGATCTGTCTATCTTGCCCCATTGGCCCTCGACCCATTCGGAAAGTCGCTTGCTCTCGGGTCGCAAACGGATCTCGTAGACCATCAGAATCGCCGCATCGAGGATGCCGTCGGCCGTCGCCTCCAATGTCAGTGTTTCCCAGAGCCGGCTGCCTTCCGGATAAAGCCGTCCACCCGCGCGCGCATCCAGATAGCGACAAATCACGCGGCTGTCGTACAGCGCGGGACCGTCTGGTCTTTCCAGCGCGGGCAGCTTGCCCAAGGGGTTCTGCGCAATCGGCATGCCCTGCGGATCGAGCGGGGTGCCTTGTGCGGGCGCCATTACCACGTCATCCGCTTGACCTGTTTCCAGAAGAAGGACCCGCACCTTGCGGGCATAGGGCGACGTCTCGGAATAATAGAGTTTCATCTCAAATCGCCTTCAGTGGTTACGAGGGAAAAGCAGCCTCAGCGGCGCAGCAGCGTATCTCCGAAATCAATCTGGGGTGTGAGCACAATCCGTTCGCCGGGTTCGGAGTCGGGGTTGCTGACGCGCTCTGCGATGATCTTTGCCGCTGCCCGGCCAATTTCAGCGCGGCAGGCGTCCATCGTCGCAAGTCGTCGCGGCAGCCCGTCCAGCAGCTCCACGCCATTGAAACCTGCCAAGCCGACGCTCCTTGGGACTTCTATGCCCTTGTCCAGACAATAGAGAAGCCCACCGGCACCTATCATGTCGTTCGAATAGTAGAGGAAATCCAGGTCTGGCGTGCGTTTCAGAATGGTCTCGGTCATTTCGCGACCTTTCGCCAAAGCCGATCCACCGGAATAGAATTCCTGATCCGCCACTTCCAGACCGGCCTTGGCCAATGCCTCGGTAAATCCTTCGAAACGTTTTCGTGCCCGATGATCCAGCGGCATTTTCGTTCCGAGAAAGCCGATGCGGGAATAGCCCGCCTCGACGATCGCAGTGGCCATTTCGCGCCCTGCACGTCGATGCGAGATGCCAACCACCGCGTCGATGGCCTCGCCGTCCACATCCATGATCTCGACGACTGGCACGTCTGCCGCACGCAGCATTGCCTTTGCCGGTTCAGAGTGTTCAAGCCCGGCTATGATGACCCCGGAAGGTCTCCAGGACAGCATTTCGTACAAGACCCGCTCTTCCCGTTCGGGCTTGTAGTTCGTCACACCGAAAACAGGTTGCAAGGGAGTCGCGTCGAGGACTTCGGAAATCCCGGTCAGAACCTCCGGAAAGACCATGTTGGACAGTGACGGTATCATGACGGCCACCAGATTGACCCTTTGCGAGGCAAGCGCGCCTGCGATCTTGTTCGGTACATAGCCAAGCTGTTTCGCAGCCCCGAGCACCTTGATCCGCGTAGCTTCGGAAACATCGCCCCGGTTTCGCAGCACTCGACTTACGGTCATCTCGCTGACCCCGGATGCTTCGGAGACGTCTCGCAGAGTCAGCGGGCGACGTGGCCGGGAGGAGGATGGATGCGATGCCATGTCAGGTACCCGGGTTTGCTACGAATGATCCTTGTTACCGCCATTTCCCGCCTTGTCCAAGTTCACAGAACGACGTATGTTAGCGGTAACGCAGGCTCTATCCGAGTTCGGCGTCTTAACGGGGAAGCGGGTGGGTCAAACACGCTTCCCCTTTTTGCTGTAGCCTTGCAGGAAAATTCTCGCGCCGCTCTCACCGATATAGGGGTCTGGGCGCTCGCCCAGACTTTTCTTGAAGCCGAGCGCGACTGAGACTAGAGAAAGCGCACCGGCCAAGGCGCGTCCGCCGCGGCTGGAGTGGCCTCGTAGCTCAGGGGATAGAGCAACCGCCTCCTAAGCGGTAGGTCTCAGGTTCGAATCCTGACGGGGCCGCCACTTGAGTCGTCGCAGCGAACTTGCAAAGCGGCCCAGCGTCAGTTGCACCCGGACGAAAGCTCGCAAAGTGCGCCGGCGCCGGCGCCAATCATGGCACCCGTCAAGGGATTCGCATTGAGAGCGACCGCGCCGACCGCGCCTAGCCCTGCCCCCAGACCGACCGTCTTGGCTGGCGTGTCACAAGCCGCCAGCAGCCCGACTGCCAGCACCATAGAGATGATTGCCTTGCTCATATCTGCCTCTTACCGCGCGCCGGCCAGAGTGTCTCTGGCCGATCCCTTATCGCGACAGTAGAATCACTTTCGGCTGGAAAGGCAAGTGCATGGGCAAGTGGTTTCGCCTAGGCGGCATCGGCCCGATTCTGCGCCAGCTTCCGATCGACGATCTTTACAGTTTCGTTGATCTCCGGATGCGAAACTCCCAGCGCATCGCCGACCAGTTTGATCAGCTTGTCGACTCGCTCGATGTTCGTAGCGCCACTGTAGACCGCACGTGCGGCCGACGACGGCTTCAGCAGGTTCTTGGCCGCCGCCGCGTATTTTTCGAACGGCACCATGTCATCGGGATCCGCGCCAAGCCTGACCACCAGATCGTTGACGAAGCTGTATATTTCCTTTGATTTCTCGGGATCGCCATGTACGGCATCACGGATCGGACGCGGTCCGTCCTTGGTAATGCATCGGTAGTTTCCGGTCGCCAGCATCGCCCATTTGGCAAAAGGCACATAGAGCGAGTCGAAGACGCGCAGCTTGACGGGCACATCCTTTCCGTCGACCCGATAGGCGTCGATGTCCGCTTCGAGTGTTTCAAGCATTTCGTCCAGTTTCGGATCGTGGAATTTCGAAACCTTGAAATTGGTCGGAAGCCCGACATGCAGAATGTTTGCGCCTTCTTCTGGAGGGCGGAACGCCTGCGGATCGGGCGAGCAGAGCGTCATGAGGGCCGGGTCGAACTCTTCCCAGATCGAGGGATTGAGAAACGCGTCGCCGATGCCCGAGCAATCGAGCGAGGGAATTCTCTTGAGATAAGGCAGAGGAGGCATGTTCATGATCGACATGCAGGGGACCTTTGCCTCCGCGATCCGTGACAGAAGCGATTTCAGCGTCGGATGGGAATACTGCGGTTCCTGCATCGCCAGGCAGACAAGGTCGTAATCGCCGGGATTGGCCTCTTCCGGGGTTGCCGCGCGCATCTGGCCGTCGAGGTCGTTGGAGCGGAAGCTGCGATGTTCGTCTTCGTCGCGCAGCTTGATCCGGACCTCTGTCCCTTCGCTGTTTATCAGCGCGGCGGTTTCGGCCCGGCACACCAGCGCGACGTTGTGACCAGCTGCAATCATCTTGGTGCCCAGCAAGGAGCCATAGGATGCGCCAAGGATCAGAATGTTGTAGGTCATGTCTCGAGTTCCTTTCTGGATTTGGTACATTTATAGCTTGTTTTCTTACGATTTACCCAGAAAAAGTGTTAATGTGTGCGGAAACAACATTGACAGATTCTCTAAACGTTATGTTGTGAACAACAGGTTTAGTCATGCGTAAAGCCTTTATCGGACCCCAACTTCGACAGTTGCGGAGGGAGCGCAAGCAAACTCAATCCGAAATGGCGCAAGCGCTCGGGGTTTCCGCTTCCTACGTCAATATGCTGGAGAACAACCAGCGCAGCCTGTCGGTACAGATGCTGATGGCGATTTCCGAGACATACGAGGTCGATTGGCGCAACCTGGTGAAAGATCCGCCGCGCAATCTTCTGGTCGACTTGCGCAACATCATTCAGGATCCGGCGTTCGGAGCGGATGTGCCAGACTTGCAGGAGCTTCGCGCTGCAATCGACCACGCGCCCAAGCTTGTCGATTGCTTCGTGAAGCTGCATTCGGATTACAGCAGTACGTTGGAAAAGATCATGCGTCAGGACGAGGCGGGTCCCAGTCAGGCTTTGGCAGCAGCTTCGCCGGAAGCACTGATCTACAATTTCTTCCGCAGCAACGACAATTATTTCGACGTGCTGGAACGAAAGGCCGAAAGCCTGCGCGAGAAAGAGCCGTGCAGCAGCGAGAACGTCTACTTCGTGCTGAAGGATCGGCTGAAGCAGACGCACGGGATTGCCGCCCAGACCAAGCCGATGGAAGAAATGCAGGAAGCTTTGCGGCTCTATGACAAACAGGCGCGCGCGGTCTATCTTTCGGAAGCGCTGGATTTCCAGAACCGCGTTTTCCAACTCGCGCATGTACTGTGTCTGGTCGAGTTTGAAGACGTGCTCGACGAGTTGACGGCCTCGAGCGGTATCAAGAACGACCGCGGACTTGCCCGCTGCCAGGTAGAGTTGGCCAATTATTTCGCCGCCGCCTTCCTGATGCCCTACCGGGAGTTTCGCGCGACGTCCGAGGCGCTGCACTACGACGTCGAGCGCATCGCAGTGAAATTCAACTGTTCCTACGAGCAGGTCTGCCACCGGTTGACCACGATGCAGCGGCCCAATGCCAAAGGCGTGCCGTTCTTCTTTCTGCGGATCGACCGCGCCGGCAATGTCTCCAAGCGTTTCAACGCGACCTCCTTCAACCTTGCGGAGTTCGGCGGGTCCTGCCCGGTCTGGAACATTCATACCGCATTCAAGTCGCCCGGCGAGGTGCTGCCACAGTTCGTTGAACTGCCTGACGGAAAACGGTTTTTCACGCTTAGCCGTACCTCGGACCGGCCGGCCTTCAGCAATGAGACAAAGGATCATCGTCTGACCGTGGCGATCGGATGCGAAATGAAATACGCCCATCTGGTCGGATATGCAAAGACGTTCAACCTGCAGGTTCCGAACCTGTTCAGCCCGATCGGCATCAACTGCCATGTCTGCCCGCGGCAAGCCTGCCCGCAGCGCGCTCATCAACCCATGTTCATGGAGCTACCGATTGATCCCCGCCGCCGTGGCAACACCCGGTACGAAAGCTGACCAACCGGTGTCGTGGCGGGCCAGCATCCGCAACGGATGCCGGCCGCTTCGATCAGGATTTGAGAAGCTCAACGAGGGTCTCGCCCAGCTTGGCTGGCGACGGCGAAACCCCGACGCCAGCGGCCTGCATCGCCTCGATCTTGTCCTCGGCGCCGCCCTTTCCCCCGGATATCACCGCGCCGGCATGACCCATGGTCCGCCCTGGAGGCGCCGTGCGTCCGGCGATGAAACCCACAACCGGCTTGCTGCGGCCCTTCTTGGCCTCGTCGATCAGGAATTGCGCGGCGTCTTCCTCGGCGGAGCCGCCGATTTCGCCGATCATGATTATCGATGTGGTTTCGTCGTCGGCGAGGAACATTTCCAGCACGTCGATGAATTCGGTCCCCTTGACCGGATCACCGCCGATGCCGACCGCGGTGGTCTGGCCGAGTCCGGCCCGGGTGGTCTGATAGACGGCCTCGTAGGTGAGTGTACCGGAACGCGACAGGACGCCGACCGATCCCTTCTTGAAGATGGAGCCCGGCATGATGCCGATCTTGCATTCATCGGGCGTCAAAAGGCCGGGGCAGTTCGGACCGACGAGCCGGCTGGATGAAGCATCAAGCTTCTCTTTCACGCGCACCATGTCGAGGACCGGAACGCCCTCGGTGATGCAGGTGATCAGGTCGATGCCGGCGTCGATCGCTTCCTCGATCGCGGCGGCGGCACCGGCAGGCGGGACGTAGATCACGCTTGCGGTGGCGCCGGTCGCCTCTTTGGCCTCGGCGACGCTGGCATAGATCGGCAGCGTTTCGCCGTTCGAACCGGTCCAGTTGGTGCCGCCCTTCTTGGGATGGGTGCCTGCGACCATCTTCGTTCCGTGATAGGCCAGCGCCTGTTCTGTGTGGAAGGTCCCGGTTTTCCCGGTCAGACCCTGGACGATGATCTTGGTGTCCTTATTGATTAGAATCGACATCTGTCCCTACCCTTTCACGGCTTTGACGATCTTCTGCGCGGCGTCGTCCAGATCGTCTGCGGCGATCACGTTAAGACCGCTGTCGTTAATGATTTTCTTGCCTTCTTCGACTTTTGTGCCTTCCAGCCGGACAACCAGCGGCACCTCCAGGCCCACGTCCTTGACCGCCTGAACCACGCCTTCGGCGATCACGTCACAGCGCATGATGCCGCCGAATATGTTCACGAGAATGCCTTTGACGTTCGGATCGGAGGTGATGATCTTGAAGGCGGCCGTCACCTTCTCGGTCGTGGCGCCGCCGCCGACATCAAGAAAGTTCGCCGGCTCGGCGCCGTAGAGCTTGATGATGTCCATCGTCGCCATGGCCAGACCGGCGCCGTTCACCATGCAGCCAATCTCGCCATCCAGTGCGATGTAGGCGAGGTCGTGTTTCGACGCCTCGATCTCCTTCTCATCCTCTTCGGTCTCATCTCGATATTCCATGATGTCGGGATGGCGGAACAGCGCGTTGTTGTCGAACGAGACCTTGGCATCAAGCACCTGGATATCGTTCGACTTGGTGACGATCAGCGGATTGATCTCAAGAAGGCTCATGTCTTTGCTGATGAAAGCTTCATAGAGGGATCTGAACAGCTTCTTGCCCTGCTCACGGGCGTCGTCCTTGAGTTCGTAGGCATCGGCCATCCATTCGGCGTCGGCCTCAGTCACTCCTTCGGAGGCGGTTATGCCGATGGTGTGGATCTTCTCCGGCGTCTCCTCGGCGACCGCCTCGATATCCATGCCGCCTTCGGTCGAGGCAACGAACGAGACCTTTCCGGTTTCGCGGTCAACAAGGATCGACAGGTAGAGTTCGCGGTCGATGTCTGCACCCTGCTCGATGTAGAGACGATTCACCTGCTTCCCGGACGGACCGGTCTGCTTGGTCACAAGGGTCTTCCCCAGCATCTCCTTCGCGTTTGCAAGCGCCTCGTCGGACGAGAAGGACACCCGGACGCCGCCTTTCGCATCGGGGCCAAGCTCCTTGAACTTCCCCTTGCCGCGGCCGCCGGCATGGATCTGGCTTTTCACCACCCAGACCGGCCCGGACAAGGAACTGACTGCCTTCTCGGCCTCATCGAGGCTGGTGATCGCCACACCGCTCGCGACTGGCGCGCCAAAGGACTTCAAGACCTCTTTGGCCTGGTGCTCGTGGATGTTCATCAGTTTCTCCCTGTAACTGGTATTACTTGATCAGCGGCAGCATTTGCTTGAACGCGTCGGTCCCAGCTTGGCCCAGCCATTCGAAGACTACCATCTCGGTCGTCACAATGCTGACGCCGGCGGCGTTCAGCCGCGCCAGGCAGGCCGATTCACTCTCCAATGTACGCGAAGCCGTGGCGTCGGAGACGACAAAGACCTGATAGCCCTCTTCAACCAGGCTGGCCGCGGTCTGAACGACGCAAATATGCGCCTCCATCCCCGTAAGAACAGCCTGCCGCCGACCCAGCGCCTTGAATTTTGCGGCAAAACCCTCGTCTTCCATGCAGGAAAAATGCATCTTTGGCAGGATCTCTGCTTCGGTGGCAGCGTTGCGGATTTCGGGAATGGTATGTCCAAGGCCCTGGGGGTATTGTTCCGTCAGGATTGCCGGGACACCTGTCACTTCTGCCGCTCGCAGCAGCAGGCGTGTGTTCTTGATTGTCTTTGCGGGCGCCATCATTGCCGGAACCAAGCGCTCCTGCATGTCGATAACGACAAGAGCGGAATCCTGGGCCCTGATAAGCAAGCTGGCACTCTCCCATAACGTCATTCTATGTCAGGCATGTGGTATACCAGACGCACTATTGTCAACTGTTTTCTTCAGGGAAAGCCGAAAAGAAAGTGTTTGACTGACTAGAGATGGGGTGTATGGTATACCACGTACCGACGATGTGGTCGCTGGCGAATTTGGTCACGCGAACAACGTCTGGGGAGGGGAATCTGTGTCGATCGGCGACAAACTTAGCCCGATTTCAGAAAATTTCACGTTGAAGGATCACACCTTTACCGTGCTCCGCGCGGCGATTCTCGACATGGACATCTACAGCCCCGATGCCGATTTGCGTCTTGATGAGCGGAAGCTCGCCGAGAGCCTTGGCATCTCGCGCACTCCGATCCGTGAAGCGCTGGCGCGGCTTGCGCAGGAAGACCTCGTGCAGATCGTGCCGAGGAAGGGCGTATTCGTTCGCCGGAAGAATCGGGAAGAAGTTCTCGAAATGGTCATCACGTGGGCGGCGCTCGAAAGTATGGCCGCGCGCTTGGCGACCGAGAATGCGACGGATGCGCAGATCAAGGCTCTGCGCAAGTTTGCGATGAAGCACAGCAGCGACGCGGTTCGGGCGGATATCGAAGAGTATTCCGACGCCAACATCGTTTTCCATCAAACGATCCTGGAACTATCCGGGTGTACGCTCTTGCGGACGATGGCCGATGGGCTGTTCGCACACATGCAGGCGGTTCGCAGCCGCGCATTGGGCGAGAGTGACCGGGCGCGCCGTTCGGTCGCCGATCACATGGAAATCATTGATGCGCTGACGGCGCGCGACCCCGATCTGGCCTCGCGCCGGGTGCGAGAGCATACGATGCGACTGCACGACCACATCAGCAAGACCTGGACCCGTATCGAATCAATTGGCGCACTGCGTAGCGCGGCCAACGAAGCCCCCTGAAAGTCATGAGGACCATGAAATGACCCAAACCGCTATGGCGCAAAGCGAGGACACGAAGCCTGACGAAACGCAGGCTCTGACCGATGGCTTCCACCTGTTGATCGACGCGCTCAAGCTTAACGATCTGAATACGATTTATGCCGTTCCGGGGATTCCGATTTCTGACCTTTTGCGGATGGCCCAGAGCGAGGGAATTCGCATCCTGTCGTTCCGGCACGAACAGCACGCGGGATTTGCGGCGTCCGTTGCGGGTTTCCTGACAAAGAAGCCGGGTGTGTGCATGACGGTTTCGGCACCGGGTTTTCTGAACGGCCTGACGGCGCTGGCCAACGCGACGACGAACTGCTGGCCAATGATCCTCATTTCGGGATCTTCCGAGCGTGAAGTCGTTGATCTGATGCAGGGTGACTACGAAGAGATGGACCAGCTCGCCATTGCCAAGCCGCTTTGCAAGGCCGCCTACCGCATTCTCCATGCCGAGGATATCGGCATCGGCGTCGCCCGCGCGATCCGCGCTGCCGTCACCGGCCGTCCCGGCGGTGTATATCTCGATATTCCGGGCGCGCTGCTGGGTCAGGTCATGGATGAAATGGAAGGCCAGAAATCCCTGGTGAAGGTCATCGACCCGGCACCTGCCCAGCGTCCCGCGCCCGAGGCTGTCGACCGGGCGCTCGACGTCATCAAGAATGCAAAGAAACCGCTGATCGTCTTGGGCAAGGGCGCCGCCTACGCGCAGGCAGACGATCTGGTGCGCGAATTCGTGGAGAAGAGCGGCATCCCCTATTTGCCGATGAGCATGGCCAAGGGGCTGTTGCCCGACACGCATGACCTGTCGGCAGGCCCGGCGCGCTCGCTGGTGCTGAAAGACTCCGATGTGGTCATCATGGTGGGCGCGCGGCTGAACTGGCTCTTGTCGCACGGCAAGGGCAAGCAGTGGGGCCCGCCGCATTCGAAGAAATTCGTTCAGATTGACATCGAGCCCAAGGAAATGGACAGTAACGTCGAGATCGCCGCGCCGCTGGTGGGTGATATAGGGTCCGTTCTTGGCGCACTGCTCGAAAAGATGGGCGACAAGTGGAAGAAGGCGCCAGACGACTGGGTGAGCGCGGTCAAGGACAAGCGCGACGCCAACGTGCAGAAGATGGCCTCGAGCCTGCAGAACAATGCGTCGCCGATGAACTATCAGGGCGCCCTCGGCGCGCTGAAGCGGGTGATCGGCGAACGTCCCGACGCCGTGCTGGTCAACGAAGGCGCGAACACGCTCGATTTCGCCCGCTCGATCATCGACATGCACAAGCCCCGCAAGCGGATTGATGTCGGCACCTGGGGTGTGATGGGGATCGGCATGGGTAGCGCCGTTGCGGCGGCGGTCGAAACCGGCAACCCGGTTCTGGCCATCGAGGGCGACAGCGCCTTCGGCTTCTGCGGCATGGAGGTGGAAACGATCTGCCGCTACAAGCTGCCGGTCTGCATCGTCGTGTTCAACAACAACGGTATCTACAAGGGTACCGACAAGAACGAGTCGGGCGGCAGCGACCCCTCTCCGATGGTCTTCGTCGAGGACTCGCGCTACGACCAGATGATGCAGGCCTTCGGTGGCGAAGGAGCCCGCGTGACGAATCCCGACGAGCTTTATCGCGCCGTCAGCAAGGCGATGGATTCCGGCAAGCCTACCCTCATCAATGCCGTCATCGACCCTGATGCCGGCAAGGAAAGTGGCAACATCGGCAGCCTCAATCCGGTCAGCGTGGTCGGCAAGAAGAAGAAATGACCAGCGTTCGGAAAACTCAAGGAACAGGATCAAGACAATGAAAGCTTTGGAAGGCGTAAAGGTTCTCGACTTCACCCACGTCCAGTCGGGCCCGACCTGCACCCAGCTTCTGGCCTGGTTCGGCGCCGACGTGATCAAGGTGGAACGCCCCGGTGTGGGCGACGCGACGCGCAAGCAGCTTGTCGACGTGCCGGGGGCGGACAGCCTGTACTTCACGATGCTGAACCACAACAAGCGGTCGATCGAGCTGAATCCGAAAACGACCGAGGGCAAGAAGGTCCTGACCCGGCTGGTCGAGGAATGCGACGTGCTGGTCGAGAACTTCGCCCCCGGCGCGCTGGATCGCATGGGTTTCTCTTGGGAGAATATTCAGAAGATCAATCCCCGGATTATCATGGCGTCAATCAAGGGCTTCGGTCCCGGCAAATACCAGGATTGCAAGGTCTATGAGAACGTGGCGCAATGTGCCGGCGGTTCGGCGTCCACCACCGGGTTCCGCGACGGCCTGCCGATGGTGACAGGTGCGCAGATCGGCGATTCCGGAACCGGTTTGCATCTGGCGCTGGGCATCGTCACAGCACTCTACCAGCGCGAAAAGTCGGGCCGCGGGCAGCGGGTTTCGGCGGCGATGCAGGACGGTGTGCTCAACCTTTGTCGCGTCAAGCTGCGTGACCAGCAGCGGTTGGATCATGGCCCCCTCAAGGAGTATTCGCAGTTCGGCGAGGGCATCGAATTCGGCGAAGCGACACCGCGGGCCGGCAACGATTCTGGCGGTGGCCAGCCGGGCCGCATCCTGAAATGCAAGGGCTGGGAGACCGACCCCAACGCTTACACCTATTTCATCACCCAAGCGGCCGTGTGGGAAAAGATCTGTGATCTGATCGGCGAACCTGAATGGAAGACCAAAGAGGGCTATGCGACCCCGCCGGAGCGTCTGGACAAGCTGAACGAGATTTTCGGGCGCATCGAGCAGTGGACCATGACCAAGGACAAGTTCGAGGTGATGGACCTCTGCAATCCGCTCGACATCCCGGTTGGACCGATCCTCTCGATGAAGGAGATCATGGAGGACGAAGGCCTCTACGCCACTGGCACTTTGGCCAGAGTGCCCCATCCCGAACGCGGAGAATACGTGACTGTCGGCTGTCCCATCAAGCTGTCGGACAGCGAGGTCGAGGTGAAACGATCGCCGCTTCTGGGTGAACACACGCGCGAAATTCTGACCGATGTGCTGGGCTATTCGGGCGACGAGCTAGACGGCATCCTGAGCTCCGGCGCTGTCGGGGAGGTGAAGGAATGCGCCTGATCGTCATGGGTCAGCAGGCCTTCGGAAAGGACGTTCTGGCTAAACTGCTGGACACCGGCACCGATGAGGTCGTCGCCGTCTATTGCGAGCCTGACAAGGAAGGCAAACCGATCGATCCGATCAAGGAGTTCGCGCAGGAGAAGGGGCTTCCGGTCCTGCAGCCGGCGCATTTCAAGGATCAGTCGATGATAGACGAACTGGCAGGGTTCGACGCTGACCTGATGATCATGGCCTTCGTCAACGTCTTCGTCCCCGAAGCCGCACGCGACACGCCGAAACACGGGTCGATCTGCTTCCATCCGTCGTTGCTGCCGCTGCACCGCGGCCCGTCCGCCGTCAACTGGCCGATTATCATGGGCAGCACCAAGTCGGGCTATTCGTGGTTCTATCCGTCCGATGGTCTGGATGAGGGCGATATCCTGCTGCGATGGGAATGCGACATCGCGCCGGACGACACGGTGATCGACCTCTATTTCAAGAAGATCTACCCGTCGGCAGTCGATTCCGTCCTGAAGGTCTGCGACCTCTACCGCGACGGCAATCCCCCGCATATAGAGCAGGACGAGTCCAAGGCGACATATGAGCGGCGCTGCACCACCAAACACAGCCAGATCGATTGGAACAAGCCGGTCAAGCAAGTCTACGACCTGATCCGCGGCACCAATCCGGCGCCCGGTGCCTGGACCACGCTAAACGGCGGTAAAGTCAGCATCTACGACAGTGAACGCGCTGAGGGTGACGGAATTTCGGGCCGTATCATGGACGTGTCGGAAACAGGCATCACGGTGCAGTGCATCGGTGGTCGTATCCTCGTCACGCGCGTCAGGCCGGAAGGTGGCGACAAGCAGGCAGCTTCTGCCTGGGCCCAATCCGCCGGGCTGAGCGCTGGCGACAACATTGGAAATTAGGAAATAATCATGGCCCACAAGACTGACATCGAGATCGCACGCGAAGCCAAGAAGAAGCCTATCCAGGAGATCGGCAAGAAGCTGGACATTCCGAGCGAGCATCTGCTGCCCTTCGGCCATGACAAGGCAAAGGTCTCGGAAGAATTCATCAAGTCGCTGGCCGACAAGCCGAACGGCCATCTGGTGCTGGTGACGGCGATCAACCCGACGCCGGCCGGTGAAGGCAAGACGACGACGACCGTGGGTCTCGGCGACGGTCTGAACGCGATCGGCAAGAAAGCCGCGATCTGCATTCGCGAAGCCTCGCTGGGGCCGAACTTCGGCATGAAGGGTGGCGCCGCCGGCGGCGGCATGGCCCAGGTCGTGCCGATGGAAGACATGAACCTTCATTTCACCGGCGATTTCCACGCGATCACCAGCGCCCACAACCTGCTGGCGGCGATGTTGGACAACCATATCTACTGGGGCAATGAGCTGGAGATCGACATCCGTCGTATCGCCTATCGGCGCGTCATGGACATGAACGACCGGGCGCTGCGCCAGATCGTCTGTAACCTTGGCGGCGTCGCCAATGGGTTCCCGCGCGAAGCCGGGTTCGACATCACCGTGGCTTCCGAAGTCATGGCCATCCTCTGCCTTGCCACCGACCTGAAGGACCTCGAGCGCCGGCTTGGCGACATCATCGTGGCGTATCGCCGCGACAAGTCGCCTGTCTATGCCCGCGACATCAAGGCCGATGGCGCGATGACGGTTCTTCTGCAGCAAGCGATGCAGCCGAACCTGGTCCAGACGCTGGAAAACAACCCCGCCTTCGTGCATGGCGGACCATTTGCCAACATCGCGCATGGCTGCAATTCGGTGGTCGCGACGACCACGGCACTGAAGCTTGCCGACTACGTCGTCACCGAGGCCGGTTTCGGCGCCGATCTGGGGGCCGAGAAGTTCTTTGACATCAAGTGCCGCAAGGCCGGTCTGAAACCCGAAGCGGTTGTGATCGTAGCCACGGTTCGCGCGATGAAGATGAACGGCGGTGTCGCCAAGGGGGATCTTGGTTCTGAAAATGTCGAGGCGGTCAAGAAAGGCTGCGCGAACCTTGGTCAGCATATCGAGAACATCAAGCAGTTCGGCGTGCCGGCCGTTGTGGCCATCAACCATTTCGTGACTGATACTGATGCCGAAGTGCAGGCGATCAAGGATTACGTTTCCGCTCAGGGTTCCGAGGCGGTCTTGTGCCAGCACTGGGCCAAGGGTTCTGCGGGAACCAAGGATCTGGCCAACAAGGTCGTGCAGATTGTCGAAAGCAAGTCGGCACAGTTCGCGCCTCTTTATCCCGACGATATGGGACTTTTCGAGAAGATCCAGACGGTCGCCAAACGCATCTACCGTGCCGACGAGGTTCTGGCCGACAAGTCGATCCGCGATCAGCTGAAGCAGTGGGAAGAACAGGGCTACGGAAACCTGCCGGTCTGCATGGCCAAGACCCAATACAGTTTCACGACCGATCCGAACCGCCGCGGCGCGCCGCGCGGACACAGTCTGCCGGTTCGCGAAGTCAGGCTTTCGGCCGGCGCCGGTTTCATCGTCGTCATCTGCGGCGAGATCATGACCATGCCGGGTCTGCCACGGGTCCCGTCCGCAGAGAATATCCGCATCAACGAGGACGGCCTGATCGACGGCCTGTTCTAAGCCAGGAGGACCGACGTGATACGCAAGATACTGGTTCCGGTACGGGGCGATGGCAAGGGGGACAACGTCCTTGCCCACGCCGCGGCGATCGCGCATCGCCACAAGTCCCATATCGTGATTGTCCACTGCCGGCCCCGACCCGAAGACCTGATGCCCTACGGCGTCCACATCCCCGAGTTCCTGCGTAAGCAGATCATCTCGCAGTCGTATCAGGTTGCGGATCAGGAAGAGGCGGGGATGCGCGAGGAACTGGAGGTTCTGGCGAAGAAACTGAAGCTGGACATGTCCGGCGGCAATATCGGCGCGTCGGCCACGGTAAGCTTCATCGAGGAGGCCGGTCGTCAGGTCGACGTGATCAAGAGATATGGCCGTCTGGCCGACATGATTGCGGTCGCAAAACCGGACCGCGACCGCAATCTCGGCCACAACACGCTGAAAGCGGCGCTGTTTCATTCCGGCCGGCCGGTTCTGATGTGCCCAGCGGCGGATCCCGTCCCGACTTCGCTTGGCGCCAAGGTCAGCATTGCCTGGAATGGCAGCGCGGAATCGGCACGTGCGCTGTCGCAGTGCAAAAGCGTTCTGCGTGGCGCCGATACGATCTGGGTTCTGTCGAACGGGTCCGACGGCGGTGCCGGCACGACCGCCGAGGAACTGATCGACTATCTCGAGCTGCATGACCTGACCGCGACGATCGAAACGTTCTCGGCGAAACGAGACGTGGGTGCGGAGCTGTTACGCACGAGCGAGTCGCTGGGCGCCGATATGATGATCATGGGCGCCTATGGCGACAGTCACGAACGCGAAACCGTCTTCGGTGGCAATACGCAGACCATCGTCGATACGGCGAAGACGCCGGTGCTTCTGAATCACTGATCCGGACGCACCAAAAAAGGTCGGCCAACGACCGAGAGCTCCAAAGCCGCGCAAGAACGGCAGATGCGGGAAGTGTTCCGCGAAAACGACGAAATAGCCTTAAGGGAGGACCAAATGGCTACTACCAAGTTCCTGACCAAGATGGTCGGCGCAGCTGCGCTAGGCCTGATGACATTGACCAGCGCGGCCCAAGCCCAAGCCTGGGAGCCGAACAAGCCGATCGACTTCGTGATCATGGCGGGCGCAGGCGGCGGTGCTGACCAGATCGCTCGCTTCCTTCAGTCGGTTGCCGAAAAGAAGGACCTGACCGTGCGGCCGCTGGTGCCCAATAACAAGGGCGGCGGTTCAGGCGCCGAGGCGCTGATCGCCCTCAACGGTGCATCGGATCCGGATCACACGATCCTCGTGACGCTGAACTCGTTCTTCACCACGCCGATGCGCCAGGAGAACCTCGGCGTCGATGTGACCACTTTCACGCCTATCGCGATGATGGGGGTCGATCCGTTCGTCCTGTGGGTTCACAAGGACAGCGGCATCACGTCGTTCGAGCAGTGGCTGGAAACCGTGAAATCGTCCGATGAGTACATCATGGGCGGCACGGGCCAAGGGCAGGAAGACTCGATCGTGATCGCGTTCATGGAGAAAGCGTTCGACATCAACGTCAAATATATCCCCTACAAGGGTGGCGGCGATGTGGCCAAGGATCTGGCCGGTCAGCAGATCATGGCCACGGTGAACAACCCGGCCGAGACCAAGGGCTTCTATGCCAATGGCGACGTGGTGCCGCTTCTTGCCTTCTCCGATGAGCGTATGCCGGCCTTCCCGGACGTTCCGACCGTCAAGGAAAAGGGTTACGACTTCAGCTACTACAACCAGCGGGCCGTGGTGGGTGCACCGGGCATGTCGGCTGAAGCGGCTGAGTATTATCAGAACCTCTTCAAGACGATCTACGAGTCCGAAGAGTGGCAGGGCTACATGGAAACAGAGAGCCTGTCACCGCTTTGGATGACACCGGACGAGCAGAAGGCATACTGGGTTACCCAGATCGAGAACCACAAGGAACTGCTCGCCGGAATGGAAAGCTGAGCCGAAGTTAACTCTGGTATCGGGAGGTCAGAATGCGACGTGGTGAATTCATAACGGCTGGTGTTCTGGCCGTCCTGTCCATCTACATGATGTGGAAAAGTACCGAGTTAAACATAGGCTATATCAGGGGTGAAGGTCCGGGAGGAGGTGCATGGCCGTTCTGGCTGTCCGCCATCATCCTGGGCTGCACCGTCCTGATCGCAATCAATGCGGTAAGGCGGACATCTCCGCCTTCCCAATCCGACGAACCAGTGCTCGACGCGGAAGGCCGCAAGATGCTGCTCGAGGTGTTCGGCGGGATCTTCGTCTTTGTTGCGCTCATCGGCATCATCTCGATGTACGGCGCGATGCTGGTCTTTCTCTTCTATTACCTGTGGTTCCTCGGACGGCACTCGCTGACGCTGTCCCTGATCATCTCGATCGCCACACCGATCGTCTTCTTCTTCTTCTTCGAGGCGCTGATGCGCGTCACGTTGCCGAAGGGTCTGCAATTCACCGAGCCATTCTACAACTGGCTCTACTCGATCATCTATTGATCCACCGGAAGAGGGAGTGAACTAAAAATGGAAATTCTCGCACTTCTATCCGGCGGTCTGCTGGAGGCGCTGCAACCCATCAACCTTGCGCTGATCATCGTCGGCGTCACTTTGGGTCTCTTCATCGGGATGATGCCGGGCCTGGGGTCGGTCAACGGTGTTGCGATCCTGCTTCCGATCACCTTTCTCGTGCCACCCGCCTCGGCGATCATCTTTCTCGCCGCCATTTACTACGGCGCGATGTACGGCGGCGCGATCAGTTCGATCACGCTCGGGATACCGGGGGCTTCGACAGCGGTGGCCACAACCTTCGACGGGCGACCTTTGGCGCTGAAGGGCAAGGCTAGCCTGGCCTTGGTCACGGCGGCTGTCGCTTCCTTCGTCGGTGGAACGGTGTCGATTATCCTCTTCACGCTTTTTGCGCCGATGCTTGCGTCCGTGGCGCTCAGTTTCGGATCGCCGGAAATCTTCGCATTGATGCTGCTCGCTTTCGCGACCTTCGTCGGTCTCGGCGGCGACGACATCCCGAAGACGATTCTGTCGATCTGCCTTGGCCTCGTCTTCGCGGCGGTCGGGTTCGACGAGATCTCCGGCGCTCCGCGTCTGGTCTTCTTCGACATCTCCGGCTTCCTGCACGGCATCAACTTCCTCGTGTTGGCGATCGGCGTCTACGGTATCGGCGAAATGCTCTGGACCATCGATACGACCCGCGGAAAGATCACCCAGACCGAAGCCAAGATCAGCGCCAAGGGCGTGGTCAACGACACGAAGGAATCGGTCAAACAGGGCTGGAAGGGCATGTCGATCGGGTCATTCCTTGGCTTCTTCGTCGGCATCCTGCCTGCCGCGGGGGCGACGCCCGGCTCACTGATGGCCTATGGCATCAGCAAGCTGACGTCGAAGAACCCGGACAGCTACGGCAAGGGCAACCCCGATGGCGTCGCCGCACCGGAATCGGCCAACAACTCGGCCTCGACCGGATCAATGCTGCCGATGCTGACGCTCGGTATCCCGGGGTCACCGACCACTGCGATCCTGTTGGGCGGAATGGTGATCTGGGGCCTGACACCCGGTCCACGCCTCTTTACCGACGAACCGGCGTTCGTCTGGGGCCTGATCGGCTCGTTCTACGTGTCGAACTTCTTCTCGCTGGTGATCAACCTCTGCTTCATCCCGCTGTTCATCTGGATGTTGCGGATGCCGTTCACCATCCTGGCGCCGATGATCTTCGTTCTGTCGATCGTTGGTGGCTATGCGGCGACGAACGACATGCATGACGTCCGGCTGATGATCGGCTTCGGCTTGGCCGCGTTCTTCCTGCGCAAGTTCGACTACCCGCTTGCGCCAGCCGTCCTGGCCATCGTGCTCGGCCCGATCGCCGAACCCACGCTGCGTCAATCGCTGCTGCTATCTTCGGGAGACCCCTCTATCTTCTTCACCCGGCCGATCGCGGGACCGATCACGATCATCGCGATCATCCTGATCCTTCTGCCGCTGTTCAAGGTCATCAAGAACCGGGTGATAGGCGGCAAAGCCCGGGACGCCTAGGCGCAAGCCGGATCAAGTATTGGACGGGACGGCAGCACCTGCCGTCCCGGCTGTTTTGGAGCCAGTCGGAATGACCGAGCACGACAGCACGCATCACGCCTGGAATCCGGGACTTACATCCGAGATCCCGGCGCGACTTATGCCAAAGGTGACGCTGTACGATCCGAAGAACTCGACCGTGGATTACTCCAACGCGAAAGAGGCGGCAGATTTCTGCGGGTTGAAACCCCAGGATATGGTCGCCTTCAATGCCAGCCGGCTTGTCGTGCATGAAATCCTGATCCGGGTTACCGCGGATCTCATGGTGCCGGACGGGCCGAGCTACGAGGAACTGGGCCTGAATCTTCGCAGCATGGCCGCGCGCATCCTCGACTCTCATGCGCTGCCCCGGCTGGCTGAAATCGAGGCAAAATTCGACGCGCTCGGAGACGAAGCGAGACGGCGGATCGGAGAGATCCTCGACCGGGACATCTTCGAACAAGAGCCGTCCGTCCCGCCTTCCACAGGCGTTCTCCGTCGCCTCTTTGGCAAGCCAAATGATGCGCCGGCTGACACCCGAGCACCAGAACTTGTCGCTTTGGAGAAATGGCGTGCGGACCTGGAGAGCGGCGCCGACGCATTCGAGACGACCTGTCTGAAGGCTCTGCAAAGTGTTGTGGGAGGCATCGTCGGCCAGCGTGGCCGACTTCTGGCCGACAAGGACCTGATCATGCGGCTGGCGGTCAATATCGTGCGAAACGGGCATGGCAGCGATGTGATCGGCGAAATGCTGGAACCGATCATCGAACAGGCGGTGAAGGCAAAGGGCTATCGCAGGCTGCCGTTCCAGGCGGAACCGGTTGTGATGAATGTCAAAGGAGCGTCCGGTGCCGGCAAGAGCACGATCCGTCCGCTTCAACGCGAATTGGCCGAGCGGTTGGGAATTCCATGGCAGGACTTCGCGCTGGTCAGTCCGGATTACTGGCGGAAATTCCTGCTGGACTACGAAGGCCTTGGCGACGACTACAAATACGCCGCCATGCTGACCGGCCAGGAACTGGAGATCATCGACAAGAAGCTGGACCATTACATGGAGGGCAAGGCGGCGCGCGGTCAGATGCCGCATCTCCTGATCGACCGCTTCCGCTTCGACAGCTTCGCGACAGCGCCGAGGCAGCAGGCCGATGGGCGGTTGCTCAGCCGCTTTGGTGATACGGTGTTCATGTTCTTCATGATCACGCCGCCGGCCGAGACGGTCGAGCGCGCGTGGAAGAGGGGACTGTCAACCGGGCGTTACAAGGCGGTGGACGATCTGCTGTTTCACAACATCGAAGCCTATACCGGAATGCCGCAGCTGTTCTTCACCTGGGCGAACAAGGAGCGGCAGAAAATCCACTTCGAATTCTTGGACAACAATGTGCCTTTTGGCGAACGGCCGAAGACAGCGGCGTTCGGCTGGAACGGGCAGCTCAACGTTCTTGATATCGACTGCATGCGCAGGCTGAACCGCTATCAGCGCGTCAATGTCGATGCGCGGCGTCCCGAGGATGTGTTTGACGAGCACAATGAAGAGGGATCGGATCTTCTGGCGGACTGTATCCGCAAGATCCCGGATGTAACCTTTCTCGATCCGCACTCGCTGGAAGTCCTCGGGCGCACTCACGGCGGAAAGGTGGTCGTCGAGCATGGGGCCTTCTTCGAGAAGGCCGGGCTATCAAACGCCGTGAGACGAAATCGCGCCACTGAAGACAGCGCCCTGCCGTTGGACATTGAGCATGAACGGAAATTCACCGTCGGCGTCTGGGGTGGCGAAGATTAGCATGCCGTAGGTATCGTGAGTCACTTGCGTGAGGGCGACAGCAGGATCTTGCCACGGTGGCGTGCCGCTTCCATCATCTCATGTGCGGCGCGGGCCTCCTCGAAGGCAAAGACCTGATGCGTCTGGGCCTTGAGCGCGCCGCTGGCGAACATTGGCCAGACCTTTTCGCGCAGATCGGCTGCGACCTCGGACTTGAACGCCTCGGGCCGCGACCGCAAAGTCGACCCGGTGTAGACAAGGCGTTTCAGCATGATCGGCATCAGGTTGATCTCGACCTTCGAGCCCGCGTTGAAAGCCAGCTGCACGATCCGCGCATCGGGGCTGGCGGCCTTGATGTTGCGCTCGACATAGTCGCCGCCGATGATGTCAAGGATCAGGTTGGCGCCGCCCGCGGCGCGGACGATTTCAACGAAGTCCTCCTCGCGGAAATCGATCGCGCGTTCCGCGCCAAGAGTCTCTGCATAGGCGCAATCCTCGGGGCCGTCGCAGGTAGTGAAGACACGCAATCCCAGCTGGCTGCCAAGCTGGATGGCGGTCGAACCGATGCCGCCAGCGCCGCCGTGCACAAGCAGCAGTTGACCAGGCTCGACGTGGTGACCAAGGAACAGATTGCTCCAGACGGTGAAATAGGTTTCGCAAAGCCCCGCCGCGTCCAGCTCTGACACTCCGTCGGGGATCGGCAGGCAATGGCTCGCATCGATGGCAACGTATTCGGCATAGCCGCCGCCATTGGTCAGGGCACATAGCTTGTCACCCGGGGACCAGGCCGGCACGCTGTCGCCCGTTGCCACCACCTCTCCCGACACTTCCAGCCCTAGGAGGTCCGAGGCACCTTTCGGCGGCGGATAGTGACCTCGGCGCTGGACAAGATCGGGTCCGTTGACGCCGACCGCAGTCACGCGCACCAGAACTTCATCCGAACGGGGTACGGGCAGAGGACGCTCTCCGATCTCCAGAACATCCGGCGCACCGGGCTCGCGCATCTCGATCGTCTTCATCTTCTCGGGCAGCATCGGACCTCCACGCGGAAATGACTGGATGATCCTGCGGGCAGAACCTATCCTTCCGAAGAAGCTATTTTCTGCCGCTTCGAATGGCAAACCGAAAGCCGGGACCCTGCGATGGCGGACATCCGCGACCTGCAACTTCTGATCGCGCTCTCGCGGCACAAGCATTTCTCTCATGCGGCCGACGATTGCGGCATTTCGCAGCCGGCCTTTTCTGCGCGTATTCGCAAGATGGAGGAAGGCTTCGCCCTGCCGCTCGTGAGACGCGGCAACAAGTTCCAGGGATTTACCCGTGAAGGCGAGGTGGTCCTGAAATGGGCGCGCAAGCTGCTTGCCGATGTCGAAGGGATGCGGCAAGAGATCGGCGCGCTCAACAGCAACCTGTCCGGCAAGCTTTCTGTCGGGGTGATCCCCACGGCGCTCCCCTTCGCGGCGAAGGTGTCTGCGCGTCTGCGGCAGACGCACCCGAATCTCTCGATCGAGATCCATTCGCTCGCCACACGGCTGATCGAGATCAAGCTGAACGACTTCTCTCTCGATGCCGGGATCATGTATTACGAAGACGCCGATCCGGAGATGACCGAGAAGCTTTACGACGAAAGCTATGTGCTGATCGTACCGAAAGCGCTGGCACCGCGCGAGAGTGGTCAATCCACCTGGGCCGAAGCGGCCCGGATTCCGTTGTGCCTGCTGACCCGAGACATGCGCAACCGGCAATTTCTGGACGAGGTTTTCAAGCGCATCGACGAGGTTCCGACCATCGTCATGGAGGCCAGCGATTTCACGGCGGTCCTGGCGCAGGTCGCTAGCGGCCATGCCGCCACGATTGCGCCGCTTGGCGTCGCGCAGACCTTTCTGGCGCTGGGAACCACGGTCCAGTTGCCGCTTGTCGAACCGGAGGCGCGTCAAACCATCGGCCTGGCAATCAAGGACCAGTCGCCACCGTTGCCAATGGTGCAAGCGCTCCGCCGCGCCGTGCGGGATTCATTATAAGCCAAACAAATGATGCATTCCAATAGCGGTATTGGAAATTATGGCTCGAATCTGTGATACCTTACCTGCAGTTTGGGAGGACGTCATGAATGTAGAAAACCGGCCGGGTGTCTGGAAATCGGGCAAGGGCAAGGGCCGTCATACGCCCAAAGGACGCCAGTACGACGATCAGGCTCTCGCCGAGGTTCAGGCGCTGCTGGGTGACCGTCCCCGCCGTCGCGATCTGCTGATCGAGTTCCTGCATCTGATCCAGGACGAATACCGCTGCCTTTCCGCCGAACACCTGCGCGCACTGGGCGAAGAGATGCGGATGGCGCAGGCCGAAGTCTACGAGGTCGCGACCTTCTACGCGCATTTCGACGTCGTGAAGGAAGGCGAGACCGCGCCGCCCGATCTGACGATCCGGGTCTGTGACAGCCTGTCCTGCGAACTGGCCGGGGCGCAGCAACTTCTCGCCGCCCTGGAAAACGGCATGGACCCGAAGAAAGTCCGCCTGCTCCGTGCGCCCTGCATGGGCCGCTGCGATACTGCGCCGGTGCTGGAGATCGGACATAATCATATCGACCATGCGACGCCGGAAAAGGTGCAGGCCGCGATCGAAGCGAAGGATACCCATGCGCATATCCCAAGCTACGAGACGCTTGACGACTACCGGCAGAAGGGCGGCTACGACGTGCTTTCAAAGCTGCGCGACGGGTCCGAAACCCCTGACGAGGTTCAGGAGAAGGTGCTGTCCTCGGGGCTGCGCGGACTTGGCGGTGCGGGGTTTCCGTCCGGCAAGAAATGGTCCTTCGTCCGGGCCGAAAAAGGTCCGCGGTATCTGGCCGTGAACGGCGACGAGGGCGAACCCGGCACGTTCAAGGATCGCTACTACCTTGAGCGCACACCGCACTTGTTCCTCGAAGGTATGTTGATCGCCGCATGGGCGGTCGAGGCGGAAACCTGCTTCATCTACATGCGCGACGAATACCCGGCGGTTTTGCATATCCTGGCCACTGAAATCGCCGCGCTGGAAAAGGCCGGCATCGTTTCGCCCGGCTATATCGACCTGCGCCGCGGCGCCGGCGCGTATATCTGCGGCGAAGAAAGCGCGATGATCGAGTCGATCGAAGGCAAGCGCGGCCTGCCCCGGCACCGCCCGCCCTTCGTCGCGCAGGTGGGGGTCTTCGACCGCCCGACGCTGGTACACAATGTCGAGACGCTGCATTGGGTCGCGCGGATCTGTCGCGAAGGGCCGGAAGTACTGTCCTCAACCGAGAAAAACGGACGAAAAGGGCTGCGATCCTACTCGGTTTCAGGGCGCGTCAAGAAACCCGGCGTTCACCTGCTACCCGCCGGTTCGACGATCACCGATATCATCAAGGCCTGCGGCGGGATGCTCGACGGGCACGAGTTCAAGGCCTACCAGCCCGGCGGCCCCTCGGCCGGCCTGCTGCCAGCCAGCATGAACGACATCCCGATGGATTTCGACACGCTGCAGCCGCATGGCAGCTTCATCGGCTCGGCCGCCATCGTGGTCTTGTCCGATAAGGACCGCGCCCGTGACGCCGCGCTCAATATGTTGCGGTTCTTCGAGGATGAAAGCTGCGGCCAGTGCACGCCCTGCCGGGTAGGCTGCGAAAAGGCGGTCAAGCTGATGCAGGAAGACAATTGGGACCAGCCGCTGCTGGAAGAGCTTTGCACCGCGATGGTCGATGCCTCGATCTGCGGTCTTGGTCAGGCGGCTCCCAATCCGATCCTGCTGACGATGAAACATTTCGCCGACGAGGTTGGCGGCACGGTGCCGACCCCCGAACGCAACTACGCCACCGACCAGTCCCTGGAGGGCAAGCATGAGCGAGTCGATCACCTTTACGCTTGACGGCAAGGAAGTCGTCGCCGAGCCCGGGCAGACGATCTGGGAAGTTGCCAATGGCCGCGGCCTGATCATTCCGCATCTCTGTCACAAACCCGCGCCGGGCTACAGGCCCGATGGGAACTGCCGCGCCTGCATGGTCGAGATCGAAGGAGAGCGCGTGCTCGCCGCGTCGTGCATCCGCACCCCCGCCGAAGGCATGGTGGTGAAGACAGACTCGGCCCGCGCGAAGAGCGCCCGCAAGATAGTGATCGAGATGCTGGTAGCAGACCAGCCGCCGCGCGAGGAAGCGCATGATAGCGCCTCGCATTTCTGGGACATGGCCGGAATGCAGGGCGTCACTGAGAGCCGTTTTCCGAAGCTGGAAAAAGCCCGGATACCGCTGCTCGATGCCTCGCATCTGGCGATGTCGGTCAATCTCGACGCCTGCATCCACTGCAATCTCTGTGTCCGCGCCTGCCGCGAAGTGCAGGTCAACGACGTGATCGGCATGGCCGGACGGGGCCATGACGCGAAGATCGTTTTCGATTTCGACGATCCGATGGGCGCCTCTACTTGTGTCGCCTGCGGCGAATGCGTGCAGGCCTGCCCGACAGGCGCGCTGATGCCCGCAACCGTGCTGGACGAGGCCGGCCACGGCAACAGCAAGGATTTCGACCGCGAAGTGGAAAGCGTCTGTCCGTTCTGCGGCGTAGGTTGCCAGCTGTCGTTCAAGGTCAAAGACGACAAGATCGCCTGGGTCGATGGCGTCAACGGCCCGGCCAACGAGAACCGGCTTTGCGTCAAGGGGCGGTTCGGCTTTGACTACATCCACCACAAGCACCGCCTGACCAAGCCGCTGATCCGGCGCGAAGATGCGCCTGCCAAGGGGCTGAACGTCGATCCGTCGAACCTGATGACGCATTTCCGCGAAGCGACCTGGGAAGAAGCGCTGGACGTCGCGGCGAACGGCATGAAGGGACGCGGGCGCGAGATTGCAGGTTTCGGTTCGGCCAAATGTTCGAACGAAGAGGCATATCTCTTCCAGAAGCTGATCCGCCAGGCGTTCAAGCATAACAACGTCGATCACTGCACCCGGCTTTGCCATGCGTCTTCGGTCGCCGCGCTGCTGGAGAATGTTGGATCGGGCGCTGTGACCGCGACCTTCAACGAGATCGAGAATGCCGATGTCGCTGTCGTCATCGGTGCCAATCCGGTCGAGAACCATCCCGTCGCCGCGACCTATTTCAAGCAGTTCACCAAGCGCGGCGGCAAGCTGATCGTGATGGATCCGCGCGGTGTCGGCCTCAAGCGCTACGCCAGTCATCGGCTGCAATTCCGCCCCGGCACCGACGTGGCGATGCTGAACGCGATCATGAATGTCATCGTCGAGGAAAAGCTCTATGACGAACAGTACATCGCCGGCTTCACCGAGAACTGGGAGGCGATGAAGGAGCATCTGAAGGGCTTCACGCCCGAGAAGATGGAACCGCTTTGCGGCATAAAGGCCGACGTGTTGCGCGACGTTGCGCGCACCTTCGCCGGGGCGCGTGCCGCGATGATCTTCTGGGGGATGGGAATTTCCCAGCACATCCACGGAACTGACAATTCCCGCTGTCTGATCAGCCTTGCCTTGATGACCGGTCAGGTCGGGCGTCCGGGTACCGGCCTGCACCCATTGCGCGGCCAGAACAACGTACAAGGTGCGTCCGATGCCGGGCTGATCCCGATGTTCCTGCCGGACTATCAGACCGTAACCGACGACGGCGTGCGCAAGGCGTTCACCGAGGTCTGGGGCTCTGGCGATTTCTCGTCAGAGAAGGGACTGACCGTTGTTGAGATCATGGATGCGATCCACGACGGCAACATCAAGGGCATGTACATCCTGGGTGAAAACCCGGCCATGTCTGACCCGGATGTGGAGCATGCCCGGGACGCGCTGGCGAAGCTCGACCATCTGGTGGTGCAGGATATCTTCCTGACCGAGACCGCCAACTACGCCGACGTGGTCCTGCCATCTTCGGCCTGGCCGGAAAAGACCGGGACGGTGACGAATACCAACCGACAGGTGCAGATGGGCCGACCCGCAGTGTCGCCGCCGGGCGAAGCGAAAGAAGATTGGTGGATCACCAACGAACTGGCCAAGCGGCTGGATCTAGACTGGGAGTATACGCATCCCAGCCAGGTTTTCGCCGAGATGAAGCTGAACATGAAGAGTCTCGACAACATCACCTGGGAACGGCTGGAAAAGGGCGCCGTGACCTATCCCAGCCTCTCACCCGAGGATCCAGGTCAGCCGATCGTGTTCAGCGACGGGTTCCCGCGCGCCGGCGGCCGGGCACGGTTTACGCCCGCTCAGGTCACCGCACCGGCGGAAACGCCGGATGCCGACTATCCGATGATCCTGACCACGGGTCGGCAGCTGGAACACTGGCACACGGGGTCGATGACCCGTCGTGCCAGCGTGCTGGACTGGGCCGAACCCGAGGCCAATGCCTCTTTGCATCCCAAGACGCTGCGCAAGATCGGTGTCGAACCGGGCGGGATGATCACGCTGGAAACCCGACGGGGCTCGATTCGGATCATGGCGCGTGCCGATCGCGCCGTGGCCGAGGACATGGTGTTCGTCCCCTTCGCCTATGTCGAGGCTGCGGCCAATGTGCTAACCAATCCGCAACTCGATCCCTATGGCAAGATTCCGGAGTTCAAATTCTCGGCCTGTCGCGTCTCGGCGGCGGAAGACGAGAGTATCCACGCCGCGGAATAGGCGCGGTCATCTAAGGCAAGGACGCGACCTCTACGGGTGGCGTCCTGCTTCTTCAATAGTCGTCATCGATCGTGAAATCGGTCGGGCGCGTCCGGCCGAGGTAGATGCGCAGGTCGAAGATGCCACGGCGCAAGCTTAGCCGGTATTCGGGCACGGGCCGGCCGATCGCGTCCAATGCTTCACGCAAGAGCCGGGCGATGCGGTCTTGAATCGCCATGACCGAAGATGCGTCGTCGCGGCCGACGACGAAGGCCGGCGCGATATTTTCGATAACGAACTCGTCCTTTCTGGCCGAGTCACAAAGCGCAGCGATCTTCGTGAAGCCCGCTCGGATATTCGACTCTGGCAGTTCGGCGATCGTGCTCCAATCTATCTGCAATTCGTGCCTCGTTTGGCCGACGCTCCAATCTTCGGAGTCGCGGGCGCGGGCATCGCGCCACGTGGCGCCGCTTGCGGGATCAGAACCCTTTGACCCGCCGGCCGCGCTCACGCGGCGTGATTTGCACATTTCCATCGTCACGTTTCTGGTCACGTTCCAGCGCTCCGCCAATTGGGGCGACAGGGACGGCCGCCGTGGATCCGAGAGAACTCACCCGGAACAACCACAGCGTGTTTCGAAAGCACCCCAGTGATAAGGTTCAAATTTGAAAAGGTTCGTTATGAACCGGGAAACAATTGCGCGGATTCTCGCCTCCTCATGGTAAGAGTATGAAATAAATACATTTTCATCTGATGGGGATGTCGACTTCTTTGCGTCACCCGGGCAATGGCGCATCGGCCAAAAGTGGAATCCGGCTCTGACCACTAATGTCGGCGACCTGAATGCGGCAATCAAAAGACATGCCGCTGAGACTTTTGCGATTCGTTGTTTCCTAGTTTTTCCGACGAAGAAGGCGGAAAACCAGCGGCGCGCCGAAGATCACGACGGAAATCCGCGCCACATGACTGATAGAGACATAGGCGATATCCTGTCCCATCGCGAGCGCCAGCAAGCTCATCTCGGTCAATCCGCCTGGTGAATAGGCCAGGAATGCTTGCCGCGCATCAATCCCGTTCAACCGTGCAAGCGCCTCGGCAAAGGCAACCGCCACCAGAAGCATCAGCGTTGACGAGCCCGCGCCCAGTAGCATGTCCCTGCCGATATCACGCAGACCCGTGCCGGCGAAACGGCAGCCGATCACCGTACCAAGCACGATCTGGGCAATGACGATCAGGATCGTGGGCGGCGGCACCTCGACCACGCCTGCAACATGCGCAGCCCCCGACAGCAGCATCGGCCCCAGCATCGGCGCGGCGGGCAGCCGCAGCATTCGCCCGAGCGGGATCCCGGCCAAACCGGCCCCGACGAGCCAGAGTACGTCAGCCAGCCCGAGCCCATCCACACCGACCCATGGCCGTGACTGACGGTCCGAGGCAACGCCCAGAACAAGCCCGAAGAACAGAACCACGAAGACGATCACGACGAGGATCCGAACCGCGTGAGCGAGCGCAATCCGGCGCTCGTCGCCGCCAGCGGCGGCGCCCAGAATGACCATGTCGTTCAGGCCACCGGGCATTGCCGAGAAGAAGGCGGTGACCGGATCGAAGCCGCCAATCCGTCTGTAGAAGACGTACGACACCGATCCGGCGGTCAGCAAGAACGGCACGAGAAGCAACATCGACGGCCACCAGTCCAGCGCTGTTCGCAGCACTTCGGGGTTCAAAGAGGATCCCAGCATGACGCCAATGATTGGAATAACCAGCGGCCGCAGAGTCATCGGCGCGGCTACCGGAGCGCGCGTCATCGCGGCAATCGTGTTGCCGATCATCGGTCCCAGCATCCATGGCAGCGGCACGCCAAGACGGTTCGCAAGCAGCCCGGACAGGACACCTATTCCCAAAGCGAGCAGGGCGCGGTACCAATTCGGACCGATCGATGGCAGGATCATTAACGCGGGAACCTTGTCGTCTGCTCGATGACCTCTTTGCGGAAGTCAGACACGGGCCGGGTCATTCGGATCGACCGATATGCGCCTCGCCCCTTTCGGTCGCCAGGGCGATCTGGCGCTGACGCTCGCGAAATCGCGCCTTGTCGTTGTCCGAAGTCGTGTTGGCACAATGATGGCAGGAAACACCGGCTTCGAACCCCGGTTTTCTTCGATCTTCGGGCAGGATCGGGCGCCGGCAGGCGAAGCACAATTCATGCGGACCCTCGCGCAGCCCGTGTCCGACCGAAACCCGACCGTCAAAGACAAAGCATTCGCCGTTCCAGCGGCTTTCATGCTCCGGCACTGCCTCCAGATATTTCAGGATACCGCCCTTCAGATGGTAGACCTCCGTCACACCTTGGCTCAGCAGGTAGTTCGTGGATTTCTCGCAGCGGATACCGCCGGTGCAGAACATCGCGATACGCTTGTTGCTAAATCGGTCCTTGTTGGCCTGCCACCAGGACGGAAACGCCCGGAAACTGCCGATGGCGGGATCGATCGCGCCGTCGAAACTGCCGATGGCAACCTCGTAATCATTGCGAGTGTCGATGACGGCCACATCGGGCGCCTCGATCAGTGCATTCCACTCGGCGGGCTCGACATAATGTCCGACCCGGGCCAATGGATCGACATCCGGCTGCCCCATGGTCACGATCTCGCGCTTGATCCGGACCTTCATGCGCTGAAACGGCATCTCTTTCGCGCGGCTCTCTTTGATCTCCAGATCAGCGCAGCCGGGCAAGTGACGGACATGATCAAGAACCCGTTCGATACTGCTCCGCGATCCGGCGATGGTGCCGTTGATGCCCTCTTCGGCCAATAGCAGCGTTCCCTTCACGTGCTCGGCAAGGCACAGGTCAAGCAGCGGCCCCTGCAAGGCCGAAGGATCGTGAAAGCGTGTGAAATGATAGAGTGCGGCAACGGTGAACATAGGCGGCGGAATATGACGAAAGAGGTTCCAAGGGCAAGGGCTGGAGCCGCAGGAACCTGGCACCGCGGTTGGCGCTGAACCAATGGTCCGGGTCCGACGATCCCCGCCATTGACGCCGCGTCGCCCCGTCCTTACCCATGAAGCAGCGGAAAGGAGTATCGCGATGCAATCCGCCAATCACGCACTCTTGGTGATCGACGTTCAGAATGATTTCTGCCCCGGCGGAAATCTGGCGGTCGATGATGGCGACGCGATCGTTCCGGGCATAAACGAACTCATGCCGGACTTCGCAACCATCATCCTGACGCAGGATTGGCATCCAGGCGATCACTCGTCATTCGCCAGCCAACACAAGGGGGGCGAGCCATTCACCCTGATCGAAATGCCTTATGGTCCGCAGGTGCTTTGGCCGGATCATTGCGTTCAGGGAACAGGCGGCGCAGAGTTCCATCGCGATCTTGTAACGGACCGCGCCGAATTGATCATCCGCAAGGGTTTTCGTCGGGCGATCGACAGCTATTCGGCATTCTTCGAGAATGATCACGAAACGCCGACCGGATTGCATGGCTATTGCAAGGAACGCGGCATAGATCGGCTGACGCTCGTGGGCCTCGCGACAGATTTCTGCGTTCAATATTCCGCGCTGGACGCCGCCCGCCTTGGCTATTCCGTTACCGTAAGGCAGGATCTTTGCCGGGCGATCGATATGGACGGATCGCTTGAGAATGCCCGCGTCGCGATGCTTTCGGCCAATGTGGTTTTGGAGAACTGAATGGCCGATATCGCCACGCGCGTCTATAACCACAAATGGAAAATCGACCCGATCATCCGCTCGCTGATCGACACCGATTTCTACAAGCTGCTGATGTGCCAGTCGGTGTTTCGCAACAAGCGCGAGACCGATGTCACCTTTTCGCTGATCAACCGTACGAAATCGATCCGCATTGCCGATCTGATTGACGAAGGCGAGCTGCGCGAGCAGCTCGACCACGTCCGGTCGCTGCGCTTGGCGCGCGGCGAGAGCACCTGGCTGCGTGGCAACACGTTCTACGGGAAGCGTCAGATGTTCCGGCCCGACTTCATGGAGTGGTTCGAGAACCTGCGCCTGCCGGCCTATCATCTGGAAAAGCGCGACGGCCAGTATCAACTGACCTTTGAAGGGAAATGGCCCGAGGTCATGCTTTGGGAAATCCCCGCCCTCGCCGTGCTGATGGAGCTGCGTAGCCGCGCGGTGCTGCGCGATATGGACCGTTTCGAACTGCGCGTGCTCTATGCCCGCGCGACCACCAAGCTTTGGGAAAAGGTCGAGCGGCTGCGTGATCTGCCGGATCTCAGATTGGCTGATTTCGGGACGCGGCGCCGGCATTCCTTCCTTTGGCAGGACTGGTGCGTGCAGGCGATGATGGAAGGATTGGGCTCGAAATTCACCGGTACCTCGAATTGTCTGATCGCCATGCGCCGCGATATCGAGGCGATCGGCACCAACGCCCATGAACTGCCGATGGTTTACGCTGCACTTGCCGACAATGACGAAGAACTCGCCCGCGCCCCCTACGATGTGCTCGCGGACTGGCAGGAAGAGCATGAGGGCAATCTTCGGATCATCCTGCCCGACACCTACGGCACCAAGGGATTCCTAGAAAACGCACCGGACTGGCTGGCGGGGTGGACCGGTATCCGCGTCGATAGCGGCGACCCGGCGACGGGTGCCGAAATCGCCATCGATTGGTGGAAGCGCCGGGGCGAGGATCCGCGCCAGAAGCTGGTGATCTTTTCGGACGGGCTTGATGTGGAAAAGATCATCGCGCTGCAAAAGCAGTTCGCAGGGCGGGTTCGGGTGTCTTTCGGTTGGGGCACACTGCTGACCAACGATTTCCGCGGTCTCGTAAACGGTGATGCGCTTGCGCCATTCTCGCTCGTCTGCAAGGCGGTGTCGGCCAATGGCCGGCCAACGGTCAAGCTCTCGGACAATCCGAACAAGGCGATGGGTCCGCAGGACGAAATAGAGCGCTATCGTCGCGTTTTCAGGGTCGGAGAGCAGAAGCGACTGGAAGTCGTCGTCTGAGCTACCTTTTCCGGCGGCTCGATATCCACCCGCAAATAATTGAACCGGATCGGGACACAACCATGCTATGATCTTGTGAGGGCCGGAAAAATACCGTCCCCGCCAGGGGCAGCAGCCGCCGCTAACATGCCGTGACCCGCCTTTGGAAGCCGTTGCGAACACGGAGGTCAGATCATGGTCAAGACAATCGGAAATCCGCTTTCATGGCTCGCCGGTCGCGCCGGAGAAACCGGTGCGCATCTGGCTGATGTCACCGGCCATCTCGGAAGCGACCGCGCCTTTGAAGAGCCCGAAGTGAGAAAGATCACAACCGCCGATATCCGCGAAGCCCTGCGAAAGGGTGTCGAGGATTTTGCCGCGATGCGTACCGATGTGGTCTTCGTGGTCCTGATTTATCCGATCGTTGGCCTGCTTCTTGCCTTCCTCGCCTTCCGCGGCGACCTGATGCATCTCGTCTTTCCGGTCATGGCAGGTTTCGCGCTGGTCGGTCCCTTCGCCGCCATCGGACTCTATGAAATGAGCCGGGAACGAGAGGCCAGCGGTCACGCGAGCTGGTCCTCCGCGCTCGGTCTCCTCGCCTCGCCGGCCTTCGGCGCGATGCTGGTTCTCGGCCTGATGCATGTCGCGATCTTCGCGATCTGGGTGGCGATAGCGGACCTGATATACTCGACGACACTCGGACCTGAACCACCGGCGTCCGCCGGCGCCTTTCTTGACGCGCTGACACTGACGGCGGCGGGCTGGACCATGATCATTGTCGGCACACTGGTCGGCGCCGTTTTCGCCGCGCTCGTGCTTGCAAGCAGTGTGGTCTCGTTCCCGCTTCTGCTTGACAGGGACGTTGGCATTCCGGTCGCCGTCGCAACCTCGCTGAAGGTTGCGCAAACCAATCCAGGCCCCATCGCGCTTTGGGGCCTGATCGTGGCTGTCTCGCTCGCGCTGGGTTCGATACCGGCGCTTCTGGGCCTGATCCTTGTTCTGCCAATCCTCGGGCACGCGACCTGGCATCTTTACCGCCGTGCCGTCGTGCCGCGTGACGCGGTGACGAAGCCGGATACCCGTCCGGCCCAAGCCTGACGCCGCATCCCGCCTGTTCAGGGATCTACCGCCGCATCATTCCTCGCCTGTGACCTTGCCTCGCAATGCCTTGACCGCGCCGCGCTGCGTCTTTGCTGCAAGTCGCCGCCGCTTCGCACCCAGGGTCGGCCGGGTCGGGATTCGCCGTTTCGGACGCTCCAGGGCAGAGCGGATCAGTTCAGCCAGCCGCTCGCGCGCGATTTCGCGGTTGCGCGCTTGGCTGCGGGTCTCATCAACTTGCAGGACCACCGCGCCATCCTTCGTCCAGCGTCGCCCGGCCAGCCGCCGCAGCCGCGCCTTGGCATGGTTCGGCAGGTTCGGACTGCGCTCTGCCTCGAAGCGAAGCTCGACCGCCGTGGACAGCTTGTTCACGTTCTGCCCGCCCGGCCCGGACGAGCGGGTGAACTGTTCGGTCAGTTCCCAATCCTCGATCGTGATGTCTTCGTTTACGGTCAGCACAGGTAATGCCCCTTGTTGCCGGAAGAACGCCCGAAGAGCCGGACAGTTTCAAACATCGAAAAGGGCCACCGGTTGCCCGGCGGCCCTTCGAGATCTACGGAGACGGGCCAGTTAGAGCCTGGACCCAATCAGAAGCGTTTTGGTCGTCGGGACTGCCCTTAGACCACGGCCCTCCTGACTGTTCCGACCTCGCTCTCCAATATCACTCTAGACACTGGACCACCTCCTTTCTCTGAATTGCCGATAATGGAAGGTTGGCACATATTTTGTGTTTGTCAAAACTTTTTACGCAACCCGTGCGATCATTCGCGTCACAATTATGCGAAACGGAATCAGAGCGACCACGGCCAGCATCAGCTTTACACTCCAATCCGCCAGCGCCAGCGACACCCAGAGCGGAACCTCGGGGCCGAACCCCAGAAGCGGCAGGATTTCGCCCGCCCAGGAAACGTCATTACCCGGTTCGAGAAAGCTCAGGGCGCCGGAAAATGCGATTGAAAAGAACAGGATCGTATCGACGCTCGACCCCACAAGCGTGCTTGCCAGTGGCGCGCGCCACCATGCGCCCGAGCGCAGTCGGTCGAAAACCGCCACGTCGAGCATCTGCGCGGTCAGGAAGGCCAAGCCCGATCCCAATGCGATACGCCAGGTGACCAGCGGGCCGAATTCGCCCTGAATCTGAGTGCCGACAAGCGAGCAGGCGACCCCGACTAAAAAGCCAATGAAAACAACGCGTCGAGCGATCGCTGGCCCGTAAACACGATTCATTACATCGGTGACAAGAAACGCCACCGGATACGTGAAGGCGCCCCAGGTCAGCCATTGGCCGAACAGGAATTGCACCAGAATGTTGGAAGCCACCACCACGGTGGCCATGGCGATCACGCCGGGAAGAATGCGGGTCATGGATATGGTCCGTTTTGACAAGGTCGCGGAGACTTGGCCCCTGGACCGTCCAGGGACGGCGCGTTCTAGCGTCCGGGGGCGGCGCTTTCAAGTCAGTCCTTCAGCCGGTACTCGACGAGTTCGGTGCGCTGGAAGGATTTGAAGTTGTCGTCCGAGATCATCGTGATCCGGATATCGCCGGACCCGTCCTGCCAGACCGCCACGCCTTCCAGATTGTCGTGCATCCCGGTCGGCGTTTCCAGCAGAGTCTCTTCGCCGCTCACCGTGTCCTCGGTGATGTCGAACCGCCGCACCCTGCTTTGAAATCCGAAGATGCCGTTCAGGTGCCGTTCGAGCAGGTAGAACTTGCCGTCCGGCCCGAAGTCGCCTCCTACCGGCAGATAGGGCGGCCGGCGCGGTATGCTGAAGGGCTGGTCCCATTCGCCGTTCCGGTAGCGATAGACCGGGAACGGACGGGAAAGGACACCGGATCGTTCGGGCAGGGTATAAAGCGTGCCGCTGTCGTCGATTGCCAGGGTTTCCAGTGACGAGTTGTTTTGCAGCTTTTCGAATGCCGGCGGGCGGGGGATCTTCACCGCGTCCGAGGTCATCGTCGCGTATTCGGCCAGCCGATGGTAGCCTTCGAAGGAAACGAATATCGTACCGTCGCGGGCAACCGCCAGCCCTTCGGCGTCATTGTAGATCCGGGTCAATCCTTCGCCGGTCGAGGTTTTCAGCAGATGCGTCTCATAGCCGTCGACGCCGTTGATCTGACCATTACTGTCCCGTCTGATCCTTGCCCGCGCGATCAGTCCGTCGTCGCTGACCGCCCAGAAGTCCAGTCCGTTCCCGTCCAGTTCCAGCCCAGAAAAACCGCCGAAGCCCTCAGCGCTTTCTTGCCAGCGAAAGCTGCCAACGAACTCGGCGCGTGACGAGACGCCGGCAGAGGAGCCCAGACCAGCCAGGATCCCTGCGGCGGCTATCAGCGCGAGGACAGTACGGGTGCGCATTGACTGGGCAGATCGGCAAGCACGAGCTCTCGGCGCGGCTTGGGTTTCGGGGCATTCGGGTCGGGCGGTGGCGGGTTGAGGATGTTGTTCACCCAATTGACCGCGTCCTGGCACCCGTCACCGGGCGGCGGTGGGTCCTGGTCGACGCAACCGCGTGCGCCGCGCGGGCAGGCGAGTCTGACGTGGAAATGGTAATGGTGTCCCCACCACGGCCTGATCTTGCGCAGCCAGCTGCGGTCGCCTATTTCGTCCTTGCACATCTGCACCTTGGCGCCGGGAAACACGAAGATGCGCGCCACGGCCTTGTCCTTGGCGGCCGCCTTCAGGATCTCGTGATGCGCACGCGTCCAGCTGCCGTTCACGAATGCGCCGCTGGCGCGTTGCATCGATATCGAGGAAAGGTTCTCGCGGTCGCGCGACGACAAGTTGAGCCGGCTGGCCGGCAGCATCCAGATATCCGCGTCCAGCCCGATCTGATGGCTTCTGTGGCCCGACAGCATCGGCCCGCCCCTCGGCTGCGACATGTCGCCGACATAAAGCCCGCTCCAGCCGGGCTGCCGGGCCGCGGTCTTGCTGAGCCGGGCGATGAAATTCACCAGCTCCGGATGACCCCAGTTGCGATTCCGGCTAAGACGCATCACCTGCCATGTCGGCCCGGTTTCGGGCAGTTGCACCGCGCCGGCGACGCAACCTTGCGAATAGCCGCCAAAGGGGGCGGGCTGATGCGGTGAACCGCTGCGCACCTTGCCGAATAGCTGCTTTGCAGGGGTGTCGGCCTGCGCCGACAGCGCAAGGGTGATCGTCAGGAGGAAGGCAAGGGCATATCGGACCATGTTTCTGCTCGGTTCGGGTCTGGTTTGACCCAGACTAGCAGGATCAGGCCGACAAGAAAAAGGGCAATGAGCGGGGTCACGCCAAGTTGCTGGCTGCCGGTCAGCGAGGTGGCGACCGCAATTGATAGGGGCGCGATGAAGGACGTCGCCTTGCCCGCCAGCGCGTAGAGGCCGAAGGCCTCGGTCATCCGCGCCGGATCGGCCTGCCGCACCATCATCGTCCGGCTCGCGGATTGCAGCGCGCCGCCGGCCGCGCCGATGGTGGCGCCGATGATGTAGAAGACGATATCGGGCAGGGCGGAATCTGGCGCGACGGATACCCCGAGCACCGAGCCGCGCGAAACGAAGACGGTGGCCGCGGCGGTAAGGGCGAGGATCAGTACGCAGGCGACGATTACCGGCTTCGGCCCGTGACGGCTGTCGGCGTGACCGCCGAGCCAGGCGAACAGCGCGCCGGTGATGATCGCCAATATTCCGAAAATGCCGGTTTGTTGGACATTCCAGCCCAGAACCCCGGCGGCATAGATACCGCCGAAGACATACATACCATTCAGCGCATCGCGGTAGAACATCGACGATCCGAGATAGGCGAAGAGGCTCGGCGATCGGGGCAATGCGGCGAGGGTGCGGGCCAGCCCGCGCAGGGCTTCGGCCGTCGTACCCGATTGTCGGCCGACCGGCTTTGGTTCGCGGACATACAGAAAGAACGGGATCATGAAAAGAAGATACCAGAGCGCCGTCAGCGGCCCGACGAAACGGGTTCCCTCGCGCGCTTCGGGATCGAGCCCGAAGATCGGCTCGATCCCGATCAGGGTCTTTCCCGTGCTTCCGCCCTCAGCGAACAGCGCAAGCATCATGACCAGCGCCAGCAAGCCGCCGACATAGCCGAAGGCCCAGCCATTGCCGGAAATCCGGCCGATCGTTTCGCGTGGCCCGAGGCCGGGCAGCATCGAATTGGTGAAGATCGTCGCGAATTCCATGCCGATAAGGCCGATCGCGAAGAAGGTCAGGATCAGGCCGAGGTTGAAATCACCGGGCGCGGCCCACCAAAGCCCGAACGCGCCGACCACATAGAGAACGGAAAACCCGCGGATCCAGCCCAGCCTGTTGCCAGAGCTATCCGCGATGGCTCCCAGAACTGGGGCGAGCAACGCGATGATGATACCAGCTGCACCGATGCCGTAGCCCCAGGCCGCTTGAGCCGCCGTGCCGTCGCCCAGGAGTTCCTTGACATAGGGACCGAAGATGAACGTCAGCAGCAGAGTGTTGTAGGGCTGGCTGGCGAAGTCGAAGAAGAACCAGCCCCAGATCCGTTTTCGTGCCGATATTTCTGCCATTGAATTCCCGCCCGGTATGCGCGGAGTGAACAGCCAAAGCTGCCGCCTTGCAAGTCTGGCCGCGAGGCTTGCCAGCGGGGATGGGTTTGCATAGGTGTTGCGGGCGCAAAACCGGATGGGCTACTTTCATGACTTCGCTCTTTCAAATCCTGATGCTGGTGCTCGACGTGGTTTGGTTTGTCATGATCGCTCATATCGTGATGAGCTGGCTGATCAATTTCCAGGTTCTGAACCTTCGCCAGCCGATCGTGGCGCAGATCTGGGATGGCCTGAGTCGGCTGCTCGAACCGCTATACGCCCCGATACGCCGGTTTTTGCCGCCGATGGGCGGGCTCGACCTCGCGCCACTGGTGGCGCTGATCGGTGTCTATGCGCTTCGGATCATTCTGATCAACAACTCCGCCGCCTTCTACTGAACAAGGCAGCTTTCGGCGCGGATATTTTCCGCCGCCAGGCAGCGGCCGGGCTTGTTCACCGATTCTTCATATGGGATGGTCGATCCATAAGAGCAGATCACGAACAAATTCGCAGGCAGATGCCAGAGGCACATACCCTTCTTTCCACCGTTTTCGGCTTCGATGCCTTTCGCCGCGGGCAAAGCGAGATCGTCGAGGCGGTCGCGGCCGGGCGCAACACGTTGGCGATCATGCCCACCGGGGGCGGCAAGTCCCTGTGCTACCAACTGCCCGCACTGATGCGCGACGGGGTGACAGTGGTGATTTCGCCGCTGATCGCGCTTATGCGGGATCAGGTGCGCGCGCTGCGCGAGGCAGGGGTCGAGGCCGGCGCGCTGACCTCGGGCAATACCGACGAGGAAACCAGCGCAGTTTTCGAGGCGTTGGATTCGGGCCGGCTGAAGCTGCTCTACATGGCGCCCGAACGGCTGGCCTCGGGCGGCACGCTCAACCTGCTGCGCCGGATCGGTACCACGCTGATCGCGGTGGACGAGGCGCATTGCGTTTCGCAATGGGGGCATGATTTCCGGCCCGACTACTTGCGCATCGGTGCGCTGCGACAGGCGCTGGATGTGCCTCTGGCCGCCTTCACCGCCACCGCGGACGAAGAGACCCGCGCCGAGATCGTCGAACGGCTGTTCGCCGGGATCGCACCGCAGGTCTTTCTGCACGGCTTCGACCGACCGAACATCCATCTGGCATTCGCGGTAAAGGACAGCCCCCGCAAGCAGATCCTGTCCTTCGCCGAGGCCCGGCGTGGCCAGTCGGGTATCGTCTATTGCGGCACTCGCGCGAAAACCGAAACGCTTGCGCGGGCGCTGGCAGAGTCCGGCCACGCCGCCTGCGCCTATCACGGCGGCATGGAGGCTGAGGAGCGGCGCCGGGTCGAGTCCCGCTTCCAGACCGAGGACGGGCTGATCGTCGTCGCGACGGTTGCTTTCGGAATGGGCGTGGACAAGCCCGATATCCGCTGGGTCGCCCATGCCGACCTGCCGAAGTCGATCGAGTCCTACTACCAGGAGATCGGCCGTGCCGGGCGCGACGGGGCTGCCGCCGATACGCTGACGCTCTACGGGCCCGACGACATCAGGTTCCGGCGCGGCCAGATCGACGAGGGTCTTGCGCCGCCCGGACGCCGGATGGCCGATCACGGGCGACTCAACGCGCTTCTGGGTCTCGCCGAGGCACAGGGCTGCCGGAGGCAAAGACTGCTGGAGTTTTTCGGCGAGACGTCGGAGCCCTGCGGCAACTGCGACCTCTGTGACGTCCCGCCCGAGGTCTTCGACGGCACCGACGCGGTGCGCAAGGCGCTCTCGGCCATGCTGCGGACCGGAGAGTCCTTCGGCGCAGGTCACCTGATCGACATTCTGACCGGCACGAAGACCGACAAGCTGCGCCAGCGGGGACATGACGCGCTGCCCACCTTCGGCGTCGGGCAAGACTTCGACCGGCGACAGTGGCAGGCGATCTTCAGGCAGATGATGGGGCTTGATCTGATACGCCCCGACCCCGAGCGGCATGGTGCCCTTCGTATGATGGAGCCAGCGCGTCCAATCTTGCGCGGCGAGGCGCGGATCGATTTGCGGCGGGACAGCCTGGCGAAGACCGAGCGGCGAATGGCGGTCAAGACGCTGGTCTCCGAAGAGGATGCGCCGCTGCTTTCTGCATTGAAAGCCAAGCGCCGCGCTTTGGCGGAAGCGGCGCGGGTGCCGGCCTATGTCATATTCACCGATCGCACGCTGATCGAGATGGCCGAGACCCGACCCGCGACGCTGGACCAGATGGCCGGCATCGGCGGCGTGGGCGCGACGAAGCTGGAACGCTACGGCCGCGCCTTCCTGGAGGTGGTCACCGGGGCCGAGGCGATGCCAGTCCATCCAAGCCGTCGTAAACTGGCCGGCCGCAGCGAGGCCGGGCTTTATGACCGGCTGCTTGAGATACAGGCCGACCTGACGCGCGGCGAGGAGGGTGCCGGAAAACCCATGTCCTGTTCGGCCTCTCTGCTCGCCAAGGTGGCGACTTTGCGTCAGGCCGATATGGGCGCACTGATCCGGCTTCTCGGGCAGCGCCGGGCAGAGCGGTTCGGCCCTGCCTTCCTTGAGGCGATTCGCGAGACCTAGGTTTAACTCGCCGTCGCCGCCACTACTGGCAGCGATGCGCCCTCGATGGGTTCTGTTCCTTCTGGCACGGATGCTCTGATGCGAGCGAAGATCGCGTCCTTGCGCAGTGGTTTTGTCAGATAGTGATCCAGTCCCGCGGCCAGGATCGCGGCGTCATCGCCATCCATCGCATGGGCGGTCAGGGCGACGATCGCGGTGTGAGGCAGATCGCCGCTTGCTTCGGCCGCTCGGATAAGGCGGGTCGCTTCCTTGCCGTCGACTTCGGGCATCGAGATATCCATGAAAACCAGATCCGGCTTGAACGACCGCCATTTCTCGACGGCCTCGCGACCGTTGATGGCGAATTCAAGATCGATGTTCAGGACCCGCACCAGCTTTGAGAATACAAGCCGGTTGGTTTTGTTGTCTTCGGCGGCCAGAATGCGCATCCGCCTTGGGTTTTCCTTCGCCGTCTCTGGGCCAAGAGTCTCGGGGGTCGGGTTTTCTGTGGCAGGCACGACCATCCGGGAAAGCGTGGCGATCAGGGCGCGGCGGGACAACGGACGGTTCTGGCTGGCGGCGGGGGCGTCGCTTGGCAAAAGATCGGGCGCCGCATCGGCGTTGATCAGGACCGCGGGGGTTCGGCACCCCTGCCCACGCAGCGCGCGCAAGGTCAGAAGGCCGGGCCCGGTGGAAGACTTCACGTCGATCAACAGGACGTCGCCCTGGCGGGTCGTCGCCGGATCGAAATCATCTTCGGGGCGAACCAGCTCGACACCCAGCATCGGAAGCTGCGTCGCGAGGATCGCATTGGCCGGCGATTGGTCATCAATCAAAATGACGCGCGAGATCCAGTCAGGGAGGCTTTCCAGCTGGGCGACCGGTCCGTCAGGCGCCTTCATGGTCAAATGAAACCCAAAGCAGGACCCCGCACCAAGAACCGATTCCACCCAGATCTCTCCATCCATCAGCCGGATAAGCTGTTCGGTGATGGCAAGCCCCAGACCGGTTCCTTCGAACTTGCGGTTGCGCTGATCCTCGACCTGCGTGAACTCGCCGAAAATCTGGTCGATCATGTCCTCCGGAATGCCGATACCGGTGTCCTCGACCGTGACATGAACGCGGAAATCGTCGGCTTCCCCGTCGGGCAACCCGACCACGCGGATCAGAACCTGACCCTCTTCGGTGAACTTGACCGCATTGCCGATGAGGTTTGTCAGAACCTGCCGGATGCGGCCGGCATCGCCGACGAAGCGGGTCGGAAGAAACATGTCGTAGTCGACCAGAAGATCGAGGTTACGCTCCTGCAGGCTGGCTTGCAGCAGCGTGACAATGTCGTAGATGCTGCGTTCGAGGTCGAAGGGTTCGGGATGCAGCACCAGCCGTTCGGCCTCGATCTTGGAAAAGTCGAGCACGTCGTTGATCAGGACCAGCAGGGCCTCGCCCGAAGTTCTGATCGTTTCGACAAAGAGCTGCTGCTCCTCGGTCAACGGCGTATCGGCCAGAAGGTCTGCCATGCCCACGACGCCGTTCATAGGCGTCCGCAGCTCGTGGCTCATATTGGCAAGGAATGCCGACTTGGCGCGATTGGCGGCTTCCGCCTTGCTGCGCGCTTCCTTGAGCTCCTGTTCATACCTGATCGTGTCGGTGATGTTCAGTGCAAGCGAAACGGTGTCGCCATTCTCTGACCGGCGGTCGACCAGCTTGATGAAGCCGCCGTTCCAAAGCTTGATGGTATGCGGCTCCAGGGTATCGCCTTGCCATCGTGCCAACATGCCCGCGCACCAGTCACCACGGCGGGCGTTGCCGATATCAGCGATGCCCTCGTCGGCGAGGATTTTCAGGATGTCGTGATAGAGAATCCCCGGCGCAACGCAATCCATACCATCGAAGACCGAAAGATAGGCGGAATTGGCGGCCACCAGGCGGCTGTCGCGGTCGAAGACGGCAAAGCCGTCCTCGATGGTCTCGACCGAATCCCAAAGCCGCCTTTGCGCGATCACGATGGCATGATTGGCCTGCTCCAGATCCGACAGAACACGGCTGTTCTGGCCGCGCAACTCTTCTGCTTCGGTGCGCACCACCGCGACCTCTTCACGCTTCTCCACGATCTCGTCCGACAGCGCCAGCGCATGGCGCGACAATTCCCGGTTCGCGGCGAACAGCTCTGCCTGTTTGGCGTCCAGCAGCCGTTCCGCCGCCAGCCGGGCGCGGCGTTCCTGGGCCAGCATGTCCGAATGGCTCATTCCATCTCTCCCGCCATGCGTGATGGGCAGCAATTTCCGGTGCCGAACCTAGCTGGAACAGGGTGAACAGGGTGTTAATCGCAATGCGTGATCAGTTGTCAGTGCGGCCCGCTTCGTGCCAGCATCGTTCCAGCCTGTAGGGAGAGTCCGATGCGTCAGCTTGCTTTGCTTGTTCTTCTCGTCCTTGGTTCCGCGGGACCGCTTGCTGCGCAGCAAGCGGTGCCGGACCGCCGGCTGGTCGTCTCGGAAGGCGTGGATTTCTATGGCTCGGATCTGGGCAAGATCTTCGACACCACGCTGCAAGGCTGCCAGAACGCCTGCCTGAACGACGATGCGTGCCGGGCCTTCACCTTCAACACCCGCTCGAACGCCTGCTTCCCAAAATCCGACATCTCCGACCGCGTCGCCTATGACGGGGCGATCTCGGCCGTGGTGCTTGAAGCCGATGCCGGGGTGTTGAACCGCGCGGCGGCGCGGGCGGAAGAGCTGTCATTCCTGTCGCCCGGCGACATCGACGGCGCTACCGATCAGGCGCGCGGCCTTGGCGCGCTGCATCCCGCCGACAGCTGGGCGGCGGAAGACCTAGTCGTCGCCGCGCGCGACATGGAGGCCGCAGGCAACCTTGTCGGCGCGGTCCGTGCGATGGGTTCCGCCGTCTCGATCACCGATGCGCCGGGAGACTGGCTGGATTACGGCCGCCTTGCCGGAATTTTGGCCGAGCAATCCGATGAACAGCGGCAGAGCTATTTCGATCGCGCCGTTCTTGCCGCGATCAATGCCTATCTGCGGGCGGATGCGGGCAGTCAGCGCGCGACGATCCTGGCGCAGCTGGCCTCGGCTCTGGAACGTCAGGGACGCGGGCGCGACATGATCCCCGCCTTGCGGCTGGCGCAGGACCTTCAGCCGCGGGACGATGCAGCCGCCGCGTTGGAGCAGGCGATTGCGAAGTACGGCTTCCGGATCACCGAGCATCAGGTCGATAGCGACGCCGCCGCGCCGCGGATCTGTGCCACATTCAGCGAACCGCTGGTGCAGTCCGGGGTCGACTATTCCCCCTATATCCAGATGCCCGATGCGACCTTCTCTGCCGATGTCAGCGACAGCCAGCTCTGCCTTGATGGGGTCAGCCATGGCGCGCGCTACAGTGTGACCTTCCGCGCGGGTCTGCCCGCCGCGTCGGGCGAGGCGCTGGCCGAGCCGGTCGTGCTGAACCTCTACGTCCGCGACCGCGCGCCCTCGGTGCGCTTTCCGGGGCGATCCTATATCCTGCCGGCGGCAGGACAGCGGGTCTTGCCGGTGGTGACGGTGAATGCCGATACGGTCGACCTGGTGCTGCGCCGGATCAGCGACCGGAACCTGTTGCGCGCGATCCAGAATGATTTCTTCGGAGCGCCGATGTCGCCCTGGGAAGAGGAGACCTTCGCCACCGAGCTGGCCGAAGAGGTCTGGCGCGGCACCGGTGAGACGCAGATGGAGTTGAACCAAGACGTCACGACGCGGCTGCCGATCGGCGATGCAGCGGAGGCATTGCAGCCCGGCATCTATACGCTGAACGCCGCGATTCCGGGCGCCGATCCCTATCAGACAGCGCCCGCGACGCAGTGGTTCGTGGTCAGCGACCTGGGCCTGACGACGATGAGCGGAACTGACGGACTGCATGTCTTCGTCCGCTCGCTGGCCTCTGCCGCAGCGAAGCCGGGGGTCGCGGTGCAGCTGCTGTCCCGCGCCAATGCGATACTGGCTGAAACCAAGACCGATGCCGATGGCTATGCGCGGTTCGATCCGGGCCTGACGCGCGGCACCGCCGGGTCCGCGCCCGCAATGGTGACGCTGCGCGAGGGAGAGAGAGATTTCACCTTCCTGCCGCTGACCGATCCAGAGTTCGACCTGTCCGACCGCGGGGTCGAGGGGCGTGCGCCCGCCGGGCCGGTGGACATGTTCCTGACCACCGATCGCGGCGCTTACCGCGCCGGCGAGACGATCTTCGCCACCGCCCTGACCCGCGACGGCAAGGCCGAGGCGCTCGCCGGTCTTCCGGTCACGGCGGTGCTGCTTCGCCCCGACGGCGTCGAATACAGCCGCACGCTTTCGACCCGCGCGGTCGAGGGCGGCCATGTCTTCGCCTTGCCGGTCGGACACAGCGCGCCGCGCGGCACCTGGCGGCTGAACCTCCACACCGACCCCGACGCCGAGCCGTTGGCGTCAGAGACCCTGCTGGTCGAGGATTTCCTGCCCGAGCGGATCGACTTCGACCTCTCGTTGCCAGAGGGCGCCATCCGTGTGACCGACCGCCCCCCGGTTAGCGTCGAGGCGCGCTATCTCTTTGGCGCGCCCGCTGCCGATCTGGAGATCGAAGGCGAGGTTGCACTGGATGCCGCGACCACGCTCGACGGCTATCCGGGCTACATCTTTGGCCGCTACGATCAGCCCTTTGAACGACGCATCGCCTCTTTGCCGCAGGAAGCGCACACGGATGCCGAGGGACAGGCGGTCGTGGCACTGGACCTTCCGCCCGCCGAGGACGCCAACCGCCCGCTCGATGCGACGGTCGTGCTGCGCATCGCCGAGGGGTCCGGCCGACCGGTCGAGCGGCAGCTGACCCGCGCCGTTGCGCCAGCCGGTCCGGTGATCGGGATCAGGCCGGACTTCGATGACGTCCTGCCCGAAGGCGGCGAGGCGCGGTTCAGCGTGATCGGGCTGGACGCAGCCATGCAGCCGATGCAAATGCAGGTGCGCTGGACGATCAACCGAATCGAAACGCGGTATCAATGGTACCAGAACTACGGCAACTGGAACTGGGAGCCGGTGACCACCCGCAGCCGTGTCGCTTCGGACGTGGCGGAGCTGGGGGCCGATCCCGTGCAGGTCTCCGCCCCGGTCGAGTGGGGACACTACGAGATCAAGGTCGAGCGGCTGGGCGGGGATTACACCGCCGCTGCCACGGACTTTTATGCGGGCTGGTATGGCGGCGCCGATACCTCGATGACCCCCGACGTGCTGGACCTGTCGCTGGACAAGCCCGCCTATGATCCCGGCGACACGGCGACGCTGCGGATCGTGCCCCGCTATCCCGGCAAGGCGCTGGTCACCGTGCTGTCGAACCGGCTGATCGACATGATCGCGGTCGACGTCACCGAGGGCGAGAATATCGTCACCCTTCCGGTGACCGACGAGTGGGGTGCGGGGGCCTATGTCACCGCCTCGGTGATCCGCCCGATGGATGTCGATGCCGGGCGCAATCCGGCACGGTCGCTCGGCCTGTCCTATGCGCAGGTCGATCCCGGCGAGCATCGCCTTGAAGCGCGGTTCGAGATGGGCGCAGAAGCCGAACCGCGCAAGCCGATGGAGGTCGCGCTGAAGGTCGAGGGCGTGGCGCCGGGAGAAACCGCGCATGCCACGATCGCCGCGGTGGATTTGGGTATCCTGAACCTGACCGGATTCGAGGCGCCCGACCCGGCAGGGCATTATTTCGGCCAGCGGCGTCTCGGCGTCGGCCTGCGCGATGTCTATGGCCGGCTGATCGACGGCATGACGGGCGCGATGGGCGCGATCAGGTCGGGCGGGGATGCGGCCGCCCAATTGCGGATGCAGTCGCCGCCGCCAACCGAGGAACTGGTGGCCTATTTCTCGGGTCCCATCGAGGTCGGGCCGGACGGGATGGCGCGGACCTCGTTCGATCTGCCCTCGTTCAACGGCACGGTGCGGCTGATGGCGGTGGTCTGGTCGCGAACGGGCGTCGGGCAGGCCAGCGCGGATGTGCTGGTGCGCGATCCGGTGGTGGTCAATGCCTCGCTGCCGCGATTCCTTGCGCCGGGCGACCGCTCGCGGCTGCTGCTCGAGATCACACATGCGACCGGGCCGGTGGGGTCCGCCGCGCTGAAGATCAGCGCCGACGGCATCACCCTGTCCGGTGAGGTTCCCGGATCGATCGACCTTGCGGACGGTGCGACGCAGCGTGTCACGGTGCCCGTTCAGGCCGATCAGGTCGGGCTGCACGAGATCACCGTATCCCTGACAACCCCGGCTGGCGAGGTCCTGACCAAGACGCTTGCCCTTCCGGTGCAGGTCAACGATCCGGAGATCGCCCGCACCACGCGGTTCGACCTTGCCGCGGGGGATACCTTCATCTTCGACCGCAACGTGTTCGATGGTCTCCACCCCGGCACCGGAGTCGCCACGCTGGCGATCGGGCCACTGGCGCGGTTCGACACGGCGGGACTGCTGAATGCGCTCGATCGTTACCCCTATGGCTGCACCGAACAGGTCACGTCGCGGGCAATGCCGCTGCTCTATCTCGACGAGGTCGCCGTGGCGATGGGGCTGGAGCAGCGCGACCAGCTGGGCAGGCGGATCGAAGAGGCAGTGGCCGAGGTGCTGACCAACCAGAGCTCGAACGGGTCCTTCGGCCTTTGGGGTCCGGCCTCGGGCGATTTCTGGTTGGACGCTTATGTGACCGATTTCCTGTCCCGCGCCCGCGCGGCCGGACATGAGGTGCCGGACGCGGCCTTTCGCATGGCGATGGACAGCCTGCGCAACCGGGTGAACTACGCCGCCGACTTCGACGCGGGCGGCGAGGATATCGCCTATGCGCTGCATGTGCTGGCGCGAGAGGGCGCGGCCAGCATCGGCGATCTGCGCTATTATGCCGATGTGAAGGCAGAGGCGTTCGGCACACCGCTGGCCGTCGCCCAGATCGGCGCGGCGCTGGCCTCCTATGGCGATCCAGTGCGGTCGGATGCGATGTTCCGGCGCGCCTCGGCGATGCTGTCCGGCTCGGCGGAGGATGCAGGGCGCGGCTGGCGTGAGGATTACGGCACCCCGTTGCGCGATGCAGCGGCGGTGCTGACGCTGGCGGTGGAATCGGGCAGCGAGGCAGTCGACCGCGAGGCGCTGGTCAACCGTGTCTCTGGCGGGGTCACGCAGGCGCTGTCGACGCAAGAGCAGGTCTGGTCGCTGCTAGCGACCAATGCGATGATCGGAACTACTGTCGCAGGCGGGATCACGGTCGATGGTGCACCCGCCGAAATGCCGGTGCTGCGGGTGACGCAGGACGAGGCCAGAGGGGTGCCGGTGCATTTCCGCAACGAGGGCGCCGCCGACACCTTCCTGACCCTGACCACCTTCGGCGTTCCCGACCAGCCGGAACCGGCGGGCGGCAACGGATATGCGCTGGAGCGTCAGTATTTCAGCATGGAGGGCGAGCCGGTCCAGCCCGATGCCGTGCCGATGGGCACAAGGCTGGTCGCGGTCGTCACGGTGAGGCCCTTCGACGCGCGCGAGGCGCGGCTGATCGTCAATGACCCGCTGCCCGCCGGATTCGAGATCGACAATCCGAACCTGCTGCGCGGCGGCGACATCCGCGCGCTGGACTGGCTGGAGCTGAACGCCGAGGCGCGGCACAGCGAGTTCCGGCAGGACCGGTTCATCGCGCAGGTGGACTGGGGGTCGGAGGATCCTTTCCGGTTGGCCTATATCGTCCGCGCCGTCTCGCCGGGCGGGTTCCACCATCCCGCGGCCAGTGTCGAGGATATGTACCGGCCAGAGTTTCGCGCCCGGACCGATGCCGGGCGGGTGACCGTGACGGAATGAAACCGCACCGGCTTCTCTTCGGCCTGACCGCCGCGCTGTTGCTGGGCGCAGCGGCGCGGGATGCGGGCGATGCCTGGATCGACACGACGGTACTGCCGCCCTTGCTGGCGGAAAGCTCGGTCGAGATGCTGGACCGTAACGGCGCGCTGCTGCGGGCCTATACAGTGGCGGATGGGCGCTGGCGGCTCGCGACGCGCCGCGATCAGGTCGATCCGGGCTACCTAAAGATGCTGGTTGCCTATGAGGACAAGCGCTATTTCCGGCATTCGGGCATCGACCCGGTCGCAATGCTGCGTGCGGCGGTGCAGTCGGTATCCGGGGGCCGGATCGTCTCGGGCGGGTCCACGCTTACCATGCAGACCGCGCGCCTGCTGGAGGACGGCCCGACCGGAACTTGGACCGGGAAGCTGCGGCAGATACGGGTGGCGCTGGCGCTGGAGCGACGGCATTCCAAGGACGAGATCCTGACGCTCTACCTCAACCGTGCGCCCTATGGCGGCAATCTGGAAGGCGTACGTTCGGCCGCCTTCGCCTGGTTCGGAAAGGAGCCGCGCCGACTGACACCCGCACAGGCGGCGCTGCTGGTCGCGCTGCCGCAATCCCCCGAAGCCCGGCGGCCGGATCGGGACCCGCAGGCGGCGCGGATGGCGCGAAACCGCGTGCTGGAGCGAATGCAGAGGAAGGGTGTGCTGGACGTGGGGGCCGCCGCGGCGGCAATGGGCGAGCGAATTCCCCTGAAGAGACACGCCTTTCCGGCTCTCGCTCCGCATCTGACCGACCGGGTTCTGGCCAGAGAGCCACTGGTTCAGACACACCGGCTGACTGTCGATGCGGCGTTGCAACAGACATTGGAGAGCCTTGCCGAACGCGCCGCCCGCGATGCCGGAGAGCGGCTTTCCATCGCCATTCTCGTCGCCGAGCACAGCAGCGGCGAGATCCTGGCGTCGGTCGGTTCGGCAGGGTTCGGTGCGGATCAGAGGCAGGGTTTCATTGACATGACCCAGGCGCTGCGGTCGCCCGGATCGACGTTGAAGCCACTGATCTATGGCATGGCCTTCGACCAGGGTCTCGTTCATCCCGAGACACTGATCGCGGACCGGCCGGTCGCCTTCGGCAGTTATGCACCGCAGAATTTCGACGGGGCGTTTCGCGGCACGGTCCGGATCCGCGAGGCGTTGCAGTTGTCGCTGAACATCCCGGTCGTCACGCTGACCGAGGCGCTCGGGCCAGCCGTCGTGCTGGCGCGGTTGCGGCGGGCGGGGACCGGGCCGCAACTGGCGGGCGACACGCCGGGGCTGGCCATCGCGCTGGGCGGCATCGGGATCAGCCTGCAGGACATGGTGCAGCTTTACGCCGCCATCGCGCGGGGCGGTCGGGCCGTGGCGCTGACGGCGGAGGACGGGACCGATGCGGATGGCCTGCAACAACAGGTGCTGTCGCCGGTCGCGGCATGGCAGGTCGCGGACATCCTGTCGGGGCTCGCACCGCCGCCGAACGCCCCGGCGAACCGGCTGGCTTACAAGACGGGCACGTCTTACGGGCATCGCGATGCCTGGGCGATCGGCTTTGACGGGCGGCATGTGATCGGGGTCTGGATGGGACGGCCCGATGGCACGCCGGTGCCGGGCGCGTTCGGGGGCGATCTTGCCGCGCCAGTGCTGTTCGAAGCCTTCGGGCGGCTGAAGCGGAAGCTTGATCATTTTCCGCCGCCGCCCCCCGAAACATTGCTGGTTTCCACTGCAAACCTGCCGCAACCACTGAAGATGTTTCGCGCGCGAAACAGGCTTTTCGACAGTATCGACGCGCCGAAAGTGGCCTTTCCCCCCGATGGCGCGACGGTGCTGGCGGAAGGGGCGCTGGTGCTGAAGGTGCGCGATGGAACGCCGCCCTTCACCTGGCTGGCGGACGGACGGCCGGTGGTGACGGAGAGCCATGAGCGCGAGGAAGTCCTGCCCTCACCGGGCCGGGGATTCCTGCGCCTGTCGGTGATAGATGCCGCCGGCCAGGCCGCGAACGTGTCGGTCAGGGTCGAGTGAGAAGCGCCCCGGATCGGGGTCCGGGGCGGCGTCTGCGAACCGTCGGCAAAACGTCGGCAAAGTGTATGGCACCTTGTCGGGCGGGTCGGTCAGATCCGTTCGATCGCCAGCGCGATGCCCTGGCCGCCGCCGATGCACATGGTGATCAGCGCCTTCGAACCGCCGGTCCGCTCCAGCTCGTAGAGCGCCTTGACGCTCAGGATCGCGCCGGTCGCGCCGACCGGATGACCCAGCGCGATGGCGCCGCCGTTCGGGTTCACCCGCGCCGGGTCCAGCCCCAGCCCCTTGTTCACCGCCAGCGCCTGCGCGGCGAAGGCCTCGTTCGACTCGATCAGGTCGAAATCCTCCACCGTCAGTCCGGTGCGCTGCAACAGGGCCTTCACCGCCGGCACCGGTCCGATGCCCATGACCTCGGGGCGCACCCCGGCATGGGCATAGCCGAGGATGCGCGCCCGCGGTTTCAGACCGGCCTTCTTTGCCGCATCTGCGCGGGCCAGTACCAATGCCGCGGCGCCGTCATTGATGCCGCTGGCATTGCCGGCGGTCACGGTGCCGTTCTTCTGGAAGGCGGGGCGCAGACCGGCCAGAGCCTCTGCCGAGGTCTTCTTGGGATGTTCATCGGTGTCGAAAGCGACGGTCTCGCGCTTCACCTTCACCTCGACCGGCACGATCTGGTCCTTGAACCGGCCCTCGGCGATCGCCTTGGCGGCGCGGGTCTGGCTTTCGAGCGCGAAGGCGTCCTGGGCCTCGCGGCTGATGTCGTGTTCTTCGGCCACATTCTCGGCGGTCACGCCCATATGGCCGGTGCCGAACGGGCAGTTCAGCGCGCCGAGCATCATGTCGAGCCCGGCCGCGTCGCCCATCTTCTGGCCCCAGCGGGCAGCGGGCAGGATATAGGGCGAGCGGCTCATGTTCTCGGCGCCGCCGGCGAGCGCGAAATCGGCGTCGCCGAGGGCCAGCGCCTGCACCGCCGAGACCACGGCCTGAGCGCCGGACCCGCACAGCCGGTTGACGTTCATCGCAGGCGTGGTGTCCGGAATACCGGCCTTCATCGCGGCGATCCGGCTGACATACATGTCCTTCGGTTCGGTGTTGATCACATGGCCGAAGGCGACGGTGCCGATCTGCGCCGGCTCTATCCCGGCCCGCTGCATCGCGGCCTCTGCGACGATTGCGCCGAGGTCGCTGGGCGGATGGCCGGCCAGCGCGCCTCCGAACGTGCCGATGGCGGTGCGGGCGCCCGCGAGAATGACGATGTCTTCCATTATGATCTCCTGTCTTCGGCAGTGATTGCCGGTTACGTCCTGTCGATGAGAAGGCCCAGCGAGTCGCGAAACTGATCCGCGCCGGGCCCGAGCCGCTGCATGACCTGCGATTCGAAGCGCCGCGCGAGAGGCTCCAGTTCCTCGATCAGACGGCGGCCCTTGGCGGTCAGGCGCAGCTCGATCAGCCGCCGGTCTTCGGGATTCACGGTCTTCTCGACATGACCCGCCGCTTCCAGCCTGCTGGCGGCGCGGCTGACCTTCGACTTGTCCATGTCCACACGTTCGTGGATCTCGCGCACGCTGAGCGGGCCGTCGGCCTGGCTGAGATGGGCGACGACGCGCCATTCGGGAATGGTGATGCCGAATTCCGCCTTGTAGAGGGTCGAAAACTCGCGGCTGACCCGGGCGGCCAGGACCGCGAGCTGGTAGGGCAGGAAGTCTTCGAGGACGAATTTGGTCACGCGGGCATCCAGGCATCGTTGCAATTGCAACAAGCCACGGATCGAGCCTGCGTTCAAGCCTTCGGCAAGGGAGCCTCGTCTTCGTTCAGGGGCAAGAGCAGGTCGGCGACCAGATCGCGCAGCCAGCGATGCGCCGGGTTGCCGGTCGAGCGGTGATGCCAGATCATGCACAGCAGCGCAGGGTCGATCGGGACCGGGGCGCGATAGATCTTCAGTCCCAGGTCCGGCGCGACACGGTGCGCCAGTTGCTGCGGGATGAGGGCGACAAGATCGCTTTCGGCCACCGCTCGGCAGACGCCGCTGAAAAAGGGCATGGTCATCGCGACGCGGCGCCGGCGCCCGACGCGGGCAAGCGCCCTGTCGCCGACGGTCTGCAACTTGCCTTCGGGCGACATCAGGACATGCCCGAGATCGCAGAACAGGTCGATCGGCACGGTCTTGCCGGGTTCGATCCCCGTGCGGGCAAGCCGCGGATGGCCGCTGCGCGCGATCATCACGAAGCTGGCGTGAAACACCGGCCTTTGGCCGACCCAGTCGGGTACGCTCATCCTGGGCGCCAGCGCGATATCGACCCCGTAGCGTTCCAGCGTCTGGATGTAGTCGTCGGGCACCAGATCGACCAGTTGCACCCGGATGCCCGGTGCGACGCGCTGCAATTCCGCCGCCAGTTGCGGCATCAGCAGGTCGGCGAAGAAGTCGTTGCCCGAGATCCGGAAGGTCTGCACGGAAGCCGCCGGGTCGAACCTTGGCGGGCCCGAGAGCAGCGTGCCGAGCTGGTCGAGGATGTCCCGCAGCGGCAGCGCGAGGGCGCGGGCATAGTCGGTCGGTTCAAGCCTGTTGCCGCGGCGGATGAACAGCGGGTCGTTCAGCGCCGCCCGCAACCGGCCCAGCGCGGCCGAGACCGCCGGCTGCGACAGGCCGATCCGCTCGCCGGCGCGGACGGTGGATTGTTCGCGCAGCAGCCCTGCCGCAAGCTGGTCATCCTGACGCCGGGCGGATTCGAGGGCTTCTTCGCCGACATGGCGGCGGGACGGCTCCGCATCCCCGAGGACATGGCCGCGGTCAACGAATCGGCAGAGCGGCATCACATGACGTTCACCGGCCCGCCGCTGGGCGATTGCGGGTGAGGCGCGGCGGCCGCGGCCGGATCGGTCTGGCCGCGCCGCTTGACTTCGTTGCATCTGCAACGATAGCGTCATCGGGCAGCTGCCGCCATTACGCGCGGCCGATCGGAGGCCCCTGATGAACAAGCAGTCCCAAACGCATGGCCTGACCCGGGCCGCGGCCACCCAGGGCACCCATGAGGGCTACATGCCCGGCTTCGGCAATGATTTCGAGACGGAGGCCCTGCCCGGCGCTTTGCCGCAGGGCCAGAACAGCCCGCAGAAATGCGAATACGGTCTTTATGCCGAGCAGCTGTCGGGCACCGCCTTCACGGCGCCGCGCGGACAGAACGAGCGGACCTGGTGCTACCGGATCCGGCCTTCGGTCAAGCATACGTCGCGGTTCGCCAAGATCGACCTGCCATACTGGAAATCCGCGCCGCATATCGATCCGGATGTGATCTCGCTCGGCCAGTACCGCTGGGATCCGGTGCCGCATACCGACGACGCGCTGACCTGGCTGACCGGAATGCGGACGATGACCACGGCGGGCGATGTGAACACCCAGGTCGGCATGGCGGCCCATATCTACCTGATCACTGCCTCGATGCAGGACGAGTATTTCTACAGTGCCGATTCCGAACTGCTGGTCGTGCCGCAGGAAGGCCGGCTGCGGTTCTGCACCGAGCTTGGGGTCATCGACCTGGAGCCGAAAGAGATCGCCATCCTGCCGCGCGGGCTGGTCTATCGCGTCGAAGTGCTGGAGGGGCCGGCGCGGGGATTCGTCTGCGAGAATTACGGGCAGAAGTTCGATCTGCCGAACCGCGGACCGATCGGCGCCAACTGCCTTGCCAATCCGCGCGATTTCAAATGCCCGGTCGCGGCCTTCGAGGACCGCGACGCCCCAAGTCGCGTGGTGGTGAAATGGTGCGGCGGGTTCCACGAGACGAAGATCGGCCATTCGCCGCTGGATGTGGTCGCCTGGCACGGCAATTACTGTGCCTATAAGTACGATCTTCGCACCTACAGCCCGGTCGGCGCCCTGTTGTTCGACCACCCCGACCCGTCGATCTTCACCGTGCTGACCGCGCCATCCGGCGTCGAGGGCACCGCCAATATCGACTTCGTCCTGTTCCGCGAACGCTGGATGGTGGCCGAGCACACGTTCCGGCCGCCGTGGTATCACAAGAACATCATGTCCGAGCTGATGGGCAACATCTACGGCGTCTATGACGCCAAGCCGAAGGGGTTCGTGCCGGGCGGGATGAGCCTGCACAACATGATGCTTCCGCACGGGCCCGACCGGAACGCCTTCGAGGGAGCGTCGAATGCCGAGCTGAAGGCCGAGAAGCTGGACAACACGATGTCGTTCATGTTCGAGACCCGCTTTCCGCAGCAGATGACCGCCTTTGCCGCCAAAGAGGCGCCGTTGCAGGACGACTACATCGATTGCTGGACCTCGCTGGAGAAGAAGTTCGACGGAACGCCGGGCGTCAAATGAGAGTTGCCTCGCTGAGGGATCACAGCGCCGATGGGCGTCTGGTGATCGTTGCGCCGGATGGCAAGACATGCCGGCCGGCGAAGGCCCGGACGCTGCAGCAGGCGCTGGACGAGGGCGGGCTGGAGCCGGATGGAGATCTTGTGGCCTTTCACGAGCACCTGTGCCATTCGCCGCTGCCGCGCGCCTATCAGTTTCTCGACGGGTCGGCTTACGTCAACCACGTGGAACTGGTCCGCAAGGCGCGCGGGGCGGAGATGCCGGAAAGCTTCTGGACCGATCCGCTGATGTACCAGGGCGGGTCGGACAGCTTCCTTGCGCCGCATGATCCGATCATCGGCGATCCCGACTGGGGGTTGGATTTCGAGGCCGAGGTGGCGGTGATCACCGGGCCGGTGCCGATGGGGGCAAGCCGCGAGGAGGCGACAGCGGCGATCCGGCTGGTGATGCTTTGCAACGACGTGTCCTTGCGCAACCTGATCCCGGCGGAACTGGGCAAGGGGTTCGGTTTCGTGCAATCCAAGCCCGCCAGCGCCTTCTCGCCGCTGGCGGTGACGCCGGAGGCGCTGCCGGGCTGGCGCGACGGGCGGCTGCATGGCGCGCTGTGCGTGGATCTGAACGGAGCGCCGTTCGGGCGCGCCGATGCCGGCATCGACATGACGTTCGATTTCCCGACCCTGATCGCCCACGCGGCAAAGACGCGGCACCTTGCGGCAGGGACGATCATCGGATCGGGAACAGTCTCTAACAAGGGGGAAAGCGGCCCTGGCCTGCCGGTTTCAGAGGGCGGCGCGGGCTATTCCTGCATCGCCGAGCAGCGCATGGTCGAGACGATCCTGCGCGGCCGGCCCGAGACCGCTTTCCTGCAGCCGGGCGACCGGGTGCGGATCTGGATGGAGGACGGCAATGGGGCCTCTCTGTTCGGCGCAATCGACCAGACCGTGAACGCGCTTTGAACAAGCGAATTGCAAGGAGCAGAGCATGGGGAAAGCCTTTGCCAGCCAGGGCGACCTGACCGAGAAGAAGACCAGCTTCACCGAGATCGGTGACGGGCTTTATGCGTTCACCGCCGAGGGTGATCCGAATTCCGGTGTCATCATCGGCGATGACAGCGTCATGGTGATCGAGGCGCAGGCGACGCCGCGGCTGGCCCGCAAGGTGATCGAGGAAATCCGCCGTGTCACCGACAAGCCGATCACCCATCTGGCGCTCACCCACTATCACGCGGTCCGGGTGCTTGGCGCCTCTGCCTATGGCGCCGGGCAGGTGATCATGTCGGAAACGGCGCGGGCGATGGTGGTCGAGCGCGGGCAGGAGGACTGGGACAGCGAGTTCGGCCGCTTCCCGCGCCTGTTCGAGGGACACGAGGAAATCCCCGGCCTGACCTGGCCGACGACCACGTTTCACCGCAGAATGAGTGTCTATCTTGGGAAAAGACGCATCGACCTGATGCACCTGGGACGCGCGCATACGGCCGGCGATATCGTCATCTACGTGCCGGATCAGAACGTCATGTTCACCGGCGATATCGTCGAGTATCACTCGGCCTGCTATTGTGGCGACGGGCATTTTCACGACTGGCCCAAGACGCTTGAGGCGATCCGGGGCTGGAAACTTGACGCCATTGCACCGGGCCGGGGGGAGGCGCTGATGGGGCGCGACATGGTCAACGCCGCGCTGGAGTCCACGGCCGATTTCATCACCTCGACCTATGCGCCGGCCGCCAAGGTCGCATTGGGGGGCGGGTCGCTGAAGGACGCCTGGGACGCCGTGCGCGCCGAATGCGACCCTAAATTCGCGGATTTCGCGATTTACGAACATTGCCTGCCTTTCAATGTCGCCCGCGCCTTCGACGAGGCACGCGACATCGACACGCCGCGCATCTGGACCGCCGAGCGGGACCGGGAGATGTGGGACGCGCTGCAGGGCTAGGGCAGGATGGCCTATGCCCATAAGCGCTTCGCCTACGCCGCGCCGCCGGGCCTTCTGGAGCCGGAGCCGCGCAAACCGGTAGTAATCGTTGGGGCGGGGCCGGTCGGGCTGGCGATGGCGCTTGAACTGGCGAGCCATGGCGTGGCCTCGGTCGTGCTGGACGACAACGACCGGGTATCGGTCGGGTCCCGGGCGATCTGCTGGTCGAAGCGCTCGCTGGAAATCCTCGACCGGCTGGGGGTCGGCGAACGCTGTGTCGAGAAGGGTGTGACCTGGAAGGTGGGGCGGACGTTCCACGGCGAGCGTGAGGTGTTCAGCTTCGACCTGCAGCCCGAGCCAGGCGACAAGATGCCGGCCTTCGTGAACCTTCAGCAATACTATATCGAGCAGTTCCTGATCGAGCGGGCGCAGGCCTCTGATCTGGTCGATCTTCGGTTCAGGAACCGGGTCGAAAGCGTCTCTGATAAAGCGAATTTCGTCGATATCGAGATTGAGACGCCGGATGGCGCCTACCACCTGCAGGCGGAGTATCTGATCGCCTGCGACGGCGCTAAATCGCCGGTTCGGACCATGCTGGGACTGGAGTTTCAGGGGGAGCTTTTCGAGGAACGGTTTCTGATCGCGGATATCGAGATGCGGGCCGACTTTCCCGCCGAACGGTGGTTCTGGTTCAAGCCGGCGTTTCACAGCGGGCAGTCGGCGCTTTTGCACAAACAGCCCGACGACATCTACAGGATCGACCTGCAATTGGGCTGGGGCGTGGACCCCGAGGCAGAAAAGCGACCCGAGGCCGTGATCCCGCGGATCGAGCGGATGGTCGGGCATGGCGATTTCAGGCTCGATTGGGTCAGCGTCTACACCTTCCAATGCAGGCGGCTGGAACGGTTCCTGCATGGCCGCGTGATTTTCGCCGGCGACAGCGCGCATGTGGTTTCGCCTTTCGGCGCGCGGGGCGGCAATGGCGGGCTTCAGGATATCGACAACCTGGGTTGGAAGCTGGCCGCCGTGTTGCGGGGTCGCGCTGGGCCGGGTCTGCTGGAAAGCTATGACGGCGAGCGGGTCCAGGCTGCGGATGAGAACATCCGCGCCTCGAGCCGGACGACACGGTTCATGACGCCCGCCGACGGCGCGGAGCGGATCTGGCGCGACGCGGTACTGCGGCTGGCCGGCAAAGCGCCCTTCGCGCGGGCCTGGGTGAATTCCGGCCGGCTGTCGCGACCTTGCCGCTATGCGAGTTCGGGACCGGATGAGGCGGGTCTGCCCGAAGCCGCCGCACCCGGCCAGGTCGCGCCGGACGCGCCGGTGGAGGACGGCTGGTTGCTTGACGGCCTTGGCGGCGAGCCTGTGCTGCTGGTCTTGGGCATGTCAGCGCCAAGGCTGGCAGGAGCGACCGCGCTGGCGCCCGTGATCACCGAGGATATCCGCGCCCGCTACCTGGGCGATGCGAAGACGGCGGTCTACCTGGTCCGGCCCGACCAGGTCGTGGCGGCTAGATGGATGACTTATGAGGCCGCCGCGGTAGAGGCCGCGCTCGACGCACTTTGGGAGGGACGGATATGAAGCTGATCGTCACGCCTAATCTGGCGGATCACGATGCGTTTTACGAGGCGCTGCTTGCCCGGCAGAAGGGCAAGAGCGATGCCGAGGCGCTGGCCTTCGCGGCGGAGCTTGTGATGATCCTGGCCAACCATATCGGCGATGCCGAGGTTCTGGAAGAAGCGCTGCAGCTTGCCGAGCAATAGGGCGTCGGATCACGATTTTCGGGCGAAAAGCCTTTGATAGAGACCTTGCGGCAGGAACTGGCCCACCCGGAAGAACAGCGAAAAGACATAAGGGAAGTCATATTTGAACCCGGATCTCTGCATCAGCTTGCAGACGGTCCGTCCTGCCTCTTCCGGTTCCATCAGGAAGGGCATGTCGAAGTCGTTCTTGTCGGTCAGCCGGGTGCGGATGAAGCCAGGGTTCAGCACCTGCACCTTGACGTCGGTGTTCCAGAGGTCGGACTGGATGTTCTCGGCCAGGTGGATCAGCCCCGCCTTGCTGGCGCCGTAGCCGATCGCGCCGGGCAGGCCGCGATAGCCGGCCAGCGAACCGACGAGCACCAGATGCCCGTGCCCGCGCCTGGCGATGCCCGGCACGATGCGGCCGAAGACCCGAAGCGCGCCCATGAAATTGACATCGGCTATCTTCTCGGCCTTTTCCGCGTCCCATTTCCGTGTTGACATGGGATCATAGGCGCCAGCGAGATAGACGACGCCATCGACCTCGCCGACCGTCGCGACGGCATCCTCGACGGACTCGACCGAGGTGACGTCGATGGTGACGACCTCGGGCGACTGGTCGAGCGCGTCGGCGAGCGAGTTCAGGCGGTCCTGGGACCGGGCCGACAGGACCAGCTTGACGCCCAGCCTGTCCAACTCCTCGGCCAGGCAGCGGCCCAGACCCTCGCTGGCGCCGATCAGCCAGTATCGTTTGCCGGAAAGTTGTCGCCGGGCCATCATGCGGTCGCCTTTTCTGTCTGTCGTGCTGCAAATATCCCGAGTGCGACCAGCTTCAAGCCGCAGGGCACCAGCGCGTAGAGGACGGAGAGCCGGTCGAGCGCCGCCGCATCGTTGGCCTGTCCGACCGCGAAGCCGGACGCTTCGAGCAGCGGCAGGACGGTGGCGGCGGCAAGCGCCAGGGTGAATTTCGTGCAGAAGCCCCAGAGGCCGAAGGCGAGGCCGCCATCCTCGCCCAACTCGCCGATGCGGCGGGCGAAGATCGCCGGCAAGAGCACCATGTCCGCCCCCAGCACCGCGCCCGAGGCGATGCAGATCAGCGCGAAGGCCGTGGACTGGCCCGTGCCCAGCCCGTAGGCGCCGATGAAGGCGGCGATCGACAGCAGCATTCCGGCGATCAGAACCCGGCGCGGCGACAGGCGTGTCGAAAGCCAGGACCAGACCGGGGCGGAAAGTGCCGCCGAGACGAAGAACAAGAGCAGATAGACGCCCGCCAGATCCGGCAGGCCCAGACGGTATTCGACGAAGAACAGGAACAGCGTCGAGGTCACCGCGACGGGGGCGGCGTTGAAGAGGGCGACGACGAGAAGGCGCCTGATCTCGGGGTCGGACAGCAGATCCTGCCAGTTGGCGCTTGCCGTGGCGATCGGGCCGGACCAGGCGGGATGCATCGCGACGCTGGCCAGCAGGCCGAGACCGACGAAGAGCAGGGTGAAGCCGGTGAAGGGGTCCATCCCGGTGAAGCGGCCGATCAGAAACGGCGCGACGGCGGCAAGCGACACGCCGGTCAGCGCGCCGGTTTCCCGCCAGCCCGCCAGCCGGACATGGCCACGCGGACCCAGCGCCTCGGCCTGGGTGATGCCACGGGCGTAGAGCAGGATCGTAAGGAACGAGAACGAGGTGAACAGCACCGTGAGGCAGATCACCATCCACCAGAGGGGAGCGGTCGGGGGCTCGATCACGAAGAGCCCGAGCATCCCGAGGCAAAGCCCGGCCGCCCCCACAAGCGCGGCAAACGGCCGGCCGGGCCCGAGCCGACCGGCCAGCCGTCCGAGCAGCGGGTCCTGCACCACGTCGAGAAGCCGCAGCCCGACCAGCGCCGCGCCGATCGCGCCAAGGCCGATGCCATATTCATCGGCGAAGAATTTCGGCGCGTGGATGTAGATCGGGATGCCCGCAGCCGCCAAAAAGGCCGCGAACAGCGAATAGCGCGGCAGGATCATCGGCTGATATCGGTGTCCGGCTCGGCGGGCAGCGACCGGAACCGCGCGCCCTTCCACCAGAGCAGCAATGCCTGCCGGTGAATCAGGGCGACGACGCGCAGCGACCCGAGGGGCCGGCGCAGCACCGACCACAGGATCTGCGCCGATCCCAGCGGCCGGCGGGTTCCAGCCAGCGTCGCCACAAGTCCGCGGTTACCGTCGCGCAGGTCGATGCGGACGCCGAAATGACCCTTCTGGTAGTCGAAGCGAAAATCGTAGCGGCCCGCGACGTTCTGGAAGGGTGACACGTGGAACACCTTGCGCGCGGTCAGCGTGTCGATGGCGCGGATCGGACGCAGGTCGTCATGGGCGCAGAGGTAGGAATGGCGTTGCCCGTAGGTGTTGTTCACCTCGCAGATGACGGCGCGCAGGGCGTCGTCGGCGTCAACCACCAGCCAGAAGCTGACCGGGTTGAAGAGGTGGCCCAGCACGCGGGGCTGGGCAACCAGCAGAACCCGCATCGCCGCCAATTCGGCCATGCCGTGTTCCTGCAGGACCTCGCGGACCCAGGCGGCGCCGCGTCCTTTGCCGGGCGCGCCGCCATGGTCGCGCTGATGGATGGCGGCGAGATTGAAGCGGTCGCGCGACAGCAGCGCGGGCAGAGGCGTCTCCGCCTCGGGCTCGCTGATCACGTAGTCGAGGCTGTAACGAAAGCTGTTGTTCGGCCCGCCTAGCCGCTTGTGATAGGTGTGGGACTGCAGCAGCTCGGGTTTCATTGCACCGGCTCCTTCTGGCGGATGCGCCGCACGACATCCATCGCGCTGGCATAGCCATCCTCGTGAAAGCCCCAGCGGGTATAGGCACCGCAGAAGTAGGTCCGGTTGCGGCCTTGCAGCGCTGGCAGTTGCGATTGCGCTCGGATCGACGCCGCGTCGAAGACCGGATGACGGAATTCGGTCTCGTCGTAGATCGTCTCGGGGCGGATGTCGAACGGGCTGTTGAGACTGACGAACAGCGGATCGGCCTCGTCTATGCCCTGCAGCGAGTTCATCCAGTAGGTGACGCCGATCGAAGGGGCGGGGCGGTCGTCGGGCGAGTTGTAGACCCACGAGGCCCAGCATTTCCGCCGCTGCGGCATCACCACCGTGTCGCGGTGAAGAACCGCGCGGTTGCTCTGATATCTCAGATCACCAAGGACGCGTTGCTCCTCTGCAGTGGGGCGCTCGATCAGCCGGAGCGCGTCGTCGGAATGGCAGGCGAAGATCACCTTGTCGAAATATTCCCAGTCTCCGCCGGCGGTCTTCAACTCGACGCCGTGATCGTGGCGGCGCACGACCTGAACCGGCGCGCCGGTGCGGATCGTACCGCCGCGCGCCTCGATCGCCTGGCCGATGCGGCGCACATATTCGATGCTGCCGCCGTCAACGGTGTACCACTGGTGATTGTTGAAGCTCATCAGCGCGTGGTTCTGAAAGAACTGCACAAGCGAGCGGGCGGGGAAATCCTGCATCTGTTCCGGGGTCGAGGACCAGATCGCGCCGGACAGCGGCAGAAGGTAGTATTTGCGGAACCACGCGCCCATCTGCAACTGGTCCAAGAGTTCCGCTAAGGACTGGTCCGAGGATTCGGCAAGGGCGTTGGCCTGATTGTTGAACTTCAGGATGTCAGCGATCATACGCCAGAATTGCGGTCGCACCATGTTGCGTGTCTGGGCCGTCATCGCGCCGAAATTGTTGAGGCCGTATTCGATGGCGCCGTTGCCTATCGAGGCCGCGAAGCTCATGGTGCTTTTCTTCACCGGCACGTCGAGCTCGGCGAACATGCGGGTCAGGTTCGGGTAGTTCTGGTAGTTGAACACGATGAAGCCGGTATCGACCGGGACATCGCCGTTCCGTCCGGCCATCCGGGTCCGGGCATGCCCGCCAAGGCGCGACGCGGCTTCGAACAGCACCACGGACTCGGACGGGGCAAGTTCGTAGGCCGCCGCCAGTCCGGAGATGCCTGCGCCGATGATGGCGGTTCTGGACGGCGTGGCGAATTCGAATGGCAAGGCGCGTCTCCGGTGTTTTTGTTCTGTTCTACAGGTTTACGCGGCTCGGCCGTCTCCGGATCACTCTCGGGTCGGCTTTCTTTGCGGGATCGGTGATCCAAAGCCTTGACCTGCGCGTATCGGGAGTATGAATCTGGTGATGACATATGAACCGAGGTCCGAAGTGCCGCCGCGTTTTGCGGTGTCTCCGAAGGTGACCCGCCAAAAAAGCAGGCCAGTGACAGAGCTCAAGAAAACCGTCGATCCCTGGACCAGATGCCTTGTCGAGTTCAGGCAGACCAAGGATGCCGCGAAGTTCGCGGAACTCTTCGGCCATTTCGCGCCGAGGGTGAAGGCGTTTCTGATGAAATCCGGTACGTCGGCTGCCTTGGCCGAGGAAACGACGCAAGAGGCGATGGCGACTGTCTGGCAGAAGGCGGAGCTTTACGACGCGACCATGGCCAGCGCCTCGACCTGGATCTTCACCATCGTGCGCAACAAGCAGATCGACGCGATCCGCAAGCAGCGCCGCCCCGAGCCCGAGGATCTGCCCTGGGGCAACGAAGCGCCGCCGTCGTCGGAAGAAATCCTGGCGGTGTCGGACGAACAGGCCCATCTGCGGCGCTGTCTTGCGGAATTGCCCGAGAACCAGCGGCAGATGATCGAGAAAGCCTATTTCGGGGACCTTACCCATTACGAGATCGCGGAGGTCACCGGCCTGCCGCTTGGAACAATCAAATCGCGCATCCGGCTGGGGCTGGAGCGGCTGCGATACGAGCTGAAGAAGAGCTGAGAATGCAAGAACTGTCCGTGAAACATCATCTGCCCGACGCGCTTTTGGCGGCCTATGCCGCCGGCAGCCTGCCGGAGGCGTTCGGGCTGGTCGTCGCCAGCCATGTCTCTCTTTGCGACGACTGCCGTGCCGCCCTGGCCGGTCACGAAGCTGTCGGCGGGGCGCTGCTGGAAGAACTGGGGCCGGCAGCGCTGGGCGACAATTCGCTGGCCGCGACCATGGCGCGGATCAAGGGGGGTGCCGCGGCGGCGCGACCCGAACGGCGTCCGGCATCATCGATCTTCCCCGCGCCGCTGGCCGATTATGTGGGAGGCGGACCCGGCAAGGTGCGCTGGCGGAATGTCGGGGCCGGTGTGAGGCAGGCGATCCTGCCCTGCGGCGGCGACGCCACGGCGCGGCTGCTCTATATCCCGGCGGGGGCGGCAATGCCGGACCATTCGCATCGCGGGCTGGAACTGACGCTGGTGCTTCAGGGCGCCTTTGCCGACGAGGTGGACCGGTTCGCGCGCGGCGATGTCGAGGTGGGCACCGAGGACCTGACCCACACGCCCGTCGCCGAGGCCGGTGAGGATTGCATCTGCCTGGCCGCCACCGATGCGCCGCTGAAGTTCAAGGGTTTGCTGCCCCGTCTGGCGCAGCCGTTCTTCAAGATCTGACCCTAGGTCGATCCGTCGCCATGCAGGTGTCGCAGGATGCCTCGATGCACCAGCTCGCCCGCCGCTACCAGCCCCGGAAGCAGCGGGCTGGGATTGTTGAAGCGCGGCGGCGTGCCCAGCCGGTCGCTGACCCGGCCGCCGGCCTCGGTCACGATCAGGCTGCCTGCGGCGACGTCCCATTCCCAGGTGTCGCGCAGCGTGAGCATGGCGTCAAAGCGGCCCTCGGCGACCAGCGCCAGCCGATAGGCGATGGAGGCGCGGAAATGGCGCTGCAGGGGCGGCGGGCCGCTGCGGTAATGCTCGGGGTTGAGGTTCGATTTCGCCGACAGCACCGTCGCATCCTGCAGGGCGGTGCGCTGGCTGGTGCGGATCGGCTGGCCGTTCAACGCGGCGCCTTCGCCGATCGCCGCCGTGAAAAGCTGATCCTTGGCGGGCAGGAAGATCGCGGCGGCGGTGATCCTGCCGCCGCTGGAGATTGCCAGCGAATGCGACCAGTGGCGGTCGCCTTCCATGAAGGCGCGGGTGCCATCGATCGGGTCGACGATGAAGACGGTGTCGCGGTCGAGACGGCGGGGATCGTCATCGGTCTCCTCGGACAGCCAGCCGTAGCCGGGCCGCGCCGAAAGAAGCCGGTCCTTCAGCATCTCGTCCACCGCCAGATCGGCCTCGGTCACCGGGCCCGCGCCGGCGGCCTTTTCCCAGGATTGATGCGTCTTGCGCCAGAACGGCATCGCGACCTCGCCCGCCGCGCGGGCGGCCTCGGCAAGAAGGGTCAGATCACTCTCCGGCAAGGGTCAGGCCATCCACCAGCAGCGAAGGAACGACATGCGAGAGGTAGGTGCGTGCGTCATTGGCCGGGACGATGTTGCGCAGCATGTCGCGCAGGTTTCCGGCAATGGTGCATTCATTGACCGGGTAACTGATTTCGCCGTTATCGACCCAGAAACCGGAAGCGCCGCGCGAATAGTCGCCCGTGGTCGGATTGATCGAGGAGCCGATCATCGAGGTGACCAGCAGGCCGGTGCCCATCTGCCGGACCAGGTCGTCGCGGTTGGCCTCGCCCTGCGTCAGCGCGATGTTGCTGTGGGCCGGCGAGGGCGGCGAGGATACGCCGCGCGCCGCGTTAGCGGTGGATTTCAGCCCGAGCTTTCGGGCGGTCGACAGGTCCAGCGTCCAGCCGGTCAACCGGCCGCGATCAACGATCAGCCGTTGGGCGGTCGGCAGGCCCTCGGCGTCGAAGGGACGGGAGGCAGAGGTACGGGGGCGCAGCGGGTCCTCGGTGATGCTGAGGGTCTCGGGCAGCACCATCTGCCCCAGAAGGTCGCGCGCCCAGGACGCGCCGCGAGCGATAGCCGCGCCGTTGACCGCCGCCAGGAGATGGCCGATCAGCGAGGAGGAAATCCGTTCATCGAACAGCACCGGAAAGGCACCGGTCTTCGGCTTGCGGGCGCCGGCGCGGGCCAGCGTGCGCTCGGCAGCCAGCGTGCCGATTGTCTCGGCATTCGGAAGATCGGCTTGGAACACACGGGATTCGCCGTAATAGTCACGTTCCATCCCGGTGCCTTCACCGGTGATCGCGACGCAACTGATGGACCGGCCGGTGCGGGAATAGCCGCCCGAAAAGCCGTTGCTGCCCGCAAGCTGAATCGCTTGTCGGCCATAGCCGGCCGAAGCGGACTGGACCGTGCTGATGCCCTTGACGGCAAGCGCCGCCGCTTCGGCGGTGGCCGCATCGTCTTGCAGCGCCTTCGGGCTGGGTTCGGGCGCGGGATCGGCCAGTTCCAGCGCGTCGATATCCCAGGCCGTGGCCAGATCGGTGGGATCGGCGAGGCCAAGCGTCGTGTCCTGCGGCGATTCGCGCGCCATGGCGACCGCCCGCTCGGCCATCGTGCGGATCGTTTCGGTCTTGATGTCGGATGCCGACACGCAGGCCTGCCGATTGCCCACCAGGACGCGCAGCCCGATATCTGTGCCTTCCGCGCGCTCCGCTTGCTCCAGCATGCCGCCGCGGACGTCGATCGACAAAGAACTGCCGCGCACGGCGAGGGCATCGGCCGATTCCGCGCCAGCGGTCCTCGCCGCTGCAAGAAGGGCTGCGGTCAGATCGGAGAGGGCTGTCGTCATGCGGTGAGCTTTCGGTTTGCTTTGCGCCTGACCTAGTCCGCGACCGGGCGCGGCGCAAGCAGCCCGCACCGGAAGGTCGCGCGGGCACATCCCGCGCGGCCCTTCCCTGCGATGCGGGCTACTGGATGCGCTGGCCGTTGACGGTGACCTGGCCGTCGGGCTTGACCTCGATCTTCGAAACCAGCGTATCCTCGCCATCGCCCGGGCGGGCGAACATGCCCAGCATCATCCGCGCGCCCATCGCCTGATCATCAGGCATAAGGCCCATCTGAATCAGCTTGTCGATCAGGCTGTTGGCGCCGACGATGGTGAAGTTCGCTTCACCGGTCGGGGCGGGCATCCCATCGAACGTGGTGGTGTCGGTCGGATCGAAAGTGAAATCTCCGGTGCCCTCGACCGAGGCTCCCGCAAAGTTCAGGATGATTTCGTCGATCGAGAGTGCATGCAGCTCGGCGGGCGATGCTTCGTCGGCGATCGATTCAGGGTCGGACATGTCGAGCAGCCATTTGAGCTTGCCGGTAAGGTCGATGACAAGCGTCGCTGGATCGCGCGGCAGGACGTTGCCGGGATCGAACATCGACCAGATCTCGTCGCTGACGGTCAGTCCCCTGATGCTGGTCAGCAGAGCGAAATCGGCGGGTTCTTCCGTCTGCTGTATCGGCATCTTGAAATCGAAGGCGGAGTCCTGCAGGCCGATGGTCAGCTCCGGGAATGGTATTTCAGAGCCGCTGAGCCGGTATTCCGTCGCCCCTGCTTCGCCGCCATAGGCGACCATGCCATCGGCCATCGAGAAGGTCAGCGAACTGCTTTCAGAGCCGCCGTCGGCGGAGAACGTTTGTGCACCGTTGTTCGCGGTCATCGTGTAGTCGGAGGCGCCGGCGGTATAGGTGCCGGCAATCCTGAAATCATCGCCGAACACCCAGGCGGGATCCTCTGGGTCGATCTCCAGCGGCAGGGTCCCCGAACTTTCACTGGCCAGGTCTTCGACACGTCCCTTGGCCGAGATCGTTCCACCGTTCTCGGGGTCCTCGAACTCAAGCGTGAAATCCATCGAACCGGCGTTGAACGTGCTGTCCAGCGTACGAAGATCGGATTTCTCCATCGAATATTTGCCGTCGATGTCGGAGACGGTGAAATTGATCGTCGGGGCAACCTCTTCGCCATCGACGAACATCCGATCGACGTCGAAGCTGACGGCCGATGCCGTGTAATCGTAGTCGATGTTGCCCGGCTGGCCTGAAGCGATCAGCGACATGCCGGTCTGGCGCAGGATGATGCCCATGTCCAGATCCTTGCCGTCTTCGGGTTCGGCGGAGATCGAAAAGGGATAGTCCGGCGACATGGAAATCGCGACCGTGCCATCGGAGCGGCCTTGCAGCTGGATCATGTCGAGGGTTCCCGCGACCGAGCCACCGTCGGGGAATTCGATCGAGGTCCGAACGTCATTCAGGGTCAACGTGTCGCCGCTGGCGGTCTCGGAGCCGACCGAGATCGTCTGACCGATGCTCTCGGCATAGCTCATCCAGCCTTCCCACACGTCCTGCGGTGTCAGTTCCGCCAAAGCTGCGCCGGATGCGCCAAGCCAGATTGCCGTGCTTCCGAGGAGTGTGATCGCGTGTTTTCCGTTCATGACTTATCCTTCAATTTTTTGCGGCAGCTTCCGTCTTGCATCGCAATGGGTCAAGTATGAGGCAGTGATAGCCGAATTTTCGGCGGAGTGTCAGGGTGAAAGGCGGGCAGTAACAGTGGATGTGAAACCGGGACCGCATGTCGAGGTCAATAGGGACGGCGCGCTTTGCGTGATCGGTCTGTCGCGGGCGGACAAGGCCAATGCGCTGACCGAGGAAATGCTGCGGATGCTGATCGAGGCGGTAGCGGCGGCGTCCGAGCGCGCCAGGGTGCTGGTCCTGACCGGCGCGGGCAAGGTGTTCAGCGCCGGGGCCGACCTGGAAGCGGCGCGCGCCGGACTGGCGACCAGCGGATTGTGGGAGGAGCTTTCGGGCGCCATAGAAGGGTCGCCCTGCCTTACGATCGCGGCGTTGAATGGCACGGTCGCCGGCGGAGCGATGGGAATGGTGCTGGCGTGTGACATGCGCCTCGCTGTGCCGGCGGCGCGGTTCTTCTACCCGGTGATGAAGCTGGGCTTCCTGCCGCAGCCCTCGGACCCGGCGCGGCTGGCGGCGCTTGTCGGGCCGTCGCGCTCTGCGATGATCCTGATGGCAGGCCAGCGGATCGGCGCGGAAGAGGCGCTGAGCTGGGGGCTGGCGGACCGGATCGCGAAGGCCGATGATCTGATCGCAGAGGCCAAAGCCCTGGGCGCGGATGCACTGGCCGCCGATGCGGGCCACCTGGCCGCGATCAAGCAGATGATCCGAGACGCGCGGGCTGGCCAGTGAAACCAGAGGCTATCGACGCGCTGGTGATCGGCGGTGGGCCTGCCGGGCTGATGGCCGCCGAGGCGCTGGTGGCGGCGGGCAGGCAGGTGTTGGTCGCGGAAGCCAAGCCATCGCTGGGCCGCAAGCTGCTGATGGCTGGGAAGTCGGGCCTGAACCTGACCAAGGACGAGCCGTTCGAGCCTTTCCTGGAACAGTATCACGAAAGCGCGCCGGGGCTGGCGGGGATCATCGAAGAGTTCGGCCCCGATGCGGTGCAGGACTGGGCGCGGGGACTGGGACAGGAGGTCTTCACCGGCACCTCGGCGCGGGTATTTCCGGTGGCGATGAAGGCCTCGCCGTTGTTGCGGGCCTGGCTGGGACGTCTCGCGAGGGCGGAGGTCGCGTTTCGGACACGCTGGCGATGGCTTGGATGGCAGGACGAAAGCTGGCGTTTCGAGACGCCGGACGGTGCTGTGTATCTGACGCCGCGGGTCGTGGTGCTGGCACTGGGCGGTGCAAGCTGGCCCCGGCTGGGGTCCGACGGCGCGTGGTTCGACCTGCTGCGCGACCGCGGCGTCCAGCTGGCGCCTTTCCAGCCGGCGAATGCAGGGCTGCGCGTCGAGTGGTCGGGCTACATGGCCCGGCATTTCGGTGCGCCGGTCAAGGGGGTTGCCCTGAAGGCCGGGAGTGTGGTCGAGCGGGGCGAGTTCGTGGTTTCGGCGCGGGGCCTTGAAGGCGGCGGCATCTATGCCCTGACGCGGGAGGTTCGGGATGGGCAGCCGCTGAGTGTGGATCTGGTGCCGGACCTGTCCGAGGCTGATGTTACCGCGCGGCTTAAGCGGCAGAACCCGAAGGACAGTGTAACGAACCGCTTGCGAAAGGCTTTGAGGTTGGCGCCGATCAAGCTGGCCTTGCTGATGGAATTTGGTCGACCGCTGCCCGGACACGATGAACTTGCCCGGCTGGTGAAAGCGCTGCCGATCCGTCATGCCGGTCCGCGCCCGATCGCCGAAGCGATTTCCACTGCGGGGGGCGTTGCATGGTCGGCCGTGGATAACGGGCTGATGCTGCGGGCGCTGCCGGGGGTTTTCGTCGCGGGCGAGATGCTGGCCTGGGAGGCGCCGACGGGGGGCTATCTGCTGACCGGCTGTCTGGCCACCGGACTTCGCGCCGGCCGATCGGCGTCTGGCTGGAAAGCGGCCTGAGCCGGTCTCAGCGCTTCGCGAACATCGCCAGCCGGATCAGGGTGCGCTCCATCACCGCCATTTGCGGCGCGCGCTGCGAAGAGCGGAGCGCAAGGTCGGTTTCGGTCAGCATCTGAAGCGCGCTTTCCAGCTTGTGAACACCCCAATCCTGCGCCTGGCGGATCATCCGGTCGCGGCGCGGTCCGAAGACCGGCGGCCGCATCCGCGACATGCCAGAAGCGGGACCGCCGGGGTCGGCGGCGGCGGCGTGCAGGGTGCGGAAATGGCGGGTCGCGCCGATGCAGAGACCGACGGGCTGAACGCCCTGCGCCTCCAGCTTGCGCATGATCGGGCCGATCTCCTGTGCGCGGGCTTCGGCCACGCTGTTGAGCACGTCGTCAATCTCTGCCTCGGTCGTTCCAGGTGCAGAGGCAAGGACATCGGCGCTGGATACCGGGGTCGCATCGTCCAGCTTGTAAAGCGATAGCTTCTCTACGGTCTGCCGGAAATCACCCGGACCAAGCAGGCGCGAGAGAGCAAGAAGATCGGTCATCGCATCGCGGTCGACAGAGGTCAGCCCCGCCTTGGCCAGCATCGCCTCGATCTCGTCCCGCGAGGGCGGATCGTCGTAGATCCCGATGGCAACGGCATTGCGGTGGCCTTCGAACGCCTTGCGAAGCGCGGATTTGGCGGCGAGCTTGCCGGCGGTGACGAGGATCTGCGCATCACCTTCGCGCCATTCCTCCAGGGCTTCGGCGATCTGCTTGGCAAGGCCGTCTGCGGCATCCTCGACGAAAGCGACGCGGGGTCCGGGGAAGAAGCCCTGCGCCTTGACGGCGTCCGGCAGCAGCGCCGCGTCCTTGCGCAGATCGGCGGCGGCGATGCGGGTCAAACGCATTTCCTCATCGCCCTGCGGACCGATCAGGGCCAGGATCACCTCTTGTCGCCGCAGGCTGACGCGCATCGCATCTTCGCCATAGATCAGCAGACCGGCGCGGGTCGGGTCAGGCTTGGCGAAATAGGCAGCGGCATCGCGGCCCGTCAGCTTCATTGCGCCCAATCCCCCGAAGTTGCGATCAGCTGCGTCACGATCTGGTCGGCGAGGATCACCATCAGCCTGTCGGTCGCGTCCCGCTCGGCGGCGCGGGTCGAGATGGTGGAACTTGTGCTGGGCGGCGACACCGCCGTATCGACCGTGCCGACCGAATAGCCGGTAAAGCTGCGAACCGTGCCGGAGGTCAGAACCTCGTCGCTGCCGATCCGGGTCAATCTGTAGCCCGCGGTGCCGACGAAGTTGTAGCGCGTGGTTTCATTCTGCGCGGTCAGTCCGACGCCGTCCCTGGTGACGCGCACCGAGTAGTCGAGTGCGTAACGCGGGGCCACAGGCTGCCCGAGCCGTAGTTCGAGCTGCTTGACCAGGTTGAAGGCCTGGCGGTCGTCCGGCGCCTCTACCGCGATCGACCCATGCAAGGCCGATGCGGTTCCGCCTGGTCCGTAAGCCGGAGCAAAGCCGCAGCCGGCGAGGGCCGCGAGACCCAGAAGGAAAAGGCGGCGTTCTGGTCTAGATGACGACATTAACGATCCGGCCCGGCACGACGATCAGCTTTTTCAACGGGCCCTGTTCCAGCGCCCGCTTCACAGCATCGGTCTCAAGCACCAGCTTTTCAACCTCTTCCTTCGACAGGTCCTTGGCCACGGTGATTTCCGAGCGGCGCTTGCCGTTCACCTGGATCGGCAGGGTGACGCTGTCCTCGACCAGCATGGCAGGGTCGGCGACGGGCCAGGCGGCTTCCGCGACAAGGCCGGGCTGGCCGAACAGCGCCCAGATTTCTTCCGAGAGATGCGGCGTCATCGGCGACATGAGCTGGGCCAGCGTGACCATGGCCTGTTTCTTCGCCTCGGCCCCGGCGTCTGATTTCGCAAGCGTGTTGGTGAAAGCGTAGAGCTTGGCGATGGCGGCGTTGAACCCGAAGCTTTCGACGCCCTGGGTGACATCGTGAATGGTCTTGTGCATCGCGCGCAGCAGGTCGTCATCGCCCGGACCAGAACCGGAGGCGTCCGAGACGTCGCTGGCCAGCCGCCAGACCCTGCTGAGGTGCTTGAAGGAAGCATCGGCGCCCGAGGCGGTCCATTCCACGTCGCGTTCCGGCGGGCTGTCGGACAGCACGAACCAGCGGGCGGTATCGGCGCCGTATTGGCTGATGATGTTGACCGGGTCGACGACGTTCTTCTTGGATTTCGACATCTTGGCCGAGGGGATGACCTGCACCGGCTCGCCGGTCGCACCCAGCCGCGCACCGCTTTCCGTCCATTCGATATGTTCGGGCAGGTGATAGACGGGGCGGTCATTCTCGTCGCGCGTCAAGTAGATCTCGTGCGTCACCATGCCCTGCGTGAACAGCGCATCGAAGGGTTCGATCGCCTTTTCCGGCAGGTGGCCGCAGATATGCATCGCGCGGGCGAAGAACCGTGAATAGAGCAGGTGCAGGATCGCGTGCTCGATGCCGCCGATATACTGGTCGACATTCATCCAGTAGTCGGCATCCGGCAGGCTGGTCGGCGTGTCCGCATGCGGAGCGGTGAAACGGGCGTAGTACCACGACGAGTCGACGAAAGTGTCCATCGTGTCGGTTTCGCGCTGGGCGGGCTTGCCGCAAGCGGGGCAGGCGCAATCGCGCCACGTCGGGTGCCGGTCCAGCGGGTTGCCGGGCTTGTCGAAAGACACGTCGTCGGGCAGCCGGACCGGCAGGTTTTCCTTCTTCTCGGGCACCACGCCGCAGGTATCGCAATGCACGACGGGAATCGGACAGCCCCAGTAGCGCTGGCGGGACAGGCCCCAGTCGCGCAGGCGGTACTTGGTGACGCCGAAGCCGACGCCCTTCGATTCGCAAAAGGCGATGGCGGCGTCGATGGCCTGCTCGCCCGTTGCCATTTCGTCCCAGGCGAAGGGTTTGACCCACTTGACCAGTTCGGTCTTCGGCGGCACGAAAGCCTCGTTCTCGACCGGGACGCCGTTGTCCGCGGCGACGAAGGTGTCGATCACCGGCAGGTCATACTTGCGCGCGAAGTCGAGGTCGCGCTGGTCATGCGCCGGGCAGCCGAAGATCGCGCCGGTGCCGTAATCCATCAGGATGAAATTGGCGATATAGACCGGCAGTTCCCATGAGTTGTCAAACGGGTGGCGCACCCGCAATCCGGTGTCGTATCCCTGCTTCTCGGCGGTTTCGATGGCTTCCTCGGTGGTGCCGCCCTTGCGGGCTTCGGTGTTGAAGGCGGCGATTTTCGGATCGTGCCGTTCCAGCACCTTGGCCAGCGGGTGATCGGGCGAGATGCCGATGAACGACGCGCCCAGCAGCGTGTCGGGGCGGGTGGTGTAGACCTCGATCCGGTCTTGGCCGTCCGGCCCGTCGATCAGCGAGAACGCGAATTGCAGGCCGCGCGACTTGCCGATCCAGTTGGCCTGCATCAGCTTGACCTTGGCCGGCCAGTTGTCGAGGCTGTCGATGGCGTCCAGCAGTTCCTCGGAATAGTCGGAGATCTTGAAGAACCACTGCGTCAGCTCGCGCCGTTCCACCGCCGTGCCGGACCGCCAGCCCTTGCCGTCGATCACCTGTTCGTTGGCCAGCACCGTCATGTCCACCGGATCCCAGTTGACGACGGCGTTCTTGCGGTAGACCAGCCCCTTTTCCATGAAGTCGATGAACATCGACTGCTGCTGGCCGTAATAGTCGGGGTCGCAGGTGGCGAATTCGCGGGTCCAGTCCAGCGACCATCCCATCGGCTTCATCTGCGCCTTCATGTCGGCGATGTTCTGGTAGGTCCAGTCCTTCGGATGCCCACCGGAGGCCATCGCGGCATTCTCGGCCGGCATCCCGAACGCGTCCCAGCCCATCGGATGCAGCACGTTATGGCCGGTCGCCAGCTTGTAGCGGGCGATCACGTCGCCCATCGTGTAGTTGCGGACATGGCCCATATGGATGCGGCCCGATGGGTAGGGGAACATTTCCAGCACGTAGTATTTCGGCTTGGACTCGTCGCGCTTTGCCGCGAAGGTGCCGGCCCTTTCCCAGGCGGCCTGCCATTTCTGTTCCACATTGGTCGCGTCGTAGCGGGACATGCTCTCGGTCCTTGGTCATGAAAACGCCGGGCGGGGCCCGGCGTGGTGATACTGCCTGCGTTGACCGGGGTCTAGAGACGGCCGTCGCGCTGACGCAACTGGCGGGCGCGGGTCAGGATCGCGTCCTCGATCGTGCGCTGGGTCTGTGCGCTGACCGGTCCGCCGCGCGATTGCAGCGCCACCTTGAGCGAGCGAGCGTCGAGAGCCGCATCCTGGATGTAGACCGTCGCGCGATAGGCGCCACCGCCGCCCGGAGGCGTGCCGTAGCCTGTCGAGATCACGCCGGTGAACGGGTCGGCCGATTCCAGCGGCAGGAAGTTCAGCACGTCGAGCGACGCGACCCACAGGTAGCGATTGACCTGGATCGCCTGGTTCGGGTCGTTGCGGTAAGAGAAGAGGTCCCAGATCGTCGAGCGTTGCTGTTGCTGCGGTGCCTGGGCGCGGGCCGCTTCGCGGTCACCGCCGCAGGATGGCAGAACCGCCAGCACGGCAATCGCGGTGGTCAATGTGATCAGCCCTCTGGATTTCATCGGTACGGCCCCTGCAACGCATTTCCTGTTCCCTTGGCATCTAGTATCGAAGGCCGGTTCGACGGACAAGGTTTTGTTGGCATTGCCCTGTTCCGGGTAACCCAAGGGCACCGCGATGTGGCGTGATTACCGGCCAAAACACCCACTGTGGCAAACCTGCACCATTGTCTTGTCCATCGAAGCACGCCCGTCGGTGCTGCTTGAATTCGACCGGGCAACGGGTCAGAGAGTGAGCATCGGCTTGGTTCAGCCTTTTCGGGTCAGGCCAGTTGGAACAAGAACATCAACATCTGAGGGAAAAACGATGAAAAAGATTCTCTTCGCAACCACGGCTCTGGTAGCCACCGCGGGAATCGCATCTGCAGAGGTTGCCCTGTCCGGCTACGCCGAAATGGGTATCTGGGGCGGCGACGACGTGGAAACCCAGTTCTGGAACGACATCGACGTGACCTTCACCCTGTCGGGTGAAACCGATGGCGGTCTGGCCTTCGGCGCGACGATCGACCTGGACGAACTGAACGGCGACAGCATCACGGCCACTGGCGGCGGCAATGCCGGCCCGACCGAGAACGACTCGTCCGTTTTCGTCTCCGGCACCTTCGGCAAGCTGACCATGGGCGACACCGACGGCGCGTTCGACTGGGCGATGACCGAAGTTGGCCGCGGCACCTCGCTGGCCGATGACCACACCACCCACGCCGGCTTCAGCTTCAACGATGGCCTGGACGGCATCTATGACGGTCAGGTTGCCCGTTACGACTACACGTTCGGCGATTTCTCGATCGGCGCTTCGGCTGAACTCGACGACTCGGGTGCTGGCGATCCGGCTCTCGGCATCGGCATCAAGTACGCCACCGAATTCGCTGGCGTTGCCATCGGCCTCGGCGCTGCTTACCAGCACGTCGACGACGACAACAACATCGGCGGTGTCAGCGTTGCAGCCGACATGACCAATGGCTTCAATGCCAACCTGAACTACTCGGCCTTCGAAGTTGTCGGCATTGACGGCGACCACATCGGCGTCGGCATCGGCTACCAACTGGACGCTCTGCTGGTGCAGGCGAACTGGGGCCGCTTCGACTTCGACGGTGCTGACGAAATCGACGGTTACGGTCTGGTCGTGAACTACGACCTGGGCGGCGGCGCGGTCCTGATGGCCGGCTACGGCTCGGGTGACCTGCCCTCCGGCAACGGTGGCGGCGACGACACCTTCTCGGCTGGTATCGGCCTGTCGTTCTGATCCAAACGGATCGAGGGAACTGGAAAGAGCGGGCCTTGCGCCCGCTCTTTTTCTTTGGGCAGAAGCTGCGCAGCGGTGGTATCCGGCCCGGTCAACTCGACACTGGCGGGGCGTCATTGTAAGGCTCGACTGATATCCGGGCGATACCGCCCTGCAGGAGACCGAGGCGATGCTGCCGATCAACCCCGCGCAAATACCGAAGATCTATGCCGAGGCCCTGAAGCAGCAGAATTCCGGCCAGTTCGAGGCGGCGCTGGAGGGCTATTCGGTTATCCTGACCGCCAATCCTCGCATCGCCGAGGTGCATTACCAGGTCGGCCGGATATTCCTTGGCGGCGGGCAAAGCGCGAAGGCCGTGCATCACTTCAAGGCCGCGGCCCGCCTGAAGCCCAAGGAACCCGCGGTCTGGGCCGCCTATATCGATGCGGTCGCCGAGCTGACCGAACGTGACGAGATCGAGGCCTGCCTCTCGCTTGCCAAGACCTCGGGACTGCCCCGCGAACAACTTGTGCGCCTGCAGGACCGGCTGGATCTGAAGAAGGCCAAGTCGCGCCCTGCGATCGGCAAGCTGCGGCCCGAGAAGCTGAAGGAACTGGTCAGTCTGCTGGAGGCCGGGAATTTCCCGAAGGCAGAGGCGATGGCGCAGAGCTTGTTGAAGACGCATCCTGACGTCGCTCTTCTGGCTGATATGCTTGCGACCGCGCAGGCCGGTCAGCGCAAGTCTGAAGAGGCAGTCCGGAGTTTTCGCAAGGCCATTGCGCTGGATGCGGGCTATGCCGAAGCCCACAGCAACCTTTCGCGCCTGCTTCTGGATCTGGGCCGCACCGACGAGGCGCTGCAAGAGGCGCGAGCGGCCGTCAAACTGCTGCCGGGGCTGGCGGCGGCGCACCAGAACATGGGCGCCGCGCATCTGCGCCGGGGCGAGTTGACCGAGGCGATCCGCCGGTTCCGCAAGGCCGACGAATTGCGCCCGAATTCGGCGGAAACGCTGCGGATGCTGGGCAACGCGCTGAGCCGCGCGAAGGACTATGCCGCTGCCGAGGAATCGCTTGCCGCCTCGGTCCGGCTCGATCCGGAACATGCCGAAACGTTCACCCTGCTTGGTCAGGCGCAGGCGGCAATGAGCAAGGAGGCCGAGGCCGAGAAGAGTTACGATCGCGCGCTGCAGCTTGCGCCGGACTCTGCGGTTGCCAATGGGCGGATGGCGCTGTTCCTTCAGACCAAGGGAGATTTCGAGAAGGCCGAGGGCTATTTCCGCCGGGCGATCGAGATCGACCCGAAAAGCGGCGAGAACTATCGGGTGATGGGCGCGTCCTACAAGCTGGCCGAGGACGATCCGCTGATCGGCCGCATGATCGCGCTGTTCGAGGCTCCGGAGACCCCGATCACCGACCGCCGCAACGTCGCCTTCGCGCTGTCGAAGGTGATGGAGGACAACAAGAAATACGATCAGGTCTTTCGCTACCTTCATCCGGCCAATGCGTTGATGCGGCAAGAGTTTCCCTATAACATCGACTCGCGCCGGAAAGAGGTCGAGGACGTCATGGCCTTCTTCGAGGGCGTCGACCTGCCTGCGGCAAAGGTCGAGGGAACCAGCGAATACGCGCCGATCTTCGTCACCGGGATGCCGCGATCCGGCACGACCCTGGTCGAGCAGATCATCGCCAGCCACAGCCAGGTCAGCGGCGCGGGCGAGGTCGGCTATGGCTCGCGTATCGCGCAGAAGCTGATGGTAAACCCGGACGGGTCGCCGCGCCACTACCGCGACCTGTCAGGGGTCGAGATCGCCGGGCTGGGCCGCGACTACGAAGCGCATATGCGCAAGCTTTTCCCCGACGCGCCGCGCGTCACCGACAAGTCGATCCAGACCTATACGTTCATGGGGCTGATCCGGCTGGCGCTGCCGAAATCGCGGATGATCGTGGTGCGCCGCGACCCGCGCGACAACCTGTTGTCGATCTACCGGAACATGTTCCTGGAGGGGACGCATCTCTACAGCTACAACCTGTCGGACCTGGGCACCTACTACAAGCTGTTCCTGCGCCTGCTGGATTTCTGGCAGCAGAAGATTCCGGACTGGTTCCATGTCGTGGAATACGAGGACCTGATCGCCGATACCGAAGCCGTGTCGCGGCGCCTGATCGCCGCCTGCGGGCTGGACTGGGAGGATGGCTGCCTCGAATTCTACAAGAACAAGCGCCGGGTCGAGACGTTGAGCCTCTATCAGGTCCGGCAGCCGATCTACGCCTCGTCGATGAAGGCCTGGCAGCGGTATGAGGATGAGCTGGGCGAGTTGTTCGAGGCGCTGAAGTAGGGGACTGGAATGGGACTGGCAGAGATCGTCGCACGCATCCATGCCGAGGAGGAGCGCGTCGGCCGGGACGTGGGTTCGACCAAGCTGATCGCGGTGTCGAAGATGCAGCCCGACGAACGCGTGCTTGCGGTTCTGGGCGAAGGCCACCGGCTGTTCGGCGAGAACCGGGTGCAGGAAGCGGCGGGCAAGTGGCCGGACTGGCGCGAGCGTTATCAGGATGTCGAGTTGCACCTGCTGGGACCGTTGCAGACCAACAAGGCCCGGCCGGCGATGGACCTGTTCGACGCGATCCATTCGGTCGACCGGCCGAAGCTGGCCAAGACCCTCGCGCGGCTGGCGCAGGAGGTTGGCGGCTGTCCGACACTGTTCGTTCAGGTGAACACCGGGGAAGAGCCGCAGAAGGCGGGCCTGCTGCCTGCGGATGCCGACGCCTTCATCGCCGAGTGCAAGGCGATGGATCTGCCGGTCGTGGGGCTGATGTGTATCCCGCCGGTCGAGGAGGAGCCCGCGCTGCATTTTGCCCTGCTCGCGAAGATCGCGGCGCGGAACGGTCTGAAAGAGCTATCGATGGGCATGAGCAGCGATTTCGAGACGGCGATCGCCCAAGGCGCGACCTATGTTCGCGTCGGTTCGGCGATCTTCGGCGAGCGCGACTGAACGGGCACGATCACCCGGGTTCCGGGCGCAGCCCTTGACGCGATCCAGCGCAGGTGATCGGGGCGGAAGGCGATGCAGCCCGCGGTCGGATATCCGGGCCGGCGCCAGCGATGCAGGAAGATCGCCGAGCCGCGCCCCGGAACCGCATCGGGCCAGTTCCAGTCGGTCAGCAGGATCAGGTCGTAGAGCCGGTCGCCGCGTCGCAGATGCTCGTGCGCAAAGCGATGCGGCAGGCGAACAAGCTGATTATAGGCGGGATCATCGGGGTTTTCCGACCAGCCGTCATGCAGCCGGATGGGCTTGGCCCAAGGGGCGGGTGCCGCCATTCGGTCAGGGCGATAGAGGCAACCGGTGACCTGAAGAATACCCGAGGGCGTCGCCCCGTCGCCCTCTCGCTTATCGCTGGTGATGCCGCCGCGCCCGGCCGAGCAGGGAAAGCGCCGCCCCAGGAACCGGACGCCCGTCGGCGTCAGCACCAGGTCGACCGGGCTCACAGGATATGTCCGGATTTCTTTGCCTTGGTGTCGAGGTATTTCGCATTGAGCGGGTTCAGGCCCACCCGCAGGGGAACACGCTCGGCGACGGCGATGCCGTTGGCTCGCATCATCGCCACCTTGGCGGGATTGTTGGTCAGCAGCCGGACCGAATTGAACCCCATTTCCCGCAGGATGCCCGCGCCGATGCGAAAATCCCGCTCGTCATCCTCGAATCCCAGCCGGTGATTGGCCTCGACCGTGTCGAAGCCTTGATCCTGCAGCGAATAGGCGCGCATCTTGTTGGCCAGCCCGATGCCGCGCCCTTCCTGATTGAGATAGAGCAGCACGCCTGCGCCTTCATCACCCATCTTGCGCAGAGCCGCGCGCAGTTGCGGGCCGCAGTCGCATTTCAGGCTGCCCAGAAGGTCGCCGGTGAAGCACGCCGAATGCAGCCGAGCCAGAACGGGGCTATCGCGGTCGGGGCGGCCGATCTCGATGGCGTAATGTTCTTCCGCGCCATCCTCGGGGCGGAAGACATGCAGGCGCCCTGCCTCGGAGACTTCAAGCGGCAGGCGGGCGCTGACGACCGAATGCAGCGGGCTGGCGGTCGACAGGACCGGTCCGGCAAGGTCCAGATCTATGAGCGTCAGACGATGACGGCCGGCAAATGCCGCGGGGTCATCAAGGTCCGCAACGACCGCAGCGGGCAGAAGCCGCGCTTCTTTCGCCAGTAGCACGGCAGCGCGGTGCAATGAGGCGTCGCCGTCGCGCAGCGTGACCAGCGGGCCCTTCATGGGCGAGTCGAGATCGCCGGACGGATCGGCGACCGCGCCGATCCAGTCGAGATCTGTTCCGTCCCGCAGCGCAATCCGGGCAATATCCCCGTCATAGGCCCGGGCCTTCAGGGTCGCGGCACGCCGGGCGGTGATGGCGAGAACCGGTTCTGTCAGGGCCTGCAATTCTTGCAGGCGGTCGCGGTTCAGTGTCTCGACCGGTACCGCCAGCGCCCCGCGTCCGTTCGCGATCAGAACCACCGGCACGCCCATCCGGAAATCGGACCGGGCGCGGGCCAGCAATTCGGTGATGTCAGGGCTCAGGGTCATGCTTCTTCCAGTGGTGCCGGACCGACGCTTTAGCCATTTTTGCAGGAATATGAAACATTTCCCGCCAATTCCACACGACCGCGTGAGGCACTTGCAGCAATTCTTGCCGGAACCGAGAGCCGGCCACAACTGTTTGTCAGTGGAACAGGAGGTCGCGGAACATGGGCACTCTGAAAAAGATACTTCTGGTTGATGACGACGACGATCTGCGCGAGGCGCTGAGCGAGCAGTTGGTCATGACCGAGGATTTCGACGTCTTCGAGGCTGACAGCGGCGCCAGCGCGATGACCAAGGCGAAAGAGGGGATCTACGACCTCGTGATCCTCGACGTCGGGCTTCCGGACACCGACGGACGCGAGCTTTGCCGGCGGATGCGCAAGCAGAATGTCAAATGTCCGATCATCATGCTGACGGGTCATGACAGCGATGCCGACACCATTCTGGGTCTCGACGCCGGTGCGAACGACTACATCACCAAGCCGTTCAAGTTCCCCGTCCTTCTGGCGCGAATCCGCGCGCAGCTTCGCCAGCACGAGCAATCCGAAGATGCGGTTTTCCAGCTTGGGCCCTATACGTTCAAGCCGGCGATGAAGATGCTGATCACCGAGGATGACCGGAAGATACGGTTGACCGAGAAAGAGACGAACATCCTCAAGTTCCTCTATCGTGCCACCGAGGGCGTTGTGCCCCGGGACGTGCTGTTGCACGAGGTCTGGGGCTACAATGCCGGTGTCACGACGCACACGCTGGAAACGCACATTTACCGGCTTCGTCAAAAAATAGAACCAGATCCGTCAAATGCCCGCCTTCTTGTGACCGAATCCGGCGGCTATAGATTGGTTGCGTAGCAGAGAATCCCCTTGTGATGTCGGGGTTATGGCATCACACCTCCCTGTTGGACTTGGCCGGGCCTTTGTGCCCGGCCCTTTTTTGTCGCAGGTGGCTGCCTGGGTGCTAAAGTGGCGAGCGGGAGGGGTGGAGATGACAGCAAAGTATGAACCCGAAGACGTGCTTGCGCTATGGTTTCCCGATGACGGTCATCAGAACAACGCCGAGAGCCACGGCGCCTTCTGGAACACGCGAATGCAGGGCGGCATGGATGCGATCATCTGCCGCGACTTCGCTCACATGACCGACGCCGCCGCTCGCGGGCGGCTTGACGTATGGGCTGAAACACCTCGCGGATGTCTGGCGCTGCTGATCGTGCTCGACCAGTTTTCGCGTTCTCTCTGGCGCGACACGCCGGCAGCCTATGGCCAGGATCTGAAGGCGGCGCGGCTTGCTCTGGACGGGATCGCAGTCGGTCATTACGACGCGCTGGATGCACCGTGGGAAAAGCAATTCTACATCATCGCGATCTCGCATTGTGAAGGGCCTGACCATTTGCAGCGCATGGATATGCTCGTCGACATGTCGAAAAAGCTTGTGGCCGGGCTTCCAGAAAGCCTTGCGCTGTTCAAAGAGCGCAGCGTCGCGCAGGCCGAACGCGTCCGCGACATCATCAGGAAGTACGGCCGGCATCCGCATCGCAACGCGATCCTTGGCAGGGTTTCGACCCCGGAAGAGCAGGCATATATCGCAACCGGCGACTTCCCGCATGTCAACAAGGTCTCGGCCGACGCCGAGGGTTGAGGCCACTGCACTGCAGGGCTAGGGTCGCGCGGAGCCTGCCGGAGAACGATATGCCCTTCACCCTAGCGACCTGGAACATCAACTCGGTTCGTCTGCGCGAACCCCTGGTCCGGCAGCTTCTGGAACAGGAAGCGCCTGACATCCTCTGCCTTCAGGAGTGCAAGAGTCCGGTCGAGAAGATCCCGACAGAAGGGTTCGCCGCATTGGGCTACCGCCATATCGTGGCGCGCGGGCAGAAGGGCTACAACGGCGTCGCGATCCTGTCGAAATTGCCGATCGAGGACGTGGGCGACCGTGATCTGGCGACGCTGGGACATGCGCGCCATGTGGCGGCGCGGCTGGAAAATGGCGTGATCATCCACAATTTCTACGTTCCCGCCGGCGGTGACGTTCCCGACCGAGAGGTGAATGTGAAGTTCGGACAGAAGCTCGACTACCTGACCGAGATGCGTGACTGGTTTCACGGAGAGCGGCCCGAAAGGTCGATCCTGGTGGGCGATCTGAACATCGCGCCACGAGAGGACGATGTGTGGAGTCACAAGCAACTTCTGAAAATTGTCAGCCACACGCCGGTCGAGGTCGAACATCTGGGTGCCGCGCAGGATGCAGGCGGCTGGGTCGACATAACCCGGCAGGACATCCCCGAGGGCAATCTCTATTCCTGGTGGTCCTACCGTTCGCCGGACTGGGACGCTGCCGATAAGGGCCGTCGTCTGGATCACGTCTGGGCGACCGGAGATATCGCCAGTGCCGCCCACGGTTCGCGGATCCTGCGCGCGGTCCGGGGTTGGCAACAACCTTCGGATCATGCGCCCGTTTTCGCTTCGTTCGACCTTTAGAGCTGACGTTTCTTCCGGCGAAGCTTGAACAGTTTCGGCAGATGCGCCATCTAGAGCGTCGTGAGGTCTGATAGTCAGGAAGGCAGAGGCCGCCTGACTAGGACGGGGCAACTTTTGCTGCGGAGAATGGATCGAGATGCTGGAATTCGGACAGAACACCGCTGACGCCGCGCCCGGCGATCTGGTCAAGGATGTCAGCGAAGCCACCTTTATGACCGATGTGGTGGACGCCTCCGGACAGGTGCCGGTGATCGTCGACTTCTGGGCTCCCTGGTGCGGCCCGTGCAAGACGCTGGGTCCGATGCTGGAACAGGCGGTGGCGGCTGCCAAGGGCAAGGTCCGCATGGTCAAGGTCAATATCGACGAGAACCAGCAGATCGCGGCACAGTTGCGCATCCAGTCGATCCCGACGGTCTATGCCTTCTGGCAGGGCCAGCCGGTAGACGGCTTTCAGGGCGCCGTGCCGCAGTCGCAGATCAAGGCCTTCGTTGACAAGCTTGCGGCGCTCGGCGGCGGCGAGGCGCCAGACGACGGTCTGGCCGACGCGATCGAAGCTGCCGAGACTATGCTAGCCGAAGGAGCCGCCGTCGATGCCGCGCAGACCTTCGCCGCGATCCTTGGCGAAGACCCCGACAATGCCGCCGCCTATGGCGGGATGGTGCGGGCGCATATCGCGATGGACGATCTCGATCAGGCAGAGGCGATCTTGAACGGAGCGCCGGTGGAGATTTCCAAGTCCCCCGCTCTCGAAGCCGCCCATGCCGCGCTGCAACTTGCCCGGCAGGCCGCGAATGCCGGTCCGGTGTCAGACCTGCGGGCCGCGGTCGAGGCCGACCCTGACAATCACCAGGCGCGCTACGATCTTGCGATCGCCTTGCATGCCGCCGGCAACACCAAGGACGCGGTGGACGAACTGCTGACACTGTTCCGCAAGGACAGGGAATGGAACGACGGCGCCGCCAAGACGCAGCTATTCCAGATTTTCGACGCGCTGAAGCCTCAGGATTCCATCGCGTTGGAAGGTCGGCGCAAGCTGTCTTCGATGATATTTGCCTGATCGCCCGGTCGATCTAGCTATAGCTCATGTTTTCCGCAGCGGACTTGCCGCCTTCGTTACCGGTCTTTCCATTGCCCGGCGCGCTTCTGCTGCCCCGGGCGCGGTTGCCGCTGCACATCTTCGAACCGCGCTATCTGGCGATGCTCGACGACACGTTGAAGACCAGCCACCGCCTGATCGGAATGATCCAGCCTTGTGGCGGTCCTGGCGGACATAAGGGGCTTCATGCCATTGGATGTGCCGGCCGGGTCAGCGCGTTCTCGGAAACCGAGGATGGCCGATACATGATCACTCTGACCGGCATTTCCCGGTTTCGGGTCCGGCACGAGGTCGAGGGTTTCCACCCCTACCGAAAATGCGAGGTCGACTGGGCCAGTTTCGAGCGCGACCTTGGCGCGACCGAGCACGATCTTCTGCTGGACAGGTCGAAATTCCTGTCGCTGCTGGGCCGGTACTTCGAAGCCGAGGACCTCAAGACAGACTGGGATTCGCTCTGCCAAGCCGAGGACGAGTTGCTCATCAACTCGCTGTCGATGCTCTGCCCCTTCGATCCTGAAGACAAGCAGGCGCTGCTGGAGGCGCCTTCGCTGGTGACGCGGCGCGAGACACTTGTAACCCTTCTGGAATTCGCGCTACGCGGCGGATCTGGCGAGGAGGTGATGCAATGACCGATGGACCTGAATTCGACCGACGGATGCTGGAAGCCTTGGTCTGTCCTCAAAGCCACGCGACGCTCTCTTATGATGCCGCGCGGCAGGAACTGGTCTCGAAGAAGGCAGGACTGGCCTATCCGATCCGAAACGGGATTCCGGTGATGCTGGTCGACGAGGCGCGAAAGCTCGACTAGATCTTTCGGCCCTGCAACAACCTTGGCACGTCGCCGGTAAGCCCCGCGGCTTCGCGGATGAAGCTGCGGCGCAGGCCGGGCAGGGCGTTAACCAGACCCAGACCCAGGTCCCGACCAAATCGCACCAGCGAAATATCGTTTGAAAACAGTCTATTGATCGTATCCGTCGCCACGGCGAGCGTCGCCACATCGAACCGGCGCCACTGCTGGTAGCGGGTGAGGACCTCGGTTCTTCCGATATCTTCGCCGCGTCTGCGGGCATGGGCCAGCACCTCGGCCAGCGCCGCGACGTCCTTGAGACCCGCATTGAGCCCCTGACCCGCGATCGGATGAACGCCATGTGCCGCATCGCCGACCAGGGCAATCCGCTCGGCCACGAAGGCATTGGTCAGCGTAAGGTTGAGCGGATAGGTGAACCGCTGACCCTCAAGGGCGATATCGCCAAGGAAGTCGCCGAAGCGCGGCCGGAGGACGTCGAGGTAATCTTTATCGTCCAATCCCTGAATTCCTGCCGCCATTGCCGTTGTTTCAGTCCAGACGATCGAGGACCGGTTGCCCGGCAGCGGCAATATTGCCAGCGGCCCCGGCGGCATGAAGAACTGATGCGCGATCCCATGATGCGGCTTTGCATGAGAGATCGCGCAGACCAGTGCGGTCTGGCCGTATTCCCAGCCAGTCCGCCCGATTCCTGCGCGTTCGGCGGTGCCGGAGTTGCGGCCATCGCAGCCGATCAGCAACGCGGCGCGCAAGGTCTTGCCGGAACCGAGTGTTGCGGTGACGCCCGAGCCATCGGCGTCTTGCGCCGTCACGCTGTCGCCTTCGATCTGGGTGACCCGGTTCGATGCGCCGATCGCGGTCAGCAGGGCACGCCGCAGGAAACGATCCTCGATCATGTAGCCCATCGGGCCTTCCTCGATCTCGGCATGGTCGAATTCCAGCACGAAAGGCGATGGACCTTCGCCTGCCCTGCCATCGGTGACCTTGATTTGCAGGATCGGCTGCGACTTGTCCTCGACACCATCCCAGGCGCCAAGTGTCCTCAACAGCCGTTGCGAGGTCAACGCGAGCGCATAGCCGCGCCCGTCGAAGTGGTCCGCACTTCTGACCGTGGATGGTGCGGGATCGATAGCCGTCACGGAAAACCCGACGCCCGCCAGCGCAAGCGCAAGCGCAGAGCCGTTCAACCCCCCGCCTGCAATCAGAATGTCGGTATCTCTTGCCATGCTCCACATATGACCGCGCACCCGGGATTGTCCATGCGCCCTGCTGCCGCTACCGTCGCGAAAATGGCCGGAGACTGGCATGAGCGAAACTTGGCTTTGGATGAGCGCGGCCGATCTGGGGCGCGGGATCGGCGAGGGCAGGATTGATCCCGTGGCCCTGACGCAAACCTATCTCGACGCGATCGATGTCCATCCGCTGCGCGACCGGATCTATGCCCGCGTCACGGCCGGGCGGGCGCTGGCCGAAGCCCGTTCCGCGTCGGAGCGTGCGCGGTCAGGCCGCCGCAAATCTCCGCTGGATGGCGTGCCTGTATCCTGGAAGGACCTGTTCGATACCGCCGGGATCGCGACCGAAGCAGGCTCGGCTCTACTTGAGGGCAGGGTCCCGGATCGCGACGCGGCCGTGCTGCAGAACGCCACGGCTGCGGGGCTGGTCTGCCTTGGCAAGACGCACATGTCGGAACTTGCGTTCTCGGGGCTCGGATACAACCCGGTTACCGCAAGTTCGCCTTGCGTGAATGACCCCGACGCGGTGGCGGGCGGATCCTCGTCCGGTGCCGCGGCGTCCGTCGCCTTCGGACTGGCGGCCGCTGGTATCGGCAGCGACACCGGTGGGTCCGTGCGAATTCCCGCGGCTTGGAACGATCTTGTCGGCCTCAAGACGACGTCTGGCCGGCTTTCGCTGGAAGGTGTCGTGCCGCTCGCGCCCAGTTTCGATACCGTTGGTCCGATTTGCCGAACCGTCGAGGATGCGGGTCTGCTGCTGGCTGTTCTCGAAGGCGACGATCCCGCCCCCGATCTGGCCGGCGTGTCGCCGGAGAATATCCGCTTTCTCATCCCCGCGAACGCGGTTTTCGATAATGTCCGCCCCGGCCCGAAAAATGCATTCGAGGCTGCCGTGAAGCGCCTTCAGACCCAAGGTGTCAGCATAGAGCGGCACGAAATCGACTGCATCGAGCCGGCTTTCGCGCTGTCTCCCATCCTCTTCGCAACTGAAGCCTACGGAATATGGAAGGACCTGATCGAAGCACAGCCCGGCAAGATGTTCCCTCAGATTCTCGAGCGCTTCCGCGCCGGTGGCAAGTTCCTGGGCGCCGATTTCGTCAAAGCCTGGCGTGACCTGGAGGTTCTGCGCGCAGAGTGGATCAAGGCCACGGCAGGATACGACGCGGTTATCTTGCCCACCGTTCCTTCGCTGCCACCCAAGACGGACAGGCTGGGCCGCGAGCAGAGTTACTACGTCAACGAGAACCTGATGGCGCTGCACAACACACGGCTTGGCAATCTGATGGGACTCGCTTCGCTGACGCTGCCTACGCGGACGCCTTCGGCCGGATTCATGCTGATGACGCCCCCCATGACCGAAAACCGGCTTCTGAAGCTGGGCGCGGCTGTGGAAGGCGCCTTGGCCTAAAAGCAACATATTCGCATCACAACTGGCGATTTTTGCAGCGTTTTTCTGGACCGGGCGGCGTTCGATAGGTATCTTCAGGCAAAACGGGACGTAACGATCCCGGACTTGAGGCATAGATGACGTTTCCAGAGCGGTTTTCGAACCTGCCAGAATATGCGTTTCCGCGTGTGCGGCGGCTTCTCGACGCGCGTTCGCCAGGCGGCGAAGTCATCCACATGACAATCGGCGAGCCGAAGCACCCGTTTCCGGACTGGATCGGCGAGATCATTGCCGAGCATCTGCCGGAATTCGGGCTCTATCCGCCGAACGAGGGCACGCCGGAACTGCGCGCCGCGATTTCGGACTGGGTGCAGCGTCGCTATGGGATTCCGCTGGATGCCGACAGCCAGATCATGGCGCTGAACGGCACGCGCGAGGGATTGTTCAACGCATGCATCGCGCTTTGTCCAGAGGTGACCGCGATGGGCAAGCGGCCGGTCGTGCTGGTGCCCAACCCGTTCTATCAGGTCTATGCCGTCGCCGCCGCGGCGGTCGGGGCGGAGTGTATCTTTGTCCCTGCAACCGCCGCGAACGGATTTCTGCCCGATTACACGGGGGTCGGCCACGATGTGCTCGACCGGACAGAGATTGTCTATGTCTGCTCGCCTTCGAACCCGCAGGGGGCGGTCGCGTCGCGCGACTACTGGCGCGACCTGTTCGAGCTGGCCGAGCGGCATGATTTCCGGATTTTCGCCGACGAATGCTATTCCGAGATCTACCGCGACACACCGCCAACCGGCGCGTTGGAAGTGGCAGCCCAGCTGGGCGCTGACCCCGAGCGGGTGCTGGCCTTCCACTCGCTCTCGAAGCGCTCGAACCTGCCCGGATTGCGGTCTGGCTTCGTTGCCGGCGGGCCGGAAAGCATCAGGCGGATCCGTCAACTGCGTGATTTCGCGGGTGCGCCCCTGCCACTACCGCTGCAGCGGGTGGCCGAGAAGGTCTGGGCCGACGAGGACCATGTCATCGCCAACCGCGCACTGTACCGAGAGAAATACGACGCCGCCGACGAGGTATTTGCGTCAGTGCAGGGCTGTGCGGCCCCCGAAGCCGGTTTCTTTTTGTGGCTGCCCGTCGAGGACGGCGAAGCGGCGGCATTGAAGCTCTGGACCGAAACCGGCGTGCGGGTGCTTCCCGGCGCCTATCTTTCGCGCGAAGTGGCGGGTGAAAATCCCGGCGCGGGCTATATCCGGGCCGCCATGGTGGCCCCAAGAGAAGAAATGCAGCGCGGGCTGATTCAGCTTCGCGACTGTCTGTATACGTGAGGAAACAGGTAACAATGGCATCCTATCAAGCTCGGCAGCGCGATCCGCTACTCGACAGCAACACCCAGGCGATCCTGGAACGCCGCGGCAAGGAATTGCTGGGCGCCGGACTGCTGGCGGCGGGCGTGATGATTGCGATGATCCTCGCCTCCTATACGCCGGAAGACCCAAGTTGGCTGTCGGCCACCGACGAGCCCGCGCGCAACCTGATGGGCAAGCTCGGAGCTTCCATCGCGTCGCCGCTTTACATCATTGCCGGTGTCGCGTCCTGGGGGATCGCGGCGGTTTTCGCGGCTTGGGGCGTGCGCTTTCTGCTGCACCGCGGGGAAGAGAGATCCTTCGGTCGCGTGATCTTTGCCCCCATCGCCGTGGCCCTCGCCGCGGTCTATGCCTCGACCCACGTGCCCGGTGCGGATTGGGGCCATTCCTTCGGGCTGGGCGGGCTTTTCGGCGATACCGTGCTGGGGGCGATCCTGGGCGTCGTGCCGATCACGGCGACTCTGGGGCTGAAGATCATGGCCCTGCTGATGGCGGCGGGAATGCTGACAATGGCGCTGTTCGTGCTGGGCTTCACGCGCACTGAATTGCGCGGCATAGGACGGTTTCTCGGGATCGGCGTCATCATGGCCTATGCGCTGTTGCTGCGGCTGATGGGCAAGGGTGCCCTCGGTGCTTTGCGCGCTGCCCAGCATTTGCGCGAAGGCAAGGCCGCGCGTCGGGTAGAGCGCGAGGAGTTGCGGGCGGATGCTGTCAGCATGATGTCGGCCGGGAGTTCGTACTCCGTCGCCACTGAACCGATGGTCAGACGTCCGGTAGAGACCGAACCGACCCTCACGGCGCGGCCCACGCTCAGGGCCGAACCTTCGGTCACCGCGCCGAAATTTGCCGGATTCGCCAGACCGCCCGCTGTCCCGAAGCAGGGTCTTCTGGCGCGAATGCCCGGTCTGTTGAAGCGGACGCCGCCGGCACCCGAGCCAAAAGAGGAACTGCGTCTTGCCACGGATGACGGCTTTGGCGATCCCCGGATAAAGGCCAAGATCGCCGACGCGCTGCGCAACCGCGCGGGTAAGGTGCCGGTGCGCCCGGCCGCGAGCCGCAGCGAACCCCCTGTCGCCGGTCGCGCCACATCTACGATGCTTCTGTCGGACCCCACCGTGCCCGGCGCCGCGCGGACCACGCCCGCCGACGCGCAGGCTCCGGATGACAGTTTCGCGGATCCCTTCCTTGACGACGGGCCGGACGATTACGACTACATGCCGCAGGAAGTGCCGATCCCCGATCCCAAGAAAGTCGTGGAGCATGCGGCGCGCAGGCCCATCCAACCCTCTCGGCAAGCCCAGGCAGAGGCGCAGCCCGCGCTGAAGTTCGAGGAGACCCAGAACGAGTACGAAACCCCGCCGCTCAACCTTCTGAGCAACCCCGAAACCGTCAAGCGGCACCACCTGTCGGACGAGGCGCTGGAAGAGAATGCGCGGATGCTCGAATCCGTGCTGGATGACTACGGCGTGAAGGGCGAGATCGTCAGCGTCCGTCCGGGCCCTGTCGTGACGATGTACGAACTCGAACCCGCGCCGGGGCTGAAAGCCAGCCGCGTGATCGGCCTTGCCGACGACATCGCACGGTCGATGTCGGCGTTGTCTGCGCGTGTCTCGACCGTGCCGGGCCGCTCGGTGATCGGGATCGAACTTCCGAACGCACACCGCGAAAAGGTCGTGCTGCGCGAGATCCTTGGCGCGCGTGATTTCGGCGATACAAACATGCGCCTGCCCTTGGCCCTGGGCAAGGATATCGGCGGCGATCCGATCGTGGCGAACCTTGCCAAGATGCCGCACCTTCTGATCGCGGGCACCACCGGCTCTGGCAAGTCCGTCGCCATCAACACGATGATCCTGTCGCTCCTTTACAAGCTGACGCCGGATGAATGCCGCCTGATCATGATCGACCCGAAGATGCTGGAACTGTCGGTCTATGACGGCATCCCGCACCTGCTGTCCCCCGTCGTTACCGATCCGAAAAAGGCGGTCGTCGCCCTGAAATGGGTCGTGGGAGAGATGGAGGACCGCTACCGCAAGATGTCCAAGATGGGCGTGCGCAACATTGAAGGCTTCAACGGCCGCGTGCGCGATGCCCTTGCCAAGAACGAGATGTTCAAGCGCACGGTGCAGACCGGCTTTGACGACGAAACCGGCGAACCGGTATTCGAGACCGAACAGTTCCAGCCCGAAACCATCCCCTACATCGTTGTCATCGTCGACGAGATGGCCGATCTGATGATGGTCGCGGGCAAGGAGATTGAGGCGTGCATCCAGCGCCTTGCGCAGATGGCGCGGGCAAGCGGAATCCACCTGATCATGGCCACGCAGCGCCCCTCGGTCGATGTCATCACCGGCACGATCAAGGCCAACTTTCCGACCCGGATCAGCTTCCAGGTCACCTCGAAGATCGACAGTCGCACCATTCTGGGTGAGCAGGGGGCAGAGCAGCTTCTGGGCATGGGCGACATGCTGTTTATGGCGGGCGGCGCGCGTATCACCCGGGTCCACGGCCCGTTCGTAAGTGATGAGGAAGTGGAAGAGATCGTCAACTTCCTGAAGAGTTTCGGTCCGCCATCCTACATGAACGGCGTCACCGAAGGGCCAGACGAAGACAAGGAAAGTGATATCGATCTGGTTCTTGGCCTTGGCGGCAACACCGATGGCGACGATGCGCTTTACGACCAGGCGGTTCAGATCGTCGTCAAGGATCGCAAATGCTCGACCTCCTACATCCAGCGAAAGCTGGCGATCGGCTATAACAAGGCCGCGCGCCTGGTAGAGCAGATGGAAGATAGCGGCCTCGTCAGTTCGGCAAACCATGTCGGAAAGCGCGAGATCCTGGTGCCGGAACAGTAACGCGCGACTCGCCGCCTTGTGAGCAAATGACAGGTGCAGCGGGGCCGAACAGTTGCTAGACAGATCGCATGAGATATTTGCGCCTGATCCTAGCCCCGCTGCTGCTCCTCGTCATGGTTCTTCCGGCGAGTGCAGCAAAACTGTCGCTGAACGAGATTTCGGCCTATCTGAACAGCATGAAGACCGCCGAGGCGGAATTCACGCAGATCAACGGGGACGGAACGATTTCGACGGGGCGCATCTTCATCAATCGCCCGGGGCGGATAAGGTTCGACTACAACCCGCCCGACAAAAACCTTGTCATTGCAGGGGCTGGTGAGGTCGCGGTCTTCGATGCCAAATCCAACACGACGGCCGAACGCTTTCCGCTGGCCAGCACGCCCTTGGGGATCATCCTGAAGCCCACGGTCAACCTCGGTCAGGCGCGGATGGTTGTCGCCCATACCTCGGACGGACCCAGCACGACGGTGACCGCGCAGGACCCCGATCATCCCGAATACGGCAACATCCAGCTGGTATTCACGGCAAACCCGGTCGAGTTGCGGCAATGGGTCGTCACCGACGCCTCGGGTCAGCAGACTACCGTCGTGCTGGGCGAACTCGCTACTGGCACCAGCATGAGTCCGCGCATGTTCGACATCGAGGCTCACTTGCGCGGACGTGGCTACTGATCACGCCTTGCCGCAGGAAATCAGTTGCGCATGGTAATCCAGCGAGCGCTGTCCGACCTCGCCCGCGATCCGCATCAGCCAGGATTTTGACCTGTAACTGCCACGCGCATAGCCGGTGCGGCCTTCGTGATAAGCGAGATACTGATTCTGCGCGTCGGTCAGGGGAATGCCCAATGACCTGGATGTTTCGGCCATGTACCAGCCCATGAAATCCGTCGCATCGTCGATATCGTCGCGCTTTGCCCGCCGGTTGCGGGTCGAGGAACGATACTCGTCCCAGGTGCCGTCCAGCGCCTGGCTATAGCCATAGGCCGACGATTGCCGCCCCATCGGAATGATGCCAAGCGCGAATTGATGCGGCGTCCGGGCGTTGCCGATGAATTTGCTCTCTTGGTAGATCGTGGCCATCTGAACGGCGACCGGCACGCCATATTTGCGTTCGGACCGCTTCATTGCCTTCAGGTATTTCGGGCGCTGATCGACGATGCTGCAGGCGTCGTGAAGGTTCCTCGGCGCGGAGTAGTTTCCGCTGCCGCAGGCGGCCACCAGAATCAACAAGGTCGTCGCGCGAAGAAGTCTGCTCATCTGCCCCTCGCTTATTATTGTGCCGAACATAGCTGAATCGGACCGCGGGGTGAACGGAAAATCTTAACCCGTCAGATCACAAAAGCCAGAATCACCGGCAGGGTGACGACCGAGATCAGTGTCGAGATCACGACGACGCCGGCAACCGAATCGGCGTCCGCACCGTATTTTTCCGCCAGAAGATAGCTTGTGACCGCGACCGGCGTCGAAATCTGTAGCACCAGAACCCCGAAGGGCATCGGTGCAAGACCGAACCAAAGCCCCACGGCCCAAGCGATTGCGGCGCAAAAGGCGACCTTAATCGCCGACAGCAGGATAGGCAGGCCCAGTCGCCCCGGCGTCAGCCGCGCCAGCGCCACTCCAAGCGTGATCAGCATAAGCGGAATCGCCATCTGGCCGATCAGGGTCAGCGCATTGGTCAGAAACAGTGGAGTCTCCCACCCCTGCCACAGGAAGAGCGCACCCAGCAGCGTCGCGGCCACCAGCGGCTCCTTTATGACCCTCAAGAGCGATCCGCCGCCCGAAACCAGCCACACCCCGAAGGTGAAGGAATAGATTCCCATGATGGCGAAGATCACCACCGCATAACCCAACCCCTCGTCTCCAAAGGCAAAAAGCGCCAGAGGCAGGCCGAGATTGCCGGTATTGCCGAAGATCAGCGGCGCCAGATAGGTCCGTTGGTCGAGGCCCGCGATCCGAACCAGAAGAAAGGCGGCGATCGTGACCAGAGCGTAAGCGACAACGGATGCAAGCGAGACGGCGGACAAGGTCTGCGGATTGATGTCGGCTTTCATCAGCGCGGTGAAGACCAGGCACGGCACTGACAATGTCATTGCAAGCTGGGTTACGAAGCGCACTCGGTATTCGTGCCCCAGCTTGACCCAGAAATAGCCGATCGCCGCCAGAAGAAAGACCGGCGCGACGATTTCCAGCACCGTAACAGCGAGGTTCACAGTTTGTTTCCAGAAATTTTGGTTTGTTGCATGGACATAACCCCGATCGCGGGTCTAATACCAAGGGGTAAGGGTGACAATGCGATGTTGAAGACGCGCGCGAAATATCATCTCGGCCAGGTCGTGCGCCACCGCAAGCACCCCTTTCGAGGGGTGGTTTTTGACGTGGATGCCATGTTCTCGAACACCGATGAATGGTACGCTGCGATCCCCGAAGACAGCCGTCCGATCAAGGACCAGCCGTTCTATCACCTTCTGGCGGAGAACGACCAAAGCTATTACGTGGCCTATGTGTCGGAACAGAACCTCGTTCCCGACTATTCTGGTGAGCCTGTCGACCATCCCGACCTGCCCGAGATGTTCGGGGATTTCGAGGATGGCCATTACCCGTTGCATTTCCAGCTGAACTAGCGATCCACCGGCTCTCCGCTGTCGCGCCAGTTGGTGAATCCGCCATCCAATTCCGCCACCTTCGCAACGCCCATGTCCTTCAGGGCCTTGGCCGAAAGCGCCGAGCGCCAGGCGCTGGCGCAGAACAAGACCAGCGTCTTGCCTGTGGCCAAGGCGGGTTTGTGATACGGGCTTTCCGGGTCGATCCAGAATTCCAGCATGCCGCGCGGCGCGTGGAAGGCACCCTGTATTCGGCCGTCGCGATCCAGTTCGCGGATGTCGCGAATATCCACCAGCAACATCCCTCCATTGTCGACGCCTTGGCGGACCTCCTCTATCGACAGTGTCTCAATCTCGGCCTTTGCTCTGGCCACCAGGGTCTTTACCGGAGTGATTGTCATCGTGCTTTCCTGCATGGGCAGCGACGCTGCCGGGCCGTCGCACTAGAACTAAAACGTCACGAAGCGATATTGACCAGGTCTTATCGCCATCGCAACTCGGGCGGCACGACAAGTAGCGGTGGTCAATAGAGCAGAAATTCAAGCGCTGCATATGGCCGAACCCGATGGGGCCGACAGCGAGCAGGCACTGATCGTAGCTACGAGCCTCGGCGCCGCGCATTGGGTGGGGGCTGTTAAGCGCGACGCCGAGGGAAGCTATAAGCAGCTACAGCTTTGTTGTCGGTTTACATTCTGTCGCACGTAAGGACCGATTGGGGCGTTTTGGCGGCAGCGCCTGCCGGTGTGGCTCAGTCCCCTCGGAAGTCACCGCTGCGCCGGATCGACAGCGAAAGTACGTTGCAGTCCGCCTCGCGCCGGTAATCAAGCCCCTCGGCCAGTTCGCTGATCAGGAACCAGCCGAACCCTCCTTCGGGCGCTGCTGTGGCAGAGGGTGGTTCAAGCGGCCGCTGGGGCAAGTTTTCGTCCGGCATCGTGCGGCCCTTGTCGGTCACGGTGAACCTCAGATGAGGGCCGTCCTCGAAATACTCGATGTTGATGCGGGACCTTGGCTGGCCTGCACAGGCATGTTCCACAACATTGTTCAGAATCTCCGCCAGCAGGATCTCGACCCGATTCAGATCGTCGTTGGACAAGTTCAGCTTTTCCAGACTTCTTCGAAGCCGTCGCAAGGCGCGGCGCACGTCCGACGAGGTGCTGCTCAGGTTCAATCGCGCCGGCCGGGCGGCCCTACGATTGCCCTTGGCGGACGACCCGGCCCTCATCCCTGTCAACCGGCCAGCCGTGGCCGTCCGACCGCTGTGCCGGCGCAGTCATGGATCACGAAGACCGAATCCATCCGCGTCAAGCGGAAGACCTTGGCTACCGTCGGCGAGAAGGCGGCAAGTTCAAGTTGTCGATCCGGAGCAAGAAGTTTCATCACGGCGACGATCGCGCCCAGTCCGCTGCTGTCGATGAAATCGACCTGTTTCAGATCGAGCACCACACGTGCCGCGGCGTCCCCCGTCAGGTCGCGCATGCGATCCTTGAAGGCAATCGCGGCCGCCGCGTCGATGCGGGGTTCTTTCACGGTGATGATTGTGGCATCGGGATGGTGTTTGGCTGTAAGCTGCATTCTGGTCCCCGGTGGAAAGACCCTCTTAGGCTAGGATGCAAAGGTTACCATTCGGTTGGGCGAAAAGTTCGTTTTTGAAGGAGTTGTCGCCATGAAGGACGTGTTCATAGCAGGTGCCGCCCGTACGCCGATGGGCGGCTTCCAAGGCGTCTTCGCTGGTACGGAGGCGCCTGTTCTGGGTGGCGCAGCGATTCGTGCCGCTTTGAAAGACGCCGGCGCCGAGCCCGCTGAGGTCCAGGAGCTGGTGATGGGCTGTGTTCTGCCGGCGGGTCAGGGCCAGGCCCCGGCACGGCAGGCCGGCTTTGCCGCCGGTCTGGGCGAGGATGTGCCCGCGACCACTGTGAACAAGATGTGCGGTTCGGGGATGAAGGCCGCGATGATGGGCTTCGACCAGATCGCGCTTGGCGCCGCCGACGTGGTCGCCGCGGGCGGTATGGAAAGCATGACCAACGCCCCGTATATTCTGCCGAAGATGCGTGGCGGCGCGCGGATCGGTCATGGACAGGTCATGGACAGCATGTTCCTCGACGGGCTGGAAGACGCTTACGACAAGGGCCGCCTGATGGGCACCTTCGCCGAGGATTGCGCCGAAACCTATCAGTTCACGCGAGAGGCGCAGGACGCCTACGCGCTGGCGTCCTTGGAAAACGCGCTGGCAGCGCAGAAATCGGGTGCTTTCGCGCGCGAAATTGCGCCGGTTACCGTCAGTGGCAGGGGAGTCGAGTCCAGCATCGCGGAGGATGAACAGCCCGGCAAGGCCCGCCCCGAGAAGATCCCGCACCTGAAACCCGCGTTCCGGAAAGATGGCACGGTGACGCCGGCCAATTCCTCCTCGATCTCGGACGGGGCTGCGGCGCTGTTGCTGGCCTCGAACCCGAAGGGTGCCCGCGCCCGCATCCTCGGCCATGCCAGCCATGCCCAGGCCCCCGGCCTATTCACGACCGCGCCGGTCCCGGCAGCGCAGAAGCTGATGAAGAAGATTGGTTGGAGCACGGAGGATGTGGATCTCTGGGAGGTGAACGAGGCCTTCGCCGTGGTGCCAATGGCCTTCATGCAGGAAATGGGCCTGTCTCGGGACAAGGTGAACGTCAATGGCGGCGCCTGCGCGCTGGGTCATCCGATCGGCGCGTCGGGCGCCCGGATCATGGTCACGCTTCTGAACGCGCTGGAAACGCGCGGGTTGAAGCGCGGGCTGGCGGCGATCTGCATCGGCGGCGGCGAGGGAACGGCGATCGCGATCGAACTGGTGTGATGAACTACTCCGAACTTGCCGCTCGCATCGCCGCCCTGACCGAAGGCGAGACCGACACCGTTGCGCTGATGGCGACGATCGCCTGCGAGGTGCATCATTCCGATGAGCGCTTCGACTGGACCGGCTTCTATCGGGTGACCGAGCCGGAGCTTCTGAAGATCGGCCCCTATCAGGGCGGTCACGGCTGCCTTGTCATCCCGTTCTCGCGCGGCGTCTGCGGTGCCGCGGCGCGGACCGGCGAGGCGCAACTCGTCCCGGATGTCGAGGCCTTCCCCGGCCACATCGCCTGCGCCAGTTCCACACGCTCGGAACTGGTGCTGCCGGTCCGCGACCGGGCCGGTGAGATTATCGCCGTCTTCGATATCGACAGCGATCGCGCCAACGCGTTCAGCGAAGAAGACACCCGCGAACTGGCATCGATCCTCGATGCGGTCTTCGCGCGATGAGCCTGGAGGGCTGGGCGGTCTTCGCCACATTCTGGGCCGTCTTCGTCGTCTCGCCCGGACCGAACGCGGTGAACTGCATCGTCAACGGGATGACCTACGGCTATCGCCGCGCGCTTTGGGGGGTGCTGGCGATCCTGACGCAGGCGGCACTGTTCCTGTTCCTTTCCGCGCTCGGCGTCACCGCGCTTATCGCGGCCTCGCCGACGGCCTTCCTCGCGGCCCGACTGATCGGCGCAGCCTTCCTCGTCCTGCTTGGCCTGCGCGGCTGGATGGTGGCCACCCGCCCGGTCCCCACCGCGGCGCATGGCGGCGCGATCTACGGCAAGGCTTTTGCGATCGCCACCATCAACGTCAAGAGCGTCGCGGGCTATCTGGCCGCCTTCAGTCTCTTCGTTCAGCCCAATGTGCCGATCTGGTCGCAGATGGCCGCCATCGTCCCAACCGCGCTGACACTGACCGCGTTCAGCTATGCCGGTTACACCGCGCTTGGCACCTGGCTGGGGCGGCTCGCCTACGGCGCGGTGATGAACCTCTGGTTTCGCCGTATCATGGCGCTCTGCTTCATCGGCTACGGCGTTGCTCTCGGCCTTGCAGGTATGCCCGGCACCGTCGCGCCCTGACGCCGCCCATTGGAGCGGCGGTTGCGCCGTGCTACCCCGCCCCATGGACAATTACGACCCGCCGCAGGAGCCCTTGCGCATTCTTCACACCGACCATCACCTGCTGGTGCTGGACAAGCCCGCCGGGCTGCTCTCGGTCCCCGGCAAGGGCGCCGATCTGGCCGACTGCCTGCTTTCCCGTGCGCAATCTGCATTTCCCGAGGCGCTGCTGGTGCATCGGCTCGATCGTGACACGTCGGGCGTGATGGTCTTTGCGTTGTCGTCGATGGCGCAGCGCCACCTCGGACTGCAATTCGAACGGCGGCACACGAAAAAGGTCTATTACGCGCGGGTCTGGGGGCGAGTGGCCGAGAAAACCGGGCGCGTCGATCTGCCGATTACCGTCGATTGGCCCAACCGGCCGCTTCAGAAAATCGACCACGAACAGGGCCGACAGGCGATCACCGACTGGCGGGTGGTCCGCCACGAGGACGAAACAACGCGCATCCGCCTCTATCCCCAGACCGGGCGAAGCCACCAGCTGCGCCTGCACATGCGAGAGATCGGCCACCCGATCCTCGGCGACCCGTTTTATGCCACTGGGCCGGCGCGCGACTTTCCCCGTCTGATGCTTCACGCCGAGTCGCTGCGCCTGCGACATCCCGAAGGCGGTGAGGGAATGAATTTCCGCGCGCAACGGCCGTTCTAGCGCGGGTTCGGGGCAAGTCTCTGGAAGATTCGCCGATTTTCTGGCATTTTCATGCTCAGCCGACGCAGGTGGGTTTTATCGCGTCGACCCCGTTCATATCTGGACCTTAAGACCAAACTGTAACCGAAAGGACGTTCCGATGGCTTTGCGCATCAATGACGAGGCTCCGAATTTCACCGCCGACACGACCGAGGGAAAGATCGATTTCCACGACTGGATCGGCGACGGCTGGGCGATCCTGTTCTCGCATCCCAAGGATTTCACGCCGGTCTGCACGACTGAACTGGGCATGATGGCCGGGATGGCGAAAGAATTCGAAAAGCGGAATGCCAAGATCATCGGCATCTCGGTCGATCCGGTCGAGGACCACAACAAGTGGAAGTCGGATATCAAGTCCTATACCGGGCACGAGGTGAGCTATCCGATGATCGGCGATCCGGAAATGAAGGTGGCGAAACTCTATGACATGATGCCCGCCGCCGAAACCAAGGTCGAGGGCCGCACACCCGCCGACAACCAGACTGTCCGCACCGTCTTCATCGTCGGCCCTGACAAGAAGGTGAAACTGTCGCTGACCTATCCGATGACGACGGGCCGCAACTTCGACGAGATCCTGCGCGCGCTCGACTCGATCCAACTGACCGCCAAGCACCAGGTCGCGACGCCCGCAGGCTGGAAGCAGGGCGACGACGTGATCGTCACCGCCGCCGTGTCCGACGAGGACGCCACCAAGCGTTTCGGCTCTTTTGACAAGAAACTGCCGTATCTCAGGACGACGAAGCAGCCCGCCTAGATTGGCTGTCTTCGGCTGAAAGAACGGGCTCCGCGCAAGGCGGAGCCCGTTTGCTTTGCCGCGGCGAAATCAGGCAGCCCGCCGGCGCGTCGCGAAGCCAAGCGCCAACAGACCGCCCAAAAGAAGCGGCCCGGCTGCAGGCAGCGGAATTGGAGCCAGCGCCTCGACCGCCCGCCCTGCAATCACATCATGCACGATGCGGTTGGGATGGACGGCATCAGCGAAGAAGAAGCTGTCAGGCGTGTCGCAGGTCGGCCCACTGGGGTCGGTCAGGCTGATCGTACAGGGACGCCGCAGGTCCATTCCTTGGAAAGCGGCGAGGTCGCCGTCCAGCGGTCCTGTCAGGACCTGTTCGAACAAGGTGGCGACATCCAGCGTATGCACCGTGAAGCCGTCGTTGCGCAGACTATCGACGCTCAGCGCAAGCTGCGCGTTGAACTGCGCCGTCAGGGCAGAGGCTGCCATCGCGGCGGGTCCAGTGCCATCCGGATCGCCCAGCAGAGTGCTGTAGGCAGGCGACTGACCGAGGTCCGGCAAGTTCACCACGAGGAAATCGTCGAACTGTGCGCCAAGTGCGGCGATGGCCCGTATGTTCGCCTCGACGGCGCGCGCCGCTCCGGTTGCGTCGAACGCCGGGCTCACCACCGGATCAAGGATGGCGAACAGATCGTTCGCGCCCATCCAGACTGAAACCAAAGGGTTATCGCCGCTGACCAGGCCGCCAAGGCTCTGGATATCCGCGAACTGGCCGATTTGCCCACTTAGCGTCGCAAGCCGCGCTGGCCCCGCGTGATCTTCGCCGGTCGCCGTTGCGCCTCCCAGCGCAAAGTTCAGCGATTGCCGTCCCGCATCGGTGAAGACGTCTGCGATCTCTTCCGCCCAGACCGGACCATTGCTGAATCTGCCGCCGTCGCTGATCGGCGAAAACGGTATGATACCCTGCAGCTTGCCGTCATCCGACAGGCTGTCTCCGAAAGCGTAGTAGGCAGAATAGGTGGCCGTCAGCGTGCTGGCGCCGCTCGGAACGGCGATGGTCAAAGACATCGCCGCAGCCAGTATGATCGTTTTCATTTTTGCCCCCCAGAGCGGTTCTTGGCGTTGAACCCCTAGGCTAGCCGCCGATACACGGATCTGGCCAGCAAAAAAGGACTCCAAGCTACGAGGGCGTGGAATTGAATGGGCCCCGACGTTTCCGTCGGGGCCCACGATCTTGCAGAAAGCAGCCGTTATTCGGCGTCGGCCTCTTCTTTCGAGACTTCTTTGCCGGTCTCCTGGTCGACCATCTTCATCGCAAGGCGCACCTTGCCACGGTCGTCAAAGCCCAGAAGCTTGACCCAGACTTCCTGGCCCTCCTTCAACGCGTCCGAAGGATGGTTCAGGCGGCGGTTCTCGATCTGGCTGACATGGACCAGCCCGTCGCGCTTGCCGAAGAAGTTCACGAAGGCGCCGAAATCGACGATCTTCACGACCGTGCCCTTGTAGACCTGGCCTTCCTCCGGCTCCGCCACGATCGAGTGGATCATGTCATAGGCCTTCTGGATCGCCTCGCCATTCGGCGACGCGATCTTGATCACACCGTCGTCGTTGATGTCGACCTTGGCGCCCGAAACCTCGACGATCTCGCGGATCACTTTGCCGCCCGAGCCGATCACTTCGCGGATCTTGTCGGTCGGGATCTGCATCGTCTCGATGCGCGGCGCATGGACCGAGAAATCACCCGCGCCAGTCAGCGCCTTCGACATCTCGCCGAGGATGTGCATCCGCCCATCCTTGGCCTGCTCCAGCGCGGTCTGCATGATCTCGGGCGTGATGCCCGCGACCTTGATATCCATCTGCAGGCTGGTGATGCCGTTCTCGGTGCCCGCGACCTTGAAGTCCATGTCGCCGAGGTGATCCTCATCGCCCAGGATGTCGGTCAGCACTGCGTAGTCGCCGCTATCCTCAAGGATCAGACCCATCGCGACACCGGCCACCGCCGATTTCAACGGAACACCCGCATCCATCATCGACAGCGAGCCGCCGCAGACCGACGCCATCGAGGACGAGCCGTTCGACTCGGTGATCTCGCTGACGACGCGGATTGTGTAGGGGAAATCCGTCGCCGCCGGCAGAACCGCCTGCAACGCACGCCAGGCCAGCTTGCCGTGGCCGATCTCGCGGCGCCCGGTAAAGCCGAAGCGACCAACCTCGCCGACCGAATAGGGCGGGAAGTTGTAATGCAGCATGAAGTTGCTGCGGTACGTGCCATGCAGCGCGTCGATCATCTGCTCATCATCGCCGGTGCCAAGCGTGGTCACGACCAGACCTTGCGTCTCGCCGCGCGTGAACAGGGCCGAGCCATGCGTGCGCGGCAGCAAGCCAACTTCGCATTCGATCGGTCGCACCGTCTTGGTGTCGCGGCCATCGATACGCTTGCTGTTCTTTACCACGTCGCCGCGCAGGATCGAGCTTTCCAGCTTCTTGAACGCGGACCCCAAATTCTCGTCGGCCAACTGCTCTTCGGTCAGCGATTCCCGCACGGTATCGCGAGCGGCGGAAATGGCGGCGACCCGGTCCTGTTTGTCGGTGATCGAGAAAGCGCCGCGCATCTGCTTTTCGCCCGCTTTCTTCACCGCCTCGTACAGGTCGGAATGATCGACGGGCTCGAACTCGAACGGCTCGTTCGCCGCAGCTTCGGCAAGACTGATGATCAGGTCGATCACCGGCTGCATCGCTTCGTGGCCGAACTTCACCGCGCCGAGCATCTCGGCTTCCGACAGCTCGTAGGCTTCGGATTCGACCATCATCACGGCGTCCTTGGTACCCGCGACAACCAGGTCGAGCCGCTGCTCGGGCTTGTTGCGCAGGTCGTGCATGTCGTCCACCGAGGGGTTCAAGACATACTCGCCGTCGACGAAACCGACGCGGGCCGCCGCGATCGGGCCCATGAAAGGTGCGCCCGACAGGGTCAGCGCGGCCGAGGCCGCGATCATCGCGACGACGTCGGGATCGTTGACCAGGTCGTGGCTGAGCACGGTGCAGATCACCAGGACCTCGTTCTTGAAGCCCGGCACGAAGAGCGGGCGGATCGGACGGTCGATGAGACGGCTGGTCAGTGTCTCTTTCTCGGTCGGCCGCGCCTCGCGCTTGAAGAAGCCGCCCGGGATCTTGCCGGCGGCATAGTATTTCTCGTTGTAATGAACCGTCAGCGGGAAGAAATCCTGCCCCGGCTTCTGTTCCTTGGCGAAGGTCACGTTCGCCATGACGCTGGTTTCCCCCAGCGTCGCAATGACCGAACCATCGGCCTGACGGGCAACCTTGCCCGTTTCCAGGGAAAGCGTCTCATCGCCCCACTGGATTTCCTTCTTCGTCACGTTGAACATCTATCGTTTCCTATCTGGAAGCACTCCCGGGCGTTCCCGGGTCTTCCGTTTGAATGGCGGCCCCATTGCCGCCGACCCCAATCCTCTAGCGTCCGCCGGGGTCCTAGCGTCACGTCTCAGATTGCGCGCCTATATACGGGATTTCCAAGAATGAAAAGCAGCGATAGGGGCAACCGATTCGGGCGGGCAGGGCCGGTGTCCACATGTGGACAAACAGTCAAGTGTTTGGAATCAAACGAATAGACCTCCGACGATTTACCTTTTCTTAACCCGATTTAGGGTTCGGGCAGAGATTCTGACACAAGATGTAGCCGCCCGCCGCCTGCGCGAAACGCCGCCCGCCGGCACCCGGCCGGCCCATCGTCCGTTCGGAAATATCCCGGGGGTCCAAGGGGGCAGCGCCCCCTTGCCGGTCGCCGGGCGCGAAGCGCGCGGCGACATCCCTGCCTAACCCAGCGCCCGCAGCAGGTCCAGCGAGGGTTCGCCGGTCGCGGCCAGGCCGCGGCTGGCCTGAAAGGCGCTGATCGCGCTGCGGGTGTTCGGGCCGATCACGCCGTCGGTGCCGCCGGTATCGAAGCCCCTGGCGGTCAGGCGCTGTTGCAGCGCGATGCGATCGGCCTTGGTCAGCCCGCTGGCATCCGGCGGGAAGCTGGCGCGCAACGGACCCGCACCGCCGATCCGGTCCGCCAGATGGCCGACGCCGATCGCGTAGGAATCCGAGTTGTTGTAGCTCTTGATGACCCGGAAATTCGACGTCACGGCAAAGCGCGGGCCGCCGGGCTGCGGCTGGAGGATGGACCCCGCGGGCGCACCCGCGCCCGCCTCGCCGCCCCAGCGCACGCCCCGGGTCCAGCCGTTGCGCGCCAGGTAGGCGGCGGTCGAGGCCAGCGCGTCGCTGGGATCGTCGGACCAGATGTCGCGGCGGCCGTCGCCGGTGAAATCGACGGCATAGGCAAGATAGGAGGTCGGGATGAACTGGGTATGGCCCATCGCCCCGGCCCAGCTTCCGGTCATACGCTGCGCCGGAATATCGCCGTTCTCAAGGATCTTCAGCGCCGCGATCAGCTGTTTCTCGAAGAACGCGCCGCGCCGCCCGTCATAGGCCAGCGTCGAGGTGGCCGAGATCACCGGCACATTGCCCCGCCGTTCGCCGTAAAAGCTTTCCAGCCCCCAGATCGCGGTAACGATCCGGGCGTCGACGCCGTATCGCGCCTCGATCGCCCGCAGCGTGCCACCGTGGCGCGCCAGGGCGGCGCGGCCCTTGGCGATGCGCTCGTCCGAGGCGGCGATGGAGAGATAGTCCTCGAGGCTGCGGGTGAACTCGGTCTGGTTGCGATCGCGGCTGACGACGCCGGGCAGATAGCCCGCATCGCGGAACGCCGCCGCAAGCGTCGCCCCGGAAATGCCCTGACCGGCGGCGCGGGACCGGAACCGCGACACCCAGGCGTCGTAATCGGCATTCGGCACCGGCCGCAGGTCCGGCGACAGCGCCGTGGCGGCTCCGGGCCCCCGCCCGACCAGTGGTGCCGCGGGGCTGCAGGCCGCAAGGCCCAGGGCGGCGATGCCGAAGCCGAAGTGACGTCTTGTGATGCTCATGGTGCGACCTGCCTGCTGGTTCGTCTTTGGGGACAGATTACCGCAGCGCAACGCCGACGCAACCGTGCGGGCGGGTTATCGCTCGGAGCGTGGTGGGGGCAGGGTCCGCAGTGCGGGACGAAGCGCCAGTTTGGCGCGACTGCACCAAGGGCCGCTTCGGGAAGCTCCACATTCGCAGCAACACAGTCCATCTTCGTGAATTGCGCTAACCCTGACGCGCCTCGCGAAGTTCGGACAACTGGTTCCACACCCGACAAAAGATTTGTTAGGAAAGTAATATCGATCCTCTTAAACAAGTCTCGGTAACACACGGAAAGGGTCGGAAATGAAACTCAAGGAAAAGCTCGCTGACCCCAGCTACAAACTGTCTTCGCAGCTTTGTGTCATACCCTCCGCGACGGTGACGCAGGCCCTCGCCTCGACGGGCATAGATAGCTTGATCATCGATCAAGAGCACGCCGCAACTAACCCCGAAACGCTTCACGCAATGATTGCAGCCACTCAGGGCACTGACTGCGCTCCGTTGGTTAGGGTCATTGATCACAACCCTGCCAACGTAAAACTTGCTCTCGATCTTGGAGCAGAAGGCATCGTCTTTCCGCTGGTGCGGACATCGGATGATGCCGCCCATTGTGTTGCGACAATGCGTTATCCGCCAGACGGTGTACGGGGTTGGGGCGCGTTTGTGGCGCATTCCCGGTGGAACACATCTGTTCCAGAATATTTACCGAATTTTGGTGACAAGACGGTTTGTGTGCTCCTGATTGAAACACCTGAAGCCGTGAAAAACATTGACGCGATTTTCGCCACAGAGGGTGTTGATATGGCCATTGTTGCCCTCTTTGACCTGTCTACGACCCTCGGGGTTTCTGGTCAGTTCCAGCATCCGAAAGTTCTTGAAGCGATTGAAACGATCGAAAGAGCGGCGAGGAGAGCCAACATGCCGCTTGGCGGCCCCTTCGCGACGACCAAATCGGAAGTCGACGCGTTATTTGCACGTGGATATCGTGTTGTTGCAGGCGTCGATCTTTTACAATTGAAGGGAATGGTTGAGAAACTTGTGGAGTACGTCCGTTCCGACCCACATGAGAGCCTCCAAGTTCCTGACAAGGTTCCCTTGTAGCTCGAATCTATTGGGCACGTGGACATTGGCCATGCTTTGGCGAATGACAAGACAGGGCTCGTACCCGCCATCCGGCGCCTTGCGGTTCGAATGATCGGTCGGGTTACCGACGCAAGTAGCCATCGGCGTCGGGATGCGGCCCGCCGGGGCCGCATCCGCGCCGGGGTCAGAACGGGCTGTCGGGGAAGTAGAACTGCTCGGCATTTTCCGGCGTGATGATCTGCGAGCCGATGATGAACCGGCCGGAAACCGGCGTGTTCGAGACAAGGCCGAGCGCCGTCAGTTCGATCGCGGTCGAGATCTGCGCCGGCGGATAGGTCACGTTGACCGGCAGCTGCGGATCGCCGTCCATGATGCGCTTGATGATTTCCTTCATCCCGGCGCCGCCGACGACCCACATCTCTTCCTCGCGTCCGGCCTGCGCGATGGCTTCGAGGACGCCGATCGCCATGTCGTCATCGGCCGCCCAGACCGCGTCGATCTGGGGATATTTCGACAGGAAATCCTGCATCACGTTGAACGCGTCGTCGCGGTTCCAGTTGCCGTGCTGCATGTCCAGGACCTCGATCCCGGAGCCTTCGATGGCAGCGTTGAAGGCATCGACGCGCTCGTTGTCGAGCGTCGTCGGGATGCCGCGCAGGATCACGATCTTCTGGCCGGATTCCAAGTTCTGGGCGAAATATTCACCGGCGGTGCGGCCGAAACCGGGATTGTCGCCGGCGACGTAGAGATCCTCGATCCCCGGCACCGACAGGCCGCGATCGACGACGGTGACCCAGATGCCCTGTTCCTTGACCGCCTGGACCGGCGAGGTGAGCGGTTCGCTTTCGAAGGGCAGCACGACCAGCGCGTCGATGTTGCGGGTCGCGACCATGTCCTCGATATCGTTGACCATCTTGCCCGCGTCGCCCGCCGTGGCGAGCACGAAGTCAAGCTGGGGATAGGTCTCTTCCAGCCGCGCGATGGATTCCTGCGCGTGGAAGTTCAGCCCGCCCATGAAGCCGTGCGTCGCCGAAGGGATGGCGACGCCGATGGTCTTGGTCTCGTCCTGCGCGATGGCCGGGGCGGTGGCGGAAAGGGCCGCCGCCAGCGCCGTGCCGGTGAGAAAGTGTCTGCGTTTCATGATCTCGCTCCCTTGATGTTGCGCCGCTACTCCGCGGCCTTGTTTTCCCGCTGCAGAACGACAGCGAGGATGACGATGACGCCCTGGATCGCGCCGTTGAGATAGGGGCTGACGATCGAGGCGAGGTTCAGGATGTTGTCGATGAGGCTGAGGATGAGCACCCCGACGACCGTGCCCCAGACCCGGCCGTAGCCGCCCTTCAGGACGGTGCCGCCGATGATGACGGCGGCGATGGCTTCCAGTTCCCACAACACGCCGGTGGAGCCGGAGGCCGAGCCGAGGCGCGGCACGTACATGATCGTGGCGAGGCCGACCAGCGCGCCGAGCAGCACGTAGGTGGTGATCCTTGCGCGGTCGACCTTGACGGCGGAATAACGGGCGACCTGCTCGTTCGCGCCGAGCGCGGCGCAGTGGCGTCCGAAGGCGGTGTGGCGCATCGTCTGCTCGCCCAGGATGGCGACGAGCGCGAAGACGATGATCGGCCAGCTGACGCCCAGAAGGCCGTCGTAATAGACCGGCCGGTAGAGGCTGCGCAGGTCGAAATCGAGCGACAGCGTGCCGCCGTCGGCCAGCCAGGTGACGAGGCTGCGGTAGATGCCCATCGAGCCGAGGGTGACGATGAACGCCTCGATCCGCACCTTGGCGATCAGGACGCCGTTCACCCAGCCCGCCGCGAAGCCGGTCAGGATCGCGACCGCCATGCCGGTCAGGATGAGCGGCACGCCGACCCCCATGGCCGGGATCAGCGAATTCATCGCGAGGATCATCACGCCGGCGACGAAGGCCGCCATCGAGCCGACCGACAGGTCGATGCCGCCGGCGGTGATGACGAAGGTCATGCCGACGGCGATGATGCCGATGAAGGCCGAGCGCGCGAGCACGTTGGTCACGTTGCCGTAGCTGAGGAAGTTGGAGTTGAGCAGCGCGCCGAGCACGACGAGCGCGATCAGCGCCAGAAGCGGCCCGAGAACGTGGAAGTTGATCCTGCGGCGGGGCGTGGCGCCCACGGCCTGGCCTGTTGCGTCGGTCATGCGCTTTTCGCCCTTTCTTCGTCCAGGCCCATTGCCAGCCGCAGGATGGCGTCCTCGGTCATGCTGTCGCCCTCCACCTCGCCGGCGATGCGGCCCCTGGACATCACGATGATCCGGGTCGCGAGGCCGATCACCTCGGGCAGTTCCGAGGACACGACGATGACGCTGGTGCCCTTGGCGGCGAGGCCGGCGATGAAGTCGTAGATCTGCTGCTTGGTGCCGATGTCGATGCCGCGCGTCGGCTCGTCGATGATGACGATGCCGGGTTCGGCCAGCATGGTCTTGGCCAGCAACAGCTTCTGCTGGTTGCCGCCCGACAGGCTGCCGGCCTTCATCCTGCGGTCGTTCACGCGGATGTCGAAATCCTCGATCGCGCGCGTCAGCGCCCGGTCTTCCGCCTGCGCGTCGATCCGGAGCCTGGTGAACTTGTCCAGCGCGAGGAGCGTGAGGTTCTCGCTGAGCCGCATGTTGAGAAGCAGTCCCTTCTCTTTCCGGTCCTCGGTCAGATAGACGAGCCCCGCCTGGCGCGCCGCGAGGACCGATCCGGGTTTCAGCGGCTTGCCGTTGACAAGGACGCTGCCGGTCGTGTCGCGCAGACCGACGATCCCCTCCATCAGCTCGGTCCGGCCGGCGCCGACGAGACCGGCGAAGCCCAGAACCTCGCCCTTGCGCAGGGTGAAGCTGGCATCCCGGACACGGCCCGGAGCGGAGAGGCCGCGCACGTCGAGCACGGTTTCGTCCTGCGGCGTCACCTTGGCGGGAAACAGGCCGCTGAGTTCACGCCCGACCATCGCCTCGGCCATACGATCCTGGCTGAGATCGGCGGCGGGGGCGGTCAGGATATGGCTGCCGTCGCGCAGCACGGTGACCCGGTCGGCGACGCGCGACACCTCTTCGAGCTTGTGCGAGGTGTAGAGGATCGCCGTGCCGGCCGCGCGCAGCCGGTCGATCTGTTCCAGAAGGATATCGGTCTCGCGGTTGGTCAGGACCGCCGTGGGTTCGTCCATGATGATCGCGAGGGCATTGCGGCCGAGCGCCTTGGCGATTTCCACCATCTGCCGGTTCGGGACCGAGATGTCGGCGATCCGGGTGCGCGGATCGACCGTGCAATCAAGCCGTTCGAGAAGCCGCCGCGCCTCGGCCTGCATCGCCTTGTGGTCGAGGAACGGTCCGCGGCGCAATTCGCGCCCGAGAAACAGGTTCTCCTCGACCGTCAGCTGCATGGCGAGGTTGAATTCCTGGTGGATCATGATGATCCCCGCGGCTTCGGCGTCGCGGAGGCTGTCGAACCGTACCGGTTTGCCGTCGAGCAGCAACTCGCCGTCGCTCGGGGCGAGATAGCCGCCAAGGATCTTCATCAGCGTCGACTTGCCGGCGCCGTTTTCGCCGATCAGGGCATGGACCTCGCCGGCACAGAGGTCGAAATCGACGCCGTGAAGCACTTCGATGGGACCGAAGCGGCGCGTGATCTGACGTGCGGCGAGTACCGGTGCGGTCATTTCAGACTTACCCAGGCAGCATCGCGCGCCGAGGACCGGATGCAGGCATCGACAAAGGCGACGCCTTCCAGCCCGTCCTGCACGGTGGGGAAGGTCACTTCGGGATCGGCCGCATTGCCGGCCTTGCGCGCCCGGATCGCGCGGGCAACCTCGGAATAGATATTGGCGAAGGCTTCCAGAAACCCTTCGGGATGGCCGGGCGGGATGCGGGTGACGCGCGCTGCCTCGGCACCGGTTTCAGGCCCGCCGCGCGTGAGCCGCCGCGACGGCTCGCCAAGCGGGGTGAACCACAGGTGATTGGGGTTTTCCTGCGCCCATTCGAGACCGCCCTTGTCGCCGTAGACGCGCAGCCGCAGCCCGTTCTCGTGCCCGGTCGCGACCTGGCTGCACCAGAGCACACCCCGCGCGCCGCCTTCGAACCGCAAGAGGACATGCGCATTGTCATCGACGCGGCGGCCTTCCACGAAGCGCTGCAGATCCGCCGCCAGCGCCTGAAGCGGCAGGTCGGTGACGAAGCGGGCGAGGTTGTAGGCATGGGTGCCGATATCGCCGGTGGACCCGCCGGCGCCGCTTTTCGCCGGGTCGGTGCGCCATTCGGCCTGCTTGTTCGCCGGATCGGCGGGTTCGGCCAGCCAGTCCTGCGGGTATTCGACCTGAACGACCCGCAGCCGCCCCAACGTGCCCGCAGCCACCATCGCGCGGGCCTGACGGACCATCGGATAGCCGGTATAGTTGTGGGTCAGCGCGAAGATCGCGCCGGACCGTTCCGCGGCGGCGGCGAGTTTCTTGGCCTCGGCCAGCGTCGCGGTCAGCGGCTTGTCGCAGATCACGTGAATGCCGCGCTTCAGGAATTCCCGCGCGACCGGGTAGTGCATGTGGTTCGGTGTGACGATGGCGACCGCCTCGATGCCCTGTTTCAGCCGCGCCTCGCGCTTCGCCATGTCCGTGAAATCGGTGTAGATGCGGTCTTCGGCCAGCCCCAGCGCCTCGCCCGATGCGCGGGCGCGCTCGGCGGTCGAGGCCAGCGCGCCGGCGACCAGCGTGTAGTCGCCGTCGATGCGGCTGGCGATGCGGTGGACCTGGCCGATGAAGGCGCCGATGCCGCCGCCCACCATGCCAAGCCGGATCGGAGCGTCGGCGGTCATCGGTCGATCCCCAGCATCCGGCGGTTCAGCGCCTGATCGGTGCCGGAGGCCGCGAAATCGTCGAAGGCGCGTTCGGTGATGCGGATGATATGATCGCGCACGAAGGCGGCGCCTTCACGCGCCCCGTCCTCGGGATGCTTCAACGCGCATTCCCATTCGACGACTGCCCAGCCGTCGAAATCCATCGCCGCGAATTTCGAGAAGACCGCGCCGAAATCCACCTGGCCATCGCCGAGCGACCGGAACCGGCCCGCGCGGTCGATCCAGGGCTGGTAGCCGCCGTAGACGCCCTGCCGCCCGGTCGGATTGAATTCCGCGTCCTTGACGTGGAACATCCGGATGCGGTCGGCATAGATGTCGAGATTGTCGAGATAGTCGAGGCATTGCAGCACGTAATGGCTGGGATCGTAGAGCATGTTGCAGCGCGGATGACCGCCGACACGGTCGAGGAACATCTCGAAGGTGACGCCGTCGTGCAGATCCTCGCCGGGATGGATCTCGTAGCACAGGTCGACGCCCATCTCTTCGGCATGGTCGAGGATCGGGCGCCAGCGGGCGGCGAGTTCGTCGAACGCGGTCTCGACGAGGCCGGCGGGGCGCTGCGGCCAGGGATAGAGGAAGGGCCAGGCCAGCGCGCCGGAAAAGGTCGCCATGGCCGGAAGGCCGAGATTGCGCGACGCGGTCAGCGCCTTTCGCACCTGGTCGACCGCCCATTGCTGCCGCGCCTTCGGATCGCCGTGCACGGACGGGGCGGCGAAGCCGTCGAAGGCGGCGTCATAGGCGGGGTGAACGGCGACGAGCTGGCCCTGAAGGTGGGTGGAAAGCTCGGTCACGGTGATGCCGTGTTCGGCGGCGGTGCCTTTGAACGTGTCGCAGTAATCCTGCGACGTCGCGGCGCTGTCGAGGTCGAAGAGCCGCGCGTCCCAACTGGGGACCTGCACCCCGGCATAGCCGCAATCGGCTGCCCAACGGACGATGCTGTCCCAACTGTTGAACGGTGCCGTGTCGCCGGCGAACTGCGCAAGGAAAAGCGCGGGTCCCTTGATGGTTTTCACAGGTCTCTCCCCCCTGTGCCAATTTGCACCAGGCCGAATCTCATGGCCATGTAATCGTTTGCACGAAGGTTTGCAGAAGGTGTAATCGTTTACAACAGATTTATTCCTTGCCATCCTCGAACCGAACGGGACAAGGCCGGACATGGACCGCAAAACTGCGACGATTCAGGATGTTGCCCGGGCGGCGGGGGTTTCGACCGCCACCGTCAGCCGGACCTTGTCGAACCCGACGGTGGTGGCCGAGGCGACCCAGACCGCGGTCCTGGAGGCCGTGCGCGAGACCGGATACCGGGTGAATCACCTGGCCAGCAACCTGCGCCGGCAGCGCACCGGCAGCGTCATCGCGCTGGTGCCGAACCTTGCCAACCCGTTCTTCTCGCAGATCATGGCGGGGCTGTCCTCGGTGCTGACGCCGGCGCAATACGGGCTGCTGATCGCCGACACGCAATCCGGCCCGGATCCCGACGAACGCCTGGCGCATTACCTTCGAAGCGGTGTCGCGGATGGCCTTATCCTGTTTGACGGCACGCTTTCGGTGGCGCGGTTCGACCATCCCGGGCGGCCGCCGATTGTTGCCGCCTGCGAATGGACCGGGGCCGATATTCCCTCGGTGCGGGTCGACAATGAGCGCGGCGCGGCGCTTGCGGTCGAGCATCTGGCGGGGCTGGGGCATCGCGCCATCGGCCATGTCACCGGGCCGCGCGGCAACGTATTGGCCAAGGCGCGGCTGGACGGCTTTGCCGCCGCGATGCGCGGGCTGGGGCTGAATGTCCGGCAGGACTGGATCTACGAGGGCGATTTCAGCATGGATTCCGGGGCGCTGGCGGCGAAGCGCTGGCTTGCGGCGGAGGATCGGCCCTCGGCGCTGTTCTTTTCGTCGGACGAGATGGCGATCGGGTTCATGGGTGTCCTGCAGCATACAGGGTTCAGCATTCCCGGCGATGTCTCGGTCATCGGGTTCGACAATATCGAGGTCGTGGCGCATCTGACCCCGGCGCTGACGACGATCCGGCAACCGCGGACGGCGATCGGGGTCCGGGCCGCGGATCTTCTGCTTGGGATGATCGACGCGGGGACCGCGATGTGCGAGTCGGAGGTCATCGAGGTCGACCTGATCGTGCGCGGAAGCGCGGGTCCGCCGAAGGCTGCGGGGGTCGATTAGGCGCAGGCCGGTCCCTGACATGCAAACGCGCCCGCAATGGGGCGCGTTTCGGTCGTTCTGACTTCGGTGGCGCCGATCAGCGACGCAGGCCGAGACGCTCGATCAGGGACTGGTAGCGGGCTTCGTCCTTGCCCTTCACATAGTCCAGCAGTTTCCGGCGCTGGGCGACCATCATCAGCAGGCCGCGGCGGGAATGGTTGTCTTTCTTGTGGGTCTTGAAATGCTCGGTCAGCGTCGCGATGCGCGACGACAGGACCGCGACCTGCACTTCCGGGGAACCGGTATCGCCCTCTTTCGTGGCGAATTCCTTCATCAGTCGCTGCTTTTCATCAACAGTAATCGACATCGGGGTCTCCTTTTCAGATCAAAGGGTTAATGGCGCAAGCCGGGATGTCGTCCAGCAGGGCCCGTGGAGATTGTCCGGCCGGATCAGCGGCGCGGATGCGGGCGTATAGGGGAAAACGGAACGGAAGGAAAGCCGAATTCAGTTGGCGGCGTCCTGGATCTGCTCTGCGATCTGTTCCGCCCAGTCGCCGATGATCGGTACGAAGTCGATGAAGGACAGCACGAAGACCAGCACCGAGACGAGAAGCGTCGCACCGACCGCGGTGCCAAGTCCCATCGCCAGCCCGCGGACGAAATAGAACATCAGCATCCTGCGCCAGGAATTGTGGACGCGGATGTATTTGTGCTTGTTCAGCGTCTGCATTTCCTTGCGCAGGGTTTCCAGCTCGGATTCGATCCGGGCGCGGCGGTCTGGGGTTGCATCGTTGTTCATAGCGCCCCTTCTGCCGGATTCTGCCGGGCGGTGAAAGCCTTCCCTCGCAGGTCTGATGGCGGGCCGCCTGCCGGATTTATCGAAATTTCTCGGTAGTTTGCGCGATGTTCGCGGGATGTTCCGTGCTATGAGCGTTGGCGGGAAATGGGAAAGGTGCGGGTATGATCTATGCGATCCTGCTGTTGGGTCTGATTCCGGCGGTGTTTCTGCCGGATATTCTGACCGAAGACGACGATGCGGGCGATGGTCCGGCGGAAAGTTCGGCGCATCCGGAACAGGTGGTCGATCTGCTGGACTTCGCGGCCGAGGCGCCGCTGCCGCCGGTGGTCGAGGATGACGCGGCATCCGGCGAAGCCGTTACGGAGGATGTCCTGCCTCCGGTGATCGAGGATGATACGACGCCGGAAGAGGCGCTGTTGCCGGTGATCGAGGATGATCTGCCGCCGTCGGATCCGCCCGGTGATGTGGAAGAGGCATTGTCGCCGGTGATCGAGGATGACGTTGCGCAGGGCGGGCCGCAGCCCGATCCGGATCAGATCCTGCAGCCGGTGATCGAGGACGATGTCGCGCGCGTGGCGCCCGATGGCCCGGCCCTGACGCCCGTCATCGAGGATGATGCGCCGCCTGCCCTGCCCGAGCGCGCGGAACAGGACCGGTCGCAGGGTCCCGAGGTGGAACTGGCAAGCGAGGTCTGGCTGGATGACGACGATCTGGCGGCGGGAAGCCATGCCGAAATCGAAGGATTCGAGCCGGGATCGGATATCCTGCGGATTTCGCTGGATCCCGAGCACGGGCTGACGGATCCGCAGGTTCGGGTCGATCTTTCGGAAAACGGCACCGACAGCGAGGTCTGGATCGGCGACAGGCTATTCGCCGCGCTCCTGGATGCGCCGGGCGTGACGCCCGACGATGTCATGCTGCAGGTCCGGCCGCCCGCATAGAGGGCCATGGCTGCGGCTGCTGGTCGTAGCCGATATAGAGCGGATGTTTCGGATGCCCCGCCTGGGTCAGGCCAAGTGCGTAGAGCGGTGCGCCGGTGGCGCGCAGCAGCGTTTCGACCTGCGGCCCCCGGTCAAGATGTGCGCCATGGGTGCCCCAGGCGCAGACCACCCGGTCGGCCCAGTCGAGCGCCTGCAGGATCGCGCGGTCGTTCCCCGGTCCGACCGGGTCGGGCGCGGCGCGCATCGTCCGGGGATCGGTGTCGCGCCAGGCGAAGATGTTGGTGACGCGGAACGCACCGTAACCCAGCGCTCGGGCGCGGCGTTCGCAGCGTTCGACGGTGGGATCGTTCTGCAGCTCGGTCGCGGTCGAGGGGTTGAGCATCACGAAGGCGACCCGCTTGCCCGCCGCGTCCCAGACGCGGGTCAGGCTGTAGCGGTAGCGTTCGCAGTCGGAATACTCGGCGGTGCTGGCCGCGTCGGCCTTCTGGTGGTGGCGCAGTATCATGCGGTGTTCTTGCCAAGCGGCGGCAGGTTGCGCAAGGGCCGGAGGCTAGTGATTGAAGACTCGGCTGGGATGCAGTTCGCCGGCGCGGTAGATGCCGATCGCGATGGCCTTGCCGTCATGCGACGCCCAAGCCTCGTCGCCGTACTCCGCGTCCGAGGTCAGCACCATCGCCGGGTTGCCGTGGCGCAGCCGCGCGGCGGCCTCGGCGGTGCAGCGCAGTTCCGGCAGGTCGGCAAGCCCGGTCTCTACCGGCAGCAGGTAGTCGTCGAGGTCCGGCGACTTGGCCTGACGTTGCAGGGTGTCGAGCGCGATGCCATCCTTGGCGTCGAAAGGCCCCGACCAGATCCGGCGCAGGCTGGTCACATGGGCGTGGCAGCCCAGCGCCTGGCCCAGATCGCGGGCGATCGAGCGGACATAGCCGCCCTTGCCGCAGACCAGTTCCAGTTCGGCATGGTCGGCATCAGGGCGACCGGTCAGGGTCAGGCTTTCGACCCAAAGCGGGCGTGCGGCAAGGTCCAGGTTCTCGCCGTCGCGGGCCAGCTTGTAGGCGCGCTGACCGTCGACTTTCACGGCGGAAAACTGCGGCGGGACCTGCGTGATCTCTCCGGTGAAGCCGGCAAGCGCCGCTTGGATCGCCGCGTCGTCGGGGCGCAGGTCGCTGGTGGCGGTCACCTCGCCCTCTGCGTCGTCGGTATTGGTGGCCTGCCCCAACCGGATGGTAAAGCGGTAGGCCTTCGTCGCGTCGGTGATATAAGGAACGGTCTTGGTCGCCTCGCCGAGCGCCACGGCCAGCACGCCGGTCGCCTCGGGGTCGAGCGTGCCGGCATGGCCGGCCTTGTTGGCCTCGAAGGCCCATTTGACCTTGTTGACGACGGCGGCGGAGCTGATGCCGGCGGGCTTGTCGACGACCAGCCAGCCCGAGATATCCCGCCCCTTCTTGCGGCGGGCCATCAGTCGTCCTCGGTCCGGTCCAGGTCGCGGCGCACGTTTTCCTGTTCGAACAGGCGGCGGGTGTCGTCGAGCCGGTCGAAGGTTTCGTCGATCTCGAACTTGATCTCGGGCGAGAATTTCAGCGTCAGTTCCTTCGACACCGCGCGGCGCAACTCGCCCCGGTTGCGGCGCAGGGCGGACAGTGCCTCGTCCCGGTTGTCGCCGCCGAGCGGCAGCACATAGGCGGTGGCGATCCGCAGATCGGGCGAGGTGCGCACCTCGCCGACGGTGATCGACAGGCGGTTGAGGTCGGGATCATGGATATCGCCGCGCGCCAGCACGTCCGACAGGGTCCTGCGGATCAGTTCGCCGACGCGCAACTGGCGTTGCGACGGGCCGCGCGCGTCATGATGGATGTTCTTTGCCATGCCCGCCCAGATAGGGGCGAATCCCGTTCGCTGCAACAGGGCTTTGCCTCTGGCCGGGCGACCGGCTAAACCGGGCCGAAAGAAAAGGAGCCTGTGATGAGTGATTTGCCGGGGATCGTGGTGACTGGCGCGTCGGGCCGCATGGGGCGGATGCTGGTGCGGACGGTGCTGGCGTCGGACAAGGCGCGGCTGGCCGGTGCCGTCGAGCGCTCCGGGCATGACTGGATCGGGCAGGATGTCGGCACCGCGATGGGCGGCGCAGCGGTGGGCGTGACGGTGACGGACGATGCGCTGGAGGTGATGGCGCAGGCGCAGGCGGTGCTGGATTTCACCGCGCCGGCAGCGACGGTGGAATTCGCCGCCCTTGCCGCGCAGACCCGCGCGGTTCATGTGATCGGCACGACGGGGCTTTCGGCGGCGGATCTGGCGAAACTCGAAGCCGCCTCGCATCACGCGGTGATCGTGCGGGCAGGCAATATGAGCCTTGGCGTCAACCTGATGGTGAAGCTGACGAAGATGGTCGCGGCGGCGCTGGACGAGGACTTCGATATCGAGATCGTCGAGGCGCATCACAACCGCAAGGTCGATGCGCCCTCGGGCACCGCGCTGATGCTGGGGCAGGCGGCGGCGGAGGGCCGGGGCGTGGAGCTAGGCGATGTTTCGGACCGCGCGCGCGACGGCGAGACCGGGGCGCGCAAGAGGGGCGATATCGGCTTTGCCTCGGTGCGCGGCGGCGACATCGTGGGCGAGCATGACGTGATCTTCGCCGGTGCGGGCGAGCGGCTGATCCTGCGGCATGTCGCGACCGACCGCAGCCTGTTCGCCAAGGGCGCGCTGCGCGCCGCGCTTTGGGGGCAGGGGCAGAAGCCCGGCGAATACGACATGATGGATGTTCTTGGCCTTTGAGTGATCCGTGCCGGGGGGCTCGGCGTAGAAACGGGCAGAGCCGAGGAAACCGGAGTCTGCCATGCGCATCCCGACATTGACCGCCGCCGCCCTGACCGCCGCCCTGGCGGGCGCGACCCAAGCCAACGATTTCACGTCGGTGACAAGCGAGGCCGAGTTCGTTTCGCTGGTCTCGGGCAAGGAATTGCGGCGGTTCGGCATCGTGCTGGGCGTGTCGCCGGATGGCCGGATCAGCGGGAGGGCCTTCGGCAAGGCCGTGACCGGCGCATGGAACTGGGACGGCGGGTTTTTCTGCCGCGAACTTTCCTTCGGGACTGAGGTTCTTGCGCCGAATTGCCAGGTGGTGAAGGTCGCGGGCGACAGGATCCGGTTCATCGCGGATCAGGGTCGGGGCGACCATGCCGATTTCGGGCTGAGACTGCCTTAGAAGTCGATCGCGATGCCCTTCTTCTCCCAGTCGCCGTAACGGACCGGTTCGGGGCCTTTGCGGCCACCCAGTTCCACCGGGCGGTCAGGCTGGCTGGCGGCCTTGCGCCGCGCCTCGGCCTCGGCCAGCGCGCGGCGGGCGGCGGCGGGTAGGTCGTCTTTTTTGCGGTCGTCGGGCATGATCCGGGTCCTTGTTCACCTCTTGCCCCTGATATAGGGCGTTGCCGACCGGAACAACCGCCGAGGACCCCAATGAGCATCCTGGGACTTGCCCCCCGCAGGGCGGCACTGCAGCTGCTGACGGCGGTGACCGAAGGCGGCGCGATGCTGTCCGAGGCCTCGCCCGACCTGTTGTCGCCGCTTGCCCCAGAGGAGCGCGCCCGCGCGCTGCGGCTGGCGGTGACCTGCCTGCGGTGGAAGGATCGCGCCGACCGGCTGCTCGGCCCTTATCTGCGCCAGCGCCCGACCGAGACGGTGCTGAACGCGCTGCGGCTGGGCGTGGTCGAAATGTGCGTCGAGGGCGCGGCCGGGCACGGGGTGGTCAATGCGATGGTCGGGCTGGTGAAGGGAGATGCCGACAGCAAGCGGATGGCCGGGCTGGTCAACGCGGTGCTGCGCAAGGTGGCGCGGGAGGGTGCCGCGAAATGGGACGCGCTGCCGGTGCCGCAGATGCCGAAATGGCTGCGCAAGCCGCTGCTCTCCGATTACGGCAAGGAGGCCGTGGCGGCGATGGAGTGCGCCCATGTCGCGGGCGCGCCGGTCGATCTGACGGTGAAAGAGGATGCCGAGGGCTGGGCCGCGCGGCTGGACGGCGTGGTGCTGCCCACCGGATCGGTCCGCCTGGCCGCGCAGGGACAGGTCAGCGCGTTGCCGGGCTATGCCGAGGGTGCTTGGTGGGTGCAGGACGCCGCCGCCGCGCTGCCGGCGCGGGTGCTGGCGGTGCAGCCGGGCGAGAAGGTGCTGGACCTTTGCGCCGCGCCGGGCGGCAAGACGATGCAGTTGGCGGCCGCAGGGGCGGCGGTGACAGCGCTGGATATTTCGGGGCCGCGGATGGAGCGGGTCAGGGAAAACCTGACGCGCACCGAGCTGAAGGCGGAGATCGTCGTGGCCGATGCGCTGCACTACGAGGGCGGGCCGTTCGACGCGGTGCTGCTGGATGCGCCCTGTTCGGCCACCGGCACGATCCGCCGGCATCCCGACCTGGTCCATGCCAAGGACGGCTCGGATTTTCCGGCGCTTTTCAAGTTGCAGGAACGGATGATCGACAGGGCGCTGGCGCTGTTGAAGCCGGGCGGGCGGCTGGTCTATTCGACCTGCAGCCTCTTGATCGACGAGGGCGAGGAGCAGGTGCGCGACGCGCTGGGGCGGCATCCGGGGCTTACGGTCGATACCGGCGCGCTGGCGGTTCCGGGGGTCGATCCGGCATGGATATCCGAGACCGGTTTGCGCACCCGGCCGGACTACATGGCCGAGCTGGGCGGGATGGACGGGTTCTTCGTGACGCTGCTGCGCAAGCCCTAGTCCAGCGTCTGCCGGTAGCGGCGCAGCGCGATGGCGGTGATCGCCAGCATGATGATCGCGATCGCCAGCATGTCGCCCGTGATGTCGGGGATCGCCGCGCCTTTCAGCATCACCTTGCGGGTCAGACGCAGGAAATGCGTCGCCGGAATCGCCGAGCCGAGCGCCTGCGCCCAGCCGGGCATTCCGGCGAAGGGAAACATGAACCCGGACAGAAGGATCGTCGGCAGCAGCGTGAAGAACGAGATCTGCATCGCCTGCATCTGCGACCGCGCCACGGTCGAGATCAGGAAGCCGAGCGCGAGGTTGACGACGATATAGAGGTTGAACCCGAGGAAGAAGGCCAGCCGGCTGCCGGTGAAGGGCAGGTCGAACAGGAACCGGGCGGCGGCCAGGAAGACGATGGTCTGGACGTAGCCGACGAAGACATAGGGGATGATCTTGCCCAGCATCACCTCGGCGGGCCGGACCGGCGTGGCGATCAGCGCCTCCATCGTGCCTTTCTCGGTCTCGCGGACGATGGCGACGGCGGTGATCATCACCATCGTCATCGACAGGATGATCGCCAGAAGGCCGGGCACGATATTGGTCGAGGTCTTGCCTTCGGCGTTGTATTGCCGGTGGACGGTGACGCTGAAGGGCGGCGGCGCGCCGGCGGTGTATTGCAGCGGGCCGGTCAGGGTGTCAGCGATGGCGCGGTCGACGATGCCGCTGACGGCGGCGACGGCGCCGCTGGCCGCCGCGGGGTCCGAGGCATCGGCGGAGAGCAGGATGTCGGGATTGAGCCCGCGCACCACGTCGCGCTCGAACCCGGTGGGGATCACCAGGACGAAATTCGCCGAGCCTTCGCGCAGGGCGCGGTCGCCGTCCCGCTGGCTGGTGACGATGCCGGTGAAGTCGAAATAGTCCGACTGTTTCATCCCCATCACCACGGCCCGCGAGACCGGGCCGCTATCGGCCATCTCGACCAGAGTCGGCAGGTGCTTGGGATCCATGTTGATCGCGTAGCCGAACAGCAGAAGCTGCATGATCGGAATGCCGATCATCATCGCGAAGGTCACGCGGTCGCGGCGCATCTGGACGAATTCCTTGACCAGCACCGCAGCGAAGCGGCCGAAGGAGAACAGGCCCGTCATGCCGCCGCCCCGGCGAAATTGTCCTGCGTGCCGGCCATCAGGTAGATGAACGCCTCTTCCAGCTCGGCCTCTTTCTTCTGCCATGTGTGGGTGCCGCGTTCCTGCTGCTCGGCGGCGATCCGGTCGAGCGCCGCTGCGTCGGTGCCCGAGACATGCAGCACCGAGCCGAACCGCGCGACCTGGCCGACGCCTTCCGTCTTGCGCAGGTCCTGTTCCAGCGCGGCGATGCCGGGCCCCGAGACGCGCCATGTCGTCAGGCCGATGATCGAGGGGATGTCGTGCGACGGGCCGGAAATCAGTTTCCTGCCATAGGCGATATAGGCGATGAAGTCGCACTGGATCGCCTCGTCCATGTAATGGGTCGAGACCAGCACCGTGACACCGGCGGCTGAGAGCCTGCGGATCTCGTCCCAGAAATCCCGGCGGGCCTTGGGATCGACGCCGGCGGTGGGTTCGTCGAGCAGCAGAAGCTCGGGGTCGTGCAACAGGCAGGCGGCCAGCGACAGCCGCTGCTTCCAGCCGCCCGACAGCGTGCCGGCAAGCTGACCTGCGCGGTCGGCGAGGCCGAGGTCGTCAAGGGCCTGATCGACCTTGGTACGGCGGTCTTTCATCCGGTACATGCGCGCCATGAAATCGAGGTTCTCGCGGATCGTCAGATCCTCGTAGAGCGAGAAGCGCTGGGTCATGTAGCCGACATGCTCCTTGATCTTCTGCTGTTCGGTCAGGATGTCGTAGCCAAGGCAGGTGCCGGTGCCGCCATCCGGCGTCAGCAGGCCGCACATCATCCGGATAGTCGTGGTCTTGCCGCTGCCGTTCGGGCCGAGAAAGCCGTAGATCGCGCCTTTCGGCACCTCCATGTCGAAACCATCCACCACCGTCTTGTCGCCGAACCGCTTGGTCAGGCCGGTGACGGAGATCGCCGGTTCGCTCACGGCAGCCGGCGCAGGCTGACGGGCTGGCCGGGCAGCAGCCCGTGATCGCCAGGTATCTCGGCCTCGGCCCGGAACACCAGCCGGGCGCGCTCGTCCCGGCTGTAGAGGATCGGCGGGGTGTGCTGCGGGCTGGAGGCGAGCCGGGTGACGCGGGCGGTCAGGTCCGGCGGGCATCCGTCGCAACTCAGCGACAGGTCCTGACCCAGCGAGACCGTCGCGCGCTCGGGTTCGGGGACGAAGAAGATCGCCTTGAGCCGGTCCGGCTGGAACAGTGAAACGATCGGGGCGCCGGTCGCGGCAACTTCTCCGGCTTCGAAGAAGACCTGATCGACGAGGGCGGTTTCCGGCGCCTCGATGCTGCGGTCCTTCAGGGCGGAGCGGGCGCGTTCGGCCTCGGCGCGGGCGGCGTCGAGGGCGGCCTCTGCCGCCAGCCGCTGGGCGCTGCGGGCGGGAAGTTCCGCGACCTCGAGTTCCGCCTGAAGCTGTGATACGCGGGCATTGGCCGATTTCAGCCTTGCGCGGTCATTGTCCACCTGCGCGGGCGGCACGAGCCCGCGGTCGAGAAGCTGAAGCGAGCGGTCGAGCGTCTGCTGCGCAAGCTGCTGGTCGGCCTCGGCACTGGCCAGGGTAGCGCGGATCACCTCGATCTCGGCCTCGCGGCTGCCGGTCATCAGGTTTTCCAGATTGGCCCGGGCCACGGCGACATTCGCCTCGGCGGCGTCGAGCGCGGCGCGTTCGCTGGTATCGTCGAGGGCGACAAGCAGCGCGCCTTTCGACACCTCTGCGCCTTCGGCGGCGTGGATCGCGGTGATCCGTCCGGGTGTGGACGGGGCGACGTAGAGATAGTCCGCCTCGACATAGCCGTTATAGACATTGTCCGGCGGCTCCGCGATGCCGGGGTAGACCGTGGCGATCACGGCCAGCAGCCAGGCGGGAAGGTCGCTCATTCAGCCTCCTTCGGGTCGAGCCCGGCAAACAGGATTTCCAGATGGTTGCCGATCAGCCGGTCCATCGACAGGCCGTCGCGCGGGGTGATTCCGAAGACCTCAGAGAGCATGACATGCGCCAGGATCGGCCCCATGACGCTGCGCACCGTCAGTTCCGGGTCGATTGGGCGGATATGGCCTCCCTCGACGCCCTGCGCCAGCAGCGCCTGAAGCGCCGGCAGGACGCGGTCCAGCACTTCCTTGCGATACATCTCGGCGATTTCGGGCGCGGTCACCGCCTCTCGGATCACCAGCTTGGGGACGAGGAACGCATCGCTTTCTCCAAGCCCGCCGACGATCGTTTCCAGGACCCGGCGGATCACCGGGCGCGGGTCGCCGCGATAGCTGGCGATCAGGCCGATGGCCATGTCGGCGATCGGCGCGACGGCGCGTTTCACCAGCCCTTCGAGCAGGGCTTTCTTGGAGGGGAAGTAGAGGTAGATCGCGCCTTTCGACAGCCCGGCGCGTTTGGCGACCTGTTCCACCGTGGTCGCGGCGAAACCGTTTTCGGCAAAAAGCGCCAAAGCTGCGTCGAGCACTTCGTCGGGGCGTGCCTCGGCGCGGCGGCGGAATTTGGGTCCGGACGACTCGCTCATGTCAAATATATAACTGACCGGTCAGTTAGTTTCAATCCGGATCGTGAGACGGGCTAGAATTAGGGATGGTCTCAGGCCAGTTGACGTCGGGCCCAGGGAGTTTCCTTGATCGGCAGGTGGACGATGGCGGAAAACGCGCCGACACCGACGCCGACCCACCAGACGGCGGTATAGGTGCCGTAGATGTCGTAAAGCCGGCCGCCCAGCCAGACGCCCATGAAGCTGCCAAGCTGGTGCGAGAAGAAGACCACCCCGTAAAGCGTGCCCATGTAGCGCAGCCCGTAGATATGGGCGACAAGACCCGCCGTCAGCGGCACCGTCGCCAGCCAGAGCGCGCCCATAGCCACCGAGAACAGGATCACCGTCGCGGGGGTGATCGGGTTCATGATGAAGGCCGCCGCGACAAGGGTGCGGCCAAGATAGATCGAGGCCAGCAGGTATTTGCGGGAATAGCGCCGGCCCAGATAGCCGGCCGTCAGGGTTCCCGCGATATTGGCCAGCCCGATCAGCGAGATCGAGATTGCCCCAAGCGCCGAGGTCGATCCGACGCCCAGCGAGGCCAGAGTGCCGGACGGATCGATCGCGCCGCACATCTCGGTCACGAGGGCGGGGAAATGAGCGGTGATGAAGGCCAGCTGGTAGCCGCAGGAGAAGAAGCCGAGGAAGATCAGCCCGTAAGACGGGTCGCGGAAGGCCTGGCCGAGGATGCGGCTCATCGATTGTTCCAGTTCCGCCTTGCCGGCGGGTTGTGGCGCGCGCATCAGCGGCAGGGTCATCAGCGTGGCGAGGATCGCAGCGGCGAAGACGAGGAACACCGACTGCCACGGCAGGAAGCTCAGCAGCCATTCGGCGACCGGCGCGCCGAAGACCTGGCCGGCCGATCCGGCGGCGGTGGCGATGGCCAGCGACATCGAACGGTTGTCATCCGAGCTTGCGCGCCCGACGACGGCAAGGATGACGCCGAAGCCGGTGCCCGCGACACCGAACCCGACGAGGATTTCCAGAAGCTGGTGCTGCCCCGGCGTGACCGCCTGGGACGACAGGACCAGCCCGACCGCATAGGTGATCGCGCCCATGACAATCGCCTTGCGGTCGCCGATCTTCTCGGCGATCGCGGCGAAGAGCGGCTGGCCGATGCCCCAGGCCAGGTTCTGGATCGCGATGGCGAGCGAGAAGTCGGCGCGCAGCCAGCCGAATTCCTCGGCGATGGGGATCTGAAAGACGCCGAAGGCCGAGCGGATCGCGAAGCTCACAAGGATGATGAGGCAGCCGACGACAAGCACCGGGGTCCAGAGCGGGAATCGCGCCTCGGTCATGGGGGTTCTCCTGCACGCGGCGCGACGGTCTGCCGGAATCGGTGCCGTGTCAATCCGGTTCGCGCGCCGGTGCGGAGCGGCTTTCCATCGCGCGAAAGGCGGATTAACAGGGGTCGATGTCGAGGACGCTGCAGGAACTTTACGACGAGAAGGTCGCCGCGGGCGCGCTGGAGGGCGATCCCGCGCAGCGGGAGGTTCTGGGCCTTCTGCGGCCGATCCGCCGCTGGCTGAACGCGCCGCTGCCCAGCGGTTTGCGCGGGCTGTTCGCCAAGGCGCCGCCGGTGCCGAAGGGGCTGTATCTCTGGGGCGGGGTGGGGCGCGGCAAGTCGATGCTGATGGACATGTTCGTCGAGGCGGTCGACGCGCCGAAGCGGCGGGTGCATTTCCACGCCTTCATGCAGGAGATCCATGACGGGATGCACGCGGCCCGCAAGCGCGGCGTCGATGACGCGCTGAAACCGGTGGCCGAGGCGGTGGCGGAGGAGGTCCGGCTGCTGGCCTTCGACGAGATGCAGATCACCGATATCACCGATGCGATGATCGTGGGGCGGCTCTTCGAGCAACTTTTCGAGGCGCGGGTGGTGATCGTCACCACCTCGAACCGGCCGCCGCAGGACCTGTACAAGCACGGGCTGAACCGGGCGCTGTTCCTGCCGTTCATCAAGCTGATCGAGGATCGGATGGTGGTGCATCACCTGGCCGCCGAGGGCGATTACCGGCAGGGCAAGCTGGCCGGAGCGCAGACCTATTTCGCGCCGGTGACTGACGAGGCGCGCGAGGCGGTAGACGATATCTGGACCGGGCTGACCACCGCGGCACCAGAGCCGCTGACGCTGCGGGTCAAGGGACGCGAGGTGATCTTGCCCGCCTACAGCAACGGCGTCGCGCGGACGAGTTTCGACGAGCTGTGCGGCAGGCCACTCGGGGCCGCCGATTACCTCGCACTGGCCGAGGCGGTGCGGGTGCTGATCCTGGAGGGCGTGCCCTGCCTGGGGCGTGGCAGTTTAAACGAGGCGAAGCGGTTCGTGACCTTGATCGACGCGCTCTACGAAGCCGGTGTGCAACTGATCGTCACCGCTGCCGATGAGCCCGAAAAGCTGTTCGTCGAGGGCGACGGCCGGTTCGAGTTCCAGCGCACCGCCAGCCGGCTGCGCGAGATGCAGGGCGAGGATTGGGGCGCCTGAGCTAGGCCCGCGTCGCCCGCGCGGCATAGCAGCCCAACCGCGCGTTATGCAGATGGACCTCCTGAACGTCGGGACGGTCGAACATCCGCTCGATCGCCGCGGCGATGGCTTCCGGGCCGTCGGCAAGATCTGCATCGATCATCATTCAGTCGGGATCGAAGGCGCGGATGGATTGCGGCCGGGTTCGCAGGGCGGGCGGAACTTTTCCCGGTCCGGGCGTCACCGCTTTCGCACCCTGCCGCACATAGATCGCATGTGTCGCACGGAAAGGCGTCCGCGCCGGCATCGAAACATGGTTCAGCAGGATCACCGTTTCGCCGAGCCTGGCGTCTTCCAGCGTCAGGCGGCAGGGAAATCCCGGATTGGCATCGACGATCTTCCGCCGGGCATTGGCGGCGTGCAGTTCGGTTTTGTCCATCGCGAAGAGCGGCTCTAAATCCTCGTGGTTCAGGGCGTGAATACGAAATGTCATGGCGGGCCTCCTTCAAGGATCAGCCTGCGCCTCCGGCTTGCGAAACGCGACCCGGTTCCTGCGGTTTCAGCCGTTCTCGCGCAGGACGTAACCCGCCAGATAGAGCGAACCACAGATCAGGATGCGGGCGTCGGGGTGGGTTTCGGTGACGTTGCGGATCGCATCCAGCACGCTGTCCGCGACCGTCGACGCGACCCCCGCCGCGACCGCCGCGACATGGGTTTCACCGGCGCTGAGCGTGTTGGTCTCTCCGGGGATCGAGACCGCGTGCAGGCTGTCGACGGTGGTGGCGAGGGGGCGCAGGTAGCCGCCGATATCCTTGGTGTTCAGCATGCCGCAGACCAGATGGGTCGGACGTTTCGGCAGCCGGCCGAGGGCTTCGGCCAGCGCCTCGCCGGCGGCGGGATTGTGGCCGCCGTCGAGCCAGAGCTCGGCCCGGCCCGCGGCGTCGACCAGCGGGCCGCGCCGCAGCCGTTGCAGCCGCGCGGGCCAGTATGCCTTGGTCACGGCGGCGGTGCATTCCGCTTCGCCGAAGCCGAGATGACGCAGGGCCGCGACGGCGATGCCGGCATTCTGAACCTGGTGGCGCCCGATCAGTGACGGCATCGGCAGATCGAGAAGCCCGGTCTCGTCCTGAAAGACCATGCGGCCGCGTTCCTCTGCGACGTGCCAGTGCTGGCCGTGGATTAGAAGCGGCGCGCCCAGCCGGGCGGCCTTTGCCTCGATCACGTCAAGCCCGGCCTCTTCCTGCGGGCCGACGATGCAGAGCACGCCGCGCTTCAGGATGCCCGCCTTCTCGCCGGCGATCTCGGGCAGGGTGTCACCCAGATATTGCTGGTGGTCGAGCGAGACCGGGGTGATGATCGTCAGCGCCGGCCGGTCGATGACATTGGTCGCATCGAGCCGTCCGCCAAGCCCGACCTCGAGCAGCGTGTAGTCAGCGGGCGCGCGGGCGAAGGCCAGCAAGGCGGCGCAGGTCGTGATCTCGAAATAGGTGATCGGCTCGCCGCCATTGGCGGTTTCGCATTCGTCCAGCACTTCGGTCAGCGCCGCTTCGGAAATCAGCTCTCCGGCCAGGCGGATACGTTCGTGGAAGCGGGCGAGATGCGGTGAGGTATAGGCATGGACACGCTTGCCGCCGGCTTCGAGACCGGCGCGGATCATCGCCTGCACCGAGCCCTTGCCGTTGGTGCCGGCAACATGGATCACCGGCGGCAGGTCGCGTTCCGGATGGCCGAGCGCCGCCACCAGGCGCCAGACGCGGTCCAGTGTCAGGTCGATGATCTTGGGATGCAGCGACATCATCCGTTCGAGGATGACGTCGGAGGGCTGCGGGTTCACTTATCCGCGTCCGGCTTGCTTGCCTCGGGCGCCGGGGCACTGCCCTTGGGCGTTTCGGGTGCGGGCAGATCGCCTTTCACCGCGGGCGGCTGACCGGTCAGCATTCGTAGAATCGTGACCAGTTCGTCACGCAGTTGCTTGCGATGCGTGACACGGTCCAGCATGCCGTGATCCAGCAGGTATTCGGCACGCTGGAATCCTTCGGGCAGTTTCTCGCGGATGGTCTGTTCGATGACACGGGGACCGGCGAAGCAAATCAGTGCGTTCGGTTCGGCGATCTGGACATCGCCGAGCATGGCATAGGATGCGGTAACGCCGCCCGTCGTCGGATGGGTCAGGACGACGATATAAGGCAGGCCCGCCTCTTTCAGCATCTCGACAGCGACGGTCGAGCGCGGCATCTGCATCAAGGACAGGATGCCTTCCTGCATCCGCGCGCCGCCGGCGGCCGAGAACAGCACCAGCGGGCGCTTCAGCTTCACGGCGCGTTCGGCGGCGGCGATGATCGCGTTGCCGACATACATGCCCATCGAGCCGCCCATGAAGGAGAAATCCTGGGCGACGGCGACGATCGGGCTACGGCCCATCTCGCCCTCGGCGACCAGCATCGCTTCTTTCTCGCCGGTCTGCTTCTGTGCCGTCTTCAGGCGGTCGGGGTATCTTTTCTGGTCGCGGAAATGCAGCGGGTCGGTGACCGGCGCCGGCACTGCGATCTCGACAAAGACGCCGCCGTCGAACAGCGCCCTGAACCGGTCGCGCGGGCTGATTGCCATGTGGTGATCGCAATTGGTGCAGACGTTGAGGTTGTCCGACAACTCGCGGTGGAACAGCATGGTTCCGCATTCGGGACATTTGGTCCAGAGATTCTCGGGTACTTCGCGGCGCGAAAACAGCGAGTTGATCGTCGGGCGGACGTAGTTCGAAATCCAGTTCATTGCGCGCGTTGGCCTTCTTGATGCCTGTCCGATCTGAAATAAGCCGCTGCACGCCGAATTGCAATCAACGCCGCAAAGCCCGGCGCAGCACCAGCCAAATGAAGATCATCACCGCCAGATCGCCGAGCGACATCATAGGCACGATTTCCATGTCGTCGATGGCATAAGGCGTGAGGTACAGGGCCAAGCCCGGCAGGGTGCCCTTTGTGGCGAGCAGCAGGATGGCGACGAAGTTGTTGGCGAAGTGGTATCCCCAGGCTGCGCCGATGCTGCCGGTCACGCGCGTCAAGTCCGCGGCGACCAGCCCGAAAGCCGCCGCCGCGGCAACGACAATCAGAGCGTTGCCCCCGGTCGAGCCGGGGTCGTAATGCACGGCGCCGAAAGCGAGGCAGGGAAGGATCATCCAGATCAGCGGCGAGCGGAAGCGCGCGGCAAGTTGCTGCATCAGGTAGGCGCGGAAGACCAGTTCCTCGGCCAGCGTCTGGATCAGAAGGCCCAGCACCGCCAGCGGCAGGAACGACAGCCACAGGGCGAGCGGCAGGTTGGGCTGCGCGTCGAATTGCAGCGACCAGATCAGCAGCAGCGCGGCATAGATGACGAAGACGGTGATCGCGGCGGTCGCGAAATCCTGCAGGACCCGGACGCGCGGGCCGAAGAGCGTGCGCGGTGACCGCTTGTGAAGCCAGCGCGCGACCAGGATCGGGCCGAGCCCCATGCCGACGAAGCTGGCCATCAAGAGCAGCGTGGCGGTCGGCGTCGCGCCGTCGGCGATCAGGGCGGACCAGATCAGGAAGTCAGCGCGACCGACCGCCAGAAAGACGAGCCCGAACAGCACCGCGATGCCCGCGAGGTAGATGACGAAGACCAGCACCGATCCAAGGATCAGCCGCCAGAGTTGCGGTCTAACCCGCGCCGGCTCGACGAAACGCTCGAAAAATGGGTTGAACATGGCGCCTGCCCGCTGCCTGATTTTTGTCGGGACGATAGGCGTAACTTCCGGGCAGGGCAATGACCGCGCAAGGCTTGTGAATCGAAGTGTGCCGCACTATTCCCGAATGCAGTTCCGGACCAGCGAGGGGCCTTCCGATGCGCAATACGACATTCGACAAATCCAGACTGCCAAGCCGTCATGTCACCGAGGGCCCGGCGCGGGCGCCGCACCGGTCCTACTATTACGCGATGGGGCTGACGGAAGAGGAAATCGCGCAGCCATTTGTCGGCGTGGCGACCTGCTGGAACGAAGCCGCGCCGTGCAACATCGCGCTGAACTGGCAGGCGCAATCTGTCAAGACCGGGGTCAAGGCCGGCGGGGGCACGCCGCGGGAGTTTACGACTATCACGGTGACGGACGGCATCGCGATGGGACATGAGGGGATGCGATCCTCGCTGGCGTCGCGCGAAGCGATTGCCGACACCGTGGAACTGACGATGCGCGGCCACTGCTATGACGCGATCGTCGGGTTGGCGGGCTGCGACAAGTCGTTGCCGGGCATGATGATGGCGATGATCCGGCTGAACACGCCCTCGGTATTCATGTATGGCGGCTCGATCCTGCCGGGCAAGGTGCCGGAAGGCGCCGACGTGCCGGCGGATTTCGCCACGCGGGATCTGACGGTGCAGGACATGTTCGAGGCGGTGGGCCGCTACCAGGCCGGCGACGTGTCGGACGCGCAGCTGGCGGTCCTGGAGCGGGTGGCCTGCCCGTCCGCCGGGGCCTGCGGCGGCCAGTTCACCGCCAACACGATGGCCTGCGTTTCCGAGGCGATCGGCCTTGCGCTGTTCAACAGCTCGGGCATGCCGGCGCCTTACCAGGATCGCGCCCAGTATGGCGAAGCGTCGGGTCAGGCGGTGATGACCCTGATCGAGAAGAACATCCGCGCCCGGGACATCGTCACGCTGGAATCGTTGCAGAACGCGGCCCGCGTCGTGGCCTGCACCGGCGGGTCCACCAATGCCGGGCTGCACCTGCCCGCTATGGCGCATGAGGCGGGGATCGACTTCGATCTTGCCGATGTCTGCGAGATTTTCCGCGACACGCCCTATTTCGTCGATCTGAAACCAGGCGGGCAATACGTGGCCAAGGACCTGTACGAAGCCGGGGGAGTGCCCGTGGTGATGAAGGAGCTGCGCAAGGCGGGGCTGATCCACGAGGATTGCATGACCGTCACCGGACGCAGCGTCGGCGAGGAGATTGACCGGGTAGAACGCGAGGCCGATGGCAGGGTTATCTATCCGATCGACAAGCCGCTGTCGAAGATCGGTGGTGTGGTCGGCCTGAAGGGCAACCTGGCACCCGAAGGCGCCATCGTGAAGGTGGCAGGCATGAGCGCCGCCGAGCAGGTGTTCAGCGGCCCGGCACGGGTCTTCGAATGCGAGGAGGACGCGTTCGAGGCGGTGAAGGCGCGCAGCTACAAGGAAGGCGAGGTCCTGGTGATCCGCAACGAGGGCCCCGCGGGCGGGCCGGGGATGCGCGAGATGCTGGCCACCACCGCCGCGCTGTCGGGTCAGGGCATGGGCAAGAAGGTGGCGCTGATCACCGACGGCCGGTTTTCCGGCGCGACGCGGGGGTTCTGCGTCGGCCATGTCGGGCCGGAGGCCGCGCAGGGCGGGCCGATCGGGCTGCTGGAGGATGGCGACGTGATCACCATCGACGCGATCAAGGGCGAGATCTCGGTCGATCTGTCGGAGGCCGAACTTGCCGAACGCAGCAAGACTGCGAAGGCCGGGCGAGAGACGGTCTATGCCAGCGGCGCGCTATGGAAATATGCGCAGCTTGTCGGCCCGACCAACAAGGGCGCCGTGACCCATCCCGGCGGCAAGGCCGAGCGGCACATCTACATGGACCTTTAGCACAGCTGCACCATTGTCGCCCGACAGGGCGATGCCGATCCTAAATCGGCATTTGCGCGGATGAAAGGTTTCCGTGCAACATGGCGCCGGCGAAACCAGAGCGACGGAACCGGACCAACCTATGGCAGATCGGATCAACAGCTTGCTGGACCGCACGTTTCACAGGCGCGTGCTGCGGCGGTGGTCGCGGCTGGTCGACAAGGCCGGATCCGCCGACCTGCCGACGCTGCGACGCATCCGCAGCCAGGCCCGCGATATGCGCCGCAGGCTCGATCAGGTTCTGCATGTCGCCGATGCGCGGCTGACGCTGCCGCTGATCGGCGCGGATACGATCGTCAGGCCGCTGCATTCCGACTGGGCCTGGAGGCCGCAGATCTGGAGCGGTCCGGTCGCCCGGCCCGGCATCGCGGCGGTCGAGACCAAGGCGCCGCTTGGCGACGAGGTCACCGTTTTCCATGACTGCGACATTTCCGAACTGACCTTCCGGCAGATCCGCAACACCCGAGAGCAGGACCTTGCCCCGTTCGGCCTGAGGATGGATGTCTTCAGGTTCGACGGCAGTTTCCTGTCGCTGGCCATTGATCTGCCGCCCGACGCCGTCGCGGGGCTGCAGCGTCGCCATCTTTTGCGTCTTTCGGTGGTGGTCGAGATGGAGCAGCCGCTGGAGATCTTCGCACGGCTGAACCTGCGGCACGGCCCGAATACCGAGCAGCTCGTCCGCGAACTGCCGCTGAACGAAGTCGAGGTCATCGTCGAATTCGACCTTGCCTACACGCATATGAATGAAAAACGCGTCGAACGGGCCTGGGTCGATCTGATCTTCGAAAACCCGGAGATGAACCAGATTGTCCTGCGCGATATCACGTTCGCGCGGCGACCCCGCGCAGAGATCTGAGGAGCGCAGCATGGGCTATTCGGTCACCAAGACACGTATCCATTCCGGTCATTGGGAGGGGGTGATCACCGCCTCACGGCCCGAGGACAAGGCGCCAGAAATCGAGGTGACCCATCTCGACACGGCCCTGGACGGCGTGAACATTGCGGCGGACGGTCCCAGTCGGTGGAACCTTCGGATTCGGATTCCGTCAGAGGTTCTGGCCGACGGCGTGCAGGTTTTCGTCATTGCCGACAAGACTTCCGGCGAGAAGCTGGACAGCTTCACGCTGGTGACCGGCGAGCCGCTGGAAGACGATATCCGCGCCGAGGTTGAACTGTTGCGCGCTGAACTGGACATGCTGAAACGCGCCTTCCGACGGCATTGTCTGGAAACGGCGTGACGCGGCGTTTCGCGTGACTGACGGGTCAGGGGATGGTTCCAGAGGGGCAGGAGGATGGACATGACTCAATATCCGCATTTGCTGGCACCGCTCGATCTAGGCTTCACGACGCTGAAGAACCGCGTCCTGATGGGCTCGATGCACACCAATCTGGAAGAGACCAAGGATTGGAACAGGGTGGCCGAGTTCTACGCCGAGCGCGCGCGCGGAGATGTCGGGCTGATGGTCACCGGCGGCATGGCGCCCAATCGTGAAGGCGGGGTCTTTCCCGGCGCGGCGGGTCTCTATTCCCCGCAGGACATCGCCAACCACCGGGTTGTCACCGAGCGCGTACATGATGCCGGCGGCAAGATCGCGATGCAGATCCTCCACGCCGGACGATACGCCTATGGACCAGAATGCGTCGCGCCCTCACCGGTGAAATCGCCGATTTCGCCGTTTCCGCCGAAGGAGCTGGACGAGGACGGCATCGAGAAGCAGATCGCCGATATCGTAACCTCGGCGGCGCGCGCCCGCGAAGCGGGATATGACGGTGTCGAGGTGATGGGGTCGGAAGGCTATTTCATCAACCAGTTCCTCGTGACCCACACCAACAAGCGAACCGACCGCTGGGGCGGAACCTACGAGAACCGGATGCGGCTGCCGATCGAGGTCGTCAAGCGCGTACGCGCCGCTGTCGGGGCGGATTTCATCCTGATCTACCGGCTGTCGATGATCGACCTGATCCCGAACGGCTCGACCTGGGAAGAAGTGGTGCGGCTGGCGAAAGAGGTCGAAGGCGCGGGCGCGACGATCATCAATACCGGCATCGGCTGGCACGAGGCGCGGATACCGACCATCGCGACGTCGGTGCCCCGCCGCGCGTTTTCCTGGGTCACGAAGAAGCTGATGGGCGAGGTCGCGATCCCGATCGTCACATCGAACCGGATCAACACCCCCGAAGTGGCAGAGGCCGTGCTTGCGGAAGGCTGCGCCGATCTGGTCTCGATGGCCCGCCCGTTCCTTGCAGATGCCGATTTCGTCGCCAAGGCCGCTGCCGGCAAGTCACGGGAAATCGCGCCCTGTATCGCCTGCAACCAGGCCTGTCTCGATCACACCTTCGCGGGCAAGATTTCCACCTGCCTCGTCAATCCCCGTGCCTGCCACGAGACCGAGTTGCGCTACGAGTCCGCCGCGGCGCCCAAGTCGCTTGCCGTGGTCGGCGCCGGGCCCGCCGGTCTGTCCGCCGCGCTGGTCGCGGCGGAACGCGGGCATCAGGTCACGCTCTTTGACAAGGCCGCCGAGATCGGCGGGCAGCTGAACATGGCGCGAAAGATCCCCGGCAAGGAAGAGTTTCACGGCCTGGTGGCGTGGTTCGAGACCATGGTGGAAAAGTCCGGCATGACCCTGCGACTGAATCAGGACGTGTCGCCTGCGGATCTGGAAGGGTTTGACGAGATCATCGTCGCCACCGGCGTCGCGCCCCGCGACCCCGGCATCGAGGGGCAGGACGGGCCGAATGTCTTGTCCTATATCGAGGTTCTGCGTGACGAGGTGCCGGTCGGCGATACCGTTGCGATCGTCGGGGCCGGGGGCATCGGCTTCGATGTTGCCGATTACCTGTCGGAGCATGGTGAAAGCTCGACGCTCGACTTGGAAGCATGGCTGGCGGAATGGGGTGTCGCCGATCCTGCCGCCCATCGCGGCGGGCTTGCCCCCGAGGGGCCGCAGCCCGAAGCGCCCGCCCGGCAGGTCTACCTGTTGCAGCGCAAGGCGGAGAAACACGGCCGCCGGCTTGGCAGGACAACCGGCTGGATCCACCGCTCGGCCCTGCAGATGCGCGGCGTGAAGATGATCGGCGGCGTCAATTACGAGAGCATCGACGAGAAAGGACTTCACATCTCATTCGGTGAGTCGCGCACCGACCCGCAGACGATTGTGGCACAAAATGTGGTATTATGTGCCGGTCAGGTGTCCGAGCGATCTCTTGCCGACGCAATGATATCCCAAGGCGTTAACGTCCATGTGATCGGCGGCGCGGATCTGGCCGTGGAACTGGATGCGAAGCGCGCGATCGACCAGGGGGCGAGGCTGGCGGCATCTATCTAAGATATTGGAAACGCTTCAATTATCCTCTTCGAGCGCTGTTTTGGCAGTGTGCAGGGTTTCCCTGCCATCAACGTTCTCCATAAATCCCAACTATTGTCCGCCGCACACCGCAATCCTGCCTGATTTGCACGCGATACCTCTGGCTTGAGGGGCCAAAGACCAAACAGGTAACGCGAATGGATAGACTAACCGAGATGGAGGCCTTCGCCACGGTCGTGGATCAGGGCGGTTTCACGGATGCGGCCAGGAAGATGGGAATTTCGAAATCTGCCGTTTCGAAGCACGTTTCCTCTCTCGAGGCGCGTCTGGGGGCACGGCTGCTGAACAGAACCACGCGGCGGGTCAGCCCCACGGAAATCGGCCTGGCCTATTACGATCGCGCCCGGCGCGTCCTCAACGATGCCGGCGAGGCGGATTCGCTCGTCACCTCGATGCAATCCGCGCCGTCAGGCTTGCTGCGGATCTCGGTGGCCACCGATTTCGGCGTCAATCACCTGTCGCCGATTCTCGGTGAGTTCCTGCAGGAATTTCCGGATATCACCGTCAACATGGTGCTGAACAACCGGTATGTCGAACTGATCTCTGAAGGGTTCGACATGGCGATCCGGATCGGAGAGCTGGAAGACAGCACGCTGCGCGCCCGTAAGTTGACCGAGACGACGAAACGGATGGTCGGCTCACCCGCCTATTTCAAGAAATACGGGCGCCCCGGCAAAATCGACGACCTGAACGAGCACAAGCTGCTGCACTATTCCAACCAGGCCAACAACGCGGTCTGGAAACTGACCGCCCCATCGGGCGAAAAGCGCCAGGTTCGCACGGCGGGCTGGCTGACGGTGAATGACGGCCAGTCGCTGTTGAATGCCGCGATCTCGGGTCTCGGGATCGCCTACCTGCCGTCGTTCCTATATGCAGAAGCTCTGGCCAGCGGTCTGGTCGAAGAGGCGATTCCCGATCTTCCGATCGAAACCCAGGGAATCTATGCTGTCTATCCGCCGGGCCGGTTTACCCAGCCGAAAGTGCGAGCCTTCATTGATTTTCTTGTTCAGGCCTTCGCCGACAAGGGTCCGGACGCCTGGTAGGCCCGCCCCTCCGCTGACGCTTCACGGGGTCGAGGTCAGAACGGCCTCGACCCTTCGGTTTTTCCGGCGCTCCGCGTCGCTTGTGTTGGGCCAGCGCGGCGCAAGATAACCAACGCCTTCTGCAACCATCTGGTCCCGGGGAACACCGTGCCGCGTGGCCAGCCGGTCAAGCACCGATGCCGCCCGGCGTTGGGACAGCGCGATATTGGCTGCAAGGGCGCCCTCGGCATCGGTGTGGCCTACAAGCGCGATCCTCGCCTCGGGATTGGCCATCAGGTATCCGGCAAGTCGTTCGAGCGAGGCGTAATCGGCATCCGGAAGCTGCGACGACCCGGTCGCGAAGGTCAGATCGTCAAGCACGATCCAGCCCTCTGCCATCACATCCGTTGTCGTCCCGGCGGGACCTGCGGCATCACCCCGCCGCGACGGCGCGGGCGGCGTCTCGACCACCGGGATCGCGACCGTCCGGGCGGGAACGCGGATATCGTATTCGATGTAGATTCCCGTAGGGCTGCGGCTGATCATCAGGCTCAGGTAATCCGTCGTGCCGGGACGCATCGCGCTGATGAAGCGGAAGTCACCAAGGTCGACATGCATGACAGGCTCTTCGATCAGATCGAGCGCGTAGCGGAAATCGTAGCCGCCGCAGGCCTCGTCAGCGCAATCGAGCATGATCTCGTATCCAAGCTCTGCGATCTGGTCGCGGAACAGCGCCGCGATCTGGGAGGTCGAGCGGCTGGGTTCGCGTATTCTCCAGACCTGGCTCTGACGCGCGCCATCGACCGTGGCGAATTCCACCGCGCCCTCGCTGAACGCGCCGATCGCGAAACGTGCCTGATCGCCATCCGACGTTCGCTGCGCGGAAAGAACCGCATTGGCCGGAAACTTCAGGGTCTCGGCCGGGGCGATGGCTGGAAAAGCGCAGATCGCAAGCGCTATGGCTGCGGCCGCCCTCATCGCGCCTGCGCGTGATATTCGGGGTTCGGACGCATGTCGATCGCCGAGGCGACACGGTTTGTCATGTTGAAGAAGCCGGCGACCGAGGCGATATCGAAGATGTCCCGCTCGGTGAAGCCGACATTCCGCAAGTCCCGGCGGTCGCTTTCCTCTATCGTCGCGCTGGCGGCGGTCATCTTGGCCGCGAAATCGAGCATGGCGCGCTGCCGTTCGTCCAGCTTCGCGGCGCGGTAGTTCATCACCATAGCTTCGCCCAGTTCTGGATCGCCTGAAAGTTGCCGGACCGCAGCGCCGTGGGCGACCTGGCAATACCAGCAGCGGTTGATCGAGGAGACCACGACGGCGATCATCTCCCGCTCAAGCTTCGACAGGCCCGACTCGCCCAGCATCAACTCGTTATACATCCCGGTAAATGCGTTCAGCTTCTCGATGTCGAACGCATAGGCGCGCAGGACATTCGGCACCAGGCCCAGCTTTTCCTGACAGATGTCGAAATACTTCCGGGTTTCCGGCGGCAGCGGATCTACTTGGCGCAAATCGAGTGCGGTAGGGGCATCGGAAGTCATGGCGGCCTCTCTAGGGGTTGGTCCTGATACGATAGTGATACCGTCCCATCGCCGTCATGCCCATGCCGGAATATAGCGCGTTGGCCGCGGCATTCGCCGCGGTCACCAGCGCCGCCAGATGATCGGCGCCCGCGCCACCCGCCCATGCTGCGGCGACACGCATCATGTTGACCGCAGCCCCCTTGCGCCGCAGATGGGCCGCGACCTCCAGCGCGTGGACCATCGCCACCCGACCGTCCAGCGCGACGAAGCCACAGCCGGCGGCGCGGCCCTCCTGCCGCGCCAGCAGCGCGGTCTTCGGCCCGGAGGCGCGGCTCATCACGTCGATCCTGCCGGGACCTATGCCGCCCTCGGCCCAAAGCTCCTTCATGATGGCCAGCGGTGGCCAGATGGCGAAGGTCGAGATCGGGGGCGTGGGACCGCACAGCGCCGAAACCGGCGCGACATATTGCACGACCGGATCCTTGATCGCGTAGCCCCGTTCGGCCAGGGCATTGTCCAGCGCTTCGTCCCCGGCACGGATCATGAACAGTTCCGGCTGTCCGAGATCGCGCATCGCGCGTTCGGCGTCGCCGATCGCGGAGGTGGTGAAGTCGCCGTCCAGCGTGGCTGCCGACGCCCGCTGCCCGCCGCCTTGCCCTTCGCGGATCATCCATGGGCCCAGCTGCCACTTCCGGGCGGCAGGCCAGGTCGCGTCTGTCACGGAATAGAGCTGCCGGGCGTCGGGCAAGGTCATGCGGTGGCGCTGGGGAACAGGCCGGCCAGCTTCATGATCGCCGCATTCACCTGCGCCCCGTCGCTGCCCCGGATCACCACATTCACGCCGAAGGCGCCGTTCTGGATGAAGGGATAGGATCCCATGGTCAGATCCGGATGCTCTGCCGCCAATTCGGCGAGCGGCCCGGCGATATCGCCCTCTGGCCGGTCGATCCGCAAGGATTGGCTGACCAGAGGCGCGCCACCCGCCAGATGCGGCAGGACCGAGGCGACCATCGCCTCGAACACTGCTGGAACACCGGCCATCACATGGACATTGCCGATGCTGAAGCCCGGCGCGCCGGAAACCGGGTTCTCGATCAGGCAGGCGCCATCGGGTATCCGCGCCATCCGTAGTCGCGAGGCGTTCAGCTCGGTTCCCATCTTCTCGTAGCGTTCGGTCAGGATTGCGCGGGCATCGTCGCGGATGTCGATCGCGACGCCGAAAGCGCGGGCGATGCTGTCGGCCGTGATGTCGTCATGGGTGGGGCCGATGCCGCCCGAGGTGAACAGGTGATCGCAGTGATGCCGCAGTTGGTTGACAGCCTCCACGATGCGGTCGCCGTGGTCGGGCACGATGCGAACCTCGGTCAGGTCGATCCCTGCCTTGGTCAGCTCCTGCGCCAGAAAATGCATATTGGAATCGCGCGTCCGGCCCGAAAGGATCTCGTCTCCGATGACCAGCATTGCGGCGGTTGGATTGGGCATGACGGGTGGCTCCGGATCCTTTGGCTTAAGATATAGACGGCGCCCGCGGGTCTTTCCATCCTTCGAGGTCGGCGCACAGGGCTAGCCCTTTGCTTTTCGACAGCCTATGTAGTGCGAAACGATCATCAACCGGAGAAATCCTGTGGACGAGCGCAATCGCGGCCGCCTGACGAAAGACGGCATACGCATTTACGAGACAGAGGATTTCTCGGGGATGCATCGGGCCGGGCTTTTGGCCGCGCAGATCCTTGACGAGATCGCGGGCCATGTCGAACCGGGTGTGACGACCGAGGAGCTTGACCGGATCATCACCGGCAAGGTAGAGGCCGCAGGCGCGAAATCCGCGACCATCGGTTACAAGGGCTACCAGCATGCTAGCTGCATCAGCGTCAACCATGTCGTCTGCCATGGGATTCCCGGCGGCAAGGTGCTGAAGAGCGGTGATATACTGAACATCGACGTCACCGTGATCGTGGACGGATGGTACGGCGACACCAGCCGGATGTATGTCGCCGGCAGCCTGTCCCGCAAGGCAGAGCGCCTGATCCAGGTTACTCATGACGCGCTGATGAAGGGGATCGAGGCGGTTCGCCCCGGCAACACCTTTGGCGATATCGGGTTTGCGATCCAGAGCTATGTCGAAGCCGAACGCATGTCTGTTGTCCGGGATTTCTGCGGTCACGGGCTGGGCCGCGTGTTTCATGCGCCGCCGAACGTGCTGCATTTCGGCCGTCCGGGTACCGGACCGGCGCTGGAGGAGGGGATGTTCTTCACCATCGAACCGATGGTGAATCTTGGCCGTCCCGAGACGAAGATCCTGGCCGATGACTGGACCGCGGTGACCCGCGACAAGTCGCTCTCGGCGCAGTTCGAACATTCGGTCGGTGTGACGGGCGACGGTGCAGAGATCTTTACGCTGTCGCCAGCCGGGCTTTTTCACCCCACCTACGCTGGCTAGCGGGCGCCGGCTGCCTCAGCACAAGGGTTTCATGATGATGTTCCGCCTTTCATTTCGCTTGGCTTGCGCTGCGCTGGCGCTTGCCGGATTGACCATCGCCGCGTCGGCACAGGAGGTCACGCTGCGCTTCCAGCATTTCGTTTCGCCGCTTTCCGCCAATCCGACCTATTTCATGGAGCCCTGGGCCAAGAAGGTCGAGCAAGACTCGGGCGGGCGGATCAAGATCGAGCTGTTTCCGACGATGCAACTGGGCGGCAAGGCGCAGGATCAGTACGACATGATCCGCGACGGGGCGATCGATGGCGGATGGGTCATCCCCGGCTATCAGCCGGGCCGCTTCCCGCAGGCCGAGGCGCTGGAACTGCCCTTCATGGTCCCGAAATCGGGAGAGGAAGCCAGCAAGGCGGCCTGGATCTTCACCCAGAAACACCTGATGGACGATTTTGCCGATGTGCATGTCATCGCCGTCCATATGCATGGCCCCGGGATCGTCCACAAGACCGGCCCGGCGCTGCAGACCGTCGAGGATTTCAAGGGGCTGAACCTGCGGGCGCCGTCGCGTCCGGTGACCCTGCTGCTGGACAAGCTCGGCGCGAATCCGGTCGGACTGCCCGTCCCGGCCTTTCCGGAGGCATTGGCGAAGGGCGTGCTGGATGGCGGCGTCATCACGTGGGAGATGTCGCCATCGCTCAAGCTGAACGAACTGACCGACAGCCATACTGACGTCGCGGGGGATCAGGCGCTTTACAACCTTTATTTCATCTGGGCGATGAACAAGGCGAGATACGAGGCGTTGCCGGACGATCTGAAGGCCGTGATTGACGGTAATTCCGGGTTTGACATCTCGGCCATGGCGGGCCGGGCGCATGATACCGGCGATGCGGATGGACGAGATCTGATGGCCGCAGACGGGAACGAGATTGCGAACCTGTCAGAGGCGGAGACCGACCGGCTGCGCAGTCTCGGCGAAGAGGTGATCGCCGACTGGATTGTCGAGATGACCGGACGCGGCCTCGATGCCGCCGGGCTTGTCGCGGATGCAAGGGCCGCGGTGCAGGTTACCCGAAGCGCGGAGTAGGTCGCCTGGCCCTCACCGCCTGTCCGGTGCCGTCAGGCATGTCAGGCCCGCTCCAGAATGGTTACCGTCGTGTCGCCGTATTTCCGTTGATCGCGCAGTTGCATGCCTTCGGCGACCAGCGGCAGGCGACCCTCTTCCCAAACCACTATAGCCGACGGCGCAAGCCATCCGCCCTGCAAGGCCGACTCGATGGCCTTCTCGCCCAGACCCAGCCCATAGGGCGGATCCAGGAATACCAGATCGGCGGGCGGTCCATGGCATTCGCCAAGTTTGGTGGCGTCGCGCCGGAAGAGCTTCGCAACCCCGTGGGTTCGGGTCAGGTCCATGTTGCTTCGGATAAGGGCCCGGGCCTTCAACCCGTCATCGACGAACGTCACCTGTGCAGCCCCTCTGGACAGCGCCTCGAATCCGAGCGCGCCGGTCCCGGCGAACAGGTCCAGCACGACCTTGCCGCGAATGGGATCGCCATACGCGCCGCCCATGAGCACGTTGAAAATGCTTTCCCGCACCCGGTCCGAGGTCGGCCGCAGGTGCGCGCTCTCGTCACCCTTGCCGACCGAGGCCAGCGTCAGACCGCGCATGGAGCCCGCAATGATCCTCATGGCTTCAGCAGCGCCTTGAGGTCGGTCGCGGGATCGCCCACCACATCGGCTGCGGGCGATCTGCCCGCCTCGATCAGCCGCTTGCCCACCATGTAGGCGCGCGGATCATTGACGGCATCGACAGCCAGAAGACGGTCGCCGCTGTAATACCAGAACGAGCACGCATCCTCCGACGCGCCTTGCCGCGTGACGACCCGGTCATAGCCGCTGTTCAATCCCGCGATCTGCAGCTTGAGGTCATATTGATCCGACCAGAACCACGGTTTCGGTTCATACGGTTCCTCGGCACCCAGCATATTCGCCGCGACGCATTCTGCCTGGTCGATCGCGTTGCCGACGCTTTCCAGCCTGATCCGCACGCCAGCATGGGGAAACGAGGCACAGTCCCCGGCCGCCCAGATCGATGGATCCGACGTGCGTCCCAGCCGGTCGACCTTGATTCCGTTGTCGATCTCGAGCCCGGCCGCCTCTGCCAGTGCGGTCGCCGGCGCGATGCCAACGCCGATCAGCACGAAATCCACCTCGATCTGGCTGCCGTCGCTCAGCCGGGCGGCGGAGACTTGATCGTCTCCGATCAGCCGATCGAGCCTGACGCCTTCGCGTATGGTCACGCCATGCGCGGTGTGCGCCGCACGGAAGTAATCCGAGGTTTGCCGGCAGGCAACGCGCTGCAGGATGCGGTCGGCCATTTCCACCAGCGTGACCTTCAGTCCCTTCTGTGCGGCCACTGCGGCGGCTTCCAGCCCGATATATCCGCCCCCGACGATCAGAACCCGCCGGCCTTCGGTGAATTCCTGTGCCATGGCGTCGACATCGGCCAGGCTGCGGACGGTGTAGACACCGGGCAGGTCGCCGCCGATCGCGGCAGGAAGGCACCGGGGAACAGAGCCGGTTGTGAGCGCAAGCTGGTCGTAGCTGACAATCTCGGCGCCGACGGTCACTGTCTTCGCAGCGGGATCGATCGCGCTGACGGGCTCGCCCAGGCGCAAGCGGATGTTGTGCTCGTCGTAGAATGTTTCGGGCCGCAGATACAGCCGTTCCAGCGTCATGTCGCCCAGCAGGTATGCCTTGGACAGCGGCGGGCGCTGATAGGGCGGCACGGGTTCGCCACCGATCAGGGTTATTTCGCCGTCGAACTCCAGATTTCGCAATCTCGTAACCAGCGACTGCCCGGCCTGCCCCGCACCTACAACGACGATATGACTCATGAAGGCTCCGATTTTCACTGGCAGATCACGCTCGAAAGCCTATATCGTCGCAAGACTGAAACGCAATCGGACAGGACCGCGACAGCATGCTTTCAAAAGGCGACACTCTACCAGATGCCAGCCTCTCGACGATGGGCGAGAACGGGCCGGAGCGGGTTTCTCTTGCCAACAAGACGAAGGGCCGGAAGGTCGTGGTTTTTGGTCTGCCCGGCGCCTTTACGGGCACGTGCACCAGTGCCCATGTCCCAAGCTTCATCCGTACCAAGGGCGAGTTCGACGCCAAGGGCATCGACGAAATCATCTGTATTGCCGTCAATGATCCGTTCGTGATGAAGGCCTGGGGCGAGTCGACCGGTGCGGAGGCGGCCGGTCTGACCTTTCTTGCCGACCCCGACAGCTCTTTCACCTCTGCGATCGGCATGGATTTCGACGCACCAGACTCCGGATTCTTCAAGCGGTCGAAACGCTACTCGATGCTGGTCGAAGACGGGGTCGTGCGGGTCTTCAATCTCGAAGAGGCGCGCGGCGTCTGCACGATGTCCTCCGGCGAGACGCTGCTCGAACAGATATGACGGTCAGCCCGGCAGCAGGGCCTCCATTTTTCTGGCAAGCTTGATGTCGTTCTCGGTGAGTCCGCCGGCATCATGCGTGGTCAACGTCACCTCGACGGTCTTGTAGACGTTCGACCATTCCGGGTGGTGGTTCATCTTCTCGGCCCAGATCGCAACCTGGGTCATCCAGCCGAAGGCCTGCACGAAATTCTTGAACTCGAAGGTTTTCTGCATCGCGTCGCGTCCGTCCGCCATGGTCCATCCCTTGCCGCGAAGTTCGTCCATCGCGGATTTCCGGTCTTCGTCTTTCAGTTTTCCGGTCATGTCTCTTCCTTTCCAGTTTTTCGAAATGGTCCATAGCTCGAGAGGATCTCGTTCTCCTGATCCACCGCCGTTCGCTCGGCCTCCAGGAACTGGCCGATCGCGCGGCGGAATCCCGCATCGTTGATCCAGTGCAGCGAGTGGGTCTGAACCGGCAAATACCCGCGGGCAAGCTTGTGTTCTCCCTGCGCGCCGGCCTCTACGCGCGAAAGGCCATGCTCGATGGCGAAATCGATGGCGCGGTAGTAGCACAATTCGAAATGCAGGTTGCGATGGCTCTCGGTGCAGCCCCAATAGCGGCCGTAAAGAACATCGCGGCCGATGAAATTCAGCGCCCCGGCGACCGGTATGCCCTGCCGTTCGGCCAGAACCAGAAGCATGTCGTCGCGCATCGTGTCATGCACCTCGTCGAAAAAGGCCCGCGTCAGGTAGGGCGATCCCCATTTGCGCGCGCCGGTATCCTGATAAAATCGCCAGAAGGCATCCCAGTGTTCCGGTTCGATCCGGTCGCCGGTCAGGGCGCGGATCGATCCGCCGAATTCTGCCGCTGCCGCCCGCTCCCTTCGGATATTCTTGCGCTTACGAGAGGACAGCCGGGCAAGAAAGTCGTCGAAATCCGAATAATCCTGGTTCAGCCAGTGAAATTGCTGGCTGACGCGATGCAGCAGGCCCATGGCCGTTCCGGCTTCGGCTTCTTCCCCGGTGCAGAAGGTGACATGCAGTGACGACAACCCGTTTTCCGACGCGACCTGAACCGCGCCCTGGACGATCGCGGCCATGCCGGCCGGGCGGTGGCCGGGACGGGTCAGGAACCGCCGCCCCGTTGCGGGCGTGAAGGGAACGGCGATCTGCAGCTTCGGATAATAGCGCCCGCCCGCCTGTTCATAGGCGTTGGCCCAGCTGAAATCGAAGATGTATTCGCCCTGGCTGTGCCCCTTGGCATACATTGGTGCAACCGCGATCACCTCGTCCCGCAACCGCGCGCACAGATAGCGCGGCGTCCAGCCCGACCGCCCCCCGACCGAGGCCGACCGTTCCAGAGCGGACAGAAAGCGGTAGGTGGTGAACGGGTCCAGAGGCCGCCCGCCCGTCTCCGTTTCCGGGCAGGCGCATGCATCCCATTCCTCGGCGCCGATCTGGTCTATCGCGCCGTGCAGGGTGATCTCGATGCTCTCTGCGGTCATTCCGTCCTCGACACGCTTCTGCCGGTCTAGCTGGTCCCCGCCGCCTTGAAATCAAGCGTCTTTCAGCGGCGCGGGGTAACCTTCGAAGGTGATGTTGTCGGCAATCCTGCGCGCCTTCGCCTCGTCCTTCGCCGAGCGGATCGTCCAGCACAGGATGGTCCCGCCTTGCGCCTTGATTTCCGCAACACGCGGCCGATTCAGGTCGCTGTGCTGATGCGAGACGAACGTGGCCCCGACGCGATCGTAATCCGGTACTCCGCGCAGCCGGGCCAGCACGGCATTCGGAATGGAGCGCCAGTTTCTTCGCGCGAAACTGCAGGTCGTCAGCCCGCGCGGGAGGCCGGGGGCAAGCTCGGCGCAGGCGGCGACCGAATGCGGATTGAACGACATCAGCGCGGCGGGTCCGTCGTAGCCTGTCAGCGCCACGGCGACCGCGCGCTCCAGAGGCCCGACATCGGGCCCGAGTGCGCCGTCCTGATCCTTGATCTCGATCAGCAGCGGCACGCGGCCCGCGACCAGATCCAGCACCTCCGGAAGCGCCGGGATGCCTTCGTCGCCGCCTTTCAGCGTAATCCCCGCAAGCACCGCCGCGTCATGACTGCGAACCAGGCCCTTCCGCGCAGTCAGCCGCGCCAGATGGTCGTCGTGAAAGACCATCGCCTGGCCATCGCCGGACAGCTGGACATCTATCTCGATCCCGTAGCCGGCCTCGATCGCCGCGCTGATCGCGGCGCGCGAATTCTCGGGGCGGCCCGCCTTGATGTCATGCAGCGCGCGATGCGCGAAAGGGGCGGTCAGGAAATCGCCCGGCAGTCCGGTCATCGGATCTGGAAGATGCCTTCGATCTCGACCGCGACGCCAAGCGGCAGTGCGGCCACACCGACAGCGGCGCGGGCATGCTTTCCGGCGTCGCCCAGCGCCTCGACCATGAAATCCGAGGCGCCGTTGATGACTTTGGGATGGTCGGTGAAATCCGGGGCGGAGTTCACGAAGCCGCCCAGCTTCACCACCCGCACCAGCCGGTCCAGATCGCCTTCGCAGGCGGCCTTCAGCTGCGCCAGAAGGTTGATTGCGCAGACCTTCGCCGCGGCCGCGCCGTCTTCGACACTCATGTTCTCGCCCAGACGGCCCTTGATCAGCCCGCCCGGACCCGTCGAGATCTGACCCGAGATATAGACCATGTCGCCGCTCTTGACGTAGGGAACGTAATTCGCCGCAGGGGCGGGCGCATCTGGCAATGCGACGCCCAGATCAGCCAGTCGCTTCTCGATCTTTCCGCTCATTGCCGGTCCTCCTGCTAGATGGGTCGCGGGCACGCTACCCGGCCCTCGCCCGGTTGAAAACCGCTATTTCAGCCATCTTGCCAGGCGCGCAGGAAGAACGCCGATAATGGTGCGCCAAGCAGCTGGATCGGCGCGGCGCGTCCGGTGCTGACGATCAGATCGGCCGGGGTTCCCGGCGCCGGCCTGGCGTCTCGGGGAAGGCTTTCAAGGCTCGCTTGGTCGATGCTGACAGCAAGCGTGAAGTGCCGCGTGCCGGTTTCGGGTCGGGAAAGGCTGTCAGGCGAGATTCGCTCGATAGAGCCTTTGAGTTCTGGCGTCTGGCCGGACGGCATCGGCGGCAAGCGGAGCGTGACGTCTTGTCCGGGCCGAAGCTGGTTGATCTGGCGGGGCGGGACGGTTGCTTCGGCCATCAGTACGCCGTGCAACGGAAAGAGCTTCATCAGGGTCTCGGCAGGGCGAAGCACCGCGCCCTTGCCGGAAATCGCCAGCTCCGTCACGAGCCCCGCCGACGGCGCGCGTATTTCAAGCCGCGACAGACGGGCCCGCTGCGCCTTTCGCAGCGCGATCAGCTGCCGTTTCTCCGCCGCCAGATCCCCAAGCTCGGCCACGGCGTCGGCCTGCCGGGTCATCCGCAGTCGGCCGCGCTCGTCCGACAGTTCGCCCGCCCGCGCGCCGAGTTCGGCCAGGCTGGCCCTTGCCCGCGCGTCTTCCATCGCCAGCCGGGCCGCTTCCAGTCTCAGGCCCCGGACGCGCAGGGCGGGGACAAGGCCTTTTTCCAACAGCGATTCGAGACTGGCCAATTCCGCGTCGACCAATGCGACCTGTTCCGCCAGCCCGGTCAGTTGCTTCTCGACGCTATTCCGGTGGCCGGTAATGCTGGCGATCTGGCTGCCGATCTGCCTCAGGCGGGTGTCATGGTCGCGGCTGCGAACCCGAAACAACTCCGCCTCGGTCGCAGCGGCCTCGACCGCCGCGCCGTCGGTGCCAAGGTCCGCCCGGTCGAAAGCCGCCGGGTCGATCGTTGCCGCGCCGTCGCGCTCTGCTTCCAATCTGACGCGGCGGGCGGCGATCTCGGCCAAGCGGGTTTCCGAGATGACAAGGCCGAGGCGCGCCTCGTCATCCGCTAAACGGGCAAGAAGGGCGCCCGCCTGCACCTCGTCGCCGTCCCGGACAAGCAACTCGTCGATCAGCCCTCCTTCCAGATGCTGAACCTCGCGCTCGGGTTCGCTCATCGTGATTCGGGCCGGTAGAACCAACGCGCTGGACAGCCGGACGCTGAGCGACCATCCCAGAACGCCAGCAGAAAGCACCGCGACCGCGATCAGGCCAAGCAGCAGATGGCCGCGGATCGGCGAAAGCTGCACGGGGTCTTCGCCCGCTCCAGTCACGCGCTGCGCCTTTTGATGCCGCCATGCGGCCAGAGATCGATTGCGGCGGCAAGGCCGGCGGGGCTGCCGCGATACCGGCATTCCCCGTCGTCGAGCAAAAGAACCTCGTCACAGATCTCTGCCAGCGAATGCCTGTGCGTCATCAGGACAACCGCACCTCCGCCGGCTCTGAACTCGGCGATCATGCGGTTGAGCGAAGCTGCGCCGTCGCCATCGAGATGGGTGAGGGGTTCGTCAAGGACGAGCAGCGTCGGGTTCGCGTAGAGCGCACGGGCAAGGCCGATGCGCTGCACCTGCCCTGCCGACAGCGTCGGGTAGCCGGGTTCGACCAGGGTATCGTAGCCTTGAGGCAGCGTCTGAATCATCTCATGCGCGCGCGCGGCGCGGGCGGCTGCCACGACCAGGCTGTCTTTCATGTCAGAGTTGGGACCGGCGATGTTTCGGGCAATGCTGCCCGGCAGAAGCGAGGAAACCTGTGGCAAGTAGCCGATATACTGCCGCAGATCGGCGGGGGAATAACGCCCCAAGGGAATGCCGCCCAGCCGGATTTCACCGAAAGTCGGTTGCAGCGCATCGGTCAGTGCCAGCGCCAGCAGGCTTTTGCCAGAGCCTGTCGGCCCGATCACCGCCAACGCGCCGCCGGGTGCAAGGCTGAATTCGAGAGAGCGAAGTCTTGGCCGCATATCCTGCGGCAGCCGCAGTGTTAGATCGCGCGCGTCCAGCCGGGCATCGGGCTTGGGCAGGGCGATCGTGTCGCGTTGTACGGGATCACGCCCGACATGCAGCGCCAGGCGCGACCAGCTTCGCATCGCATGCTCTGCCATTGGGAGCTGCGCCGCGATAACCTCCAGCGGAGCAAGCGCCCTGCCAAGCAGGACCGAGGCAGCGATCATCGCCGCTGGCGAGAGTTCTTGACGCAACACCAGCAATGCTCCCAAGCCCAGAACCGCAGATTGCAGCATCAGCCGCAGGGTGCGCACCCCGCCCATGAACCAGCAGGAAATATCGTTAGCACGTCTCGGCCCATCGGCGGGCTGCCCCGCAAGCACGAGACGGTTCGCGAAGGCCAACCCAAGCAGGGTGGCCCCGCCCAGAAGGGCCAGCCCCCCGAGCCAGGGATGAACAAGCGCAAGCGCGAGCGCGAATGGCGGAACCCAAAAGGCATCGTAGATGGCGGCAAGCAGCGGACCGGCATAGACTCGCTCGATGACAACAAGGTCGTCGGCCGGACCGGACCCGGATGGCGCGGCGTTGCCAGCGTGGAGTCTTGCGCGCAACCGATCGTGCAAGCGCGCGCCGATCCGGGCCAGAATGCGTGACCGGACCACATCGAACACGCCCATCAGCAGAAAGAGAAAACCGGCCAGCAAAGACAGGACGACCAGGGTCTCGATCGAGCGGCTGTTCAGCACGCGACCGTAGATTTCGAGCATGTAGATCGGCCCAGTCAGGACAAGAAGATTTACGAAGATGCCGAAAAACCCGACCGCCCAGTAATACGGGCGATCGAGCCGACGCATCGCGGCGAGTTCCACCCGCCCCCGCTGTTCCAGTTCTGTCCGCATCCGCTGTCCCGTCAGCCTGAACTGCCGCCCGGAAAGACCGGGCCACCTGAAGACGTCTGACGGAAAAAGCCTGTTTCCTCGTTAACAAACGGGTTCCATGGCCAAGCGATACATGAAAAAATGAAAGCTGCCCAAGGCAGTGGAAAGTATCGTGACGCGGCAAATCCGGATATCGGCGATTATTGCTCTGGCGCTGACGGTGCTGATATCCGCCTGCTCTGCGCCGGAACCGGCCAGCGGCATCAACGACCCATACGAAGCGGTGAACCGCCAGCGCCACGAAAACAACAAGAAGGGTGACCGGACATTTCTCAGGCCGGTGGCGATGTCCTATGGCGAAGGTACGCCCGAACCCTTGCGCAAGGGCATCGGCAATTTTGCCCGCAATCTTGGCCTGCCCGGGGCAGTGGTGAACAATCTGCTGCAGTTCCGGCTGGGTGACGCGGCCCATAACACGACCCGGTTCCTCCTGAACTCCACGGTCGGCATCGGCGGCCTGTTCGATCCGGGAACGGCGATCGGGCTGGACGAGCGCAGCACCGATTTCGGTGAAACGCTCTATGTCTGGGGGGTCGGCGAAGGGCCCTATCTGGAACTGTCATCGCTCGGGCCGTCGACGACGCGGGATGCCGTGGGCAAGGGTGTCGACCTGCTGATCAATCCGGTGTGGTATCTGGTCGGCTGGCCAGAGGTGCTGACCTATCCCGCCGCCGTCGGGCTGGAGCGGATCGATTCGCGCTACCGTTTCGCATCGACAGTGGACTCGGTGCTCTATGAAAGCGCCGACAGCTATGCGCAATCACGGCTCCTTTACCTTGAGAACCGGAGGTTCGAACTGTCCGGCGATATTCAGGCCGACGAGGGCGGCCTATATGACATTTATGAGGAAGCATATGAGTGAATTGATAAGCCGCCGTTTCGTGCTGTCAGGTCTGGGCGCCATCGCCGCGGCGGTGATCGCGCCGCGGCCGGCGCGGGCGCTGAGTTCGTCGCAGGCCGAGGGCCTGATCCGGCAGGTGGTCTCGGAGATCACGTCGATCATCAATAGCGGCGGGTCGCTATCCGCGATGATCGGCAGGTTCGAACGGCTGTTCGCGCGTTACGGCGATGTGTCGCGGATCGCACAGCTGGTGCTTGGCCCCGACAGCCGCCGCGCCTCGCCGGCGCAGAGATCGGCTTTCGCACAGGCCTTCCAGGGCTACATGGCCCGCAAATACGGCAAGCGGTTCCGGGAATTCATCGGCGGCAGCGTCACGGTGCGCGGCACCCGTGCGGTCAAATCGTTCTTCGAGGTCGTGACGATGGCCAAGACGGCGGGTTACGCCCCCTATGAGGTAGTCTTCGTCGTCTCGGGCACGAATGGCCGGTTCATCGACATGCGAATCGAGGGCATCAGCCTGATCAAATCCGAACGGACAGAGATCGGCGCGATGCTGGATCGGCGCGGCGGCAACATAGATCAGCTGATTCAGGATCTAAAACGCGCCGGCTGACCTGCGTCAGTTCCGCCCGAACATCGCGCCCAGCACGTCGAGAAGGATGTCCTCGGCATCGCGGTCGTTGGACTTGCGCCGCTTCTTTCCCTGGCGCTGCTGACGTTGACCGTTCTGGACGGCCTGAACCTGCGGCGGCGCGGCGGGGCGGATCATCGGCAAAGGCTGGGCAGGCAGCCCGTCATGGACCCGCAGCATGACCTCGCGCCAGATTTCGGCAGGCAGACCACCGCCGGTGACGCCGCTGAGCGGCTTGTTGTCGTCATATCCCATCCAGACCCCGGCGACATAGTCGGCGGTGAAGCCCAGAAACCAGGCGTCGCGCGCGGCCTGGGTCGTGCCGGTCTTGCCGGCCGCCTCGCGGTCCGGCAGCATTGCGCGGGCGCCGGTGCCGCCGTCGATGACCTGGTTCATCATGTAGATCAGCTGCTCGGCCGCTTCGGGCGTGATGACGCGCTCGCCGATGCCGCCCTCCTGGCCCATCAGCATGGTGTTGTCGCCCTTCAGGCGCAGCTCTGTAATGCCGTAGGGGGTGACGCTCGATCCGCCGTTCAGGATACCGGCATAGGCGCCGGTCATGCCGATCAGGGTGGATTCCGACGCGCCAAGCGCCAGCGCGGGGCCTTGCGCTAGGTCGCCCTCGATACCGAACCCCTCGGCGATGCTGCGCACCTTTTCCGGACCGACGAATTCGGCGATCTTCACGGCGGGAATGTTGTAGGACTGGCGCAATGCCTCGGTCAGGGTCACGCGGCCGTGGAACCGGCGGTCGTAATTGTCTGGCGACCAAGGTCCCGATCCGGGAATGTTGATCGTCAGCGGCTCGTCGACGACGGTATCGTTATAGCCATAGCCGAGATCGAGCGCCGTGGCGTAGACGAAGGGCTTGAAGGAAGACCCGGTTTGCCGCTTGGCCTGGATCGCGCGGTTGAACTGGCCCGCGACACCCTTGAACTTGCGGCCGCCGACCATCGCCCGCACCGCGCCGTCCGACGACATCACGACGATCGCCGCCTGCGCCTCGGAGCCTTCCTTGATCTTGGTCTCGAAGACCTCTTCCAATGCGCCTTCCGCTGCCTTCTGGATGCGCGGATCGAATGTCGTGCGCAGGATCACGTCTTCGGTCGTTTCGCTGGTCAGGAAGTTCGGACCGGAATCCATCACCCAATCAGCGAAATATCCGCCCGCGCGTGCTTCGGCGGCTTCCGACAATACGGCGGGATTGGCGCGTGCCTGATCGGCCTCGGCCTTGGTCAGATAGCCCTGGGCTTCCATCAGCCCGACAATCACGCGTGAGCGGTCCTGACTGCGCTGCAAGCTCGCCGTCGGCGCGTAGCGCGACGGGGCGGTCAGCAGTCCGGCCAGCATCGCGGCTTCGGCGGGGCCGACCTCGGCCGCGGATTTTCCGAAGTAGCGCTGGCTGGCCGCTTCGAAGCCGCGGGACCCGGCCCCCAGATAGGCGCGGTTCATGTAGATCGTAAGGATCTCGTCCTTGGTATATTTGGCCTCCATCGCCATCGCGTAGATGGCTTCCTTGGCCTTTCGCCAGACCGATCCGGCACGGCAGTCGTCCTCATAGGCCGCCTCGGTCTTCCAGACCGCCGGGTCATAGGGAACGCCGATACACAAGAGCTTCGCGGTTTGCTGCGTTATGGTCGAGCCGCCATTGCCCGAAAGCGGACCGCGGCCCTCGCGCAGATTGATGCGGATCGCACCCACAATGCCGCGCGGGCTGATACCGAAATGGCGGTAGAAGCGCTTGTCCTCTGTCGCCACGATGGCATTGCTCAGGTCGTCGGATACGGTATCTGATGTGATTTGTCCGCCGAACTGCTCGCCGCGCCAGGCGAAGACCTTGCCGTCGCGGTCCAGAAGCGTGACCGAGCCGCGCGCGCGGGCGTCCAGCAACTCTCCGACCGGCGGCAGCGTGGCGTAGAAATAACCCACGGCCAATGCCAAGACCACCGCAACTATCGCGGCACTTCGCCAAGTGACCCACCAGATAGCCCGGGTGACTCCGCCCGTGATGCCAAGGACGATTCGGAGAAGGAAGTTGCGCTGCGGTTTGGCCCTTTTGGCCCTGCGAGGCGCAGCTTTCTTTGGCGCCGGCTTGGCCGTCGATGCTGTCGCCTTCTTGTAGCGCCGGTCGGCCACCAGAGGCGGCCGCTTCTTTCCATTTCCACTCATTGCCCGACTTCCGTGGCCTGTATTTTCGACGACCTTACCCCGCCCGCACCGGATTGTGGAGCGACTTCGGTTACGGCTGACGGATTAATGATCTGCTCAAAAAATAGGCGCAAAGGGCAAATTGTGCAAAAAATGTGCGTTCCAGACCGAAAACGAAGTGGCTGAGGCAGGGGTTCCCTGTCCAATGCCGCGCTGCAGCGGTTCTGTGTCGCAAAGCTTTCGGCGAGATGCGCGGAAGGCGGAACCAGAGGAACGAAACGATGAAGCACACATTACTACTGGCGGCGATTGCCATAGCCGCGCTGCCAAGCCTGGGCCTGGCTCAAGACGCCGACATCACACCACCGAATGAAGAGATCGGCTACATTCTGACTTCGTTCATGTTCCTCGTGACGGGCTTTCTGGTGATGTGGATGGCCGCCGGATTCACCATGCTCGAAGCAGGGCTGGTGCGGCAGAAGAACACGACGATGCAGCTGATGAAAAACGTCGCTCTCTTCTCACTGGCCGCGATCATGTATTACCTCGTCGGCTACAACCTCATGTATCCCGGTGACGGCTGGACGATCCCCGGCTGGCTGGGCGCTTTCGCCTTCGCGGCGGTGGAACCGGTCGGCCTGGCGGAAACCGATACCGATCTGACTTATGCCTCGGTCGGTTCGGATTTCTACTTTCAGCTGATGTTCTGCGCCACGACCGCCTCGATCGTCTCGGGCACGCTCGCGGAACGTATCAAGCTTTGGCCGTTCCTGATCTTCACCGTCGTCCTGACGGGCCTGATCTACCCGATCCAGGCAAGCTGGAAATGGGGTGGCGGGTTCCTCGATGCGAATCTGGGCTTTCTGGATTTCGCCGGGTCCACCGTTGTCCATTCGGTGGGCGGCTGGGCGGCGCTTGCCGGGGCGCTGATCCTCGGGCCGCGGCTTGGCAAGTACAAGGACGGCAAGGTGCATCCGATGCCGGGCGCCAATCTGCCGCTTGCGACACTGGGCACGTTCATCCTGTGGATGGGCTGGTTCGGCTTCAACGGCGGTTCGCAGCTCTACATGGATACGGCCGGCAATATCGCCGATATCAGCAGGATCTTCGCCAATACCAACACGGCGGCCGCGGGCGGCGCGCTGGCCGCGTTGTTCCTGACGCAAACGCTCTATGGGAAGCCAGACTTGACGATGGTGCTGAACGGTGCGCTGGCCGGTCTCGTATCGATCACCGCCGAACCGCTGACCCCCGGCCTCGGCGCCGCCACACTGATCGGCGCGGTCGGCGGCGTGATCGTGGTCTTCGCGGTGCCGTTCCTCGACAAGCTGCAGATCGACGACGTGGTCGGCGCGATCCCGGTGCATCTTTGCGCCGGCATCTGGGGCACCCTCGCGGTCGTCCTGACCAATCCCGACGCGACGCTCTACGGGCAGATCGTCTCGATCCTTGTCGTCGGGGCCTTCGTCTTCGTCGCCTCGGGGCTGGTCTGGACGATCCTGAAGGCGGTCATGGGCATCAGGGTCAGCGAAGAAGACGAGGTGCGGGGCCTCGATGTTGGCGAACTGGGAATGGAAGCCTATCCTGAATTCGCCAAGGGATAGGACAGAAGCCGACCCGGGCCATCTGTCCGGGTCGGCTCACCGGCTCACCCGGTCTTCTGCATCCGTTTCGGCGCGCCGCTGCCCATGTCGGTTCCAATATAGGGCTGTCCGGCTTTCTTCCACGCGGCGAATCCGCCGCCGATATGCGCGACAGGTCCGAGCCCCGCTTTCAGGCTTTCCCGCGCGACCTTCTCGGAGCGCGCGCCCGAGCCGCAGTGAAAGACCAGCCGCTTGCCATTCTGTGCCGGCAGCTTGTCGGCCCGGAAGAAAGCCATCGGCATCAGCAGCGCGCCCTCGATATGTTCGAACATGTATTCCTGCGGGGTGCGCACATCGATGATCGCGATCTCGTTGCGGTCGAAGGCGCCCGCCGCCTCCTCGATAGTCCAGGTTTCCAGGGTGCCGCCTTCGGCTTCTTCCTTGTTCATTCCGGTCTCCTTTCAGAATCGATTGGCCGGGATCTTGAAGTAGCTGTATCCATCGTCTTCCGCCTCGGACATGCGGCCGCCGCGCAGGTTGTACTGCAGCGCGAAAAGCATCCGGTCGGGCAGGCCGAGCGTCTCGTCGCGTTCTTCGCGCAGTTTGACGAACTCCGCCTCGCTGACGCCGCCGCCGATGTGAACATTGTCGCGCCGCTGTTCGGCCACCGTCGATTCCCAAGCCGGTTCGTCACGCTCGTCGGTGCCGTAATCATGTCCTACGAACACCCGCGTGTCGTCGGGCAGGTCGAGGAAGCGCTGCAACGAGCGATAAAGCGTCCGCGCCGAACCGCCGGGAAAGTCCGCCCGCGCGGTGCCGAAATCCGGCTGCATGAAGGTGTCGTGAACGAAGGCCGCATCGCCCGCGACATAGCTTATCGATCCCAGCGTATGACCGCCTGACAGCATCACCCGGACTTCAAGCTCGCCGACCCGGAACGTATCGCCATCCGAGAACAAGCGGTCGAAATCTCGTGCCACGTCGAATGCATCGGGCAGGTTGTAGAAGTCGCGCCAGAGATCGGCGATTTCCTTGACCTTCGCTCCGATCGCATTGGGCACGCCAAGCTTGCGCTTGAGCCAGGTCGAGGCCATCAGGTGATCGGCATGCGGATGGGTGTCGAGGATCCACTCGATCTTCAGGTCTTCCTTGCGGACGAAATCCAGAATCTCGCTGGCGGTTTCCTCTTCTATCCGCGCGCTGGCCGGGTCGAAATCCCTGACGATGTCGATCAGCGCGGCCTTGCGCGTGCTCTCGTCGATCAGGATGAACTGGCAGCTTCCGGTGGGCTCGTCATAGAAACCCACGATACGCGGCGATCCCGCGCCGCTCGACGGGCTGGTTCGGTGCAACATTGCTTCCCCCTTTCGCAGTCATTTCACATTCAATGCGACGAATACGAAAAAGTTCCGCGTCATCGCGCGGTCGCCTGGTCAGACCCCGGCTGCGACAATCGCTTCGGCCAGGATCGGCACGGTCTCGGCATTCAGTCCGGCAATGTTCAAACGGCTGTCGCCAATCATGTAGATGCCGTTCTTCTCTCGCATCCGCTGCACCTGATCCGGGTTCGCGCCGATCCGGCTGAACATGCCGCGATGCCGCGCGAAGAAATCGAAGCGGTCCGAATTGGTCCGCTGGCGCAACTCCGAGGCCAGTTGCTCGCGCAGCTGCAACATGCCCAGGCGCATGTCCTCCAGCTCGGCCTTCCAGTTCGCCGTCAGATCGGGATCGTTCAGGATCATCGTCACCAGCCGCGCGCCGTGGTCCGGCGGGAAGGAGTAGTTCTGGCGGTTGAGGAAGGCGAGGGTGCCCTGCGTCACCGGCTGCGCCTTGGCGCTTTCCGACACCGCGATCAGCACACCGGTGCGTTCCCGGTAGATGCCGAAATTCTTCGAACAGCTCGCCGCGATCAGCGTTTCGGGCAGTTGCGAGGCGACCAGCCGCGTCGGGGCTACGTCCTGCTCCAGCCCGTCGCCGAAGCCCTGATAGGCGATGTCGATCAGCGGCACCGCGCCTTTTTCCGACATCAGGTCGATCACCGACTGCCACTGGACTTGGGTCAGGTTAGCGCCGGTCGGATTGTGGCAGCAGCCATGCAGCAGCACCACGTCGCCCGCCTTCACCGCAGCCAGATCCCCCATCATCCCGCCGAAATCCACATCGCGGGTCGTCTCGTCGAAATAACGGTACTCAGCCATCTGCATCCCGAGATAGCGGATGATCGAGGGATGGTTCGGCCAGGTCGGGTCGGGCAGCCAGACCGTCGCCTCCGGCGAGGCCATCCGGATCAGTTCCAGCGCCTGCCGGATCGCTCCTGTGCCGCCGGGGGTCGCCGCGGCAGCCACGCGTTCTGCCGGAACGGCATCGCCGAGGATCAGCGCGCGCATCGCGGCGCCGAAGGCCGGATCGCCCGCCAGACCGGTATAGGCCTTGGTCGCCTCGACCTCCCAAAGCAGCCTTTCGGCGGTCTTCACCGCGCGCATGACCGGCGTTATGCCATCCGCCGTCTTGTAGACGCCGACACCAAGGTCGATCTTGTCCTCGCGCGGATCGTCGCGGAACATCTGTGCCATCATCAGGATCTTGTCTGCGGGTTGCGGCTTCAGCTCGCTCAGCATCACGCCTCTCCCGTCGCGACCTTCAGATCGCGATACATGCCCCATTCCGCCCAAGACCCGTCATACAGCGAATGACGGTCATGGCCGATCAGCTCGAGCGCCAGGCTGACGATCGCTGCCGTCACGCCAGAGCCGCAGGTCGTGATCACCGGCTTCGACAGGTCGACGCCCTTGCCGGCGAAGATCTTTCGCAGCTCGTCCACGGATTTCATCGTGCCGTTCGCGTTCAGAAGGTCGCGATAGGGCAGGTTGAGCGAGCCGGGGATATGCCCGGCGCGCAATCCGGCGCGGGGTTCCCGTTCCTCGCCGCGGAACCGAGGCGCCGAGCGTGCGTCGAGGATCACGTGATCCCCCAGCTTCGCCGCCGCCGCGATCTGCGTGACATCGCGCACCATGTGTGACTGGCGCTGCACGGTCATGTGCCGATCGCGCACGACGGGCGGCATGTCCTCGACCGGACGGCCCTCGGCCTGCCATTTCGGAAACCCGCCATCCAGAACCGCGACATCCGTCTTTCCCATCAGACGGAACAGCCACCAGACCCGTGCCGCCGAAAACAGGCCGGCGCCGTCATAGACCACCACCTGATGACCATCGCCGACACCCATGGCCCGCATCCGGCTGATGAACTTCTCGGGCGCCGGCGCCATATGCGGCAGTTCCGAGCGGTGGTCGGAATTTTCGTCGATATCGAAGAACCGCGCGCCCGGTATATGGCCCGCCTCGTATTCGGCACGGGCGTCGCGCCGCATGTCCGGCAGATACCAGGACGCATCAAGGATCCGCAGGTCGGGATCCTTCAGATGCGCGGCCAGCCAGGCGGTGGATACAAGCGTCTTGGGATTGCTGTGCGGCATGGGCCCCCCGGGATCAAATGCCATTTGCCTAACGGCCGGTGGGCGCTTTCGCAAGGGCCGGATTCGGCGCCTCAGCCGCCATGCCGCAGCAGCCGCTGCTTCTGGCGGTTCCAGTCGCGCTTCTGTTCGGTGGCGCGCTTGTCCTGGGTCTTCTTGCCCTTGGCGATGCCGATCTTCAGCTTCACGATACCCCGGTGGTTGAAGTACATCACCAGCGGCACCAGCGTCATGCCCTGCCGAGAAGTCGCCTGCCAGAGCTTGGACAGCTCCTTCTTCGAGACCAGCAGCTTGCGCTTGCGCCGTTCCTCGTGGCCCCAGGTCTTGGCCGGGTCGTAGCGGGCGATATGGCTGTTGATCAGCCACAGCTCGCCGTCCTCGACCGAGGCGTAGCTTTCGGCGATGTTCGACTGGCCGGTGCGCAGCGACTTGACCTCGGACCCGGTCAGCATGATGCCGCATTCCAGGTCGTCCTCGATCGCATAGTCGTAGCGCGCCCGCCGGTTCTCGGCGATGACCTTGTAGTTTGGATCGATGTTCTTTGCCATCCGGGGGTCAGGTCCTGCTGCCGGTTCAGGGGTGAAAAGCGGGTCTCGAGGCTGGGGCGATTCCCATATCGGTACCATGAAGTCAAACGTCAACCGAACACCACAGCTCCGGCCGAGTCGGCCGAGCCGGACTCTTTCGCCGGGGAATCGCGGCAAGGCGTCCGCATTTCCGCCTTCGCGGCCAGTCAGCGGGAAATCGCCTTCCGGTTTTGCGACTTTTGGCGGGATATGGCCGCAAAACCGGTTGCACTGGCGCGATTTTGCATCACTTCGCCGGCCAAGCCGGTTGGGTCCGCTTCCGCTGCGGCAGGAACTTTGCAAGGAGACTGGCACGAAATCGGAAACAGCGTGCGATGGCGATTGCACGAACGCAAATCGTAGGGAGCCTGGCGTTGAACGTCTCCGCAGCAGGAAAAACCACCGCATCGCGGACCGGCACCGGCAGGTCCGGGCCGACCCGTCGAGAGGCGGACCGTCGGACGAGCCAAGGCAATGGCTACGGTTCGCTCGTTGCGCTGGCGCGACTGGCGCTTTCGATCCTCTCGATCTTCGTCTGCATCGCCTTTACCACGGCCTCGGTGGCATTCATCATGGGACTGCTGACCGCGGATTACGTGCTGCTCGGGTTCGTCTTCTGGGTTCTTCCAAGGCTGGGCTTGATCGCCTTGTGTATACTCCTGGTCAGATTCGTGACCGCTCCTGAAACACAGCCGCAATCGACGGTCTGGAAGGATTTCAATGACTGACGACCGCAAAGGCGCTTCCTCCTCGATCTCGGACGACATCCTGATCGACGGCAATATCGAAACTTCCGGCCGGGTGTCGATCGGCGGCACCGTCAACGGCAACGTGACCGCAGGCGACCTGGTCCTGGAGGAGCAGGGCAAGATCAAGGGCAAAGTCTCGGCGGAAACCGCAGAGCTTCGCGGCAACCAGACGGGCGGCGTTCATTGCCGGAAACTGACCATCGCCTCCAGCGCGAAGCTTCGGGGCGACATCACCTGCAACGAGCTGGTCGTGGAATTCGGCGCACAGGTGAGCGGCAAGTTTCAGGTCAAGCCCAAGTAACGCCGCCTGCCGCAAGGCTCAGTTCAGCAGCCCCGCATGGGTCATCGCATCGCGCATGCGCTGCTTGGTCCCGTCGGTCAGGCCGACCAGCGGAAGGCGCACATCCTCGGTGCAGCGGCCCAGCAGGGACAGTCCGTATTTCGCCCCCGCAAGTCCAGGTTCCAGGAAGATCGCCGTGTGCAGCGGCATTAGCCGGTCCTGATAGTCCAGCGCCTTGGCATAGTCGCCGGCCAGCGTCGCCTCCTGAAACTCGGCGCAGAGCCGCGGTGCCACATTGGCTGTGACCGAGATGCAGCCGATACCGCCCTGCGCGTTGAACCCGATGGCCGAGGCATCCTCGCCCGACAACTGGATGAACTCCTTGCCGCAGGTCTGGCGCTGTTTCGACACCCGCGTCACATCGCCGGTAGCGTCTTTCACGCCGACGATGCGCGGCAGCTTGGCAAGTTCGCCCATCGTTTCGGGGCTCATGTCCACGACCGAGCGGCCGGGGATGTTGTAGATGATGATCGGCAGGGTGCAGCCGTCATGCAGGGCAGTGTAATGCGCGATCAGCCCGGCCTGGGTCGGCTTGTTGTAATAGGGCGTCACGACCAGCGCCGCATCGGCGCCCACCTTCTCGGCATGGCGAATCAGCCGCAGCCCCTCGGCGGTGTTGTTCGACCCTGCCCCGGCGATCACCGGAACCCGGCCATCGACGATCCGCACGACCTCCTCGATCACCGTCTCATGCTCGCGGTGGGTCAGCGTCGGGCTTTCGCCGGTGGTGCCGACGGGAACGATGCCGTGGCTGCCTTCGGCGATCTGCCATTCGACAAGATCCTTGAGCGTGTCGAGATCCAGCTTGCCGTCCTTGAACGGCGTCACCAGCGCGGGCATCGACCCTCTGAACATGACACGTCTCCTGCAATGGGATGGGGCGACCCGAGTCGGCCCCGATGAAACCGCGCGGAACCTATCCGGCCTTGCACCGATTGCCAAGTTTGTGAGTTGCCCCCGCAGACAGGAAAGATAGACTTCGTGGCTGTCGGGTAGACCAAGGGACAACCGCGATGAAGCGTATGGCGTTCGGGCTGGCACTGCTGCTGGCCCTTTGCACGGGTGCGTTGGCACAGGAAAAGGCCGCGGCCGATGCCGTGGCGCGGGCGATGGCAAAGGTCGGATCGAAGGACTGGACCGAGGCGGCTTCCGCCGTCCGGCCTGCGGGCGAGATCGGTCGGGACATCGTCGAATGGCACCGCCTGCGCGCCGCGGATGGCTCGTTCGAGGAGTATCAGGACTTCCTGACACGCCGACCCGACTGGCCCGGCCTGCCCTGGCTGCGGAAGGCGGGGGAAAAGTCGATCCCCAGGGACGCCAATCCGAACCGGGTGATCGCCTATTTCGTCGGGCAGGAACCGCAGACCGGCGTCGGTGCGCTGCGCCTTGCCGCCGCCCTGCGCTCGATCGACGCCGGGACGGAAGCCGAGGCCGTCATAATCAAGGCCTGGCGCGACCTGTCGCTGTCGCAGGACGAACAGACCGCGTTCCAGTCGCTTTACGGCCCGCTTCTGAAACCGCATCACGCGGCGCGCATCGACAACCTTCTTTGGCGCGATTACGCAACCGAGGCGGAACGGATGCTGCCGCTGGTCGACGACGCCACCGCAAAGCTTTCGTCGGCTCGCATCGCGCTGATACGCGGCGATGCCGGCGTCGACGCGAAAATCGCCGCCGTTCCGACAACGCTGACCGACGATCCGGGCCTTGCCTATGCCCGCTTCCAGTGGCGCGATGCCAAGAAGCGCGTCAACGACGCCACCGACCTGATGCAGGAGCGCAGCGGCTCTGCCCAAACGCTGGGCCGGCCCGAGGCCTGGGGCAAGCGGCGCCGCGATCTGGCGCGGCAGCTGATGCGCGACGGCAAGGCCCGCGAGGCCTACAGCCTCGCCAGCCGCCACCACCTGACCGAAGGCGATGATTATTCCGACCTCGAATGGTTGTCGGGCTTCATCGCGCTGACCGACCTGAACGATCCCGAAACCGCGCTGACGCATTTCCGCCGCCTGCGGATCGCTGTGGCCACGCCGATCTCGCTCGGCCGAGCGGGTTACTGGGAAGGCCGTGCCTACGAGGCGCTTGGCCGCACCGAGGACGCCCGCGCCGCCTATGCCTATGGCGGCGAGTTCCAGACCAGCTATTACGGCCTGCTGGCCGCCGAACGCGCCGGCCTGCCGATGGACCCGCAGCTTCTGGGCAAGGAAAGCTACGGCGACTGGCAGGGCCAGCGCTTTGTCAATTCCTCGGTCTTCCAGGCCGCGATGCTGCTGCGCGCCGCCGACCAGCCGCTGCTGTTCACCCGCTTCCTGCGGCACCTCGCCGAATCCCTCTCCGCTGAGGAGCAGGGCAAGCTGGCGCAGATGGCGCTGAACCTCGACCACCCCTATACCGCTGTCTACCTCGCGAAATACGCCGCCGATTCCGGCGTGGTCCTGATGCGGCCCTATTTCCCGATGCCCGCTGATGTGAAGCGCGACTATCCGGTGCCCACCGAACTTGCCCTGTCGATCGCCCGGCGGGAAAGCGAGTTCTACAGCCGCGCCATCAGCCCCGCGGGCGCGCGCGGGCTGATGCAGGTCATGCCCGGCACCGCCAAGATCGTGGCCCCCAAGGTCGGGCTGGCCTATGACGTGGCGCGGCTGACCAACGACCCGGCCTATAACGCCACTATCGGCAGCGCCTATCTGGCCCAGCTGATCGAGGAATTCGGCCCCGCCTATCCACTGGTCGCGGCGGGCTACAACGCGGGGCCAGGCCGGCCGCGCAGCTGGATCCAGACCTATGGCGACCCCCGCGATCCGGCCGTCGACGCGGTGGACTGGGTGGAACACATCCCGTTCAACGAGACCCGCAACTACGTCATGCGGGTGATGGAATCGGTGGTGATCTATCGCGCCCGGCTGTCCGGCCAGACCGGGCCGATCCGGTTGTCTCAGGAACTCAAGGGTCGCTGACGCCGCGCCCGGCGCTGCTCGCGCCAGAGCGTGAAGAGCCCCGCCGCGACCACGAGAGTCGCGCCGATCACCACATTGGATCGCAGGGCCTCACCGAAGACCGTCAGGCCGATGACCGAGATGAACACCAGTTGCAGATAGGCGAAGGGCTGCACCGCGCTCGCCTCGGCGACCTCGTAGCAGCGAATCAGCAGCCAGTGACCGGTCACTCCGGTGACGCAAAGTGCCGCCATCAACGCGTAGTCGGGGGGCGACATCGGTTCCCAGAACCAAAGACCCACTGCCGTCATTGCGACCGCGCCGGTGGTGCCGGTCCAGAAAAAGCTGGTCGCCGTGCTGTCCCGCCGCGCGGCATAGCGGGTCAGCAGCCCGTAAAGCGCGAACATCAGCGCCGCCAGCAAGGGCACCAGCGCCTCGACCGCGAAGACCCTGTGGCCGGGGTCGAGGATGATCAGCACCCCGACGAACCCAACGCCGATCGCCGACCAGCGCCGCCAGCCCACCTTCTCGCCCAGGATCGGGCCGGACAGGGCGGCGATCAGCAGCGGATAGCTGGTGAAAACCGCATGCGACTCGATCAGGCCGAGCAGCACGAAGGCCCCGACCATGACGCAGATCTCCGACGACAGCAGCAGACCGCGCAGGATCTGGACGACCGGCTGCGTCGTCCTTGCGGCGGCGCGGATGCCGCCCGCCTTGCGGCTGGCGATCGAGATGACGAAGGCGGCGAAGAACCAGTAGCGGATCATCACCACCATCAGCACGTTGTATTCCCCCGCCAGATGCCGTGACAGGCCATCCTGCACAGCGAAGACGAATGTCGTCGCGATCATCAGCAGGATGCCCAGCCGCGCATTGTCCTGGCTCATGCCGCGCCGCCCAGCCGGCCCACGGTCATGTGCCGCTTGCGCCCGTATCCCGGCACGCGCTCCACCTCGAACCCCGCCTCGGCCAGCGCATGTCGGATGTGGCCCGCCGCCGAATAGGTGGCGAAGCTGCCGCCGGGACCAGTATGGGCGGCAACTTCGCGCATCAGGCCAGCGCCCCAGAGTTCGGGGTTCTTCGCGGGCGAAAACCCATCCAGAAACCAGGCATCCGCCTTGCCCTGCCAGCACGGCAATGTCTGCCGCGCGTCACCCTCGATCACCTCGACCGCGATCCCAGCCAGATCGAACCGGCGCAGACCCGCCGCCCATGCCTCCAGAAGCGCGGCGGTCAGATCCTCGGGGATCGTGAATTGCGACAGCGCCAGCCGCATATCGGCGACGCCCAGCGGGAACGCCTCGAAACTGGTGAAATGCACCGGTCCCGCCACCCCCGCCTGCCGCATCGCCATAGCGGCCGCCATCAGGTTCAGCCCGGTCCCGAAGCCGAGTTCGGCGATCCCGAACCCCGGACGCAGTCGTTCGGGCAGGCCGTTGCCGCGCAGGAACACATGCCCGCTTTCCGCCAGTCCGTCATGGACCGAGAAATACGGGTCGTCGAACCGCCGAGAAACCGGAATCGCTCCGTCCCGCCATTCTACCTCTGCCGACTGGTCCGCTGTCATCACATGGCCTAAACCGATTGCGCGGGCGACAATGCGGAAGGGGCCGGGGAATGGCAAGGATCGACGTGACGGTGCTGGGGGCGGGGATCTTCGGGCTGTCGATCGCCTGGGCCTGCACCCGTCGCGGCGCGCGCGTCCGCGTCATCGACCCGCGCGGGCCGGGCGGCGGGGCCAGCGGCGGCATCGTCGGCGCGCTCGCCCCGCACACACCCGAAAACTGGAACGACAAGAAGGCGTTCCAGCTTGAAAGCCTGCTGATGGCGGAACCCTTCTGGACCGAAGTTGATGGCCTCAGCGGCCTCGATTCTGGCTATGGCAGAACCGGCCGGCTGCAGCCGGTCAGCGACGACAGCGCGCTGACGCTGGCACGGGGCCGCGCCGCCTCGGCGGCGAAGCTCTGGCAGGGCAGGGCGGTCTGGCGCCTGCGCCCCGCCGCCGATTTCCCCGGCTGGGCGCCGTCCTCGCCGACCGGCCTCGTGATCGAGGATACGCTGAGCGCCCGGATCGACCCGCACCGCGCCTGCCTGTCACTTGCCGCAGCGCTGCGCAAACGCGGCGCCGAGATCGTCGCGGGCGGCCCTGCAGAGGGCCGCATCATCCATGCCACCGGCCATGAGGGGCTCAAGGCGCTGTCCGCCGAACTCGGCCGACCCGTGGGCAGCGGCGTCAAGGGCCAGGCGGCGCTTTTCCACCTCGATGCCGCCGACGCGCCGCAGCTCTTCATCGATGGCGTGCATATCGTGCCGCATGACAGCGCGACCGTCGCCGTCGGCTCGACCAGCGAGCGTGACTTCGACTCGCCCGACGGCACCGACGAGCAACTCGACGCGCTGGTGGCGCGAGCCATCGCCCTCTGCCCGGCCCTTGCCGGCGCGCCGCTTGCGGCGCTCTGGGCCGGGGTGCGCCCCCGCGCCCGCAGCCGCGCCCCGATGCTGGGCGCCCATCCCGCGCGGCTCGGCCAGTTCATCGCCAACGGCGGCTTCAAGATCGGCTTCGGCATGGCCCCCAAGGTGGCCGAGGTGATGGCCGATCTCGTCCTTGACGGCCATGACGCCATCCCCGCCCCGTTCCGCGTCGAGGCGAACCTCTGACCTGCTGCCCCTTTACCCGTCCGGTCCGAAATGCCAAGCAAGCGGAAGCGGAATTTCGAAAGGAAGACTCGATGTTGCGGCACGGTGGCGAAATCCTGGTCGAGCAACTGAAGCTGCACGGGGTCGAGCGCGTCTTCTCGGTTCCGGGCGAAAGCTTCCTCGCCGCGCTCGACGGCCTGCATGACAGCGGCATCGCCAATATCGTCTGCCGCCACGAGGGCGGCGCGGCGATGATGGCCGAGGCGACTGGCAAGCTGACGGGCCGCCCTGGCATCGCCTTCGTCACCCGTGGCCCCGGCGCGACCAATGCCAGCGCGGGCGTCCATATCGCCCGGCAGGACAGCACCCCGATGATCCTGTTCGTGGGCCAGATCGCCCGCAATCACCGCGACCGCGAGGCGTTCCAGGAGGTGAACTACCGCGCCTTCTTCGGCCCGCTGGCGAAGTGGGCCGCCGAGGTCGAGGACACCGCACGCCTGCCCGAATACATCAACCGCGCCTTCCACGTCGCGCAGTCGGGCCGCCCCGGCCCGGTGGTGCTTGCCCTGCCCGAAGACATGCTGAGCGATCGCTGCGGGGTTCCGGCGCTGGCGCCCACCGCGCCCTCCCGCGCCGCCGTCGGCCAGCCGGATATCGACGCGATCCTCGCCAGCCTCGCGCAGGCCGAACGCCCGCTGATGATCCTCGGCGGCTCGGACTGGTCCGCCGAGGCCGCCGAGAACGCCCGCCGCTTCGCCGAGGCCCATGACCTGCCGGTTGCCGTCACCTTCCGCCGGCAAGGGCATTTCGACAACCGCGCACCGCATTATGCCGGCGATCTCGGCGTCGGCATGAACCCCAAGCTCGGCGCCCGCCTGCGCGCGGCTGACCTGCTGCTGGTGCTCGGCGCGCGGCTGGGCGACACCACAACCGACGGTTACGAACTGATCGACCCCGCCGATCCGGAAAGGTCCATCATCCACGTCCATCCAGACCCCGACCTGCCCGGCTCGGTCTACCGGACCGATCACGCCATCACCGCCCGCGCGCCTGATGTCATCGCCGCCCTCGCCGCCGCGCAGGCCGGGTCGGGCGGTACCGGCGGTCATGCCGAAGCGGCCCGCAAGGATTACGAGGACTGGCAGAGGCCGAAGGAAACCCCCGGCGCGGTGAAGATGGAACGCATCATCGGCTGGCTGTCCGACAACCTGCCCGAGGACGCGATCCTGACCAACGGCGCCGGCAACTACGCCGCCTTCCTGCACCGCTACTTCCGGTTCAAGCGCCATGGCACGCAGGTCGCCCCGACCTCGGGCAGCATGGGTTACGGCTTCCCCGCCGCCATCGCCGCCAAGCTCGCCCACCCGGATCGCCCGGTGGTCTGCCTTGCTGGCGACGGCTGCTTCCAGATGACCCTGAACGAGATGTCGACCGCCCGCCCGCACGGCGCGAACGTCATCGTCATCGTCGCCAACAATGGCCAGTACGGCACGATCCGGATGCATCAGGAACGCCACTATCCCGGCCGGGTCAGCGGCACCGAACTCTTCAACCCCGATTTCGCCGCACTCGCCCGTGCCTATGGCGGCCATGGCGAGACGGTCGAACGGACAGAGGATTTCGCCGGAGCCTTCGCCCGCGCCGAGGCATCGGGCCTGCCGGCGGTGATCGAGCTGAAACTCGACCCCGAGGCGCTCTCGACCGGTATGACCCTGGCCGAGACCCGCGCGATGGGGGAACGAACGCACCGGCTCTGACCGCCGGTTTGGGGAGGAACGCGGTTGGACGAGCACAAGGCAAGGCGGCGGGGCCGCGCCGCGACACGGGCCGCCCCGTCGCGGCGTCAGCCGAACTATCGCCAGCTTCGCCACACGTTTCCGCCGCAGAGCGTGCTGCCGGACGAGGCGGTGACCCGCATCCACGACATGGCGCTGAAGGTCCTGTCCGATCTCGGCCTCAAGATTCTGCTGCCCGAAGCGCGCAGCCTCTTCCGCGCCGCCGGAGCGAGTGTGGACGATGTCAGCCAGATGGTGCGGATCGGGCCAGAGATCATCGACCAGGCGCTGGCAACCGCGCCCCGCTCATTCCGGCTGCGCGCCTCGAATCCGGATCGCGAACAGGACTACCGCGAGGGCGCGATGCTGTTCGCGGCCGGGGCTGGCTGCCCCAATGCCACAGACCTCGAACGCGGCCGCCGTCCCGGCAGCCTGCGAGACTACGAGGAAACCCTGAAGCTGCAGCAAAGCTTCGACGTGATCCACATCCACGGCCCCTCGGCCGAGCCGCAGGACGTGCCCGCCGAACTGCGCCACTACGACATGATGCGCGGGCAGATGGTGCTGGGCGACAAGCCGATGTTCGTCTATGCCCGCGGTCGCGGCCAGACCGAGGAATGCCTGCGGATGATCGCGCTCGGGCTGGGCCTCGGCGATGCCGAACTCGCGGCCGACCCCTGGTGCTACACCGTCATCAACACCAATTCCCCGCGCCAGATCGACGTGCCGATGGCCGAGGGCCTGATCGACTTCGCCCGCGCCGGACAGCTTTGCATCGTCACCCCCTTCTGCCTCGCCGGCGCGATGGCCCCCGTCACCGTCACCGGCGCGCTGGTGCTGCAACATGCCGAGGCGCTGGGTGCCATCGCGCTGACGCAGCTGGCCAGACCCGGCGCGCCGGTCAGCTATGGCGGCTTCGGCTCCAATGTCGACATGAAATCCGGAGCGCCGGCCTTCGGCACGCCCGAGCATATGAAGATGTCGATCGGCTCGGGGCAACTCGCCCGCCATATCGACCTGCCCTGGCGCTCCGCCGCCGGCTCCGCCGCGAATGCCGCCGACATGCAGGCGGCGGGCGAAAACCACATGGCGCTCTGGGCCGCCACTCTGGCCAACGCGACGCTGACGATCCATGCCGCGGGTTGGCTCGAAGGCGGGCTGACCTTCGGGTATGAGAAATTCATCAACGACATCGAGGCTCTGCAGACCCTCGCCGAACTGGCGACCCCGACCGCAACGGATGAGGACAGCCTCGGCTGGTCGGCGCTGGCCGATGTCGCACCGGGCGGCCATTTCTTCGCCACGGGGCATACGATGGACCGCTACGCCACCGCCTTCTACGAACCCCTCATCGCGGACCTGTCCAACTTCGGCACCTGGTCGGAGACCGGCGGCAAATCCTCGGACAGCCGCGCGACCGGGACCTGGAAGGGCCTGCTGGCCCGCTACACCCCACCCCCGGGCAGCGAAGAGCGCGCCGCCCGACTGACGGATTTCATAGCCAAAGGCCGCGCGCGCGGTGGGGTAAGGCCCTCGGACTGATTCATCATTTGTCCGAAAATATCCCCGCCGGAGGCATCCGCCAGATGCAGCCCGCGCGTCGCCGGGTCAGTATTCCACCCCGATCTGCGCCTTGATCCCCGACCTGAACGGATGCTTGACCAGTTCCATCTCGGTCACCAGATCGGCGATCTCGATCAGGTCGTCATGGGCGTTGCGCCCGGTCAGCACGACATGGGTCATCTCCGGCTTCTCGGCCTTCAGGAATGCCACCACATCGGCGATCGGCACGTAATCGTAGCGGATCGCGATGTTGATTTCGTCGAGCAGCACCATCCGGTTCGCCGGGTCGCGGATCAGCTCTTTCGCCTTCTCCCAGGCCGCCGTCGCCATCTCGATATCGCGGGTCTTGTCCTGGGTCTCCCAGGTGAAGCCCTCGCCCATCGTGTGGAAGGCGCAGGTATCGCTGAACTTCGACAGGATCAGGTCGCGCTCGCCGGTCGACATGCCGCCCTTGATGAACTGCACTACGGCGCATTGCATCCCGTGCGCGATGCAGCGGAAGATCATCCCGAAGGCGGCGCTGCTCTTGCCCTTGCCCTTGCCGGTATGGACGATGATCAGACCCTTCCTTTCGGTCTTGGTGGCCATGATCTTGTCGCGCGCGGCCTTCTTCTTGGCCATCTTCGTGGCATGGCGGTCGGTGTCGTTCTGGGTGTCGTCGGTCATGGGATCCTCAGATGAAATACCGGATGATGTAGGGCGCCGTCACGGCGGTGAACAGCGCGTTCACCCCCATGCCGACCCCGGCGAAGGCGCCGGCGGTCTCGTTGACCTGGAAGGCGCGCGCGGTGCCGATGCCGTGGGCCGCGACACCGACGGCAAATCCGCGGGCGCGCCAGTCCCGGATCCGCATCGCGTTCAACAGCGGCGTCGCCACCACCGCGCCGCTGATCCCGGTCAGGATCACCAGAACGGCCGTCAGCGTTGGCGAGCCGCCGATCGCCCCGGACACGCCAAGCGCCACCGGCGCGGTCGCCGATTTCGGCGCCAGCGACAACAGCGCCTCTCCCTGCACGCCCAGCGCCCAGGCGATGCCGACGGCACTGACCATCGCGGTCAGGGATCCCGCCACAAGCGCCACGACCATCGGCAGGGCCACTTCGCGCACCCGCCCCAGGTTGACGTATAGCGGCACCGCCAGCGCCACGGTCGCGGGTCCAAGGATGAAATGCACGAACTGGGCGCCCTCGAAATAGGTGGCATAGGCGGTTCCGGTCGCCTTCAGCACCAGCGCCAGCAGGGCCACGGCGATCAGCACCGGGTTGACCAGCGGATTGTTTTTGGAGGCGCGGTAAAGCGCATCCCCGATCGTATAGGCCACCAGCGTCGCGGTCAGCCATAGCAGTGGCTCCCGGGCCAGGTAGGTCCAGATCTCTACGAAGTCACGCATCGCGCGCGCCCGTCAGCCGGCAGACCGCCACGAAGCTCCAGACCCCGACCACGATCGCCAGGATCGTGCTCAGCAGGATCGCCGCCAAGAGAGGCAGTCCGTCGTTGCCCAGCCGGTCGAGGTGACCGACGACGCCGACGCCCGCGGGCACGAAAAGCAGCGACAGATGCGACAGCAGCGCCTGGCTGGTGCCCCGGATCGCCTCGGCCAGACGCGGGACCATCAGCAGCGCCGCCAGCAGCAGCGCCATGCCAAGGACCGGGCCGGGCAGGGGCAGGCCCAACGCCCGGGTCAGCACCTCGCCGGCAAGCTGGAAGGCCAGAAGTATCGTGATGTGACGGATCATGTCCTTCCCCTGCTGACGGCCGCGATGTTAGACGAGCCGACCAGAGGCGCAAGGCATGATCCCGATTAACGATCCGCTAACCATTTCGGACCCAGACTGCCGGCATGTTCCGGAACTGCTCCTCCATCGCCGTTACCGCCCTGCTGGCCGCCTGTGCCAGCCCCGGCTTTCTGGGCGAACCGTCAGAGGTGGTGACGGAGGCGGGCAGCAGCTTCCGCGTCTACATGCGCAGCGGCACCGGCATGGTGCAGGCGCACCGGATCAGCCCGGAACTTCTGCCCAGCAAGTCGCTGGTCCTGCTGAAGGCGGGTCGGGCGATCGAATTTGCTACCGGTTGCGGCGTGGTCCCGGGTTCGGTCGAGGGCGACCAGGCGATCATTTCGGCAGAGGTGGACTGCAACCTGCCCTGACCTCGTCGCGGCGCAGCCCCGGAGCCCATCCGCGGCCTCTGACACCCGCACGCTATCTTAAATAGTCGTTAAGTTTCAAAAACTTATCGAATTATTTTCCGAGTCGCGCAGGATGTTTCCCCAAGGATGTCAAGGCCTTGACCCACCGATGTTTCGCGCGCGAAACACCTCATTCCGCGCCGCGAAGCCGGTCGATCACGCCGCGGGCAGAGTTCGACTTCGGCAGCCACAGCCCCCGGTCCATCGCCTCGGCCAGCCGCTCGGCGATCTCGCGCAGCGCCGGGGCATTGTGCTCGGCGATGAACGCGCGGGTCTCCTCATCCTCCAGAAACGCCGCGTGGACCAGGTCGAAATGATGCGACTTCACAGCACCGGTCGTGGCGGCGAAGGCGAACATGTAATCGACTGTCGCCGCGATCTCGAAGGCGCCCTTGTACCCGTGGCGCTTCACGCCCTCGATCCATTTCGGATTGACCACGCGGGAGCGGACGACACGGCCGATCTCATCCTCGAGCGTGCGGATCACCGGGCGTTCCGGGCGGGAATGGTCGTTGTGATAGATCGGGCGGTCGCGGCCCTGCAACGTGCTGACGGCGGCGGCGGCGCCACCCTCGAACTGGTAGTAATCGTCGCTGTCCAGAAGGTCGTGTTCGCGGTTGTCCTGGTTCTGCACGATCGCCTCGGCCTGGCGCAGCCGGGTTTCAAAGGCGTCGCGGGCGCGGGTGCCCTCGGCCTCCTTGCCGTAAGCATAGCTGCCCCAGTCCAGATAGGCCTCGGCCAAATCCGCCTTCTCGCCCCAGAGCCGCTCGTCGATCATCGCCTGCAACCCCGCGCCATAGGCGCCGGGCTTTGATCCGAAAACGCGGTATTGGGCGCCGGTTTCCGCGCGGGCGCGGGCGGCGGCGGGGTTGATGTCTTCCGGCTCGTCCAGAGCCATGACGGCGCGGGCCGCTGAATCCACCAGCGCGATCAGCTGCGGAAACGCATCGCGGAAGAAGCCCGAGACGCGCAGGGTGACATCGACGCGCGGACGCCCCAAAGCGGTCGCCGGGATCACCTCGAACCCGGTGACGCGGCGGTTGGCGGCATCCCATTGCGGCTTGACCCCCATCAGCGCAAGGCATTGCGCGATATCATCGCCGCCGGTCCTCATGTTCGCCGTGCCCCAGGCCGTCAGCAGCATCGCGCGCGGCCAATCGCCGTGGGTTTGCAGGTGCTTCTCGATCAAGAGGTTCGCGGATTTCCACCCCAGCGCCCAGGCGGTCGGCGTCGGCACCGCGCGGCTGTCGACAGAGTAGAAATTGCGCCCCGTCGGCAGCACATCGAGCCGCCCGCGTGTGGGCGCGCCGGAGGGCGCCGGGGCGACGAATTGCCCTGCAAGGGCGGTGAGAAGGCCCGCCCCTTCCGCCGGTCCGCAGGCGCGGATCGCCGGCAGGACAACGGCATGGATTTCCTCGATCACCGCCCGGGTCGCCTGCCATTGCGGGTCGGGCTCTGTGCCGGCGATCAGATAGCCAGAGAGGGTTTCCAGCCGCTCCACCGTGTCGCCATGGCTGCGCCAGGGATCGGCGCCGGCGGCTTTCAGCGCCTTCGGATGCGGGCCGGTCCAGGGCGCGGCCATGTCGCAATCGAGCGGGTCGAAGCCAAGCTTCAGGTCGACCGCCAGCGCCCGGATCAGCGAGGCATTGCCGGCCTTGCCATCGCCCCGCGGCACCCGCACCAGCGCCAGCGCCAGGTCGCGTTCCAGCCGGCCCTCGGGCGACTGGCCGAAGATGTGCAGCCCGTCGCGGATCTGCGCCTCTTTCAACTCGCAGAGATAGGCGTCGAGCTTGGCGAGGTCGGTCTCCTCGTCCGCGCCGCTCATCCCGACATCGGCATCGAGGCCGGTCGCGGAGGTCAGCGACAGGATTTCACGCCTGAGATGCGAGATGCGGCGCGGGTCGACGCCGGCGGCCTCGTAATATTCGTCGATCAGCGCTTCGAGATCGCGCAAGGGGCCGTAGGTTTCGGCACGCGTCAGGGGCGGGGTCAGGTGGTCGATGATCACCGCCTGTGCACGCCGTTTGGCCTGGGTGCCCTCGCCGGGATCGTTGACGATGAACGGATAGACATGCGGCATCGGCCCCAGCACCGCTTCGGGCAGGCAGGCCTCCGACAGGGCCAGCGCCTTGCCGGGCAGCCATTCGAGATTGCCGTGCTTGCCCATGTGGACGATGGCGTGCGCGCCGTGGACATGGCGCAGCCAGAAATAGAAGGCGAGGTAGTTGTGAGGTGGCACGAGGTCGGGCGAATGGTAGGTCTCGATCGGGTCGATATTGTAGCCGCGGGCGGGTTGCAGGCCGATGACGACATTGCCGAATTCCAGCACGGATAACTTGAAGCCGCCTGCGGTGACTGCCTGCGGCGCGGATATTTGCGAGACAATGAAGGGGTCGGTTTCGGGCTTGCCCCAGCGCTCCTCGATCTGTTGGCGGAGCGCGTAGGGCAATTCGCCGTAGTGGCGGTGATAGACGGAGAGGGGCAGGGTGACGCCGCCCTGACGGTCGGCGCGGTCGGTCAGCCAGTTGGTCGGGCCGGCCATGAGCCGTTCCATCAGCGCGTCGGCATCGGCGGGTGGCGCGTCGACCGTGTAGCCGGCGGTCGCGAGCAGGTTCAGCGCGTGGATGGTGGCGGCGGGGGTGTCGAGCCCGACGCCGTTGGCGAGGCGCCCGTCCTTGTTGGGGTAGTTGGCCAGCACCAGCGCGATCCGGCGGTCGGGTTCGGGGGTGCTCCGCAGCCGCGCCCAGTTCGCCGCGAGTTCGGCGACGAAATCCACCCGGTCGCCGCGGGCGCGGTAGCTGGCGATCGGGCATTCGGTGGCCTCGTCGAAGAAGGCCTGGCCCTTGAAAGAGATCGCGCGCGAGAGGATCCGGCCGTCGACCTCGGGTAGCGCGACGTTCATCGCGATGTCGCGGGCAGAGAGGCCGGAGAGACCGGTTTCCCAGGCATCCTCGGTTGAGGAGGCCAGCACCACCTGGAAGACCGGCGCGCCATTCGCGGCAACGGCGGCTAGCGGGTTGGCGGGGCCCTCGTCGCCTTCATGCGGGGACCCAACGGCGAAGCTGGTGCAGTTCAGGATCACTTGCGGCGGGGCTTCTTCGAAGAGATGGCCGAGGGTCGCGACCGAGACCGGATCCTTCAGCGAGGCGACGAAGACCGGCATCGGGTTCAGGCCGTGGCGCAAGAGCGCGCGGGTCAGCCGGTTGATCGGGTTCAGCCCCGCGCCCTGCACCAATGCGCGGTAGAAGACGACCGGCACCACCGGCGCATCCGCGGTCCATTCCGCGCGCAGCCTGTCGGGGTCGGCAATGCCGGCGCCCGGCCAGTAAAGTCCGGCGCGCAGGAGCGGGGCGGCGGGGGCGGGCCGCTCGCCTCCGTCGAGCATCGACCGGGCATGGGCCAGAAAGGCCGCCGAATTGGCCGGGCCGCCCTCGACCAGGAAGGCCCAGAGCGCGTCGTAATCCGCCGCCTCTACAGTGGACAGGCGGCGCAGTTCCGCATCGGGCTTGTCATCGCCGGGCAGGGCTGCGAAGGGCACACCGGCCTCGTAGAGCCGCGCGGCATATTGTTCGAGACCGTAGCGCCAGTAGCCCGCCCCGCCGAGGATTCGGGCGATCACGAGGCGGGAGTTCGCGGCGCAGGTCTCGATATGCAGGTCCACCGACATCGGGTGGCGCAGATGCATCAGGCTGGCGAGCCGCAGGCTTGGCGGATCGGACATCTCGGCGCGGGCCTCGCTCAGGGCGGCGAGTTCGGTGTCGGCGGCGGAGATGAAGACGAGATCGGCGGGCGTCTGGCCGAGATCGACGGGCTCGGTGCCATCGTCGATGGCGCCGGGGGTGGCGGCAAGCAGATGCATCAGGCCAGAGCGCCGGCGGGACCGGCGGAGCCTCCGGCGGGAGTATTGGCACGAAGAAAAAGCAGTGCGCGGGACGTCATGTCAGCCGCTTTTCCATGAAGACGGATAGCGGATTGTCGTCGTAGTCGCCGAACGGGCCACGGATCGAAAAGCCCTGCCGGGCATAAAGCCGCCCGGCATCGCGCAGTTCCTCGCCGGTTTCGAGCCGCAGCACCTGCAGGCCGAGGATGCGGGCGCGGGTTTCGAGAGTGGCCATCAGCGCGGCGCCGATCCCCGAGCCTCGCGCCTCGGTATCGACGAAGAGCGCCTTGATCTCGCCGTAACTTTGCTTGTTCACCAGGGCGGCGCAGCCGCTTGCCTTGCCATCGAGATGCGCCAGGAAGAACTCGATTTCGGGCGCGCAGAGATCGTCGATGGACAGCGCGAAGACCTGTTCCGGGGGATAGAGTGACCGGTGCAGTTCGTGGCTGGCCCGCAGCAGCGCGGAGGCGTCCGGGCTGCGGGGATCGCCGGGCGCGACGGTGATCATGCCACCAGCGCCGCCTCGATCGCGGCGCGGTCAAGCCCCGCCTGACCGATCACGACGAGACGCGTTTCGCGTGGTTCAGAAGGGGAAAGGGGGCGGTCGAAATAGGTGTCGACACGCGGCCCAACGGCCTGCAGCGTCAGCCGCATCGGCTTGCCGGTGACGGCTGCGAAGCCCTTGAGCCGCAGGATGTCATGGGCGCGGATGACCTCGGCGACGCGGCGCGCGAAATCGGCGGGATCTACGATTTCGGCGCGCGTGACGACGAAGCTTTCGAATTCGTCATGGCCGTGGTCGTGCTCGTCGTCATGGTCGTCGTCGTCGTCGTCGTCATGGTGATGGTGGTGATGGATCTCGTGACGCGCCTCCAGATCGGATTCCGCACCGGCGCCCTGGCCCAGCAGCACATCGACCGGCAGCGCGCCCATAGAGGTCCGGACAATTCGCACGCCTTTGCGGGCCTCTGCGCCCAGACGTGTGGCCAGCGCCTCTGCCTCATCGCCCGAGAGGAGGTCGGTCTTGTTCACGACGATCATGTCGGCGCAGGCGATCTGATCCTCGAAAAGCTCCGAAAGCGGAGTCTCGTGGTCGAGATTGTCGTCGAGCTTGCGTTGCGCATCGACGGCGGCAACATCATGGGCGAAGCGACCTTCCGTGACTGCCTTGGCGTCGACAACGGTGACCACGCCGTCGACAGTCACTTGCGAGGAGATTTCCGGCCAGTTGAAGGCGCGGACCAAGGGCTGTGGCAGGGCGAGGCCCGAGGTCTCGATCACGATGTGGTCGGGCCGGGCATCGCGCGCCAGCAGCTTCTGCATGGTGGGCACGAAATCTTCGGCCACGGTGCAGCAAATGCAGCCGTTCGAGAGTTCCACGATGTCATCCTCGGTGCAAGTTGCGTCGCCGCAGCCCTTGAGGATGTCGCCATCGACGCCGAGATCGCCGAATTCATTGATGATCAGCGCGATGCGGCGGCCCTTCGCATGGGCCAGCATGTGGCGGATCAGGGTGGTCTTGCCCGATCCGAGAAAGCCGGTGACGACGGTCGCGGGGATTTTCTGTGCCATGGTTCAGCCTTCGGTGATGCGAGTGAAGAAGTAGGCGGAGAGCGCGCCGAGCACAACCCAGCTTGCCGCCGCGACGCCGAGGCTGCGGGCGACGAATTCGGCGGCCAGTTCAGGCGGGGCGATGCCGAAATAGGTATCGAGATGCGGCGCGCCGATCAGATGCGGCAGCAGCAGGGCAGCGATGCCGATGACGGGCAGGATGCCGCGTCCGAAGGCGAGGAGACCGAGGCCGAGCGCCGTCGAGGCGGCGGTGCCGAACCACCAGACCTGGCGCAGCTCGATCTCGGCGGCGATGGTGCCGGGCAGTTCCGGCGGCAGGCCGATGGCCGGCGCAAGATGCATGACGACGAAGCCGCAGACGCCCCAGACCATGCCGATGCGCCAGGTCGGCGCCCTGCCGGACCGCGCCGCAAGGGCCATGGCGGCAACCATGAGGAAGGCGAAGGCGGTATAGGTCACCAGGTTGAACCCGGCGGTCATCGCATGACGGGACAGGTTCTGGCTCAGCCCCTCGGCGGGGCCGGCAGGGCTTTGGACGGGAGCGTCGAGGCTGGCGGCGAAATGGGTGCGGATGCCGGATTCATATAGCTCGCCTTCCAGCAGAAGCGGGGTGACGAGCCAGAATTGCAGAAGCGCCGCAACCACGCCTGCCGCCAGGCCAGCGAAAAGCCCGCTGGCCAGCAGAGAACGGGTCATGCGCCTAGTGGCAGGGGAAGGCGATGGCGTGGCGCGTATCGTGCGCGCCGTCATGCAGCACGGAAGCCTGGGCGAAACCGGCGATCAGCATCAGCATCAGGCCGGCCAGCGCGGTCAGCGCGATCCCGGCAAGGCCGGTATCCGTGCGGGTCAGGGTCAGGGTCTTGGTCATCTTCACTCTCCTGTTTCCGTCACACCCGACGGAGGATTGGGTCCGGCGCATGGCTGGTCTCCTGGCTTCGCGGGTCATCGCGTGCCGTCGCCTTCCCGGTTGCCCAGTGGCCGTTGACGGACGCTCTCCGCTTACAGTCGCGGGGGCGGCTGCGGCATCGGGCCCCGACTTGGGTCTCCCTCACCGCATTCCCATTTGCTCCCCCATGCTTGGCATGTCTGCGGGGAACCATGCCGGGCCATTTGGCAGCAACCGCCCGCCGGGGTCAAGGCGGGATTGCGACGGGCAGGGTTCCGATAGCGGCAGGCTGGTCTCTCTTCGGGCTATTGCCGCGCCGCGGTGTTTGGCGCTAGCGTCCGGGGCATGGGCGAGGATGCGGCACCTTTTTCGGAGCGTCTGCACCGGGAGATCCGGCTGCTGTATACCGGGCGAAGCGCCCGGGCGACGGCGTTCCGCTACGCGGTGATCGCCTTCGACGTCTTCAGCATCGGCTATTTCATCATGACCGCCGCGATGCAGCCCACTGGCCTGCTGATCGCGGTGAACACGCTGGTCGGAGTGCTGATCCTTGCCGATTTCGCCGCCCGGCTCTGGATCGCCGAGAACCGCTGGCGGATGCTGCGGCAGGTCTACACGCTGGCTGATGTGATCGTGGTCGCCTCGCTTCTGCTGTTGCCGTTCTTCACCCACGAGGTCGCGTTCCTGCGTATCCTGCGCGGGCTTCGGCTGATCCATTCCTACCACCTGCTGCGCGACCTTCGGAACGACATAAAGTACTTTCGCCGGCACGAGGATGCGGTGCTGGCGGCGGTCAACCTGATGGTCTTCATCTTCGTGACGACCTCGTTCGTCTTCGTGCTGCATTTCGACGATGCGGAAGGCTACGCCGCCTATATCGACGCGCTCTACTTCACCGTCGCCACGCTGACCACGACGGGCTTCGGCGACATCACGATGGATACGCCGACCGGCAAGCTGCTGTCGGTTTTCATCATGATCGTCGGGGTTGCGCTGTTTCTGCGGCTGGCACAGGCGATCTTTCAGCCCTCGAAGGTGAAGTTCAAATGCCCGACCTGTGGTCTGAACCGCCACGAACCCGACGCGATTCACTGCAAGCATTGCGGAGAGCCGATCGCGATCGAGACGGAAGGGGCGGCATGACGCAATATAATGTGGATAACCCGCCGGATATCCCCACATCGTGGGTTCTTCGTTGACTCGCGTCGTCAAGCAGCGAACAATCCCGGCCTGACTGGAATCACATCGGGAACCGGCGCGTGCGTTTCACCAAACTGCGTCTCAACGGCTTCAAGAGCTTCGTCGATCCGACCGACCTGATCATCGCCGACGGGCTGACTGGCGTTGTCGGGCCAAATGGTTGCGGCAAGTCGAACCTGCTGGAAGCATTGCGCTGGGTGATGGGCGAGAACCGTCCGACCGCGATGCGCGGCGACGGGATGGAGGATGTGATTTTCGCAGGCGCGGCGACCCGTCCGGCGCGGAACTTCGCCGAAGTGGCGCTGATGATCGACAATTCGGAACGGCTGGCGCCGTCGGGGTTCAACGATCTGGACAATCTGGAAATCACCCGGCGGATCACGCGGGATGCGGGCAGCGCCTACAAGGTCAACACCAAGGACGTGCGGGCGCGCGATGTGCAGATGCTGTTCGCCGACGCCTCGACCGGGGCGCATTCGCCGGCGCTGGTGCGGCAGGGGCAGATTTCGGAACTGATCAACGCGCGGCCCAAGGCGCGGCGGCGGATACTCGAGGAAGCGGCGGGGATTTCGGGCCTCTACCAGCGGCGGCACGAGGCCGAGTTGAAGCTGAAGGGGGCCGAGACCAACCTTGTCCGCGTCGATGACGTGATCGAGCAGTTGGCGAACCAGCTGCAGCAGCTGGCCCGTCAGGCACGGCAGGCGGCGCGTTACCGCGAGATCGGCAACGAGTTGCGGCAGGCCGAGGGGATGCTGCTTTACAGACGCTGGAAGGAAGCGGACGAAGCGCGGGCAGTGGCAGACCGTGATCTGACCGAGCGCGTCAAGGCCGCGGCCGAGGCCGAGCGGCTGGCCCGCGAGTCCGGCAAGGGCCGGGAAGCGGCGGAGGCGACCCTGCCGCCCATGCGCGAGGAAGAGGCCATCGCGGCTGCCGTATTGCAGCGGTTGCAGGTGCAGCGCGATACGCTGGCCGATCAGGAAGCCCGCGCGCGGGCCGCGATCGAGACGCTGACCGCGCGGATTGCCCAACTGGCGCATGATATTGAGCGCGAGGAGTCGCTGAACCGCGATGCCGGGGAAACCATCGAACGGCTGGACTGGGAGGCGAAGGAGCTTGCCAAGGCCGCCGAGGGCCATTTCGACAAGCTGGAAGCCGCGGCGGTCGAAGCGCGGTCCGCGGGCACGGTCCTGCAGGAACGCGAGCAGGCGCTGGCCGAACTGGCCGAGGATGTCGCGCGGCTGTCGGCGCGGCACCATTCGGCGCATCGATTGCTGGAGGACGCGCAGAAGACGCTGACGAAAAGCGACACCGAAGCCGAACGCGCCCGTGGCGCCGCGACCGAGGCGGAGGTCGCTCTGGGCAAGGCCGGGGCGGAGTTCGCGGAGGCGGAGACGGCGCAGGCCAGGGCGGCGGCAGAGGCCGAGGCGGCGGAAGCGGCGCTGGTCGCTGCCGACGACGCGCGCGCCGAGGCGCAATCGCGCGAAGCCGATGCGCGCGCCGGACGCTCCGAGGCCGAGGGCGAGGTCAACGCGCTGCGGGCCGAGGTCGCGGCGCTGGCGAAGCTGGTGCAACGCGACACCGCCGAGGGCGGGCAGGTGCTTGATCTCCTGCGGGTCGACGGAGGCTATGAGAAGGCGCTGGGCGCGGCGTTGGCCGACGATCTGCGGGCCCCGGCGGTCGAGGACGGGGCGGCGTCGGGCTGGGCGACATTGCCCGGCTATGCCAAGCCGCAGCCGCTGCCCGCGGGCGTGGCGGCGCTGACCAATCATGTCTCGGTTCCCGGTGTGCTGGCACGCCGGATGGGGCAGGTCGGGCTGGTTGACGCGGCGGACGGGGCGCGGTTGCAGGCGGATTTGCTGCCCGGCCAGCGGCTGGTCAGCATCGAGGGCGATCTATGGCGCTGGGACGGCTACCGCGCCGGGGCCGAGGATGCGCCGAGCGCGGCTGCGTTGCGGTTGCAGCAGTTGAACCGCTTGCAGGAGCTGAAGCAGGATCTGGAGGAAGCGACCGCGCGGGCGATGGGCGCGGTGCAGGCGCATGAATCGCTGAAGGCCAAGCTGGTCGAACTGACCGAGGCGGACCGGGCGGCGCGCGAGGCGCGTCGCGAGGCGGACCGTCAGGCGACCGAAGCCAGCCGCGCGATGAGCCGCGCCGAGGCGGACCGCAACATCGCGGGCGGCAAGCTGGAGAGTTTGCGGCTGGCCGTGGCGCGGCACGAAGAAGAGGCGATGGCGGCGCGGACCCGGATGAAGGAAGCCGAGGCCGGTCTGGCCGATCTGGGCGATCTCGACGAGGCGCGCGCCAAGGTCGAAGATGTGAAGATGACGGTCGAGGCTGCGCGGATCACCATGATGTCGCGCCGGTCGGCCCATGACGAGTTGCGCCGCGAGGGCGAGGCGCGGGTGCGGCGGAGCCAGGAGGTCACGAAAGAGGTTTCGGGCTGGCGGCACCGGCTGGAAACCGCGGGCAAGCGGATTGCGGAACTTGGCGAGCGCAAGGCGGCATCGGAGGCCGAGCTGAAAACCGCGACCACCGCGCCCGAGGAGATCGCGGCGGAACGCGCGAAGCTGGCCGATGCGATCGACGCGGCCGAGGCGCGGCGGAAGGCGGCGGCGGACAGGCTGGCCGAGGCCGAGACCGCGCTGCGCGAGGCGGTGGCCGGGGAACGGGATGCCGAGCGCGCGGCCTCCGAGGCGCGGGAAGGCCGCGCGCGGGCCGAGGCGCGGGCGGATGCGGCGAAAGAGACCCTGGCCTCGGCCGCGGAACGCATCGAGGAAGAGCAGGAGACGACACCCGCGAAGCTGCTGGAACAGCTGGATGTCGTGCCCGAGGACATGCCCTCGGTCGAGCATATCGAAAACGACGTGAACCGGCTGAAGCGGACCCGGGATGCGCTGGGTGCGGTGAATCTGCGGGCCGAGGAGGATGCGCGCGAAGTGCAGGAGGAGCATGACGCGCTGGTCCATGAAAAGACCGATCTGGAAGAGGCGATCAAGAAGCTGCGCACTGGCATCGCCAGCCTGAACCGCGAAGGCCGCGAACGGCTGCTGACCGCGTTCGAGCAGGTGAACGGCAATTTCGGGATGCTGTTCAAGCATCTGTTCGGCGGCGGCGAGGCCAAGCTGGTGATGGTCGAAAGCGACGATCCGCTGGAGGCGGGGCTCGAGATCATGTGTCAGCCGCCGGGCAAGCGGCTGGCCACATTGTCGCTCTTGTCGGGCGGCGAGCAGACGCTGACTGCGCTGGCGCTGATCTTTGCCGTGTTCCTGGCCAATCCCGCCCCGATCTGTGTGCTCGATGAGGTCGACGCCCCATTGGACGACGCCAACGTGACGCGGTTCTGCGACATGCTGGACGAGATGACGCGGCAGACCGACACGCGGTTCCTGATCATCACGCACCACGCGGTGACGATGTCGCGGATGGATCGCCTTTTCGGTGTGACCATGGGCGAGCAGGGTGTGAGCCAGCTTGTTTCGGTGGATCTGAAGCGCGCTGAACAGATGGTTGCCTGAGCGTCCGCACGGGTAACCCGGCATTAATGGTTAATCCCTAGAACGAGCCGTGAACAAACGGACGGGTTAATCATGCGTGAACTACTGGCGATCGGCACCATTCTGGCCATTCTCGGGGTCTCGGGGATCGAGCCTTCGGCGGTGCAGGCGAAGACCTGCAAGACGGATCTTATCAACGATTTGCTGGGCGGGTGCTGACGGCCATGCGCCGGGGCGCGCCTATGCGGCTTCCTGTTCGGCGCTGACCGGGACGCCGCCGCGCACGGCCCCCAATCGGGGATGCAGTCGGCCGGCGACCGCCCAGGCCGACAGCATCGCCACCCCGCAGGCGGCGAAAACGCCCGAAACCGGCGCGACCAGCAGGACCAGCCACGCCGCGCCGGGTGTGAAGATGCCCGAGACGTCGCGGAAGCTGGAATAGACGGCTGCCATCTCGGTACGTTCGGACGGCTTGACCGCCATCAGGAACGGCAGCCCGCCGCAGACATCGAGCATGATCAGGGTCACCGAGGCGGCGGCGACCAGTCCGAAGGCCAGCCAGGGCAGACCGGCGAAGAGGGTCGCGGCGATGAAGGCGAGTGCGCCCGTCAGGAACGCCAAGCGGACCGACCAGCGCACCGAGGTCCGGTGCACAAGCTTCAGCATCAGGGGAGTCACGAAGAGCAGGGCATTGGTGGCCGACAGCGCGACGCCGCCGACCTTGTCGCCGAGCCCGGATTCGATGCAGTAGATCGGCAGATAGACGACATAGACCCACCAGCCGCAGCTTCGGACCACCGCGAAATACCAGCCCGCGATCAGCCGCGGCTGATGGAAGAACCTGCCGAGATAGGCCAGCGGGTTCGAGGCGGGACCGCGCGCGCGGGTGATCTGCTTGCCGTTGCCCAGCCGGAGCCGCCAGAAGATCGCCACTTGCGCCACGGCAAACAGGCTGGCCAGGACGAAGGGTGCGTGCGGCCACCACGACAGCAGCCAGACGCCCAGAACCGGTCCTGCCGCCCAGGGGGCCGCGCCATAGACCATCCGCATCGTCTCTGCCTTGCCCAGGTCGGCGCGCTGGATGTAGTCCAGCAGATAGGCGTTGAAGCAGATGAAGGTCACGACCGTGGCGACTGCGTTCACGAAGAGCGACGCGACGATCCCTGGCGGGCCGCCGAAGATCGCCAGCATCATGCCCAGCAGATAAAGCGCCGAGCCGCCGGTGAACAGCCAGCGGCGCGGGATGCGGTGCGAGAGCCAGGGCACCAGCCCGCCGCAGATCAGCGCGACGATGCCGACGAAGAAATAGACCCGCGATACCAGCGCCGCATCGCCAAGCGCGCGGTAGACGACGAGCGGCATTACCGAGATCAGCGTGCCGCGAACGGCAGCATCCATGCCGGCCAGCAGGGCGAAGGCCTGGACGCTGGGCGTCGGCGCGTGGCTGAGATAGATCGGCGTGCGGGGTGAAAGCATTGGATCGTCGGTGATTATGTTTCAAGCATAGTGACCGGCTGACCAAGTCGGTCTCGCGCGAAGGCGACAGAAATTGTCGTTTGGGGGCCTGGCGATCGCTAGAGTTGCAGCCGGTGGCCTTGTCGCCGATGATCGGGCCATGTTGCGATTTGCGCTGATCTTGCCGCTTCTGCTGGCCGCCTGCCCGAAGGATGAGACGATTTCCGGATATGCCGATCCAGAGAAGGTCTTCACGCTCGACCTGATCGACGACCGGCCCTTCCCGGCGCGGGCGACGATCTCTTTTCCGGCAGAGGGTGTCGTGCGCGGCGAAGCGCCCTGCAACGGCTGGGCGGCTGAACAGACCGCGCCCTATCCCTGGTTCGAGCTTTCGCCGATCCGCTCGACGCGCCGCGCCTGCGACCAGCTTGTGCAGGAAACGGAGTTCTTCGCGGCGCTGTCCGAGATGACGCTTGCCGAGGTTCTGGGCGATGTCCTGATCCTGAGCAATGATGCCGGACGCGAGATGGTGTTTCGCGCCGGCAAGAGCTGAGCCGGCCGATCCGGGTTCAGTCCGGGTCGCGGGTCCGTCTGGCCAGCGCGTCGACCAGCCTTTGCCGGGCTTGCGGCAAGGGTTTGTCGCCCAGTTGCGGCGCCAGCCATTTCGACAGGAAGAACCCCGTGGTCACCAGCCCGTCGCGGATGCCGGCGGAATCGTCGTGGCCCTGGCCTAGAAGGCTTTGCGGCAGCGGCAGCAGTTTGTCGGCCCAGTCGCCCGCCGCGCCGGCGCTGATCGCGCGGCCGGTGCGCGGCGAGACATAGACCAGCGCCTCGGTGGTGCCGGTCACGGCGCAGCGGTCCAGATCAAGACCGAAGCCCATCTCCTCCAGCAGCGACAGTTCCCAACGCAGATAGGCGAGCGGCCAGGCCTCGGTCTGGCCCAGAAGGTCCAGAAGCGTCAGGGTGCGCCGGTAGAGCGCGGGATGGGATTCGCGTTCGGGCAGACAGAAGCCCAGAAGCGCGCAGATCGCGTTCAGGCCGGCCAGCGCGGTGCGATCGGACATGATCGCGGCAGCGCGGCTTTGCAGCGGTTCGACGGTGAAGGCGCCGAGATGTTCGTCAAGCCGCGCGCGCCATGTCACGTCAAGCTGCGCGCCGGGTTGCAGGATCGGGGCGATCTTGCGGCTGGTTCCGCCCCGCACCACGCCGGCATGGCGGCCGTGTTCGGCGGTGAAGACCTCGATGATGGCGGCGGTCTCGCCGTGCCGCCGCACGCTCAGCAAGGCTCCCTGATCGCGCCATTCCATGGGCCGACGCTACTCTGACAGACCGGGTTCGTCGAGCAGATGGCGACCCGCCTTGTCCTCGACTTCGATCACCCAGAGGTCGCGGTCAAAACCGCGCTGGCGGGCCAGCGCTGCCTCGACCGCGGCATCCTCGCCTTCGGTCAGCACGACCCAGGTCCGGTTGCCGGTCATCAGGTCGAACGACCGCTGGAAGGCCGTGGCCTTGCCGTCAAGCGTGTTCATCTTGACAAGCACCGCGCCGGCGGTGGCGTCGCCCTTCGCGGTGACGAAGGCGGGGATGCCCGCCAGCCGCAACCGGGCCAGATAGGCGCTGACCCAGAGGTCCGCCGTCAGCCGCGTCATTCGCCGCCGTCGGAAAAATCGAGGCCCATCTCGGAATAGCGTTCGCGTTCCTCGAGCCAGTTCGGGCGGACCTTGACCTGAAGGAAAAGATGCACCTTGCGGCCGAGGAATTCTTCCAGTTCGGCGCGGGCGGACTGGCTGACCGCCTTGATGGTCTCGCCCTTCTTGCCGAGGATGATGCCCTTGTGGCCATCGCGGGCGACAAAGACGATCTGGTCGATGCGGGCCGAGCCGTCCTTGCGCTCCTCCCAGTTCTCGGTCTCGACGGTCAGCTGGTACGGAATTTCCTGGTGCAGCCGGAGCGTCAGCTTCTCGCGGGTGATCTCGGCGGCGATCATCCGCAGTGGCAGGTCGGCGATCTGATCTTCGGGGTAGAGCCAAGGGCCTTCGGGAAGTTCGCCCGCCAGCCAGTCCTTCAGATCCTCGACGCCGTGCCCCTTTTCGGCGGAGATCAGGAAGGTTTTGATGAAGGGGTAGGCCTCGTTCATCTCTTTCGTCAGCGCCAGCAGCACCTTGGCCTCGACCCGGTCGATCTTGTTGATCGCAAGGGCGACGCGCTGGTCGCCTTCATGCGCCTTCAGCGTATCGAGGATCCGGCGCACGCCGTCCGAGATGCCGCGATGCGCCTCGATCAGCAGCACCACGATATCGGCATCCGCAGCACCGCCCCAGGCCGCCGCGACCATCGCGCGGTCAAGCCGCCGCCGCGGCTGGAAGAGGCCGGGCGTGTCGATGAAGATGATCTGGCTGTCGCCCGCCATCGCGATGCCGCGGATGCGGGTGCGCGTCGTCTGCACCTTGTGGGTGACGATCGAGACCTTGGCCCCCACCATCCGGTTCAGCAGGGTGGACTTCCCCGCATTCGGTTCGCCGATCAGGGCGACAAATCCTGCGCGCGTGCTGGTCATTCGCGTCCCTCGACCTGTTGCAGAAGCGCCTGCGCCGCCGCCTGTTCCGCCTGGCGCTTGACCGGTGCGGAGGCGCGGGCCATCTCGCCGCTGGCCAGCTTCGCCTCGACGGTGAAGACCGGGGCGTGATCCGGGCCCTCGCGGCCGATCTCGGCATAGGAGGGTGGGGTCTGGCCGCGTGCCTGTGCCCATTCCTGCAGCGCGGTCTTGGCGTCGCGGGCATCCTCTGCAACGGCGTCGATGCGCTTTTCCCACAGCCGCAGGATTATCTTGCGCGCGGCATCCAGACCGGCATCAAGATAGACCGCGGCGATCACCGCCTCCATCGCGTCGGCCAGAAGCGCCTCTTTGCGCCGCCCGCCTGAAATCATCTCGGACCGGCCGAGTTTCAGGACCGCGCCGAGGTCGATCTCGCGCGCGACATCGGCGCAGGTCTCTTTCCGGACGAGCGCGTTGAAGCGCGGGGCAAGCTGGCCCTCGGTCGCGTCGCGGTCGGCCCGGAACAGCGCCTCGGAAATGACCAGGCCGAGCACCCGGTCGCCGAGGAATTCGAGCCGCTGGTTGTCCGGGCGCGTGGCGCTGGAAATAGAGGCGTGGGTGACGGCGCGGATCAGCAGATCGGGATCGCTGAACTGATGCCCGATACGGGTGGCGAAGGCCGTCAGATCGGCGCTTATCTTCACTGGATCGCCTTGAAGAACCGATCGGGCCGCCAGGTCCAGAAGAACAGCATCGAGCGTCCGGCGGACGAGAACATGACCCGGTCGGCACGGCCGATCAGGTTCTCGTAGGGCACGTAGCCGACACCCATGCCGGTCTGCGCGACGCGGCTATCGGTGGAGTTGTCGCGGTTGTCGCCCATGAAGAAATAGCTGCCCTCGGGGACCGTGTAGACAGAGGTGTTGTCCAATCCGGCTTCCCTGATGTTGAGGATACTGTGGCTTGGTCCGCCGGGCAGCGTTTCGGTGAACCGCTCCTTCACGCAATCGCCGCCCAGTCCGACACCACCGTTCACGCATTGCGGCAGGCCACCGACGGGACCCTGCTTTTCATAGGTCTCGATGAATTCGCCTGCGGGTTCCTGCTTGGCTTCCTCGCCGTTGATGAAGAGCACGCTGTCCTTCATCTGGATCTTGTCGCCCGGAAGGCCGATCAGCCGCTTGATATAGTCCTCGCCGTTCACCGGGTGGCGGAACACCACGACATCGCCGCGTTCGGGTTCGGAGCCGAAGAGGCGGCCGGAGATCGGGCAGAGCGAGAACGGGCAGGAGACCTTCGAATAGCCGTAGGCCATCTTGTTGACGAACAGGAAATCGCCGATCAGCAGCGTGTCCTTCATCGAGGAAGAGGGGATCCAGAACGGCTGGAAGAACAGCGTCCGGAAGACGCCGGCGATCAGCAGCGCATAAACCACCGTCTTGATGGTCTCGACGATGCCATCCTGTTTCTTCTCTGCCTTGCTGGCCATGATCGTCCTGCCTCCAGTTTCTGTCCCGGCTACATGGTCAGGGCGTTCGGGGGAGTCAAGCGATTGGTCGAGCTTCGATCACCACGAAGGCCTGGGCCCAGGGGTGATCGTCGGTCAGGGTGACGTGGATGAGGGCCTCGTGACCGTCCGGCGTCATCTGCGCCAGCCGGTCGGCGGCCCAGCCGGTGACATGCATCACCGGTTGCCCCGACCTCAGGTTGGTGACGGCCATGTCCTTCCAGGCGATGCCCATGCGCAGGCCGGTGCCGAGTGCCTTGGAGCAGGCCTCCTTGGCGGCCCAACGCTTGGCATAGGTGCCGGCGGTGTCGCGGCGCCGTTCGGCCTTGCGCTGCTCGATCTCGGTGAAGACCCGGTTGCGGAAGCGGTCGCCGAACCGGTCGAGCGTGCCCTGGATGCGGTCGATGTTGCAGAGGTCGGTGCCGATGCCGAGGATCATTCGGCCCCCGGACCCGCGGTCTGCGAACTGTCTGCAAAACGTATGGCAAGTGTATGGCACCCGGTCGGGCCGCGCCGCGGGGGGCGCGGCCCTGACCGGCGGTCGGTCGGCGTGGCCCGGCGCGCGATCACGACCGCGCCTCGTCCATCAGCCGCCGCATCTCGGCGATGGCGGGGGTGAGGCCGCGGAAGATCGCCTCTCCGATGATGAAATGACCGATGTTCAGTTCCATCACCTCGGGGAAGGCGGCGACCGGCTTGACGGTGTCGTAGGTCAGGCCGTGGCCGGCATGGACCTCTAGCCCGAGGTCATGCGCGAAGGCGGCCATGTCGCGCAGCCGGTCGAGTTCGGCGTCGCGTTCGGTAGTGCGACCCTCGGCATGGGCGTCGCAATAGGCACCGGTATGCAGCTCGATCACTGCCGCGCCGATCCGGTGCGCGGCTTCGATCTGCGGGCGGTCCGCGGCGATGAAGATCGAGACCCGGCAGCCCGCGTCGCGTAGCGGGGCGATGAAATGCGCCAGCCGGTTCTCGTCCTTCGCCACTTCGAGCCCGCCCTCTGTGGTGCGCTCCTCGCGCTTTTCGGGCACGATGCAGACGGCATGGGGACGATGCCGCAGCGCTATGGCCTGCATTTCGTCGGTGGCGGCCATCTCGAAGTTCAGCGGGACGGACAGCGCCTCGATCAGTCCCTCGATATCGGCGTCGGAGATATGGCGGCGGTCTTCGCGCAGATGCGCGGTGATGCCGTCGGCGCCGGCCTCTTCGGCCAGCTTCGCGGCGCGGATCGGGTCCGGATAGGCGCCGCCACGCGCATTCCGCACGGTCGCGACATGGTCGATATTGACGCCCAGCCGCAGTTTTCCAAGGGGTTCCGTCGCGCCCATCCGCAAAGTCCTTATTCCATGCGAATCGTTCTAGCGGGCTTTCAGCCCGGCGTCAGCCTTCGCTTCCTCACTGGCGCGCTTCTTTTCGTAGCGCTTCTTCAATCGCTTGATCCGCGCCTTCTGATAGGCGGTGACGGCGGGCAGGGTCAGCATGTAGCCCAGAATCGCTGTCGCGATGCCGGGGATGATGCCGCCGATCATGTAGGGCAGAAAGACCCGGTGATAGAAGTCGCCAAGCCTGTTCCAATGCGCGACCTCGGCGGTGAAGATCGCGGTGACATTGCGCCACAGTTCCAGCGACGCTTCGGAAAAGGCATCGACAAGCTCGGGCAGGGGCAGGGCGTGCTGCATCCCAAGCATCCACGAGCCGAGTTCGATCGAGACCGTAGCGATGATCGGGAAAGTCAGCGGATTGCCGAAGAACGTCGCCAGCAGCGCCGCCAGAATGTTGCCCTGCATCACGAAGGTCAGGATGATGGCAAGAACGAAATGGAAACCGAAGAAGGGCGTGAAGCAGACGAAGATACCGACAGCCACGCCGCGCGCGATCTTGTGCGGCGGGTCGGGAAGCCGGCGGAGGCGGTGCAGCACGTAGCTGAGGGCGCGGCTCCAGCCGCCGCGGGGATAGATCCCCTCGCTGACCATCTGCGCGTAGCTTCGCCTGGTGCGCCGCTTAAACAATCGTCAATCACTCCGTAGCCCGGTCAGGGTTTGCGTTCGGCATCCCGGTAGCGTGCGACCGAGGCGACTTCGCTGTCGGCCTCGAGTACCAGCAGGACCGCATGGAGATGCTCGATATCACGTAAATCAACATCAATAATCAGGCGATAAAAGTCCGGCTTCCTGTCAAGAAAGTGAAGGTCGGAAATATTGGCCTTCTGTTCGCCGATCAGCGTGCAGATGCGGCCGAGCACGCCGGCATCGTTGCGGATCGTCAGGTCGAGGCTGACGGTATGGGCCGGCGGATGGACGCCGCTGTGCCATTGCAGGTCGACCCAGCGCTGCGGTTGTTCCTCGAATTCGGCCAGGACCGGACAGTCGATGGCATGGATCACGACGCCCTGCCCGCGATAGGTGATGCCGACGATCCGTTCGCCCGGCACCGGCTGGCAGCAGGAGGCGCGCTTGAAGGTCTGGTTGGGCTCGAGACCGACGACGGCCCGCTTGATGTCGATCTCTTCGCCGCCGGCCGCAAGTTCGGGATAAAGCGTGCGCACCACGTCGCGCGCCGGCAATTCGGCCGATCCAAGACGGGCAAGCAATTCCTCGCCGCTGCTCAGCCCCAGTTGCTTGGCCGCGGTGCTGAGAGCCTTTTCCGTCGCGCGCTTGCCGTACTGGTCGAAGGCCACCCGCGCCAGTTCGCGCCCGAGTTTCACGAACCTCTCGCGGTCCTCTTCCCGCAACGACCGGCGAATCGCGGCCTTTGCGCGGCCGGTCACGACGATATCGATCCAGCTGGCTTGCGGCCGCTGACCCTCGGCGGTGATGATCTCGACCGACTGGCCGTTCTTCAGCCGGGTCCAAAGCGGCACCCGGATGCCGTCGATCTTGGCGCCGACGCAGCTGTCGCCGATCCGGGTATGGATGGAATAGGCGTAGTCGAGCGGCGTCGCACCGCGCGGCAGCTTGATGACGTCGCCCTTGGGGGTGAAGCAGAAGACCTGATCCGAATACATCTCGAGCTTCACGTGCTCGAGGAACTCGTCGTGATCCTCGGCATTCTCGAACCGTTCGGTCAGGCTGGTAAGCCATTTCGCGGGATCGACGGCGAAGGGGTTCTGCACCCGCACGCCGTCGCGGTAAGCCCAATGCGCGGCGACGCCGGCCTCGGCGACCTCGTTCATCTGGCGGGTGCGGATCTGCACCTCGACCCGCTTGCCGTCACGCCCCGAAACGGTGGTGTGGATCGAGCGGTAGCCGTTCGACTTGGGCTGGCTGATGTAATCCTTGAACCGGCCCGGCACCGCGCGCCAGCGGCGGTGGATCGCGCCCAGGACGCGGTAGCAGTCGGAATCGGACGACGTGATGATGCGAAAACCGTAGATGTCCGACAGGCGCGAGAAGCCCTGGCCCTTCTCCTCCATCTTGCGCCAGATCGAATAAGGTTTCTTGGCCCGGCCGAACACGTCGGCGTCGATATCTTCCTTCTCCAGCTCGCGGCGGATGTCGTTGGTGATCTTGTGGATCACGTCGCCGGTTTCGCGCTGCAGCATGATGAAGCGGCGGATGATCGAGTTGCGCGCCTCTGGGTTGAGCACCCGGAAGGCCAGATCCTCCAGTTCCTCGCGCATCCACTGCATCCCCATGCGACCAGCGAGCGGTGCAAAGATCTCCATGGTCTCGCGGGCTTTCTGCGCTTGCTTCTCGTCGGCCAGCGATCTGACGGTGCGCATGTTGTGCAGGCGGTCCGCGAGCTTCACGAGGATCACCCGCAGATCCTTCGACATCGCCATGAAGAGCTTGCGGAAGTTTTCGGCCTGCTTGGTTTCGGACGAGGTGAGCTGCAGGTTGGTGAGCTTCGTCACACCATCGACAAGTTCGGCGATTTCCTCGCCGAAGAGACCGGAGATTTCGGTATAGGTGGACTTGGTGTCCTCGATCGTGTCGTGCAGCAGCGCCGTGGCGATGGTCGCGTCGTCCAGCTGCTGTTCGGTGAGGATCGCGGCGACTTCGACGGGATGCGAGAAATACGGTTCGCCCGAGCGGCGGTACTGGCCTTCGTGCATTTTCTGACCATAGGCATAGGCCTTGCGGATCAGATCGGCATTCGTGCGGGGGTTGTAGTTGCGGACCAGTTCGATCAGGTCTTCGACGTCGATCATCCGGTCCGCACTCTTTGGCGCGACGGCGCCGGTTACTGCTGCCCTTGCGCTTCCATCAGCGCACGAAGCAGATTTTCCTCGGACATGTCGTCGCGCGCGGGCTTGTCGACCTCTGCGCCCATAAGAAGCGCCATCGCGTCTTCCTCGGGTTCGTCCACCTCGATCTGGGTCTGGTGGCTTTCGATCATCCGCTCGCGGAGATCCTCGGCGCCCTGGGTCTCTTCGGCGATTTCGCGGAGCGACACGACCGGGTTCTTGTCATTGTCCCGGTCGACGGTGATCGGCGCACCAGAGGCGATTTCGCGCGCCCGGTGGGCGGCAAGCATCACCAGTTCGAACCGGTTCGGAACCTTGTCAACGCAATCTTCGACCGTCACGCGGGCCATTTGGCTCTCCAATCCTTGCAAGGGAGGGTGTGGAACCGCCTATTTAGGCCGTCTGCCGGAGATTGACAAGCGTCGAATCCCACGATTCCGGGCGGTTTCACAGGGGCTTTATCTCTTTCCGGGCGGATTCCGGCAGCGCTTCGACCAATTCCGCGACCGTTCTGCCCAGAACCGGGTGCCGCCAGTCGGGGGCGATCTCTGCCAGGGGAATCAGGACGAAGGCGCGGTCCTGCATCCGGGGATGCGGCAGGATCAGGCGGTCGGGTGCAAGGCGGCTCTGTTCGTCGGCGGGCAGGTGAAGCCACCGCCTGAAGGTCGCGGAATCAGGCAGGACCTGCGCCCCGACGGCGATCAGGTCAATGTCGATCGTACGGGCGCCCCAGCGCTCTGCGCGCTGTCTTCCCAACCTGGTTTCCACAAGGTGCAGCAACGTCAACATATCGGTCGGCGGTTGATCGCTGACACAACTTGCCGCTGCATTGACGAAATCCGGTCCAGCACCCGGCGGATAGCATGGGGATCTGTATAAATGGCTTATTTTCAATTGGTTAAGGCCCGCCGCCCGCAGCAGACTGACGGCCTGAAGGATCGTCTGAGCCGAGTCGCCCGCCGATGAGGGCAGGTTCGAACCAAGTGCGATCAGCGATTCTTGGCCTTTTTCAGTTGAATCATTTGCTTGCCGCACGAGACATTATCCCTATCTTGCTAACAGTCCCATCGGTTTTCTTACTTTGGTTGCCAATTCAAGCAAGACTGACTTTGTGCGGCTGAGTATTGAGAGGAATTCAATGTTCTACAAAGACGAACGGCTGGCGCTGTTCATCGATGGTTCGAATCTGTACGCGGCGGCGAAATCGCTCGGGTTCGACATCGACTACAAGCTGCTGCGTCAGGAGTTCATGCGACGCGGGAAGCTGCTTCGCGCCTTCTACTATACCGCCCTGCTGGAGAACGACGATTATTCGCCGATCCGCCCGCTGGTCGATTGGCTGCATTATAACGGGTTCTCCATGGTCACGAAGCCGGCCAAGGAATACACCGACAGTCAGGGACGCCGCAAAGTCAAGGGCAACATGGATATCGAGCTGACCGTCGATGCGATGGAGCTTGCGCCGCATGTCGACCATATCGTCCTGTTCTCGGGCGATGGCGATTTCCGACCGCTTGTCGAAAGCCTGCAGCGGCAGGGCGTGCGCGTTTCGGTCGTTTCGACGATCCGCAGCCAGCCGCCGATGATCGCGGACGAGTTGCGCCGGCAGGCTGACAATTTCATCGAGCTCGACGAGCTGAAAGAGGTCATCGGCCGCCCGCCGCGCGAACCGCGAGAGGCGTCCGACGCCCAGGCGGACGCCGCAAGCTGAGCCGGGCTGCCGGATTTCTTCCGGCTGAGGCTGGACGATCGCGGCCAGGTTCACTACCCCTGCGCCGGAACAGCGGAAGTGCAGAATGGCAGATCAGCTAACCCTTTACCTCGCCGCGCCGCGCGGGTTCTGCGCCGGCGTCGACCGGGCGATCAAGATCGTCGAGATCGCGCTGCAGAAATGGGGCGCGCCGGTCTATGTCCGGCATGAGATCGTGCATAACAAGTTCGTCGTGGACGGGTTGCGCGAAAAGGGTGCTGTCTTCGTCGAGTCGCTCGATGACGCGCCTTCCGACCGACCGGTCGTGTTTTCCGCGCATGGCGTTCCGAAAGCGGTCCCGGCCGAGGCGGAACGGCGGAACATGATCTATGTCGATGCGACCTGCCCCTTGGTCAGCAAGGTGCATATCGAGGCGGAGCGGCATCACCAGAACGGGTTGCAGATGGTGATGATCGGACATGCCGGCCATCCCGAAACGGTCGGCACAATGGGACAGTTGCCGGAGGGCGAAGTTTTGCTGGTCGAAACCGCCGAGGACGTGGCCGGGCTTAAGGTGCGCGATCCCGGCAAGCTGGCCTTCATCACCCAGACGACGCTGTCGGTCGACGATACGGCCGGCATCGTCGAGGCGCTGAAGGCGCGGTTCCCGGCGATCATCGGGCCGCATAAGGAAGATATCTGCTACGCGACCACCAACCGGCAGGCGGCGGTGAAGGCCATCGCGCCGAAGATCGACGCGCTGCTGGTCATCGGGGCGCCCAATTCGTCGAACTCGCAGCGTCTGGTCGAGGTCGGCCGCGCCGCCGGATGCAGCTATGCGCAGCTTGTGCAGCGGGCGGCGGATATCGACTGGCGCGCGCTGGCGGGCATCCGTGCGGTCGGGATCACCGCTGGAGCCTCGGCCCCCGAAGTTCTGGTGAACGAGGTCACCGATGCGTTCCGCGCGCGCTACGACCTGAAGGTGGAACTTGTCGAGACCGCCAGCGAGAACGTCGAGTTCAAGGTGCCGCGCGTGTTGCGCGAGTCCGCGTGAGCCGGATACCGACAGCGCCATTGGTGCTCGGTCTGGCCGGGCTGCTGCCGTTCCTGTGGGGCGTGGCGACTTTGTTTTCGCCCGCACTTGCCGATTGGGGAACGTGGCACCTGGGGACGCGCTTCGTCGGGCCGCATGTGCAGCTTTTCTACGGCGCGATCATCCTGAGTTTCATGGGCGGTGCGATCTGGGGCTTCGCGACGCGCGCGGACCATGCCGGCGCTTACGTGCTGGCCGTGCTGCCGGCGCTTTGGGCGTTTTTCTTCACCAGTGGTGGCGTCGTCGCACCTGCGCTGTTTCTTGCCGCCGGTTTCGCGGGGCTACTGGCGATCGACGCGCTTTTCTGGTCACGCGGCCTTGCGCCGGGCTGGTGGATGCCACTGCGGGTGCTCTTGACCTCGGTTGTGGTGGTCTGCCTGGGGATCACCGCCTTTGCCTGAGCTTCTCGCCTATACCGACGGGGCCTGTTCGGGCAATCCCGGCCCCGGCGGCTGGGGGGTGCTGCTGCGGGCGATGGACGGCGACAGGGTGGTGAAGGAGCGCGAGCTTTCGGGGGGCGAGGCCGAGACCACCAACAACCGGATGGAGCTTCTGGCCGCGATCAGCGCGCTCGAGGCGCTGCAGAAGCCATCGACGCTGACGGTCGTGACGGACAGCGCCTATGTGAAGAACGGCGTCACGACATGGATTCATGGCTGGAAGCGCAACGGCTGGAAGACCGCCGGCAGAAAGCCGGTCAAGAATGCGGATCTCTGGCAGCGGCTGGAGCTGGCGGCAAGCCGGCACCGGGTGACCTGGGAATGGATCAAGGGACATGCGGGACATCCCGAGAATGAACGCGCAGACGAGCTTGCGCGAAAGGGAATGGCGCCGTTCAAGCCCGCCCGACCGAAGCCGGAAGCGGGTTAGCGCCGCGGCCCGTAGGTGCGCCAGAGCCAGATCAGCAGCATCGCCCCCAGCACCGCACCGACGAATCCGGCCGCCCAGCCCGCGACCGTCAGCACCGCGCGCAGCACGAGGCCGCCCAGCAGCGCACCGAAGATGCCGATCGCGATCGTACTGACCAGGTCGGTTTCCAGCTTCATCAGGCGGGTAGCGATAAAGCCGGCGGCGGCTCCGATGATGATCAATGCGAGGATCGGCATGGCCTTGCTCCTACCGTGGGCCGCGATAATGCGTGGGGACGATGACCAGCGCGCCAAGCGAGGAGATGATCGCGTTCAGGCCGTGGCTGCCGAAGCTGACGCCGAACATGATCCGGACGAAGAAGAACAGCAAGGCGCCGCCGATGCAGATGATGATCGAGGGCAGGATGCCGTTGCGAGTGAATCCGCTTCGCTCCGAGGCATAGCCGACAAGCGCGGCGATGACTGCGGTTCCCATCAGGGCAAGATACATCGCGTCACTCCCCCAGCTTTTCGCCCGGTGCCACCGGCCAGCCGCGCAGAAACTCTTCGGTGTCCTGACTGCTCCGGCCGGCGCGCTGCAGCCTGAGCGGGCGGATCGCCCCCTGGCCGCAGGCCACCGTCAGCTCGTTGTCCAGCACCTCGCCCGGCTCACCCTGACCATTGGTGATCCGCGAGGCAAGAAGTTTGACCCGCTCGCCCCGCGTCAGCGTCCAGGCGCCGGGGAAGGGCGAGAGGCCGCGGATCAGGCGGTCGACCTCTGCGGCGGGACGGGTCCAGTCGATCCGCGCCTCGGCCTTGTCGATCTTGTCGGCATAGGTGACGCCCTCGTCCGCCTGGGGCGTGGCGGTCAGATCAGGCAGGCGGTCCAGCGCCTCGACGATCAGTCCCGCACCCATGTCGGACAGGCGGTCGTGAAGATCGCCTGTCGTCTCTTCCGCCCCGATGGGTGTTTCGGCCCTGAGCAGCACCGGCCCGGTATCGAGCCCCGCCTCCATCTGCATGATGCAGATGCCGGTCGTTTCGTCACCGGCCATGATCGCGCGATGGATCGGCGCCGCGCCGCGCCAGCGCGGCAGCAGCGAGGCGTGGATGTTCAGGCAGCCGAAGCGCGGTGCGTCCAGCACCGGCTGCGGCAGGATCAAGCCATAGGCGACGACCACCGCGACATCCGTCGTCAGCGCTGCAAATTCGGCCTGGGCCTCCGCGGTCCGGAGCGATACGGGGTGCCGGACAGGAAGGCCCAAGGCTTCGGCTCGGCGTTGCACCGGGCTTGGTCTGTCCTTCTTGCCGCGCCCTGCAGGCCGCGGCGGCTGGCAATAGACCGCGGCAATGTCGTGCCCCGCCTCGGCCAGAGCGTCGAGCACAGGGACCGAGAAGTCCGGCGTTCCCATGAACACGACCCTCATCCCTGTTTCCCGATCTTGGCGGCGCGCTTCAGCAGCATCTGGCGTTTCATGGGCGACAGGTGGTCGAAATACATCCTGCCGTTCAGGTGGTCGATCTGGTGCTGCACAGATGTGGCCCAGAGACCGACGAAATCCCGGTCCTCAATCTCGCCCCCAGCATTCAGGAACCGCACGGTCACCGCGCGGGGGCGTTCGATCCGCGCCGAGACGCCGGGCAGGTTCGGGCTGGCTTCTTCATGGGCGCGCAGCTTGACCGATGCATGGAGGATTTCGGGATTGGCCATGCGCACCGCTTGCCCGCGTTCCTCCGAGGCGTCGACGACTGCCAGCCGCTTCATCACTCCGATCTGCGGCGCGGCAAGGCCGACGCCCGGCATCGCCTCCATCACCGCGATCATCTCCTCCCAGATCGCCCGGGTCTCGTCCGTCACGGCCTCGACCGGCGCGGCGGAGCTGCGCAATCTGCGGTCGGGCCAGGGAAGCAGGTTGCGGGTCACGCCCGCGCCATCTCGCGCTTCAACTTCTGCATCTTGCGGGTGATCATCTGACGCTTCAGCGGCTTGAGGTAGTCGATGAAGAGCTTGCCGTTCAGGTGGTCGATCTCGTGCTGGACGCAGGTGGCCCAGAGCCCGTCGAACTGTTCCTCGCGGGTCTTTCCGTCGCGGTCGAGCCAGGTCACGCGGACCTCGGCGGGCCGTTCGACATCGGCGAAGTTTTCGGGGATCGACAGGCAGCCTTCTTCGTAGACGCTGGTTTCCTCGGAGGTCCAGGTGATTTCCGGATTGAACAATGTCATCGGGCGCGGCGGCGCGCCGTCCTCCTTGACGCAATCCATCACCAGAAGCCGCTGCAGCACGCCGACCTGCGGCGCGGCCAGGCCGACGCCGGGCGCGTCGTACATCGTTTCCAGCATGTCGTCGGCCAGCGTCAGCAACTCCGGCGTGATGGCAGCCACCGGCTCGCAGCGCTTTTTCAGCCGCGGGTCGGGATGCAGGAGGATCGGTCGGATGGTCATGCCGTTCATTTAGGCGATGGCCCGCGGTGGCGCAACGGCTCTTGCAGGCGGGATGCGGCAGGCTAGTGTGGCGGCAACAGACAGGAGCTATTGATGACGTTCGACTTCGACACGCCCTCCCCGATGCGCGGCAACCATTCGATGAAGTATGACGATATGGAAAAGTACATGGGCGTCAGCGGCGATGATATCATCGCGATGTGGGTGGCGGATATGGATTTCCGCGCCGCGGATTGCATCCGTGACGCCTTGCGCGCCGAGATCGACAATGGCTTCCTCGGCTATTTCGGCGATGCCCGCCCGGTGTCGGAAACAGTCGGGCGCTGGCTCGAAGAACGCCACGGCTGGACGACGGAACCCGACGGCATCTATTACTGCCATGGTGTCGTCGCCGGCTTTGCCGCCGTGCTGGAGGCGTTCTCCGATCCGGGCGATGCGATCATCGTGTTTTCACCGGTCTATCACTCGTTCTTCAGCAAGACCCGCGCCAAGGGCCGGGAGGTGTTGCAAAGCCCGCTTGTGGAACGCGAGGGTCGCTTCGAAATGGACCTCGATGCGCTGGCCCGCAGTTTGACCGGGCGCGAGAAGGCGCTGGTCTTCTGTTCGCCGCACAATCCCGGGGGGCGGCTTTGGTCGGCGGAGGAGATCCGCGCGGTGGCGGAATTCTGCGAGGCGCATGACCTGATCCTGATCTCCGACGAGATCCACATGGACCTGACCCATCCCGGCGCCCGGCATGTTCCGACACTGACCGCCGCGCCGAAGTCGCGGTCGCGTTTGGTCGTGCTGACCGCCGCGTCGAAGGCGTTCAACATGGCGGGCGGAGAGACCGGCATGGTCATCATCCCCGACGCGGACCTTCGCGCGAGGTTCCGCCCGGCCCATTTCGCGCTCGGCGGAACGCCGAACCGGTTCGGCATGGCGATGCTTCAGGCCGCATTCACCGATGGTGGCGACTGGCTGGAGGCGGCGCGTGCCCGGATCGCCGAGAATTTCGCGCTCTGGCATGACCGGATCGGTGCGTTGCCGGGGATCGGCGTGATGGATATGCAGTCGACCTATCTTGCCTGGGTCGATTTCACCGGCACCGGATTGGACGAGAAACAGATCGACGAACGCATCGCCAAGGTTGCGCGGATCGCGGCCAGTCCCGGCACGGCGTTCGGGATCGGCGGCGATCTGCACCGGCGGTTCAACCTGGCGATGCCGCGCGCGCGGCTTGTCGAGGCGATAGAGCGGATCGAAGCCGCCTTCGCGGATCTGCAATAAGAAGAATGAACGCGGTCCCTGAGCTATCGCAGCAGAGCCACCGGCGCGTTCTCGTCCCGGCAGAAGTCAAGCGGCGCCTTGTCCAGAACGGCGGTGTTCCACTTGAATTCGTACACCATCTCGTCGTCCTCTTCTTCCGAGGCAACAATCAGACACTGAGAGAGGTGTCGTGCGCCGTCGTAAAGATCGACCAGTCCGCGCAGATGCGGTGCGTTCCGGGCATCAAGCGCGAGGCCATCTTCCCAGATGCGCAACACCGGGAATATGTCGTCGCCAGCATGGACGCGAAGCCGTGACTTTCGGCGCAGGTCGCGTTTGCGGGCAAGTTCCAGCCCCTCGCGCACTTCTTTCGGCAGCATATCCGTCATCGGCCGTCTCCGATCCCTCCGGTTCTCAAGGATGACGGCATAACGTCTCAGGTCAAGTAAAGGTTCTATGACGCCGGCAAAAACAGCAGAGTTCCGGCGATCCGGCCTACTTTGTTGCGACTTTCGGGCGCAATACATGCGGCACCGCCGGATCGTACAGCGCCGAATCGCGGAACGCCTGGCCTTCGCGCAAGGCGGGGCCAACCAGAATCAGTGCGGTGCGGGTGATCTTCTCGGCCCGCACCTTGGCGTGGATGTCGGCCAGCGTGCCGCGGATCAGCAACTGGTCCGGCCAGCCGACGCGATAGGCGATGACCACCGGGCAGTCGGCGCCGTAATGCGGCGACAGCCGGCGCTCGATCTCGCGCAGGTTCCGCACGCCCAGGTGGATCGCGAGCGTCGCGCCGGTGCGGGCGAAGTTCTCCAGGGTTTCGCCGGCGGGCATCGCGGTGGATTTCATCGAGACTCGGGTCAACACGATCGACTGCGCGATCTCGGGGATCGTCAGTTCCTGACCCAAAGCGGCCGCGGCGGCGGCATAGGCCGGCACGCCGGGGATGATCTGGTAATCGATCTCGTCGGCGCGCAGCCGCCTGATCTGTTCGGCGATGGCGCCGTAAAGCGACGGGTCGCCGGAATGGACGCGGGCGACGTTCTGGCCGCGCTGATGGGCCGCGACGATCTCGGCATGGGTCTCGTCCAGCGTCATCGGCGCGGTATCGAGAACCCGGGCGCCCTGGGGCGCGCAGGCGACGACCTCGGACGGCACCAGCGAGCCGGCATAGAGACAGACCGGACATTCGCCGATCACGCGTTCGGCCTTCCGGGTCAGCAGTTCGGGGTCGCCGGGGCCGGCGCCGATGAAAAACACCGTCATGCCTTGCCCCGTTTCTTCTTGACCAAAATATCCCCGCCGGGGGGAACCGCCCTGTCCGCCAGATCGCCGTCGATCTTCCGGGCATAGCCGCGGGGGGTGTACATCCTCGGCCCTTCGCCCAGCATCGCCAGCCGCGAATTCGACGACCCGACCAGAACGACGGTCAGCATGTCCACCTCGTCGACATCCAGATCGGCCAGCCGCCGATAGCGGACATGCTCCTCCGACCGACCGAGCGACGATGCGAGCATGACCGGCGTATCCTCGGGTCGGTGCCGCAACAGGATATCCCGCGCCTCGGCCAGCAATGTGCGTCGTTTCATTGAGACGGGATTGTAGAAGGCGATCACGAAATCCCCCTCTGCCGCCGCTTGCAGCCGCCGCAGGATGTCGTCGCGCGGCGTCAGCAGGTCCGACAGCGAGATCGCGCAGAAATCGTGTCCCAGCGGTGCCCCGGCCCGCGCGGCGGCGGCCTGCAGCGCCGAGACGCCGGGCGAGCAGACCACCTCGACCCGGCGGGCGGCGTCGGATACGCCCTGCGCCTCCGGCCCGCGATCCAGCAGTTCGAAGACCAGCGCCGCCATGGCGTAGATCCCGGCATCTCCGGAACAGACCAGCGCGACATTGCGGCCCTCACCGGCGCGTTCGAGCGCGTAGCGGCAACGCTCCTCCTCGCCGCCAAGCGGGAAATCCGAGCGTTGCCTGCCGGCGGCGAGCGGGCCGAGAAGATCAATGTACAATCCGTATCCGACAAGTTCGTCGGCCTCTGCGACAAGGTGCGACACTTCCGGCGTGCGCCACGCCGCTTGTCCGGGGCCGATCCCCACGACCGAAAGCCGTCCGCGCGGGCGGCCCGGCAGGTCGATCAGCACCTCGTCCGACCGCGCCAGCGCCATGGTGCAGGTCGGCCCTTTCACCTTCGCCAGCGCCAGTCGCGCCTCCGGCCCCGCGCAGGCCAAGGCCGCGCCCTCGGCGACGCCGTGGCAGCCGACCTCGGCAAAGACCACCTCTGACGGATTGGCCAGACGCCCGGCTTCGGCCTCCAGCTCTGCGGCGGTGAACAGGCGCAGCGGCACGTCCAGGCGGCGGGCGGTCTCGATCATCGCCGGTTCGTCGCCCTTCAGGTCGATCGAGGCGACTGCGGCGATCGCGCCCGGCGCGACCCCGGCACCGGCCAGTTCCGTCGTCACGAGGCTCCACATATCCTCGGGATCGGCACCGCGCGCGCAGCCCAGCCCGAGGACCAGCCGCTGGGGGTGATAGACCAGCGTATCGGAGCCGCCATCGGCCGGCGCCTCGGTCGCCAGAAGCGACACCTGTCCGCCCGGATCATGTTCCAGACCCAGCGGGTTCTCGCCGCCGGTCCGCGCGCCCGCACCGGACAGCAGGGCCGCCATCACGTCCTTCGCATCGCCGGGATTCGCCAGCCGCCAGCCCGCCGGTGGTTCATCCAGCGCCACACCCAGCGCGACGTCGCCCGCCGTAGTCACCGCCGCCGTGCCTCCGAGCGCCTCGGCCACCCTGCGCGCCAGCCGGTTCGCGCCGCGATGACCGCCCAGGAGCGGCACGACGACCGCGCCGTCATCCGAAACCGAGATCACCGGCGGCTCGGCGCGCTTGTCGGCCAGCAGCGGTGCCACAGCGCGGATCAGGATGCCCGAGGCACAGACGCCCACCACCGGGATGCCGGCGGCAAAGAGCGCGCGAACGTGCTCCAGCGCGTCGGCAAAGAAGGCGTCGGCCTTGCCGACGCGGCCGTCGCGCCCGTGGACCGCCGCGCCGAGCGCGCCCGCCACCTTGTGCGCCACGGCCTCACCATGGCCGGAAATCGCCACCACAACCGGAGTCAGAGCCAAGGGTCGGTTCCTTTCGCAAGCAGGATCATCGAGAAATAGGGCGCATAGGACGGCGCTTCGGCCAGCGGGCAGACCCGTTCCTCGGGCAGGCTGGCGCGTTCGACATAGACCGCGCGGTGGGTCAGCCCCAGCGCGTCGATCACCGCGCGGATCTTCGGCAGATGCCGCCCGACCTTCAGGATCGCGACGCTTTCCGCGCCTTCGATCCGGCTCCGCAACTCGGCTTCCGGCAGCGGACCGGGCAGGATCGTCAGCCGCTCGTTCCGAGCGGCAAGCGGCATGCCCGCACGCGCGGCGCAGGCGGTGACGCTGGTGACACCGGGGATCACCTCGACCCGGAACCGGGTCGAGAGGCGGGCGAAGAGATACATGAACGAGCCGTAGAAAAACGGATCGCCCTCGCAGAGGCAGGCCACATCATCACCGCCGTCCAGCGCTTCCGCGATCCGGCCAGCCGCTAGATCATAGGCGGTCTGCGCCGGCTCCCGGGCCTGGGTCATCGGCACCGAGATCACGATCTCCCGCGCGTCCGGCGCGATCAGATGTGCCGCGATCGAGCGGGCGAAGCTGGCCCCGCCCTCGAGCGACGGATAGGCCACGACCTTCGCCGCGCCGATCAGCCGCGCCGCCTTCAGCGTCATCAGCTCCGGATCGCCCGGACCGAGGCCGATACCGAACAGCGTTCCGCTCATCGCTTGACGAGGCTCCATTGCGTGACCGGCATCAGCGCGCGCCAGCCGCGATAGGGCCCGACCGGTTCGGCGCGGTTGACCGCCAGCTTGACCAACTGTCCGCCATGACGCGCATGCAGATCGATCAGCACTGTCTCGGATTCCAGCGTGACCGCGTTCACCACCAGCCGTCCGAGCGGCTTCAGCGCCTCCCAGGCGGCGTTGAACACCTCTTCGGACAGTCCGCCGCCGATGAAGATCGCATCCGGTTTTTCCAAGCCTTCCAGTGCCTTGGGCGCTTCGCCCTCGATCAGTTCCAGCTTCGGCGTGCCAAGCGCCAGGGCATTTGCCGCCGCCATCGCCCGGCGGTCTGCGCGCGGCTCGATGCCCACCGCGCGGGCATAGCGGGCGCCGCGCATCCATTCGACGGCGACCGATCCGCAGCCGGTGCCGATATCCCACAGAAGCGCGCCGCGCATCGGCATCAACTTGGCCAGGGTAACGGCCCGCACCTCCTGCTTGGTCATGGTGCCGTCATGCTGGAACAATTCGTCGGCTAGCCCCGGAATCCTCGGCAGAAGCGCCGCATCCGGGGAGGCCACGCAGTCGACCGCAAGCGTGTTGAAGTCGGGCACCACGTGGTCCCAGCTTTCCGCCAGCCCGTCGAACCGCGCCTCGTCCTTGCCGCCCATCGCCGCAAGCACGGTCATCGGGCTGCGTCCGAACCCGCGCTCGGTCAGAAAGCGCGCAATCTGCGCGGGCGTCCCGGCGCCGGTTGTCAGGATCAGAAGCCTCTGTGCCGGCTGGATGAAGGCGATCATCTGCTCGACGGGTCGGCCATGCACGGTCAGGGTTTCGACATCCGCCATTGACCAGCCCATCCGGGCGGCGGCCAGCTGAAACGCGGAAAGCTGCGGATGATAGACGATCTGATCGGGGGGTATCGCGCGGCCGATCCGGGCGCCGACCGAGAACCATAGAGGATCGCCGGTCGCCAACACCACGACGCGCCTGCCCTTCAGGTCTTGCAAGGTCTCGACAAGCGCATCGAAGGGATGCGGCCATGCCAGGCGCTCGGCCTTCACTGCCGCGGACAGGCGATGATGCCGATCGCCGCCGATGATGATCTCGGCGGCCTCGACCACCGCGCGTGTGGCGGAAGAAAGCCCCTCGAAGCCATCTTCGCCGATCCCCACGATGTGAAGCCAGGGCGTCGTCATTCGGCTTCTCCCGGCAATCCGGCCGCCAACGCGTTCACCGCCGCCGAGGCGATCGCCGAGCCGCCGCGCCGCCCGCGCAGCGTGACAAAGCCGCAGCCTCGCGGGTTCGCCGCAAGCTCGGCCTTGCTTTCGGCAGCCCCCACGAAGCCGACCGGAAAGCCGAGGATCACCGCGGGTTTCGGCCAGCCGCGATCCAGGCCTTCAAGCAAGTGAAAGAGTGCCGTCGGGGCGTTGCCTATCGCGACCACCGCGCCCTCCAGCCGCTCGCGCCACAACTCGACGGCCGCCGCCGAACGGGTGGTGCCGATCTCGGCGGCAAGTGCCGGCACAGAGGTTTCGTTCAACGTTACCACTGTTTCGCTCGTCGAAGGCAGCGCCCGCCGGATGATCCCCGCCGCCACCATCTCGCAATCGCAAAGGATCGGCGCGCCCGCGGCCAGCGCCGCCCGTCCCGCTTGGACCGCGCCATCGGAAAACGCCAGACGGTCCGCGACCTCGACCATGCCGCAGGCATGGATCAGCCGGATCGCCATCGCCTGCATCCCCGGATCGAACCGGTCGAGCCGCGCCTCGCGCCGGACGGTGGCGAAACTCTCGGCATAAATCGCGGCGGGGTCCTTCAGATAGGGGCGCATGCCGGTCCCATCATTTGTCCGGAAATATCCCCGCCGGAGGCACGATCTTTCGCGGAAAGATCGTTCACTTCCGCACCTTCCGCGCGCTTTCCGGCCCGTGCGGATGCTGCGCATGGGGATAGGCCGCGTGATGGTGGTGGTCGTGATGATGATCATGCCCATGGTGATGACCGTGGTCATGGTGATCATGGTGGTGGTGATGATGATCCGCCATCTCCAGCCGGCATTCGCCGGTGCAGAACGTATCGCAGAGCACGCAATCCTCGACATTCGAGCCCGGCGCCGAGGCGCCCTGGCCTTCGACATGGTGGTGATGGCTTTCCTGCACCGCGCCGACTTCGGCCTCGAACCCCAGCACCTGCTCCCGGTACTTGCACATCTGGCAATTCATGGCGGTGGCGCCGCCAGGATGTTCGGTCACCCGTTCGGCGAAGGTCTCCAGCACCTTGGGGTGGTCATTCAGATAGCCGGCCTTGACGAACTGGATCTCCGGGTGCTCGGCGGCGACGCGGTCGGTAAAGCCGTAGATCCGGTCGATCAGGATGCCGGTGAAAAGGAAATAGGGGAACACGATCACACGGCTGTAGCCCAGCCGGGTCACATGCTTCAGGCAGGGTTCCACCAGCGGGAAGGTGACGCCGGAATAGCCGGTCTCGCACCAGCCGAACCCCATGCCTTCCCAGAGCATCCGGGCGATCTTCGAGACATTGGCATTGGCGTCGGGGTCAGAGGCGCCACGGCCGATGACGACGAGGCAGGTCTCGGACATCGGCAAGTCGCCCAGTTCGGCATTGGCGCGGTCGACCGCCTCCTGCACGCGCGCGCCGGCGGCGGCGATCATCTTCGGATCGACGCCCAGCTCGCGGCCATAGCTGACCCCGATCCCGTTCGCCTTGGCATAGGTGTTCAGCACCGTCGGGATGTCATTCTTGGCATGCATCGCGGCAAACAGCATTCCCGGCACCGCCAATATCCGGTCGCAGCCCTTGTCGCGCAGCCGGTCCAGCCCGTCGCGGATCACCGGGTTGGCGAATTCCAGATAGCCGTAATCGGTTTCCCAGTCCTCCGGCAGATAGCCGGGCAGCTTTTCCGCCAACACCGCGAATTCATCCACCGCGGCCTGGCTGCGAGAGCCATGGCCGCAGATCATCACCCCCACCTTCGACATTGTCACGCGTCCTGCCGGTCGTCTGCGGCCTTGGGCTCGGCGTGGTCTCGGCCCTTGCGGCGCCGGTCCTTCAGAGTGCCCCAGAGGCCGACGGCAATCGCCGCCCCGATGGCGGCGCCGGCGACCCAGTGATCGTGGCCGGCAGCATCGGCCAGATGACCGGGATGCGCCACTGCCGGGCTGGCGGCAAGAAGGGCGAGGGGCAGGGCGAGGGTTTTCATCATGCGTCCTTTCATCCGGGTCCGGAAGCCAGAGAGGCGGGCGCAGCCTGCGACGACGCTGCCACCGGATCCCCGTCAGGGTCGACCCTCGGCAACCAACCTCTCTGGCCCCGTGAGGGGCTTCGTCGCTTCCGCGTATAGGCGGCGCGCCGCGACGGCGCAACGGAAATAGCGGCGGGCGGCGGCTGGAAACCGACGGCGCGTCCGCGTGCGTTCGCGCAGGGCCGCTGTGCGGGGCGGGTGGTTTCCCGGTCGGAATGGCGCGCTACCTACAGGGGACGGAAAAGGAGGCTGCGATGGGCAGATTGGTAGAAGGTGAGTGGCAGGCCGAACCGGGCGGAGATGACAGCTCGTCGGGCAGTTTCGAACGGCAAGAGACGAGTTTCCGCAACTGGGTGACCGCCGATGGCCGCGCGGGGCCGACCGGGGCGGGCGGGTTCGCGGCTGAATCCGGGCGCTATCATCTCTATGTCTCGCTGGCCTGTCCGTGGGCGCACCGCACGCTGATCTTCCGCAGATTGATGGGGCTTGAGAACCATATCGGCGTTTCCGTCGTGCACCCGGATCTGCTGGAGGACGGCTGGACGTTCCGCACCGATTTTGCGGGTGCGACGGGCGATGAGCTGCACGGATTCGACTATCTCCGCGAGGTCTACGTCAAGGCGAACCCGATCTTCACCGGCAGGGTGACTGTGCCGGTGCTGTGGGATCGCGAGCGCAATACCATCGTGTCGAACGAAAGCGCCGAGATCATCCGGATGCTCAATTCGGCTTTTGTCGGTATTTCAGATGTCGACGCCGACTATTGGCCCGAAGATTTGCGCGAAGAGATCGATCGGGTGAACACGCGGGTCTACGACACCGTCAACAACGGCGTCTACCGTGCCGGATTCGCGACCAGCCAGGCAGCCTATGACCAAGCGGTGCGGGCGCTTTTCGACAGCCTCGACTGGCTGGAGAACAGGTTGAACGGACAGCGCTATCTTGTCGGTGACGGATTGACCGAGGCCGACTGGAGATTGTTCACCACGCTAGCCCGGTTCGACCTCGTCTATCACACGCATTTCAAATGCAACCGCCGCCGGCTGGTGGACTACCCTGCCCTTTGGGCCTATGCGCGGGAGCTGTTTCAGACCGCGGATGTCGCCGAAACCGTCGATTTCGACCACATCGTGCGGCACTACTATTACAGCCACGAGTCGATCAATCCGCACCGGATCATCCCGATCAACCCGGTGCTTGACTGGACCGTGTCGCACGGGCGCGGCTGAGGCCGGTTAATGCGGCGTGCCGTAATGTTCCACCAGCGCCGAGAGATCTTCGGGCGGCATCCGCGACGGCATCATCGCGCAGGCATTGGGGATATGCTGGAAGATCGACCCGTCCGAGAAAAAGTTACTATTCGTCGTGAAGATGATGCGCGCCTGTGGACGCCGGTAGCTTGCGAAATCGGCGATGGCGAAGGCGCTGCCATCTTCGAGAATCAGGTTGAGGACGATGATGTCGATATCGTCATCGCGAATCGCCTCGATCGCCTCGTTCTGGGTATGGGCCAACGTCACGTCGCAATTGCGGCGTTCGAGATGACGCTGCCAAACCCACCCGAGGTCCGGGTTGGCTTCAACAATCAGTACTCGCATGTTTCCTCGACTGCCCGTCTTGGGCCTGTTCGCTACCATTCCCTGCCCGCCAGCCTGTGCCGAAAGTCTTAATGAGGAGTTAACATTTGCGACGAATCTGTTAACGGACCGCTGCTGTTGCGTCTTCGGCGCAAATCCGCTCAATGTCGCCCTGCGAGACGAGAGGACCGGAATGACCACCTGGATCACCATCTGCGATACCTGCAAACGCGAGGGCTGGACGGCGGACGCGCATGGCCAGACCGATGGCGAGACCCTGGCGGGGCTGGTCGAGGAGGCGGCGCGCGGCGAACCGGTCCGCACACGGAGGAGCTCCTGCCTCATGGGATGCACGCATGGCTGCAACGTGGCGGTGCAGGCGGCGGGCAAGCTTTGCTACACTATCGGACGGTTCGTTCCTGACCGGAATGCCGCCGAAGCGATCGTTGCATGGGCAGTGCTGCATTCGGCCTCGGAAACCGGCCAGGTGCCCTACCGCGAATGGCCGGATGGCGTGAAGGGACATTTTGTGACCCGGCATCCGCCATTGCCGAAAGCGGAATGACCGACCGCCGCGATCACGGCGGAGGTCTGGATGCCGCGATTGCCCGATATGGCGGCAGCCGCGCCGACTGGCTTGACCTGTCGACGGGCATCAATCCGGTGCCCTATCCGGTGGGCGAGGTTGCGCCGGGGGCGTGGTCTGCGCTGCCGGACCAGGCGGCAACGGACCGATTGTTGACGGTTGCGCGGAAGGTCTGGGACGTGCCGGACGAGGCTGCGATCCTGGCGGCACCGGGCGCATCGGCGCTGATCGCGCGGATTCCGGCCTTGCGTCAGGCGGGGACAGTGCACATTCCCGGTCCCACCTATAACGAGCATGCGGCGTCATTTGACGCAGCGGGCTGGCGGCTTTCGGAGCGGGGCGCGGATGCGATTGTGGTCGTGCATCCGAACAATCCGGACGGACAGCTCTGGCAGGAGGCTGCGCTGACGGCGCCGGTCCTGATCATCGACGAGAGCTTCTGCGACCTGCGGCCGGCGGACACGCTGATCAGGCTGGCCGCGAGACCCGGCACCATCATCCTCAAGAGTTTCGGCAAGTTCTGGGGGTTGGCCGGGCTGCGGTTGGGTTTCGCGATCGGCGACCCCGCGCTGACCGCGCGGCTGGAAGAGGCGCTTGGGCCCTGGCCGGTCTCGGGCCCGGCGCAGGAGATCGGGGCGCGGGCCTTGTCCGATACAGGCTGGGCCGAGGCCACACGCAAGCGGCTTGGCGAAGATGCCGCGCGCCTTGACGGGCTTATGGCGCGCCATGCCGCGCTGGTCGGCGGAACCGATCTGTTCCGACTTTACGAGGTCGAGGACGCAGCCGAATGGCGGCATCGTCTGGCACGACACCACGTCTGGTCGCGCATTTTTCCCTATTCAGACCGCTGGCTGCGTCTGGGACTGCCGGCGCCCGATCGCTGGGGCCAACTGGAAGCGGCGCTGTGAGCCACGCGGCATTGCTGTTCTGGGCGATGTTGCTGGACGCTCTGTTCGGAGAGCCGGACTGGCTCTGGCGGCGGGTGCCGCATCCGGCGGTGCTGATGGGGCGGCTGATCGGCTGGGCCGACCGCCGGTTCAACGAGGGCAGGAAGCGGAAGCTGCGCGGCGTCGCTGTCATCGCGGTTCTGACTGTAGCGGCCTGGCTAGCGGGGGTCATGATCGCCGCGCTGCCGCTCGGCGGATTGCTGGAAGTGCTGGCGGCGGCGGTGCTTCTGGCGCAGCGCAGCCTGGTCGATCATGTGCGCGCAGTTGCGGACGGGTTGCGGCTGTCGCTGGCCTCGGGGCGGCAGGCGGTGGCGCTGATCGTCAGCCGCGACACCGGCGCGATGGACGAGGCGGCTGTGGCGCGATCGGCGATCGAGAGCGCAGCCGAGAACCTCTCGGACGGAGTGATTGCGCCGGCCTTCTGGTTCCTGTTGCTCGGGCTGCCGGGCCTGCTGGTTTACAAGCTGGTCAACACCGCCGACTCGATGATCGGCTACCGCACGCCGCGGCATCAGGATTTCGGCTGGGCGGCGGCGCGGCTGGACGATGCGCTGAACTGGATCCCGGCGCGGCTGACCGCGCTGTTGATCGCGCTTGTCCATCTGCGCCTCGATATCTGGCCGCAGGTGCGGCGCGATGCGGCGTTGCACAAATCCCCGAATGCGGGCTGGCCCGAAGCCGCGCTTGCCCCGGTGCTGAGCGTCGCGCTGGCCGGGCCGCGCAGCTATGACGGCGCGCTGCGCGACTATCCGTTCGTCAATCCCGAGGGCCGTCATGCGCTGGATGCCGCCGACATCGAGGCCGCGATCCGCGCGCTGTGGCGAGCATGGGCGCTGGCCCTGGCGCTGGTGCTGCTGCTTGCGGTTGCGTAAGCGCATCCTGCTGCTAACCTGCCCCCGATTGTTCGCTTCGGAGGTGTCATGCGTTTTCCTCTTATTCTCAGTGCCGCGCTGCTTCTGGCCGGGCCGGCGCTTGCGAATGTGCCCTGCGGCGGTTCGTTTTCCAGCTTTCTGGGCAACGTGAAGGCGCAGGCGGTGGCGCGGGGCCATTCGGCCGCAACGGTCGACCGCTTTCTGGCCAATGCCCGGCAGGATCCCAAGGTGATCCGTGCGGACCGGTCGCAAGGCATCTTCCAGATGGATTTCGTCGACTTCTCGCGCCGGGTGATCAGCCAGAACCGGATCAACAACGGTGTCAGGAACGCACAGAAATACGATGCGATCTTCGATGCGGTGGAACGAAATTTCGGTGTGTCGCGCGGGGTTCTTCTGGCATTCTGGGCGCTCGAGACCGATTACGGCCAGGTTCAGGGTGACTTCAACACGCTGAACGCCCTGCTGACCCTGTCGCATGACTGCCGCCGCCCGTCGCTGTTCCAGCCGCAGATCTTCGCCGCGCTGGAGCTTTACGAGCGTGGTGATCTTGACCCGGCGACCACCAAGGGCGCCTGGGCCGGCGAGATCGGCATGGTGCAGATGCTGCCCGAGGACATCCTGCGCAACGGTGTCGACGGCGACGGCGACGGCCATGTGAACCTGAAGACCTCGCCCGCCGATGCGCTGATGTCGGGCGGCAAGATGCTGCGCGGGCTGGGCTGGCGTCCGAATGAGCCGTGGCTGCAAGAGATCGTGGTGCCCTCGACCCTGAACTGGGCCGAGACCGGGCTGAACCATTCCAAGAGCGTGAATGAATGGGCCAAGCTGGGGGTCCGGCCCCGCGCCGGGTCACTGGGGCCGGGGAACCTGCGGGCCTCGGTGCTGCTGCCGATGGGGCGGAAGGGGCCGGCCTTCCTGGCTTATCCGAATTTCAACGTCTATTTCGAGTGGAACAAGAGCTTCGTCTATGTGACGACCGCCGCTTATTTCGCGACCCGGCTGCAAGGCGCGCCGGTCTACGATGCGGGCAACCCCGATCCGGGGCTTTCCGACGGCCAGATGCAGGCGCTGCAACAAAAGCTGGCGGCGCGGGGGCATGACGTGGGCGCGATCGACGGCATCCTCGGGGCCAAGACCCGCGAGGCAGTGCAGAGGGAGCAGGCCCGGCTGGGGCTGCCCGCCGATGCCTGGCCGACGCGGGATCTGCTGAACCGGCTGTAGCGCCGGGGGGAGGCCCCGGATCGGGTCCGGGGCTGCGTTTCGCGTTAAGGCATCGGCTCGTTCGAGCGCACCGGGAAGCGGGTGCCGTCGCCGATGATCAGCACCAGCCGGTCATCGGCCAGAACGAAGGTGTCGCAGCGCGATCCGCTGACCTCGAAATCGACGCAGACCTGGCCATCGGGACCGAGGCTGTAGGTGCCGTTCCACTCTTCGCCACCATCGACATAGGTGTAGATATAGCCGCCGTCGGTGTCGTAATAAGATTTCGAACCATCGAAGAACTCGATGATCCGGCCCGAAAGCGCGTCCTTGAGCGCGGTGGCGTCCAGTTCCGTATCGGTGTCGCGCAGGCCCTGGGCCATGGCGGATGTCGTCATCAGCGCCAGCATGATCCCTGTCCGCATCCGCAGTCCTTCCTGTTGATCAAGGCAAGGATCGGGTTCACGTGGCTAGAAGTCCAGCTTTAGCGGGCGGCTCCGCTTATTGTGAACGCTTTGGCGCGGTGTCGAGCAACCGCCGGGCGATCACCTGGGCCTGGATCTCGGCCGCGCCTTCGAAGATGTTCAGAATGCGGGCGTCGCAGAGGATCCGGCTGATCTGGTATTCCAGCGCGAAACCGTTGCCGCCGTGGATCTGCAGCGCATTGTCGGCCGCCGCCCATGCCACCCGCGCGCCCAGCAGTTTGGCCATGCCGGCCTCGAGGTCGCAGCGTCTGTCGTGATCCTTCTGCCAGGCGGAATGGTAGGTCAACTGGCGCGCGATCATGATCTCGACCGCCATCATCGCCAGCTTGCCCGCGACGCGGGGAAAGGCGATCAGCGGTTTGCCGAACTGCTTGCGGTCCTGTGCGTATTGCATCCCCACCTCGAGCGCGTTCTGCGCCACGCCGATGGCGCGGGCGGCGGTCTGGATGCGGGCGCTTTCGAAGGTCTGCATCAACTGCTTGAAGCCCTGGCCCTCGACGCCGCCGAGCAGGTTCTCCGCCTTCACCTTGAAGCCGTCGAAGCCCAGTTCGTATTCCTTCATGCCGCGATAGCCCAGGACCTCGATCTCGCCGCCGGTCATGCCGGGCGTGGGGAACGGGGCGTCGTCGGTGCCGGGGGTCTTTTCGGCAAGGAACATCGACAGGCCGCGATAGTCGGTGGTGTCGGGGTCGGTCCGGGCCAGCAGGGTCATCACATGCGTGCGCGCCGCATGGGTGATCCAGGTCTTGTTGCCGTTCACGACATAGTCGTATCCCGCCTTCACCGCCCGGGTCCGCAAGCTGCCGAGGTCCGATCCGGTGTTGGGCTCGGTGAAGACCGCCGTCGGCAGGATCTCGGCGCTGGCGAGCTTGGGCAGCCATTGCGCCTTTTGGTCCTCGGTGCCGCCGCAAAGAATAAGTTCGGCGGCGATTTCAGACCGGGTGCCGAGCGACCCCACGCCGATATAGCCGCGCGACAACTCCTCGGAGACGACGACCATCGAGGCCTTGGACAGGCCGAGGCCGCCGTATTCCTCGGGAATGGTGAGGCCAAAGACGCCCATCTCGGCCAGCTCCTCGATGATCTCCATCGGGATCAGCTCGTCCTTCAGGTGCCAGTCATGCGCGTTGGGCGCGACGCGGTCCGCGGCGAAGCGGCGGAACTGGTCGCGGATCATCTCCAGCTCGTCGTCGAGCCCGGTGGCGCCGAAGGTGGCATGGCCGTGATTGTCCTGCATCAGCTCGACAAGCCGTATCCGCGCGGCCTGCGTGTTGCCGGACCGTGTCAGGGTCGTCAGAGCGGGGTCTGACAACGCATCCTCGATGCCAATGTCTGGCATCCGCACGATCTCTCCCTGACTCATCGGGATGCCGCCCCGGATCTGCGACAGGTATTCGCCGAATGCGATCTGATGGATAAGTTGCTCCATCTCGCCGAACTTGCCGTCTGCCTGAAGTCGCTCGGCCCAGGCCTGCATCTGGCGCAGCGCCTCGGCATAGGTCGCCAGCCAGGACAGTCCGTGGGCCGCAGTCTGCTCGGCCTCCAGCAGATCCGGTGCGGCACGGCCTTCCGGCGCGAGGCGACTGCGCAGGCTGTCGGTGGCGCGGGCGAGCAGGCTTTCGACGGCGGGCAGGGCGGCGCCGGTGAGGCCCAGAAGCTCCGGCAATACGACTTCGGTCATGCCAATATCCTGTCCGTCATGCGCCATCCCGTCCACTCCTTCTCGATCGGTCACGCCGGAATAATTCGTTTGCACTTGCAGCGCAATAAACATTCGCCAAACGGATTGGAAAAGACCGAAAATGTCGCAACGGAATTTTCCACCTGCCGGTCAGCGAAGCGCGCAAGATGGGAAAAGTTGTGAGCCATGCGTTTCCATTTGCCGCCATCTGGCCTTAGAAGCGTCGAGGCACAGCGGCTGGAGGCAAGCGATTGGAACAGCTTTTCGGCGGAATCGAACCGTTCTATATCGGCGTGGCCATTGTGGTGACGTTGCTGGGCGGCTTCGTGAAGGGCGCGGTCGGCTTCGCGATGCCGATGGTGATGATCTCGGCCATGGGCTCTTTCATGCCGCCCGAGCTTGCACTTGCAGCATTGATCGTGCCGACGGTCGTGGCGAATGTCTGGCAAGGGCTGCGCGGCGGAGTGGCGGAGGCCTGGGCCTCGGTCAAGTCGTTCCGTTTCTATATCGGGATCGTCCTGATCTGCATCGCGCTGAGTGCGCAACTGGTTCGTGTTCTTCCCCCGGCGGCGATGCTGCTTATCGTCGGAGGGCCGATCACGCTTTTCGCGGTGTCGCAGCTTTTCGGATGGCGGCTGACGATCCGCCCCGAGCATCGCCGACGAGCAGAGGTGGTGATCGCCGGTTTCGCCGGCCTGGTGGGGGGCGTTTCAGGCGTCTGGGGGCCGCCGACCGTGGCCTATCTGACGGCTCTGGCCACCCCGAAGCGCGAGCATATTCGAGTGCAGGGCGTGGTCTATGCGATGGGGGCGATCGTGCTGTTCTTCGCGCATCTGCGTTCTGGTGTGCTGAATGCGGCGACACTTCCGCTAAGCCTGTCGCTGGTCGTGCCGGCGCTGATCGGGATGGCGGCCGGCCTTTGGGCGCAGGACCGGATGGACCAGGAGCGATTTCGCAAGGCCACGCTTGCGGTTCTGGTGCTGGCGGGGCTGAACCTCGTGCGACGCGGGCTGATGGGGTAAGCGCTTGCAAGTGAATTGCTGTGGGAGGAGCATGATGACATGAGCACTGATTCATCCAAGTCCCGCGGCCCGGCTTCTTCGCCCTGTTTCGCGCATGAATTGGCCGAAACTCCGACGGGCTATGTCGCGGTCGATCCCGAAGCCGCCGCCGATACGACGCGCTGGCGAAAGGCGAAGCGAGAGGAGCTTATCGCCGCACGGCTTGCCGTCCGGGCGGAGGACCGGGCGAAGGTTGCCGAAGCGGTGGCGGAGGAACTGGACGGGCTGGTCGAGCCCGGGCCGGAGAAGGTCATCGCGCTTTACTGGCCATTCAAGGGAGAACTGGATCTTCGAGGCTGGATGCGCGAGGCGCATGAAAGCGGCGCGAAGATCGCGCTTCCGGTCGTCATTCGCAAGGCCGCGCCCTTGGCTTTCCGCGAATGGTCGCCGGGATGCCGGATGGGCCGCGGCGTCTGGAACATCCCGATCCCCGAAGAGGACCGCCCGTTGGTGCCCAATGTGGTGATCTCGCCTCTGGTGGGATTCGATCCGGGATGTTTCCGCCTGGGTTATGGCGGCGGGTTCTACGATCGGACGCTGGCGGCGATGACGGAACGGCCCTTGGTGATCGGGGTCGGTCTGCCCGAGGCGGCGCTTCCGACGATCTATCCGCAGCCCTTCGACATTCCGATGGATGTCATCGTGACTGGCCGCGACCGGGTCCTGCGGCGTGATCGGGGCTAGCGTCCGGTATCGGGTCCGGCCTCACACCCGATGGTTGACCTTGGGCCGCAGCTTGGCGAGAAGCGCCGGATGATGGCCGGATTTGACGATACCGAAATTCTCGATGTTGACGGCACTTCGCTTGCCTATCGCGAACAGGGTGGGGGCGATCCGGTGGTTCTGGTGCATGGCGGGGTCTCAGACCTTCGAACCTGGCACCACCAGCTGCCGGCGCTGGCGCAGGGCTATCGCGCCATCGCATATAGCCGGCGCTATGCGCGGCCCAATGCCGAGATCCCTGACGGCGCCGACGACCCGCTGGACAGGCATGTCGACGATCTGCTGGCCCTGATCGAAGCCAAAGCATCCGGACCCGCGCATCTGGTCAGCCACTCGCTTGGCGGAGTGATCGCGCTGATGGCGGCCTGCAGAATGCCCCGCCGCGTGCGCAGCCTTGTTCTGATCGAGCCGCCGGTCTTTGGGCTTTTCGGCCAGATGCCTCTCAGCTCCGGCAGGTTCCTGAGCCTGCTGCTGACACGGCCAAGGCTGGCGCTGGCGCTGGCACGTTTCGGCGCGCGCGTGATGGTGCCCGCCGCCCGTGCGTTTCGCGAGGGCGACGATCGCCGTGGGGTGGAGATTTTCGGACAGGGCGTTCTGGGCCGGACCTCGTTCAATACCATGCCGCCGGCGCGCTATCAGCAGGTCTGGGAGAACCGGAATCCCGAGAGGGCCCAGATTCTGGGTAAGGGATTCCCGGCGCTCGACGTTGCAGCGATCGAGCGGCTTACCCAACCCGTACTGATCCTTCAGGGCAGTGACAGTCCGGCATTGTTCCACCGCCTGAATGCCCGATTGGCGGAACTGCTGCCCAAGTCGCGAATTGCCGAGGTCGCCGACGCCTCGCACATCTTGCATGAGGACAAGCCGAGCTTCGTCAACGCGGAGATCGAGAAGTTCCTGAATGGCGTTCCGAAGCGCCCATAGACAAGAGTGCAAGACAAGCGGCTCGCTCGATGGTTGCGTCGCTACTTTGCTGGCGATATTGCGACCGGATGAAAGATACGACGGACATACTGGCGACAGAGCACATCACGCTGGTCGAGGAAGCGTTCCTGCAGCCCCGGCTCGGCAGGAATGGGTTTGCGGTTCTGGACAAGAACGGCGCGCCGGTCGTCGATGCCATGACCTTTCGCAAGGACGAACTGGTCTTCAGTGGGCTTGCCGACCGCAGCCTGGACCAGGACAGCGGTATCCTTGGCGGGACCTACCTGTTCGGCGGCGACTGCTGGCCGCATTTCGGCCATTTCCTTTTCGAATCTCTTGCAAGGTTATGGGCGCTGGACCGGATCCCTGTGGCGCTGGACGGCATCGTCTTCTTCGCGCCACGAACCGGTCGGGCGAGTATCGGTACCAAGCTGCCGTCACCCCAGCCGCTGCCGCCCGACGGGATGCGCGGCGAGATCCTGCGGTCATTGGGTATCGATGTTCCGGTTCTGCTGGTTCACGAACCTCTGACGATCGAGCGGCTTTATGTACCCCGGCAGGCATCCGGGATGGGCGCCTTGGCGGTGGGGACGCCAAGCCACCGACGATTCCTGCGCGATCGTCTGCAGCGTATCAAGCCGCGCGACGGACTGGACCGGGTCTATCTTTCGAGGTCCGGCTACAGGCTGCGCCGTGGCGGGATCTTCGGAGAGGAGCACCTCGAGTCAAACCTGAAGGCACAGGGCTATACGATCTATCATCCCGAACAGCACACCTTCGAGCATCAGGTTTCGACCTATCTCGGAGCGCGGCAGATCGTCGGGCCGGACAGTTCCGCGCTGCACCTGTTCGGCTTCGCGGGACGTCCCGAGCAAGATCTTGCGATCGTCCTGCGCCGCGTGGACGGCGCCAAGGACCTGGAGCCGCAGATAACGGCCTATACCGGCAGACCGCCGCTCATCGTGGATTGCATCGACAAGATCTATTCGACGACGGATCGGCTTGGCCGACCGTGGGATCAGTTCGCCGCGCTGGATTTCAGCAAGCTCGGCGCCGTGTTGCACGAGCATGGGTTCATCGACGATCCCGGGATTTGGCTGTCCATGCCTGTCCGCAGGCACGAACGGACCCGTCAGCGCTACGAGAGGCGACGCGGCTGCCAGTTCACCGAACACGATCCGGCAAGATGATGTAACGGCACCCCTCGCCGGGGCGCCGTCCGGCTAGCCGATCGCGACGGCCTTCACGTCGTCGTCAATATGATCGGCGTATTTCTCGAAGTTCGCGGCGAACATGTCGACGAGTTTCCTCGCCTGCCGGTCATAGGATTCTGGGTTGTCCCAAGTCCGACGCGGATCGAGCAGGATGTCGGGCACGGCGCCGACCGAGACGGGAACCTCGAAGCCGAAATTGGGATCCTTGCGGAATTTCGTCCCGGCGAGCGAGCCGTCGAGCGCGGCGGTCAGCAGCGCGCGGGTGGCCTTGATCGGCATCCGGCTCCCGGTGCCGAAGGCGCCACCGGTCCAGCCGGTATTGACCAGCCAGCAGGTCGCGCCGTGCTTGGCGATCTTGTCGCGCAGCAGGTTGCCGTAGACTTCGGGGCGGCGGGCCATGAAGGGCGCGCCGAAGCAGGTCGAGAAGGTCGGGATCGGATCGACGACACCGAGTTCGGTCCCCGGCGTCTTCGAGGTGAAGCCGGAGAGGAAATGATACATCGCCTGCGCCGGGGTAAGCCGCGCGATCGGCGGTAGCACGCCGAAAGCGTCGCAGGTCAGCATGACGATGTTTTTCGGATGGCCGCCCAGCCCGGTTTCGGAGGCGTTGGCGATATAGTCCATCGGATAGGCGCAGCGGGCGTTGGCGGTCAGGCTGTCGTCGTCGAAATTCAGATCCTTGGTCTCGGGATCGAAGGTCATATTTTCGATCACGGTCGCGAATTTCGTGGTGGTGGCGTAGATTTCGGGCTCTGCCTCGGCCGAGAGATTAATGGTCTTGGCGTAGCAGCCGCCCTCGAAGTTGAAGGTGCCGCGGTCCGACCAGCCATGCTCGTCATCGCCGATCAGCACCCGGTTGGGATCGTTCGAGAGTGTGGTCTTGCCGGTGCCCGACAGGCCAAAGAAGATCGCCGTGTCCACCGGGTTCCCCGGAGCGTGGTTGGCCGAGCAATGCATCGGCATGACGCCCTTGGCGGGAAGCAGATAGTTCAGTACCGAGAAGACCGATTTCTTGTTCTCGCCGGCATAGGCACTGCTTGCGATCAGCATCATCTTCTTTTCGAAGTTGATGGCGATGACGGTTTCAGACCGGCAACCGTGCTTTTCAGGATCGGCCTTGAATGTGGGACAGTTGATGACGGTAAAATCGGGGCTGAAGCTGTCCAGTTCCTTGCGCGAGGGGCGGCGCAGCATGTGGCGGATGAAAAGCCCGTGCCAGGCCAGTTCGTTGACCAGCCGCACGTTAAGCCGGTGCGATTGATCGGCGCCGGCATAGAGATCCTGAACGAAGTAGTCCTTGCCCTTCATATGCTCCAGCATGTCGGCATGCAGGCGGTCGAACGCCTCGGGGTCCATCGGGGGATTGTTTTCCCACCAGATGTCCTTTTCGACGGCATCCGTCTTGACGACGAACTTGTCCTTCGGAGAGCGGCCGGTATGCTTGCCCGTCGTAACCAGAAGGCTACCGCCTTTGCCAAGCGTGCCTTCGCTCCGCTTCAGCGATTCTTCGACCAGCGCCGGTTCCAGAAGGTTGTAATAGACCTGTCCCAGCCCGGTGATACCCTGTTCCGACAGCGTCTGCGCCGGGTTTACCCGTCCGTTGGTCATATCCTTGCTCCCGCGCCTGGTCAGGCGTCATCTGCGTTTCGATGGTCTGGACACGCGAAGCCGTATCCTGATTGATGCCACGTTCCGCGTGTTCCCATCGCCCTATAACACGCGGATTTTACACCGGAACAGATGGCAATCACGTAGTTAGCGCAATCATGCGTGGTTTAGCGCAATCATCTTTCGTGGTCGTGGAACGGCTACGTTGAATTGAGGCACATTGGCCATGAATGGGCCGCTTTTTCGCCGGAACGATCTGCACAATAAGGATGATTCGCAGTTATTGATTGCTTCCACGGTAACAATTCCCGAGTATACTGCGAAAAACGGGCACGAGAGTAGTACGAAGGATCCCAGACATGTCGCGGATTGCGTTGGTTGACGACGACAGAAACATTCTGACGTCGGTTTCGATGACCCTCGAAGCTGAGGGCTTCGAAGTCGAAACCTATAATGACGGGCAGGCCGCGCTGGACGCGTTCAACAAGCGTCTGCCGGACATGGCGGTGTTCGATATCAAGATGCCCCGGATGGACGGTATGGACCTGCTTCAGCGGGTTCGTCAGAAATCCTCGATGCCGGTCATCTTCCTGACGTCGAAAGACGATGAGATCGACGAGGTTCTCGGTCTGCGGATGGGCGCTGACGATTACGTGAAAAAGCCCTTCTCCCAAAGGCTGCTGGTGGAACGCATTCGCGCGCTGCTTCGCCGGCAAGAGGCGATCGAGACCGGCGAGACCCCGGAGGGCGAAGAAAACAAGATCATGGTGCGGGGAGAGTTGAGCATGGACCCCTTGCGGCATTCGGTGTCGTGGAAGGGCAAGGACGTCTCGCTGACCGTCACCGAATTCCTGCTGCTGCAGGCGCTGGCGCAACGACCCGGCTTCGTGAAGAGCCGCGATCAGCTGATGGATGTCGCCTATGACGATCAGGTCTATGTCGACGACCGTACCATCGACAGCCACATCAAGAGGCTGCGCAAGAAGATGCGCACCGTGGACGACGATTTTTCCGCGATAGAGACGCTCTACGGTATCGGGTACAGATATAACGAAGAGTAATGACGCTCGCGTCGAGGATTGACGTGAAGGATTCCAAACCGGCAAAGCGGGCCGAAGTTGTACTGGGCGACGATTGGGTAGCCCCTCATACGACGACGGATTCCGAGATGAGAGCGCGCCGGGAACGGCGCGGCCTGATCTCTATCAACCGGTCTCCGCTTGCGCGCAAGATCGTGACGTTCAACCTGATGGCGCTGATAATCCTTGTCGCCGGGGTTCTGTATCTCAATCCGTTCCGCGACAGCCTAGTGTTTCAGCGTGAGCGGGGACTTGTCGTCGAGGCAGAGCTTATCGCCGACGTATTCGAGGCGCAGTTGATGGCCGGCGAAGCCGACGTGCTGGCGCGGGATGGCGGGGTCGACGCCGCGGCGACGCTGCGGGGACTGGATCTGCCAGCGAAGCTGCAGGTGTTCATCTTCGATTCATCCGAACGCATGATCGCCAGCACTCTGGGCATGGAACGCGCCGAACAGCGACCGGCGCAGGGGCTGCAGAACGATGACCGGAGCACACTGATCACTGGCTTCCTGAACTCGGTCTGGGATGGCATTTCCAACCTCCTGGCGCCGGCCGGGCCGGAAAAGGTCGAGGAAAACGTCGAGAACCAGGCCCGCGCGCTGGTCCCCGCCACGCTTGGCGGGCCGACCCAGGTCAAGACGGGGTATGGCCCTGACGGGAACACGGTGTTTTCGGTCGCGACACCGATCCTGCATCAGGGCGAACCGGTCGGCGTGGTCGCGTTGACCAGCGCGGCCGGCGAGATCGACAACCTCGTGCGCAGCGAGCGCGAGCAGGTCTTGCAGATGTTCGTGATCGCGATTCTGGTGTCGATCGGCCTCAGCCTGGTCCTGGCCTCGACCATCGCCAATCCGCTGGCCGATCTGGCCGCCGCGGCCGAGGTAGGCCGTGACCGGAATTCACGCAAGGTCAGCCCCGGCCGGGTTCGCATTCCCGACCTGTCCGGCAGACCGGATGAAATCGGACGGCTTTCGGGGGCGCTGCGCGGCATGGTCGCGGCGCTCTACGACCGGATCGATGCGAATGAACAATTCGCGGCGGATGTGGCGCATGAAATCAAGAACCCGCTGGCCAGCCTGCGCTCTGCCGTCGGGACGTTGCGGGTGGCCAAGCGCGACGATCAGCGCGACCGTCTGCTGGACGTGATCGACCACGATGTGCGGCGGCTTGATCGGCTGGTCAGCGACATCTCCAACGCTTCGCGGCTGGACAGCGAACTGGTGAAGGAAGAAGAGGAAGCTTTCGACCTGGTGCATATGCTTCACAACCTGACCGACCATCTTGGCAAGGAAGCAGGCGGCAAGGGCGTGGAATTCATCGCCGATCTGCCCAAGGTTCCGATCCAGGTGCAGGGGCTTGAAGCACGGCTGGCGCAGGTGTTCGTGAACCTGATCACCAATGCGATCTCGTTCTGTGAACCGGGAGATGCGATCAGGGTCTGGGCTCGGCGGCGCGACAACCGGGTTCTGGTCGTGGTCGAGGATACGGGTCCGGGCATTCCCGAACAGGCGCTGACCAAGATCTTCAACCGATTCTATTCCGAACGGCCGGCCGGGCAGTTCGGCAATAATTCGGGCCTTGGACTGGCGATATCCAAGCAGATCGTAGAGGCGCATGGTGGTGTCATCTGGGCCGAGAATATCCGACCGACTGACGCCGACCTCACCTCCGAACCTCTGGGCGCCCGGTTCGTCGTCGGCCTGCCGATGTGACGGAATCCGGCCAGTCGATCCTTCATGCAAGCTGCGTCGCTTTGGGACCCGTCGCGGCGTTGATCCGGGGCGCTTCCGGCAGCGGCAAGTCGGCACTGGCGCTGGAGCTGATGGCACATGGCGCGATGCTCGTCGCCGATGACCGGACGATCGTCACGGCGCGGAATGGCGTTCTTGTCGCGCGTTGCCCACCGGCGATCCGAGGGCGGATCGAGGCGCGCGGCCTCGGCGTCCTTTGCGCGGAATTCCAGGAGAGCGCCATCATACGGGTGGTCGTCGATCTTGACCGTGACGAGACCGAGCGGCTGCCGCCGATGCGAACGGTCGATCTGCTTGGCGCCACGGTTCCCCTGCTTCACAGAGGCGTGCAAAGCCATTTTCCTGCCGCTCTTTTGCAGTATCTAAGGGCAGGCAGACACGAGTGACCAGGGAGGACGACCTGACACGGCAGGAGAGACGAACGACAGCAGCCCCCGGGTTGGTGTTGGTGACCGGCCCTTCGGGTGCCGGACGGTCCACTGCCGTCAATGTGCTTGAGGATATGGGGTTCGAGGCGATCGACAATCTGCCGCTGTCGATGATGCCGCGTCTTCTGGAAGGCCCGCCATTGAGCCGGCCAATGGCGCTTGGCATCGACGTGCGAAACCGCGATTTCTCGACGAATGCGCTGATCGAACTCATCGACGATCTTTCCGCGCGGGACGAACTGAACGTCGAGCTTCTTTACCTGGATTGCGCGGCCGATGTGCTGCTGCGCCGCTATTCCGAAACGCGGCGCAGACATCCGATGGCGCCGGCGGAATCGCCGCAACTGGGGATCGAGCGCGAATTCGACCTGTTGGTGCCGATCCGCGCGCGGGCCAATATTCTGATCGACACGTCCGAATTGACACCGCATGACCTGCGGGCCGAGATCGAGGGCTGGTTCGGCACGGATGCGACGCAGAAACTCGCCGTGTCCGTGCAGTCCTTTTCCTACAAGCGCGGGATTCCTCGTGGGGTGGATATGATTCTCGACTGCCGTTTCCTGCGCAATCCCTATTGGAGCGAGCCGTTGCGGGGGCTGGACGGCCGCGATGCGAGGGTCGTCGAGCATATCGCGGAAGATGCGCGGTTCGCGGATTTCTTCGGCAAGGTCGAGGCACTGGTGGGCATGCTGCTACCCGCCTATGCCGAGGAAGGCAAAGCGCATCTGGCGATCGCCTTCGGCTGTACCGGAGGGCAACACCGATCGGTTGCCGTTGCGGAAAAGCTGGCGAATGCACTTGCAGCAACAGGATGGCAGGTGTCTATAAGGCACAGGGAACTGGAACGGCGCGGCGCGGGATCGCCATCGCCGGGTGGCAGAACTGGGGAATAGGCGTGATCGGTGTGGTTATCGTCGCGCATGGTGGTCTGGCTCGGGAATACCTTGCCGCTGTCGAACATGTCGTCGGCAAACAGTCCGGGATTCGCGCGATCTCCATTGATCCTGATCACAACCGACGGCTGAAAGAAGCCGAGATATGTGCAGCAGCGGACAGCGTCGATTCCGGGTCCGGGGTGGTGGTCGTGACGGATATGTTCGGCGGTTCGCCGTCGAACCTGTCGCTTCTGGCCTGCTCGGTGACCGACAGGCAGATCATCTATGGGGCGAACCTGCCGATGCTGATCAAGCTGGCCAAATCCCGCCATCTTCCGGTTGCGATGGCGGTTGACTGCGCGAAAGCTGCCGGTCGAAAGTACATCGACAGTTTCGATGTTTCTGGGAAATAGGCCCGCTTGATGACCGAAAAGACAATTCGTCAGTTGCGCATCGTGAACGAGAAGGGTCTGCATGCCCGCGCTTCCGCCAAGCTTGTCGAAGTCGTCGAGGCGCATGACGCACGGGCGACGGTCTCCAAGGACGGGCTCGATGCATCCGGCGATAGCATCATGGGGCTTTTGATGTTGGCAGCGTCCAAGGGAACGACTATTGAGGTCGAGACCAGCGGCGCCGAGGCCGAAAAGCTGGCCGAGGCGCTCGAGGCGCTCGTCGCCGACAAGTTCGGTGAAGATTTCTGACGGGTGCGATGCGCCCTCAACCATGGCCGGGACCGGTGACAGCAAGTTCTCAGGATTCTTCGCGCGAAGGCGCCCCGCCATCGGACTATGTGCCCTATGACAAGCGCAAGCTGTCCTATGCGAACACGTTTCCGAACCCGTGGAAGGCCAATGCAATCCGGGCGATGGAATGGTCGACCGGCAAGTACCGGCTGCTGCGCCTGATCCGCCGGTTCGAAGCCGAAGGCGTCCAGCCGGGGCAGGCCTTCTGGCCGCAGGCGCTTCGCCATATGGGCATCGAGGTGCAGACGCCGGCCGAGGAAGTTGCGCGCATCCCGGCCACCGGGCCACTGATCGTGGTCGCGAACCACCCGCATGGGCTGGTCGACGGCATGGTTCTCGCCGAACTGGTCGGCCGGGCGCGGCAGGACTACAAGATCCTGACGCGCTCGCTGCTAACCCAGGTCGACGAGATCAAGCGCTTCATGATCCCGGTGCCCTTTCCACACGAGGAAGGCGCGATCGAAAAGAGCCTCGAGATGAGACGGCGGGCCATGGCCCATCTGGAGGGCGGGGGAACGGTCGTTATCTTTCCCTCGGGTGTGGTCGCTTCTTCCGACACGATGTTCGGACCCGTCCTTGAGCGAGAATGGAACCCGTTCACGGCAAAGATGATCCATCGGTCCGGCGCGCAGGTGCTGCCGATCTATTTTGCAGGGCGCAATTCCCGGTGGTACCAGATCGCCAACCGGCTTTCCGCCACGATGCGTCAGGGACTGCTGATCCACGAGGTGGTCAATGCGCTGAACAGGCCGCAAAGGCCCGTCATCGGCCATCCGATCGACCCGGCGCAGATCGCGCGCTGGGCCGACAATCCGCGCGGGTTCATGGCGTGGCTGAGGGACGAGACGCTAAAGCTGAAACCCTGAAGCGTGCTCGGTCAGCGGGTGGGGACAGGCGTCTCACCGCGGTAGTCGTAAAAGCCGCGGCCGGTCTTTCGCCCGAGCCAGCCGGCTTCGACATACTTGGTCAGCAGCGGGCAGGGGCGATACTTGGTGTCGGCCAGCCCGTCGTGCAGTACGTTCATGATGGCAAGACAGGTATCGAGGCCGATGAAATCGGCCAGTTCCAGCGGCCCCATAGGGTGGTTGGCACCCAGCTTCAGCGACTCGTCGATCGATTTGACGGAGCCAACGCCCTCATAGAGCACGTAAACCGCTTCGTTGATCATCGGCATCAGGATGCGGTTGACGATGAAAGCCGGAAAGTCCTCGGCCCGAGCGGCGGTCTTGCCGAGCCTTTCGACGACCTTGAGACAGGCGTTGTACGTGTCCTCGTCCGTGGCGATGCCTCGGATAAGCTCTACCAGTTGCATGATCGGAACCGGATTCATGAAATGGAAGCCCATGAACCGTTCCGGACGGTCGGTGCGCGAGGCGAGCCGGGTGATCGAGATCGACGAGGTGTTTGAGGTCAGGATCGTGTTCGGTTTCAGATGCGGCAAGAGATCCTCGAAGATCGCCGCCTTGACGGTTTCGCGTTCCGTTGCCGCTTCGATCACCAGATCGGTCTTGCCGAGATCCGTCAGGACCATGGTGGTCTGGATCCGCGCCAGCGCATCGGCCTTTTCCTGTTCGGTGATCTTGCCGCGCGCGACCTGCCGGTCCATGTTGTGGCCGATCAGTTCCATCGCGTTCTTCAGGCTCTCCTCGCTGATGTCGTTCAGCAGCACGTCATAGCCCGCCAGAGCGAAGACATGGGCGATGCCGTTGCCCATCTGACCTGCGCCGACAATTCCGACCTTGGCGATTTCCATGACCGACCCTTTCGATTGAGATGCCGGACCATATGCCCCCGCGAAAGCCCGGTGCAAGGCCCGAAACCCGATAAACTTTGTCTCAAGCTGTTGCTTTAGCCAAATCGCAACCCTCGGGGACGAGTCTGCCCGTGGGTGAGACGGAAAAACGGGTGGGTTATGGCCTATGAGCACTTGGGCGCGGGGGCGCTTGACTATTTTCCATGCCGCTATGGCGAGTCCAGACTGCAGTTCCGGGGGCCGCCGGCGGCGCTCGACATGCCCTATGTCGCGGTGCTGGGCGGATCGGAGATTTACGGAAGGTTCGCCGAAACGCCGCTGCCGGCACGGCTGGAGCAGAGGATCGGGATGCCGGCGGTCAATCTGGCCTGCATAAATGCCGGTCTCGACATGGCGTTGCAGGATGAGGTCGTCATGCAGATATGCCGAGACGCCGCCGCGACGGTGATCCAGATCACCGGAGTGCAGAACGTGTCGAACAGGTTCTACAGCGTCCATCCCCGGCGAAATGACCGGTTCCTGAAGGCCTCGGCAGAGCTTCTGGCGCTGTTCGACGGCATCGACCTGACCGAATTCAACTTCACACGGCATCTTCTGGCCTCGCTGGCGCAACGCTCGGCAGAGGGTTTCGCGGAATTTCAGAAGGCGCTGAAAGAGGATTGGCTCGTTCGGATGCGGCAGCTGATCGACGGTATCGGCGGCCCGGTGGTGCTGCTCTGGCTCTCTGATCGCCGACCAGAAGATCCCTGCGACAACTGGTCGATGCGCGATCCGCTTTTCGTGGATCGGCTCATGCTTGACGCTGTCTCCGTTCAGACCGCCGGGCTGGTCGAGGTCGTGGCCTCGACCGAGGAGATCGGGGCGGGGTTTCAGCGTCTGGTTTGTGTGCCGCTCGAAGAATTGGCGGCGCGCGAGATGCTGGGTCCGGTGGTCCATGAACGGGCGGCGCAGGAACTGGTGGGAAAACTCGCTTCGCTGCTTCAAGGCTGAAACGAAAACGGCCCGCCAAAGGGCGGACCGTTTTGTGGTATCGACTGTGGCTCAGATCTTTTCGATCAGCTCCGGCACGGCGTTGAAGAGATCGGCCACAAGCCCGTAGTCAGCCACCTGGAAAATCGGGGCTTCCTCGTCCTTGTTGATCGCGACGATGACCTTGCTGTCCTTCATGCCCGCCAGGTGCTGAATCGCGCCGGAGATACCGACCGCGACATAAAGATCGGGTGCCACGACCTTGCCGGTCTGACCGACCTGCCAGTCGTTCGGGGCATAGCCGGAATCGACTGCGGCGCGGCTGGCGCCCACGGCTGCGCCAAGCTTGTCCGCGAGCTTCTCGATCAGTTCGAAATTCTCCTCCGAACCGACGCCGCGGCCACCCGAGACGACGATCCCGGCACTGGTCAGTTCCGGACGGTCGCTGGCGGCAACCTTGTCCTCGACCCATTCGGACAGGCCGGGATTGTCCGCCGCGCCGATATTCTCGACCGGGGCGGAACCGCCGGCACCGGCCGCGTCAAAAGCCGTGGTGCGGATCGACACGACCTTTTTCGCATCCGAGGATTTGACCGTCTGGATCGCGTTGCCGGCGTAGATCGGACGTTCGAACGTATCGGCATCGACGACACCCGAGACATCGGTGATGACCATCGCGTCGAGCAGGGCCGCGACCCGCGGCAGCACGTTCTTGGCATCGGTGGTCGCCGGCGCGACGATGTGGTCATAGTCGCGCGCAAGACTGACGATCAGTGCCGCGGTCGGCTCGGCCAAACGGTGTCCGAGCGACGGATCCTCGGCGCAGAGCACCTTCTTGACGCCCTCGATCTTCGAGGCTTCTGCCGCCGCGTCAGAGGCCTTGGCCCCGGCGCAGAGCAGGGTGACATCGCCGAGCGATTGCACCGCCGCCACCGTCTTGGCGGTGGCATCCATCGAGAGGTGACCGTCGGTCACTTCGGCAAGACAGAGAACAGCCATCAGATCACCCCCGCTTCTTTCAGTTTCGTGACAAGTTCATCGACCGAGCCGACCCGGACGCCGGCTTTGCGCGCCTCGGGTTCGGCGGTTTTGACGACCTGCAGCCGCGGCGTGACATCGACGCCGTAATCGGCGGCGGTCTTTTCCTCCAGCGGCTTCTTCTTGGCCTTCATGATGTTCGGCAGGCTCGCATAGCGCGGCTCGTTCAGCCGCAGATCCACGGTCACGATCGCCGGCATCTTCACCTTGATCGTCTGCAATCCGCCATCGACTTCGCGGGTTACATTCGCATGATCTCCGTCGATTTCCAGGTTCGAGGCGAAGGTTGCCTGGCTCCAGCCCAAGAGGGCGGCCAGCATCTGGCCCGTCGCGTTCATGTCGTTGTCGATGGCCTGCTTGCCGGCCAGGACCAGACCGGGCTTCTCCTCGTCGATCACGGCCTTGAGGATCTTGGCGACGGCGAGGGGCTCGATGTCCTGATGCACGTCATCGGCGGCAACCACCAGGATCGCGCGATCGGCACCCATGGCAAGGGCGGTCCGCAAGGTTTCCTGCGCCTGCTTCACGCCGATGGAAATCGCGATGACCTCTTCGGCCTTGCCGGCTTCCTTGAGGCGGATCGCCTCTTCCACGGCGATCTCGTCGAAGGGATTCATCGACATCTTCACATTGGCGAGATCGACGCCGCTGCCATCCGCCTTGACGCGGACTTTCACGTTGTAGTCGATCACGCGTTTGACGGGCACGAGCACCTTCATCTGCGCAGTCTCCTTGGTAAATCCAACCGCCGTCGCAGCGGTTCGAACGCTATCGCCCCGGTGTTAGCGGCTGATCGCCAGAGAAAACAGGGCAAAATCGACGCGGCACGTCGCAGGGACGTCGCGTTCTTGCGTCGGAATCGGACAATGTTGGATTTTTGCGCCGCTTTCCGGCAGGTTGGAGCGAGAGTCGCCAGGGAAAGGACCAGACCATGCAGGACGAACTCAAACCATCGCGGATCGGCCGGCTGGGGAAACGGGTGATCGCCGGAGTGGACGGCGATTACGACATGGACACCCGCGCCGCGATTCCCACCCAATGGGCCAATTACAACGCGATGGGATATCCAGAGGATGGAATGGTGCCCGGCGAGTATTATGGCGTCAGCCACGACATGCGACCCGATGGCAGCTTTGGCTATATCTGCGGCATGCAGATGAAAAAGGGCGAATCGGCCCCGATGGCGCTGACGACCCAGACGATTCCCGCAGGCAACTACGCCAAGTTCCAATTCTCCGAGAACATCTCGACCATCGGCCGGCAGATCGACCGGGTCATGAACGGATGGCTGCCGGGATCGGGATACGAGAAGGCCGAGGGTCCGATAGTGGAATTCTACGGCTCGGATTTCAACGGCCGGACCGGGGATGGCGGCTTCGAGATCTGGGTGCCGGTCCGGAAGCGGAACGCGTAGACGAAGCGGATCCCGAACGGGAGGACAAGATGGAAAAGGTTCTGGGACTGGGCGGTTTCTTCTTTCGGGCCGAGGACCCTGCCGCCCTGGCGGAGTGGTACAAGAGCAATCTCGGCATCGACAAGGTTCCAGCCGACTATGACGCCGAGTGCTGGCGCCAGGAGGCGGGAGCGACCGTGTTCGCGCCGTTCGAGAAGCAGACCGACTATTTCGGTGATGCGGAGAAAGAGTTCATGCTGAATTTCCGGGTGCGCGATCTTGATGCGATGATCACGCAACTGGAAAACGCCGGGATCACGGTTCGCCGCGACCCGCAAGCTTATCCGAACGGACGTTTCGCGCGGCTCAACGACCCGGAGGGCAATCCGGTAGAGCTCTGGGAGCCGACTTCGCCCTGACGCGGCGGGCTAGCGGTTTGCGCCAGGCACCCAAAGCACGTCGTCATGGCCGTCATTGTTGGCGATGCGTGCGGCGACGAAGAACCAGTCCGACAAGCGGTTGAGGTACTTCACCGCGGCTGCGTTGACCTGTTCGGCTTCGGCCAGATGCACGGTGATACGCTCGGCGCGTCGCGAGACGGTGCGGCACAGATGCAGATGCGCCGCCAGGGCCGAGCCGCCCGGCAAGATGAAGGACCGCAGTGGCGTAAGCCGTTCGTTCATCGCGTCGATCTCGTTCTCCAGGCGGATCACCTGAGCCTCCGAAACCCGCAGGGGCTGGTATTCCGCGTCGGCGTCCTTTTCCATGTCCGGGCGGCAGAGATCGGCGCCGAGATCGAAGAGATCGTTCTGGATCATCGCAAGTTGCGTATCCAGCGGTCCCTCGGCGTGAAGCCGCGCCAGACCGACGGCAGAGTTGGTTTCATCGACCGTGCCATAGGCCTCGACCCGCGCGGAATATTTGGCCACGCGCTGCCCGTTGCCAAGCGCGGTTTCACCTTTGTCTCCGGTCCGGGTGTAGATCTTGTTAAGCACGACCATGACTCAGCCTACCATACGACGGATTGCAACGAAGCCCAGAATCAGGGCGACGGCAATGGCTTGCGCGATGATGCGGTATCGCATGATACGGTTGGCATGTTTGCGGTTGAAGTCGCCGCCCTTCGCGAAACCGCCGATGCCGATCATCAGGATCACGAAAACCACCATCACCGAAATGACGACGACGACGAACAATGGATCACGCCACATGTTTGGCCCCTTCTTGATCTGAGTTCCGATCTAGCGGATCTGCCGGGAAAAGCGAACTGCCTTGGCGGTTAATTCCGCAGCACCACCCGATCAAGCGCCCGGGTCGGCAGAATGCGGCGCAGAAACGCCGCGACATAGGTCGGGGTGGTCACGAAATAGCGCGGCTTCGGGCGCGGCGATTCGATCGCATGGATGAGTTTCGCGGTGACGGCTTCGGGCTGCAGTTCGAATGCCGACGCCTTGGAGCCGCGATAAAGCTGGTCGAGCAGCGAGGCGCGGTACTGTTCAACGCGTGCGGAGCTTTCCCAGTCAATCCATCGTTCGAATTGCAGGACGGCGTTCCTGCGGAAATCGGTCTTGATCGGTCCCGGCTCGATAAGGATGACGCTGATATTCGTGTCGGACATTTCCAACCGCAATGTATCGGTCAGTGCCTCGAGCGCGAATTTCGTCGCGTTATAGGCGCCGCGCCAGCGGTAGGCGACGAGGCCGAGGACGGACGAGCAGTTGACGATCCGCCCGTGCCCCTGCGCGCGCATCGTCGGGATGAGCTTCCGCGTCAGGTCATGCCAGCCGAAGAGGTTCGCCTCGAAGATCGCGCGGAGCGCCTCGGTCGGCAGATCCTCGACCGGGCCGGGGATGGCATAGGCGCCGTTGTTGAAAACGGCGTCGAGCGTACCGCCGGTCCGCTCCAGCGTCTCGGCGATGGCTGTGTCGATGGTCGCGCCGTCTTCGTAGTCCAGTCGAAAGCTTTCCAGCCCCTCCTCGCGAAGCTGCGCACAGTCGGCTTCCTTGCGGCAGGTGGCGAACACGCGCCAACCGCGCTGCGAGAGGGTTCGCGCGGCGTCGAGGCCGATACCGGACGAACATCCGGTAATGAGGATGGATTTCGCTTGCAACTGCCGCCTCTTCTTTCCGGCCATAGAGCCCGAAGCGGTCGAGAAGGCAAGCGCCCGGCTCGGTCCTAGGGCTGGGTTGGCGCGAGAAATTTCGAGGCCATGAAGCCCTCGACGCCGTCGCCCTCGACGCGGATCCGCACCCAGGGCTCGCCGGGGTCCGACAGGATCTGGACGGCATCGGCAAACTCCACGCCGCCGATGACGGGGTCCGCGGTCGACGGACCGTTCCTGACATTGACCCTGCTGGCGGTGACGAAAAGCACCGGGATGTCAGGTATCACCTCCGTCTCCGGCGCCTCGGTCGCGCTGGCGACGACGAAGGCAGCCGGGTCTTCCGCGATTTTTTGCCCTTCCGGTCCGATCACGACCGGACGGTTGAAGGGCACCATGTCCACGGTTCCCGAAGGCCGATTCCGGCGCTGCGACGACCGCGCGACGGGCGCATCGAGGGCGGCCAGGATCACTTCGGCGGGGTCGAAGTCCCTTTTCGTGAGGGGGGTGTCGCTGCCCGGCTCGGCCTGATCCAGGGCGATATCGGGGCCGCCAATCTCGTCGGCGAAATACATCGCAAGCCACAGGGAACCGAGAAGAACTACCAAAAGACGCAACATTGAAAAAAACCTGAAATGAAGGAATCGTACTATATCTACGCAGTATACCGCATTGTGGTTCCCGACGGGGAAAAACCCGCGCTGTTTGTTTGGATGGATTCTTTACGCCGCAACGCGCCCCGGCTATCAGATCATCCATGAACGACGTGAAAGACACCCCTGGCATCAGCCCCGAAGCGATGTCCGAACCGCTGCGCCGTGCGATCGGCGAACGGTATCTGACCTATGCGCTGTCCACGATCATGCACAGGGCGCTTCCGGATGCGCGGGACGGGCTGAAGCCGGTGCACCGCCGCATCCTTTACGCTATGCGGGAATTGCGGCTGGCCTCGAATGGCGGGTTCCGCAAGTCGGCGAAAATCTCCGGCGACGTGATGGGCAACTACCACCCGCATGGCGATGCTGCGATCTACGATGCGATGGCGCGGCTCGCACAGGAGTTCAACGTCCGCTATCCGCTGGTCGACGGGCAGGGCAATTTCGGCAATATCGACGGTGATAACCCGGCCGCCGCCCGATATACCGAAGCGCGGATGACCGCAGCCGCCGAGGCGCTGCTGGAGGGGCTGAACGAGAACGCGGTTGATTTCCGCGACAATTACGACGGCACCCTGACCGAGCCGGTCGTGCTGCCCGCCTCTTTTCCAAACCTTCTGGCCAACGGCTCCAGCGGCATCGCTGTGGGCATGGCAACGAACATTCCGCCGCACAATATCGTCGAACTGGTCGATGCCTGTCTGCATCTGATCAAGACGCCGGATGCGCGCGATGAAACGCTGGTGGGCTACGTGCCCGGCCCCGATTTTCCCACCGGCGGCGTGATCGTCGAGCCGCGCGAGAACATCGTCGAGGCTTACCGAACCGGCCGCGGCGCTTTCCGGCTGCGGTCGAAATGGCAGGTCGAGGATCTGGGCCGCGGCACCTGGCAGATCATCGTCACCGAGATCCCCTATCAGGTGCAGAAATCCAAGCTGATCGAGCGGTTGGCCGAACTGATCCAGACCAAGAAGATCCCGATCTTCGGCGACGTTCGCGACGAAAGCGCCGACGACATCCGGTTGGTGATCGAGCCACGCTCGAAGAATGTCGATCCCGAAGTGCTGATGGGAATGCTGTTCCGCAATTCCGATCTGGAAACCCGGTTCAGCCTGAACATGAACGTGTTGATCGACGGCCGGACGCCGAAGGTGTGCAGCCTGAAGGAAGTGCTGCGCGCCTTCCTCGACCACCGGCGCGAGGTGCTGCTGCGCCGGTCGCGGCACCGGATGGACAAGATCGACCACCGGCTGGAAGTTCTGGAAGGCTTCATCATCGCCTTCCTCAACCTCGACCGGGTGATCGACATCATCCGCTACGACGACGACCCCAAGGCCGCGCTGATGGCCGAGGATTGGGGACAGGACCACAAGCGCGCGGTGTCCGAGAAGGACTATGCCTCGCCCCTGCCCGCGACCGGCGAGGGCGAGTTGTCCGAGGTTCAGGTCGAGGCGATCCTGAACATGCGCCTGCGGTCACTCAGGCGGCTGGAAGAGCTGGAACTGGTGCGCGAGCGCGACGCGCTGATGGAGGAACGCGCCGGGCTGGAGGATCTGCTGGACAGCGAGGCGCTGCAATGGGCGAAGATCGCCGAGCAGCTGAAAGAGACCCGCAAGCAGTTCGGCAAGGATTACGAGGGCGGCGCGCGGCGCACCCGGTTCGCCGAGGCCGGCGAAGTCGAGGACGTGCCGATCGAGGCGATGATCGAGCGCGAGCCGATCACCGTCGTCTGCTCGAAAATGGGCTGGATCAGGGCGATGAAGGGCCATGTCGCGCTGGACCAGGAGATGAAGTTCAAGGACGGCGACGAGGCGCGCTTCGCCTTCCACGCCGAGACCACCGACAAGATCCTTCTCTTCGGCACCAATGGCCGGTTCTACACGCTGTCGGGCGCCAACCTGCCCGGCGGGCGCGGCATGGGCGAGCCGGTGCGCCTGATGGTCGACCTGCCGAACGAATGCGATATCGTCACGCTCTTCGTCCATGTGCCGGGCCGCAAGCTGCTGGTCGCCTCCACTGCCGGCAACGGCTTCGTCGTGCCGGAAAGCGAGGTGATCGCCCAGACCCGGAGCGGCAAGCAAGTTCTCAACGTCAAGGATGATGTGACGGCCGCCGCCTGTCGACCGGTTTCGGGCGATCACGTCGCGGTTGCCAGCAAGAACGGAAAGCTGCTGGTCTTCCCCGTCGCCGATCTGCCCGAGATGACACGGGGCAAGGGCGTGCGGATCCAGAAGTACAAGCAGGCCCGTGGCGCTCAGGGCGAATTGCAGCTGGATGGCGGGCTGTCTGACATCGTCACGTTCGACTGGGCCGAGGGCCTGTCCTGGACGATGGGCGGCGGCAAGACGAGGGTAGAGACGGACATGACCGACTGGCTGGGCAACCGGGCCGGCGTAGGCAAGCGCCCGCCCCACGGCTTTCCGCGCAACAACCGGTTTGGCTGACCGGGATGCTTCCCACGCTGGAAACGGACTATGCGGGGCGTCGCGCGCCGCTGTTCCATCTGGCGCTCGTCAGCGGTGTGCTGACCGTGTTGACTTTGGGGCTCTACCGGTTCTGGATGAAGACCCGGCTGCGCAGGTATTACTGGTCGGCGATCCGGCCGGGTGGCATCCCGCTGGAATATGTCGGCGAACCGCTGGAAAAGCTGCTGGGTTTCCTGATCGCCGTCGTCGTTCTGGCGTTCTACATCGGCATCGTGAACCTGATCCTGATGTTCCTGTCCTTCTCGCTGTTCCAGGGCAACTTCGCGGCCTACGCGCTGTCTTTCGTCGGCGTGATCCCGATCATGTTTTACGCCCGCTACCGGGCGCGGCGTTACGTATTGGCGCGCACGCGCTGGCGCGGCCTGCGGTTCGGTATGGATCCGGGCGCCTGGGGTTATGCGGTCAGGGCCCTGCTGCATTGGTGTATCACCATTCTGACTCTAGGTCTCCTCTGGCCCCGCATGACCTTCGCGCTGGAGAAATATCGCACTGACCGGACATGGTTCGGGACCGCGAGGTTCGTGCAAACGGGGCAATGGCAGATGCTTTACCCTCCATTCTTGCCGCTCTTTGTGGGGATCGTGCTTCTAACGGTCGCGGGCGTATCCGTCTATTCCGGTTCGCCGGACTTCGGGATCGGGGCGGCGGGTCTCGGTGTTGTGATAGCGCTTTATGGCCTAGCTCATTACAGCGTTCACAGCTTCCGGCTATTGACGAATGCCAAGCAGCTGGACGGCGTGGGGTTTGTCGCCCGGCCGAGACCGTGGCGGGTGATCCGCATCTACGCGTTCGGTTACTCCATTGTCAGCCTGCTGCTTTCGGTTTTCCTTCTTCTCCTCCTTTTGGCATTGGGCGGGCTGGTGATAGCGATTGCAGGTCCAGCCGGCGATTTTAATCCTCAGTCCATCGGTGAATCACTGCCGCTATGGCTGGGCATGGGCGCGGGTATGACATTCTATTTCACGGTTTTCGTCAGCTGGGCAGCTCTGCGGCATGTCTTCGTGACACTTCCCCTCGCGCGCCACTATGCGGAAACCCTTCAAATCACCGGTGTCCATTACCTGGCGGCGATCAGCCAACGAGACCGCGACGAATTCGCCGAGGCCGAAGGCTTCGCCGAAGCGCTCGATCTCGGAGCCGCGATTTGACCGGGGATGAACCGCAGAGCGTCTTCGCGGATTATCTCGACGGGCGGGCCGCCACCGTCCAGCGGATCGAGGTGCTGGTCGAGCGTTCGCCCGAAAGCGAGGCAATTGTCCTGATCCCGCCCGAGGGAGAGAGACTTCGCTGGCCGCTGGACGACCTGCGCGGCGTTCCCGACCAGGCCGGGCGCGACCGGCTGATCGTGACATCACAGCGCCAGCCTCTGGCGCGGCTCTTCGTCGGCGACCGCGCGCTCTGCGACCTGCTGACTGCCCGCGCGCGACACCTTCACAAACGCCCGCCGGTGCGCGGTCGTGGTCGGATCCTCGGCTGGGGGCTGGGTGCGCTGGCCTCGGTCGCGCTTATCGTCTTTGTGCTGGTGCCGGTCATGGCAGACCAGCTTGCGGAATTCCTTCCGCCCGAAGGCGAAAAGGCCTTGGGCGATACCACCTTCGAACAAATCCGCAGCGCATTGGCCGAAAGCGATTTCGAACCGGTGCGGATCTGCAGCGAGACGGAGGGCGTGGTCGCACTGGATCGCCTTCAGAGGCGTCTGCAAGGCGGCGTTGCGCTGCCTTACCCGCTGACAGTGCACGTACTGGACCATGAGATGGTCAATGCTTTCGCCCTTCCCGGCGGGAGGATCGTGCTGTTTCGCGGTCTTCTGGAAGCAGCAGAGTCGGCCGACGAGGTCGCGGCGGTTCTGGCGCATGAGATCGGCCATGTCGTCAACCGGGATCCGGCGCGGGGCGCGCTGCGGTCGGCAGGATCGATCGGGGTTCTGGGATTGATCCTTGGCGATTTCGCGGGCGGCGCGGCGGTGCTGTTCCTGGTCGAGCGATTGATCGACGCGACCTATAGCCAAGAGGCCGAGGCCGGCGCTGACGCTTTCGCGCACGACCTGCTGCTGAGCGAGGGCGTATCGCCTGCGGCTCTGGAACAGTTCTTCGACCGGCTTCGTCGTGAATACGGCGATCAGGAGGGCATCGTCGCCCATTTCCTTGCGCATCCGCGACTTGGGAACCGTATCGCCGCCGCACGTGAGGCAGCCGACCGGATGACTGGTCCGATACGCCCCTCCTTGGGCGAAGCAGACTGGCAGGATCTGCGTCATATCTGCAATGCGCCGGGTTGATTGCCATGCCGGGACCAACCGTCTAACTAGGACGCAGCCAACAGGAGGGCCCCGATGCCGCGGTGTTTCAAAGAATTCAGAACTTGCGTCGTGATGCTGGCGCTTGCAGGGCTCGCAGCCTGTGCCGCGCCGGTGGACGAGAATGAGCCACAGGTGGCGATGGGTGATTTCGCCCTTGGGCATAATATCGTCTTGGCCGATGATCCTGAGATCGGCCCGTTCTCCCGGACCGCGACGGACGAGGAATGGGTCGAGTCGCTGACCGCCGCAATCGACAAGCGGCTTGGCGGCTATGAGGGCGAAAAGCTCTATAACCTCGGCGTCACAGTCGAGGCCTATGCGCTTGCCCAGCCCGGCGTACCGCTGGTGTTCAACCCGAAATCGGCGTTGGTCGTGAATGTCCTGGTTTGGGACGACGCCGCGCAGAAGCGTCTCAATCCGGATGTGAAGCAGCTTGCGATTTTCGAAAGCCTGTCCGGAGAGACGGTGCTATCCTCGGGTCTGACGCAAAGCCGTGAAGAGCAGATGGCCAACCTGTCGCGCAATGCCGCCAAGGCGATCCAGAACTACCTGCTGTCCAACCCCGAATGGTTCGGTCTTTCGGCGGAAGGCGCTGCGACCCCGACCGACGCACCGAGCGAGGCTGCGTCTATCGACGAGCCGCTATCCGACACCGAGGTCGCGTCCAACTGACGCTTGATTTTCCGCCCCCAAGCCAGTAACGAGCGCGCGGATGATGAACCGGGCCGCACGCGGCCCCTTGAAGGATGAGGCTTTAGGGTCATGGCAAAGGCAAAGTTTGAACGCAACAAACCGCATGTGAACATCGGCACGATCGGCCATGTTGACCACGGCAAGACGACGCTGACGGCGGCGATCACGAAGTATTTCGGCGATTTCCGCGCCTATGACCAGATCGACGGCGCGCCGGAAGAGAAGGCGCGCGGGATCACGATCTCGACAGCACATGTGGAATACGAGACCGATGCGCGTCACTACGCCCATGTCGACTGCCCCGGCCATGCCGACTACGTCAAGAACATGATCACCGGGGCGGCGCAGATGGACGGCGCGATCCTGGTGGTGAACGCCGCCGACGGCCCGATGCCGCAGACGCGCGAGCATATCCTCCTGGGCCGTCAGGTGGGCATCCCCTACATGGTCGTCTACATGAACAAGGTCGATCAGGTCGATGACGAGGAACTCTTGGAACTGGTGGAGATGGAGATCCGCGAGCTTCTGTCCTCCTATGAGTACCCCGGCGACGACATCCCGATCATCCGCGGCTCGGCGCTGCACGCGATGAACGGCACCCAGCCGGAGATCGGCGAGAACTCGATCCGCGAGCTGATGAAGGCGGTCGACGAGTATATCCCGACCCCGGCGCGTGCCGTCGACCAGCCGTTCCTGATGCCGATCGAGGACGTGTTCTCGATCTCCGGCCGCGGCACCGTGGTCACGGGCCGTGTCGAGCGTGGCGTGATCAATGTCGGCGACGAGATCGAGATCGTCGGCATCCGCCCGACGACGAAGACGACCTGCACCGGTGTGGAAATGTTCCGCAAGCTTCTGGACCGTGGCGAGGCCGGCGACAATATCGGCGCGCTTCTGCGCGGTGTCGACCGGGAAGGCGTCGAGCGCGGGCAGATCCTCTGCAAGCCGGGTTCGGTCAAGCCGCACACCAAGTTCGAGGCCGAGGCCTATATCCTGACCAAGGAAGAGGGTGGCCGTCACACGCCGTTCTTCGCGAATTACCGTCCGCAATTCTACTTCCGCACGACGGACGTGACCGGCACGGTGATGCTGCCCGAGGGCACCGAGATGGTGATGCCGGGCGACAACCTGAAGTTCAACGTCGAGCTGATCGCCCCGATCGCGATGGAAGAGAAGCTGCGCTTCGCCATCCGTGAAGGCGGCCGCACCGTCGGCGCCGGCGTCGTGTCGAAGATCATCGAGTAACAGCGCATCACGAAACGCGATCATGACGCAGACGGAGGCAAGAAGTTGCCTCCGTTTTCAATTTGTGGTCTCGTCTGCACGTTGCTGGGATCGGCGGAATTAACCTGATATGTTTCAAATGTCTGATCAAAGACGTTTCATAATCGTCTTTGTCATTGGGACCCTTATTATCTTCTCAAGTCTCGGTTCCCCAAACGAATGGAGCTTGACCCATTATCTGTTCAGCTATGATCTGGGGTTGGTTCGACGCAGTCTGGTCGGGTCGCTCGTAACTCAAACCAGTGGTTCATTCACAGCAAGCTCAATTGCGCTTCTCGCTTCAACCATCACGATATGGGCGGCCTTCGCATTCGTTATCTTTTGCACCAGGATTTTCCTGGCGGCCAATTTGGGGATTGGACTGCCTCTGGTCGCAACCACCTCATTTGCGCTGGTCGCATTCGTAGGTTCGACTGGATACCTCGATGGCGTCACTTTGTTGTTGGCGCTGCTCGGCCTATGCCTTCCGGTCTCGGGTTACGGAATTGCAATGCGCTCAGTTGTATTGTGCGCCGGAGCTTTGGTGCATGAGACAATGCTACCGCTCTTTGGAATGCTGTTCGCGGCGGACATATGGCTGGGCCGTAAGGATCTTCTGCCAGCAAGACGCGCAATCGCCGCGTTGGCTCCTGTGCTTCTTTGCAGCGCGTTGGTCGCCGGACTATTCCTTAACGATAAACCCTTTGAAATGAGTGCCGAGATAGAGAGCAGTTTACAGACCCGAGCAGTAGATTTCAGAATACGGGATTTGGCCGTTGAAGCCGTTCTTGACCGGACGAATGGTGAAAGCGAAACGATGAGCCGACGCTGGCATTCCGTTAAGTACCAGTACGAAATGACCAGGCTATTTCCCGTGGTTGTAAGCTGGACGATTGTCTTTCTGGCTTTACTTTTTCATTCCGGGGCAAGACTTGTAAAATCCGATCGGGCCGCCTTGCTGTTCGGTGCCATAGCGCCCTTCTCTCTGCACCTTGTTGCGTTTGATGCTTCGCGTTTCTTGGCACTTGGCGTCATGATTGCGTTTCTGACGCTTGCTGTCGGACTGCGGAGAAGAGCCGACGAGTTTAACTCTACCTCCAAGGTTTTCTCTGGGGAGATCATAGCGGTATTCATGGCCGTCAACATATTCATCGAGTTGGTTCCGTTGAATGTTGAGGCCTACAGGCCGTCGGGCCTGCCGGTTTGGGTGGGTCGCTGAAAAGGATAGCTGTCAGACACCGCGCTTTCCGGCGTCGGTTTCGTCGGTCAAGGCTGCGGATTCAGCCCGACCATGGCATCGGCTTCGGCCTGAACCGCGTTCAGCGCCTCGGTCAGGCTGCGGCGCAGGATGCGGCGTTGCGGGCTGTCCATCCGGCGCGGAATGTCCGCCTGCCAGCGGCGGAATACATAGGCCCCGGTGCTGAAAGGCAAGGGGAACATGGTCTTGTCCCAAGACCGGAGTTTCCGATGCCGGCGCGTCGAGTAGGCATAGACGAAAACCGGAACCCGCGCGACGCGGGCCCATTCCAGGGGTGGGTCGCGCAGCTTGTGGGCCGGCCCGGTGGGCCCGTCCGCGGCCAGACCCAGGCTGTTGCCGCCGCGCAGCAGCCGCAGCGCGTCGCGCGTCGTGTCGAGACCGGAGCGGCCTTCCTTGATGTGGACGGGTTGGATGCCAAAGCGCCGCTGGATCGCTCCCATGAGGCGAGCGATGGGCGAGGTATCGACCAGCGTAGAGGCGCCGCCACTGTCATGCGGCCAATGTGCTGCGGCAAGAATCAGCCGGCTATGCCAGAGGACCAGAATGACGGGACCGTCTTGCAGTGCCTCTTTCAGCGGTTCCAACCCTTTGGCACGCCATTTCGTCGTACGAAGGCAGAGCAGAAGATAGCCTGCGATCGCGGTCGACAGACCGGTTTCCAGCGCCTTGGAGTTTTCCAACCTAGAACGGAGTGACATCGGCCGGCTTGTTCCCTGCAAATCAGCCCCCTTGTAACGTCAATCCGCCTGCCGAGTTCAAGAGCCGGCCTTGCATGCGGCAAATTTTAACGTTATCTCCTCCGTCGGCTTAGGGGTTTAGCTCAGTTGGTAGAGCATCGGTCTCCAAAACCGAGGGTCGTGGGTTCGAGTCCCCCAACCCCTGCCAGCCACTGTTTGTTGCGATCGCGGTGATAAAGCTTCGAGACCACCGCAATTGGGCGCAGAAAAGATGCCCGTGTGAATCCTCACTTCATCACGTCAACTGCACAACCTGAACACGATTACGCCATTTTTCACTGTCAGCGTCTGACAACAGGCCGCTCTGTGCGCGCCGCTGCCAAAACTGGATGAAACTGGATGAAGTCGATCGCTGCCAACCGAAAATCATGGTTATTCGTCTGGCCGGTAATGGCCATTGTTCTGATGCTGACGTCGATGGCGCCATTACCTTCGCAGGCGGCAGAACCCAAGGGCTTTGCGTATCTGCCTGCGAAGAAGAGAATTTCGGCGCCAGACGGCTTCGCGGGTCTTTGCGCTGCGCAGGGATGGGCCTGTGCCCGCAGCAGCGTGCATGCGGTCAGCCAGCCATCGGTGCTGAAACTGGCGGACAAAATAAATCGGTCCGTCAACCGCACGACCCGTCAAATCTCTGATCGTGAGCAATACAAGCGAGACGAATTCTGGGCATTGCCGACGGCTCGTGGAGGGGATTGCGAAGATCTGGTGCTGCTGAAGAAACTGAAGTTGCTACAAGCGAATGTTCCGGCCAGTGCGCTACTTATGGCCACCGTGCTCGATCTGAAGGGGAACCGGCATGCTGTTCTCATTCTCAGAACCGCGAAGGGTGATCTTGTTCTCGACAGTCTCGATAACCGCATCAGGCACTGGGTCGATACCGGCTATACGTTTCTCAAGTTGCAGGATCCGAATAATCCGCAGGTGTGGAACGCGATTTTCGCGGGCGGGCGCATTCCGGTGAATCCGGACCACGTCATTGCGATGAAATAGCGGTCGAAATGATGAAGGCCGACGCGCCGATCGGCGCGCCGGCCCTACTTATGCCGACGATCTGGACTCGGTTTATTTTTCGCCGCTACCGTCGCCTTTGCCGTTGTCGCCACCGTTAGAGCCGCTGTCGCCTTTGCCGTCATCGCCGCCGCCGTCACCGTCGGAGCCGCTGTCGCCTTTGCCATCATCGCCGCCGCCGCCGTCATCGGAGCCGCCGCCTTTGCCGTCGTCACCACCGCCCGAGCCTCCGTCGCCAGAGCCGCCGTCGCCGCCGCCGCCACCACCAGAGCCGCCGTCGCCAGAGCCGCCGTCGTCACCATCGCCTGAACCTCCGGAGTCATCGCCACCGTCGCGATCGGATCGGAACCCACGATCGTCATTCTGGTCGTTCTGATTTCCCGGCGTGCCTTCGGCTATCGTCGCGGTCGCCGAATCGACGAGCAGCAGCGCGACTTCCGGACAATTCCTCAGCGCTTCGTTCAATATCAGGTCATAGTCGGGAGATCGGCGAAGCCAGCTTAGATATGCTGGGTCGATCTGTTCCATGTTGCAGATATCGCGCTGCCCTTCAGAGAGCAGCGTTACGCGCGGATCATCCAGGCCCGCGCTCGCGAGGTTTCCCCCGTTGGCCTGGCTGGCGACTGCGATCAAGATTGTTGCAAGTGAATATTTCCGTATCATTACACATACCCCTTATGGTTCTGAACAAACCATCGCGCCTACATGGCGCAAAACACCCGAGTCCTTTGTCCGCCAACCCGTCGCCGATTGTCAAATTCTTGCCGTATTCGATAGCGATAATAGTTGATTAGAGTCTTTTTTGCACCGATTCACGCAACTAAAAGTTGCAAGCCGTTCGGCATAGCGTCCGGTCCTCTCTCTTGCAGGTAAATGCGAAACTCCGTATGTCCGTTGGCCTAGCCACGGAAAGGCCGCCGCGATGTCAGAGAACTTTCTCGCCGGTATCAGAACTCTGCTGCAAGAGATCGACGAGGCTGGGCTGATGAAGGCGGAACGCCCGATCACTTCTGCGCAGGGCGGGACGGTCCAGGTCGAGGCGGCGGATGGCGAACGCGAGGTCATCAACCTCTGCGCCAACAATTATCTCGGCCTCGCCAACCATCCGCGCCTGATCGCCGCGGCCAAGTCCGCGCTTGACGATCACGGTTACGGGATGGCCAGCGTCCGGTTCATCTGCGGGACACAGGATCTGCACCGGCAGCTGGAACGGCGCATTGCCGAGTTCTTGGCCAAGGATGACAGCATCCTCTTCGCGGCGTGCTTCGACGCGAACGGCGGCTTGTTCGAGCCGCTGCTCGGCCCGGAAGACGCGATCGTCTCGGACAGCTTGAACCATGCATCGATCATCGACGGCGTCCGGCTGTGCAAGGCAAGACGTTACCGCTATGCCAATTCCGACATGGACGATCTAGAAACACAGCTCAAGTCGGCCCGCGACGGCGGCGCAAGTCACATCATGATCGCGACGGACGGCGTCTTCTCGATGGACGGCTACCTGGCGAAACTGCCCGAGATCACCGATCTGGCGGCGCGCTACGATGCCATCGTCATGGTCGATGATTGCCACGCGACCGGCTTCATGGGGCCAAAGGGCGCGGGCATGCCGGCCCATTTCGGAGTGGCTGAAAGGGTCGACATCCTTACCGGCACGCTCGGCAAGGCATTGGGAGGGGCGATGGGCGGCTATATCGCCGGACCTCAGCCGGTCATCGATTTGCTGCGTCAGCGGGCGCGCCCCTATCTGTTCTCGAACGCGCTGGCACCGGCCATTGTCGCGGCTTCTATCGAGGCGATCGACCTTGTGGAAGACAGCGACGACCTGCGCCGCCGGCTGTTCGACAATGCCCGCCACTGGCGCGAGGGCCTGACGGATCTGGGATATGACCTGCTGCCGGGCGAACATCCGATCATCCCGGTGATGCTCGGTGAAGCGCGGCTGGCTCAGGATCTGGCGGCGCGGCTTTTCGAGCACGGTGTCTATGTCGCCGGGTTCTTCTTTCCGGTGGTGCCGAAGGGCCAAGCTCGCATCCGCACCCAGATGAACGCCGCGCTTAGCCGGGACCAGCTTGACCGCGCGCTCGACGCATTCGGCAGGGCGGGCCGCGAAACAGGAGTTCTGTCATGACGAACGAGATGAAGGCGCTGGTCAAGGCAAAGCCCGAACCCGGCCTCTGGATGGAGCATGTGCCGGTGCCCGAGATCGGCGAGGACGACGTGCTGATCCGGATCAACAAGACCGGGATCTGCGGCACCGATGTCCATATCTGGAATTGGGACGAATGGGCCGCCCGCACCGTACCGGTGCCGCTTGTTACGGGTCACGAATTCGCCGGCGAAATCGTCGAGCTCGGCAAGGATGTGAAAGACCTGCAACTCGGCCAGCGGGTCAGCGGCGAAGGGCATCTGATCGGCAAGACCTCGCGCCAAAGCCGTGCGGGCAAGTTCCACCTCGACCCCGAAACCCGCGGCATCGGCGTCAACGAGCAGGGAGCCTTTGCACAATATCTGCGGCTGCCCGCCTTCAACGTCGTACCGCTTCCCGATGAGGTCGATGACGAGATCGGCGCGATCCTCGATCCGTTGGGCAATGCCGTCCACACCGCGCTCAGCTTTGATCTTGTGGGCGAGGATGTGCTGATCACCGGTGCGGGGCCCATCGGCATCATGGCTGCCGCCGTCGCCCGCCATGTCGGCGCGCGCAACGTGGTCATCACCGATATCAACCCCGACCGGCTGGCGCTGGCCGAGAAAGTGACGGACCTCACGCCCGTCAATGTCGCCAACGAGGACCTGAAGGATGTCATCAAGCGCCTGAAGATGCGTGAAGGCTTCGACGTCGGGCTGGAAATGTCCGGTAACCAGCGCGCACTCGACCAGATGGTCGAAGCGCTGGTCATGGGTGGCCGCATCGCGCTGCTGGGCATCCCGCCGGGGAAAAGCCCGGTGGACTGGAGCCGGATCGTCTTCAAGGCGATCACCATCAAGGGCGTTTACGGGCGCGAAATCTTCGAGACTTGGTACAAGATGTTGGCGATGCTGCAGAACGGGCTCGATGTTCGCAACGTCATCACCCACCGCCTGAAGGTTGACGATTTCGTCAAGGGCTTCGACGTGATGCGCAGCGGCTCCAGCGGCAAGGTCGTGCTGGATTGGACGTGAAGCCGCTTGGGCTTGAACTGGCGTGGCAAAGCGCGTATCTGCCGCCCACTCGGTGAAAAAGGTATGTCGACATGGCAAAGACAGCGAATCCGCTTCAGTTCATCCAGCAAGTGCGGGCCGAAGTGGCCAAGGTCGTCTGGCCGACCCGGCGCGAAGTGCTGCTGACCACCGGCATGGTCTTCGTCATGGCTACTCTGACGGCGATCTTCTTCTTTTTCGTCGATTTGCTGATCCGCACCGGCCTTCAGGGCCTGTTGGGGATGTTCGGCTAGGATTGAGCCTGCAGAAGGCTTGAATTCATCCCCATTCGCTTGTAATGCGGGCGCAATTCCCTGACATGGCGTGCTTCGAATCGAGTTTCACGCCGCTTTTTGTTGCCGGGGCGGCGGTGTAACCGCCTGACGAAATTGAACAATTTTCCGGTAAGTGCCGGAGCAGATGCAAGGGCTTGGCAATGGCGAAACGATGGTATTCGGTGAGCGTCCTCTCGAACTACGAGAAGAAGATTGCCGAACAGATCCGGCACGACGTCGCCGCCGCTGGACTTGAGGAAGAGATCGAGGAAGTGCTGGTGCCGACCGAGGAGGTCATCGAGGTGCGTCGTGGTAAGAAGGTCACCGCCGAACGCCGCTTCATGCCGGGTTATGTTCTGGTGCGGATGGAGATGACCGACAAGGGCTACCACCTGATCAACTCGATCAACCGGGTTACCGGTTTCCTCGGCCCGCAGGGCAAGCCGATGCCGATGAAGGATGACGAGGTCAACGCGATCCTCAACCGCGTCGAGGAAGGCCAGGAGGCCCCCCGCACGCTGATCCATTTCGAAACCGGCGAGAAGGTGTCGGTGTCCGATGGACCGTTCGAAGGCTTCGACGGCATGGTCGAGGAAGTGGACGAAGACAACCAGCGCCTGAAGGTGACGGTGTCGATCTTTGGCCGGGCGACCCCGGTCGAACTGGAATTCACGCAGGTCGCCAAACGCGGCTGACGTGATGTGAGTGTGGGAGGCCAGGGCGCGCGCGTCTGTCGGCCGGACCACTAAACCGAAGACCGCCGGCATCGCGATGTTGGCGGAGGTGAGAAAAGGAGAGGCCTCATGGCCAAGAAACTCGTAGGCACGCTGAAGCTTCAAGTGAAAGCGGGCCAGGCTAACCCGTCCCCGCCGGTCGGCCCCGCATTGGGTCAGCGCGGCATCAATATCATGGAATTCTGCAAGGCGTTCAACGCCAAGACGCAGGAGATGGAGCCGGGCGCACCCTGCCCGACGGTGATTTCCTACTATCAGGACAAATCGTTCTCGATGGAAATCAAGACGCCGCCGGCATCCTACTACCTCAAGAAGGCCGCCAAGCTGAAATCCGGCTCCAAGACCCCGGGCCGCGATACCGCTGGTTCGGTTTCCGTGGCGCAGGTCAAGGAAATCGCCGAGGCCAAGATGAAGGACCTCAACGCGACCAGCGTCGAGGCCGCAATGCAGATCATCCTGGGCTCCGCACGGTCCATGGGCATCGAGGTGAAGGGATAATCGTCATGGCGAAACTCGGAAAAAGGACCCGCGCCGCACGCGAGGCTTTCAACGGCAAGGACAACGTTTCGGTCGAAGAGGCTGTCAAGCTGGTCAAAGGCAACGCGAAGTCGAAATTCGACGAAACCGTCGAAATCGCGCTGAACCTCGGCGTTGACCCGCGTCACGCGGACCAGATGGTCCGCGGCGTGGTGACCTTGCCGAACGGCACCGGCAAGACGGTGCGCGTGGCGGTCTTTGCCCGCGGCGACAAGGCGGAAGAGGCCAAGAAGGCGGGCGCGGACATCGTCGGCGCCGAAGATCTGATGGAAACCATCCAGGGCGGCAAGATCGAGTTCGATCGCTGCATCGCCACCCCCGACATGATGCCGATCGTCGGCCGTCTGGGCAAGGTGCTGGGTCCGCGCAACCTGATGCCGAACCCCAAGGTCGGCACGGTGACGATGGACGTGAAAGCGGCCGTCGAAGCTGCCAAGGGCGGCGAGGTTCAGTTCAAGGCTGAAAAGGCCGGTGTGGTACATGCCGGCGTCGGCAAGGCAAGCTTCGACGAAAAGCAACTGGTCGAGAATGTCCGCGCCTTCGTCGACGCGGTCCAGAAGGCAAAGCCGTCGGGCGCAAAGGGCAGCTACATGAAGAAAGTGTCGCTGTCCTCGACGATGGGTCCGGGCGTTTCCATCGACGTGGTTTCGGCCACCGGCAACTGATCGCGCGAAAATCGCGGAACGGGAAGGCGGGTCATCTGGCCCGCCTTTTTCGTTTCCAGTTCAGCCGTCGACCGGCAGGGCGGTCCGGTACTTCTTCTGCCGAAGCACGAAATGCGTCGTCGAGGAGCGCACGATACCCAAGTGCAGAATGCGGTGCATGATGAAATCCTCGAGCCGCTCAGGATCCTCTGCCACGACTTTCAGCAGGTAGTCATCAGAGCCGGTGATCGAGCAGCATTCCACCACCTGATCCTGATGCGCGACGAACTCGTCGAACAGCGCGATGGTTTCCTGTCTGTGGTCGGTCAGCGACACATGAACGAATGCCAGCGTGTTCAGGCCGAGCTTGCGCCGGTCGATCAGCGCGACGTATCCCCTGATCAAACCGGACTCCTCCAGCTTTCGAACCCGACGCCAACACGGCGACACTGACAGCGCCACCCGGTCCGCCAGTTCTTGCATGCTGATCTTGCCGTCCTCCTGAAGGGCGCGCAGGATCGCACGATCGTGACCGTCCAGTTCAGGCATGGTTTCCCCCTAAAAATCAATTTCATGAAAAATAATTGCGCCAAGCGGGGGAAACCGCAACCGGAATGCACGGTTTTTGCCTCATTTTTGTGAGATAATGGGCCAGCAACAATGGATCAGCGTCAATGCCGAAGTCGACAGCCTATTCCGCCAAGATACCCGACAGCGACGGGTTCATCTTGTACACGCCCGAAGAAGATGCGGTCTGGCGTGATCTCGTGGCCGCTCAGTTGCCCAATGTGCAGCGACATGCGGCGCGCGAATACCTGGCGGGACTGGAGAAGATGAATCTTCCCGTCAACCGTGTCCCGCAATGTCCGGACATGTCCGCGATCCTAAGGGATCTGACCGGCTGGCAGGTCGAACCGGTCCCCGCGCTGATCGGTTTTGGCAAGTTCTTCGGGATGCTCGCGAACCGGACCTTTCCCGCCGCCTCGTTCATTCGCAGCCGCGAAGATTTCGACTATATTGAGGAGCCGGACATCTTTCACGAGATCTTCGGCCATACGCCCCTGTTGACCGACCCCCGCTTCGCCGCTTTTTCCGAAGCGATCGGGCAGGCCGGAGCGCGGGCAGAGAAGTCGGACTATTCTTGGCTGATAAGACTCTACTGGTTCTCGATCGAGTTCGGGCTGACCCGGCAGGACGAACAGATCAAGGCCCTCGGTTCAGGGCTTGCCTCCTCGCCGACCGAACTGCCCTATGCGGTCACGAGCGATGTCGCCGAACGTCGGCCGTTCGATGTGATCGACATCTTGCGTACGCCCTACCGGATCGACATCCATCAGCCGGTCTATTTCGTCTTGGAGGATATCGACGCGCTCTTCGCCGCTGCCGACCGCGACCTTATCGCGGATATCCGCAAGGCCCAGTCGCTCGGCCTTCATGCCCCGAAATTTCCGCCAAAGCAGCTTGCGTCGTGATCGCAAGCGCGGCTAGACTTGCGGGGTATAATCCGAATGTGAACGGTGCCGTAGCGAAGCGGCGTCGTTTTCGCAGTTTGCCCCTTCACATTCCCCGCCAAACCCCCTAAGACCGCCTCCGTTCAGGGGGCCACGGATTCGTGGCCACTCGGACGATTCGTCCAAGAAGGTGGGTGGCTGCGGCCGTAAATCCTGCCTGAGACGGGAAATGAACAAAGAATTCCGCGGCTTACGCCTCGGGCGAATTTGCGAAGGACCCGTAAGGACCCGATTGTCGGGCACTTGCCCGGCAAAATACGAGCCGGAGGGGTCACCCTCCAAAATTGGAGTGAAACTGTGGATAGAGCCCAGAAAGAGAAAGTGGTCGAGGAACTCGGCCAGATCTTTGAAAGCTCTGGCGTCGTAGTGGTAGCACATTACGCAGGTCTCACGGTTGCCGAAATGCAGGATCTGCGCGCGCAAATGCGTGCCGAAGGTGGGTCCGTACGCGTTGCCAAGAACAAGCTCGCCAAAATCGCCCTTGAGGGAACGCCGAACGCTTCGATCGCCGATCTTCTCACTGGTATGACCGTACTGGCCTATTCCGAAGACCCTGTGGCAGCTGCCAAGGTCGTGGATGCATATGCCAAGAAGAACGAAAAGCTCGTTATTCTGGGTGGAGCAATGGCTGGCACGGCTCTGGACGTCGACGGTGTGAAAGCTGTCGCCAAGATGCCGTCGCGCGAGGAGCTTATCGCTTCCATCGTCGGTTGCATCGCGGCGCCCGCCGCCAACATCGCCGGTGCCATTGGCGCGCCTGCTTCGAACATCGCAAGCATCCTTTCCACGATCGAGGAAAAGGCGGCTGCATAAGCAACCCATGATCTGTGTGGCTTGAAACCATGCACGTTGGAACACATCTAGAAGAACGGAAACAGTAAAATGGCTGATCTGAAGAAACTTGCTAAAGAGATCGTCGAGCTGACGCTTCTCGAAGCTCAGGAACTGAAAACCATCCTGAAAGACGAATACGGCATCGAGCCCGCAGCTGGCGGCGCAGTGATGATGGCCGGTCCCGCTGCCGAAGCTGGTGCTGCCGAAGAAGAAAAGACCGAGTTCGACGTCGTCCTGAAGAACGCCGGCGCCCAGAAGATCAACGTGATCAAGGAAGTCCGCGCGATCACCGGTCTTGGCCTGAAAGAAGCCAAGGACCTGGTCGAAGCCGGCGGCAAGGTCAAGGAAGGCGCGGCGAAGGCCGAAGCCGAAGAGATCAAGGCGAAGCTGGAAGCAGCCGGCGCCGAAGTCGAGCTGGCCTAAGAGCCGGGGCCGAAAGGCCCGACACATTACAAGGCTGGGTCCGATAGTTCGGGCCCAGCCGAACCTGTCTTAGAGAGCGCCTTTCGCGCAAGGGCGTTTTCTAAGGAGAGGTTCCGGATCGGGAGCAGGGCGGTGGGACGCCCCGCGGGAATGGACCGGCAACCCCCTGTTTCGAGAGCACGCCGCCCGTGGCCCCGACGGCTGGCGCGCTTGCGAAAACTGAAAGGTGTTTACGAACATGGCTTCTTCCTTCCTCGGCCAGAAACGACTCCGCAAATATTACGGCAAGATCCGCGAAGTGCTGGAAATGCCGAACCTCATCGAGGTGCAGAAATCCAGCTATGACCTATTCCTGAACTCGGGCGACCAGCCCGATCCGATGGACGGCGAAGGCATCAAAGGTGTCTTCCAGTCGGTTTTCCCGATCAAGGACTTCAACGAGACCGCAGTTCTGGAATTCGTCAAGTACGAGCTGGAAAAGCCTAAATACGATGTCGAGGAATGCCAGCAGCGCGACATGACCTATGCCGCTCCGCTGAAGGTGACGCTGCGCCTGATCGTGTTCGATGTGGATGAAGATACCGGCGCCAAGTCGGTCAAGGACATCAAGGAACAGGACGTCTTCATGGGCGACATGCCCCTGATGACCCCGAACGGCACGTTCATCGTGAACGGGACCGAGCGGGTGATCGTTTCCCAGATGCACCGCAGCCCGGGCGTGTTCTTCGACCATGACAAGGGCAAGACCCATTCCTCGGGCAAGCTTCTCTTCGCCTGCCGGATCATTCCCTATCGCGGCTCGTGGCTGGACTTCGAGTTCGACGCCAAGGATATCGTCTTTGCCCGTATTGACCGCCGCCGGAAACTGCCGGTGACGACCCTGCTCTATGCCCTCGGCATGGATCAGGAGGCGATCATGGACGCCTATTACGCGACCGTCGATTTCAAGCTGAAGAAGAACAAGGGCTGGGTCACCAAGTTCTTCCCCGAGCGCGTGCGGGGCACGCGGCCGGAATACGATCTGGTTGACGCGAAGACCGGCGAAGTGATCGCCGAGGCCGGCAAGAAGATCACCCCGCGCGCCGTCAAGCAGATGATCGACGAAGGCAAGACGAAGGAGCTTCTGGTTCCCTTCGACCGCATCGTCGGCCGTTTCGCGGCCAAGGACATCATCAACGAGGAGACCGGCGCGATCTATGTCGAGGCCGGCGACGAACTGACCTGGGAAGTCGACAAGGACGGCGACGTCACCGGCGGCAACCTGAAGGAGCTGCTGGACGCGGGTGTCACCGAGATCCCGGTGCTCGACATCGACAACATCAATGTCGGCGCCTACATCCGCAACACGATGGCGGTCGACAAGAACATGAACCGGGAAACCGCGCTCATGGACATCTACCGGGTCATGCGCCCCGGCGAGCCGCCGACCGTCGATGCCGCCTCGGCCCTGTTCGACACGCTCTTCTTCGATTCCGAGCGCTACGACCTTTCGGCCGTCGGCCGGGTGAAGATGAACATGCGCCTCGATCTCGACGCGCCCGACACCCAGCGTACGCTGCGCAAGGAAGACATCGTCGCCTGCGTCAAGGCGCTGGTGGAACTGCGTGACGGCAAGGGCGAGATCGACGATATCGACCACCTCGGCAACCGCCGGGTGCGCTCGGTCGGCGAGCTGATGGAAAACCAGTACCGCGTCGGCCTGCTGCGGATGGAGCGCGCGATCAAGGAGCGCATGTCCTCGGTCGAGATCGACACGGTGATGCCGCAGGACCTGATCAACGCGAAACCGGCTGCTGCCGCAGTGCGCGAATTCTTCGGCTCCAGCCAGCTCTCGCAGTTCATGGACCAGACCAACCCGCTGTCGGAAGTCACCCACAAGCGCCGTCTGTCGGCGCTTGGGCCGGGCGGTCTGACCCGCGAACGCGCCGGCTTCGAGGTGCGCGACGTGCACCCGACCCATTACGGCCGGATGTGCCCGATCGAGACGCCGGAAGGCCCGAATATCGGCCTGATCAACAGTCTCGCCACTTTCGCGCGGGTCAACAAATACGGCTTCATCGAAACGCCGTACCGCAAGGTTGAGGGTGGTCATGTGACGGATGACGTCCAGTACATGTCCGCAACCGAGGAAATGCGCCACACTGTCGCACAGGCCAATGCCAAGCTCGACGACAAGGGCAATTTCGTGAACGATCTGGTTTCGACCCGGAAATCCGGCGAATACACGCTGTCTCCGAACGGCATGGTCGACCTGATCGACGTGTCGCCGAAACAGCTTGTTTCGGTCGCCGCATCGCTCATTCCGTTCCTGGAAAACGACGACGCCAACCGCGCGCTGATGGGGTCGAACATGCAGCGTCAGGCCGTGCCGCTTCTGCAGGCCGAGGCGCCGCTGGTCGGCACCGGCATCGAAGAGGTCGTGGCCCGCGATTCCGGCGCGTCCATCATGGCGAAACGTGCCGGCGTCATCGATCAAGTCGATGCGCAGCGTATCGTCGTGCGCGCCACGGAAGATCTCGAACCCGGCGATCCTGGCGTCGACATCTACCGCCTGCGCAAGTTTCAGCGCTCGAACCAGAACACCTGCATCAACCAGCGTCCGCTGGTGAAGGTCGGTGATACGGTCGGCAAGGGCGAGGTCATCGCGGATGGCCCCTCGACCGATCTCGGGGAACTGGCGCTCGGCAAGAACGTCGTCGTCGCCTTCATGCCGTGGAACGGCTACAACTACGAGGACTCGATCCTGATTTCCGAGCGCATCGTGCGCGACGACGTCTTCACCTCGATCCATATCGAGGAATTCGAGGTCGCCGCCCGCGACACCAAGCTCGGGCCGGAAGAGATCACCCGCGACATCCCGAACGTCGGCGAGGAAGCCCTGCGCAACCTCGACGAGGCGGGCATCGTCTATATCGGTGCCGAAGTGGGCCCGGGCGACATCCTTGTGGGCAAGATCACCCCGAAGGGCGAAAGCCCGATGACGCCGGAGGAAAAGCTTCTGCGCGCCATCTTCGGCGAGAAGGCTTCCGACGTGCGCGACACGTCGCTGCGGCTGCCGCCGGGCGATTTCGGAACGATCGTGGAAGTCCGGGTCTTCAACCGCCATGGCGTCGAAAAGGACGAACGCGCGCTGCAGATCGAGCGCGAGGAAGTCGAACGCCTGGCGCGTGACCGCGACGACGAACAGGCAATTCTCGAGCGCAACATCTACTCGCGCCTCAAGAGCCTGATCATTGGCAAGACGGCGGTGAAGGGCCCCAAAGGCGTCAAGCCGAAGTCCGAGATCACCGAGGAGCTGCTTGAAAGCCTGAGCCGCGGCCAGTGGTGGCAGCTGGCGCTGGCCGACGATGCAGAAGCCTCCGAGGTCGAGGCCCTGAACGCCCAGTTCGAGGCGCAGAAGCGCGCTCTGGAGCATCGTTTCGAGGACAAGGTCGAGAAGGTGCGCCGTGGTGATGACCTGCCGCCGGGCGTCATGAAGATGGTCAAGGTCTTCGTCGCGGTGAAGCGCAAGCTGCAGCCCGGCGACAAGATGGCCGGCCGTCACGGCAACAAGGGCGTGATCTCCAAGGTGGTGCCGATGGAAGACATGCCGTTCCTTGGCGACGGTACGCCTGTCGATTTCGTGCTGAACCCGCTTGGTGTGCCGAGCCGGATGAACGTCGGGCAAATCCTTGAGACCCATATGGGCTGGGCGGCGCGCGGTCTGGGCATCCAGATCGACGAGGCCCTTGGTGAATATCGCCGTTCCGGCGATCTGACCCCGGTCAAGGACGCGATGAAAATCGCCTATGGCGATGATGTTTTCGAGGAAGGCATCAAGGGCATGGGTGAGGATCAACTGGTGGAAGCCGCCGGCAACGTCATCCGCGGCGTGCCGATCGCGACCCCGGTTTTCGACGGCGCCAAGGAAGCCGATGTCAACGACGCGCTGGTCCGCGCCGGGTTCTCTGAATCCGGTCAGTCGGTGCTGTTCGACGGTCGGACGGGCGAACAATTCGCCCGCCCCGTCACCGTCGGCATCAAGTATCTTCTGAAGCTGCACCACCTTGTCGACGACAAGATTCACGCACGTTCGACCGGCCCCTACAGCCTTGTCACGCAGCAACCCCTGGGCGGCAAGGCCCAGTTCGGCGGCCAGCGTTTCGGGGAAATGGAGGTCTGGGCGCTGGAAGCCTACGGTGCCGCCTACACGTTGCAGGAAATGCTGACCGTCAAGTCGGATGACGTGGCGGGCCGCACCAAGGTCTACGAGTCCATCGTCAAGGGCGAGGATAACTTCGAGGCTGGTGTGCCGGAAAGCTTCAACGTGCTGGTGAAAGAGGTCCGCGGCCTCGGCCTCAATATGGAACTCCTGGATGCGGAGGAAGAGTAGGGCGTTCGCGCCCTTCTCATCCCATCCCCTGACATAAGGAACGCAAAATGAACCAGGAACTGACGAACAACCCGTTCAACCCGCTGACGCCGCAAAAGACCTTCGACGAGATCAAGGTTTCCCTGGCCAGTCCGGAGCGGATTCTGTCGTGGTCCTACGGCGAGATCAAGAAGCCCGAGACCATCAACTACCGCACGTTCAAGCCCGAGCGTGACGGTCTGTTCTGCGCCCGTATCTTTGGCCCGATCAAGGATTACGAATGCCTCTGCGGCAAATACAAGCGCATGAAATATCGCGGCGTCGTCTGCGAGAAATGCGGCGTGGAAGTCACGCTGCAAAAGGTGCGCCGCGAGCGTATGGGCCATATCGAACTGGCCGCGCCCGTCGCCCACATCTGGTTCCTGAAATCGCTGCCCAGCCGCATCGGCCTGATGCTGGACATGACGCTGCGCGATCTGGAACGCATCCTCTACTTCGAGAACTACGTGGTTATCGAACCGGGCCTGACTGACCTCACCGAGGGCCAGCTCATGACGGAAGAGGAATTCCTCGACGCGCAGGACGCCTTTGGCGCCGACGCGTTCAGCGCCAATATCGGTGCCGAAGCGATCCGCGAAATGCTGGCCGCGATCGACCTTGAATCGACCGCCGAACAACTGCGCGAGGACCTCAAGGAAGCCACGGGCGAGCTGAAGCCGAAGAAGATCATCAAGCGGCTGAAAATCGTCGAGAACTTCCTTGAATCCGGCAACCGTCCTGAATGGATGGTCCTGACCGTGATCCCGGTCATCCCGCCCGAACTGCGCCCGCTGGTGCCGCTTGATGGCGGCCGGTTCGCGACGTCGGACCTCAACGACCTCTATCGCCGGGTCATCAACAGGAACAACCGCCTGAAGCGGCTGATCGAGTTGCGTGCACCCGACATCATCGTCCGCAACGAAAAGCGGATGCTGCAGGAATCGGTCGATGCACTGTTCGACAATGGCCGTCGCGGCCGTGTAATCACCGGGGCCAACAAGCGCCCGCTGAAATCGCTGTCCGACATGCTGAAGGGCAAGCAGGGCCGCTTCCGTCAGAACCTTCTGGGCAAGCGTGTCGACTTCTCGGGCCGTTCGGTCATCGTGACCGGTCCGGAACTCAAGCTGCATCAGTGCGGCCTGCCAAAGAAGATGGCGCTCGAGCTGTTCAAGCCGTTCATCTACTCCCGGCTGGAAGCCAAGGGTCTGTCCTCGACCGTCAAGCAAGCCAAGAAGCTGGTCGAGAAAGAGCGTCCGGAAGTTTGGGACATCCTCGACGAGGTGATCCGAGAGCACCCGGTTCTCCTGAACCGCGCGCCCACGTTGCACCGTCTTGGCATCCAGGCGTTCGAGCCCGTGCTGATCGAGGGCAAGGCAATCCAGCTGCATCCGCTAGTCTGCTCGGCCTTCAACGCCGACTTCGACGGCGACCAGATGGCGGTCCACGTGCCGCTGAGCCTCGAAGCACAGCTTGAAGCCCGCGTGCTGATGATGTCCACGAACAACGTGCTGTCGCCGGCCAACGGCGCGCCGATCATCGTGCCGTCGCAGGACATGATCCTTGGCCTCTACTATGTCTCGATGGAACGTCAGGGCATGAAGGGCGAGGGCATGGTCTTCGCCAATGTCGACGAGGTGATCCACGCGCTCGACGCCGGCGAAGTGCATCTGCACGCCAAGATCACCGCCCGGATTCCGCAGATCGACGCGGAAGGCAACGAGGTGCTGATGCGCGTCGAAACCACCCCCGGTCGCCTGCGGCTGGGCGCGCTTCTGCCGCTCAACGCCAAGGCGCCGTTCGAACTGGTGAACCGGCTTCTGCGGAAGAAAGAGGTCCAGCAGGTCATCGACACCGTCTACCGCTATTGCGGCCAGAAAGAATCGGTCATTTTCTGTGACCAGATCATGACGATGGGCTTCCGCGAGGCGTTCAAGGCCGGCATCAGCTTCGGCAAGGACGACATGGTTATCCCGGACCAGAAATGGCCGATCGTCGATGAGACGCGCGAGCAGGTGAAGGACTTTGAACAGCAGTACATGGACGGCCTGATCACCCAGGGCGAAAAGTACAACAAGGTTGTCGATGCCTGGTCGAAGTGCAACGACAAGGTCACCGATGCGATGATGTCGACCATCTCGGCGAACAAGCTGGATGAGAATGGCGCAGAAGCCGAGCCGAATTCGGTGTATATGATGGCCCACTCCGGTGCCCGTGGCTCTGTCACCCAGATGAAACAGCTGGGCGGCATGCGCGGCCTGATGGCCAAACCGTCCGGGGAGATCATCGAGACGCCGATCATCTCGAACTTCAAGGAAGGTCTGACCGTTCTTGAATACTTCAACTCGACCCACGGCGCGCGGAAAGGTCTGTCGGACACCGCGCTGAAGACGGCAAACTCGGGTTACCTGACCCGTCGCCTGGTTGACGTCGCACAGGACTGCATCATCCGCGAACGTGACTGCGGCACCGACAAGGCCATCACCGCTTCGGCTGCGGTCAATGACGGTGAAGTGGTTTCGCCGCTCGCCGAGCGCATCCTGGGCCGGGTCTCTGCCGATGACGTTCTGCGTCCCGGCACGGACGAGGTTCTCGTGGCGCGCGGCGAGCTGATCGACGAGCGCAAGGCCGATGCGGTGGATGCCGCCGGTGTTGCCTCGATGCGGATCCGTTCGCCGCTGACCTGCGAGGCGGAAGAAGGCGTGTGTGCGGCCTGCTACGGTCGTGACCTGGCGCGCGGCACCCTGGTGAACCAGGGCGAGGCTGTCGGCATCATCGCCGCGCAGTCGATCGGCGAACCCGGCACCCAGCTGACGATGCGGACCTTCCACATCGGCGGCGTTGCGCAGGGTGGCCAGCAGTCGTTCCTTGAGGCCAGCCAATCCGGCAAGGTCGAGTTCCAGAACGCCAACACGCTGAAGAACGCGGCGGGCGACGAGATCGTGATGGGCCGGAACATGAAACTGGCGATCATCGACGAGAACGGTCAGGAACGCGCCAGCCACAAGCTGGGCTACGGGACCAAGCTGCATGTCAAGGAGGGCGCGAAAGTGTCCCGCGGCGACAAGCTCTTCGAATGGGATCCCTACACTCTGCCGATCATCGCCGAAAAGGCCGGTATCGCGAAGTTCGTCGATCTGACCTCCGGTATCTCGGTCCGCGAAGACACGGACGAGGCCACCGGCATGACCCAGAAGATCGTGGCCGACTGGCGTACCGCGCCCAGGGGCAACGACCTCAAGCCCGAGATCATCGTCATGGGCAAGGATGGCGAACCGGTTCGCAACGATGCGGGCAACCCGGTGACCTATACGATGTCGGTCGATGCCATCCTGTCCGTCGAGGATGGTCAGGACATCAAGGCCGGTGACGTCGTCGCGCGGATCCCGCGCGAGGGCGCCAAGACCAAGGACATCACCGGCGGTCTGCCGCGTGTGGCCGAACTCTTCGAGGCACGCCGCCCGAAGGATCACGCCATCATCGCGGAAATCGACGGCTATGTCCGGTTCGGACGCGACTACAAGAACAAGCGTCGGATCACCATCGAACCGTCGGACGAAAGCCTGCAGCCCGTGGAATACATGGTGCCGAAGGGCAAGCACATCCCGGTGGCCGAAGGCGACTTCGTGCAGAAGGGCGACTACATCATGGACGGCAATCCTGCGCCGCATGACATCCTTGCGATCATGGGTGTCGAGGCGCTGGCCGATTACATGATCGACGAGGTGCAGGACGTCTACCGTTTGCAGGGCGTCAAAATCAACGACAAGCACATCGAAGTCATCGTGCGCCAGATGCTGCAGAAGTGGGAAATTCAGGAGAGCGGGACAACCACGCTTCTGAAGGGCGAGCATGTGGACAAGGCCGAGTTTGACGCCGCAAACGAAAAGGCTGTGTCGAAGGGTGGCAAGCCCGCAACCGGCGAGCCGATCCTGCTGGGCATCACCAAGGCCTCGCTGCAGACCCGGTCATTCATCTCGGCAGCGTCGTTCCAGGAAACCACGCGGGTGCTGACCGAAGCTTCGGTGCAGGGCAAGCGGGACAAACTGGTCGGCCTGAAAGAGAACGTCATCGTCGGCCGGCTGATCCCGGCGGGCACCGGTGGCGCTTCGCAGCGCGTTCGCCGTATCGCGGCCGAGCGTGACCTGAAGGTGATCGAGGCCGCTCGCGCCGAAGCCGAAGCCGCCGCGGCACTCGCCGCGCCGGCCGAGGAAGAGGCTCCGGCGCCGGGCGAATTCGACAACGTCTTCTCGGATGATGTTGAAAGCCGCGATTGATCTGATCTCAATCTGATGCAAGCGGGCGCCTTCGGGCGCCCGTTATCTTTGTTGCACGCACCGCCATCACCTCGGCCATGATGCCACGCGGTTGCCGGGTTCGACGCCAAGGGCTTTCCAATCGCTACCGGATCGGTATCACTCCGGCGCAGGAAACCGGGCAGCGCTGATGTGACAACCTCATTCAAGAACCAGATCGTAGGTCTCGTACGGTTCTCTTTCGCAACCAAGGGCGACTTCTACCCTGGCTTCGACACCGTTGAGGCGATGGAGAATTTCCTGTTTGACCCCGCCCGTCTGGCGCGCAGGTTTCATCTGTTCGAGAGCCTCTGCCTGCCGGCCCTGCGTCAGCAGACGGATCAGGATTTCACCTGCCTTTTCCTTGTTGGCGCCAACATGCCAAAACGGTGGCAGGATCATCTGCAGGATTTGTTGGCACCTTTGCCGTCCGCTCGAATATGCCTGCAACAGCCGGAGACGCATTATTCCGCCATCCGGCGCGCCTTCGCCACGGTTGCCGGGACCGGTTACACCCATCGCACCAGCTTCCGGCTGGATGATGACGACGCCTTTGACAATGGCTACGTCGCACGGCTCAGGTCGCACGCTTCGGGTTTCGCACCGCTATGCGATGCCGGCCAGCCGTTTGCGCTGGCCTTTAACCGTGGGTTTTATATCGAACTTAAGGATGGCGACAACGATATCTACGACGCCACCGAGCGTACTCCGCTTAGCGTTGGTGCCGCGTTGGTGACGCCTATCAGCTATCACGACAACATCTATGTCCGTAATCACCGCGCCTTGCCGCAGTTTTTTGATGCTTACAGCGATGCCACGTCGCACGTGTTCCTGCGCAGCATTCACCGCGACAACAAATCCGATCCACATTTCTCTGGCGCTCGCCGGAAGATGCCCCCAGAAAAGGTTGCACAGGCCATTCGCGACCATTTCGGACGCGACGTGGCGGATCTGAGAAAGCTCTGAGACCATGAACCCGGCGGACAATGCGCGCGGCGCGCTCTTCATGATGCTCAGCATGACGGCCTTCACGCTGAACGACACCTGCATGAAAGCATTGTCTGACGAGATCCCGCTGTTTCAGGCGATCTTTCTGCGCGGGATCCTGACAAGCGTGATCCTCGGGATTGCCGCGATAGTGCTCGGGGCCTTCCGCATCCGCCTTTCGCGCCGAGACTGGTGGCTGGTTGGCCTGCGGTCGCTGACCGAGGTCGCGGCGGCATACTTCTTCATCTCGGCGCTGTTCGCGATGCCGATCGCCAACGTCACTGCGATCCTGCAGGCATTGCCGCTGACGGTCACCTTGGCAGGCGCGTTATTCTTCAAGGAACAGGTTGGCTGGAAACGGTCGCTGGCCATCCTGATCGGATTTCTTGGTGTACTGCTGATCGTCAAGCCGGGGGCAGAGGGATTCAATTCCTACTCCGTTTTTGCCGTCATCGCAGTCATTTGCGTTACCGTCCGCGACCTTTCCTCGCGTCGGCTGTCCCGCGAAGTGCCCTCGATGGTCGTGGCGTTTTTCGCCGCGATCTTCGTTACCATTTTCGGCGGACTGGGGATGTTGACCCAAGACTGGGCGCCTGTCGGCGTTACCGCCGGGATGCAACTGCTGGGCGCGGTCATCTTCATCATCGGCGGCTACCTGTTCAGCGTCATGGCAATGCGCGAGGGAGAGATCGGTTTTGTGGCACCCTTCCGCTATTTCAGTCTGCTTTGCGCGCTGGTTGCGGGTTTCGTGGTCTTCGGAGATTGGCCCGACGATCTGACGCTGCTCGGCAGTGCGATCGTGGTGGCGACGGGGGTCTTCACCTTCTATCGAGAACGCCGGCTGTCGCGCCGATATGGGCCGGTAGGGCTGCGGATCAGATAAACGCCAACGCCACGCCAAAGCTCAGGCGGTGCTGTTGACAACCCCAACGACTCCCCATATACGGCGCGCACCCGACCCTGAGGGGCCTCTTTTGGCGGCCGGGTGTCAAAACCGAAGTGGTCATGATCCGGGCAATGCCGCCCCGATCCTCTGGAATTCCACCGCGTCGTTCCCGCGAACGAGGGGACGCATGCGGTATTTGTGTTTTGTGGACGCTGAAACGTCTGTCGAGAAGCGTCCTAGGCGCTATGAACCTAAATGTGTTGCAACACGGGGAAAAAACCGGAATGCCAACGATACAACAGCTGATCCGCAAGCCGCGCCAGCCGAAAGTAAGAAGCTCCAAGTCGATGCACCTGGAAGGCAGCCCGCAAAAGCGTGGCGTCTGCACCCGGGTCTATACGACGACGCCGAAAAAGCCGAACTCCGCCATGCGGAAGGTTGCCAAGGTGCGCCTGACCAATGGCTACGAGGTCATCAGCTACATTCCCGGTGAAAGCCACAACCTTCAGGAGCACTCTGTCGTCCTGATCCGTGGCGGCCGTGTGAAGGACCTTCCGGGTGTCCGTTACCACATCCTGCGCGGTGTTCTGGATACCCAGGGCGTCAAAGACCGTAAGCAGCGTCGTTCGAAATACGGCGCCAAGCGTCCGAAATAAGAGGGTTTACCAATGTCCCGTCGTCACGCCGCCGAAAAGCGCGAAGTTCTGCCCGATGCCAAGTTTGGTGACCGGGTTCTGACCAAGTTCATGAACAACCTGATGGTTGACGGCAAGAAGTCCGTCGCCGAACGGATTGTCTACAACGCGTTCGATCGCGTTGAGGAAAAGCTGAAGAAGTCGCCTCTGGAAGTGTTCCACGAGTCGCTCGACAACATCAAACCGTCGGTCGAGGTTCGCTCGCGCCGGGTCGGTGGCGCCACCTACCAGGTGCCCGTCGAAGTGCGCCCCGAACGCCGCGAAGCGCTGGCGATCCGCTGGCTGATCTCGGCCGCCGCCAAGCGCAACGAACACACGATGGAAGAGCGTCTGGCAGGCGAGCTGGTCGATGCGGTCAACGGCCGCGGTACCGCTGTGAAGAAGCGCGAAGACACCCACAAGATGGCCGATGCCAACAAGGCGTTCAGCCACTACCGCTGGTAACCGTCAGATTGTCTGACAGATTGAATTAGAGGGCCGAGACATGGCACGCGAATATCCCCCCACCCGCTACCGGAATTTCGGTATCATGGCGCATATCGACGCTGGCAAGACCACGACGACCGAGCGTGTGCTGTTCTATACCGGAAAGTCCCACAAGATCGGCGAAGTCCATGACGGCGCCGCGACGATGGACTGGATGGAGCAGGAGCAGGAGCGCGGCATCACGATCACCTCGGCTGCCACCACGACTTTCTGGCAACGCCAGGAAGATCCGACTCCCGAGGGCACCTCTGACACCAAATACCGGTTCAACATCATCGACACTCCCGGCCACGTCGACTTCACCATCGAAGTCGAGCGGTCATTGGCCGTTCTCGACGGCGCGGTCGCGCTGCTCGATGCCAATGCGGGCGTCGAGCCGCAGACCGAAACCGTCTGGCGTCAGGCCGACCGTTACAAGGTTCCGCGTATCGTCTTCGTCAACAAGATGGACAAGATCGGCGCCGACTTCTTCAACTGCGTGAAGATGATCAAGGACCGCACCGGCGGCACGCCCGCCGTCATCGCGCTACCGATCGGCGCCGAGGACAAGCTGGAAGGCATCATCGACCTCGTCAAGATGGAAGAATGGACCTGGAAGGGTGAAGACCTCGGCGCGTCCTGGACCCGTCAGGAAATCCGGGCTGACATGAAGGAACTGGCCGAGGAATGGCGCGGCAAGCTGATCGAACTGGCCGTCGAACAGGACGACGACGCGATGATGGCTTATCTGGAAGGCGAAGAGCCCGACGAGGCCACGCTGCGCAAGCTGATCCGCAAGGGCACGCTGTCGCTGACCTTCTTCCCGGTCACCGCCGGGTCCGCGTTCAAGAACAAGGGCGTGCAGCCCCTGCTGAACGCTGTCATCGACTATCTGCCGGGTCCGCTCGATGTACCCGCCTATATGGGCTTCTCGCCGGATGATGAGACCGAAACCCGCAACATCGCGCGCCATGCCGACGACAACGAACCGTTCTCGGGTCTCGCGTTCAAGATCATGAACGACCCGTTCATGGGCACCCTGACCTTCACCCGGATCTATTCCGGCAAGGTCAACAAGGGAGACGCGCTTCTGAACTCGACCAAGGGCAAGAAAGAGCGTCTGGGCCGCATGGTCATGATGCATGCCAACAAGCAGGAAGAGATCACCGAGGCATTTGCCGGCGACATCATCGCGCTTGCGGGCCTGAAGGACACCACGACCGGTGACACGCTCTGCGATCCGCAAAAGCCCGTTGTTCTGGAAACCATGACCTTCCCCGATCCGGTCATCGAGATCGCGGTCGAGCCGAAGACCAAGGCCGACCAGGAAAAGATGGGCATGGGCCTGCAGCGCTTGGCTGCCGAGGATCCCTCGTTCCGCGTCGAGACCGATATCGAAAGCGGTCAGACGATTATGAAAGGCATGGGCGAACTTCACCTCGACATCCTGATCGACCGCCTCAAGCGCGAGTTCAAGGTAGAGGCCAATATCGGTGCGCCGCAGGTGGCCTACCGCGAAACCATCGGCCACGAGGCTGAGATCGATTATACCCACAAGAAGCAGTCGGGTGGGTCTGGCCAGTTCGCACGGGTCAAGATGGTCATCACGCCGACCGAGCCGGGTGAGGGCTATTCGTTCGAGTCCAAGATTGTCGGTGGTTCGGTGCCCAAGGAATACATTCCCGGCGTCGAGAAGGGTATCAAGTCGGTCATGGATAGCGGTCCGCTGGCTGGCTTCCCGGTCATCGACTTCAAGGTCGCGCTGATCGACGGTGCCTACCATGACGTGGACTCTTCGGTTCTCGCGTTCGAGATCGCGGCACGGGCAGCGATGCGCGAAGGTCTGAAGAAGGCCGGCGCTAAGATGCTGGAACCGATCATGAAGGTCGAAGTCGTGACCCCGGACGAATATACCGGCGGCATCATCGGCGACCTTACCTCGCGTCGCGGTCAGATTTCGGGGCAGGAAGCGCGCGGTAACGCCGTGGTCGTCAACGCCTTCGTGCCGCTCGCGAACATGTTCGGCTACATCAACACCTTGCGTTCGATGTCGTCGGGTCGTGCGAACTTCACCATGCAGTTCGCGCATTACGAGCCGGTTCCGCAGAACATCTCGGAAGAGATCCAGAAGAAATACGCGTAAGGGCGACAACCGCCCTTACCCCGAAATAGACAGGAGGCCATCATGGCAAAGGCAAAGTTTGAACGCAACAAACCGCATGTGAACATCGGCACGATCGGCCATGTTGACCACGGCAAGACGACGCTGACGGCGGCGATCACGAAGTATTTCGGCGATTTCCGCGCCTATGACCAGATCGACGGCGCGCCGGAAGAGAAGGCGCGCGGGATCACGATCTCGACAGCACATGTGGAATACGAGACCGATGCGCGTCACTACGCCCATGTCGACTGCCCGGGCCATGCCGACTACGTCAAGAACATGATCACCGGGGCGGCGCAGATGGACGGCGCGATCCTGGTGGTGAACGCCGCCGACGGCCCGATGCCGCAGACGCGCGAGCATATCCTCCTGGGCCGTCAGGTGGGCATCCCCTACATGGTCGTCTACATGAACAAGGTCGATCAGGTCGATGACGAGGAACTGTTGGAACTGGTGGAGATGGAGATCCGCGAGCTTCTGTCCTCCTATGAGTACCCCGGCGACGACATCCCGATCATCCGCGGCTCGGCGCTGCATGCGATGAACGGCACCCAGCCGGAGATCGGCGAGAACTCGATCCGCGAGCTGATGAAGGCGGTCGACGAGTATATCCCGACCCCGGCGCGCGCCGTCGACCAGCCGTTCCTGATGCCGATCGAGGACGTGTTCTCGATCTCCGGCCGCGGCACGGTGGTCACGGGGCGCGTCGAGCGTGGCGTGATCAATGTCGGCGACGAGATCGAGATCGTCGGCATCCGCCCGACGACGAAGACGACCTGCACCGGTGTGGAAATGTTCCGCAAGCTTCTGGACCGCGGCGAGGCCGGCGACAATATCGGCGCGCTTCTGCGCGGTGTCGACCGGGAAGGCGTCGAGCGCGGGCAGATCCTCTGCAAGCCGGGTTCGGTCAAGCCGCACACCAAGTTCGAGGCCGAGGCCTATATCCTGACCAAGGAAGAGGGTGGCCGTCACACGCCGTTCTTCGCGAATTACCGTCCGCAATTCTACTTCCGCACGACGGACGTGACCGGCACGGTGATGCTGCCCGAGGGCACCGAGATGGTGATGCCGGGCGACAACCTGAAGTTCAACGTCGAGCTGATCGCCCCGATCGCGATGGAAGAGAAGCTGCGCTTCGCCATCCGTGAAGGCGGCCGCACCGTCGGCGCCGGCGTCGTGTCGAAGATCATCGAGTAACGAAAGACCAGGTTCGATGTGGGGCGGGGATGACCCCCGCTCCACCTCTCAATCTCAAGCCCCTGAAAGGCATGTCAAATGGCAGTTCAAAGCCAAAATATCCGCATCAGGCTCAAGGCCTTTGATTACCGCGTTCTGGATGCCAGCACTGCGGAGATCGTTTCGACGGCAAAGCGCACCGGTGCCACCGTGCGCGGTCCGATTCCGCTGCCGAACAAGATAGAGAAGTTCACGGTTCTGCGTGGTCCGCACATCGACAAGAAGTCGCGCGACCAGTTCGAGATCCGCACGCACAAGCGGCTTCTGGATATCGTCGACCCCACTCCGCAGACCGTGGACGCGCTGATGAAGCTCGACCTCGCTGCCGGCGTGGATGTCGAGATCAAGATTTAAGGAGGGCAGTAGGATGTTGCGCTCTGGTGTAATCGCCAAGAAGGTGGGCATGACCCGCCTGTTCATGGAAGACGGCAAGCAGATCCCTGTGACCGTACTCCAACTCGACGGCCTTCAGGTTGTCGCCACCCGCACCGCCGAGAAAGACGGATATTCCGCCGTTCAGCTGGGTGCCGGCACCGCAAAGGCCAAGCGGGTTTCCCAAGCCATGCGCGGCCATTTCGCGGCAGCCAAGGTCGAACCGAAGCGGAAGATCGCTGAATTCCGGGTCGATCCGGAAAACATGATCGCCGTGGGCGAAGAACTGACCGCCGACCACTATTTCGCGGGCCAGTATGTCGACGTTTCGGGCACCTCGATCGGTAAGGGTTTCGCCGGTGCCATGAAGCGGCACAACTTCGGCGGCCTGCGCGCCAGCCACGGTGTCTCGATCAGCCACCGCTCGCACGGTTCGACCGGTCAGTGTCAGGATCCGGGCAAGGTGTTCAAGGGCAAGAAGATGGCCGGTCACATGGGCGCTGCCCGTGTCACCACGCAGAACCTGCAGGTCGTCCGCACCGACAGCGACCGTGGCCTGATCATGGTCAAAGGCGCCGTTCCGGGATCGAAAGGCGGCTGGGTCACGGTCAAGGATGCGGTCAAGAAGCCGACCCCTGAAGGCGTCATGCTGCCCGCCGGTCTGAAATCGCTGGCTGAAGAAGCCAAGCGTCTGGCCGAGGAAGCCGCTGCCGCAGCCGCAGAAGAAGCCGCAGCTGCAGAAGCCGCAGCCGCCGAGCAGGCCGCTGCCGAACAGGCCGCCGCGATGAAGGCCTCGGAAGAGGCTGACGCAGCCGAAGACGGCGACGCATCCGGCGACGATGCCGCAAAGCCTGAAGGAGACGAGAAAAATGAAGGCTGATGTCATCAAACTCGACGCCAAGAAGGCCGGCGACATTGACCTGTCGGACGACATCTTTGGCCTGGAACCGCGTGCGGACATCCTGCACCGCGTGGTCCGCTGGCAGCGCGCCCGCGCTCAAGCCGGCACCCACAGCGCCAAGACCCGGACCGAGGTCAGCTACTCGACCAAGAAGATCTATCGCCAGAAGGGTACCGGCGGCGCACGCCACGGCTCCCGCAAGGCGCCGATCTTCCGTCACGGTGGCGGCTACAAGGTTCCGACCCCGCGCAGCCACGCGCATGACCTGACCAAGAAGTTCCGCAAGCTGGGGCTCAAGCATGCCCTGTCGTCCAAGGCCGCGACCGGCAACCTGATCATCCTCGACAACGTGGATATGAAGGACGCCAAGACGGGTGCGCTGGCCAAGGCCGTCAAGAAGCTCGGCTGGAAGCGCGTGCTGATCATCGACGGCGCAGAAGTGAACGAGAACTTCGCCCGCGCCGCCGCCAACATCCAAGGCCTGGACATCCTGCCGACCATGGGTGCCAACGTCTATGATATCCTCAAGCGTGACACGCTCGTGATCACCAAGTCGGGTATCGAAGCACTGGAGGCTCGACTGAAATGAGCGCGAAGCCAGAACATTACGATGTGATCCGCAAGCCGATCATCACCGAAAAGGCGACCATGACCTCCGAGTCCAATGGTGTCGTCTTCGAAGTGGCGATCGACGCCAACAAGCCGCAGATCAAGGAAGCTGTCGAAAGCCTCTTTGGTGTGAAGGTGAAAGCGGTCAACACGTCGATCACCAAAGGCAAGACCAAGCGTTTCCGGGGCAAGCCGGGCGTCCGCAAGGATGTCAAGAAAGCCTATGTAACGCTGGAAGAGGGCAATACTATCGACGTCTCTACGGGCCTCTGATAGAACGCGCCGAATCCTCGGCCCCCCATGCGGGGGCCGACACTATTTTAACCCGGGTCTAACGACCCAAAGCTAACGGAAGACAGAAAGCATGGCACTCAAGTCGTACAAGCCGACGACGCCAGGCCAGCGTGGGCTGGTGCTGATCGACCGTTCGGAGCTTTGGAAAGGCCGCCCGGTCAAAGCCCTCACCGAGGGTCTGACCAAGAATGGCGGACGGAACAATACCGGACGGATCACGATGCGTCGCCGTGGTGGAGGCGCAAAACGCCTTTACCGCGTGGTGGACTTCAAGCGGAACAAGTTTGACGTCACAGCAACCGTGGAACGGATCGAGTATGACCCGAACCGGACCGCCTTCATCGCGCTCGTCAAGTATGACGACGGCGAACAGGCCTACATCCTTGCCCCCCAGCGCCTTGGCGTTGGCGACAAGATCGTCGCCGGTTCAAAGGTCGACGTGAAGCCGGGCAACGCGATGCCGTTCTCGGGTATGCCGATCGGCACGATCGTCCACAATATCGAGCTGAAGCAGGGCAAAGGCGGCCAGATCGCCCGCGCTGCCGGCACCTATGCCCAGTTCGTCGGTCGCGACGGTGGCTACGCGCAGATCCGCCTTTCCTCGGGCGAACTGCGGATGGTCCGTCAGGAATGCATGGCCACCATCGGCGCCGTGTCGAACCCCGACAACTCGAACCAGAACCTCGGCAAGGCCGGCCGCAACCGACACTTTGGCCATCGTCCCGCAGTTCGTGGCGTCGCGATGAACCCGATCGACCACCCGCACGGTGGTGGTGAGGGCCGCACCTCGGGGGGCCGTCATCCGGTGACCCCGTGGGGCAAGCCCACCAAGGGGGCCAAGACCCGTAACCGCAACAAGGCGTCCAGCAAGCTGATTATCCGCTTGCGCAACGCAAGGAAGGGCCGCTAATCATGTCGCGTTCTGTCTGGAAAGGCCCCTTTGTCGATTCCTACGTCCTGAAGAAGGCCGAGAAATCCAAGGAATCGGGCCGCAACGAAGTCATCAAGATCTGGTCGCGCCGCTCGACGATCCTGCCGCAATTTGTCGGCCTGACGTTCGGCGTCTACAACGGCAAGAAACACATCCCAGTCAACGTCAGCGAAGACATGATCGGTCAGAAGTTCGGTGAGTATTCGCCGACGCGGACCTATCACGGTCATGCCGCCGACAAAAAAGCGAAGCGGAAGTAAGCCATGAGCAAGGATAAGAATCCCCGCCGCGTGGCCGACAACGAAGCGATGGCAAAGTCCAAGATGCTTCGCACCAGCCCGCAGAAACTGAACCTCGTCGCGCAGTTGATCCGCGGCAAGAAGGTCGACAAGGCCCTGACGGACCTGACCTTCTCGAAAAAGCGGATCGCCGAGGATGTGAAGAAATGCCTTCAGTCCGCGATCGCGAACGCAGAGAACAACCACAACCTGGACGTCGATGAACTGGTCGTCGCCGAAGCCTATGTCGGCAAGAACTTGGTCATGAAGCGCGGTCGTCCGCGTGCCCGTGGCCGGTTCGGCAAGATCGTCAAACCGTTCTCGGAACTCACCATCAAGGTGCGCCAGGTAGAGGAGCAAGCGTAATGGGTCACAAGGTCAATCCGATCGGCATGCGCCTTCAGGTCAACCGCACCTGGGACAGCCGCTGGTATGCCGACACCAAGGATTACGGCAACCTGCTTCTTGAAGACATCAAGATGCGCGACTTCATCAAGGAAGAGTGCAAGCAGGCCGGCGTATCCAAGGTCATCATCGAACGGCCGCACAAGAAGTGCCGGGTGACGGTCCACACCGCGCGTCCGGGTGTCATCATCGGCAAGAAAGGCGCGGATATCGAGACGCTGCGCAAGAAGCTGGCGAACATGACCGACAGCGAGCTGCATCTGAACATCGTCGAGGTTCGCAAGCCCGAGCTTGACGCGCAGCTGGTCGCCGAGTCGATCACCCAGCAGCTGGAGCGCCGCGTGTCGTTCCGCCGCGCGATGAAGCGCGCCGTTCAGAACGCGATGCGCATGGGTGCCTTGGGTATCCGCGTCAACGTCGCCGGCCGTCTGGGCGGCGCCGAGATCGCGCGGACCGAATGGTACCGCGAAGGTCGCGTGCCGCTGCACACCCTGCGCGCCGATATCGACTATGCCCTGGCCGAGGCCCAGACCGCATACGGGATCATCGGCGTCAAAGTCTGGATTTTCAAAGGCGAGATCATGGAGCACGACCCCGCTGCCCGTGACCGTCGCCAGCAGGAACTCCAGGATGGTCCCGCACCGCGTGGCTCGCAGCCGCGTGGTCCCGGCGGCCGCCGGTAAGGAGAGAAGAAGATGCTGCAACCAAAGCGCACCAAATTCCGCAAACAGCACAAGGGCCGGATTCACGGCGAAGCCAAGGGCGGGTTTGAAATCGCCTTCGGCACCTACGGGCTGAAAGCGACGGAGCCCGAGCGGATCACCGCCCGGCAGATCGAGGCCGCCCGGCGGGCGCTGACGCGTCACATGAAGCGGCAGGGCTCGGTCTGGATCCGGATCTTCCCGGATACGCCGGTCACCTCGAAACCCACCGAGGTTCGGATGGGTAAGGGTAAGGGTTCCGTGGATTTCTGGGCGGCGAAAGTGAAGCCGGGCCGGATCATGTTCGAGATCGACGGGGTATCGGAAACCGTCGCCCGCGAGGCCCTGCGGCTGGCGGCGATGAAGCTGCCGATCAAGACCCGCACGATCGTTCGCGAGGATTGGTAACCGGCGACCGAAGGTCGCCGAGGGCGGTATAGCGGGTTTTCGGAGAAAACCTGCGGGCCGCATCCCGGTTGAGAATAGAGAAGGGCGGGGATTTCCTCGCCCTTTCGCTTTGCTGGGTGTCCACATGTGGACGGAAGAGGATTTCTTTTTAAATCAATGGGTTGGGAAGTTCCGTTGGGGATTTGTTAACGGATTCGAGGTGGCGTTCGGTGGGGATTGACACAAGGGGTGGGGAGAACCGCCTCGCGGATGGTGGGTTGGAAACCCACCCTACTGTGGCCGCACCTAATCTCTCGCCTCGATGGCTTTCAAACGGCCCTGATGCTTGGCCGCGCAGCGCCATAGCTTCTTTCTGACGCCTTGCGGTTCGAGGTGGCGGTATTCGCCCCCAGAGAACTTCGGCCAATCGAGTGCCAACCCTTGTTTCACAAGTTCCGCTGCGATGTCGGTTCCGTCAGGCAGCAGGCACTTTGCCACGATCCGATCGTATGACACCTCTTCCCTGATTTCTGCCGTAATGACCTTGCCTTTGCACAGACTGATCATTGCGAACTTGGCCTTCTTGCCCCAAGGATGCTCCAGTTCGGGAGCGTCAATTCCGGCGAGCCTGATCTTGGTGCTGCTTATGACGATTGTGTCGCCATCAATCACATAGCACTTGCCCTTTAGGGTCTGCGATGTCGGAGTTCTTAATGGCGTCTGCTCCCAAGGCGAACGCCTGCGGGGAACATGGGGTCGGTCGTGAACCCGCTTGTGGATTTCGACAATCCTGACTTTATGGTGGGCGGACCCAAAGAACAGGCGAAACAGCGCTTTGATCATTGCACCCCACAACTCAAGAAATTCGGAAAAAGATTCGTCGTCGAGCAGCAAAGGGGAAGTTTGGGACGATCTTGTGAGGGGGGTTGGACGAGATTGTGTTATTCGACGCGTCGCCTGTCGTCGCGCACAAGCGGTCGTGGCATGTTTGAATCCGCCGTTGCGACGAACCTCACGGAGATGGTGGGTTGGAAACCCAGGCTACGGTTGCTGTGAGCGGAGACAGATTGTATCGCATGCTGACGACTGTCTCAGGGGCCAACATCATGACCGGCATTGAAGCGGTTTCTCTATTGATCGGAACAGTAGTTGGGTTCGGTTGGTTGCCAATGCGAATTGCCGTTCGACTTCGTCCAAATGGCACTGTGGCGCGATCAATGCAGAAGCATGCAGTTACCGAAAAAGTAGCCGCAGGTATTTCCACCGCCTTTGTAGTGCTCGTCGCTCTCGTTTTCGGCAGCGAGATATTTGCATCTGAACAGATCGGTGCGAAGCAGCTATTGATTCCAGCGATGATTGGCCCTGTCGTCTGGCTTGTAGTTGCGATCGTTTTTGGCGAATCCGTCCAGTCGATAGAGCCTCTCAAGATGCCTGCCCATTCGAAGATCGGCGGACAGGATATAATTGATGGCGAAGAGGTTGGTCGTTGTTTCGTGATTGATGGCAACAACATTGCAAGACTCGATGGGGGAGAGCTGGACCTAGCTGCGGTCAGATCATTAGCTTGTTTCCTGTTGAGCCGCGGAGACAACGTGCGAGTCTACTTTGATGCCAACATCGGAATGTTGATATCTGGGGGAAAGAACCACCTTGGGAGTGCGGATTTGGCCGAAATGCTCGGTATCTCGGAAGGGGTAGTATCAATTGTTCCGGGCGGTTCGCTTGCAGATGAATGGATACTCCTGTTTGCTGACGAGCATGGGGCGGTCGTTTTGTCTAATGATAGGTTTCGTGACTTTGAGGACAAATATCCCTTCATCGCTGAAAAAGACCGCCTTCTCAAAGTAATGAGAGAAGGCGACCGATTGAGAATCCAAGGGTTCTCAAAATCAATGTTGATTGCATGACATTGGGAACGGAGTCCAAGCCCGGAATCAAGGCACGCAGTGCCGCCGGGCAGCGCCCGACCGCCCCATGGGCGGGCGCTTCTATGCCGTTGCGTGACGAACGGATGTTGGACGGGACGGGGCCATAAAGTGATGACCTCGGAGGGTTGAGGCGCCCGCCCGCGGGCGGGCGCTGCCCTCTGGTGTGCCGGTGGCGGGAGGTTCCCGCTTTCGCGGGAATGACAGGACGGAGAGCGGGGGCACGGGGCGGCCGATCGGGCAGGCTGCGCGGCTTGCCGGAGATTTATCCGCAAAGGGGTTGCCATGCCGCGCGCGCCCCTGTATTGGGCAGCCTTCATCACTGACCTCCACCGGAATCAGGGTGACCCTTCGGGGGCCTTCCGGTGATGTTGAAAGGAAGATTTGGGCCATGAACGCTCAGGAACTCAAAGACAAGACGCCGGACCAGCTGCGCGATCAGCTGCTGGCGCTGAAGAAAGAGGCCTTCAACCTGCGCTTCCAGCAGGCCACCGGCCAGCTCGAGAACACCGCCCGCATGCGCTCCGTCCGTCGTGACGTTGCCCGCGTGAACACGGTGCTGAACCAGAAAGCCGCTGAAGCGGCCGCAGTCAAGGGAGCCTGATAGATGCCCAAACGTATCCTGCAAGGCACCGTGACCTCGAACGCCAACGAACAGACCGTCACCGTGTCCGTCGAGCGCCGCTTCAAGCACCCGCTGCTGCACAAGACCGTCCGCAAGTCCAAGAAGTACCGGGCCCACGACGAGACCAACGCTTTCAACGTCGGCGACACCGTCCGCATCCAGGAATGTGCGCCGAAATCGAAAACCAAACGCTGGGAGGTTATCGCGAACTAAGCGGTAGCTTTCCGGTTTGATCGAAACCCTGGGGTCGTTACCCCATAGGTCGGGAGAAACCAAATGATCCAGATGCAGACCAATCTGGATGTTGCTGACAACTCCGGCGCGCGCCGGGTTCAGTGCATCAAGGTCCTGGGTGGTTCCCATCGCCGTTACGCCAGTGTTGGCGACATCATCGTGGTGTCGGTGAAGGAAGCCATTCCGCGTGGCCGCGTGAAGAAGGGCGATGTCCGCAAGGCCGTCGTCGTTCGCACCGCCAAGGAAGTCCGCCGCGACGATGGCACCACGATCCGGTTCGACCGGAACGCCGCCGTCATCCTCAACAATGCCAACGAGCCGATCGGCACCCGGATCTTCGGGCCGGTGGTGCGTGAGCTGCGGGCGAAGAACTTCATGAAGATCATCTCGCTTGCTCCGGAGGTGCTGTAATGGCTGCCAAGCTTCGCAAAGGTGACAAGGTCGTCGTGCTGGCCGGCAAGGACAAGGGATCGCAGGGTGAAATCACCTCGATCATGCCGTCCAAGGGCAAGGCCGTCGTCGAGGGCGTGAATATCGCCATCCGTCACACCAAACAGACCCAGAACAGCCAGGGCGGCCGGGTGCCGACCGCGGTGCCGATCGACCTGTCGAACCTCGCCCTGCTCGATGGCAAGGGCAAACCGACCCGCGTCGGGTTCCGCATGGACGGGGACAAGAAGGTGCGTTTCGCCAAGACAACCGGGGAGGCCATCTGATGCTGGACCAAGCCACTTACACGCCGCGTCTGAAGACGCATTACCGCGACGTCGCGCGGCCGGCTCTGAAAGAAGAGTTCGGCTTCAAGAACGACATGATGATCCCGCGTCTGGACAAGATCGTGCTGAACATCGGCTGTGGCGCCGAAGCGGTGCGCGACACCAAGAAGGCGAAATCGGCGCAGGCCGATCTTTCGACCATCGCGGGTCAGCAGGCCGTCACCACCATCGCCAAGAAGTCGATCGCCGGCTTCCGGGTGCGCGAGGATATGCCGCTGGGTGCGAAGGTCACGCTGCGCGGCGACCGGATGTACGAATTCCTGGATCGCCTGATCACTGTCGCCATGCCCCGTATCCGCGACTTTCGCGGCGTTTCGGGCAAGTCGTTCGACGGCCGCGGCAACTATGCGCTGGGCCTGAAAGAGCACATCGTGTTCCCCGAGATCAACTTCGACAAGGTCGACGAGGTCTGGGGAATGGACATCATCATCTGCACCACCGCGAAGTCGGACGCGGAAGCGAAGGCGCTGTTGAAGCAATTCAACATGCCCTTCAACAGCTGATCGCGGAAGGAAGTTAGAGATATGGCTAAGAAATCCATGATCGAACGCGAAAAGAAGCGCCAGCGCATGGTCGAGCAATATGCCGCCAAGCGCGCCGCGCTGAAGGAAATCGTGAACGACGAATCCAAGCCGATGGAAGAGCGGTTCCGCGCTTCGCTGAAGCTTGCCAAGCTGCCGCGCAACTCGTCGGCGACCCGGCTGCACAACCGGTGCAAGCTGACCGGTCGTCCGCATGCTTACTACCGTAAGCTGGGCGTGTCGCGGATCGCGCTGCGGGATCTCGGCTCTGCCGGACAGATCCCCGGCCTTGTGAAATCCAGCTGGTAAGGAGGGCATTGAGATGAACGATCCTATCGCCGACATGCTCACCCGGATCCGCAACGCGCAACTGCGCGGCAAGTCCACCACCTCGACGCCGGCCTCGAAGCTGCGCGGCTGGGTGCTGGATGTGCTGGCCGACGAAGGCTACATTCGCGGCTATGAGAAGACGACCGGGGCCGATGGCCATCCGGCGTTCGAAATCAGCCTGAAATACTACGAAGGCAGCCCTGTCATTCGCGAGCTGAAGCGGGTCTCGAAGCCCGGTCGCCGCGTCTATATGGGCGTCAAGGACATCCCCTCGGTCCGTCAGGGCCTGGGTGTGTCGATCGTCTCGACGCCGAAGGGCGTCATGTCGGATGCAAGCGCACGCGCAGCCAATGTCGGCGGCGAAGTGCTCTGCACGATCTTCTAAGGAGGAAGGCAATGTCTCGCATTGGTAAGAAACCGGTCGAGCTGCCGTCGGGGGTTACCGCCACCGTCTCCGGCCAGACCGTCGAAGTGAAGGGGCCGAAAGGCACCCGCAGCTTCACCGCAACCGACGATGTCACGATCAAGCACGAGGACAACGTCATCACCGTCAGCCCGCGCGGCAAGTCGAAGCGCGCGCTGCAGCAATGGGGCATGTCCCGCTCGATGGTCGACAACCTTGTCACCGGCGTTTCCGAGGGCTTCAAGAAGGAGCTCGAAATTTCCGGCGTCGGCTTTCGCGCGCAGATGCAGGGCACGACCCTGAAGCTGTCGCTGGGCTACAGCCACGAAGTGAATTTCGAAGTGCCGGAGGGCGTCACCGTGACCGCCCCGAAGCAGACCGAGGTTGTCGTGGAAGGTATCGACCAGCAGCTTGTGGGCCAGGTCGCGGCGAATATCCGCGAATGGCGCAAGCCCGAGCCCTACAAGGGCAAGGGCATCAAGTACAAGGACGAATACATCTTCCGCAAGGAAGGCAAGAAGAAGTAAGGAACGCAAAAATGGCAAACAGCAAACGAGACCTGTTCTTGAAGCGCCGCCTGCGCGTCCGGAACAAATTGCGGAAGATGGCGGACGGGCGCGCGCGCCTGTCGGTCCACCGCTCGAACAAGAACATCAGCGTTCAGCTGATCGACGATGTGAACGGCGTCACGCTCGCCTCCGCTTCCACGCTGGAAAAGGATCTGGGCGTCGTCGGCAAGAACAACGTCGAGGCCGCTGCCAAGATCGGTGCGGCGATTGCGGAACGCGCGAAGAATGCCAAGGTGACGGAATGCTATTTCGATCGCGGCGGCTTCCTCTTTCACGGCAGCGTCAAGGCCCTGGCCGACGCCGCGCGTGAAGGCGGCCTGAAGTTCTAAGGAGACGATAATGGCAAGAGAACCACATCAGAGGGGCGGCCGTCGCGACCGCGATGAGACCCCCGAATTCGCCGATCGTCTCGTAGCGATCAACCGCGTGTCGAAGACCGTCAAGGGCGGCAAGCGCTTCGGTTTCGCAGCGCTCGTCGTCGTCGGCGACCAGAAGGGCCGCGTCGGCTTTGGCAAGGGCAAGGCCAAGGAAGTTCCCGAGGCGATCCGCAAGGCGACCGAGCAGGCCAAGCGCGGCATGATCCGCGTCCAGCTGCGCGAAGGCCGCACCCTGCACCACGACATCGACGGCCGCCACGGCGCCGGCCGGGTCGTGATGCGTCAGGCACCTGCCGGTACCGGCATCATCGCCGGTGGCCCGATGCGCGCCATCTTCGAGATGCTCGGCGTGCAGGACGTTGTCGCCAAGTCGCTGGGCAGCCAGAACCCCTACAACATGATCCGCGCCACGATGGACGGTCTGAAGAAGGAATCGAGCCCCCGTTCGGTCGCGCAGCGCCGCGGCAAGAAGGTGGCCGACATCCTGCGCAAGGACGACGCCGAGGCCGCGCATAACGTCAACGAAGCCGAAGCTACGGTTGAAGCGTAAGGAAACGGGAACATGGCCAAGAAAACCATCGTCGTGAAGCAGATCGGCTCGCCGATCCGCCGCCCCGCCATCCAGCGCGCCACGCTGAAGGGCCTGGGCCTGAACAAGATGCACCGCACCCGCGAACTGGAGGATACGCCCTCGGTCCGCGGCATGGTCAACTCGATCCCGCATCTGGTGCAGATCGTGGAAGAGCGCGGCTGAATTGTCACCCCCGCGGAAGCGGGGGCCTTTCACCACCAGGCGCGCCATTTGGACAGAGATCCCCGCTTTCGCGGGGATGACAACGCCTCGGGAAACCGGGGCGTTTTTTGTTGTGCGGTCTCTGCCAGCCGATCCGCCCGGCTGTGCCAAAAACTTGATCTTAAGAATGTCCGCTCCGCGGACCTAGCGCACATTGGCCGCCATGGCGCGTTGACCTCCGGCCGCCGGAACCTAGCACACAGATCGGGCCAACTTACTTTTCGTTCTTCGCTCCAGCTTCGCCATAGCCGGGCAAGCGTCGGCTTATCTGCGGGTTCCATAGGCCGCACCCAAATCGACGCATCGGTGTTGTGATCCTCAGAAGAACAGGCCGCGCAGCCCCGAAGCTCATATTTATCGACAGGTGCTGAGAAGAGGGCCAAGCTTGGAGATACTGCTTGGGCTTCTCCCATGTTTGCTCATCAATACGTTCCCACGCGGACAAAAGCTCTGCCAGACAGGCAATCATGGCGTCGGAATCAAGCGCGGCGAGGCCGTCCACCTTGCTGCCGCTTACCAACAATGCATGAACCGCAGCGTGGTCATGTGCAAGCGTTTCACTGTAACGCCAGAAGGCAACGTCGAAACTCACAGCGCTATAGTCCTCCACCGGGAACAATTGTGAAGAAGATCGCCATAGTCAACTCTTCCAGAACAGGCTTGCCGAAGCCGCAAGCGGTCGTGCTTGGATGGCGTCAGCATATCACATCGTCCCGAAGCCGATCCGGGGCCGAGAGGCGACCGGCGCCACGGGTTTCCGGGGGCGTTTTCCGGTGCGGTGGCAGGCCCGCCGCCAATGCGGTTCATCGCGCTTTTCGTCGCGAATTTTGCTAGAGTGCCCGCGTCGCGCCAATGCGACCATCACGGGGGGTATCATGACTGACACACTCAAGGGCGGCTGCGAGCATATCCATACCAAGGCGGTTCACGAGCCGATCGACAACCATACCTGCCATTGCTCGGTCTGCAAGGCCGTCACCGGGCAGCCGACCACGCATGTGGCGTTCTTCAAGCACGATGACATCAAGGTCGATCATCCCGACAAGCTGAAGCGCCAGCCGTTCAACACCAAGAACCCGGATGGCCCGCTGGAGCTTTGCACCTGCGCGGAATGCGGCGCGCCGATCATGGTCGACGACAACCAGCACCGGATCCGGGCGATCGTTCCGAACCTGATGGGCTTCGACACCAAGGCATTTCCGGACCCCACCTATCATGCCTTCTACGATCCGGCGACCGGGGTGCCGAAACCGAGTGACGGCCGCCCGGTAGAGGCCGCGCTGCAACCGGCATTCGTCTGGCCGAAAGCATCCTGACCGTCCCGGCATTCCGCGTCCCGCCTTGCGCAGGCTTCCGGCGCGAGGCGGGCGTCTACCCTGCCGTGTCCATGAAGCCGCCGAGGGCGGAGGTCAGGTTGTCGCCCAGTTCGTCGCAGATATAGCCGCCCTCCTGCACGATCAGGCAGGGCAGGCCGAGCTTGGCGATCGCTTTTCCGATATGCGCGAAGCCTTCGGTCGTCACCGCCAGCCCCTGGAACGGATCGCCGACAAAGGCGTCGAGCCCGAGGCCGACGACCACCGCATCCGCGCCGAACCGGGAGATGCGCCCGAGGGCGGTATCGAGGGTGGCGAGGTAGTCTTCGTCATTGGTGCCGCGCGGTAGCGGCAGGTTGAGGTTGTAGCCGAGCCCCTCGCCGGTGCCGCGCTCGTGGGCATGGCCCCAGAAGAACGGATAGAACCGCGCCGGGTCGGCGTGGATCGAGACGGTCAGCACGTCGCGGCGGTGATAGAAGATGCCCTGCGTGCCGTTGCCGTGATGCACGTCGACATCGAGGATCGCGGGGCGCAGGCCGGCGGCAAGCAGGCGCTCGGCGGCGATGCCGGAATTGTTCAGGAAACAGAAGCCGCCCGCCAGATCGCCGAAGGCGTGATGGCCCGGCGGGCGGGACAGCGCATAGGCGGACCGTTCGCCTTCAAGCAGCAGGTCGGCGCCGGTGATCGCCGATTGCGCGGACCAGTAGGCGGCCTCCCAGGTGCCGGCGGCGATCGGGCAGGCGGTGTCGGCCTGGTGATACCCGGCCTGACCGATGGCGGATTTCGGGTAGCTGTCGGTGCGGTTGGCGGGATGGATGTTGGGGATCACCTCTTTGCCCGCGCCGTCGATGCGTTCCCAGCGGGCGTAGATGTTTTCGAGAAAGGTCAGGTATTCGGGCGAATGCAGCGCCGCGATCGGGCCGAGCCCGGCATCCTTCGGGGCCTGAACGGTGCATCCCGCGGCCTTGGCGCCGGCCAGCAGCCTGTCGATCCGTTCCGGCTGTTCGGGGTTGGGCAGGATCGTGCCGTTGGCCATGAAGTGGCCGGGCCGGTGGTTCCATTGGCGGTCGTCGAATATCGCTTTCATGTCGTCCCTTTCAGGCTGTCCAGCGCGGGGCCGTGCAGGATCATGCTGGTTTCGGTGGGTTGCGCGGCAAAGCCGAGGCGCTGGTAGGCGCGGCGCGCCTGCGGGTTGTCGTCGTAGACGGCGAGCTTGACGAAATGCGCGCCGGACGTGGCCTGTGCCTGGGCGACGGCGCGGGCGAGCAACGCCCGGCCGAGGCCGCGCCCGCGGCAGTCCGGCGCCACCCAGAGGTCGGAGACGTAAAGACCGCCGCCGCCACGGGTTGTGGAAAACAGCGCGGAGCAGAGCAGCGCGCCCACCGGCCGGTTCGCCTGCACCGCCAGCAGCGCCCGGTAGGCGGGATGCGGGCCGAAGCCCGCCTGTTCGAGCGCCGCCAGACCGGCGGCGTGGCGGTCGCCCAGCGTAGCCGAAAGCTGCTGCAACGCGTCGTGCAACAGCGGCAGATCGGCGCGGCTGACGGGGCGGATGTCGATGTCCTGCATCGGGTCAGATCGCGGTCCGCTCGCCGCCCTTGAGGTGCAGCATGTCGCGCGCCTCGGCCGGTGTCGCCGGGCTGCGGCCCAGCTCTTCCACGATGCGGCGGATCTTGGCGACCTGTTCGGCGTTCGACCGGGCGAGCGTGCCGCGCGAGATCATCAGGCTGTCTTCCAGCCCGACGCGGACATGTCCGCCGAGGATCGCCGACATGGTGATCAGCGGCATCTGGTGGCGGCCTGCGGCCAGCACCGAGAAGTTGTAGTCATCGCCAAAGAGCTTGTCGGCGATCAGCTTCATATGGGTCAGGTTCTCGGGGTCGGGACCGATGCCGCCGAGGACGCCGAAGACGAACTGGATGAACAGCGGCGCAGCGACCAGCCCGCGATCCATGAAGTGACGCAGCATGTAGAGATGGCTGACATCGTAGCATTCGAACTCGAACCGGGCGCCGCGCTTGTCGCCCATCTCTTGCAGGATGTTGGCCATGTCGCGCGGCGTGTTCTTGAAGACCAGATCGTCGGAGCCTTCGAGAAACGGTTTCTCCCAATCGTGCTTCCAGTCGGTGATGCGGTCCGCCGCCGGATAGAGCGCGAAATTCATCGTGCCCATGTTGAGCGAGCACATTTCCGGCTCGGTCAGCTTGGGGGCGGCGAGGCGCTGGTCGAGCGTCATGACCGCGCTGCCGCCGGTGGAGATGTTCAGCACCGCGTCGCTCTGCTGCTTGATGCGCGGCAGGAAGGCCATGAAATGCTGCGGGTCGGCAGACGGACGGCCGGTCTTCGGGTCGCGGGCGTGCAGGTGCAGGATCGCGGCCCCGGCCTCGGCCGCGCCGATCGACTGTTCGGTGATCTCATCCGCCGTGATCGGCAGGTGCGGTGACATCGACGGCGTGTGGATCGACCCGGTGATGGCGCAGGTGATGATGATCTTGGACATGGCTGCCGCCTTTCTAGGTTGCGCCGGGCAGGTCGGGGATCTCTGCCATGTATTGCGCGAGGCTGCGGTCAAGAATTTCGGTTATCTCGTCAAGCTGGGCTTCTTCGACGATCATCGGCGGGCAGACCAGGAAGTGATCGCCCGAGATCCCGCCGCGGGTGCGACGGGAATAGATGATCAGGCCGTTTTCATAGGCGATATCGACCAGCCGCGCATGCGCGTTCAGCGCCTTCGGCAGCGGCGCCTTGGTGGCGCGGTCGGCCATCAGCTCGAACGCCATCAGCAGGCCCTTGCCGCGCACGTCGCCGATCAGGGGGTACCGCTGCATCAGGCCGGTCAGACGCTCCTGCAGCGCCGCGCCCATGCGGGCGGAATTTCCGATGAGGCCGTGTTCTTCGATCTGGTCCAGCACGGCGCATCCGGCGGCGCAGGCCAGCGGATTGCCCGCATAGGTGAAGCCGTGGATGAAGCCGCCGGCCTCCATCACCGCCGACACGATATCGTCGCGCGCCACCATCGCGCCGAGCGGCACATAGCCGCCGCCGAACCCTTTGGAGAGGGCGATGAGGTCGGGCGACACCTCCCAATGCTCTGCGCCGAAGAAGCGCCCGGTGCGTCCGCCGCCGGTCATCACCTCGTCATGGATCAGCAGCACGCCGTAGCGGGTGCAGATTTCGCGGATGCGCTTCAGGTAGCCGGCAGGCGATACCAAGGCACCGGTTGAAGCTCCGCCGATCGGCTCCACGATGAAGGCCAGGACGGTTTCCGGGCCTTCCTGCAGGATCTGGTGTTCCAGCATGTCGGCATAGTGCAGGCCGGTCGCCGGATCGTCGGCATCGAGACCGTCGAGATAGGCGCGGGGCGCGGGAATTTTCGGCATCGCGCGCATCATCGGATCGAAGGGCGCGGACATCGGCGTGTAGCCGGTGATCGCCAGCGCGCCCAGGGTACAGCCGTGATAGCTGGGATAGCGCGAGATCACCTTGTAGCGCTGCGGCTGGCCTTGGGTCAGGGCATATTGGCGCGCCAGTTTCAGCGTGCTTTCGACGGCCTCGGACCCGCCGGAGACGAAGAACACCTTGTTCAGCTCGTCGGGGGCGAGTGCCGCGGTCTTGCGCGCCAGTTCTTCCGAGCTGCTGGTCTGGAAATGCAGCCGGTAGCCGAAGGTCGACTTTTCCATCTGCTTGCGCATCGCGTCGAGCACGGCGGGATTGGAATGGCCGATATTGCTGACCATCGCGCCGGACGACCCGTCAATATAACGTTTGCCGGATGTATCCCACATATAGATGCCCTCGGCCCGGTCGAGCAGCGGGCGCGTGGACTTGGACTGATAGAACAGGTTCGACATCGGGTCTTTCAGGCGGGCTGGCGTTCAGGCCTTGCCGTTGGCGCGGCTGAGATGCTTGCGCAGGAAATTGCGGGTGCGTTCGTGTTTCGGGTTCTGGAACAGGATGCCGGGCGGGCCTTCCTCGACCACCACGCCCTGATCCATGAACAGCACGCGGTCGCAGACCGAGGCGGCGAAATCCATCTCGTGGGTGACGATGATCATCGTCATGTGTTCCTCGGCGAGTTGCTTCATCACGAGGTTCACCTCCTCGACCAGTTCGGGGTCGAGCGCCGATGTCGCCTCGTCGAACAGCATGACCTTGGGCTTCATCGCCAGCGCGCGGGCGATGGCGACGCGCTGCTTCTGGCCACCGGACAGCCGCGAGGGGTATTCGTCGATCTTTTCCGACAGGCCGACCTTGGCCAGCTGTTCCTCTGCCAGCTTGTTGGCGTCTTCGGTCGACAGGCCCTTCAGCATCTTCGGGGCCAACGTGATGTTGCCGCGCACGGTCAGGTGCGGGAACAGGTTGAAATGCTGGAACACCATGCCGATGTCCTGGCGCACCTGGTTGACGTGTTTCTCATATTGGCGATGCGGCAGCTTCTTGTTGATCTGGACGCCTTCCAGCCAGACCTCGCCCGAGGTCAGCGGGTCCAGTTCGTTGATCGCGCGCAGCAGCGTGGATTTGCCGGACCCGGACGGGCCGATGATCGCCACGATCTGGCCTTTCTGGACTTGCAGGCTGATGTCCTTGAGGACCTCTAGCGCGCCGAAGCTCTTGGCGGCGTGGCGGATGTCGATGAACGGGGCGTCGGGCATCTGGGGCTCCGGGATATGGCTAGCGCGAGGCCTGGATGCGCCGTTCAAGTCGGCGCAATCCGGCTTCGAGGCCAAGGTTGACGACGTAGTAGCAGGCCGCCGCGGCGAGGTAGAATTCGAACGGGCGGTAGGTGCGGCTGATCGCCTGCTGCGCGGCGAGGGTCAGTTCCATCACGCCGATCACAGAGACGAGCGCCGAGTCCTTCAGAAGCGCGATCATCAGGTTGCCCATCGGCGGGATCACCGCGCGGACGGCTTGCGGGATGACCACGCGGCGCAGCGTCTGGCCGCACGACAGGCCAAGGGTGCGGGCGCCTTCGTACTGGCCCTTGTCGACGGCGAGGATCGACGCCTGGATCAGTTCCGAATTGTAGACCGCGAAATGCAGGCCAAGCCCGATCACCCCGGCGACGAAGGCGGGCAGGTCAATGCCGATCTGAATGAGGCCGAAATAGATCAGGAAAAGCTGCAGCAGCAGCGGCGTGCCCATGAAGAGCCACGCGAACAGGCGGAACGGCAGCCGGATCGCCCAATGGCCGTAAAGGGCAATCACGGCGAAGAGGATGCCGCCGAAGAAGCTGAGCAGCGCCGCACCGATGGTGATCGCGATGGTCCAGCCCGCGCCCAGCAAAAGCACGCCGAAGTAGCTGGGCACCACGGTGAAATCAAGACCCATGGCGGCCTCCTGATTGCGGCTGCGCGGTCATGTGATGCGCGCCCGGCGGTCGAGCCAGGCGATGCCCTGACCGGTGACGTAGATGATGATCATGTAAAGCGCGCCCGAGAGCAGGAACATCTCGAACGGCTTGTAGGTCGAGCCGATATAGCGCTGCGCGGTATAGGTCAGTTCGACGACCGAGATCGCCGCGACGAGCGCCGTGCCCTTGATCAGCGCGTTGATGTTGACGCCGAGCGGGCGGATCATCAGCCGCATCGCCTGCGGCAGCACGACCTTGCGCATCGTCTCCCAGCGGCTCATCCCCAGGGTGCGGGCGGCTTCGGTCTGGCCCTTGTCCACCGACTGGATCGCGCCGCGGATGGTCTCTGTCATGTAGGCGCCGATATTGACGCCAAGGCCGATCACCCCGGCCTCGAACGGGTCAAGCTGGATGCCGATCTGGGGGCCGCCGAAATAGAGGATGAAAAGCTGGATCAGAGCCGGCGTGCCGCGGAACAGGCTGACATAGGTGGCGCCGATGGCCCGCAGGATGAGATGGCGCGACATCCGTGCCGCGGCACCGAGCGAGCCGCAGATCAGGCCCAGCAGCGTGGTCAGCACCGAAAGCTCTATGGTGACGACCGCCGCCTGAAGAAAGAACGGGTAGACGCGCAAGATCAGGTCAATGTCCAAGGTCTGCCTTTCCTTTCCGGTGTCGTCGTTTCAGTGATGGTCTTTGCGTTTCACGATGGGCAGCGCGCGGATTTCGCGGATCAGCGCGGTGGTTTCCTCGATCGCGGCGTCAAGGAACCGCTTGCCGGTTTCGGCATCGGCGACGGTGGGGTCGCCCATTGTGCCGTCGGGCGACACCTCTGACCACCAGCGCATCAGCATCGCGCCGCCGCCGCCACCGGCAAGATCGAGATTGAAGAACTTGCTGGCGGGGTTGTGCAGGTTTTGCGTTTCGGATTTGTCGATATTCACGCGCTCGGGATGCAGGTGCATGTACATCGCCGCCTCGAATTCGCCGGCATGGGCGATGCCGCCGATCTCGGATTTGCGGATCTCGTTGATGCGGGTGGACATCAGGTTCCAGTAGGAGGCCGAGACGCAGATGATCCCGGTCTCGATCACCGTCTTGCGCGCGGCGAGGTCGAGAACCGGATGGTTCGAGCCATGCGAATTCAACAGCAGGATGCGGCGGAAGCCGTGATGCGCCAGCGACTTGGTGATGTCGGTGACGAAGGCCAGCAGCGTTTCTGGCTGGATCCAGATGACGCCGGGAAAATCCTTGTGATGCTCGTTGAAGCCGTAGGGGACGGGCGGCATCACGAAAACCTCGTCCGGGGCGGCCTTGGCCACGCCTTCGGCCACCGCCATGCCCAGCACGGTATCGGTGTCGAGCGGCATATGCGGGCCGTGATCCTCGGTGGCCGAGACGTTCAGGATCACCACGCGATCCTTGTCGGCATCGCGCACCTCTTCCCATGTCAGATGACCGTAGGTGGTCGTCATCGCCGCCTCCGAAGATGAAAGTGGCCCGCCGGGCATTTCAGGCAGGCCACGGTTTCAGAGGCTTAGCGGATATCGCCGCCGACCCATTCTTCGGCGATCGCAAGGTAGGTGCCGTCTTCCATCATCGAATCCAGCGCCTCCTGCATGGCGGCGGCCAGATCGGGGTTGTTCTCGCGGATCGCGATGCCGGCGCCGATCGGTTCGGCCGAGGGATCCTCGACGATGGCAAGGTCGTATTGCCCGGCCTTCATCGCCAGCATCACCGGAATCGAGTCGTTCACGATCGCCTCGACGCGGCCGTTGTCCAGTTCCAGCAGCAGTTCCGGCAGGCCCTTGTAGGTGTTGAGGTCATAGCCTTGGTCGCGGGCCCATTGTTCGTGGGTTTCCCCCAGCGTCACGCCGACCTTGACGTCGGCAAGCTGGTCGACCGAGGTGACGTCACTGCCGGCCTTGGTGAAGATCGCGCGCTTGGTGTTGTAGTAGGGGCCGACGAAATCGATGACCTTGTCGCGTTCCTCGGTGATCGACATCGAGCCGACGACGGCATCGTACTTGTTCGCCAGCAGGCCGCCGATGATGCCGTCCCATGCGGTGGTGATGATTTCGACCTCAAGCCCCATGCGCTTGGCGATTTCGGTGCCGATGGCGGGGTCGAAGCCGACAACCTGGTTCTGTTCGTTGACGAAGTTGAACGGCGGGTACTGGCCGCTCATCGCGATCTTCAAGACGCCGCGTTCCTTGATCTCCGCCAACTCGTCGGCGCTTGCCGGAGCGGCCAAGCCGAGACCCGTCACGGCGAGAGCGCCTGCCAGAAGCGTCCGCCGCACAATCTTTCCAGTCATTCTCATCCCAGTATCTCCCTGAAGTTATGACGCTGTTCTTGTCCGCGTTCGAGCCGTCCATGCGTGCCGCTGGACCACAAGGAAATGGTTGCACAGCGCCGTATCATAGGACAAATAAATATTAGCAATCTGTAACATTGATCTGGTCAATCATGAAGCCAATAGAACAACGATTTCCGTGGAATCTGGACTGGAATCTGCTGCGGACATTCATGGTCATTGTCGATGAGGGCGGAATCACCGCGGCGGCGGATTTCCTGGGGCTGAAGCAGCCCACCGTCAGCTCGGCGCTGAAGCGGCTGGAGGCCGTGGTCGGGGGCAGGCTTGTCGACCGCTCGCCCAACCATTTCAGCGTCACGCCGCTGGGACAGGTGCTTTACACCGAAAGCAGCTCGATCTTCGGCAGCATCGCGCAACTGCCGACCCTGATGAGCGGGCTGGATGAGCAGGTGAAGGGGCATGTGAGCATCGCCGTCGCCAGCCATGTCGTATCGCCGCATTTCGACGACGTGCTGGAGCGTTTCAACGCGCGGCATCCCGGCGTGACCTATTCGATCTCGACGCTGGCGAGCGCGGATGTGGTGAGCCATCTGAAGCAGAACAGGGTCACGCTGGGGGTCTGCCTGCTGCACGAACGGCCGGTCAAGCTTGATGCGCGGATACTCTATCGGGAGTTTTTCGGATTCTATTGCGGCCCGCGGCACCGGCTGTTCGGGCGCGAGGACATTCGGCTGTCCGACCTGCAGGACGAGGAAGCGGTATCGTTTCAGACCGATGAGGTCAGCGGCCCGTTATATGGCGTGACTGGGCTGCGCCAGAAGGCCGGACTGAAGCCGGACCTCAAGGGCCTGTCGTCGAGCCTGCCCGAGGTGCGCCGGATGATCCTGACCAATATCGGGATCGGCGCCCTGCCGGTGCATGTGGCGCAGAAGGATGTGCAGCTTGGCCATTTGCGGCAATTGCCGCCCTATAACGCGCTGCCATCGGTCGATATCTACCTGCTGACCAATCCGAGACGGAGGATGAACCGCGCCGAGGCGGTCCTGCTTGCCATGCTCGAGGCCGAGTTGGACAGCGTGCCGCTGGCCGACAGGACCTACAGCTAGCGCGTTCATGGCCCGGTGCGTGCTGCATCCGGCGCTTGCCTGATCCCAAGGAACCCGTGCCGGGACGTTCGCGTTGAGAGGGTGCGGTGACCGGATCACATGTCAATCGGACATGACGGTACGAAGAACATGGTGGTTTTTCCGATTTCACACCATGGCCAACGAAATGGCAGACGAGCTTCTGTCCCGTCTGTGGTGGCGGTCGCCGCACCTTTCCCGAACATGACCTCCGCCGGTTTTTTGCAAACGTGGACCCAGCATTAACCTTGCTCTATGACTTGATAGGGACAACTCTGCGGGTGAGGCTGGCGATCCCGCTGACCAAGAGCGCTACCGGGTTCGGGGCTGCAGGACGGAGAATATTCATGCATGGAATGCAGAATCGACTGGATGACAAGCTGGCCGAGGTGAAGGCGATCGCGGCGAAACGCCTGCAAAAGGCCGAAGCCGCCGATTTCTGCAAGGCGCTGGATCAGATCTACGCCAACGCGTCGCCCGAAGAGCTGATCGGAACCGAGTCGGAGGATCTCTATGGCGCGGCGCTGGCGCTTTGGAAATTCGGCGCGCAGCGCAAACCCGGCACCCCGAAGCTCCGGCTCTATAATCCGCGGATGTCGGAACATGGTTGGGAATCGCCGCACAGCGTGCTGGAGGTGTTCAACGACGACATGCCGTTCCTGGTCGACTCGCTGACCGCGTTCCTGACCGACGAGAGCGTGGGCATTCACACGCTGCTGCACCCGATCATGAGCGTCGAGCGCGACAAGTCGGGGACGCGGACCGGACTGGCCGAACCCGGCGCCAAGAACGCGACGCCGGAATCGGTGATCCAGGCGCAGGTGGACCAGATCGGCGACGAGGAGACGCGGGACAGGCTTGAAGCCGAGTTGCGGCAGGTTCTTGACGACGTGCGGATCGCGGTTGCCGACTGGAAGCCGATCCTGCAGAAGCTGGACGAGGTATCCACGACGCTGAAGAACGATGCCCCGAAGCGGATCGCCGGGACGACGAAGGAAGTCGTGGCCTTCCTCGACTGGCTGGCCGAGAACCATTTCACCTTCCTTGGCTACCGGGAATACCGGGTCGGGAAGGGGCGCAAGGCCAGTTTCGAGGTTGTCGAGGGGTCCGGGCTGGGACTGCTGCGCGACCCAGATTACACGGTGCTGCGCGACGCGTCCGGCAACTACGCGCATTGGTCGACAGAGATGGACGCCTTCGTCGCCGACGATTCACCGCTGCTGATCCTGAAGGCGAACCGGCGCTCGACGGTGCACAGAACGGCGCATTTCGACCTGATCGGGGTCAAGCACTACGACGACAAGGGGCAGGCGATCGGTGAACATGCCTTCATCGGGCATTTCACCTCGGCGGCCTATAACCGCAGCCCGCGGTCGATACCGCTGCTGCGCGAGAAGGTCCGCCGGTCATCGTAGAGCGAGCCGGTTTCGCCCCTGACAGTCATGATGGCAAGGCGCTGATCAACGTGCTGGAGACCTATCCGCGCGACGACTGTTCCAGGGTACGGACGACCAGCTTTTCGAGAACGCCATGGGCGTGCTGCAACTCGCCACGCGTCCGCGCACGCGGCTGTTCATCCGGCCGACCGCTTCGGCCGCTTCGTGTCCTGCCCATCTACGTGCCGCGCGAACGCTACACTACCGAGCTCCGCGTGCGGATCGGGGAAATCCTCGCCGACGCCCTGTACGGTCGGGTCGCGGCCTGGGCGCCGTCCTTCGGCGACTACGCGCTGGCGCGGGTGCATTTCGTTATCGCCCTGCGATGGCGGCGCGGTTAACGCCCACGAGGTGCGGCCGAGATCGAGCACCGGATCATCACTGCTGTGCGGAGCTGGGGCGACCTCACTGCGCGACCTGCTGATCGAACGTCACGGCGAGCACCTATGAGCCAATCCAGCCTTTACGCGCTCTATCGGCACGGATTTCCCGCCGGCTACCGAGAAGCGTTCACCGGTCGTCACCGCGACTCGCCGACACTCGACGAGATGGAGTAGCCTCACCGAGGACCGCGCCACTGGGTCTGAAGTTCTACCGCCGGCTCGAGGATCCGGACCAGGCGGTCCGCTTCAAACTGTACCGCCACGGTGGCGCCGCGCCGCTCTCGGACTGTCTGCCAGTTCTTGAGAATATGGGGTTCCGGGTCCTCGAAGAGCATCCTCACAAGGTCTCACGGCAGGATTCCGAGATCTGGATCCAGGACTTCTACATGGAGTCCACCTCAGAGGGCGAGATCGACCTCGGCGAGCTCCGCGGGAATCTGGAGGAGGCCTTCGCCGCAGTCTGGAGCGGCGAGGTCGACGACGACCCGCTTAATCGGCTGGTCCTATTCGCCGGACTTTCGATCCGCGACACGGCGCTCCTCCGCGCTTACAGCCGCTTCCTCCGCCAAGTGCGTATTCCCTACTCGATCGACTACATGGAGGACGCGTTGGCCGACAACCCGGAGGCCGCACAGGCGCTAGTCGCGCTCTTCCACACCCTGTTCGACCCGAGCCTGCGGGCTCGACCCGAGAGGCGCGAGGCGGTGGCGAAGAAGATCTCGGAAGAGATCGAGACGCGGTCTGGAAGCGATCGCGAGCCTCGACGTCGACCACATCCTGCGCCGGTTCCGGAACGCCATTCTGTCGACGCTGCGCACCAACTACTACCAGCCGGAGGCGAACGGGCAGCGCAAGGCCTACTACTCGTTCAAGTTCGACTGCGAAAAGCTCGACGATCTGCCGCTCCCGCGCCCGTGGCGGGAGATCTTCGTCTACTCGACCTGGGTCGAGGGCGTGCATCTTCGCGGCGGTCCGGTCGCGCGCGGCGGCCTGCGCTGGTCGGACAGGAAAGAGGATTACCGGACCGAGGTGCTTGGGCTGGTGAAGGCCCAGCAGGTCAAGAACGCGGTGATCGTGCCGGTCGGCTCGAAAGGCGGCTTCCTGCCCAAGATGCTGCCCGCGAATGGCAGCCGGGACGAGATCGTCGCCGAGGCGATCCGCAGCTACAAGACCTTCCTTTCGGGCCTTCTGGACATCACCGACAATCTCGACGGGCAGGACGTGATCGCGCCCGCATCGGTGGTGCGCCGCGATGGCGACGACCCGTACCTCGTCGTGGCGGCCGACAAGGGCACGGCGACGTTTTCCGACATCGCGAACGGCATCGCGGCCGATTACGGCTTCTGGCTGGGTGACGCCTTCGCGTCGGGCGGGTCGAACGGCTATGACCACAAGGCGATGGGGATCACCGCGAAAGGCGCATGGGAGGCGGTGAAGCGGCATTTCCGAGAGTTGGGGCATGACATCCAGACGCAGCCCTTCACGGTCATCGGCTGCGGCGACATGTCCGGCGACGTGTTCGGCAACGGTATGCTGTTGAGCAAGCAGATCAAGCTGATCGCCGCCTTCGACCACCGCGACATCTTCATCGACCCCGATCCGGATCCGGCAAAATCCTATGCCGAACGCGAGCGGCTGTTCGCGCTGCCGAGGTCGAGCTGGCAGGATTACGACACCAAGCTGATCTCGAAGGGAGGCGGGGTGTTTTCCCGCTCCGCCAAGTCGATCACCCTGACGCCCGAGATCAAGGCGATGGCCGGGATCAAGGCCGACAAGGTGACGCCGTTCGAGCTGATCCACGCGCTGCTGAAGGCGCCGGCGGACCTGTTGTGGTTCGGGGGTATCGGGACTTATATCAAGGCCTCTCGCGAAACCCATGCCGATGCCGGCGACCGGTCCAACGACCAGACGCGGGTCGACGCGACGCAGGTTTCCGCGCGGGTGATCGGCGAGGGCGCGAACCTTGGCGTGACGCAGCGCGCACGGATCGAGCTGTCCAGCCGCGGCGTGAAGGTCAACACCGACGCGGTGGACAATTCGGCGGGTGTGGATTGCTCCGACCACGAGGTGAACATCAAGATCACCCTCGGCGCGGTCGTCGGCGCCGGCGACATGACCGAGAAGCAGCGCAACACCCTGCTGGCGAAGATGACCGAGGAGGTCAGCGCGCTGGTTCTGCAGACCAACTACAACCAGACGCTCGCGATCTCGCTGATCGAGGCGCGGGCCAAGGGACTGCTGGACGAACATGCGCGGTTCATGCGCGCGCTGGAAGCGAAGGGGTTGCTGGACAGGTCCGTGGAACTGCTGCCGAGCGAGGAGGAGATCGCCGAGCGGCAGAAGGCCGGGCAGGGGCTGACGCGGCCGGAAATCGCGGTACTTGTCGCCTATGCCAAGATCAACGTCTTCGCGGAACTCGTCCGTTCGGACCTGCCAGACGATCCCTATATGGACCGGCTGCTGATCGGCTATATGCCGACGCCGATCCGGGACAAGTTCACCGCCGCCGTCCGCGACCACCGGCTGCGGCGCGAGATCATCGCGACCGTCGCGGCCAATGCCTTCGTCAACGAGGTCGGCCCGTCGCTTTACAACCGGCTTGGCGAGGAAACCGGCGCATCCGTGGCGCGGATCGTCCGCGCCTTCATCATCGCCCGAGAGATCTTCGGGCTGCCCAGGATCGCGCGCGATATCAACGCGCTGGACAATGAGATCCCGGCCAGCGTGCAGATCGAGATGCACCTGTCGCTGTCGGACCTGAACGCGGCGCAGATCCTGCGGCTGCTGCGCGTGGACAGCGACCGGACCATCGCCGAGGCGATCGAGTTCTACGGGCCCGGCGTCATGCAGATCGCCGAAACCGCGGACAACGTCATCACCGACTTTTCCAAGAAGCGCCTCAGCCAGAGGTCCGGCGACCTGATCAAGTCCAAGGCGCCCAAGGATCTGGCCGAGTCCGTGGCGGCGCTCGAACTGCTGGGCGGGGCGATCGACATCGTCGAGGTCGCGTCGGAACTGAAGCGCGACGTCGCCGATGTTGCGGCGAACTATTTCGCCGCGGGCGCGCGGTTCAAGCTGGACTGGCTGCGCTCGATGTCGCGGCAGGTGCGGCCGGCCGATCACTGGGAAAGGATCGCGCTGGTCCGTCTGCTGGCCGATCTGCGCGCGCAGCAATCCGCGATCGGCGCCGCGGCGCTTGCCGAAAAGGACGCGAAGCCGGGCGCGGCCAGCATAACGCGCTGGGCGGAGCATAATCCCGAGACGGCGGAGCGCGCGGACAGGCTGATTGCAGAGCTGCGCGCCAGCGGCGATCTGAGCGTGGCGAAGCTGGCGGTCGCGTCTTCGCAGCTGGGGACCATCGGCAAGGGCTGATCGGACGGGCCGGGTCCGGTTGTCACGATGCCGCCCTAATGCTGCCGGATTGGACGGTCAGGCTGTTCCTTGTGGCGCAGCAAGAGGTAGCCTGACATGAGACCTGACGACGATTCCGGCTTCCAGCCCGTCGAGGAGCTTGGCGTGATGACCAATCTCAGCCTGAGACTGAAGAGGGTGGTGCGGCGGATGCCGACCGCCGAGGCCTACGATCTTGAAAAGATCACCGCGCGGCGGCAAAGGCAGGCCGCGGAACCGGCAGCGAAGAAGCTTCCGGGGCGGTCGATGTTCTTCCGGGGCCGCACGGACGCGCTGGACAAGGATCCGTTCCTTCAGCGCCTCGCCCGGCTTCAGTGATCAGAAGTCGATCTCGACCCCCGGCAGGGTGAGCGCCTTCATCAGGTCGCGCAGTTCCTGACGCGCCGCGACGTTCGAGATGTTCATCTGGATCACGCCGACATCCTTGAGATCGAGCAGCGTCAGACCGCGCGGGAACAGTTCCCGGAAGATCACTCTTTCGCCGAAACCGGGAGCAACGCGGAACCCGATCCGCTTGGACAGATCATCGAGCGCATCGCCGATCTTCTTCTTGTTGTGCATCTGCTGCGCCCCCAGACGGTTGCGCACCACCACCCAGTCGATCGGCGGCAAGCCGGCCTGCGACCGCAGTTGCCGGGCGTTCCAGACCATTTCCGAATAGACGGACGGCCCGAGGATCTTGTTGGTCTCGGGATCGACATGGGCCAGAAGGTCGAAATCGATGTAGCTGTCGTTCATCGGCGTGATCAGCGTGTCGGCAAGCGAATGTGCGACCTGGCTGAGCCGGGTATGCGAGCCGGGGCAGTCGATCAGGATGAAATCCGAGGCGGTTTCCAGCGACGAGACCGCGGCGGACAGGCGGGTGTCGTAGACGTTCTCTCCCTCGGGCAGGCTGGACTTGTCGACCTGCGGCAGGTCGCGATAGTCCGGCGTCGGCAGGTCGAGGCCCTGACGCACGCAGAATGCAAGCCGGTTCTCGATGTAGCGCCCGAAGGTTTTCTGTCTGAGGTCAAGGTCGAGCGCCCCGACCCGGTGCCCCAGACGCGCCAGCGCGGTGGCGACATGCATCGAGACGGTCGATTTTCCGGCCCCGCCTTTTTCGTTCCCGACGACGATAATATGCGCCACTGAGCTGTCCCTGCTTCTGATCGGTCTTGCCTCGGGCTAACGAGGTTAGCGGGACTATATGTTGTGGCCGCAGGTTTGGGAAGCGGTAGCCTTGGGAGATTTGACGACTTTTGCGCAATTTCCGGACCTGTGGCGCAACCGCGACCATGGCACCGGACGGGGCTGCCGCGGTCGGTGCGAGCTGTCGGCGGCTCAGGCTTTCGCGATCAGGAAGCTGACCTGCCCATCGGGAGCAACGATCGCCGCGGTCAGGCGGCCGGTGGCGAAGGCGCCGGTATCGACGGAGATCCGGCTGTCGCCGAACACCGGACGATCCTGGATCCAATGGCCATGCGCGACCCAGAGCCCGTCGCTGCGGGCTTGCCGCAGGAACCTGTTATGCCCCCAGGTGAAGACATTGTCCGGCTGGCCGGCAATGGGCCGGGCCGGATCGGGGCCGGCATGGGTGACGACGACCGTCCCGCTTTGCCAGAAAAGCGGCAGTGACCGCAGCCAGTCTTCGGTTCCGTCCGCAAGCGCCGCCTTGAGCTCCCGGCTGGCCGACAGCACCTCGGCCTCGGTGGCGTGGCGGTCCAGCCCGATGCCATAGCTGGCCAGCGTCGCCTGGCCGCCATTGCGCAACCATCGCACCGCGCCTTCGGCGGGCTGGTCGATGAATTCGAGCATCATTTCCTCGTGGTTGCCGATCAGGCAGACCGCGTCCTCCTTGTTGCGGAGGAGGTCGAGCACCTGGCGGCTGTCCGGTCCGCGATCGACGTAGTCGCCCACGAAGACCCGCCGGGCGTCGGGATGGTTGCGGTCGAGCCGGTCCAGCAGCCGGCCCAGAAGATCGGCGCAGCCGTGGATGTCGCCGATCACGGCAAGAGGCTCGTCCGGGCGCGGCGGCAGGGTCCCGTCATCGGAGCCGGGCCGGGTTCGCGACAGCAAGCGGCGAATGGGACTCATCCGGTTTCCGGTCAGAGCACGCGTTTCATCGCCGCGTCGATCTTGTCGGTCAACTCGGCGATCTGCGCGTCCTCGATGATGAAGGGCGGCGCGAGGAGGATATGGTCGCCCCTCTGGCCGTCGATGGTGCCGGACATCGGGTAGCAGATCAGACCCTCGTCGAAAGTGGCGGCCTTCAGCTTGGCGGCGATGCCCTTCGACGGGTCGAACGGGGCCTTGGTGTCGCGATCCTCGACGATCTCGATGCCGCGAAAGAGGCCCCGGCCGCGGATATCGCCGACATTCGGGTGCTGGCCGAAGCGGTCCTGCAGGTTGTCGGCGAGTTTCTCGCCCTGCGACTTCACCCGGTCCAGCAGATTGCGGTCGAGGATCGCGTTGACGACCGCCAGCCCGGCGGCAGCGGCGGTCGGGTGGCCGATATAGGTGTGGCCGTGCTGGAAGAAGCCAGTGCCGTCGCGGATCGTGTCGTAGATCTCGGCGGTGCAGAGCATCGCGCCGATCGGCTGGTATCCCGCACCCAACCCCTTGGCGATGCAGGCGATATCGGGGGCGATGCCGTCCTGTTCGCAGGCGAACAGCGTGCCGGTCCGGCCCATGCCGCACATCACCTCGTCGAGGATCAGCAGGATCCCGTATTTGTCGCAGATCTCGCGGATGCGGCGGAAATAGCCGGGGGCGGGCGGCAGCGCGCCCGATGTGGCGCCGACGACGGGTTCGGCCATGAAAGCCATGACGGTTTCGGGGCCGACGCGGAGCAGTTCCTCCTCCAGCGCATTGGCGGCGCGCAGGCCATACTCTTCGGCCGATTCATCGTCGCGGCGCAGGCGGTAGTCGTAGCAGGGGTCGATATGGCTGACATCGAGCAGCAGCGGCGCGAACTGCGCGCGGCGCCATTCATTGCCGCCGGCAGAGAGCGCGCCGATCGTGTTGCCGTGATAGCTTTGCTTGCGGGCGATCAGGCGGCCGCGCCCGGGTTCGCCCTTCTCCACGAAATACTGCCGGGCGAGCTTGATCGCGGCCTCGGTCGCCTCGGAGCCGCCCGAGACGAAATAGACCCGGTCGATGCCCTCGGGGGCATGTTCGATCAGCAGGTCGGCCAGCGCCTCGGCGGGTTCGGAGGTGAAGAACCCGGTATGGGCGAAGGCGATCTTGTCGAGCTGCGCCTTGATCGCGTCGATCACTTCCTTGTCGCCGTGGCCGAGGCAGGACACCGCCGCGCCGCCGGACCCGTCGAGATAGCGCTTGCCGGTCGTGTCGGTGAGGTAACAGCCCTCGCCCCCGGCGACGACCGGGATTTCCTTGCGGCTGTGGCGGGGGAAGACGTGGTTCATATCACCTGTCCTGCTGGTTCGGGGGTGTAGATCATCCGTTGACCTTCGACGAAGCGGTGCAGATCGAGCGGCCATGTGCCACGCGGCCAGCGCAGTTCCATCTGGCCGAGGCGGGGACGGTAGACCGCAGTGTAGAGCGTGCCGAAGCCCTGTGCAAAGGCCGAGGAATAGAGCGGCGGGCGCAGGAAGGCAGAGATGAACTTCTCTTCCGGATCGACATGCAGGGTCAGGCGGTGCAGCAGGAACCGTTCCCGCTCCACCGTGGCGGTGAAGCGGGCATGGCTGTCCCATTCCACCTTTTCCTGGTGATTGGTCGCGACGGCGGCATGGGTGATACGGGCCGGGCGGTCGGGCGCCATCAGCGCGGTCAGGTAGCGCCGCTTGGCGTCCACGACGGTGACGTTGTAGCTCATGTGGGTCGGCACGCGGGCCAGCGCCTTGCCGGCCTCTTCCGCCGTCTCGCAGGTCTGCAGCACGTAGCGCAGGATCAGCGGCACGCCGAAGCCGTCGCCGACGACCCGGCGGCCGCCGAAGGTCAGCGAGACGGCGAGGCCCGCATCGTTCATCCCGTCCACCAGCCCCCAAAGCCCGTCGCTGGTGCCAAGCACCTTGCGGCCCTGCCAGTTGGTGCGCATCACCATCCTGTCGAAGGCATGCGGGCTGTAATCGTAGTTGCGCACCAGCACCGGCTCCTCGCCGGGCCAGATCGCCTGGGAGCAGCCCGAGAGATAGGGCGGCGGGCAGTAGAAGCTGAGGAACCGCGCCGCCTGGTCGCCGCCGCCCGCCAGCTCGCAAAGCTCGTCGTAGAGCGGCACGATCTCCGGCATATGGTGCGCAAGGCCCGGCGGCTTTCGAGGTAGGTCGGGCGCGCATGTTCGCCCTCGCGCAGCCACCAGCGCTGGTAGTCGGGCCAGTATTCATGGAAGAGCCCGGCCCATTTCGGGCCGGGCTCCGGTCCGGTCGATGGCGCGCCAGAGCATTTCCATATCGGTCGCCTCGGGCACCGCCCGGTTGGGTTACATGATCTTGAAGGCCGGGTCCGCAAGGGCGGGGCCAGCCTCGGCCACCGGCAGGGGCTGCGCGGCGAAGCTTTGCTTGATCCCGTGTATCCACCGTTTCGCCCGCTCGTTCAACTGGAAGCCCGACGTCATCGAGCGGCCACGGGTGACGAGAATACCAAGATCGGCGCCTTCGTAGCGGTAGTCGCCGGGGCGGGTGATCCGCAGGAAGAACGCCTCATTCTCCGACTCCACGGCGCGGCGGTGATAGTCGAAGCGGTCGAAGACGACGCGGCCGTCTTCCAGCATCTTGTAGATGCCGGATTGCGGCGCGTGGGTGACGATGTCGACATTGTCCTCGGTATGCTTGATGACCATCTGGGACCAGCTGTCGATCATGTCGGGATCGGCCCAGCGCGCGTTCAGCTCGTCGACGTCCAGCTCGAACTTGGCTCGCCGGAGAACTCCAGCAGGTGGAACAGGAACAGCGGCGCATCGGCATGGGCGAAGGCCGCGTGGTTGGTCATCGAGGAGGCCCCGGTGATGCGCGGGTTCAGCTCGCCCAGCCAGATGTCGTCGGTCTTCTTGTCGATCAGGAAATCGAGCTCGAAATAGCCGCGATAGCCTTCCTTGCGCAGCTGCTCGCCGAACTTGAAGGTCAGATCGCGGGCCTTCTCGCGCACCTTGGGCGGGAAGGCGGTGGCGAAGATTTCGTTGCCGCACCAGCCGCCGCGATAGGGGGTCAGTTCCTTGAAGCCGACCAGTTCGGTCATCAGCGGGCCGACGATGGTGCCCTGCTTGGTGGCGCAGGCCTCGATCGCCGAGCCGCGGCAGTCGATGCGCTTCATGATCTTGATCTCGCCCTCGCCGACGATCTCGTGTTCGTGGCGGCGGAAATCGGCCTCGGACTTGATGAAGAAGGTGGTGTGGCCGCTGTCGCCGAAGGCCGACTGCAGCACCAGGTCATGACCGATGCCGGCCTTTTCGCAGGTCTTCTTCAGGTCCTCGTAGGATTTGACCTCGGCCAGCACGTTCGGCACCGAGGGCACGCCGGCCTTGTTGCCGATGCGGACGGTCTCGATCTTGTTGTCCATGTTGGTGCGCAGCTTGGCCTTCGGAAACCAGACATCGGCACCGAGTTCCTTTGACAGACGCTCGGTTTCCTCGTCGAACATCAGGAAGACGAATTTCGGCTTGCCGCCGCGCCGCTTGATCAGGTCGATGACCTCCTTGTGCTGGAGCAGGTAGTTGTTGATGTCCTCGATCGACTGGAATTCGGCATGCGGCTGTTCGGACGGGCAGAAAACGTTCGGATGCCGGCCGTCATAGCAGTCGATGTAGTTGATGTACTTGAAGTTCTTGCACCCATTCGTCGAGGCCGAGCAGGTTGAAGTTGGTCGCCGAGATGAAATAGATCGGGGTCCTCGTTGCGGTGGAAGTACCGGCGGATTTCGGAAATGTTCTTGAGCATCTTCTTGGGCATGCCCTGCCTCCTTCTGTTTCCGGCTTCTTTGGCCGCTTTGGCGCGTTTGATGCTTCGGCGGAGCCGGGCAGCGCGTCCTCGGTGAAGACGCGCAGTCCCAGATCGGGGCGGTAGCCGTGGATCTCGTTGACGTCGAGCGCGCGCATGAAGGCCAGGATCTCCTTCGAGATCACCTGGCCGGGAACCAGAATGGGAAAGCCCGGCGGATAGGGGATGATGAACGAGGCCGATACGATCTCGTGCTCCTTGTCCGCGGCGAGTCGATCTTGCCGCGAGTTCATCGAGAGCGAGGTAGTCGCAGTTGTCCTCGTCGTAGGCCAGGAAGAAGGCCGTGCGGATGTCGCCCTCGGGCGTCTCGCCCTTGGAGCGGAAGGCGTCGTGGAAGCGGCTGAAGTCCGGCAGCGGCGGCAGGTCCTCCATCAGGTTCTTGACCCGCCGTTCGAAGGCCAGCTTTTCCATCTTGGATGCGTCGTCCAGCAATTCGTCAAGGCTCTTGGCGATCTCGACCAGCACCTCGATCAGATAGGCGACCGAGGACCGCGTGGTGCCGATATTGGTCATGAACAGGACCGTATTGCGCGAGGTCTTGTTGATCTGGATGCCGTACTTGTCCATCAGGATCTTGGTCTTGAAGGTGTCCCCGTCCCAGCCGGTTCCGCCGACCGACAGCGTGACGCGCGTGGCGTCCAGCACGAATTCATCCTTTTCCCAGCAGTCCCAGATATCGGTCCAGCCTTGGTCGGGGTTGTAGTAGCTTTCGACGCCGCTCTCGCGATGCGCCTCCGGGATCATGTCGCCGGCGGTCAGCACCTTGAAATACTTCTGCAGCAGCGGATGGGTGGAGATCGCGCGGCGCATCGACATCGCCGCCTCGACCTGGCGCTGGACGAACTCGAAGCCCTCCAGTTCGACCTGCCGGCGGCCGACGTCGAGCGAGGCGATGATCTGGTAGTTCGGCGAGGTCGAGGTGTGGGTCATGTAGGCTTCGTGAAAGCTGGCCTCGACCTCGCCCTTGAAGTCCTGATCGTTGACATGGATCATCGAGCCCTGGCGCAGCGAGGTCAGGGTCTTGTGGGTCGACTGGGTGGCGTAGACGCGGACCCGCGCGTTCGGCGGCGGGATCAGCCGCGGGTGTCGAGCAGCGCCTCGTCGTCGGCGTCCTTGAGTTTTTCCTGCTGTTTTTCATAGGCTTTCGCATGTTCCGGCGACCGCAGCCTTTCGCGCAGGACATTGGCCGCGTTCATGCCAGTGCGCTGCCGATAGGTGGGGCCGAACCGGGCGAAGGCGAACCAGGCCTCGTCCCAGAGGAAGACCAGGTCGGGCTTGATCGCCAGGCATTCCTCCATCACCCGTTCGACGTTGTAGACGATGCCGTCGAAGGTGCAGTTGGTCAGCAGCAGCATGCGCACCCGGTCGAGCTTGCCGGCAGCTTTCAGTTTCAGCAGCGCGTGCTTGATTTCCTGCAGCGGCACCGCGCCGTACATCGAGTATTCGTTGAGCGGATAGCTGTCGAGATAGACCACCTCGGCGCCGGCCAGCACCATGCCGTAGTGGTGCGACTTGTGGCAGTCGCGGTCGACCAGCACGATGTCGCCGGGGCGCACCAGCGCCTGCACCACGATCTTGTTGCAGGTCGAGGTGCCGTTGGTGGCGAAGAAGGTCTGCTTGGAGCCGAAGGCGCGCGCGGCCAGTTCCTGGGCCTCCTTGATCGGGCCGCGCGGTTCCAGCAGGCTGTCGAGCCCGCCCGAGGTCGCCGAGGTTTCGGCCAGGAAGATGTTGGGGCCGTAGAACGCGCCCATGTCCTGGATCCAGTGCGCTGCGGGTGATCGACTTGCCGCGGCTGATCGGCATGGCGTGGAACACGCCGGTCGGCTGCTTGGAATATTCCTTGAGCGCGGTGAAGAACGGCGTCTTGAAGCGCGACTGGACGCCGCGCAGGATGTTCAGGTGCAGTTCCAGGAAGTCTTCCTGATTGTAGAACACCCGCCGGCAGATCCCCAGGTCGAGCCCCGCGATGTCCTCGACCGAGCGTTCGGTGACGAGGTAGGCGTCAAGCTCGGGCCGGACCTTGGCGATCAGGCGGCACAGTTCGGGCCCGTAATCCTCCGGGTCCAGGTCCTCGATGCTTTCGATCCCGCCGGCGCGGTTGAGGTAGCGTTTCAGGATCGGCAGTTCGACCTTGGATTTCAGCGTCAGGCCGGGGCGGACGACGACGGCCTGGATGTTGTGGTTGAACAGGATCGCGATCAGCGCGTCCTCCAGGCTGGGCACGACCACCGCCTCGTAGATGAACTGATCCTCGGGCGCCGCATCGATGCATGTTCGACTTGAGCCAGCGTTCCTGGTGCTCGTTCACGTTGTCGACGATCATCACCTCGAAATAGGGCTTGGTCAGCGCGCGCGCCTCGGGCGACAGCATCGCCTCGTCTTCGTGGTCATCGGCCTCGGCCGCGTCGCGGTCCAGCGGGATATGCCGGCGGCGATAGGCGCCGGTGGTCAGGCCGCGGGTGACGCGGTGGACGGCGAAGGCGACATCGTCGTAATTGGCGTGCTCGAACTGGCGGCGCAGATGGTCGAAGGCCTGAACGCCGGGGAAGGCCCAATAGGCCTCGATCAGCGACAGCGACTCGAAGAGATCGGCGATCTTGGTCTTCAGGCTTTTCGCCTGCTTGCCCTCGGGGTTCCGCGCAAGCGCGTCGGTTGTCTCGCGAAGTTTGCTCCAGCGGTCGGAGCGAAGCTGGATGGCCGAATAGTAGTCGCTCATGGATTGCATCGCGGTTCCCCGTTTGTGACGGCGGATGATCCGTGATGCGGTGGCGCCGCCATGTCGGCGGCGCCGGTCAGGATCAGCCGCCTGCGGATTTGCCCGGAACGGGCGTCGTATATAGTTCGGTCACGTTCGATGTCGGTTCCGGCTGGCTTGGCCGGCGCACGGTCTCGTACGAGCTGAGATCGACGTGAAGCCCGGCCCGCGATCCCTGCTTGGGGATCTCGAGCGGTCCGAGCGTCTGGAGATAGCTGTCAACGCCGCTTTCGCGGTCATAGACCGAGAAGTCGGCCGACCGGTCGCGGAAGCTTTTCAGCACCTGACCGAGACCTTTCATGCCGGTCTCGCGCTGGCGGCGGACCTGGCTGAGGTCGATCTCGATCGGAAACATGTCTTCCTGACCGGTGGATTGATGCAGGACCGTCGCCGCGGGGTCGATCACGCAGGACCGGCCATTGCCGCCGGCGCCAAGGCCGTTCACATCGAAGACATAGCACTGGAATTGCGCCGCCGTGGCCCGCGCGATCGCAAGTTCCGCGTCGCGGTCGGTGGTGCCGGTCAGGACCGGATGCAGCAGCACCTCGACGCCCTGGCTGGTCAGCTGGCGCGTGGTTTCCGGGAACCAGATGTCATAGCAGATCGACAGGCCGAACCGGCCCACCTCGGGCACGTCGAACACGCAGAATTCGGTGCCGGCCGAAATCTCGGCCTCGTAGGGCCGGAACGGAAACATCTTGCGGTAGGAGGTGACGATCTCGCCTTCGGGGTTGATCACCACCGATGTGTTGTAGATCCGGTCGTTCTCGGCCTTCTCGAACATCGAGCCGGGGATCAGCCAGATGCCGTGCTTCCTGGCGGCGTCGCGGAACTGCTCGACCGGCTCGTTTATGAACGGCTGGGCGTAGCGCGGCAGCGGGCCGAAGGGCGCCAGTTCGCTGAACAGCACCATCTGCGTCCACGGAAACCGCGCCATCAGTATTTCAAGCCGGTGCAGCATGCCTTCGACGTTCGAGTGCAGCGCTGCCACATTCATCTGGATGCCGGCAATTGCGAAAGGGGTCATGTCAGAACTTCTCCGTCCCGGCGGCCGGCCGCATCGTCGGGCCAACGGATATGTGCCGCGGGACTCACCTTCTATGCCCTGACAACCAGAACTGAAACCGGGGAACGGCGCACAATTCTGTCAGCATGCGAGCCGACGAGGAATTCGCGCATTTTGTCCGGCGCGTGTGACGCCATTACCACAAGGTCTGCGCCGATCTTGTCGATGGCCTTCAGCACTTCCTCGTGGATCGAGCCGTAGGACAGATGCTCGATCACGTCGATGTCCTGCGGCACTTCGGTTTCGATGATCTGCCGCAACTCCGTTTCCGCCTTGGACAGCGCCTTTTCCTTGAAATTGTCCGGAAAGAACCCCGAGACCAGCGGCGTGCCGTAATCGGGCACGACCGTCATGATGTGCAACTTGCCCTTCGAGGCGCGGATCAGCGCCACGGCCTCGGGCAGCGCCTTTCGCCACGAGGCGGGGTGCCCGAGATCGATGGTCAGCAGGATATTGTCGTACATCGCGGCCCCCTTACGCTGCCGCCGCCCTGCGCGGAGACGAGGCACGGCCCCGCTGCAGGAAGATGATCAGCGCCAGAACGAGAAGCGCCGGGATGAACATCCAGTATTTGCTGGGCTGATCGAGGGGTTTGAGGACGCGCAGCACCTCCTGGTCCCAGTCGAGACCGGCATCGGCGGCGGGGCTGCCGAAGGCGACGTCGTCGATGAACATGGTGTCGCCCTCTTCGCGGAAGACCAGGCCGGCATTTTCCAGCTTTTCCTCGCCCGTCGCGCCTTCGCCGATCGGCAGGATCGCCACGAATTCTATCGGATCGCCCAGATCGTTCACGCCGGCCACGCGCAGCCGGAGTTGCTGGCCCGCAGGGGTCGCCGCCGCGGCCTCGGAGATCTCGGTCGGCGCTTCCTCGGAATAGGGCGGCGAGATCATGTCCATCCAGAATCCGGGACGGAACAGGGTGAAGGCGATCAACAGCAGCGCGATGGTCTCGTAGATCCGGTTCTTCGCCATGAACCAGCCCTGCGTCGCCGCCGCGAAAAGCAGCATCGCGATGGTTGCGACAATGAAGACGAATATGCCCTGCGCCCAGCCGACATTGATCAGCAGCAGCTCGGTGTTGAAGATGAAGAGGAAGGGCAGGGCCGCCGTGCGCAGCGAATAGAAGAAGGCCACGACGCCGGTCTTGATCGGATCACCGCCCGACACCGCCGCCGCGGCGAAGCTCGCCAGTCCGACGGGCGGGGTCACATCCGCCATGATGCCGAAGTAGAAGACGAAGAGGTGGACCGCGATCAGCGGCACGATCAGGCCGTTCTGCTGGCCGAGCGTCACGATCACCGGGGCGAGCAGGGCCGAGACCACGATGTAGTTCGCGGTGGTCGGCAGGCCCATCCCGAGGATCAGCGACAGGATCGCCGTCAGGAACAGGATCGCCAGGATATTGCCGCCCGACAGCACCTCGACCACGTCGGCCAGCGCCGAACCGACGCCGGTCTGGCTGACCGCGCCGACGATGATGCCGGCGGTCGCAGTGGCGATGCCGATGCCGATCATGTTGCGCGCGCCTGTTACCAGCCCGTCGATCAGGTCGAGGAAGCCGTCCTTGATATCCGACAGCAGCCGGCTTTCACCGCGGAAGATCGCCAGCAGCGGCCGCTGGGTCAGCAGGATGAAGATCATGTAGGAAGCCGCCCAGAACGCCGAGAGGCCCGGCGACAGGCGGTCGACCATCAGCGCCCAGACCAGCACGACAACGGGAAGCACGTAATGCAGGCCGGACCGGACCGTGGGACCGGGCAGCGGCAGTTTCGTCACCGGCTCGTTCGGATCGTCGAGCTTCAGCGGCGCTTCCCTGGAGGCGACCCAAAGCAGGCCGACATAGACCGCGGTGAGGAAGGCGAAGATGATGTAGCCGGCGGTCTCGGGGAAGGCGGGGCGCAGCCAGCCCATGCCGTAATAGACCGCGAAGGACAATGCGCAGATCGCCGCGACGATAAAGGCGATGCCGATCAGCCGCTGCACGATGGGCTTCGGCGTATAGGCGCGCGGCAGGCCCTCCATCCCGGCCTTCAGGGCCTCGAGATGGACGATGTAGACCAGCGCGATATAGCTGATGACGGCGGGCACGAAGGCGTGCTTGACCACGTCGAAATAGGGGATGCCGACATATTCGACCATCAGGAAGGCCGCGGCCCCCATCACGGGCGGCATGATCTGGCCGTTGACGGACGAGGCGACCTCGACCGCGCCGGCCTTTTCCGAACTGAAACCGACCTTCTTCATCAGCGGGATGGTGAACGTGCCCGTCGTCACCACGTTGGCGATGGAGGAGCCCGAGATCAGGCCGGTCATCGCCGAGGACACGACAGCCGCCTTGGCCGGGCCGCCCTTCATGTGGCCCATCAGCGAAAACGCGACCTGGATGAAGTAATTGCCCGCCCCGGCGCGGTCCAGCAGCGAACCGAACAGCACGAAGAGGAAGACGAACGAGGTGGACACGCCAAGCGCGATGCCGAAGACGCCCTCGGTGGTGATCCACTGGTGGTTCACGACTTCCGACAGGTTGTTGCCCTTGTGGGCGATGATGTCGGGCATGTAGGGCCCGAGGATGGTGTAGACGAGGAAGACGGTCGCCACGATCATAAGCGCGGGTCCCAGCGCGCGCCGGGTGGCTTCCAAGAGCAGCATCAGGCCGATCACGGCGACGACGAAATCCTGGGTGATCGGCGCGCCGACGCGGCCAGAGATGTCTTCGTAATAGACGAACAGATAGAGCGCCGTCGCGGCGCCGATGATGGCCAGCGCCCATTCCCAGACCGGAATCCGGTCCTTCGGGGAACCGAGTATGATCGTGGCGACCATGGCCAGAGACACCACCGGAATCCACCAGGTGCTGGTGTCCGACTTGGCCCCGACGAAGAACAGGTAGCCCAGCACGATGGGGACGATGACGCCGAGGCCGATCTGGAATTTCGTATGCGCGGCCGGGAAGGCCGCGAAGGCGAGGAAGATCGCGAAGGCGAGGTGAATCGAGCGCGCCTCGGTGTCGTTGAAGACGCCGAAGCCGAACATGAAGGGGAAGGGAGAGGCGAACCAGAGCTGGAACAGCGACCATGCCAGCGCCACCAGCATCAGGAACATGCCGACAGGGCCGGACGCCGATCGTCCGCCGGTGTCGGAAGAGGCGACGAGTTCGTCGAGTTCCGCCTGGCTTAGTCCGCCGCGGCCCGCGGCTGCGTTTTCGACGGCGGCGGCCTGGGTCTGGTCTTTGTCTGTCATTCTTGTCCCCGTCGCGCCCTTATTGCGGGCGTCCCTGTTGGTGGTCGCTAACTCCCGTACCGCCGGGGGCGCGGCGTGCCGCGCCCCCGCTTGTTAGGTCAGGCACGTGCCGGATCACATCCAGCCGCGTTCCTTGTAGTACTTCTCGGCGCCCGGATGCAGCGGCGCGGAAAGACCGTCGGAGATCATTTCCTCTTCGGTCAGGTTCTCGAAGGCCGGGTGCAGCTTCTTGAAGCGGTCGAAATTCTCGAACACGGCCTTGACGACCTCGTAGACGACATCCTCGGGCACATCGGCGGAAGTCACGAAGGTGGCCTTGACGCCGAAGGTGTTCACGTCCTCATCGGTGCCCTTGTACATGCCGCCCGGCACGGTGGCCTTGGCATAGAACGGGTTGTCGGCAACCAGCTTGTCGATCGCTTCGCCTTCCACCGGGACCAGATGCGCGTCGATGGTCGACACCGCTTCCTGGATCGAGCCGTTCGGGTGGCCGACGGTGTAGATGATCGCATCCACCTTGTTGTCGCCCAGGGCAGCAGCCTGTTCGGCCGGCTTCAGTTCCGAGGCGAGCGCGAAATCATCGAGCGTCCAGCCCAGAGCGTCCATCACGACTTCCATGGTCGCGCGCTGGCCAGAGCCGGGATTGCCGATATTCACCCGCTTGCCCTTCAGGTCATCGAAGCTCTCGATGCCGGAATCGTTGCGGGCGATCACGTTGAAGGGCTCGCCATGCACCGAGAAGACGGCGCGCAGGTTGTCGAACTTGTCACCTTCGAACTCGGAAGAGCCATTATAGGCATGGTACTGCCAGTCGGACTGGGCCACGCCCATGTCCATGTCACCCGCCTTGATCGCGTTGATGTTCGCGATCGAGCCACCCGTCGAGGGGGCGGTGCATTTCAGATTGTGTTCTGCCGTGCCGCGATTGACGAGTCGGCAGATCGACTGCCCCACCACGAAGTAAACGCCGGTTTGTCCGCCGGTGCCGATTGTGATGAACCGCTCCTGCGCGACGGCCATGGTGGCCGATAGCGACATTGCGCTGGCAATCGCGATTCTCTTCCAATGTTTCATTTGGGTCTCCCTTATTAACACATCACCACTCAATGACATCCCGGCTCTGTTGGCCGGGTTGGTCGCCTGTCAGTCAGTTTCCGCTGCCGGACGCGAAGCGCCGTCGGCGGTCTTTTTCCTTGCCTTTCAGAAAGCTTAGCACCTCGACGGCAATTGTCACGCATTGATCGGGGGCTGAACGTTCTGGCCGGCACCTCGCGATTTCAAGCGCTTGAAGCCGCTCGCGAAGCAGAGTTCAACGCAGGCTGTTAAGCATAAAACTACAGGTGTTTAAAATAATATTCAACTTACGACATGCGCTTCGCAGCGTTACTCTGGGACATCTTGAACTTCTGATTTAATATGCGTATATTTGAATATGAAGCCACATAGAGGAGTTTCCCCATGTCTCTCGATCGCACGATTCTTGCCTTCGCCGGCACCATGGTGCTGCTTTCCGTCGTCCTGACGGTCTGGGTCTCGCACCTGTTCATCTGGTTCACCGTCTTCATCGGCCTGAACCTGCTGCAATCCGCTTTCACCGGCTTCTGTCCGGCCGCCGCGCTGTTTCGCAAGCTCGGCGTGAAACCGGGAACCGCCTTCTGAAGGGATATCTTCCATGCGCATGCTTCTGCTGATCGCCGGCCTTGTGGCCGGCGGCCCGTCCAGTGCGGAGACCTTCACCCTGGCCGAGACCACGCTGACCGAATGGAAAGGCGTCTACGGCACGGTCGAACCGCGTGAAACCGTTGCCGCGCGGGCGCGGATCGGCGGCGTCGTGGATTCGCTTTCAGTCAGCGAAGGCGACAGCGTCTCGACCGGTCAGATGATCGCCGTGATCCGGGACGAGAAGATAGATTTCCAGATCGCCGCGCTGGACGCCCAGCTTGACGCGCTGCGTGCGCAGCTGGCCACTGCCGAGACCGAACTGGAGCGCGGCCAGGCGCTTGTCGATCGCGGTGTCGCGACGATTCAGCGTCTGGATCAGCTGCGCACCGCCGTCGACGTCACCCGCGGCCAGATCAGCGCCACCGAGGCAGAGCGGGCGATTGCCGTGCAGCGCGGGGCCGAGGGTCAGGTCGTCGCACACGGCGACGGCCGGGTTCTGACCGTGCCCGCTACGCTTGGTGGCGTCGTTCTGGCCGGAGAGCCGGTCGCCACCATCGGCGGCGGCGGCGTTTTCCTGCGGCTGGCGATCCCCGAGCGTCATGCCGCCGCGCTGTCCGAGGGGGCCGAGATCGGGATCACCGCCGGCGGCACGGAAACTGACGGGACCATCGCGAAGGTCTATCCGCAGATCGAGAATGGCCGGGTCATCGCCGATGTCGAGGTGTCCGGGCTGGAGACCGCCTTCGTCAATGCGCGGGTGCTGGTCAACCTCCCCGTCGGCGAAAGACCGGCGCTGCTGGTTCCGCAAGCTGCCGTCGCGACCCGGTTCGGCGTCGATTTCGTGACCATTGAGACCGATGGCGAACCCGTCGAGCGCGCCGTGGTGCTGGGAGAGCCGATCAGCCGCGACGGCGCGGCGCTGATCGAGGTCCTGACCGGGCTGCAAGCCGGCGATAGCGTGGTGACGCCGTGACCGAACCCTCGCACAAGCTCGGGATCGCGGGTGGGCTGACGCGCGCCTTCATCGCCTCGCCGCTGACGCCGCTGTTCCTGCTGGCCGCGCTGGTCTTCGGTCTGGTGGCGCTGGTGTCGCTGCCGCGCGAGGAAGAGCCGCAGATCTCGGTCCCGATGGTCGATATCCATGTCCGCGCCGACGGGCTGAAGGCCGAGGATGCCGTCAAGCTGATCACCGAACCGCTGGAAACCATCGTCAAGGGGATCGACGGGGTCGAGCATGTCTATTCGCAGACCGCCGATGACCGCGTGATGGTGACGGCGCGCTTCATCGTCGGCACGCCGTCGGATACCGCGATCCTACGGGTGCATGACAAGGTGCGCGCCAACATGGACCGAATCCCCGTGGGTGTGCCTGAACCCTTGATCGTCGGCCGCGGGATCGACGATGTCGCGATCCTGTCGCTGACCCTGTCGCCGGTCGTGGACGCGCCGGAGGCGATCACCGCCAACGACCTGACCCGACTGGCCCGCGAACTGCGCGCCGAGATCGCCAAGATCGAGGATGTCGGCCTGACCTACCTGGTCGGCGAGACCGGCGAGCGGCTGCGCATCGCCCCGGACCCGGAACGCCTGGCGCTTTATGGTGTCACGCTGCAGCAACTGGCTGGCAAGATCAGCGGCGCGAACACCTCTTTCCCCGCTGGCCGCGTCCGGGATGCAGGGCAGGAGATCGAGCTGGTCGCCGGGGAAACGCTGCGGTCGCCGGACGAGATCGGCAACCTGCTTCTGACGACGCGCGACAACCGTCCGGTCTATGTCCGCGACGTGGCCGATGTCAGCTTCGCCTCGGGCGCCGAGAACCAGCTCGTCGCGACCGTGACGCGCGATGAGGATGGTCTGCACCGCCGCCCGGCAGTAACGCTGGCCATTGCCAAGCGGGCGGGGTCGAATGCCGTGACCGTGGCTGAGACGGTCCTGCACCAGGTCGAGATGTTGGAAGGCTCGCTGGTGCCGGAAGAGGTCGAGATAGAGATCACCCGCGACTACGGCGAAAGCGCGAACGAAAAGGCGAACGAACTGCTTTACCATCTCGGGCTGGCCACCGTGTCGATCATCGCGCTGGTCTGGCTGGCGATCGGGCGGCGCGAGGCTTTCGTCGTCGCCATCGTCATCCCGGTGACGATCCTGCTGACGCTCTTCGCGTCGTGGCTGATGGGCTACACGCTGAACCGGGTGTCGCTGTTCGCGCTGATCTTCTCGATCGGCATCCTTGTCGATGACGCCATCGTGGTGATCGAGAATATCGCCCGGCACTGGGCGATGGGCGATGGCCGCAGCCGCCGGCAGGCCGCCATCGACGCGGTGGCCGAGGTCGGCAACCCGACCATCGTCGCGACCTTGACGGTCGTGGCGGCTTTGCTGCCGATGCTCTTCGTTTCCGGCCTGATGGGCCCCTATATGAGCCCGATCCCGGCCAATGCCTCGGCGGCGATGATCTTTTCCTTCTTCGTCGCGGTCACCGTCACGCCCTGGCTGATGCTGAAGGCCGCGGGCAAGGGCGCTGCGGCGGGCCATCACGAAAGCGCCCATGGCGGCCGTCTGGGCGCGGCCTATGCCGCCGTGGCGCGGCCGATCCTGGCCAGCAAGGCGCGCAGCTGGCTGTTCCTCATGCTGGTGCTGGTGCTGACGGGGGCCTCGCTGGCGCTGTTCTACACCCAGGCCGTGACCGTCAAGCTGCTGCCTTTCGACAACAAGTCCGAACTGTCGGTCGTCATCGACATGCCGGAAGGCACGTCGGTCGAGGCGACGGACGCCGTCGCGCAATCCGTCGCGCGCAAGGTGCTGGAACTGGAAGAGGTGCATTCGGTCCAGACCCATGCCGGCACCGCCGCACCGTTCAACTTCAACGGGCTGGTCCGCCATGCCTATCTGCGCGCCATGCCGGAACAGGGCGACGTGGCGCTGAACCTGACGCCCAAGGACGAGCGCGAGCGGACGAGCCACGACATCGCGCTGGATATCCGCGACCGGATCGCCGCGATCCCGCTGCCCGAGGGGGCCAGCCTGAAGGTCGTCGAGCCGCCACCCGGCCCGCCGGTGCTGGCGACGCTGCTGGCTGAGATCTACGGCCCCGACGCCGAAACCCGCCGCGCGGTCGCCGCGAAGGTCGAAGAGGCGTTTCGCTCGGTTCCCTTCATCGTCGATATCGACAATTCCTATGGCGATCCCGCGCGCCGCCTGCGGACCACCGTATCGACCGATGATCTGGAATTCTTCGGCGTGCAGGAAGCCGATGTGCTCGACACCATCGCGATCCTGAACGGCGGCATGACGGTGGGCTATTCCCATCGCGGCGGCGGGCGGCAGCCCTTCCCGATCCGCATCGAGCGCGCCAAGGCGGACCAGCGGCTGGACGAAAGCTTCCTGACCACGCCGATCCCCGCCAACGTGCTGCCCGGCGACCGCGGCGTGGTCGAGTTGGGCGATGTGCTGCGGGTGACCGAGGAGCGCGCCTCCTATCCGGTCTTCCGCCATAACGGCCGCGCCGCCGAGATGGTGACGGCCGAGCTTGCCGGCGATTTCGAGGCGCCGCTCTACGGGATGCTCGCGGTGCAGGATGCGATCGACGCGCAGGACTGGACCGGGCTGGAGAAGCCGCAAGTCTCGCTGCACGGCCAGCCGGAGGATGAAAGCGCCGCCACCCTGCTCTGGGATGGCGAATGGGAGGTGACATGGGTCACGTTCCGCGACATGGGCGCGGCTTTCGGCGTGGCGCTACTGGGGATCTACATCCTCGTCGTCGCGCAGTTCGGCTCGTTCAAGGTGCCGCTGGTGATCCTGACGCCGATCCCGCTGACCTTCATCGGCATCATGCTGGGCCACTGGCTGTTCGCAGCACCGTTCTCGGCCACGTCGATGATCGGCTTCATCGCCCTGGCGGGCATCATCGTGCGCAACTCGATCCTGCTGGTCGATTTCATCCGCCATGCGCCCGACCGCGACCGGCCGCTGACCGAGATCCTGATCGAGGCCGGCGCGATCCGTTTCAAGCCGATCCTGCTGACCGCGCTTGCCGCGATGATCGGCGCGGCGGTGATCCTGACCGACCCGATCTTCCAGGGTCTCGCCATTTCGCTCCTGTTCGGACTCGCGTCGTCGACGCTCTTGACCGTGCTGGTCATCCCAGCCGTTTATCGGGTGCTCCGGACCTGACGCCCGGCATCATGCGAGTGCTGACGCGGGGTGAGTCATTTCGCGTAGCTCACCCCCTTGACTCGAACACGCGGCAGTGACCACTCTGTCGCATCGCGGCAGACTGCCGCTGCAACAATCTGATACGACGCGAATTTTCAAACTCTGGGAGGACAAGAAAAATGTCGCTAAGACGATCTGTTACCGCTGGTCTCTTGATGACCGCAATGAGCATGGGCGCCGCATGGGCGCAGGACAAGACGCTGGTCTATTGCTCCGAAGGCTCGCCCGAAGGGTTCGACCCCGCGCTCTACACTTCCGGCACCACCTTCGACGCCTCGTCGCACCCTGTCTACAACCGGCTGACCGAATTCGAGACCGGCACGACCAACGTCGTCCCCGGCCTTGCCGAAAGCTGGGAAGTGTCGGATGACGGCATGGAGGTGACGTTCAACCTGCGCCAGGGCGTCAAGTTCCACTCGAATGACCAGTTTACCCCGACGCGCGACTTCAACGCCGATGACGTGATCTTCACGTTCGACCGTCAGCGGCTTGACGATCACCCCTATAATCAGGTCTCGGGCGGCACCTGGGAATATTTCGACGGCATGTCGATGCCCGATCTGGTGACCTCGGTCGAAAAGGTCGACGACTACACGGTGAAATTCGTTCTGGCCCGGCCCGAAGCGCCGTTCATCGCCAACATGGCAATGGATTTCGCATCGGTCCTGTCGGCAGAATATGCCGACGCCATGATGGAGGCCGGCACGCCCGAAATGCTGAACCAGGCCCCGATCGGCACCGGCCCGTTCCAGTTCCAGGCCTATCAGAAGGACGCGGTGATCCGCTACACGAAGAACCCGGACTACTGGAAGGAAGGCGCGCCGAAGGTCGACAATCTGATCTTCGCGATCACGCCCGACGCCTCGGTGCGCTACCAGAAGCTGCAATCCGGCGAATGCCACGTGATGCCCTATCCGAACCCGGCCGACGTGCAGGCGATGAAGGATAATCCGGACGTCAACGTGCTGGAGCAGGAAGGTCTGAACGTCGGCTATCTGGCCTACAACACCCAGCAGGCGCCGTTCGACAATGTCAACGTCCGCAAGGCGCTGAACATGGCGATCGACAAGGACGCGATCATCGACGTGGTGTTCCAGGGGACCGGCCAAAAGGCCAAGAACCCGATCCCGCCGACCATGTGGTCCTATAACGACGCGGTCGAGGACGATCCCTACGATCCGGAAGCGGCCAAGGCGATGCTGGAAGCGGAAGGCGTCACCGACCTCTCGATGAAGGTCTGGGCGATGCCGGTGCAGCGGCCCTACAACCCGAACGCCCGTCGCATGGCCGAGCTGATCCAGGAAGACTTCAGCCAGATCGGCGTCACTGTAGAGATCGTGTCCTACGAATGGGGCGAGTATCTGGAACGCTCGCGGGCCGTGGACCGCGACGGCGCCATCCTGCTGGGATGGACCGGTGACAACGGCGATCCGGACAACTTCCTCGCCGTCCTGCTGGGCTGCGACGGGATCGAGAATTCGAACCGTGCGCAATGGTGCTACCAGCCGTTCGAGGATCTGATCCAGGAAGCCAAGACCCTGCCGACCCAGGAAGCGCGCACGCCGCTTTACGAGCAGGCTCAGGTGATCTTCAAGGAGCAGGCGCCGTGGGCCACGATCGCGCATTCGGTCGTGTTCATGCCGGTCCGCCCCGAGGTGGAAGGCTACAAGGTGCACCCGCTCGGCGGGCACATCTTCACTGACGTCGATCTGGCGCAGTAGGCCACAAGCACTGCAAGACGGGGCCTTCGGGCCCCGTCCTTCTATTGACGGATCACCTGACATGACCGACCGCTACAGCGAATTCCGCGGCATCGCGCGTGATCTCGGCGTGGATGCCGTGGCGCTTGTGCCGGGGTCGAATTTCACCCGGCTGTTCCGCCAGTCCTTCCACAGCCATGAACGTCCGCTGGTGGTGGTGATCCCGGTCGCCGGCGCACCCGCCGCGATCGTGCCCAATCTGGAACTGCGCTCCTTCGACCTGCTGAACTTCGAGGGCGAGGTCTTCGACTGGCGCGACCAGACCGGTTATTCCGACGCTTTCGCGGCGTTCGCCCGCCATCTGCCGCTGTCGTCACTGGCTGTCGAGGGGCAGGTGATGCGGGTCTTCGTGCATCACGCGCTGGTCGAGGCCTATCCTGGCCTCAGGGTCGTCGATGCCGAACGCCGGATCGCCGGGCTTCGCATCCGCAAGTCGGCGGAAGAGGTCGCCGCGCTGGAAGAGGCGATTCGCATCTCTGAAGCCGCGCTGTCCGACACGCTCGAACGCGTTCGCGCCGGCATGACCGAAACCGAGGTCGAAAGCCTGCTGACCCAAGCGCTGTTCGCGCATGGCGCCGATGAACATGCCTTCGGCCCCATCGTCGCGGCGGGCGACAATTCCGCCCGGCCGCATGCCCATGCCCGGCCCGACTACCGGATCAAAGAGGGCGACGCGCTGCTGCTGGACTTCGGCGCGCGGAAGGGCGGATTTTGTGCAGACATTACACGGACGGTCTTTGTCGGCCACGCGTCCGACGAGACGCAGGAGGTCTACAACACCGTGCTCCGCGCCAACCTGAAAGGCCACGAGGTGACGAAACCCGGCGTCACCGCGCATCAGATCGACGATGCGGTGACCAGCGTGCTGGAAGCCTCGGCCTATGCCGACCGCATCCGCACCAAGACCGGCCACGGGCTTGGCCGCGACGTGCATGAAGCGCCCTATATCATGCGCGGCAACCAAGAGGTGCTGGAACCGGGCGCCGTCTTCACCAACGAGCCGGGACTTTACAAGATCGGCGCCTTCGGCGTGCGCATCGAGGATGACATATTGGTGACGGAAAACGGCTGCCGGTCATTGACGACTTTCCCGAAAACCCTGACGGTGGTCGGGTAATGCTGCGTTATATCATCTCTCGTCTGCTGACGTTCCTTCCGACCTTCTTCGGCGTCACGATCATTTCCTTTTCCTTCATCCGGCTTCTGCCCGGCGACCCGATCGTGGTCATGGCCGGAGAACGCGGGCTGACGCAGGCGCGCTACGAAGAGCTGCAGCAACAGTTCGGCTTCGATCAGCCGCTGATAAAGCAGTATATCGACTATCTCTGGGGCGTTCTGCAGGGCGATCTTGGCCAGTCCTTCGTCACCAAGCGCCCCGTCTGGGATGAATTCTTCGCGCTCTTTCCCGCGACGCTGGAACTGTCGATCTGCGCGATGATCTTCGCCGTCGCGCTTGGCCTTCCCGCCGGCGTGATCGCGGCGGTGAACCGGGGCAAGTTCTTCGATCGCGCGCTGATGTCCACCGCGCTTGTGGGCTACTCGATGCCGATCTTCTGGTGGGCGCTGCTGCTGATCATCGTCGTCTCCGGCATGCTCGGCTGGACCCCTGTCTCGGGCCGGATCAGCCTGCTCTACTACTTCCCGCCGCGAACCGGGTTCATGCTGATCGACAGCCTCTTGTCGGGACAGGCCGGCGCGTTCGGCTCGGCGGTGCAGCACCTGATCCTGCCCACGATCGTCCTCGGGACGATCCCGCTGGCGGTCATCGCCCGCCAGACCCGGTCCGCCATGCTGGAGGTCCTGTCCGAAGATTACATCCGCACCGCCCGCGCCAAGGGCCTGTCGCCCTACCGCGTCAATGGCATCCATGCGCTGCGCAACGCGCTGATCCCGGTCATCACGGTGATCGGACTGTCAGTCGGCACGCTGCTGGCCGGCGCGATCCTGACCGAGACGATCTTCAGCTGGCCCGGCATCGGCAAGTGGATGGTCGACAGCATCTTCCGCCGTGACTACCCGGTGGTGCAAGGCGGGCTGATGCTGATCGCGGTGCTTGTCATGATCGTCAACCTCACCGTCGATGTCCTTTACGGCCTCATCAACCCGAAGATCAGGAAACGCTGATGACCGCCGCAGCCGAGCCCACTCCGCAAACCGTAGAGCGCCCCGGCCGGCTGGCCGAGTTCTGGCATTATTTCCGGGAAAACCGGGGTGCGGTCTTCGGCCTCTGGGTCTTCGCGGCCTTCATCCTTGTCGCCCTGTTGGCCGATATCATCGCGCCCTACGATCCCACCGCGCAGTTCCGCCAGTACACTCTGCAGCCGCCCTTCTGGCAAGAAGGCGGAAGCTGGGCCTTTCCGCTGGGCACCGATGCGGTCGGGCGGGACATGCTGTCGCGGCTGCTGCACGGCGCGCGCTATTCCTTCTATGTCGGCATCGTCGTTGTCGTCATTGCGGCGAGCGGCGGGATTATAATCGGCCTGATCGCCGGTTTCGCGCCGAAATGGCTCGACACGATCATCATGCGGCTGATGGATATCATCCTGGCCTTCCCCTCGCTTCTGCTGGCGCTGGTGCTGGTCGCGATCCTCGGGCCGTCGCTGACCAATGCGATGATCGCCATCGCGATCGTGCTGCAACCGCATTACGTCCGGCTGACCCGCGCTTCGGTGATGTCGGAGAGGTCGAAGGACTACGTGATTGCCGCCCGAGTGACCGGTGCCAAGCTGCCGCGGCTGATGTTCATCACGGTCCTGCCGAACTGCCTGTCACCGATCATCGTGCAGGCGGCGCTGTCGTTCTCGACCGCGATCCTCGACGCCGCGGCCCTCGGCTTTCTCGGCATGGGGGCGCAGCCGCCGACGCCGGAATGGGGCACGATGCTGGCCGAGGCGCGGGAATTCATCCTGCGCGCCTGGTGGGTCGTGACCTTCCCCGGCCTTGCGATCCTGATCACGGTGCTGGCGATCAACCTGATGGGCGACGGGCTGCGCGATGCCTTCGACCCCAAGCTGCGGCGGAGCTGAGATATGGCGCTGCTGGAAATCCGCAACCTCACGGTCGATTTCGGCACTTCCTCGGGCCAGTTCCGCGCCGTGGACGGGGTCGATGTCTCTGTCGATGCCGGCGAGATCCTTGCCATCGTCGGCGAAAGCGGCTCGGGCAAGTCGGTGTCGATGCTGGCGCTGATGGGGCTCTTGCCCTGGAACGCCACGATCACCGCGGACGAGATGTCGTTCGGGGGACGCGACCTGCGCCAGGTGGGCCAGCGGGAACGCCGCCGGATCATCGGCAAGGACATGTCGATGATCTTCCAGGAGCCGATGTCGTCGCTCAATCCCTGCTTCACGGTCGGGTTCCAGATCAAGGAGGCGCTGCGTCTGCATCTGGGCCTTGACCGGGCGGAGCGGCAGAAACGCGCGGTGGAGCTGTTCGAGATGGTCGGAATCCCGGCCCCGGAACAGCGTCTTTCGACCTTCCCGCACCAGATGTCCGGCGGCATGAACCAGCGCGTCATGATCGCCATGGCCATTGCCTGCCGCCCCAAGCTGCTGATCGCCGACGAACCGACCACGGCGCTCGACGTGACGATCCAGGCGCAGATCCTGGATCTGCTGACCGGGTTGCAGAAGGAGACCGGGATGGCGCTGATCCTGATCACGCATGACATGGGCGTGGTGGCGGAAACGGCCGAGCGGGTCAGCGTGCAATATGCCGGCCAGAAGGTCGAGGAGCAGCCCGTCGACCAGCTTTTCGCGACCCCGCACCACCCGTACACCGCGGCGCTGCTGGCGGCATTGCCCGAACGCGCGACCACGCGGCATCTGCCGACCATTCCCGGCGTCGTGCCGGGGCAGTTCGACCGTCCCGAAGGTTGCCTGTTCTCGCCGCGTTGCCAGTATGCCGACGACAAATGCCGCGTCGTGCCGCCTAAACCCCGGCCTCCGCAGCTGGGTTACGCGCGTTGCCACTATCCGCTCCACGTGGAAGAGGAGGCCGAGGCATGAGCGCGCCGGTCGTCGTGGCGAACGAACTCAGCCGGCATTACGAGGTGCGCAGCGGCCCGTTCAGCAAGCCGCATGTCGTGCGCGCGCTGTCCGAGGCCAGTTTCTCGCTGATGCCGGGCAAGACGCTTGCGGTCGTCGGAGAAAGCGGTTGCGGCAAGTCCACGCTGGCGCGGCTGATCACCATGATCGAGCCGCCGACCTCGGGTGAATTCGAACTGGCCGGGACGAAGGCGACACCCGACAAATGGGATTCGCTTCGGACGGATGTGCAGATCGTCTTTCAGGATCCCTATGGCTCGCTCAATCCCCGGCAGCGCGTCGGCGCCATTCTGGAAGAGCCGCTGAAGATCAACCGCCCGTCGCTGAGCGCCTCGGAGCGCACCGAGAAGGCCCGCGAGATGCTTCGGCTCGTCGGATTGAGAGCCGAGCATTACGACCGTTACCCGCACATGTTCTCGGGCGGACAGCGGCAGCGGATCGCGGTCGCGCGTGCGCTGATGCTGGAGCCCAAGGTCCTGGTTCTCGACGAACCGGTTTCGGCGCTCGATCTGTCGATTCAAAGCCAGATCCTGAACCTGCTGGTCGATCTGCAGCAAAAACTGGGCCTGGCCTATCTGTTCATCAGCCACGACCTGTCAGTGGTCAAGCACATGGCCGACGACATCATCGTGATGTATCTCGGCCGGCCGGTCGAGATGGGAACCAAGAATGACATCTTCGCCCATCCGCGCCACCCCTACACCAAGGCGCTTCTTTCCGCGACGCCGGTGGCCGATCCCAGCGTGAAGAAAGAGCGTATCAAGCTTGAAGGCGAACTGCCGTCGCCCACCAACATTCCGCCGGGATGCCCGTTCGCGCCGCGCTGCTGGAAGGCGCAGGACAAATGCCGGCAGGATCGCCCGCTTCTGGACGACCATCCGCAGCCCGCGGCCTGTTTCTTCCCCGAAGCCTGAGCTTCCCCGCCGTCGCGGTTGACCCGGACGGGCGATGCGCTAGGCCTATAGCCGGACAGAGATAGAAGAGTTTCGCATGCAAGAATTGATCGAAGAAGCAGGCGCCTATTGGCCGCTTATCCTGAATGCCGTGAAGGCGCTTGTCGTTCTGGTCCTCGGCTGGATCGCCGCCGCGGCGATAGGCCGTTTCGCGCGGCGCAAGGTGATGTCGTCCAGGCACCTTGACATCACGATCGGAAATTTCGTCGCGGGGTTGGTCCGGTGGGCGCTGCTGCTGGTGGTCCTGATCGCGGTGCTCAACATCTTCGGCATCGAGGCGACCAGCCTTGTGGCCGTGCTCGGCGCGGCGACGCTGGCCATTGGCCTGGCGCTGCAGGGCACGCTCAGCAATGTGGCGGCGGGTGTCATGCTGGTGGTGTTCCGGCCCTACAAGCTGGAGCAGTTCGTCGACATCGGCGGCACTTCTGGCACGGTCAAGGATCTGAACCTGTTCTTCACCGAGCTGAACACGCCCGACAATATCCAGATCATCGTGCCGAACGGCCAGGCCTGGGGGTCCGTGATCACCAACTATTCGGCGCATGACACGCGGCGGCTCGATCTGGTGTTCGGTATCGACTACAGCGACAACGCCGACACGGCGATGTCGATCATCCAGCGGGTCGTTCGCGCCGATGAGCGGGCGCATAAGGAACCCGAGCCTTGGGTGCGCGTCACCAATCTGGGGGATTCCTCGGTCGACCTGACCTTGCGCGTCTGGTGCGCCGCCGCTGATTTCTGGGAACTGAAATTCGATCTGATGAAGCGGATCAAGGAAGCCTTCGACGCGGAAGGGATCTCGATTCCCTATCCGCATGCGGTCGAGATCCGGAAAGAGGCGTAACGGGTCCACAGGCTGCGTCGGTTCACTTCTTCGTCGGTTCGGCACGCTGCCCCTCGCCAAACCGGGGGGGGCCGGATTATGTATGGCCTTGGGTGCCATACGTTTTGCGGACAGTTTGCAGACGTTTCGCAGACAGCTTGAAAGGACGCCAAAATGCCAGCCAAGACCGAACGCGCCATCCTTGCCGGCGGATGTTTCTGGGGGATGCAGGACCTGTTGCGCCGTCAGCCCGGTGTCGTTTCGACCCGCGTCGGCTATTCCGGCGGGGACGTTCCCAACGCCACCTATCGCAACCACGGCACCCATGCCGAGGCGATCGAGATCATCTTCGATCCCGAAAAGACCTCGTATCGAGACCTCCTTGAGTTCTTCTTCCAGATCCACGACCCGACGACGCCGAACCGTCAGGGCAACGATACCGGACCCAGTTACCGGTCCGCGATCTACTACACCTCGGAAGAACAGAGGAAAACGGCGGAAGATACCATTGCCGATGTCGACGCCTCGGGTCTTTGGCCCGGCAAGGTCGTGACCGAGGTCGAGGAGGCCGGCGACTTCTGGGAAGCCGAGCCCGAGCATCAGGACTATCTGGAGCGTATCCCGAACGGCTATACCTGCCATTTCATCCGCCCCGGCTGGAAACTTCCCAAGCGCTCCAGCGCCGCCTGACGGCGGTACGCCGCAGCGCTGCCTGTAACACGAAACCTCATCCGGTCATTGTTCGCGCGATGGCCGGATTTGCCATCTGGCTCACTGGACAGTCCCGTCCAACTTATGCATTCTTTCCCTGACCGCGCCGTTCTCGGGAAAGAATACAGCATAATGACAGATTTCGGACAGTCGTTTGCCACAGCCCTGGGCCTGATCCTTTCCGGCGACGCAGAGCTTTGGGCCATCGTCCTGCTGTCGCTGCGTGTCTCTCTGTCCGCCGTTGCGATCGCCTGCCTCATTGGCATGCCGATCGGTGCGCTTCTGGCGGTCACGCGCTTTCCCGGCCGGCGCGCACTGTCGATCTGCGTGAACGCGCTTATGGGGTTGCCGCCCGTGGTCGTGGGGCTGGTGGTCTATCTGATGCTGTCCAATTCCGGCCCGCTCGGACCATTGCAACTTCTCTACACACCGACGGCCATGATCATCGCTCAGGTGATCCTGGTGACCCCGATCGTCGCCGCGCTGACGCGGCAGGTGGTCGAAACGCTCAATGACGAATATGCCGACCAGCTTCGGTCGCTTGGCCTGTCGCATTTCGGCTCGGTGCCGACACTGCTCTGGGATGGCCGTTACGCGCTGATGACCGCGGTGCTGGCCGGCTTCGGTCGCGCGATCGCCGAAGTCGGGGCGGTGATGATCGTGGGCGGTAACATCAACCATGTGACGCGCGTGATGACCACGACGATCGCGCTGGAAACCTCGAAGGGTAACCTTTCCCTGGCTCTGGCGCTTGGCGTCATCCTGATACTTCTCGCATTTCTGGTGAACGGCGCCCTCGGCCTGATCGGCGGCGCGTCGCGGGTGGCAGCCCATGTTTGACCGCGCAAAGGCCCCGATCGGAACCATTGTCGAACCGGCAGACGCTGCCGCGGCCCTTCCGCTGTTTTCGGTCGACGGACTAAAGTTCAAGGTTCCGGGCAGCACGCTGCTGGACATTCCCGTGCTAGAGATCCCGCAGGGTGGCCCGACCATCATCATGGGACCGAACGGTGCCGGGAAGAGCCTGCTCTTGCGGTTACTGCATGGGCTCTCCGCTCCGGATTGCGGAACCATCCGGATGGGCGAAGAAATGCTGAGTGCCCGGGTTTGCCGCCGTCAGGCGATGCTGTTCCAGTCCCCCGTCATCCTGCGACGCTCTGTGCAGGCCAATGTCGAATTCGCGCTGGCCGCACATGGAGTGCGCCGGAAGGACCGCAAGGAACAGGCCAACAGATTGCTCAGGCGCGCGGGTCTGCTGGACCGTGCGAGGCAGTCGGCGCGCTCGTTGTCCGGGGGCGAACAGCAGAAACTTGCGCTGATGCGGGCGCTGGCGACGCGACCCGAGGTGCTTTTGCTGGACGAGCCGACCTCGAACCTCGACCCCGGCGCGGTGCTGGCGATTGAGACGTTGCTGCAAGAAGTATCCGCTTCTGGTGTCAAGCTGATCATGGTCACGCATGATGCCGGGCAAGCCCGGAGATTGGGACGAAATGTCCTGTTCCTGCACAAGGGCAGGGTCACGGAACAGACACCGATCGACGTCTTTGCCCGCGCCCCGAGATCGGCCGAGGCCCGTGCCTACCTGTCCGGCGAACTGAATTTCTAACCTGTTTCAAGGGAATCAAGGCATCATGTTCCTAAGGCACTTCCAGGCACGTCTTTTCATCGCAGCCACCACAATCGCATTCGCGACCGCCAGTATTGGGCAAGAGCAGTTCATCATCCTGCAATCGACGACATCGACGCAGAACTCCGGGCTTCTGGATGCCATTCTGCCGCAGTACCAGGACAAGTACGGAATCCAGGTACGCGTCATCGCAGTCGGAACCGGGCAGGCGCTCAAGAATGCCGAGAACGGCGACGGGGACGTGCTGCTGGTCCATGCCAGGCCCGCCGAAGAGAAATTCGTCGCGGATGGGCATGGCGTCGAGCGGTTCGACGTGATGTATAATGACTTTGTTATCGTTGGCCCGGAGGCAGATCCTGCCGGCGTCGAGGGCTCTTCCAACGCGGTTGCGGCTATGCAGCGGATCGCCGAGAGCAAGGCCCGTTTCGCGTCGCGCGGTGATGACAGCGGAACACATATAGCAGAGCTTGCCCTATGGTCCGAGGCCGGCATCGACGTCGCAACTGCATCCGGCGATTGGTATCGTGAAACCGGGTCCGGCATGGGCGCGACGCTGAACACCGGCATCGGCATGGACGCCTATATCCTGACCGATCGGGCGACCTGGATCTCGTTTGGCAACAAGGATGATTACAGGATCGTTATCGAAGACGATCCGAAGCTGTTCAACCAGTATGGTGTGATCCTTGTGAGCCCCGAAAAGCACCCGAACGTCAAGGCAGAGCAGGGACAGGCGTTCATCGACTGGCTCACTGGAGCGGAAGGCCAAGCGGCAATCGCCGGGTTCAAGGTCGACGGGCAGCAGTTGTTCTTCCCCAACGCCAACGAGTGATTATCCGCTGAGAAAGCGGAAGTGTCAGCGAGTGTCCCCGTTCAACCGGACTTTTCCCAAGTCGCGGATGTCGTAGCCTTCCAATCCCGAGGCCTTCGCGCGGAATGCTTCCGAGCCAAAGAACTCCAGAAGGCGTTGAAACGGCGCTTCGAAGAAGCCGTGCCGGGACACCAGCAGATCGAAATTCTCATCGAGAAGCGGCACGAGCCCAGCCCGAGGCGCTTGGCAACCCCCGCGAGTCCCAAGGCGGCATCCGCCTGCCCTTCGAGCACCATGAGCGCCACATCATCCTCGGTGCGCGCGGCGACCTGCGGCCCTTGAAGCGCATCGGGATCCAGCCCGGCTTCTTCGGCAAGGCTTCGGAACAACTTGAAGCTGGCCGCGCTTTCCTGACGGCGAGCGAAGCGCCGGTCAGCGAGATCAGCCACACAGTCAATGCAAAGCGGATTGCCCGGCGCGACGATCAGGCCCCGCTTGCGCACGGCAAAAGCCAAGACGACATAGGGTTTTGCGCCAAGCGACTTGCCCACGGCAGAGAGGTTCCAGCCATCCGGTTGATGGATGTGCAGACCGCAGGCCAGAACCCTGCCCTCGGAAAACGCCCGGAGCCCGTCGAAGCTGCCATCGAACATCGCGGCGATGCCGCAGCCGCTTTCGCGCAATGCCCATTCCAGCAGAGGATCATGACTGCCGCCAAAGACAGCCGGCACCGCCGAGGCGGACACGGGGCCGGATCGGGCCATTGAAAGCCAGGCCTCGATCTCGGACCGGGGAAACAGCAACTTGCCGACCACCCGGATGCAGGGCACATCGCCTGCCGATGCCAGATCGTAGACCTTTCGTTCCTTGATCCGCAGCAGTTCGGCCAGTTCCTTGGTCGTCAGGTATTCATCTTGCTGCTGGGGCAACATCAATCCTCGAGCGATCCGTGAACCGCGATCTGCTCGATTCCGGCTTCGGCCGGCCGGATCGCGCGGAAACTCTCTTTCACTCCGGATTGGGTGAGTTCGCGCTGCACCACCAGAAGCGTATTGGGGTCGTGATCGGCGCAGAGGTCTTGCATGAAGGCAATCTCCTCTTCCGCGACTTTCCGCGCGGAGCCGGGATCCGGTGCACCGTAAATGCGGGTGAAGTGATCCGCCAGCCGGTCGACCAGTTCGGTGATCTCGGCAGGTTCGATCCTGGCCACCGCGACGAAGGTCGCCCGACCGAAGCCGGCAAGCGAAAGCCAGCCATTCGAGAAAGACTGCCGGGCTTTTCCCTGCAAGTCGGATTCGGTCCAGTTGGAAAACTCGAACCCGCCTGAAATCGCCCAGTCGCCGCTTTCGGCGGGGCGTGAAAACACATTCCGGTCCGAGTCGTCGAAATGGATCGTGCGAGCCAGTTTTTGCATCAAGACAAGTCCAAAGCCATCGTCAACGGCAGCAATTCGGTTGTGCCGCCCGATTTCAGAAGCATACCGCCTTTTTCGTCCAAGCCAATGAATTCACCGCGACGGGACCCGTCGGGCAGCAGGACCTCGACCGCCGTGCCGAGGCCGAAGGCCCGACCGGTCCATTCGGCATGCACACGCCCAAGCCCCTCCTCGGTCCAGTGGTGCAGCCAGACAAGAGTGTGCCGCGCCCAGCTCTCCAACAGGTCCTTGGGCTGGATCGAAGCGCAGCCCTCGTCCCGGATCGTGGTCAGGTCGGGCGTCGCGCCCGGGTCCGCGTCCGACCGCGAGGCGAACGGGACATCGATACCGATCACCAACCAGCCGGGCACCGCGGTGTCATCGCAGCGATCCGCGGCAACCCGAAGCCCGCCGCATCTTGCCCCGTCGATCCTGAACCCGCCGGGCCATTCAAGCTGCGCGGCAATCTCTGACGGCGCGAGCGCGCCGAACGCATCGGCGAATCCGACCCCGGCCACCAGGATCATGGCGCAGGCTTCTGGCAGTGATACCTCGGGCGCCAGAACCAGGGCGGCGGACAGATGATCGGGCGTGATGTCATGCACGAGCAGCCCTGCTTCCGTTCCCGCGACGGCGCGTTCCTTGGCAAACGTGAAGGCATCCTGCCCGGCCGGACAGCGCAACCCGGAAAACAGAGGCGGCAGATGCGGGTCCGCCCTGGCGTCGTCAGATCGCGCCATCGTCGATCAGCTTACGCGCGATTGCCCGGAAGGCCATGGCCTGCGGGCTGTCCGGTTTCGAGACGACGATCGGCGCGCCGCCATCGGCGGCCTTGCGGATATCGAGGTCGAGCGGAATTTCCCCCAGGAACGGCAGGTCAAGCCGCTTGGCATCCGCCTTGGCGCCGCCATGGCCGAAGATATGCTCTTCATGGCCGCAATTGGGGCAGACATAGGTGGACATGTTCTCGATCATGCCCAGCACGCGCGTCTTCATCTTGTCGAACATGTTGATTGCCTTGCGGGCGTCCAGAAGCGCGATGTCCTGAGGGGTCGAGACCACGATGGCCCCTGTCACCTCGGCCTTCTGCGCCAGCGTCATCTGCACATCGCCCGTGCCCGGTGGCAGATCGACGATCAGGACGTCGAGATTGCCCCACTGCACCTGTCCCAGCATCTGCTGCAGGGCGCCCATCAGCATGGGACCGCGCCAAACCACCGCCTCGTCTTCCTTGGTCATCAGGCCGATCGACATCAGCGTGACCCCGTGGTTGCGCAGCGGAAGGATGGTCTTGCCATCAGGCGAGGCCGGACGGCCGGAAATGCCCAGCATCCGCGGCTGCGAGGGGCCATAGACATCGGCATCGAGCAGCCCGACCTTCTTGCCCTCGGCCACCAGTGCGACCGCCAGATTGGCCGCGACCGTGGATTTTCCCACGCCGCCCTTTCCCGAGGCGATCGCGATGATCCGGTCGACCCCCGGCACCTTCTGCGGTCCGGCTTGCGGCGTGGGATGCCTTCCGATCTTGAGGTCGGGCGCTTTCGGCGTGCTATGGGCGGTGATCAGCGCGCTGACATTGCCGGGGCCGGCCATCTTTTCGAGGGCTTCGACGGCGGCCTGACGGACCGGCTCCATCGCCTTGCCATGCGCCGGATCGACTTCCAGCACGAAGCGGATCTTGCCATCCTCGACCGTCAGCGCGCGAATGACATCGGAGCTGACCAGATCTGTTCCGGTCGCAGGGTTGATGATGCGTTTGAGCGTCGCGAGTACGTCATCGCGGGTCAGATTCACGCCGCGCCGCCCGTCTTGATTTCACCCTCGACGACGTGCTCCATGTCGAGCCCGTCAATCGTCAGCACCATCCGCGCCTGCAGGGACCCGCCCGAAAGCTTGCCGCTGTCCTTGGCCTGACGCAGCGCCTTCTCGATTTCCTGCTGCGACGTCACCCCGACCTGCTTGAGGAATTTCCGCATCGACATGTTGAACTCTTCGTTCATCCTGTTCTCCTTTTCCTGCGGTCCGCGCCACTGTTGCGAAGGCGCGGGTTATGTTCTTATCTGGGACAAACCAGAAGTAGTGACAAGGGCGCTCTGCCGATATCGGAGAGAAAGCGATGGTCAGAACGAAGGTTTGGGTCCTGGCGACCATGCTGGCCCATCTGGTGGGAGTGGGTGACGCCGCGGCTGACAAGAAGGCCTTTCGCCTGGCGGCCGACGCCGCTTTACACGACTCGGGCTTGCTTGACTATCTGCTGCCGCGTTTCTCGCTCAAGACATCCATCGCGGTCTCGGTGCTGCCGCCCGGCGGGTTCGATCCCGGCCTGTTGACGGACACGCCGACCGATTTGGTCGCCCTTGCGCCGGAAGGCAGCGCCGAAGCTCGCGGTCTCGACCCCGCGCCGCAAGTCGCCTTTCACGAGGCCGACGCGAGCGGTGGGCCGGGCGGGGCCTATCTGGTAATCGCGGCAAGTTCTGGACCGGACCAGCCTGCTGCGGCTTTCGTCGACTGGCTTCTGTCGGATATCGGCCAGAACACGGTGGCGGCTTACCAGCCAGATGGCGCGACACTGTTCTTGCCGCGCTCGGTCGGGCGGAAACCCAACGCGCACGAAATGCCCCAAGGCGATGCCTCGCTGGGCGAGGATCTGGCGCTTCTGCATTGCGGGCGGTGCCATGTGATCAACGAGCGGAACCGGATGGGCGGGATCGGTTCGACACCTTCCTTCGGTGCGCTCCGGGCGCTGCCGGAATGGCAGACCAGGTTCCTCACCTTCTGGTCGCTCAATCCGCATCCGTCCTTCACCCAGGTCGAAGGGGTCACGGAACCGTTCGATGCGGCCCAGCCGCCCCATATCGCACCGGTGGAGATCACCAGCGACGAACTGGACGCGATCCTCGCCTATACCGCCACCATCGCACCTAAGGATCTCGGCGCCGCGCTCGAAGCGCGGTAGCGGTCACCCGTCGTCGCGCTCTTTCAGGTAGTCGTCGGTCGTCCGCACACGGGGCCGTTCGCCCATGCGGAAGGGTGCCGCGTCGCCATGATACTGGGCCTTGATCCGGCAATCGTCGCACATCCGGATCAGGCGGGCATTGTCGGAATTGATGAACATCGAATGCTGTCCCTCCAGCTTTGCGACGATCCGTTCGATCGTGCTGCGCACGCCGAAAAGCTTGCCGCATTCGATGCAGGGATAGGGCTCTTCCTCTTTCATGACGCGTTGCGAAAACGCGGCGTCCGAAATGTCCAGCCTCGGTTCCAGAGTGATCGCATCCTCGGGACAGATCGTCGCGCAAAGCCCGCATTGCAGGCAGGCATCTTCGCGGAACAGAAGTTGCGGCTTGTCCGGATTGTCGAGAAGCGCGCCGGACGGGCACAGCCCCGCGCAGGACAGGCAGAGCGTGCAGGCGGCCTCATCGACCAGGACCGCACCATAGGGTGCGCCCGCCGGCAGCGGCACCGGAGGTGGCGTTCGCGCCCCTGCGAGCGCCTTCGCGGCAAGCCGTGTCGCATCGCGGCGGCGCCCCAGCGGCAAGATCGGATCGCAATCGACCGGCGTCGGGTTCGTGCCGTAGAGTGCGTTGGGCAACTCGTCGGGATCCGCCAGGTCGAGCAACGCGCAGCGGCTGCCGTCTATTCCCAGCCCTTCGGTCAGGGCATCGAACAGTTCCTGTTGCGCTTGCAGAACATGCCGTTCGGTGAGCGGCGAAAGCAGCACCTGGATGTCCGCGAAACCGCTGGCGAGGGCGACCATCATTTCGGCATGGCCGAACAGGCAGAGCGACGGTACCTCCAGCGGAATGACATTCGCAGGCAGTCCGCTCCCGAAGCGCGCCGCCAGGGCGATCATCTCGCGTCCGAATTCGTTATCGTGGACCAGCAGTCTGGGCAGGTCGCCGCCTGCCTCTTGGTAGGTGCGCGCCAGAACGCGAAGCCGGTCGAATATCTCGGTGGTAGGGGGCGCATCGAAGCTGACCGCGCCCGACGGGCAGACCGAAGAACAGGACCCACAGCCCGCGCAGATATGCGGATCGATCTCGACAACGTCGCCGGCGGGAAGGATCGCGCCGGTCGGGCAGACATCGAGGCAGCGCGTGCATCCAATCTGGCCCGCCCGCGAATGGGCGCAAAGCGACTCCTCGAAAGTGACATGCAGGGTCTTTTCGAAGGTCCCGACAAGCTGCGCCGCGTCCGAGGCGGCGCGCTCGACCGCCAGCGGGTCGCCGGGATCGGCGCGCAGATAGCCGTCGCGCTTGTGATCCGCCGGGAACAGCGGGGCTTCGCCGGTCAGGTCCAGAATGATGTCGCAGTCCGAACTGCCTCCGTCGCGGGGCTCTTCGAATTGCAGGAATCCTCGTCCCCCCGGAAATGCTGACCGGAACTTGTCGACCTGAACCGAGAATCGTCCCAACGCGCCATTGGCCGACCTCAGTTCGCCCATGGCGACGTCGAAGCGCCGGATCGGTGCGGGAATCGCCTGCGGCAGGTCGCTGAGAAGACAGGTAACGGACAGCTGATCGGCAAGGCGCTCGGCGACGGGCAACGCCGTCGCGGCCCGTCCCAGGATCAGACACAAACCACCAGAAGCGATGTCGATTGTCTTTTCCGGGCGCCGCGGCAGTCGTGCTTCCGCAAGCAACGCGGCGATCTTCGACGTGGCGACGGCACCTTCATCAGACCACCCTGCGCGGTCGCGGATATCGACGGCAAGCGGGGGTTCGGCACCGATGTCAGCCGCGATCTCTCCGAATATGTCCGCTTCCTGCGCACAACAGACGATCACCGGTTCCGTGGCATCCGCCAGCACTTCGGCGACGCGGTCGGCCTGACGCGTGCACAGCGCGGTATGGACCTTGGAACAGGCAAGTCCGGTCGCCTCTTCGATCGCGGTTCGCTCGAGCGGCATTGATCCGCCGCAATCGCAGAGCAGGATTCTTGTCACCATGAAACTCCCCGGTCACCGAATGTCTGGACGGCGTCTTCCGCGCCGGACTATTGTCGGACAGGGAAAGCCTAGTCTCGGAGGTCTCAAAGGTAAAGATGACGCCGCCCGACACCACCTCAAGAGCGATCACGATGCCGATCGGCGTCATCCTGCGGCGAGCGCCGGGACAAACCCGATGGGCGCGTTGGGTGTGGAAGGTGACAGGGCTCCTGCCGGGCGCCGGGCCGGGAAACTGGCATGAGATCGCGGCATCCGGCGAAACGGTCGAGTATCACGCAGCGACGGTTCCCCTGACATTGCACCGCAAAGAGACCGAGGCTTATCTGACCTCGCTCAACGGGAATCCGCCCTCTGTATTCGTCGTTCTCAGGCAGCCCGCCGGCAACAGGGACATGCGGCCGGACGTGCTGACCGTGACCGCTTCGGCTTACGAAGCGCAGGATTACACCGACAACGGCGAGGATGTGGTTGAACGGGTGCCGATGACCGAGCCGCTGGAGGCTTGGATCGGGGAGTTCGTCAGGCAGAACCACAACGAAGAGCTATTCGTGAAGCGTAAGCGCCGTCCGCATTTCGCTCCCGGGCGACAGGACGGAATCGGGGATGTGCGGATCTCGCAGCCGATGGACGTATACCGCGCGCCCGGCTCGCGGCGGGAGGCGGAAGAATGAGGCGCGGTGATCCGGATTTCCTGAGCCGCTGGTCGAGCCGCAAGCTGAAGCGGCAGAAGCCCGAGGAGGAGGCCGCGCCCAACCTTGAGTTCGAGCACAACTTCGAGGATGGCGAACCCGATGCAGAGAAGGACTATGCGCTGTTGCAGGAATTGGGGCTAAAAGCGCCGGAGGATGTCAGCCCCGGAGAGGAACTGGCCGCGTTCCTGAAGGCAGCGATCCCGGCGCATCTGAAGCGGCGGGCCCTTCGAACGCTATGGGCTTCGAACCCGGTGCTGGCCAATCTCGACGGACTCAACGACTACGATGGCGACTTCACCGGCGGCTGCGTGCCGCAAGGCCAGTTGAAGACATCGTTCCAGATCGGCAAGGGCTTCGCGGACGCGGTCTTTGACCGGCAAGACATGGCAGCCGCCGCCGAGCCGCCAGCGCAGGAGGCATCTTCCGACGACGCCGAGACCCGGCAGCACGACGATCCGGCGGAGGTCGAAACCGATGTTGCCGAGGCAGTGGAGCCGGGTGCGGATGACGGCGCAGCGACGCGTGGAATACCTTCGCGAAACCGGATGTCATTCAGATTTGATCGCGAGACATGATCAACTCCGGTCAAAAAGACTTGCCAATTGGGGACGTTTGTTTACGCTTATTAAGAGTGGCCGAGGCGCACTGCGCCCTGAGCTGCTCAGGGAGGAACGCTTGAACAATCTGGCCCGGGCTCTGGATGTGACCGAAGAAGATGCGCTGCGGGCGGGTCTTTATGACTTTCTGGCGGTGCTTCTTGCTGCCCCGCCGGGAGACGCGACACTTCGACGGGCCAAGGCGCTGACCGGCGATGATACGGAGCTCGGGATGGCGATCCGGTCACTGTCTCGGGTCGCATCCTCCATCAACACTCGTGCCGCCGAACGTGAGTTCAACCGTCTGTTCATCGGCGTTGGTCGAGGCGAGTTGCTTCCCTACGCGAGCTATTACATGACTGGCTTCCTCAACGAAAAACCGCTTGCCGTCCTTCGCGGCGATATGCGGGCGCTGGGGATTGAGCGCGCCCCCAATGTCTTCGAGCCCGAAGACAACATTGCCAGCCTGTGCGAAATGATGGCCGGCGTGATTTCCGGGAAGTTCGGGGCGGCGGCTTCTCTGGATCGCCAGAAGCAATTCTTCGACAAGCATATCGGTCCATGGGCCAGGCATTTCTTCACCGATCTCGAAGGCGCGAAAGGGTCGCTTTTCTATGCGCCTGTCGGCGCCATCGGCAAGATATTCATGGGAATAGAAAAGGAAGCCTTCAGGCTGGCCGGCTGACCTTGCGGGCTGAAGCCAGCTGTCAAAATGTAAAAGGGAGAGACTGACAATGGCCAAAAGCGAGAAGCCGACGAATGAAAGCCGCCGAGGATTTCTGAAAGTTGCCATGACGGCCGCGCCGGCCGCCGCGCTGACCGCCGCAACGGGTCAGGAGGCTTCGGCCGAAGAGAGCGAAGTGCAGGGTACCCGCCTTCGCAAGACGGCCCATGTGAAGGCATATCTCGACAGCGCGCGGTTCTGATCGCCACGTCGCCAGATCGAAGTTCATCCGGCGAAAGGCCGGCAGGGGAGGAGCCAGCATGCTCAGGAAGAAAACCAACGAGGTCCAGCGCCGGTCACGTGCGGAAGGACTTGTCTCTAGTATCGCCTCGACCTCGGTCGACCGCCGATCGTTCCTGCGAAGCTCGGGTCTTGCGATTGGCGGTCTCGCGGCGTTCGGAGCGACCGCAGGCACGGTAACAAAGGCAAGCGCGCAAAGCGCCGTGGCGAATGCGGTCCAGAACATAAAGTCGGTCTGCACCCATTGCTCGGTCGGATGCACGGTCATCGCCGAGGTCTCGGACGGCGTTTGGATCGGTCAGGAACCCGGTTGGGACAGTCCGTTCAACCTGGGCGCCCATTGCGCCAAGGGCGCTTCGGTCCGCGAACATGCGCATGGCGAACGGCGGCTGAAATATCCCACCAAGCTGGTGAACGGCGAATGGACCCGCGTCAGCTGGGAAGAGGCGATCAATGAGATCGGCGACAAGATGCTGCAGATCCGCGAGGAAAGCGGCCCCGACAGCGTCTATTGGCTGGGCTCGGCAAAGCATTCCAACGAACAGGCGTATCTTTTCCGCAAGTTCGCCGCCTATTGGGGCACCAACAACGTCGATCACCAGGCGCGAATCTGCCATTCGACGACCGTTGCCGGTGTGGCCAATACATGGGGCTACGGCGCCATGACCAACAGCTACAACGACATCCACAATTCCAAGGCGATCTTCCTGATTGGCGGCAATCCAGCCGAGGCGCATCCCGTCTCGCTGTTGCATATCCTGAAGTCGAAGGAGGAGAATAACGCGCCCCTGATCGTTTGCGACCCTCGCTTCACGCGCACGGCGGCCCACGCCGACGAATACGTCCGGTTCCGTCCGGGCTCGGACGTGGCGCTGATCTGGGGTATCCTCTGGCACATCTTCGAGAACGGCTGGGAGGACAAGGAGTTCATCCGCACCCGCGTCTGGGGCATGGATCAGGTCCGCAATGAAGTGAACAACTGGACACCGGAAGAAACCGAGCGTGTCACCGGCGTCCCGGGTTCGCAATTGCGCCGCGTGGCACAGACGCTGGCCAACAACCGGCCCGCGACAGTCATCTGGTGCATGGGCGGCACGCAGCACACCAACGGCAACAACAACACGCGTGCTTACTGCGCACTGCAGTTGGCGCTTGGCAACATGGGCGTCGCGGGTGGCGGCACCAACATCTTCCGCGGCCATGACAACGTGCAGGGCGCGACTGATCTTGGCGTTCTGGCCGACACGCTGCCGGGCTATTACGGCCTGGCCGCCGGAAGCTGGGCGCATTGGGCCCGCGTCTGGGAGGAGGACCTGGACTGGCTGAAGGGCCGCTTCGCGGTGATGAAGGGCGCCGGCGCCGATGGCGCGGACCGTCTGATGATGGAAGAGACCGGCATCCCGGTCAGCCGCTGGTTCGACGGGGTTCTCGAGGACAAGGAGAACATCGACCAACCCGACAACACCCGCGCGATGGTGTTCTGGGGTCATGCGCCGAACTCGCAGACCCGGTTGCCCGACATGAAGAAGGCGATGGAAAAGCTCGATCTTCTTGTCGTCGTCGATCCCTATCCGACGATGACGGCAGTGATGCAGGACCGGACCGACGGAGTATACCTGTTGCCCGCCGCGACGCAGTACGAGACTTCGGGATCGGTTACCGCGTCCAACCGGTCGCTGCAATGGCGCGAGAAGATCGTCGAGCCGCTGTTCGAGTGCAAGCCTGATCAAACGATCATGAAGCTTTTTGCCGACAAGTTCGGTTTCTCGGACCGGATGTTCCGCAACATCGAGATCAACGGCGAGGAGCCGCTCATCGAGGATATCACCCGCGAGTTCAACAAGGGAATGTGGACGATCGGCTATACTGGTCAGTCGCCCGAGCGGTTGAAGATGCATATGGAGAACCAGCACACATTCGACCGCACGACCTTGCGGGCGAATGGAGGGCCGGCGGACGGCGACTATTACGGTCTGCCCTGGCCAAGCTGGGGCACCGCCGAGATGAACCATCCGGGTTCTCCAAACCTCTATGACATCAGTGTCCCGGTTGCCGAAGGCGGGATGGGGTTCCGCGCCCGGTTCGGCGTCGAACGCGACGGCGACAATCTGCTGGCCGAAGGGGTCTATCCCGTCGGCTCGGAAATTCAGGACGGATACCCTGAATTCACCATGCAGATGCTGGTCGACCTTGGCTGGGACGGCGATCTGACGCCCTACGAGCGCCAGTCGATCGAGTATGTCGCAGGTCTTCTGCCCGAAAGGCCGACACCTGAAGTCGGCGAGAAGGAAATGACCGGAGAGCGTCCCTCGGATTATGCTGAACGAGTGGGCGGTGTGAACTGGAAGACCGACCTGTCGGGCGGCATCCAAAGGGTGGCGATCGCGCATGGTTGCGCACCTTACGGCAATGCCAAGGCCCGTGCCGTTGTCTGGACCTTCCCCGACCCGGTGCCGCTGCACCGCGAGCCGTTGTATTCCAACCGGCGCGACCTGGTGGCAGACTACCCGACCTACGAGGACAAGAAGTTCTGGCGGGTGCCGACCATGTATGCCTCGATCCAGCAGAACGATTTCAGCCAAGACTATCCGATCATCCTGACTTCGGGCCGTCTGGTCGAATACGAGGGCGGCGGGGACGAGAGCCGGTCGAACCCCTGGCTGGCCGAGTTGCAGCAGAACATGTTCGTCGAGATCAACCCGCGCGACGCCAACAACCTAGGTGTCCGCGACGGGGCCGATGTCTGGGTCGAAGGACCGGAGGGCGGCAAGGTCAGAGTCATGGCCATGCTGACCGAACGGGTGGCGCCGGGCGTCGCCTTCATGCCGTTCCACTTTGGCGGTTACTGGCAGGGCGAGGATCGACGACACAAGTACCCCGACGGCGCCGACCCCTATGTGCTGGGCGAAGCGTCAAACACCGCGCAGACCTACGGCTACGACTCGGTCACTCAGATGCAAGAGACCAAGGCCACGCTCTGCAAGATTTCAGTGGCTTAAGGGAGGAATGAAAGATGGCTAGAGCAAAGTTCCTCTGCGACGCGGAACGCTGCATCGAATGCAATGCCTGCGTCACGGCCTGCAAGAACGAGCATGAGATACCGTGGGGTATCAACCGGCGACGGGTGGTGACGATCCAGGACGGCAAACCGGGCGAGCGGTCTATCTCGGTCGCCTGCATGCACTGCTCGGACGCGCCCTGCATGGCGGTTTGTCCGGTGGACTGCTTCTACCAGACCGATGACGGTGTGGTGCTGCACTCGAAGGACCTGTGCATCGGCTGCGGCTATTGCTTCTACGCGTGCCCGTTTGGCGCCCCGCAATATCCGCAGGCGGGCAATTTCGGCAGCCGCGGCAAGATGGACAAGTGCACCTTCTGCGCCGGCGGTCCGGAAGAGGATATGTCCGAGATCGAGTTCCAGAAATATGGCCGCAACCGCATCGCAGAAGGCAAGCTGCCGATCTGCGCCGAGATGTGCTCGACCAAGGCGCTTCTGGCGGGTGACGGTGACGACGTGTCCGCGATCTACCGCGAGCGTGTCGTTGCGCGGGGATTCGGTTCCGGTGCCTGGGGCTGGGGAACGGCCTATGATCAGAAAGGCGGCTGAACCGCGTCGGCGGAGAGCTGCGATCGGTGAACTAGGCGGGGCGGGCCGGGTGCTCGCCCCTCTCTGTCTGGCGAGAGGTGAATAGAATGTTCAGGATGGTTCTTGCGCTGATGCTGCCGCTTTTGCTGCTGGCTGCGTTGCCGGCCGCCGCGCAGGCCGTTGATCCGCCTGAAAACGCGGTTGGCCAGTCTGAGAACACCCAGACGCTGGAGGATATTCTTCGGCGGCAGACCGGCGGCGATGGCGACCGGGTTCCACGCCAGACAGGATCGTCCGGGGATGCAGCCGCCGGGCTTGTCGGTGCGCTTGGCGCACTGGGCGGGGTTTCGGATGCGGAACTGTGGGAGGAGCTTCGCTTCGGCACGGCGAACGTGAAGGTTTCGGCCGGCGGTCCCCAGGCGAGGGTGGTGATCCAGGATCGTGGCATGTGGTGGCTGCAGATCCGAGAGGGTCCCTTGGCCACCTATGGCGGCTGGCTGTTGCTGGGGACGATTGGGGTTCTGGCGCTGTTTTACCTGGTTCGCGGCCGCATCCGCATTGACGGCGGCTTCTCGGGTATCAAGATCCTGCGTTTCGCCGCGATCGAGCGTTTTGCGCACTGGCTGCTTGCCGGCTCCTTCATCCTTCTTGCGCTGACGGGACTTCTTACACTGTTCGGGCGGCACGGGCTGATCTCGCTGATCGGAAAGGACACCTATGCGGTGTTGGCGGCCTGGTCGAAATGGACGCACAACAATGTCAGTTGGGCCTTCATGATCGGGCTCGTGCTGGTCTTCGTCATGTGGGTCGTCCACAATCTGCCAAGCCGCCACGACCTGATATGGTTCGCAAGGGGCGGCGGGATTATCGGCCATGGTCACCCGCCGGCCAAGAAGTTCAACGCGGGGCAAAAGCTGGTCTTCTGGGCGGTCATCCTGCTGGGCGCTTCCGTCTCGGTCTCGGGTCTGTCGCTGCTTTTCCCCTTCGAACTGCCGATGTTCGCCAAAACCTTCGCGATCGCGAACGACCTCGGCATTCCGGGACTGCTCGGGTCAGAGCCCTATCCCACCAACCTGGCCCCGCACGAAGAGATGCAATATGCCCAGTTGTGGCACGCAATCGTCGGCTTCCTGATGATGGCGGTCATCATCGGCCATATCTATATCGGAACAATCGGCATGGAGGGCGCCTATGCCGCTATGGGCAATGGCGAGGTCGACCTGAATTGGGCCAAAGAGCATCACAGCCTTTGGGTCGAAGAGGTGCAGCAGACAGCGGCGAAGAAAGAACCCGGCCAGCCGACACCTGCGGAATAACCGATGTGGAGGCTTGGTCTCCTTCTTTGGGTCGGCTTCTGCGGTAGCGTCCTAGCCGATCAGTACCGCACTTTCGAGGGCCACGGCGGGCCGGTCATGGCGCTGGAGCTGTCGGACGATGGGAAGCGGCTTCTCACTGGCAGTTTCGATTATTCCGTCGGTCTTTGGACCCTTGAGGACGGCGGGGTGCGCTGGCTGGAAGGTCATCGTGCCGCAGTGAACGCGGTCAGTTTCATCGGGCCGAACCGCGCGGCATCGGGCGGCGACGATTTCGAGGTGATCCTCTGGGACCTGGGGTCGCAGGTAATGCTCCGCCAGCTCGAAGGTCACCAGGGCAAGATAAGCGCCGTCGCGGCCACAGCTGATGGTATGAAACTTGCATCTGCGAGTTGGGACGGAAGCGTTCGGATCTGGGCTACGGAAACCGGCGAGGAACTAGCGGCGCTGGATCGCCACGAGGGGGCGGTCAATGACGTGATCTGGTCCGCCGATGGTCACAGGCTGTTCTCGGCCGGACAGGACGGCACGATCATAGAATGGGACGCCGCGACATGGACCCCGCGTCGCACGCTGGTGCGCCACGGCTTCGGCGTCAATCGCATGGTGCTGGACGACGACACAGGTTGGCTGGCCTATGGTGCGGTCGACGGCGGGACGCGCGTGCTGGCTCTGGCCAGCGGGGCAGAAATTGCCGACATGACGCTGGACCGCAGGCCGATCCTTGCACTCGATCGCAGCCCGGACGGCGGGTATCTGGCGGTCGGTGATGGCGAGGGCTACATCATGGTCGTTTCGACCAACGACTGGCAGATCATCCAGGATTTCCGCGCCACTGCGAATGGTCCGATCTGGGCGCTTGCCTTTACACCCGGTGGTGCTGGGCTTGTGGCCGCAGGCATTGTCGACGAGGTGGCGCTGTGGCCGCTCGATCAACTTGACGACGCAACGCCGCTTGCGGGGCGACAGCGCGCGTTTCAGACTGACCCGGCTACCGTGTCCAACGGTGAGCGTCAGTTCCTGCGAAAGTGTTCGGTCTGTCATACGCTTGACGCGACCGGCGAACGCCGCGCCGGACCGGCGCTGAAGGGGATTTTCGGCAGACGCGCAGGGGGATTGGAGGGGTATCGGTATTCGGACGCCATGCGCCGATCCGAGATCGTCTGGTCCGAAGAGACGATCAACAGGCTGTTCGAACTTGGCCCGGACCACTACACTCCGGGCAGCAAGATGCCGATGCAACGGATAACCTCGCCACGGGACCGCGCGGATCTGATCGCGTTCCTTAAGGCGGAAACAGGAGATGACTGATGCGAACCATGTTGCTGGCCTTTCTGGCGATCGTCGTCATCGCGCTCGTGTCCGGCTATGGCCTTCAGGAGGCCGGTTTTTCATCGCAGGAGCGGTACTCGAGCGGCAATGTCCGGCTGAACTAGCACAGGGGCATCCTGCCGCCAGCCCAAGTTAGGGAGTTCCCATTCTTCCGGAAATCCGCTACTATTGAATGAGCATTCAACAAGCAGGCCGGAAATTCGGGCAAGACCATGAACAAGCCTCTGTCGAACCGAGATACCAGTATCCCCGACAACTGGGACCGCCGGGGGTTGCCCGGCTGGTCCTATCATAGCGAAGCGATGCTCGAGCTCGAGCGCGACAACCTGTTCCGCAATCACTGGCAGATCGTCTGCCATATCTCGGACATTCCGGACATCGGCGACTACATCACCTTCGATCTTTGCGGCGAACGCGCGTTGGTCGTGCGCGGTCAGGATGGCCAGGTCCGGGGCTTCCACAATATTTGCCGGCATCGCGGTTCTCGCGTCGTCGCGGATGAGCGGGGCACCTGCAAGGGCGCCCTGGTCTGCCCCTTCCATGGCTGGGTCTACAATCTAGATGGCACCCTGCGCGGCGCAGCGCAGCCGACGACGTTTCCCGATCTGGACAAACACGAATTCGGGCTGAAGCCAGTCGATCTGGAAATCTGGAATGGTCTGGTGTTCATCCGGTTCTTCGACGGGCCGCAGCCAGCGGTTGCGGATCTGATGCGCCCGTTCGCCGACGAAATCGCGACCTATCGCGCGGAAGAGATGGTCCCCGAACCAGAAGGCATCTGGACGCAGGTCAGCGAGGTCAACTGGAAATCCGTCCGCGACGTCGACAACGAGGGCTATCACGTGGCTCTGGCCCATCCGGCATTGCAGGAACTCTATGGCCGAACCTACAGGGACGAACCCTTCGTCGATGGCGTCAGCCGCTCGATCGCCTGGTTCAAGCCAGATACGGGCCGCCGGTGGAGCGTGCGCAACTACACGCATTTTTCCCAGCCGCGCGACTGGTTCCCGGAGGCGCTGGGTCGGGCCTGGGTTTATTTTGGGTTCTTTCCGAATGCGGTCATCTGGGCGACGCCCGAAACCTTCCAGTTCTATCAGGAATTCCCATTGACCCCGACAACGACCCAGCTTCGCGCCGGGGTCTACCATTACAAGGACGAGAACCGGCGTCAGCGTGCGGCCCGCTACCTCGGCAGCCGCATCGACCGCGAGACGCTGGAAGAGGATGTGCAGCTTACGATCTGGTCGAACGAGTCGATGCAATCCAAGGCGTTCGAGGGGTTTTTGCTTTCGGATCTGGAATACACCGTTCGCACCCACCACGATCACCTTCGCGACCTGTTGCCGGTCTACGGGCTCGAGGAGTTCCCGGGTGAAGAGGAAGTCGCCAAGGCGAACGAATTTCTTACAAGCCGATAAGCAGCGGAGAGGTCAGGCCGCCCAGATACCCTCTTCCCGAAGGTCGGCCATTGTCAGTTCGATCCCCTTGCGCAGGATCCGGACCATGTCGTCGATCTGCTCTGTCGTGATGATCAGCGGCGGTGACATCACGCACATATGGTTGATCGGGCGAACCAGCAGCCCCAGCTTCTGACAATGCTTGTCGATCCTTGGGCCGATCTCGGCCGCCAGTCTCTTGTCGTCGGCGTCCTTTTCTTCGGTCACGCATTCGATGCAGGCCATCAGCCCCATGCCCCGGACTTCGCGGACCAGCGGCAGGTCGGTCAGCGTGGCAAGCTGGTCCTGGAAGTATCCCGAAACTTCCCGTGAATGGTCCAGAATGCCGCCTTCCAGCAATTCCAGGTTTCTGATCGCAACGGCACAGCCGATCGGATGGCTGGAATAGGTCAGACCATGAGCGAACATCGCTTCAGGATGGTCGGAGTTCCGCAGATCCTCCATCAACCGGGCGGAAATGATCATGCCGCCAAGTGGAAAATACCCCGAGGTTACGCCCTTGGCGAAGGTGATGATATCCGGCATCGCTCCGAATCCATCTTCTGACGCGAAGAGGTGGCCGAGGCGCCCGAAGGCGGTCACGACCTCGTCGGATATGAACAGGATGCCATTGGCACGGCAAATTTCCGAGATCCGGCGGAAATACCCGTCCGGCGGCACGATGACGCCGCCCGATGCCATGATCGGCTCTCCGACGAAGGCAGCGATGCGGTCGGATCCGTGCCTGGCGATCGCGTCTTCGAATTCGGCGACAAGTTCGTCCGCAAAGGCCTCTACCGATTGTCCCTCCGGACGGTGCAGCGGGCATGGCTTGGACAGCCGGATGATCTGGTCGTCGGCGAAATCCATCCATTTGCGTGCGGCGGCATTGCCATTGAGCGATGCCGACAGGAAGGTGCTGCCGTGATAAGCGCCATCGCGCGTGACCAGCATCTTCTTCTCTTTCAGCCCCATCGCGTTGTTGTAGAAAAATACGAAGCGCAGTGCGCTTTCCATCGCCGTCGACCCGCCGGTGGTGAAAAAGACATGCTCCAGATCGCCGGGCGCGCGTTCTGCCAACATGCGGGCGAATGTCGTCGCCGGGTCATTGGATGTATACCAAGGAGAGTTATAGGACAGTTCCAGCGCCTGATCGTGCATTACCTTGACCAGCGCATGGTTGCGATGACCGACATTCGTGCACCACATCCCGGCGGGGCCGTCGATCAGGCGGTTTCCGTCGGCGTCCCAGACATAAATGCCGTCGCCGGAGCCAATCACCTCCTTGACCTCGTTGCCGATCGAACCCGCCATCGGCCACGGCTGCACCAGATTGGCCGGTTCGTTGCGGAGTTCGTCGGCAGAAATTGCCCGATCCTTGGTCATGATCAGTCCTTCGCATTGATCGCCCGACCAGCCATCAGCGATGCAGTTCAGTGCGAGAATGGGGTCACTTATTGGCTGTCCGTTCAGTCAACAATGCCATCAATAAGAGTTGCTTTCAATCCGGCATCGTCCAGTATCCAAGGGGTAAGGTCGGGCGACTCGTGATTTGCCGGGCGGCGTTCAGGGTGGGGGAAAAGCGTGCAGATCGCGGGAAAGGCGCCGCGCGAAAGCTGGGCAGCACTTGCGAACAACGAGGCTACGAAGGGCTGGCTCGTGATCTCGGCCCCGTTCGTCTATGCGCTGTTACTGTTGCTTGGTCCGATCATCGTTATCCTGGCCAACAGTTTCTGGACCCAGGACTATCTGACGATCGACCGGACCTTCACGCTGAACAACTATCGCGCCGCCTTGGGAGAGCCGATCTACCGCGACTTGTTGTTCCGATCGCTCAAAGTGTCGCTGATCGTCAGCGTTGTGACGGTCGTATTAGCCTACCCGGTGGCCTATTTCATTTCCTTTTATGGAGGGCGCTCAAAAGGACTTTGGATATTCATCATCACTGTCCCGTTCTGGAGCGGATATCTTCTGCGGATCCTGTCATGGAAGGTCATCCTCGGATACAAGGGCGTGCTGAACACGGCGCTTATCAGCCTTGGTATCACCGATGAGCCGCTCGACACGCTTCTCTACAACCTCAATGCGGTCATCATTACGCTGGCGCATAGCTGGGCAGCCTTCGCGATCCTGCCAATCTATGTTTCGCTGGAAAAGCTCGACCGGACCCTGCTGGAGGCCGCCGCCGATCTGGGACAGGGGCCGATCCGGCGGTTCCTTCGGGTGACCCTGCCGCTGACCATGCCCGGTGTCATCGCCGCGCTACTGATCGTGATGATCCCGACGGTCGGCGACTACGTCACCCCGAAACTCGTGGGCGGGAAGGACGGAGTGATGATCGCGAATGCGATCCAGGTTCAGTTCGGCAAGGCGTCGAATTGGCCTTTGGGTGCCGCCCTGGCGGTGACGACCATGGTCATCGTGTCGATCACGGCAGCGGTCATGGTCTTCCTGCTTCACCTGATGCGAAAGCTGATGCGATGAGGGGTCGCTCCGCCAGCCGGGTCCTTTGGATCTACGTGATCCTCTATGTCGCGATCCTGTATTTTCCGGTGGCGTTGCTGCCCGTCTTTTCGTTCAACGATTCCGCCACGCCGAAGTTTCCGCTGACCGGCTTCACGCTGAAATGGTACGAAAGTCTTGCGGGAAACGAGACGATGCTGCGGGCCGCGCGAAACAGCCTGATCGTCGGCGTGGCGGCATCGCTTGGCAGCACCGTGCTTGGCATCTGCGCCGCCCGGGCGATCACCCGTTATCGGTTCCGCGGAAAATCAGCGGCCAGCGGTCTGATCATGGCGCCGCTGTTCCTGCCCGAGATCATCATCGCCATCTCGCTGCTGGTCGTTCTGCTGGGGATGGGGCTGGACCTGTCGCTGACCACGGTGATCCTTGGCCATCTGCTGATCTGCCTGCCCTATTCCATCACGGTGCTCGTGTCGGGCTTCGAAGGCTTCGACCCGAACCTCGAAGAAGCGGCGCGCGATCTGGGTGCCCGTCCGTTCCGCATCCTAAGGTTGGTCACGCTGCCGATCCTCGCCCCGGCGATCCTGTCCAGCCTGCTGGTTTCATTTACGATCTCGCTGGACGAATTCATTCTGGCGTTCTTCCTGAGTGGGACCGAGCCAACGCTGCCCGTCTACATCTGGGGACAGCTTCGGTTCGCGGCCAAGCTTCCGAATGTGCTGGCGCTCGGGTCGATCCTGATTGCCGCGTCGCTCGTGTTGTTGACGCTGGCAGAGTTTGCGCGACGCCGGGCCGAGCAGCGGCTGAGGGGCGGGTGACATGATGCGAGATCAAGCCAGCATGATCCGCATTTCGGATCTCGGTCGCAGCTACGGCAGGTTCGTCGCCCTGGAGGGCGTCAACCTGGACATCAAGGCCGGCGAATTCTTTTCGCTGCTGGGGCCCTCCGGCTGTGGCAAGACCACGCTTCTCAGGCTTATCGGCGGGTTCGACGAACCCACCACGGGCACCGTTTCTATCGACGGCAACCCGATGGCCTGGGTGCCGGCCAACCGGCGTCCCACGAACATGGTGTTCCAGTCCTATGCGATTTTCCCGCATTTGAACGTCGCCGATAACGTTGCCTTTGGCCTGAACATCCTGAACCTGACCAAGACCGAGAAGAAGGCGCGCGTCGAAGAGGCGCTGCAGCGGGTGCGGCTGGAGGGACTGGGGTCGCGCATGGGAAGTCAGCTATCGGGCGGGCAACGACAACGGGTGGCGCTGGCTCGCGCGCTGGTGATGAAGCCCAAGGTGTTGCTGCTCGACGAACCGCTCTCCGCCCTAGACAAGAAATTGCGCGAAGAGATGCAGGTGGAGCTGCGCCAGCTTCAGCAGGATATCGGTATCACTTTCGTGCTGGTGACGCATGACCAGTACGAAGCGCTGGCCATGTCCGACCGGATCGCGGTGATGTTCGAAGGCCGTATTGCGCAGATCGCCAGTCCACAAGAGATCTACCAGAACCCGGCCAGCCGCAAGGTCGCGGACTTCCTTGGCGGCATGAACTTTCTGGACGTGCGGGACATGAGGATGATCGGCGAGGATATCGTGGCCGAAGTCCCGGGTTTCGGAACAATTCGCACCCTGCGCAAAGAGGGTCTGCTGATCGAACCTTCCACAACCAGCATCGGCGTCCGTCCCGAACGCCTGCGCATCCAATGGAAGGACGAGGCCGCCAAGAACGAAGTTTCGGGCAAGGTTCTCAGCCGTCACTACTTTGGCGAGGTGACCAATCTTCTGATCCGCATCGAGGGGCAATCCCGGCCTGTCTCGGTCGTCGAGACCAATGATTTCGGCGCCGACGAGATTCCGGTCGGCTCGACCCTGCGCATCGCTTATGACGAAGACGCTTTCGTGGTGATGGGCGAATAGGGCGCCGGCGAAGACCGACGCCCCAGCCTCCGTCAGTAACCTGCCTTGATCTTCTCGAACTCGGCGATCATCTTTTGCTTCAGCTCCGCCGGGACAGGCGACTGGAAGAGCGTCTTGTCCACAAAGGCGTTGATGTCCCCATAGCCGGACGCGGCCAGCACTTCTGGATCGATGGCGGCCATGCCTTCCGCATTCGCATGGCCATAGCCCCAGGCCGTCACGATATAGTCCGACACCGGCGCAGCCAGGGTGGCATTGATGAAGTCATAGGCCTTGTCCTCGCTGCCCTCGCCGCCTTCCAGCAGCACATAGCCACAGACCCAGGTAGAAAGGCCCTCATCGGTGTCCTGCTTGATTTCAACTGGCACGCCATCCGCCTGCAGCGTCGTGGCGGTTTCGTTCCAGGCCCAGGCGATATCGACCTCTTCGCCAGCCATCGCCTGGCTCAGCTCGGTGTTGTCGGTCCAGTAGAGCCGAACGTTCTGATGGACCTTACGCAGGAAATCCGACGCTTCCTGAAACTGCTCGTCAGTCATTTCCGACCAGTCCGTCAACCCGATGACCAGGCTCGCCAGAGCATAGGCGTCGTCGACATTGTCCCCGATCGAGACGCGGCCCTCGAATTTCGGATCGGCGAACGCGTGAAGCGACTGGACCTCTGATTCCTCGACCTTGTCCGTCCGGTAGGTCATCGCGGTGTTGCCCCACTCGAAGGGCACCAGCCAAGCTTGGCCATCCTCTGTCGTCATCAGGTTCTTCATCGCCTTGATGCCGGGCAGGATGTTGTCCCAGCCCTCGACTCTGGCCGGATCGATCGGCTTCAGCAGCCCCGCTTCGCGCCATTTCACGACGCTCTGGGAACAAGGATGCGCGACATCGGCGGTGAAGCCGGAACGAAGTTTCTGAAAGGCCTCCTCTTCGTCGCCGAAAAATGTGAAGGTCGGCGAGTCGCCATGTTTCTCGACATAGGCGGGATGGAAAGCAGGATCCTCGTAGCCGGACCAGTCGAAGACGGTCAGTTCGCCATCCTCTGCCGCAGCGGTTCCGGCGACCATCAGCGCGGCAATCAAATTCGCACCCGCCTTCGCCCAGAAGTTCGCATTTCCCGTCATCGGTCTCTCCCTTGTTGCTGGCTTTCAGTCTTGTTGAATGATCGTCCCGTCATGTTCGAAATGTTTCGGAAAAAGATTGCCGGCCGCTTCCAGCGCGGTCTGAAGCGCCTCGGGCTGCGTGAACGAAGTGCCGCCGAGCATGAGCCGCAGCCACAACCCTTCCTGCAGCGCGTACACAGCGGTCGCGGTCCGATCGGGATCGAAGCTGTAGCCGGCCTCGTCTTTCAGCTTCACGCAAAGCTGATGAATCGCCCTGAGGTAATCCTCATCATGCGACCAGCAGAGCGCCTGGTAGGCCGGCCGGGTCACCGCTTCGGCCCAGAAGGCAAACCATGCCGCGATCATGCGGGGATTGCATATGACAGGATCAAGGTCGGCGACCACCAGCGCCCGCAGTTGCGATGCAGAGCCGGGACCCGCGGCTTCCAGTGCCTCCCGCCAATGCGCGCCATATTCGTCCGACATGTATGTCAGCGTTTCGATGAACAGCTTTTCCTTGCTTTCGAAATGGAAGTTGACGATGCCGCGCGACAGGCCCGCCCCGTCGGCGACATCGGCCAGCGTCGTTGCGGAATAGCCCTTGGTCGCGATTGAATCGATCGTCGCATGGATCAGCTGCTCGCGCCGGAATTCCTTCGAGGCCCGGCGGCGGACCTTGGTCTCATCGGCAGCATCGGATGCCGTCGTCGCCGGTTTCGCCGTTCGCGGCACGGTCATGGCGGTCCTCCCTGTCCGTCAGGGACTTTCTTTCGCGCCGAAAGATGGGTCGGACAGTGTTCGCCGCTGTCGAGCACCGTGATCATCGCCCCCCAAGTCTTGATGTTCTTCTTGACCATCGCCTCGCCCACCTCGGCGGCAACCGTTTCGTAAAGCGGGCCTTTCAGACGCTCCAGTTCCACCCGCGCCTGTTCCCGGTACCACGGGTTCCGGTTCCGGCTGCGCACATCGGTGAATCCCGCACCGCGTAATGCAGCCTCGTACCGTGCCGCAGAGGCCATGCCGAAGCTCAGTCCTTCGGCTGCAAGATAGGCCGTCATTTCCGGTGATGGGGGACCATCATGCGAGGTCAGCCAATCGCTTGCCACGAAAACCCCGCCGGGCTTCAGCACACGGTGGATTTCCGCGAACAGGGTCTCCTTGTCCCCGACATGGATCAGCGCGTCCTTGGAAAAGACAATGTCGAAGCTTTGATCGTCAAACGGCAACGGGCCAGGCGCGCCCCGAACGAAGCTGACCTGATCCGTCAGGCCGTTCTGCGCCGCGCGTTGCCGGGCCGCGGCAATGACAGGGCCCTCGACGTCAAATCCGGTGATATGGGCCAGCGGAAATTCCGTGGCCAGGAAAGCCGTGACGCCGCCCGAACCGCAGCCGATATCTAGAACGTGCTTTCCGGCGAAATCGACGCCCTCGACGATGCGTCTGACTTCATCCGGCCCGCCCGGGCTCAGGAATCCATCGCCCCAGAGAGCTTCCAGAAACCTGATCGAAAGGTTGTCATATTCGGGTTCGGGATGGCCCATTGCCCTGCTCCTCACCGCACGCTCAAAGCGGAATTGTGCAGTCGCTCCCCCTTAAACGCAACTTGTTTGTTGCTGAACGTTCATTCAATAACTGTGGACAGGGAGCATCGAGAAGCGGTAAAAACAAGAGAAATCCAGGGAACGGGATGCCGAAGCCTTACGATGTCATCGTGATCGGTGCGGGTCACAACGGGCTTGTGAATGCCTGCTACCTGCAGCGCGCAGGCCTGAATGTGCTTGTCGTCGAGAAGAACGACTGGATCGGCGGCGCCGCTGTCAGCCGTGAACTTTCGCCGGGCATCCTCTATTCCAACTGCTCCTATGTCTGCAGCCTGTTCCGCCCAGAGATCATGCGCGATCTCGAGCTTGCCAAACACGGGCTGCAGATCATCGCATATGAGGGCGGGGCAGTTTTCAAGCAGGATGGCGACTACCTTGCCTCCTACCGCAATCATCATGCCCACCGCCGCGAATTCGCCCGGCACAACGCCCGCGACGGAGAAGCCTACGAACGCTACGCCCGCGATGTGACCCGTCAATGCCGCTTCATCCAGCCGCTCTTGATGCGCACCGCCCCCGATCCTGCCAGTCTGAAGCCACGCGACATTGGCGAGCTTTTCTATCTCGTGCGGAAGTTCAACGAACTCACATCGCGGGAAATGGCCGAAACCGTCCGGTTCTGGACCATGTCGATCTCGGATTACCTCGATGAATATTTCGAAGCCGACGTGATCAAGGCCTATCTGGCGATCTCCGGCATCATCGGCACGGCGCTCGGCCCGATGTCGCCAGGCACCGCCTATGTCCTCCTGCATCACTACATGGGCGAGGTCGATGGCAATGTCGGTGCCTGGGGCTATGCACGCGGCGGCATGGGCGCGATCACGCAAGCGCTTGGCTCGTCCTTACGTGCCTCGGGCGGCACCATTCTGACCGGGTCGCAGGTGGCCAGGGTTCTGATTTCGAACGGCCGCGCCTCGGGCGTCGTTCTGGAAAATGGCGACGAGCACTACGCCCGTACCGTGGTGTCGAACGCCGATGTGAAACGCACCTTCCTGAAACTGGTCGAAGCGCCGGACCTGCCCGCAGATTTCCTCGGACAGGTCCGCAACTTCAAGATTCGCGGCTCCTCAGGCAAGGTGAACATCGCGCTGGACAGCCTGCCGGATTTCCCGGCCCTGCCAGAGGGCAGCCCCTGCATCCGGGGGGACTTGCATTTCACCGACACAGTGGAACGGATGGAGCGCGGTTACGACGATTGGAAAGCGGGTCGCTGGTCCGCCGATCCGTTTCTCGACATGATGATTCCAACCACCATCGACCCGACGATGGCACCACCTGGCAAGCATTTCATGAGTTGTTTCGTGCAATATTGCCCGCCACAGGTCGATGGCCACGATTGGACCGATACCGACCGCGATGCCTTCGGGCAGACCGTCATCGACCAGATCGCCGATTATTCCCCCGGCTTCAAGGACCGCATCCTGCATATGGAGGTTCGCACCCCGCGCGAGCTCGAGGCCGAGGTCGGCCTGACCGAGGGCAACATCTTTCAGGGAGAGCTGACCTTCGACCAGCTTCTGTTCAACCGCCCGGTTCCGGGCTACGCGCAGTATCGCAGCCCGGTTGGCGGGCTTTATATCTGCGGCTCGTCCACCCATCCCGGCGGCGGCGTGATGGGCGCGCCCGGACGCAATGCCGCGGTGGAAATCCTGCGCGATCTGAAGCGAAACCGCAGCCATGTCAGTCCGGCCCATGATGTCCTTTGATGTGATCGTCATAGGCGCCGGTCATAGTGGCATGACTGCGGCGGCGCTGCTGGCCCGGCAGGGCCGCAAGGTTCTGGTGCTGGAAGCGTCGGATCGTACTGGCGGTATGGCCCTGGGTTTGGCCCATGTGCTTCACGGTCTCGAATCCGAGGTCGTCACCGCGCTCGATCTGACCAAGCATGGGCTGGAGCAAGGTCCGCCGATACCGACCGTTGCACTGGCGCCGGAAACCGATCCGTTGATCCTCGGGCAAGGCTACGATGGCACTGTCGCAGGTCCAAGTGCAGAGCATCAGCGCAACTGGCAATCCTTGCGCGAAACACTTTCGTCGCAGGCCGCCACTTTGCGGCGCTTTGTCACCAGCGTTCCGCCACAGCCCGGCTCTGCAACGGGTCCCTTGAAGGCCGAGGCGGCCAAGGCGGCACTTGCCCTTCGCAGGGCCGGCAAGCACAGCCTGCGCGAATTTCTTCGCATGGCACTGATGCCCGCGGCAGATGTGCTGGCAGAGAGTGACCTCGACCCCCGGCTGGCGGGGCTTTTGGCGTTCGATGCGACTTTGGGCATCGCGCTTGGACCCCGTTCGCCCACCTCGATCCTCGGGCTTTACTACCGGCTGGCGGGACAGGGTAGGATGACGTCAGGTGTGGCGGGCTTCCTGGCTGCGCTGGAAAGCGCCGCACGGTCAGCGGGTTGCGAATTCCGTTTCAGGATGGCGGTCAGGCAGATCATGATCGAAGATGGCCGCGCCATCGGCGTGGTGGCGCATGACGGCGCTGAACTCCGTGCGCCGCTTGTTCTGTCCGCGGTCAGCCCGGTTTCGACTTTCGGCAGACTCGTCGGCGCGCGACATCTGGATACCGGCTTTGCCCGATCCGTACGCGCGATCCGTACCAGCGGAAACGTAAGCAGGATCGACCTGGCGCTGAAGCGGCGGCCTAAGTTTCCGGGCGTGGCGGAAGGGACGACGCGGCTTGTCCTTGCCCCTTCGATCGACCATGTCGAACGGTCATTCAACCCTTCGAAATACCGGGAGTTGCCCGACGCGCCCTGCTTCGAGGCCGTTCTCTCTGCCACGTCGGACGATGCGGTCAGCCTCTCCATTTCGGTTCAGAACACGGCGTACAGCCTGAAAGCCGGATGGAGCGACGGCCGCAAGACGCTGTTGACCACGGTCCTGTCCCAGTTGGAAAAGCTGTGCCCCGGCATCGGCGACACTATCAGCTCGTCAACGGTGCTCGCCCCTCCCGACATCGAGACGCAATGGCAGGTGCCAGGCGGGCATTGGCACCATGGTGAATGGCAGGTGGACCGCCTGTTCTTCAACCGTCCCGTCTTCGGCGCCGCCGATTACCGGACCCCGATCGACGGCCTTTTCATCTGCGGCGCGGGAACCCATCCAGGGGGTGGTGTCAACGGTCTGTCCGGGCTGAACGCCGCCCGCGAAATAAGAAGGGCAGGCCGATGAGCGCCCAAACCCCCGCACCGGACCTGTCGCGCAGCCCGCAATGGAAGACGCCTTTCCATGAGCGGGTCGAGAGCCTGATGACCGAACGTAAATGGTACGACTGGGCAGGCTATGCGGCTGCCGAAGTCGTCGAGGACGCAGAGCTGGAATATTTCGCCATCCGCTCGACCGCCGCGCTGTTTGATATTTCGCCGATGGTCAAATACGCCGTTTGCGGACCAGAGGCCGAAGCCTTCCTGAACCATCTGACGCTGCGGGATGTCGCCAAGCTGAAACCGGGGCGGGTGCACTATACCGCATGGTGCGACGATGACGGGCAGGTGCTTGATGACGGGACGCTGTTCCGCTTCGACTCAGAGAGCTTCCGCCTTTGCTGCCAGGAACGGCATCTGCCTTGGCTGCTTGACACTGCGTATGGCTATGATGTTTCGATCCGGGACGAGACCGAGGAGATTGCCGGGCTTGCCCTTCAGGGACCGACCGCTGCGGCGCTGTTGCGCGACGCTGGCATCGACGTGTCGGCGCTGCGGCCCTTTGCCCTGATGGCTCTGCCAGGCAAAATCGGCGGTCATATCTCGCGTACGGGTTTCACCGGTGATCTCGGTTACGAACTGTTCGTGCTGAACGCCCGCGCCGGCGCACTTTGGGACCGGCTTTGGACGGCAGGGGAAAGCCGTGGACTTCGTGCCGTCGGAAACCACGCGCTGAACATCGCGCGGATCGAGGCGGGGTTCATCGTCGCTAATGCCGACTTCACGACCGGCGATGCCGCCTTGCGCGCCGACCGGCCCAGCCTGCCCGACGAGATCGGGCTTGGCTGGATGGTCGATATGGCGAAGAGACATTTCAACGGAAAGCGCGCAATCGCGCGGGCGCGGGCCGCCGGTGGACCGCGGCATGTGCTTGTCGGTTTGGAAATCGAAGGCAACGAGCCTGCCCATCACGCCATCGTCTATCATTCCAAGCGACGCGAGGCCGGCATAGTCACGGCGGCCATCTGGTCCCCGACGGCCAAGCGCAATATCGCGCTTGCCTCTCTCGATGCCGGTTACGCCAAAGGCGACAACCTTTGGGTCGAGATCTACGCCCTGCGCGAGCTGCGATATCATAAGCTGATGAAACGAGCGCGAATTGTCGAGCGACCCTTCATAAAGCTGCCGCGCCGCACGGCCACGCCACCGAGGGATTTCTGATGCACGGGATCAAGGTCAGGACCGGTACCGACGATGAGATGCAGATGGAATACCTGAAAACACCCGTCGGTGCGCCCGGCTCGGGCAATGCCCGCTATGCCGCCGCGATGTATTTCTACAAGCGAGGAATGCTGTCTGCGGAACTGCTGGAAGTCTATCGCAAGTGCTGCAAATTCGATCATGAAGACCCGCACGCGATGGCGCGATACGAGAAACTCACGGATTGAAACAAACAGGGGCCAAAAGGCCCCTGTTCGTGATGTTTCGCGCGCGAAACATGCCAAGTCGTTGAAATCAAACGCCAGAGATGGCTTTGATTTCCAGAAAATCCTCGATTCCGAAATGCCCGCCCTCGCGGCCATTGCCGGACATCTTGTAGCCGCCGAACGGACTGCCATAGCCCGCGCTGACGCCGTTGACGTGAACCATGCCGGCGCGAAGCTGATCGGCGACACGCTTGGCGCGCGCGGCATCCTTTGTCTGCACGTAAGCTGCAAGGCCGTAGGGCGTGTCGTTGGCGATCTCTATCGCCTCGTCCTCGGTCTCGAACGGGATCATCGCCAGAACCGGACCAAAGACCTCCTCGCGCGCGATGCGCATGTCGTTCGACACATCGGTGAAGATGGTCGGCTTGACGAAATAGCCGCGGTTCATTCCGTCAGGCTTACCGGTGCCGCCGACGAGCAGTTTCGCGCCTTCGTCGATTCCGGCCTGGATAAGTTCCTGCACCTTCTCGTACTGCATCTGGCTTACCAGCGGGCCGATATGGTTGCCGTTTTCGGCCGGGTTGCCGACCTTCTGGCCCTCGCCGACGCTTTTGGCGACGCCGACGGCTTTGTCCCAGATCGACTTCTCGACCAGCATCCGGGTCGGCGCGTTGCACGACTGGCCGGTATTCTGGAAGCAGTGCCGGACACCGCGCTTCACCGCATCCTCCACATCCGAATCCGCGAAAACGAGGTTCGGGGATTTGCCGCCCAGTTCCAGGGTCACGCGCTTGACGGTCGCCGCCGCGTCGCGCGCGACGGCAGTGCCACCGCGGGTCGAGCCGGTGAAGGACATCATGTCCACTTTCTCATGCGTCGAAAGTGCGGCGCCGACGACAGGGCCTTCGCCATTGACCAGATTGAAGACGCCCTTTGGCACGCCGGCCTCATCCAGCACCTCGGCATAAAGCATCGCGTCGAGTGGCGTTAGTTCCGACGGTTTCAGAACCATCGTGCATCCTGCCGCAAGCGCCGGAAGAACCTTGAGCGCGATCTGGTTGATCGGCCAGTTCCAGGGCGTTATCAGGCCGCAGACGCCAATCGGCTCGCGGCGGATGACGACCTTGGCGTCGTGCCGGCTCTCGAACTCGAAGCTCTTCAGTGCCGCGAGAAAGCCCTGCAAATGGCCGATGCCGACCGGTGCCTGCGAGTTTCTTGAAAGCGACGCAGGCGCGCCCATTTCCGCCGTGATGATCGCGGCGAATTCATCAATCCGCTTTTCATACGCGGCAAGAATGCTTTCCAGCAGGGCGATGCGGTCGTCCTTGGACAGCCGGGAATAGGCGGGGAAAGCGCGGTTCGCCGCCGCTACGGCCTTGTTCACATCCGCTTTCGATCCCATCGAAATCGTGGCGATGTCTTCTTCGGTTGCCGGGTTCACCACGGCAAAGTCGTTCGGCGTGACAGGATCCACCCAGGAACCGTCGATGTAGAACTTGCGTTTGTCGAGGATTGTCATCTGGTTTCCTTTCATGCCGCCTGTAGCAGGCCGTCGGCCTTGATCTCGGCATAGGTCTCGTCAAGCGACTTCAGCGCGCGGTCGATCATCAGATCTATGTCGTCCGGCTGGATGATCAACGGGGGGGCAAAGACCATCCGGTCGCCCACGTGACGCATCACAAGATTGTTGGCGAAACACCGTTCACGGCAACGGTAGCCGACAGTGCCTTCTTCGGAGGCGAACTTCGCCCGCGCTTCCTTGTTCGGGGTCAGCGCGATCGAGCCCATGAGCCCGACCAGCTTCGCCTCTCCGACCAGAGGATGCTCGACCACCTTCTCCAAAGCCTTCGCCATGTAGGGACTGGCGACGTCGCGGACGTGTTCGATCAGGCCCTCTTCTTCGACGATGCGCAGGTTTTCCAGTGCAACCGCCGAGGCGACGGGGTGGCCGCTATAGGTGTAACCGTGGTTGAAGTCACCCGCGCCGCCGACCGTCGCCGCGATCTCGTCATTCACGATCGATCCGCCGATGGGGATGTAGCCGGAGGACAGGCCCTTGGCGATGGTCATGATATCGGGGCGGATGCCCATCGTCTGACTGCCGAACCAGTTGCCGGTGCGGCCGAAGCCGGTGATGACCTCATCGGCGATCAGCAGGATGCCGTACTTGTCGCAGATGCGCTGGATCTCCGGCCAATAGGTCGAGGGCGGCACGATCACGCCGCCCGCGCCCTGGATCGGTTCGGCGATGAAGGCCGCGACGCGATCCACGCCCAGTTCCTCGATCTTGGCTTCCAACTGGCGGGCGCGTTCTAGGCCGAACTCCTCGGGCGTCTGGTCGCCGCCTTCGGAATACCAGTGTGGCTGGTCGATATGCACGATGTCGGGGATCGGCAGTCCGCCCTGTGCATGCATCCCGCCCATCCCGCCAAGGCTTCCGCCGCCCATGGTCGAGCCGTGATAGGCATTCTTTCGGGAAATTATGACAGTCTTTTCCGGCTTGCCCTTCACCTCCCAATAGCGTCGCACAAGGCGGATATTGGTGTCGTTCGCTTCCGATCCCGAACCCGCATAGAATACGTGGTTCAGATCACCGGGTGCAAGTTCCGCCAGCCGCTGCGCCAGCGCGATGGCAGGGACGTGGGTCGTCTGGAAGAAAGTGTTGTAGAACGCCAGTTCCTTCATCTGCCGCGCGGCGACTTCGGCCAGTTCCTCTCGGCCATAGCCGATGTTGACGCACCAGAGCCCTGCCATGCCGTCGAGGATTTCGTTACCCTCGGAATCCGTCAGGATGACGCCCCGCGCGCGAGTGATGACCCGAGCGCCCTTTTCCGCCAGTTCTGCATCCGCCGTGAAAGGATGCATGTGATGCGCCGCATCCAGCGCCTGAAGCTCCGCCGTCGGAAGATGATTGGTGATCTGTTTCATCGGGGTCGCTCCTGTTCAGTTCAGCGCGGTGGATATATGGCGGGGCTGCTATCAGCACGGGTCAGTCTGCACGGCCCATGATCGGCCGCAGGATATTGTCTATTGGCCGACTGTCAAACAGATTTGATCAAATTTAGCCGGTCTCGAGGCTTTGTCGCACGAGTTCAACGCCCTGTTCGATATCCTGTCGCATCGCGCGTACCAGCATTCCCGCATCGCTATCGGCCATAGCAGCCAGCGCCTGTTCATGCCGGTCGGGCAGGCTGGACGTGCCGAATCGTCCGCATACGATGCGGAGCGACGGGCCGAATCGCAGCCAGAGGGTATGCGCGATCGATAGCAGGATGGGGGCTTCGGCGATTTCGTAGAGCGCGAAGTGGAAATGATGGTTGCCGCGCATATAGCGGGGGACGTCGCCGGCCCTTATCGCCGAATTCACTTCATCGTCGATGCCGGTCAGTTCGCCGATCTGATCCGCCCCAAGATTGCGTGCCGCCAAGTCAACCAAACGAGGCTCTATCGTCAATCTGGCAAAGGCAAGTTCGTCCAGATGTGACGGCGTCATCTTCGGCACGCAGACCCTGCGGTTGCCCTGAAAGGTCAGTGCCCCCTCGGCCGTCAGCTTGCGGATCGCTTCGCGCACCGGCGTCATTCCGGATCCCAGCATCTCGGCTACCCCCTGGATCGTGACGGATTGACCGGGTGTGAGTTGACCGAACAGGATCATGTCGCGAAGCTTGCTGTACGCGACTTCGTGGGACGGCACCTTGCGTGGGCGGTCAGGGAGATGAAATCGATTGCTCACGATGACCGAGTTCCTGAAATCTTCGGTTGCCCGTCATGGGGCTGTTGGGGCCAAGTGTAAAATGAACAGTTGAAATGAATCAATTAATTTGATCAAATTTCGACAATAGCACCAAATCCGGCTGCAAGGAGAGTGGCCGGGATCCATCACTCAGGAGGAAAACGATGAGACTTTCGCAACTGACGCTGCTTGCCACCTTGGCCCTTGGCGCCACCGCCGCCACGGCCGAGGAGGTGCGCGTCTACAACTGGTCGGACTATATCGACGAGGACTTGCTGACCAAGTTCGAGGAAGAGACCGGCATCGACCTGATCTACGACGTGTTCGATTCCAACGAACTGCTGGAAACCAAGATGCTCGCCGGTGGCTCTGGCTATGACGTCGTGGTGCCGACTGGCACCTTCCTGCAGCGCCAGATTTCTGCGGGCGCGTTCCAGAAGCTCGACCGCTCGAAGCTGCCCAATATCGAGAACATGTGGGACGCGATAGAGGAGCGCACCGCGCAGTACGACCCCGGCAACGAGTATTCCATAAACTACATGTGGGGCACGACCGGGCTGGGCGTGAACGTTAACAAGGTCAAGGAAGTGTTGGGCGAGGATGCACCCATCAATTCGCTTTCTCTGGTCTTCGACCCGGCCAATATGGAAAAGCTCGCAAGCTGCGGCGTGCATGTCCTCGACGCGCCGACCGAGATGATCCCGGCCGCGCTGAAATACATCGGTGAGAACCCCGATGCGCAGGATGCCGAGACGATCGAGAAGGCCGAGCCGGTGCTGACGGCCATCGCGCCCTACGTCCAGAAATTCCACAGCTCGGAATACATCAACGCGCTGGCCAATGGCGATATCTGCGTAGCGTTCGGCTGGTCCGGGGACATCCTGCAGGCCCGCGACCGCGCCGCCGAGGCGGATAACGGAGTCGAAATCGTCTATAACCCGGTCAAGGAAGGCTCGCTGATGTGGTTCGACCAGATGGCGATCCCGGTCGATGCGCCGAACCCCGAGGCGGCACATGTGTTCCTGAACTTTATCATGGACGCAGAGAATGCCGCCGCGGCGTCGAACTACGTCTACTATGCCAACGGCAACCAGGCGTCGCAGGAACTGCTGAACGAGGACGTGATCGGCGACCCCGCGATCTATCCTGACGAGGAAACGCTGAACAATCTCTACACGACGACGCCTTACGACGCAAAAACGCAGCGCACCGTCACTCGGCTGTGGACGAAAGTGAAGTCCGGCACATAAGATATGCCGGACCGACCCCCCGCGCCGACCCGGCGCGGGGGACTTCCAGATACGAGGACAGTATGGCGCAACCCGGCAAGGAAACCGTCTTTGCTCCCTGGAACGATCCTTCCAAGAAGCCTCTCATTCAATTCAAGAACGTTACCAAGAGGTTTGGCGATTTCATTGCCATCGACGACCTGACGCTCGACATCTACGAGAAAGAGTTCTTCGCCCTGCTCGGTCCGTCAGGCTGCGGCAAGACGACATTGATGCGGATGCTGGCCGGGTTCGAGAACGCGACAAAGGGTACCATTCTGCTGGACGGACAGGATATTGCCCGTGTGCCGCCGAACAAGCGCGCGGTGAACATGATGTTCCAGAGCTACGCTCTGTTCCCGCATCTGAGCGTCGCCAATAACATCGCCTTCGGTTTGAAACGGTCCTCAATGCCGAAGGATGAGATCCCGGCGCGGGTCGACGCCATGTTGCGCCTGACGCGGCTGGAGAAGTTCGCCAACCGCAAGCCGCACCAGATTTCCGGCGGACAGCGGCAGCGCGTGGCGCTGGCACGGTCGCTGGCCAAGGCGCCGAAGCTGCTGCTGCTGGACGAGCCGCTTGGCGCGCTGGACAAGAAGCTACGGCAAGATACCCAGTTCGAACTGATGGATATTCAGGAAAAGACCGGAACGACCTTCGTGATCGTGACCCACGACCAGGAAGAGGCGATGACGGTCGCCAGCCGTGTCGCGGTGATGGACCATGGCAAGATGGTCCAGGTGGATACGCCCGACCGGATCTACGAGACGCCGAACTCTGTCTATGTCGCGGATTTCATCGGTGACGTGAACATGATCGAAGGGCGGATCGGCGCTTCCGAGGCCGGCAAGTATTCCATCCACTGGGCCGAGGGCCAGCCCGCGATTGCCGCAGTCGGACCCGAGGGCATCAAGACGGGAACCACCTGCCATTTCGCGATCCGGCCCGAGAAAGTGGCGATTGCGGCCGCGAAACCCGCGGACGCCGCCAACGCGATCGAGGGCAAGATCCTTGACATCGCCTATCTCGGAAACGTCTCGACCTACCACGTCGAACTGGCCGACGGGCTGATCATGAAGGCGCAGGTCGCCAATAACCGGCGCATCTCCCGGCGTGACCTGACCTGGGACGACAGGGTCTGGGTGTCGTTCACCGAGACCGCCGGCATGGTCCTGGTCAAATGAGCGGGGAGCCGGCGCGATGAACTACCGCAGGCTCTTGCTGATCGCGACGCCCTATCTCTGGCTTCTGGGATTGTTCCTCGTCCCGTTCCTGATCGTGCTCAAGATCTCGCTTTCCGATCCCGCGGTCGCCATTCCGCCCTATACACCGACGCTGGATATCTGGACCGGATGGGAGGGCATCAAGACCTTCTTCGCCGAGCTGGATTTCGAGAATTTCATCTTCCTGACCGAGGATGATCTCTACTGGAAATCCTATCTCTCCAGCCTTCAGATCGCCGCGGTTTCCACCTTCCTGACGCTGCTTGTAGGCTACCCCATCGCCTACGGGATGGCGCAATCCTCGGACAGCTGGCGACCGACGCTGATGATGCTGGTGATTTTGCCGTTCTGGACCAGCTTCCTGATCCGGGTCTATTCGTGGATGGGCATCCTGTCGAACGAGGGGTTCCTGAACCAGTTCCTGCAATGGATCGGTCTGACGAGCGAACCGCTAACGATCCTGAACACCAACTATGCCGTCTATATCGGCATCATCTATACCTACCTGCCCTTCATGGTCCTGCCGATCTATTCGGCGTTGGAAAAGATGGACGGTTCGCTCATCGAGGCGGCCGAGGATCTGGGCTGTTCGCGGCTCAGTGCCTTCTGGCTGGTGACCTTTCCGCTGTCGCGACCGGGGATCATCGCGGGCTGTTTCCTCGTCTTCATCCCTGCGCTCGGCGAATTCGTCATCCCCTCGCTTCTGGGCGGGTCGGGCACGCTGATGATCGGCAAGGTGCTGTGGGAGGAGTTCTTCAATAACCGCGACTGGCCAGTGGCCTCGGCGGTCGCTGTCGTGCTGCTGCTGATCCTGATCATTCCGATCATCCTGTTCCAGCGCAACGAACAGAAGCAACGGGAGGCAGACCAATGAGCCGCAAGTTCACCTGGTTCAACGCGACCTCGCTGACGCTCGGCTTCGCCTTCCTCTACCTGCCGATGGTGCTTCTGATCACCTACAGCTTCAACGCGTCGAAGCTGGTGACGGTCTGGGCCGGTTTCTCGACCCGCTGGTACGGAGAGTTGCTGCGCAACGATGCCTTCCTCGATGCGGCCTGGGTGACGCTGAAGGTGGCGGCGATGTCCTCGACGCTGGCGGCGATCCTTGGAACGATGGCGGCCTATGTGCTGGTCCGCACGGGCAGGTTCGCGGGCCGGACCTTGTTCTCGGGGATGATCTACGCGCCGCTTGTCATGCCAGAGGTCATCACCGGCCTGTCACTGTTGCTCCTGTTCATCTCGATCAACCTCGACCGCGGGATCTTCACTATCGTCCTCGCCCATACGACCTTCGCGATGTGCTATGTCTCGGTCGTCGTCTCTTCGCGTCTTGCCACCTTCGACCGATCGCTGGAAGAAGCGGCGCTGGATCTTGGCTGTTCTCCGATGGACGCCTTCTTCTCCGTCACGCTGCCGATCATTGCGCCCGCGGTGATCTCGGGTTGGCTTCTCGCCTTTACCCTGTCGCTCGACGATCTCGTGATCGCCTCCTTCACCGCCGGTCCTTCGGCCACGACCCTGCCGATGAAGATCTTCAGTTCCGTGCGGCTTGGCGTCAGCCCGGAAATCAACGCTCTTTCGACGATCATGATCGGTATCGTCACGGTCGGTGTGATTTCCGCGTCACTGATCAGCAAGCGGTCGATCAGCCAGCGACAGCGCGACGAGCAGGCGGCGATCAAGACCTAGATGACCGGCGATCTAGACCGTCTGTACGAGCGCGAGGCCTATGGCGAAGAGGCCGACCGCGGCAACTATTGGCGCACGACCACCGGCGCATCGCGCGACTGGCCCAGCCTGACGGGCACGGCCAAGGCCGAGATCGGCATCGTCGGTGCTGGCTTCACCGGCTTGTCGGCCGCGCTGCACCTGGCCAAGGCGGGTTGCGATGTGGCCGTGCTTGACGCCGAGGCGCCGGGCTGGGGCGCATCCGGCCGAAACGGAGGGTTCGTCTGCCTTGGTGGCGCGAAGGCCAGTGATGCGCAGATCCGGCGCCAATACGGCGCCGAGGCGCTGCGGGAGTTCAGGCTGGCGCAACGGAGCGCGATCGATACGGTGGCCGAACTTCTCGACGACCACGCCATCGAGGCCGACCGGCATTCGGATGGCGAAGTGGTGCTGGCGCATCGGGCAAGCGACGTCTCGGGACTCAGGCGCGAGGCGTCGGACCTTGCCGCGTTTCATGGCGTCGCGCCCCGGCTGATCGCGGGCGCAGATCTGGCTGCGGAAGGATTCGCTGGCAAGGGCTTCTACGGTGCGCTTCACTTGCCGATCGGCTTCGCGCTGAATCCGCGGAAATACGCGCTGGGACTGGCGCGGGCGGCGGAAGCGGCGGGGGCACGGCTGTTCGGCCGCTCGCCGGTGACCGCGATCCGCAACGAGGCGGGGGGTTACCGGCTGATCTCGCGGGAGGGAGATCTGTTCTGCAAGCAGCTCGTTCTGGCCACCAACGGCTATTCCAGCGACAACCTGCCCGACAGGTTTCGCGGCCGCTTCCTGCCGGTGCAATCCAGCATCCTGGTCACCCGGAAGCTGACACAGGATGAGCTGAGGATCGGCTGGAACAGTGGCCTGATGGCCTATGATACCCGGAATCTGCTGCACTATTTCAGGCTTCTGCCGGAAGGACGGTTCCTGTTCGGGATGCGCGGCGGGATACGCGCGGATGCGGCGGCTCTGGAGCGGGTGCGCCGCGCGGTCCGGGCCGATTTCGACGCGATGTTCCCGATGTGGGCCGCGGTCGAGACACCGCATTTCTGGTCCGGGCTTGCCTGCCTGGCGCGCAACCTGACGCCGTATCTCGGCCCGATCGAGGGTATGGACGGGGCTTATACCGCGATGGCCTTTCATGGCAACGGCGTCGCTATGGCGAGCCATTCCGGCAAGCTGCTGGCGGGGATGATCACCGGCGGCGGGTCGCGCGTGCCGAAGGTCATGCAAGGTCCGTTCCGCCGCTTCCCGCTGGGTCGCTGGCGGCGCGGGCTGCTGCATCCGGCCTATGGGTGGTACCGGCTGAAGGATCGGTGACATGCCAGCCTGCGGCGCAGAGGGTTCTGCGATCTGCCGAAATTGATCCCGATCAAGGCGCGGCGTCGTTTGATCCCGCATTCTGGCCCTGTTCAATGGGAGGAGCATGATGTTCGGATTCGAAAGATTCGACCGCCACGCCGCGCTGGTGGACCGGATGGCCGACACGCTCGGCGTTGATCTGGCGGAAGCTGTGCAGCGCGGCGACCTGCCGCCGGCTGACCTGCGCCGGACGGTCTACAACTGCCTTGCCTGTCGCGAGTCGGATGCCTGCGGGCACTGGCTGGACGAGAACAGGGCGGGCTCGGACGTCGCGCCGGATTACTGCCGGAATGGCGAGTTTTTCCGGGTCCTGCGCGGCTAAGAACGGGGCAGAGGATCTGCCTGGGCAGGGCATGAAATCGGCCCTGACCTGATCGATGATCTTCATGGGATTCGATGCCCGGAATGAACGCCTCGATCCTCGGAGTATCGCATGACTCGGGCGTCCACATGTGGACATTTTTGAAAAGCGATTATTATCAACACGTTAGGGTGTTTTCGTTAGGGACTTGTTAAGAGTTCCGCTGTAGCGAGCGGAGGGGGTGGACACCAGATCTGGTCCTGCCGGCGGACGGTTCGGAGTGTCCGGGCAGGGCAATGAGGGGTGATATCACCCGCCCTGCGCTTTCTGCGCAGTTCCCAAGTTCCGACACAGTTTCTCCGCAATTCTGCCGGGTTGTGGTCATTACCTTGTCTACAACCTGAAGTTGATTACGGGATTTTCCGCAGAGCTTCGGGGGAACAGAGGGCCGGCTGCCGGACGGCAGACCTGGCGGCCGGCCCGAACGGAACGGACATGGGAAAAGGGAGACGGACAATGCAACAAGATTTTTCGGCAAAGGCACGCAATGGCAGACTGACGGCTCTGGAAGCGATCCGGGGCGGGCGCGGACGTGACGGGGTGCTGCAACTTCAAAGCCGGGTCGCGGTGTTCCGGACCCAACGCGTCGGGATGCCAAACGCAAGCTGACAGCGTCGGGCAGGGGATGGCCTGACGACCACTCACGGACCCGGAAAGCCCCGGCGCAGGACATGCGCCGGGGCTTTGGTTTTCGGGGGTCCGTTGGTCCCTGAAGGGTGGGCGAGAAGCGCCTGCGTCACGCGGTGATGCGACAGGCGGAGATATCGGAAGCGCAGCGATCAGAAGAGTTAGAATTATCATGCTCGACCGAATTATGGTAAAAGGGGGGATTATCAACAAATACTGGGAGGTCGTTTTGAAAAATATTCTGCACGTCGCGCTAGTCAGCGTATTCACCATTTCGCTGCTTACATTCTCCGGCATTTCCGGGCCGGCATATGCATGCCCGGAAGGCTGTGAGCCACCGCCGGATCCCGAGCCGGAGCCGAAAGCGAAAGGAAATAACGGTTGGGGCAACGGCGACCAGAACGCCCCCGGCAAATCAGAGTTCCGGAACGGCGCTGAGAACAATCCTGGCAATGGTGACCATACTGGTGATGCACCAGGCAAAAGTGGACACTGATCGAACCGGGCTGCTTATCGGCGCCCGCTGAAAACCAGGCCCCGACGACCTTCCGTTGCCGGGGCCTTTCTATGCTTCAACCAGTGACAAGATCGGCGACCCATCCGGGTCTGACCCCGTTGCCGCGGCGGGCGGTCAATCGGGTGCTGTTTTGGTGGGTGAACCGTCGCTGTCGCGAAGAGCTAGCCACCCTGCGCTTTCTGTCACACCTCCGTACTTTTTGTTGTTTTTCTGAAGCCGTAAGAAATATGGTCGGCCAGAATAGACGAGCGCTTACATGATAGCCAAGATGTGGATCGACAACGTTGTTCCCGACGACATTCTTCTGCGTCAGGGCAAATATGTGCAGACCTGCGCGCACCTCGAAAAGATGCTGTGGTATATACTTTTCGATGCCGAAGGCTACGACACGGCAAACGACCAGGATGTTCATACTGCGCTTTCGCAGCGGAAGATAACGACCAAACTGATAAAGGGCCTTCGTGACGCCATTGAGGCGGGCAAAGTAGCCTTCCCAGATCGTGTAACCGCGATACTGGACGAAGTTGATCGAGACATCGATAATCGCCATATGGCCGTACACGGCGCTTGGGAGATGGGTACTGATGGAACGCTGACTTGCGAGTATTTCAAGAACTTCGGGTCCAGCGGGAAGCCTAACTGGAAGATATATTCAGACCCAATCAGCGTCGAACAGATTGACGAAGCGCTTGCTTCGGCAAACCGTTTGCTGGGCGAAGCGATTGAGACATGGTCGGCTATTTGCGATCAACGAGACGCTTCACACGCAGCGACGCCGGGTCGCGAATCCTAGCGCTCATCAGGCTACGCAAACGACGGCTCTGTCCTGTTGAGCGGAAGTTTACTGCACCTTCCCCCACAAATCATACTCCCCCGCTTCATCGACCTCGACGGTCACGATATCGCCCGGAGCCAACCCCTCGGCCCCTTCATCAATAAACAGGTTCCCGTCGATCTCTGGCGCGTCCGCCTTGGTGCGACAGGTGGCCACGCCGTCCGCGTCGATCTCGTCGACGATCACCTCCAGCCGTGTGCCGACCTTCGCCGCCAGTTTCGCCTCGGAGATGGCTTGCGCCTTTTCCATGAAGCGGTTCCAGCGGTCCTGTTTGACGTCCTCGGGGACGTGATCCGGCAGGGCGTTCGAGCGTGCGCCCTTGACGTTTTCGTATTGGAAGCAGCCGACGCGGTCGAGCTGGGCCTCGTCCATCCAGTCGAGGAGGGTCTGGAATTCGGCCTCGGTTTCGCCGGGATAGCCGACGATGAAGGTGGAGCGCAGGGTGATCTCGGGGCAGATGGCGCGCCAGGCGGCGATCTCGTCCAGAGTGCGGGCGGCGGCGGCGGGGCGGGCCATGCGTTTCAGCGTGTCCGGGTGGGCGTGCTGGAACGGGATGTCGAGATAGGGCAGGATCAGGCCGTCCGCCATCAGCGGGATCAGGTCGCGGACATGCGGGTAGGGGTAGACGTAGTGCAGCCGGACCCATGCGCCGAGGCTGCCGAGGTCGCGGGCGAGCGGCAGGATCGGGGCCTTGTGCTCTCGGTCCTTCCAGTCGGTGCCGTAGGCGGAGGTGTCCTGGCTGATGACGAGCAGTTCCTTGACGCCGGCGGCGACAAGCTTCTCGGCTTCGCGCATCACGGCATGGGCGGGGCGGCTTGCCAAGCGGCCGCGCATGTCGGGGATGATGCAGAACTTGCACTTGTGGTTACAGCCCTCGGCGATCTTGAGATAGCTGTAATGGCGCGGGGTCAGGGTGACGTTCTGCGCGGGCAAGAGGTCGATGAACGGATCGGGCGAGGGCGGCACGGCGGCGTGGACGGCATCCAGCACCTGTTCATACTGCTGCGGGCCGGTGACGGCGAGGATCCTGGGGTGATGTTCACGGATATAGTCGGGCTCGGCACCGAGGCAGCCGGTGACGATGACCTTGCCGTTCTCGGTCAGCGCCTCGCCGATGGCGTCGAGGGATTCCGCCTTGGCGGAGTCGAGGAAGCCGCAAGTGTTGACGATGACGGCCTCGGCCCCGGCATAGTCGGGCGAGATCGCGTAGCCCTCGGCGCGGAGGCGGGTCAGGATGCGTTCAGAGTCGACCAGCGCCTTGGGGCAGCCGAGCGAGACCATGCCGATGGTGGGCTGGCCGTCGCGGCGGGTCTCGGGAATATGGGCGCGGGCGAGGTCGGGGCGCAGAAGTGGTGGATTTGCTGTCATGAAGCACGATATAGAGGAAGCGGGAGCGTTGCGAAAGATGGCCCGGAGAGGTCGCGCGCAAGGCATATGAGCAGGAGGTCCGGCAATGGCGCGGCGTAAGGCGAAGAAGAAATTCCGTATTGTCCGGTTTCTGACGAAATTCGTGGTGGCGGTTCTGGTTCTGATCGGGATCGCGCTGGTCGGGCTGATGCTGCTGCCGGCCGAGAAGATCGCGGGCCTGGCGGCGGCGCGGTTCGAGGCGGCGACGGGTCGGGCGATGGTGCTGGAGGGCGATGTGCGGCCGTCCTTGTATCCGTCTCTGGGGGTCAAGACGGGCCGGGTGAGCATTGCCAATGCCGACTGGTCGGATGGCCTGCCGCTTCTGGAGGCGGAGAGCCTGGCGGTGGGGGTGGATCTGTCGGCCTTGATCGGCGGCGATATCCGGATCACGGAAGTGCAGGCGGTGTCGCCGGCGATCCTCTTGGAGATCGGGCCGGACGGGCGCGGCAACTGGGAATTCGGCGAGGCGAAGGCCGGGGGCGGTGGCGGTGGCGGTGGCGGCGGCGATGCGGGCGCTGTCCGGGCGTTCTCGCTGGACCGGGCCGAGGTCTCGCAGGGGCAGGTGAGCTTCGTCGATCACCGCAGCGGCGCGCGCTACGCGGTTTCGGACCTGGACGGCGTGGTGACGCTGCCGGATTTCGCCGGGGAGGCGAAGGTCGAGGCCACGGGACAGATGAACGGGCAGGCGCTGGCGGTGGATGCGACGATCGCGGAATTCGCGGCGTTCCTGAGCGAGGGCGCGGTGCCGGTGGTGCTGGCGGCGGATATCGGCGGCGCGACACTGGGGTTCGATGGGCGCGCGGGGCTGGTGCCGCTGGCCGCGACCGGGACGGTGGATGCCGATCTGGGTGACATGGCCGGGCTTTTCGCGGCTTTGGGGCTGGCGAAGCCGGACCTGCCGGCGGGGCTGGGGCGCGAAAGCGCCGGGCTGACGGGCGAACTGACCTATGCCGAGGATCGGGTGTCGCTGCGGGGCGGCGCGATCGTGCTGGACCAGAACCGGCTGGTCGGCGCGGTCGATCTGGCGCTGGCGAGCAAGCCGAAGCTGGTGGCGAACCTGCAGACCGGAGCGCTGGACCTGTCGGCGCTGGGCGGCGGGTCGGACGATACGATCCGGAAATCCGGTGGCGGCGGCGCGGGAGGCGGCTCCGGCGGCAGCACTGGCGGCGGCTGGTCGAAGGCGCCGATCGACGCGAGCGCGCTCGGGCTGCTGGATGCGGAGGCGCAGATCGAGGCGGAGAGCGTGGCGCTTGGCCCGACGACGCTGGGCCGCACCAGCCTGGCGCTGCGGCTGCAGGACAGCCGCGCCGAGCTGGACATCCGGGAAGTGGAAGCCTTCGAGGGCGCGGTCAGCGGCACGGTGGTGGCGAATGGCCGCGGCGGCCTGTCGGTCGGCGCCGATCTGGCGGGGCGGGCGATCGCGTTGAAGCCGATGCTGTCGCAGCTTGCCGGGTTCGACCGGCTGATCGCGGCGGGGCAGATGACGATCGACGTCATCGGCGAAGGGCAATCGATGCATGCGATCATGAATTCGCTGAACGGCGAGGGCACCTTCCGGGTCGGGGCGGGCGAGTTGCTGGGGCTCGACCTTGTGGGGATGCTGCGCAACCTTGACACGTCGTTCGTGGGCGAAGGCTCGAAGACGATCTTCGACGAGATTACCGGGACGTTCCGGATCGTCGACGGAGTGCTGATCAACGACAACCTGTCGCTTAACAGCCCGCTGCTGAGCGCTTCCGGCAAGGGCGAGATCGGCCTTGGCGGGCAGACGCTGGATTACCTGATCACCCCGCGTCTGCTGGCCGGAGAGGCCAAGGGGTTGAGCATTCCGCTGCGGATCAGCGGCAGTTGGGCCAGCCCGAAATTCCAGCTGGATATGGATGCGCTGGCCGGGGACAAGCTGGACGAGGTGAAGGACGAGATCGAGCAAAAGGCGCGCGCCGCGGTCGAGCAGAAGCTGGAGGAGGAGCTTGGGGTCGATCTGGGCGGCAACGACAAGACGGGCAAGAAGGCCCGCAGGAAGGCCCGCGAGGATGCCAAGAAGGCGCTGGAGGAGAAAGCCAGGGACGGCCTCTTGAACCTTCTGGGCGGGAACTAGCGGGTTTCGCTGGTTCTACCGCCATTCTGGCCTGTCATGTTGCCGCGTCGACAGATGCGGCCCCCGCGTTGGAAACGGTCAAATGCCCGAACATCGCCGAGCCGCAAGCCGAGCCTCGGTTCCGAAATTCGATCCTGTCGAGTGAGGCCGTGATCCGAGTCTTTCTTTCGACGACGGTCAGGTCCTTGAACAGCGAAAGGCGGCTAGTCGTGCTCGCCCGGCTCTCCGCAACGGCTCTCCGGCGTCGTCGCCCCGATGCCGGCCTCTTCGATCTCCTTGGTGCGGCGCCAGAAGACGTCGTGCAGCCTGGCCATCGACCCGGGCGCCGCCTGACGCACCACCGCCATCCGATCGGCAAAATCCGCTATGTCGGGAAACGCGCCGCCTTGCCTGTCCTTGGGGGCCAGCATCTTCAGGCCGGAACATTGGTGGCAGATGCCTTGCTTGTTGACCAGTGCGCAGAGGCCGGCAAATTTCTCGGTCATCGCGGTGCGGGCGGCGGCCAGCCGGTGCCTGAACACGGAATCCGAGATGCCCAGGACATTCGATGCCTCGCGCGCGGACAGTTCCATCACATCGCGCAGAACAAGGGCCGCCTGTTCGTCGGGCGGCAGGGAGCGCCCGACACAGGCAAAGCAATAGGCGATATGCTCCTGCACTTCGAAAGCGAAATCAGGCGAGGAGGCCGTCGCGATCACTTCGCCCGACAGGCTCTCTGACTCTGCGCACAGGTTGGCATAAGCCACTTGCGCCTCGGTGCGCCACCGTTTCTGCTGCCGCAGATGGTCCACGGCGCACCGGGTCACGATGGAGGACAGCCATGTCGTGAAGGCCGCCCTTTCCTGAAAGTCCCCGATCCCTTGCCACGCCCTGACCAGCGCATCCTGCAAGACCTCCTCGGAATCCTCGGGGTGGCCGATCAACCGGCGCGCGATCCGCCTGAGCCGGGGCAGGTCTTCGGCGACCAGTGCCGAAAAGGCCGCCTTGTCACCGCCCTTGGCCTTTGCAATCAGATCATCCGTCATGGTCGCCCTTCCCCCTGCAAGCGATGACCGTCGGCCATCAGCCCGCGGCATCCACATAACTGCGCCGCGCGGTGATGGCGGAAAACCAGCGCCGCAGCGCCTTTCGGTCCTGAAAGACATGCGCGTCGCCGCATTCCTTGAGGTGATGCCCCAGCATCGGTGCGAATGTCAGATCAGCGGCGGCGCAGTTCGGCGATGCCACGAATTCCTGGTTCCGCAGGCAGGTGTCCAGCCAGTCGAGCACCCGGGCGACCTTCGCCATATCCGCGAGATCCGGGCCGTTCTCGGACTGTGCGGTAAAGACCAGTGGCCGATAGGCATAATCGACAGCGACGCTCAGCGCGGTTAGGGTCCGGACCCGCAGCATGGGATCGACGGGGATCAGCGGGTCATCTGGACGCATCCGGTCGAGAAAGGCGATGATCGCCACGGTCTCGAAGACGGTCACATCGCCACAGGTCAGGACCGGCATCTTGCCGAACGGATGCAGGGCGAAATGCTCGGGCTCGCCAAAGGCGAGCGGGGCGAGGTCGTGGTCGATGCCCTTCTCGATGCAGGCCATGCGCGCGGTGCGCACATAGGTGGACGGCGCAAAGCCATGTATGGTTACTTCAGTCATTCGATGCTCTCCTTGCCGGGTTCAAGGAGTTAGACGGGTCTTGAACAGAATTCCGCCAAAGCATTGATAAGGCGCGCGTTTGGCGGCAGCGTCAACATATCGCGGGTCAGTCAAGGCCCAGCTTTCCGGCGGCGTGTCGGAAGACGGCCTCGGCGTCGGCAGCAAACTTGAATGCATGCAAAAATTCGTCGAACCGGTATCCCGGCCGCGCGCGCCGGATCGACGCGGCGATGACCCGCGCTTCCTCGATGCGGCCGGCAAGGGCAAGGCAGAACGCCGCGATCTGCTGGATCAGGATATGCGCGTTGGGGCGCGCAGCGGCTTTCAGCGCCGCCTCGGCGGCCTCGTCGTATTGACCGAGGCGCACGAATGCCATCGCCTTGGCGCCCAGCATGCCGAACAGGAGCGGGTCGAACGGGCTGAGCTGGCGCGAGAGATCGGCGGACCCGAGAGCCTCGGCGGGATCGCCGGACTGCGACTGCACGAAGGCCAAAGCGTAATGGCCCATGGCGAAATTCGCGCTGAGATCCACCGCCTGATGCAGTTCGTCTATCGCCTGACGTTCGTCGCGGCGCAGCCAGAGCGCGCGGCCCATCGCCCAATGCGCAGAGGGGTCGTGGTCGTCGGCCATCAGCGCGCGGCCGGCCGCGTCGAAGGCAAGGTCGGCTTCGGCGCGGCGGTCCTCCCAGCCTTGGAAGGCGTTCTGCCAATGCGTGAAGGAGAGTCCCGAATAGGCGCGAGAGAAGGTCGGATCGGCCTCGATGGATCTGCGGAAGAAGTGCTGCGCCTGCCGGTTGTCATCGCGGGTGAAGCGGTGCATATGCCACAGCCCGCGGTGATGGGCCTCCCAGGCGTTCAGCGAGTCCGGCGGCTTGAGGATCGCCTTGTTCTTCTCGGCCGCCTCGACCTCGCTGGCGATGGCCGAGACGATCATGTCGCCGATCCGGTCGAGAATCTCGAAGGCCTCTGTTTCCGGCTCTTCGTAGGCGTCGGACCAGACGATGCGGGCGGTCCGTGCATCCGCGAGTTCCACATCGACGATGATGCTTCCGCCGCGCCGCCGCACGGTGCCGCTGGCGACGTAGTCGACGTTCAGCTGCCGCGCCGCCTCCTCGGGGCTTGTCCCGCGCTCGGCCAGGGCGAAGACCGACCCCTGGGCGATCACGAAGAGCGAGCGCAGCTTTGCGAGCCGGGTGATGATGTCGCGGGTCAGGCCGCCGCCAAGGCCGGAATGGCCGGGATCGATGTCGGCTTCGCCGAACGGCATCACCGCCAGCGAGGTGCGGAACGGCCATTGGTCCGGGACGTGGGCGGGTAGAGGGTCCGGCTCGGCGGGCATTGCCGGTGCGGCACGCAGCACGCGCAAGGCCAGCCGCAGGGGCGCGGGATCCAGATTCTCGGCTTCGAAGAGGCGCAGCGCGGAGGCAAGGTGGCGTTCGGCCTCGATGGGACTGGACGCGGCCATCAGCGCGCGGTGGGCGCGCGGCTCGAACGGCGCCAGGGCGACCCATCGTTCCGCCAGCAGCCGCGCCTCGGGATCATCCGTCGGAAGCCGCCCGATCAACTGATGGAGAATCGCGGCATGACAACTGCGGAAATGGGCGCGCTGCGTCATCAGCCAGTGGTCGAGCTGCGGGCTGCGGTTAAGGTCCAGCCCCTCGGCCAGATCGCCGGCGAAAAGGTCGGCGATCCGGCGCAGCTCTGCCGCCGCCGCCGTGTCCAAACCGGTCCGCATGACGCTTTCGATCTGGACCGCATCGACCTCTGCATCGCTCAGGTCGAGGCTGACCATGTCATCCTCGGTCACGACCCTTTGCCGTTCGGGCCGGTCCAGGACCGCTCTCAGCTTGCTGAGATACCAGCGCAGCTCGCCTCGCGGATCGCTTGCGACATCGCCCAGAAGATCGCAGAGGCGGCTGCGGCCGACGGGGCGGGCAGCGATGGCGAGGTAAACAAGCAGCGCGCGCAACTTGCGTGACTGCGGCAGATCTACAGGGCCGTCATCCTGCAATACCTGCAGACGGCCCAGCATCCGGATCGCAAGCCGGGCGGCGGTCTCGGTGGCTGGGCCTGACGTTTCCATGCGGATTTCCACGGCGGCTTCAACGCTAGCGCCTGCAAATGGTTCGTAGTGTTGCCATCAACCGGAACCATCCGGTTCCGTGCGACCTGCGAAAGAGCAGATCACGCCAAGCGGTACGGCCTACTCACTATGAAGGAAAGTACAGATGAAACGAGTTTTCTTCAATCCGGTTGTGGCATTGGCGGCGCTCGGAGTTGTGGCCGCCGTCGCGATGTCGGGGCCGATCATCGCGCATGCCGGAGAGATCCATCACAAGGTCGTGCCGTCGAACGAGGTCGAGTTCAAGCCCGGTCCGGCGACGCTTCCGGCCGGCGCGCAGTTCGCGGTGCTGCATGGCAGCCCGTCCGAGAAGGGGCCCTTCGTGATGCGGCTGAAATTGCCGGCGGGCTATGTCATTCCTCCGCATTTCCACCCCGAGGAGGAGCATGTTACGGTGATTTCGGGCGGTTTCGGCGTCGGGGCCGGCAAGGTTCACGACAAGTCCGCCGCCCCGATCCTGGCTGCCGGCAGCTTCGTGCAGCTTCCGACCGGCATGGCGCATTTCGCCTGGACCGAGGAGGAAACGGTGGTGCAGATCAATGCGATCGGACCGTTCGGCATCACCTATGTCAACCCTGCCGACGATCCCCGCCCCAAGACCAACTGATCACCTTATTGCCGGCTCCTTCGGGGGCCGGCAGCAACAACGACAGGAAGAGATCATGAAACAGACAAATAGCATCCGCACCACGAAGGGCCGGGGGCGCCTGTTCGACAGCGTCCTGGACACGATCGGCGACACGCCGACGATCCGGATCAACAATCTCGGCGCCGGCCAGTCGACGATCTACGTCAAGGCCGAGTTCTTCAACCCTGCCGGTTCGGTCAAGGACCGGCTGGCGCTGAACATCATCGAGGATGCCGAGCGGCGCGGCCTGCTGAAGCCGGGTCAGACCGTGGTCGAGGCCACCAGCGGCAATACCGGCATCGGGCTGGCGATCGTCTGCGCGCAGAAGGGCTATCCGCTGGTGGTGACGATGGCCGACAGTTTCTCGGTCGAGCGGCGCAAGCTGATGCGCATGCTGGGCGCGAAGGTGGTGCTGACGCCGCGGGCCGAAAAGGGTTACGGGATGTATCGCAAGGCGGCCGAGCTTGCCGAGACCAACGGCTGGTTCCTTGCCCGGCAGTTCGAGACCGCGGCCAATGCCGATATCCATGCCGCCACGACGGCGCGGGAGATACTTGGGGATTTCGACGGCCAGAGGCTGGATTATTTCGTGACCGGCTATGGCACCGGCGGCACCGTGACCGGCGTCGGCCGGGTGCTGCGCAAGGAAAGCCCCGAGACACGGATCGTGCTGGTCGAGCCCGCCAATGCGGCGCTGCTGTCGAGCGGTATCGTGCAGCAGCGCGACAGCGACGGCGCACCCGCCGCGGGACATTCGGCCTTCGAGCCGCACCCGATCCAGGGCTGGACGCCCGACTTCATCCCGCTGGTGCTGCAGGAGGCGACCGACGCGGGTCTCTATGACGAGGTGATCAAGGTTTCGGGTCCGGACGGGATCAAATGGGCGCGGGAACTTGCAAGCCGGGAAGGCATCTTCTGCGGCATCTCGGCTGGCGCCACCTTCGCCGTCGCCCGTCAGATTGCCGAGAGGGCGCCGGCGGGATCGACGATCCTCTGCATGCTGCCCGATACCGGCGAACGCTATCTTTCGACGCCGCTTTTCGAGGGCATCGCCGAAGAGATGGACGATGAGGAATGGGCGCTGTCGCGCTCGACCCCCGGCGCCCGCTTCGCGGCCTGAGCGATGGGTGTTGCAGAGCTTCCCGCCCTGGAGGACACGCTCGACCCCGACGATTGGGCCGGGGCCGAGCGCATCGTCGGGGCGATCGTCAGGGACTCGGTCCGCCACCTGGCGACGGTGCGCGCGCGTCCCGTCTGGCAGGCGATGCCACAGGCCGTGCGACAGGGTTTCGAGACGCCCGCGCCGGTTGGTCCGACACCGCTGGACGACGTGGTCCGCGAGGTGCAGGAGACGATCATGCGCTACCCGATGGGCAACACGCATCCGCGCTTCTGGGCCTGGTTCATGGGGTCGGGCAGCCTGACCGGCGCGCTGGCCGAGTTCCTTGCCGCGATCCAGGGGTCGAATGTGGGCGGCGGCGATCATGCAGCCGCCCTTGTCGATGGCCAGGTGGTGGCATGGCTGCGTGACATGGTCGGGATGCCCGCTACGGCGGCCGGCACGCTGGTCAGCGGCGGCTCTGCCGCGAACCTTGTCGGACTGACCGTGGCGCGCAATGCGATGGCCGGGATCGACGTGCGCGAGGACGGCGTCGCAGCGATGCCGGCGCCGTTGCGGTTCTATGCCTCGGACCAGGTGCATAGCTGCCACCGGAAGGCGGTGGAGGCGCTGGGTCTTGGCAATCGGGCCTTGCGCCGTGTCCCCAGCGATGCGGCTTTTCGCATCGACCTTGCCGCCCTGCGCGCCGCCATTGCCGAGGATCGCGCCGCTGGCTTCCGCCCGGCCTGCCTCATCGCCAATGCCGGCGCCGTCAATACCGGCGCAATCGACGATATCGGGGCGCTGGCCGATCTTGCCGAAGTCGAGGGGCTTTGGCTGCATGTCGATGGCTGCATCGGTGCGCTGCTTGCCATCGCGCCGGGGAACGCGCATCGCGTCGCCGGCATGTCCCGCGCCGACTCGGTCGCGCTTGATCCGCACAAATGGCTGCACGCGCCCTTCGGCATCGGCTGTGCGGTGATCCGCGACGGCGCATTGCTGCGGCAGAGCTATGCCACGATGCCGGAATATCTGGAGACCGCGCCGCGCGGCCTTGCCGCCGGACCCTGGCTGCATCAATACGGCCCCGAGACCTCGCGATGCTTTCGCGCGCTGAAGGTCTGGATGATGCTGAAAGAGCACGGGCTTGCCCGCTTCGGTCGGCTCATCGACCAGAATGTCGCCCAGGCGCGGCATCTGGCCGATCTGGTGCGGAAGCACCCGCGTCTGCATCTGGCCGCGCCGCAGGTCATCGACATCGTCTGCTTCCGCTATGATCCGGGCGGCCTGGACGAGCCGGCGCGGAAGGCGCTGAACGTCGAGATCATGTTGCGGCTTCAGGACAGCGGGGTCGCGGCGATCACCGACACGACGCTGAAAGGAGAGCACTGCCTGCGCGTGGCGATCTGCAACCATCGCACCCGGTCCGAGGATCTGGACCTGCTGGCGGACGAGGTCCTGCGGCTGGGAGATCTGGTGTTGGCGGAACGGCAGGACCCGCCCGGTTAGGCGAATCCTGACTTCATGCCAGCACGGGCCGCATCAGCCGGGCCACCTGTTCCGGATGGGTCAGCGGACCCATATGGCCGGCGCCGTGAAGCGTGATCAGCTCGGCACCGGGCAGCCAGTGGGCCAACGCCCCGGTCAGGATGCGTGCCGGGAGGGGCGCATGTTCGCCGACCAGAAGCCGGACCGAGGGGGAAGCGGCGGCGGCATAGGCCTCCGGCGCCGTCGTGTCGGCGAACAGCGCGTCAAAGACCCGCGCGCCATAGGGCTGCTGCCGCAGCAGCGCCTCCTGTAGCTTCGGGCCGAGGGCCGACCAGGCGCCTCGGCCGTTCCAGTAGTCGGTCGACACTGCCGCGGCCTTGCGCATAGCGCCGGCTGCGACGTAGCTGCGGACCAGGGTCATCACGCTCTCAAGCTCCCGCCGCGCCGCGTCGCCCGCCGCGCCGAGGCGCGACAGAAGATGGAAGGGCGTCGGTTCGTAGAGCGCGAGCGAGGCGATCCGCACTTGCCGCCGCGCCGCGATCCAGAGCGCGATGGTGCCGCCGTAGGAATGGCCGACCAGATGCACCGGCCCGGCATGGGCGTCGATCACCGACAGGATCGGCGCGGCCTCGTCGGCCAGCCGGAACGGCCGCGCCCCGGTCCAGGACGGGCCTTTGGGTGCGCCATAGAGGGACGGGGCCCATAACCGGGTTTCCCGGCCGAGCCGGGCCGAAAGCGGCCGCCACTGTCCGGGCGTTCCGCCAGAGCAGTGCAGCGCGATGACCAGCGGGCGGGCGATGGCAAGGGGCAGGTCCGGCGCGGCGGCGCGCCGTTCGATCAGATCTTCCATGACGGATCCGGTCGGCCCCTGCCGGTCCTGCGGAGTTCGGCGACCAGGGCGGGGATGTCGCCCCGCGAGACGCCGATGTCGCGCAGGATGTGGTCGGGGAGTTCCCTTAGCTCCCTGCAATTCCGGCGATATGCAAGCCGCTCACGGCGTCGGTCGAAGAACGCCGCGAGAAACCCGGCCAGCGCCCAAGGCCCGACCCGGGCCTTCGTGATCCTGTCTGCATTCAGAGTGATAGACATTTCCTGATCTCCAGAACATTCGAACGCACCTGTCGTGCGCGGTCCTGTCATCGACCTCTGCCGTTTGAGAGATCATGGAAACCGCTGAGGAATTCGCCGGCCGAAAGCGTGGAAACGCGACCCGGCTCTTGTTCTGGATGGCCGCTGAGCCGCGCTGCACGAGCGCGGGCCGTCTCACTTCTCGGGCACACCCGCCTTCCGCATCCCTTCCAGGTAAGCCTTCTGGGTTGCAAAGATCGAAGGCGGCATGCTGTCGACCATCTTCTGGATGGTCATCCCCGGATAATGCTTCAGAAATGTCTGCAGCGCCTTCTGCGCCTCGTCGTTCTGACCGAGACCGGCGTAATAGGCGGCCAGCATCCGATAGGCCCAGGTGACGCCGGGGGCCATGTTGAGCCCGGATTTGACCAGCGCGATGGCCTCTTCGAACCGGCCGAGTTCGGCCAGGGAATTGGCCTTGCCGAATTCCATGTTGAAGCGGAACGGGTCCAGCGGGCTGAGCGCCTCGGCGCGGGCGAAATATTCGAGCGCTGCTTCGGGTAGGTTGTTCAGCGAGTTCAGCCAGCCCTTGCGCAGCCAGCCCCAGGCATTGTTCGGATCGAGCCGGAGTGCCCGGTCGATGAAACTTTCGGCGCGTTCGCGTTCCAGCGATGTCAGCGAGATCGCCGCGCCGAGGGCAACCAATGTCGGGGCGTGATCGCCCGCCAGAAGCGCCGCGCGGTTCGCGTATTCTTGCGCGATACGACGATGCTCTGCGGGTTCGTCTGTCCAGAGATAGGCGCATTCATGGGCATGGCACCAAGCCTTCAGGGCAAGGGCCAGCGGATAATCCGGATCGCAGGCGATGGCGCGATCGAGGGTTTCGATGGCCTTCCGGTTATCCTCGCGCCGATGCGACCAGAAATGCGGCAGGGCTGTCAGGGTAAGTTCGTAGGCGGTGCGATCCTCGGGCGGGCGGGTGCGGGCGCGGGCGATCTCGGCGGTGCGCAGGTTCGGAGAGATCTGGCCCGCGACCTGCGTGGCGATGCGGTCTTGCAGGTCGAAAAGGTCATCGAGCCGGTCGTCGAAGCGTTCCGACCAGAGCGTGCGGCCATCACAGGTTTCGACCAGCTGGACGGCAATGCGGACACGTTCGCCCGCGCGGCGCACCGAACCCTCGACAACATAATCGACACCGAGCTTGGTGCCGACTGCCGGTATATCGAGCCGCGCGTCGCGAAGCGCGAAGGCGGATTGGCGGGCGATGACGTGGAAATCCTGGACATGGGACAGGGCGCTGGTGATCTCCTCGACCACGCCGTCGGCGAAGAAGTCCTGGCTGCCCGTAAGGTCCTCGAACGGCAGCACGGCAAGGCTGGGCTGGGTGCGTTTCGCCCTATCGGACCGGGCCGCGGGGGCCGCGCGCAGGCTGTCGGCGAGCGCCGCGGTCTCTGGATCGGGCTCTGCGCCGATCTCTGCGGCAAGGGTTTCCACGAACCGTTCGTAGGCGGTAAGGGCCGCGGTCCGGTTGCCGCTGGCGGCGGCGGCGCGAAGCAAGGTTTGCATCGCCGGTTCGTTCACGGGGTCGAGATGCAGGGCGGCTTCGGCCTCGCCGCTGGCACCGGCGGGATCGGCCTTGGCCTTGGCCAGATGGGCGGCGACGCGGGTGGTCGTGTCCTCGGCGCGGGTGTCGCGGAGCCAGGTCTGGAAGCTGTCGACGGGCAGGTCGAACCCCGCCAGCAGTTCCGCGCCGGGGTCGGGCAGAGCGATGTCGGCGGCGAGTGTCACGCTGCTGCGGTCGGCTTGCAATGTGTCCTTCGGCAGCGCCCGGCGGAGCTGCGAAAGCTCCTGCCGCAACGATGCGCGGGCCTGATCCTCGGCGCGGTCGCCCCAGAGAAGCGCCGAAAGGTCGGTGCGGCTGGCCTGATGGCCGGGGCGGGTGGCAAGGATCGCCAGAAGCGCCTGACCACGCTTCGAAAGGCCAGCGACGGGATTGCCGGTCGGGTCCAGCGCGGCAAAGGGGCCGTGCAGCCGTATCGTCAGGTTTTGTGCCATGCCCCCGCTGACCGTAAAACTATCGTCGGTGCGATTTTACGAAGATATTGCACGGATGTCTTTGGAAAACAGGTTCTTTTTCACGCTGGTTTTGCGTGGGGCGGGCATTGTGCTGGCATCGAACGGATCACAAGAAGGATCAGCGCCATGACCATCCAGACCCAAATCCACCGCGCCGCCGCCTACCGGCCGCACCGCAAGCCCGCCGTCAGCCTGCTTGGCTGGCTGGTCGAGGCAAACCGGAATTATCGCGAGCACGTCAAGCTGCGCAACATGTCCGATGAGCGGCTGCGCGACATCGGGATCAGCCGGGAAGAGGCCGATCGGGGCTTCCTGCGCCGGTTCGCGGAACGCCGCTAGGTCATGAACCGGCGGATCACCTCGGCTTCCTGCACCTCCATCAGCGATTGCGCGGTGGCCATGTGCAGCGCCATCACCTTGCGCGCCTCGGCCCCGTCCCCGGTGCGCAGGGCCTTTACCAGCCGCGCCTGGTAGCCCTTGCCCTTGGCCCAAAGTTCATGGTTCGGCGGATCGTAGAGCTTGCGGTAGACGGTGAGGTCCGACAGCGTTTGGGTGACGAAAGCGATGATGAACCCCATCAGCGGATTGTCGGACATCTCGGCCAGCAGCGCGTGGAAGCGCAGCGAGGCGATGTGCTGTTCGCGTTCCTCCTCGGCCGTGCCGGCGGGGTGGGCGTAGGTGGCCATGACCTGTTCGAGTTCGGTCAGCTGCGCGTCGGTGAGCTTGCCGGCGAGGTGGGCGACGAGTTCCGGTTCCAGTGCGCTGCGGATCTGGTAGATGTCTTTCAGCGTGAGATCACGGAAATAGAAGTAGTTCGACAGGAGCGCGCGCGCCCGTTCGGGCGACATCTGGTGCACGAAAGTGCCGCCGCCCGGCCCGGTGCGGGTGCGCACAAGGCCCTGCGCCTCGAGGATGCGTGTCGCCTCTCGGATCGTGCCCTTGGACATGCCGAAACGTTCGATCATCTCGGCCTCGCCGGGCAGGCGGTCGCCGGAATGCAGGCCCTCTTGCATCACCCAGTCCTTGATCGCCTCGGCGACCTGCGTGGGGCGCGACTGGCGTTCGGGTTCAGGCGTCGAGGGGGTGGTGGCAGGCGGCAAGCTGGTGCTCTCCCTTGTCGGTGAGTTGCGGTTCTTCGCGGCGGCAAAGCTCGGTCGCGCGCGGGCAGCGGTCGGCGAAGGAACAGCCCGGTGGCGGGTGCAGCGGGTCGGGCAGTTCGGTTTCGCGGCCTTCCGGCGCTGTCAGCGGGCGGCCGACCACCGGGGCGCTGTCTGCCAAGAGTTTCGTATAGGGGTGGCGCGGGCGGTTGAAAATGGCCTCGGCCGGGCCGAGCTCCACCACCGCGCCGAAATAGAGCACCGCGACGCGGGTGCTGACTGCCTCGACCACGGCAAGGTCGTGGCTGATGAACAGGTAGGTGAGGTCGAAGTCGCGTTTCAGCTTCGCCAAGAGGTTCAGCACCTGCGCCTGCACCGAGACATCAAGCGCCGACACCGGTTCATCGAGGATCAGGATCCGGGCATTGGCAGCGAGCGCCCGGGCGATGCCGATGCGCTGCGCCTGACCGCCCGAGAATTCATGCGGATAGCGGGTCAGGAAATCGTCGCGCAGATTCACGGCGGCGAAGATCTCGCTGATGCGTTTCGTGCGCTCGGCCTTGTTCATGTGATGCAGGCGTTTCAGCGGCACCTCGATGATCTGGCGGATGGTCTTGCGGGGGTTCAGGCTGCTGATCGGGTCCTGGAAGACATACTGGATCGACTTGCCGAAGGCGGCGGGGTCGGCATTGTCGAAGGCGCGGCCTTCGATTTCCATGGTCCCGGTGGTGGGCGGGATCAGCCCCACCAGCATCCGCGCGAGGGTGGACTTGCCGCAACCGGATTCGCCGACGATGCCAAGGGTTTCGCCCTTTTGCACGGTCAGGCTGACGGGGCGGACGGCCTTGACGGTGAACTTGGGTGGACCGAAGAGCGGCTTGCCGACCGGGAAGGTCTTGGACAGGTTGTCGAGTTTCAGGGCTTCGGTCACGACGGCCTCCATTCCGGGTAGAGGCAGCGGACGGCGCGACCGTCCTGCGGTTTCAGCGCGATCTCTCCGCGTTCGCAGGAGGTCTGTTTCTTGTCGCAGCGCGGCGCGAAGGCGCAGCCGGGCGGCAGGTCATCGACCGAGGGCGGCAGGCCGGGGATCGCGGCCAGTTCCCGCCGCCCGCCGCCGAGTTCCGGGACGCAGGCGATCAGGCGCTTGGTGTAGGGATGGGCGGGGTGGTCCAGGATTTCGGGCGTCGGGCCTTCCTCGACGATGCGGCCGGCATACATCACCGCGACGCGGTCGCAAAGCTGGGCCACGACGCCGAAATCATGGGTGATGAAGATGATCGCAAGCCCCCGGTCGCGGCGCAGGTCATCCAGAAGCGACAGGATCTGCGCCTGCACAGTGACGTCGAGCGCGGTGGTGGGTTCGTCCGCGATGATCACGTCGGGGTCGTTGGCCAAAGCCATGGCGATGCCGACGCGCTGGCGCATGCCGCCTGACATTTCATGCGGATAGGCGCGTGCACGGCTTTCGGGGTTCGGGATGCGGACGGATTTCAGCAGCTCGATGGCGCGTTTGTGGGCCTCGGATTTGCCGATCCGGTGGTGGCAGCGGATCGCCTCGGCCAACTGATCGCCGACGCGGTAAAGCGGGTGCAGCGTGGCCTGCGGATCCTGGAAGATATAGGCGATGCGGTCGCCGCGCAGGCGGCGCAGCTCGGGGTAGCGCATGCCGATCAGGTCGCGCCCTTCATAGCGCGCGGCCCCGCCGGTGATGATACCGGGGGGCGAGGCGACAAGGCCCATCACGCTGAGCGCCGTGACCGACTTGCCGGACCCGCTTTCACCGATGAGCCCGAGGCATTCGCCGGGCGCGACCGACAGGCTGACGCCGTTCACCGCGCGGAAGATGCGGGTGCCGACATGGAACTGGGTTTCGAGCTCGTCGAGCGACAGGATGCCGTCGCCGCGCGGCTCTGGCACCTTGTCGCGGTCGACCAGCGTCGCCGCCATCGGGCGGGACAGCGCGCCCGAGCGCAGGCGCGGGTCGAGCGCATCGCGGACCCCGTCGCCCAGCAGGTTGATCGACATCACGATGATCAGGATCATCACGCCCGGCACCACCGAGGTGTGAGGCGCCGTGATCAGCGCCGCGCGCGCCTCGCCCAGCATCGAGCCGAGATCGGCCTGTGGCGGCTGCGACCCAAGCCCGAGGAACGACAGCCCGGCGGTTTCCAGGATCATCCAGCCGACGGTGGTGGACATCGCGATGACGATCACGGGCAGGACGTTGGGCAGGATCTCCGAGACGATGATGCGGGTATGGCCCAGCCCCGACAGCTTCGCCGCATCGACGAATTCCTTGTGCGCGATCCCGACGGTGATGCCGCGGATGTTTCGGGCGAAGAACGGCACGTTGACGGCGGCGACCGCGATCAGTGCGTTCATCAGGCCGGGGCCGAGGGCGGCGACGATGGCGAGCGCCAGGAGGATGTAGGGAAACGCCATCAGCATGTCGACGCCGCGCATGATCAGGTTGTCGGTGCGGCCGCCGAAATAGCCCGCGACGATGCCGATCGCAGCCCCGATCGTGGCGGCGATGAGCGCGGCAGAGAACCCGACGGCAAGCGACAGCCGCGTGCCCCACATCAGCCGCGACAGCAGGTCCCGGCCAAGATGGTCGGTGCCCAGCAGATGCCCGGACGAGAACGGGCGCAGGAACCGGTCGGCGGTGTTGGTCACGTTGGGTTCGGCCAACGGCAGGACCGGGGTCAGCAGCACCAGCAGCACCACCAGTCCCAACACCACCGCGCCGCCCAAGGCCAGCCGGTTGCGGGCCAGCAGTCTGACAAACAGCCTCATGTCTTGATCCTCGGGTCCAAGAGGCTTTGGGCCACATCGACCATGATGTTGAAGAGGACATAACAGGCCGCGACGAACACCACGCCGCCCTGCACCAGCAGGATGTCACGCTTCAGGATCGCATCGACCAGCATCCGCCCGACGCCCGGCCACTGGAACACGATCTCGATATAAACCGCCCCCGAGAGGACAAACCCGGCCTGGATGCCGAGCACCGGGATGATCGAAACCATCGCGGCGCGCAAGGCATGGCCCCAGATCACCCGGCGCTCGGAAACCCCCTTGGCGCGGGCGGTGCGGATGAAATCCTGGCGCAGCACCTCCAGCATCGCCGAGCGCGACAGCCGCGCGATGACGCCGGTGGCCACGACCGCCAGCGCCGAGGCGGGCATCACGAGGTGTTTCAGCAAGTCCCACAGGTCGCCGCCACCATAGATCGCGAACATGCCAGAGACAGGCAGCCATCTCAGGTTTACCGCGAAGAGAAGGATCATCATCATGCCAAGGAAAAAGCTGGGGATCGAGATGCCCAGCAGCACCACGAAGGTGATCGCCTTGTCGGCCAGCCCGTATTGCCGAGAGGCGGAAACCACCCCGGCCAATATCCCGAAAAGGCAGCACAGGACAAAGGCCACACCGGCCAGCACCAGCGTCGCGTTGAAGCGTTCCAGCACCTCGTCGATCACCGGACGGTTCAGCGCGAAGCTCTGCCCGAAATCGCCGGTCAGCATATTGCCGAGCCAGATGAAATACCGCGCCACGGCGGGCTTATCCAGACCCAGGTCACGGTTAAGCTTCTCGACATTCTCGGGCGTTGCATAAGACCCGAGGATCGCCGTCGCCGGATCGCCGGGAATGAGCGCCATGATCGCGAAAACGATCACCGTGATCCCCAGCAGAACGGGGATCGCCGACAACAGCCGCTTCAGGATATAGCTGCCCATCGCGCTCCCCGTTTCTTCTGTTCTCAAATATCCCCGCCGGAGGCTCGAAAGTCCGATTTTTCATCGAAAAATCGCACCTCCGGCGGGAACGGCTCAGTTCTTGACCACGTCACCGAGCAGCAGGAAGAACGAGGGTTCCAGCTGGAAGTTCTCGACCTTGTCGCTGGTCACCGCGTTCTGCTTCCAGTTCGCCACGAAGACCCAGGGCGCGTCGTCCTGCACGATCACCTGCATCTCCTTGTAAAGCCGCGCGCGCTCGTCCTGGTCGGTGGCGGTGCGGGCGGCTTCCAGCAGCTCGTCGACCTTCGGGTTGGAATAGTAGCCAGAGTTGAAGCCGCCCTTGTCCGGCCAGGCCTCGGTGCGAAGGGCGAGGAACGGCAGGGTGTCGGGGTCGTTGGTCATCCAGGCCATCTCGGCCATGTCGGCCTTGCCTTCCAGCCCCGGATTGACCTCGCCCAGGAACGTGTTCCACTCATAGGTCTCGATGGTGACATCGAAGCCCACCGCCTCCAGATCGGCCTGGATCGCGGTGCCCATCGCGATCGGATCGAGCATGCCAGAGCCGCCTTCGGTCACGTAGAAGGTGACGGCGGGATTCTCGATCCCCGCTTCGGCCAGCAGCGCCTTGGCCTTTTCCGGATCGTAAGGGTAGGGCTCCAGGCTTTCGTTATAGGCCCAGGCGAAGGCGGGCGGGGTCGGGCCGGCGGCGACCTCGGCGGTGCCTTCCAGCACGTCATTGACCAGCGCTTCCTTGTTCACCGCGTAGTTCGCGGCCTGCCGCACCAGCTTGTCGGTGAAGGGGCCTTCCTTGGCGTTCAGGATCAGGAACCAGACATGCGGTCCGGCCTGTTCCGAGACCTTGTAGGCGTCGGTCTGGAACTCCGACAGCGCCACCGGGGGCACTTCCACCATCAGGTCGATGCCGCCGGCCAGCATCTCGGCGGTGCGGGTGTTGGCATCGGTGATTGGGCGGTAAACCACGGCTTCAAGCGAGGGCGCGCCATCCCAGTAGTCGGGGTTCTTTTCGACGACCACCGCCTCGTTCGAGCGCCATTCGGCGAATTTGAACGGCCCGGTGCCGGACGGATTGCGCCCAAATTCGGCGCCGTGCTGTTCCACGGCGGCCTGGGACACGATCAGCCCGGTCGGATAGGCGAGGTTCGAGAGAAACGGCGCGTAGGGCGCGTTCAGGGTGAATTTCACCGTCGCGGGGTCGATCACCTCGACATTCTCGACCGCCGAGAAGAAGAACGACAGCGGGAACGGGCCGGTGTCGTAATAGGGGTGATCCTCGTTCAGCATCCGGTCGAAGTTGAACTTGACCACGTCGGCTTTGAAATCGCTGCCATCGTGGAACTTGACGCCCTCGCGTAGCTTGAAGGTGTATTCGGTGCCATCCTCGCTGATCTCCCAGCTTTCGGCCAGCGCCGGTTCGACCTCCAGCGTGCCGGACTTGTAGCGCACCAGCCCGTCATAGACGTTCATCAGGATGCGGAAATCGTTGACCGCGGTCACCGCGGCGGGGTCAAGCGCCTTGGGTTCGGCGATCTGGCCCACCACCAGCACGCCCGGCGGGGTTTGCGCCTGCGCGGGCAGCGCCAGGCCAAGCGCCAGCATCCCGGCGCCAGCGGCGGCCAACACGCTGCGGCGCGTCCAATCCATCAGTTGCATTTGGTTTTCCTCCCGGTTGTGGTTTAGTCTCAAATTATCATGATAAATTTGGTCCGTCCAATTTTTCATGATAAATAGGGGCCGCCAAACCGAAAGCGCTGAAAGAATGACCTTTTCGATCCTCGCCCTTGATGAAGACACCGGCAGGATCGGCGGCGCGGCGGCGACCGGCAGCCTGTGCGTCGGCGGCTGGGTGCTGCGCGGCGATTCGCGTTACGGCATGTCGGCCTCGCAGGGCACGGCGCCCTCGACGCTCTGGGGCGAGGATGTGCTGACGGCGATGGCCGGGGGCCTTGATGCCGCCGAGGCGGTGGCACGGATCACCGGCCCCGATACGGGCCGCGCGCATCGGCAGCTCGCGGCGCTGGACCTGCGCGGTGGCGTGGCGGCGTTCACCGGCGACCGAAGTGTCGAGTTCGCCGGCTCGGTCGACGCCGCGGGCGTCATCATAGCGGGCAACATGCTGTCGGGCAAAGCGGTGCTTGGGGCGGCGATGAAGGGGTTCCAAAGCTGCGACGCGCCCTTTCCGGAACGCCTGCTGGCCGCGCTTGTCGCCGGGGATGCGGCGGGCAGCGACAGCCGGGGTCTTCTCTCGGCGGCGCTCTTGGTACTGGGCGACGACATCCCGCCGCTCAGCCTGCGCGTCGACCTGTCGAAAAACCCGCTGAAACGGCTGCGCAAGCTTTACCGGCGCAGCCAGTCCCCGCCCTATGCCGACTGGCTGGATCACGTACCGACCCGCGACGACCCGCAGCGCAGCCTCGAGGAGTAGTCCTAGGGCCGCAGCCGCCAGCCGGTGCGGAAGATCAGCCAGATCACGAACAGGCAGAGCGTCAGGAACAGCCCGACCGCCGCGATCGACAGGCCAACGGGGACGTCCGCAACGCCGTAGAACGACCAGCGGAACCCCGAGATCAGGTAGAGCACCGGGTTGAAATGCGTGACCGTCTGCCAGACCGGCGGCAGCATCGAGACCGAGTAGAACGACCCGCCAAGGAACACGAGCGGCGTGATGACCAGGAGCGGGATCAGCTGCAACTGCTCGAAATTCGCGGCCCAGATGCCGATGATGAAGCCGAACAGCGAGAAGGATATCGCGGTCAGCAGCAGGAAGCCGATCATCCAGAACGGATGCAGGATCTGCAGATCGACGAAGAAGGTAGAGGTCGCCAGGATGATCAGCGCGATCATCACCGATTTGGTGGCCGCCGCGCCGACATAGCCGATGACGATCTCGATGAAGGACATCGGGGCGGAAAGAAGCTCGTAGATCGTGCCGATGAATTTCGGCATGTAGATGCCGAAGCTGGCATTGCTGACCGATTGCTGCAGCAGGGTCAGCATGATCAGACCCGGCACGATGAAGGCGCCATAGCTGATGCCTTCGACCGATTGGATGCGGCCGCCGATCGCCGCGCCGAAGACGACGAAATAAAGCGCCGTCGAGATCACCGGCGAAACGATCGACTGCCAGATCGTGCGGAAGGTGCGGGTCATCTCGAAGATGTAGATCGCGCGGATCGCCTGCCAGTTCATGCCTGCGCCTCCGCCTTTTCCGCGTTCTGTTCTTCCACGAGGCCGAGGAACACCTGTTCCAGACTGCTTTCGCGGGTCTCGAGGTCGCGGACCGACAGGCCCGCCTTCGACAGATCGGACAGAAGCCGGGCGATGCCGGTGCGGTCGGCCTGGGTGTCGTAGTCGTAGGACAGCGCGTGGCCATCCTCGACCAGGCTCAGGTCGAAATCGCGAAGCGGCTCGGGGATCACTTCAATCGGCTGCTGAAGCGACACGATCAGGGTCTTCTTGCCCAGCTGGGTCATCAGCTTGTCCTTCTCCTCGACCAGCATCAGCTTGCCCTTGTTGATGATGCCGATCCGGTCGGCCATCTCTTCGGCCTCCTCGATGTAATGCGTGGTCAGGATGATCGTGACCCCGTCCTCGCGCAGGCGGCGCACCAGCGCCCACATGTCCTTGCGCAGGTTCACATCGACCCCGGCGGTCGGTTCGTCGAGGAACAGCACCCGCGGCTCGTGGCTGAGCGCCTTGGCGATCAGCACCCGCCGTTTCATGCCGCCCGAAAGCTCTCGGTTGCGGCTGTCCCGCTTGTCCCAGAGCGAGAGCGAGCGGAGCACCTGCTCGATATGCTCGTCCTCGCGCGACTTGCCGAACAGCCCGCGAGAGAACCGGGTGGTGGCGATGACCTTCTCGAACGGTTCAAGGGTGATTTCCTGCGGCACAAGGCCGATCAACGCACGCGCCGCGCGATATTCGGTCCGGATATCGTGGCCGCCGACGGTGACCTCGCCGGAGGTCGGCTGCGTCAGGCCGCAGATCGCCGCGATCAGCGTCGTCTTGCCCGCGCCGTTCGGCCCCAGCAGGGCAAGGATCTCGCCCTCCTCGATATCGAGGCTGACATCGTCCAGCGCGGTCACGCCGTTGTCGAAGGTTTTGGTCAGGTTGCGGACCGAGATGATCGGGGCCATGCTGCCTCCTGTCGTGGTTCCGCCAAGACCTAGCCCGGTGCGCGGCCATCTGCCAGCCCCGACCTGCGGCATCGTCGCGTCCTGCCCTGCACCGACCTCCCGACCGGGTGACCGGGCTTTCGAGATCGTATTGGCATTGGCTGAGCCAATGCGCGGCGCGCAGCATCGCCCGACCTTCGCCGCAGGGGGCACCGCGCAGCGCCCGGCTGCCCCGGCGTCTGAAAGAGTCGCGAAGCGCCTCGGCTGTGCTTGCGCCTCAGCGGCGGCGGTCGCGGCGGCTGGACATCGGCTGGAAGGCGACGCCGACATGGGCCTCGCAATAGGGCTTGCCGGCCTGGACGGGCAGGCCGCAGAACCAGAAATCGTCAGTCGCGGGATCGCCGACGGGCCATTTGCAGGTCCGCTCGGTCAGTTCCATCAGGCTGATCTTCTTCGATTTCTTCTCGATCTCGCGCACGCTTGCCAGCGCCTCTGGGCTGATCTCGTTGGCCGAGGGCTGCGGCGGCAGCGGCTGGCCGGCCGGGATGATCTGCCGGCGGATCGGCACGGCCGGCTTTTCTGCGGCTTCCGCCGCCGGTTCCGACGAGGGCGCCGTCGCGGGCTTTTCCGCGGCCGGCTTGACGGCGGCGGGCTTCTCCTTGGCGGCGGGCTTGGCGGGCGCCGCCCCGGCGCGGTTCGACAGGCCCAGCCGATGGACCTTGCCGATCACCGCGTTGCGAGTGACGCCGCCGAGTTCCTTGGCGATCTGGCTAGCGCTCTGACCCTCGCCCCACATCTTCTTCAGGGTCTCAACGCGTTCATCGGTCCAGGACATGGGGTAACCTCAATGGAAAACGGCCAAGGGGCGGTTCGCCCTGGCCGTCAGGAATTTCTGATCGCCCCTATTCTAATCCCCCCGGCGGTCGGGATACAAGCACCCGCGACAGTCGGAACGCGAGGGCATTTGAATGGACCGGGCCACAGCGATGGGCGTGCGCCGCTTCGGGCGCGTCAACTGGATGGGGCTCTGGACCCTGGCGGCGCGCGAGACGATGCGCTTTCTGGCGGTCTGGACGCAGACTCTGCTGGCCCCGCTGGTGACCTCGGCGCTGTTTCTGTCGATCTTCACCCTGGCGATAGGCCCGTCGCGGGGGCAGGTCATGGGCGTGCCGTTCCTGCAGTTCCTCGCCCCCGGCATCCTGATGATGACGGTGATCCAGAACGCCTTCGCCAATACGTCCTCGTCGCTGATGGCCTCGAAGGTGCAGGGCAACATCGTCGACACGCTGATGCCGCCGCTGTCGCCGCTGGAACTGGTGCTGGGCTATATCTCGGCCACCGCGCTGCGCGCGACTCTGGTGGCGCTGGCGATCTGGACGGTGATGGCGCTGTTCATCGGCGCCGGGCTGGCGCATCCGATCTGGGCGCTGACCTTCGTGCTTCTGGGCGCGATGTTCCTTGGCGGGCTCGGACTTCTGGCCGCGATCTACGCCGGCAAATACGACCAGATGGCCGCGATCACCAATTTCATCATCACGCCACTGTCGTTCCTGTCCGGCACCTTCTATTCCACGGCCACCTTGCCGCCGGTGGTGCGGACGCTGACGCATTGGAACCCGGTCTTCTACCTGATCGACGGGGTAAGGTTCGGGATGATCGGCTCCTCCGACAGCAATCCCTGGATCGGGCTTGCGGTCCTGTCCTGCGTGACCGCCGCGGTTCTGTGGTTCTGCTGGTTCTGCTTCCGCCAGGGTTACCGGCTGAAAGCCTGAGCCCCGCGCCCGGATCGGGCGCGGGGCCTCCGCACTATTTCTGCCGGTAGGACTGCATCAGCCCGATCACCAGGCTGACGCACATCGCCAGCAGCACGATGGTGAATGGGAAGCCCGTCGACACCGCCATCGCCTGCAGGGCCGAGAGCGCCGCCGAGCCGCCGACCAGCAGCAGCGTCGCCGCCACCACGCCCTCGAAGGTGCACCAGAACACCCGCTGGGAAACCGGCGCATCGGTCTTGCCGCCCGCGGTGATCGTGTCGATCACCAGCGATCCGCTGTCCGACGAGGTCACGAAGAACACCAACACCAGCACGATGCCGATGAACGAGGTGATCGCGGCCAGCGGCAGCGGCTTCAGCATCTCGAACAGCTTCAGTTCCAGCGGCGCCGCCGCGACCGCCGCATCGGGATCGGCGGCGACCTGGCTGATCGCTGTGCCGCCGAAGGCGCCCATCCACAACACGCAGACCAGCGTCGGGATCAGGATCACGCAGAACAGGAATTCCCGCACCGTCCGGCCGCGGCTGACCCGCGCGATGAACATGCCCACGAAGGGTGACCAGGAAATCCACCAGGCCCAGTAGAATGCCGTCCAGCCCTGGCTGAAGTTGGTGTCCTCGCGCCCGAACGGGTTCGACAGCGGGATCAGTTCCTGCACATAGGCCGCCCCGCCCGAGAAGATCGAGGCGAAGATGTCGCCGGTTGGCCCGACCAGGATCACGAAAACCAGCAGCAGCGCCGCCATCCCGATATTGATCTCGGACAGCACCTTGACCCCGCCATCGAGACCGCGCAGCACCGAAATCAGCGCAAGGCCGGTGATCGCCGAGATCAGCACCACCTTGGCGACGCTGCCGGTGCCCCAGCCGAACAGGTAGTTGAGCCCCGCCAGCGCCTGCTCGGTGCCGAAGCCAAGCGAGGTGGCCAGTCCGAACAGCGTCGCGAAGACCGCGAGAATGTCGATCGTGTGGCCCCACCAGCCCCAGACCCGCTCGCCGAGGATCGGGTAGAAGGCCGAACGCAGCGTCAGTGGCAAGCCGCGGTTGAAGGTGAAGAAGGCGAGCGACAGCGCGACGATGGCGTAGATCGCCCAAGGATGCAGCGCCCAGTGGAAGATCGTCGCGGCCATCGCCAGGTCGCGCGCCGCATCGACATCGCCGGCGGCGGCGCCCAGCGGCGCCCAGTCGGTGCGCGCGCCGCCCTCGGCCGCGGTGCCGGCGATCGACGAGGCGTAATGCGACATCGGCTCGGACACGCCGAAGAACATCAGACCGATGCCCATGCCGGCCGCGAACAGCATCGCGAACCAGCCGATATAGCCGTAATCGGGCACCGCGTCGTCGCCGCCCAGCCGGATGCTGCCAAGCGGCGTGATCATCAGCGCGATGCAGAGCAGTACGAAGATGTTCGCCGCCGACAGGAAGAACCAGTCGAAGCTCGAGGTCAGGAAGTTGCGCATTGCGCCGAAGAACTCTCCGGCCGCGTTCTGGAACATCAGCGTCAGCAGCACGAAGGCGACGATCGAGATGCCGGACACCAGGAAGACCGGGTTATGGATGTCGAGGCCGAAAGGCTGGATGTTCTGCTCTCCGATGTCGAAGTCTGTTTCGATCGGATGCGGCACCTCCTCTTCGGGGGTGATGGACGTTTCTGACATTGGCCTTGTCTCCCTGTTGCTTCGGGCCTCTGCGGCCTCTTGCGCAATAGGTAGCAGATTTTGCCCAAATGTCACTTTCCGGCCCGGCCATGGCGTCGCTTCGACGCCGGTTTGCGACTTTCCCGACCCGCACCGGCTTACCCGCGCGCATCCCACACGGTTCCGGCCCAGGCCACACCGCCACGCGGTTTCCACAGCGGCCGCGCCCAATTCCATTGACTAGCCCGGCCGGCTTTGTCACCTGTTGGGCTTCGCTTCGCAAGGAACAGCCGATGATCGACCCCGTCCTTCCGACCTACAACCGCGCGCCCCTGAGCTTCGTCAAGGGCGAGGGCAGCTGGCTTTTCGAGGCGGATGGCCGGCGCTTTCTGGACATGGGCGCCGGGATCGCGGTGAACGCGCTGGGCCATGCGCATCCCGCCCTCGTCAAGGCCCTGACCGAGCAGGCGGGCCGGCTCTGGCACACCTCGAACCTCTACCACATCCCCGCGCAAGAGGCGCTGGCCGCGAAGCTGGTCGAGGAAACCTTCGCCGACACCGTCTTCTTCACCAATTCCGGCACCGAGGCCTGCGAACTCGCGGTCAAGATGGCGCGCCGCTACTGGCATGACCGGGACCAGCCCGACAGGGTCGAGATCGTGACCTTCGACGGTTCGTTCCACGGCCGCTCCTCGGCGGCGATCGCGGCGGCCGGGTCCGAGAAGATGACCAAGGGCTTCGGCCCGCTCCTGCCCGGCTTCGTGCACCTGCCCTGGGGCGAGCACGACGCGCTCCGCGCCGCCGTCACGGAAAGGACCGCGGCGGTGCTGATCGAGCCGGTGCAGGGCGAGGGCGGCATCCGCCCGGTGCCCGACCAGTGCCTGAAAGGGCTGCGCGATCTCTGCGACGAAACCGGCGCGCTCCTGATCTTCGACGAGGTGCAATGCGGCATGGGCCGCACCGGCAAGCTCTTCGCCCATGAATGGGCCGGGATCGAGCCCGATATCATGATGGTCGCCAAAGGCATCGGCGGCGGCTTTCCCTTGGGCGCGCTGCTGGCGACCGAAAAGGCGGCAAGCCCGATGATCGTGGGCACCCACGGCTCGACCTATGGCGGCAACCCGCTCGGCTGCACCGTCGGTCTCGCGGTCATGGAGATCATCGCCGATCCCGGCTTCCTCGACGCTGTGAACCGCAAGGCCGGCCTCTTGCGCCAGAAGCTCGAAGGCCTGGTGGCCGCGCATCCGGATGTATTCGAGGCGGTGCGCGGCGCCGGGCTGATGCTGGGGCTGAAATGCGTGGCCGAGAACGCCGCCATCGTCACCGCCGCGCGGGACGAGCAGCTTCTGCTCGTTCCCGCCGCCGATAACGTGATCCGGCTCCTGCCGCCGCTGACCATCACCGAAGAGGAGATCGCCGAGGCCGTCGCCCGGCTCGACCGCGCCGCCGCGGGTCTCGGGTCGCGACCGGGCTAGGCATCATTTGTCCGGAAATATCCTCGGGGTGAACCCCGGATGCAATCCGGGGGAGGGGCGGAAGCCCCTGACCCGGCCAAAGAAAGCGAAGACATGCAGCATTTTCTCGACATCCACAAAACCGACCCCGCGGCGCTCCGGCAGATGATCGACGGCGCCCGCCGGATGAAGCAGGCCCGCAACGGCAGGCCGAAGGGCGCCGCCGACGACGAACAGCCGCTCGCGGGCCGTATGGTGGCGCTGATCTTCGAGAAGCCCTCGACCCGCACCCGGATCTCCTTCGATGTCGGCGTGCGCCAGATGGGCGGCGAGACGATGGTGCTTTCGGGCGCCGACATGCAGCTCGGCCATGGCGAGACCATCGCCGACACCGGCCGGGTGCTGTCGCGCTATGTCGACCTGATCATGATCCGCACCTTCGAGGAGCAGACGCTGCTGGAAATGGCCGAACACGCCACGGTGCCGGTGATCAACGGGCTGACCAACCGCACCCATCCCTGCCAGATCATGGCCGATGTGATGACCTTCGAGGAACATCGCGGCCCGATCGGCGGCAAGAAGGTCGTGTGGTGCGGCGACGGCAACAATGTCTGCGCCTCGTTCCTGCATGCCGCCGGGCAGTTCGGCTTCGATTTCACCTTCACCGGTCCGGCCACGCTCGATCCCGAGGATGACTTCGTCGGCCTGGCGCGGAAATCCGGGGTCACTGTCCAGATCGAGCGCGACCCGATGGCGGCGGTCGCGGGCGCTGACCTGGTGGTGACCGACACCTGGGTCTCGATGCATGACAGCCAGTCCTCGCGCGAGCGTCGGCACAACCAGCTGCGGCCCTACCAGGTGAACGAAGCGCTGCTGGCGGCGGCGAAATCCGATGCATTGTTCATGCATTGCCTGCCGGCGCATCGCGATGACGAGGCGACGAGCGCCGTCATGGACGGCCCGAATTCGGTGATCTTCGACGAGGCCGAGAACCGGCTGCATGCGCAGAAGGCAATCCTGCGCTGGTGTCTGGACGCCTGATCGCGCCGCCCTGCGGGCGCCGCGATGCCTTCGGCGAGGATATTTTTGAAGACAATGAAGCCGGGCGGCGTCAGATGAAGGCCGCCTGCAGCGCCAGGAAGATCAGCCCCGACAGCACCGCCGCCGCCGGCACGGTGACGACCCAGGCCGCGATGATCGTCAGGAAATGCGACCGGCGCACCAGCTTGCGCCGCCGCTTCTCGTCGGGCGCGATCCGCTTTGCCTTCGGGTCCAGCCGGCTGCGGCCCTTAGCGCGGTGCTCCTCGTGCCATTCGCGGAAGAAGCCCACGCCGAACACCCCGCCGACCGCGATGTGGGTGGAGCTCACCGGCAGGCCCAGCCAGGACGCGACGATGACGGTGATCGCGGCGGACAGCGCCACGCAATAGGCGCGCATCGGGTTCAGCTTGGTGATCTGGCTGCCGACCATGCGGATCAGCTTCGGTCCGAACAGCACCAGCCCGAAGGAAATTCCGAACGCGCCGATGATCATTACCCAGACCGGGATCGCGACCTTGCCCGCGAATTCGCCGAATTCCTCGGCATGGACGATGGCGGCCAGCGGGCCGACCGCATTGGCGACATCGTTGGCGCCATGCGCGAAGGACAAGAGCCCGGCAGAGATCACCAGCGGCAGCGCGAACAGCGCCTTCAGCGAGCGTTTGCGGTTCTCCAGCCCCTCGGATTGCCGCCGGATCAGCGGTGTCGCCCCGAGATAGCATGCGACGGCGACGGCAAGGCCGATCAGCAGCGCGGTGCCGGTCCCGATCTCGACGATCTGCTTCAGCCCCTTCAGCGCCAGATAGGTGGCGAATGTCCCCGCCATGATGCCGATCAGGACCGGCACCCAGGTCCGGGCGGCGGCGATCTTGTCGTCGACATAGATGATCTTCGCCTTGATGAAGGCCAGGAACGACGCCGCGATCAACCCGCCCAGAAGCGGCGAGATCACCCAGCTTGCCGCGATCGCGCCCATGTTGGGCCAGTTCACCGCGGCGAAACCCGCCGCGGCGATGCCCGCGCCCATCACCCCGCCGACGACCGAATGGGTGGTCGAGACCGGCGCGCCCATCCAGGTCGCGACATTGACCCACAGCGCCGAGGAGATCAGCGCGGCCATCATCGCCCAGATGAACACCTGTTTGTCGGCGACCGATTGCGGGTCGATGATGCCCTTCGAGATCGTGGATACCACATCGCCGCCCGCCAGCAGCGCGCCGGCGGTCTCGCAGAGCGCCGCGATCACGATCGCCCCGCCCATGGTCAGCGCATTGGCGCCCACCGCGGGACCCATGTTGTTGGCGACGTCGTTGGCGCCGATATTCAGCGCCATGTAGGCGCCGAAAGCGGCGGCCGCGACCACGATGTAGGAGGTTGGCTGGACCCCGAACAAAAGCGCCGCGCCAAGCGCGGCGAGGACGATGAACGCCAGCGATATACCGAACCCGACAAGCGGCCGGGAAACGTAAAGCGTCGCATATTCGACGCGCGTGATCCGGTTGAGATCCTTGTCCAGCGTCCGCCACTGGTTCCCTGTCGGTCCCGCTGCCACGATGTTCCCGTCACAAAGCCTTAAACGTCAGCCGAGGGGCTAACGGCTTGACTGGTGAATTACAACGGCAAAGCTGGCCCGCGGGATCAGAAACTGCGAAGCAGGTCCTGCAATTCCGGCTCATCGACCATGGTGGCGGCCTGTTCCGGCCGGACCCATTTGCGCCTGCGCTCCTCGCTTTCGGGAAACTCATCCGCCAGGTCCTCGACCTCGACGGGAAAGACCTGGGTCAGGCAGGTGGCTTCCGCCCCGCCCTCGAACCGCTTCTTGTATTCGAAGCTTCCGATCGGGTCATTGGCGATGCGCCCGTTGCGAACGCCGGCTTCCTCCCAGGCTTCCTGCAACGCGGACCCGGCTTCGTCCAGCCCGTCGATCGGCCAGCCCTTCGGCAAAATCCAGCGCCCGGAATCCAGGCTGGTGATCAGCAGCACCTCTTTTCCCGACCTGCGCTTGCGATAGCACAGCGCGGCCACCTGCAGCCGCTTCGGCCGCCGGAACAGAGGATCGAGAAATTCGGACCAAGCCGATTGCATGAATCGCGTCATTTGAGTTGGCCTGCCTTTTATTTGTTTTATTGTATGTAGTTATAGGTGAAGGTTGCATGAATTTCAAGTTATGCACAGGATGGCGGTCGTGTTTTCGGAAAGGCGGTGCGTTTCTGCCGGGATCGCTTGCGTCCCGCCGCGAGGGCCTTAGCATGAAACGCGCAAGCCGAAGGAGGGCAACATGGCCAAGGCACGGATCGGCCTGATCGGGCTCGGCGTCATGGGCGCCAATCTGGCGCTGAACATCGCCGAGAAGGGATTTCCGGTCGCCGTCCACAACCGAACCACCGAACGAATCCCCGAATTCATCGCCGAGGCGGGCGATCTGGCCGCGAACCTGATCGCGACCGAGACGCCGGAACAACTTGTCGCCGCGCTCGCCCGGCCCCGCGCCATCATCATCATGGTCAAGGCCGGCGCGCCGGTCGATGCGGTGATCGACCAGCTGCGCCCGCTGCTCGAGGCGGGCGACATGATCATCGATGCGGGCAATGCGAATTTCCATGATACAAGGCGCCGTGAACAGGCGCTGTCGGGCGAGGATATCTCGTTTCTCGGCATGGGCGTGTCGGGCGGCGAGGAGGGCGCGCGGCACGGCCCCTCGATCATGGTCGGCGGCAAGGCCGATAGCTACGCCGCGATCCGCGACATCATCGAGGCGATCGCGGCCAGGTACCGGGGCGATCCCTGCGCGGCGCTTCTCGGCCCCGACGGCGCCGGGCATTTCGTGAAGACCGTGCATAACGGCATCGAATATGCCGACATGCAGATGATCGCGGAAATCTACGGCATGCTGCGCGACGGCGACCACCGCAAGCCCGCCGATATCGGCCGGCTCTTCGCCGAGTGGAACGAGGGCCCGCTGCAATCCTACCTCGTCGAGATCACCGGAAAGATCCTGCAGGCCGAAGATTCCGCGACCGGTGAACCGATGGTGCGGATGATCCTCGACCGCGCCGGGCAGAAGGGCACCGGGCGCTGGACGGTGATCGAGGCGCTCGGGCTCGGGCAATCCGCCTCGACCATCGAGGCGGCGGTCGGCGCGCGGTCCTGGTCGGCGTTGAAAGAGGCGCGCGAGGCCGGGGCCGAGATCCTTGCCGGCGCGCGCCCCTCGGGCAAGGAAGCGCATTCGGTGCTGGACGGCGATCTTGAAAAGGCGCTGCTGGCGGCCAAGATCGTCGCCTATGCGCAGGGTTTCGCGTTGCTGGGCGCGGCGTCGCGCGAATATGGCTGGGACCTCGACCTCGCCCGGATCGCCGAGATCTGGCGCGAAGGCTGCATCATCCGCTCGGCGATGCTGAACGAGATGGCCCATGCCGCGCGAGACGGCCTGCCGCACGGCCAGCTGATCTTCGCGCCGGGTTTCGCCGACAAGATGGGGTCATCGGCCAACGCGCTTCGGCGCGTCGTCGCCGCGGCATTGCTCAAGGGCCTGCCGGTCCCGGCCTTTTCCGCGGCGCTGGCCTATTTCGACACGATGCGCCAGGCCCGCGGCACGACCGACCTGATCCAGGCGCAGCGCGACTTCTTCGGCGCGCACGGATTCGAACGTGTCGACGGTGGCGACGGAAATCACGGCCCCTGGCACGGCGCCCCGGCAGGCTAGCCATCGGCGCCGCCTGCGGCGGCAAGAGATGCCGGGCCCATCCTCCGGATGGGCGTTGCGCTCCGCGCGGGGATATTTTCGGAACGGAAGAAACCTCCGGTTAAGCATTGCCGGGGCAGATTCAGCGGGCGGTACAGGCGGGGACGCCGATGACCGCAACGGAAGAAGGCGCCTCGTCCGGTCCCGGGCGGGGCGTTTTTCATTCATCAGTTGGAAAATATCCGGCCTTATGTATCAAACGCACCAACCGCGAGGGCGGTTAGGTGATCGGGGTTTTCGCCGTATGCCTACTTTGCTTGTCCGGTTATGTAGGAGGGGTAGAGCACCAATTCCTCAAGGGGAATTGGAATGTCATCCATCATCACCGCTACGCGGCCTCCGGGGGAAGTGCTCTTTTTCTGTATCTCGAAAACCCTAGTAGTTGTGGAGACTCTTGTATCGCCGGGCGTTCTATAGGCTATCACAACGAGAATAGAAACGGGCAGGGGCATGTTTGTGCCGGCTGCGCTTTCCGGAAAAACCCCCTGAAAGAGTTCAGGATCTGGGTCGCTTATGGAGATGTCGTATCCGACACGGAGTCGGTTTTCTGGCCGCTTGAAAATGGTCTGACCGAGCGGGTTGTTCAGAGAAAGTTGAGTCGCTTCCTCCTCCAGAATTGGTATCCATTTTTTCGCAGCACTGGATGGAACATCGCCGAAGGCTTTCGGGTATACAGTGACGTTGTTCGCGGGAGCGACGCCAAGATTCTCGATATCAAGAATCAACTCAATTCTCAACTCTCCTTCGGCGTTGCGCGTGATGCCGGATGCCAATTCAGGATCAACACGAAGCCATGCTCGTTGGGCTTGAAAAGACGCCTCTCTGGCGAGGTTGTTTTGGTAGGCGATAGCCCCAAGGCCAACAACCGCCGCAGCCGCAGTTACTATACCCCCGAGCATTATCCACGGCGTCCAGTAAGCCATTTCATTTTGGGCAGCCAGATCATACTCGGCGCGTTGGGAGTCGCGTTTGGCGGCTACAGTGCGTTCAACGCATTCAAAAACTCCCGTTCGTTGTTGGAAGCATTGCTCAAATTCGGCGCTGGCGTTCTCTTGTGCGCGTTCGGACTGATAATATGCGGTGTCGGCATTGAATTGGCGCTTGGCTGAAATCGTCCAAATGCCGTATGACCAAACGACCAAGAGCATCGCTCCGAGCGCTACACGCGCATATGGCCCACCCCAATTGCTGTCAGACATTGCAATAAGAACGCCGCAGTAAACTTGCCCCTAGACAGCTTGTTGCGGACGTTCACCTCTTTCTCACTGATTCCAATGTCCGCCAGCCTTTCAACCAGTTGGGCGTAAGTCACGCCTTTTCGTTTCAGCTCCGCTTTCAAGAGGTTTGCGGCCTTCGATTTCTATCCTGTTTGATCTGTCATGTATTCCCGCGCAGGTGTCAGCCCTTGCGCGGTTTCGCCCGCAAGGTGGGGGCCGCGACGGTCGGGTCCTCGGGCCAGGGATGTTTCGGATAGCGGCCGCGCATCTCCTTGCGGACCTCGGCATAGGAGGCCGCCCAGAAGCCCGGCAGGTCCGTCGTCGTCTGCAATGGCCGCCCGGCGGGCGACAGCAGGGTGATCCGCAAGGGCTGGCCCGCAACCATTGGATGACGGGTGGTGCCGAACATCTCCTGCAGGCGCAGGGCGATCGCGGGTCCCTCGCCGGAATAGTCGATCGGCACGCTTCGATCCATCGGCGTGCGGTAGCTGGCCGGCGCCATCCTGTCGAGCAGCCGCATCTGCTCCCAGTCCAGCCGCGCGCGCAGCGCGTCGATTGGATCGAGCCGCCGGATCTCCTCGGCGGTGCGCACGCCGCCAAGATGCGGCAGCAGCCAGTCCTCGAGCCCGTCGATCAGCGCCGGCTCCGACAGGTCCGGCAGATCCGCACCGCTGCCGCGCAGCAGCTCCACCCGCGCCCGGAACCGGTGGGCCGCGTCGGTCATCGGCAGACCGAGCAGGCGGATGCCCTCCAGCGCCGCCTTCGCGACCTCCCCGGGCGGCGCGTCGCGCCAGATCCGGTCGGCCAGGACCAGCGCGCCGAACATCTCCTGTTCGCGAGCGGTGACGCGGCCCTCGCGCCGCGACCAGGCGCAGACCCTCTGCCACCGGATGCGGTCGGCATAGAGCTCGCGCAGTTCCGCCTCGCTCAGCGCCGCCGCCAGCCGCACCCGCGCCTCGCGCGGGTCGCCGTCCTGGTCGAGCACCACCAGAAGCCGCGTCGCGGCCAGCGGATCCTCCTCGGGCAGCACCGCGCCCTTGCCGCCCGACAGGACATAGCGCGGCGCATCCCCGGCGCGGCGCTGCCCGATCCGGTCGGGATAGGCCAGCGCCGCCATCGCCGCCCAGCCCATCGGCTGTTCGGGCGCGGGAACCAGCGCCGCCAGCCGCTTCGCCTCGGCGCGGATCCGGGCCAGCGCGGCGGGGTTCGCCTCGGCCACCTTGTCGCCGTCCAGCAGCCGCTTGCGCAGCATCAGGTCCACCCGCCGGTCCTGCAGCGAGTCGCGATCCGCCAGCAGCGCGGCGAGCGCCGCGGCTTGCCGCCCGGCCACCGCCAGCATGTGGCCCAGCCGCGGATGCAGCGGCATCGCCGCGATCCTGCGGCCATGCCCGGTGATCCGCCCCGCCTCGTCCAGCGCCCCGAGCCCGGCCAGCAGCGCCCGCCCTTCCGCGAAGGCGCCGGGATTGGGCGGCGTCAGCAGCGCCAGCGCCTCCGGCCCCTCCGCCCCCCAGAGCGCCAGGTCCAGCGCGAAGCCGGTCAGGTCCGCCGCCTCGATCTCGGCCGGCGGGAAGGCGGCCATGCCGCCCTCTTCGGCGCGGGTCCACATCCGGTAGCACAGTCCCTCGGCCACCCGTCCGGCACGGCCACGCCGCTGCTCCGCCTCGGCTTTCGTCACCCGCTCGGTCACCAGCCGCGACATCCCCGAGCCCGGATCGAACCGCGCCCGCCTTGCCCGGCCGGTATCGACCACAACCCGGACATCCTCGATCGTCAGCGAGGTCTCGGCGATGGCGGTCGCCAGCACCACCTTGCGTCCCGTCCCCGCCGGGGCGATCGCCCTGCGCTGGGCGGCGAAATCCATCGCGCCGTAAAGCGGCCGCACGGCGCAGTCCGGCGGCAACCGCCCGGCCAGCGCCGCCTCGACGCGGCGGATCTCGCCCTCGCCGGGCAGGAAGACCAGCACGCCGCCGCTGCTGTCGGCCGCCGCGCGGGCGACCAGATCGGCGGCCGCGGCCTCGAACCGGATCGCTTTCGGAACCGGCCGGTCCAGCCAGCGCGTCTCGACCGGAAACGCCCTCCCCGCCGAACTCACCACCGGCGCCGCGTCCAGCATCGCCGCCACCGGCTGCGCCTCCAGCGTCGCCGACATCACCAGCAGCAAAAGGTCCGGTCGCAGCACGCCGCGCGCCTCCCAGGTCAGCGCCAGCCCCAGATCGGCGTTCAGCGAGCGCTCGTGGAACTCGTCGAAGATCACCGCGCCGATGCCGTCGAGCGAAGGGTCGGCCTGGATCATCCGCGTTAGGATACCCTCTGTGACCACCTCGATCCGGGTCGCATCCGATACCTTCGCCTCGCCCCGGATCCGGTAGCCCACGGTCCGCCCCACCGGCTCACCCAGGCTCGATGCCATTCGTTCCGCCGCGGCGCGCGCGGCCAGCCGGCGCGGTTCCAGCATCAGGATCCGCCCCGCCGTCAGCCCCGCCTGCAGCATCGCCAGCGGCACGACGGTGGTCTTGCCCGCTCCCGGCGGCGCCTGCAGCACCGCGCGGCCGTCGCGGCGTAACGCGTCCAGCAGCGCGGGCAGGGCTTCGGTGATCGGCAGGTCGGGCAGGCTCATCCCTGCCTTATCCGGCATCGCGGCGACCAGTTCCAGCACCGTTCCGCTGGACAAGCCCCGCCGGTTGCGGGCAGAACCGCCCACATGGGACGCTCCGAAGATACCGAGGATCTGGCAAGCCGCGTGCAGGCGGGCGAACGCCGCGCGCTGGCCCGCGCCATCACCCTGATCGAAAGCGGCCGCGCCGATCACCGCGCCGAGGCCACCGCCCTGCTGGAAAACCTGCGCCGCGCCGATCGCCAGGCCCTGCGCATCGGCCTGTCGGGCACGCCCGGCGTCGGCAAGTCCAGCTTCATCGAACGCTTCGGGCTGATGCTGACCGGGCAGGGGCTGCGCGTGGCGGTGCTGGCGGTCGATCCGTCCTCGGCGCGGTCGGGCGGCTCGATCCTCGGCGACAAGACCCGGATGGAACGCCTGTCGCGCGACCCGAACGCCTTCATCCGGCCCTCGCCCAGCCAGACCCATCTCGGCGGCGTTGCGCGCCGCACCCGCGAGGCGATCGAGCTGTGCGAGGCGGCGGGGTTTGACGTGGTGCTGATCGAGACCGTCGGCGTCGGCCAGTCCGAAACGCTGGTCGCCGGCATGTCGGACCTTTTCGTGCTGCTGCTCGCCCCGGCGGGGGGCGACGAATTGCAGGGGGTCAAGCGCGGCATCATGGAAATCGCCGACCTGATCCTGGTGAACAAGGCCGATGGCGAATTGCTGGCCGCCGCAAAACGCACCTGCGCCGATTATGCCGGCGCGCTGCGGCTGCTGCGCCGCCGGGCGCGCGACCCCGAAGGCTTTCCCAAGGCGATGACGGTCTCGGCGCTGGACGGCGCCGGGCTGGAAGACGCCTGGACCGAGATGCAGGCGCTGGCCGGGTGGCGTAAGGAAAGCGGTGTCTGGGACAAGCGCCGCGCGGAACAGGCGCGGCACTGGTTCGAACAGGAGCTGCGGCAGGGCCTGGTCGACTGGATCAGCGCGAAACCGGAATGGAACGCCCGGATCGATGAATTGTCGGGCCAGGTGGCCGAGGGCCGCCTGACCGCCAGCGCCGCCGTCGCCCGGGTAATGGAGCTTGTCGAAAAGGGCGCATGAATCGCTTGACGCCATCCGGATGAGGCCGTAAACCCCGCCTTCAGAATTCAGGGCGCTGCACGCGGCAGTGCCCGTTTGCTTTGGATGACCGTCCTAGAGACTGTAACGAACGAAGGAGCGAGACGATGTCCCGCCGTTGCGAACTGACCGGAAAAGGCCCGATGTCTGGCAACAATGTCAGCCATGCCAACAACAAGACGCGCCGCCGGTTCCTGCCGAACCTGAACGAAGTGTCGCTGATCTCCGACGCGCTGGGCCGCAGCTTCAAGCTGAAGATCTCGGCGCATGCGCTGCGCTCGGTCGATCACCGCGGCGGTCTCGACGCGTTCCTGGCGAAAGCCAAGGATGCCGATCTTTCGACCAACGCGCTGAAGATCAAGAAAGAGATCGCGAAGTCCCAGGCCGCCGCCTGATCCTTTCGGCATGATCGCGATTTGCTGGCCCCGTCGGTGACGGGGCCTTTCTCGTTTCTACGAAATCCGGGACCGACCAGTCAGGCGCAGCACAAAGAATTGCGGCGATGAGCCCGACGCGTGAATCGATTTTCTCGCTGCGCGCTCGGTCATGGAAAACGCTGCCGGAGTGAAAATTTGAGCGCTGCCATGCAGCGGGACTAGCAGCCGTTCATGAAATCCGCAGCATATCTAAAGCCGTGAACCCACAAGTCGCGGACGCGGTGGGCTTCAAAAAAATACCGTTCGCCCAAATGCCACATTTGCACCGCAGATCTGCCCGAAAACCTACGCAAGCTCTCCGCAACCTATCATTAACATGCTGATATCTCATGTTGTCTCGCCTCTCCCGCCAATACCGCCGCTTCTTACTCGGCTGCGGCTTCCTCATTCTGATCTGCTATATCGCAACCAAATTCGGCTATTCGGAGCCACTTGAAATAGACGCGCCTCCTATCATCGCCGCCATATCCCTGATTCTCGCAATCTTCCTTTTCATGGGCCTGCTTATCACCACACTCGCCTTGTTCCTCCCCGCTTGGTTGCCACTGGTCGAACTTCTCGGGCTCACCGTCCTGCTCAGCGCGGCTCTGGACCCACTCTGGCGTCTAATTGTAACAACTACGGTTGCACCAGGCTGGATATATTGCTTCTTGCTGGCATTCCTCTTGTTAGCTGTAGAACGCGTGATCTACGGCCATTGGCACCCCAGGTCATGGCACCGCGACCTGAAGCCACGCACCACTACCTTCACTGTTCCGGGCACCCCCGAAAGTCTCTGGGGAAAACTTGCACCCGACCCCACCCATGAAGAAAGCTACTATTGGCCAGATGCGTCCTTCCTGCCCCCGCAAGAGAACAGCAATGCCGATTTCATTCTGAGCTTGCCTCGCCGGGGGGCTTACAAGGATGCGCTTGTTGAAATCCGGGTGAGCAAATCTGATGCTCCGCATCACATCAGCTACCGTGCCGATCCGTTGCTCAACAGCCGTGAAGTCGCCTATCAGGTCGAATTTCGCATTGATCGCCTCGACCACGGCAGATGCCGAATAACCTACACCCGGCAACTCCTGTCGATTTCACCGGGCAAACGTCTCTTCCTGTATCTTACTAATGATTTTCGCGATATGCGCGCCAGCCTCCGCGCCCGGCTCAGTGGCCGTCGCGATCGCTCGATTCAGGGTTTGCAGATGCTGCGCAGCTAATTCATTGAGCTACTTCGCAATTGTTGGACAATATCTAGCGCGTTTCCCGTCACCCCCGCGTCAGATCGAGGAACACGTCCTGCAGATCCGGCTCCTCCGTCTTCACGTCGCGGATCACGATCCCGGCCTCGCGCACCGCCCCGAGGATCGCATCGGCAGAGGTCGCGCCCCGCCGATAGGCCAGCGCCAGCGCTCCGTCCGGCCGGCGCGTCAGGTCCACTCCCTCGGGCAGGGCGAAGGCCTCGGGCGCCTCGGCCTCGGGCTGGATCACCAGCGTCTTCGCATCCATTCGGCCCAGCAGCGCCGGGGTCGTGTCCTGAACCACCACCTCGCCCTGGTTGATGATCGCGATCTCGTCGCACATCTCCTCGGCCTCCTCCAGGTAATGCGTCGTCAGGATGATCGTCATCCCGCGCTCCCGGTTCAGTTTCCTCACGTTGGACCACAGCATCTGCCGCAGCTCGATATCGACCCCCGCCGTCGGTTCGTCCAGCACCAGGATCTGCGGAAAATGCACCAGCGCCTTGGCCAGCAAAAGCCGCCGCCGCATCCCGCCAGACAGCGTGCGGGCATAGGCATCGGCCTTGTCCGACAGACCGACCATCGCAAGAATCTCGTCGGACCGCCGCTGGTCTTTCGGCACGCCGTACAGCCCGGCCTGCACTTCCAGCGCACCGCGCGGGCTGAAGAACGGATCGAGGTTCAGCTCCTGCGGCATCACCCCGATCGCCGCCCGCGACTGCCTCGGATTGCGGTCCTGGTCGAAGCCCCAGATCGTCACCCGCCCCGAGGTCTTCACCACGAGACCCGCGAGAATGTTGATCAGCGTCGATTTGCCGGCACCGTTCGGCCCGAGCAGGCCGAAGATCGAGCCCGCGGGCACCTGAAGGTCGATGCCCCTCAACGCGGTCTTCGCCGGCGTGCCGCGCCGTGCGGCATAGGTCTTCGTCAGACCGTCTATCTCGATCGCTTTTCCGGTCATTCCAGCCTTGTCCGTGCCCTGCCATCCGCTATCATGCCCCGACTTAACTTGCGGCCCCGCCCGCGACAACCGGAAGAGAGCAGGCATGATGATCGACGCGCCCGAAACCGAAGTGGTGAACAGCTGGAAGGTCGCCTGCGACGGATCGAACCCCGACCTCGGCCATCCCCGCGTCTGGCTTCAGATCCCGCGCGAGACCGGCTGGGTCGAGTGCGGCTATTGCGACAAGCGCTTCGTCCATGCCGGTTTTGAAGAACGCCGGAAGACCGGCCCCCAGCCCGGCGCGACCTGACCCCGAACGGGTCGCCAGGTTGGCAAAGGCCGACCTCCACGTCTGATCGACGGCTTGCCTGCTCGGCGCTGACTTTCGGCGCCGCCGCCCTAGATTATCGCCTGTGCCAGAAACGGCCAGTCTATGTCGCACAAGATCTCAGGGAGATGACCATGAACCGCATGACCGCAAAGGATTTCGATCAGGAACTGCTGGAACTCTACGATTTCTACGCCCATGGCAAGATCACGAAACGAGAGTTCCTTGACCGCGCCGGCAAGTACGCCGTCGGCGGGCTGACCGCGATGGCGCTGCTCAACATGCTCAGTCCGAACTATGCGATGGCCCAGCAGGTGGAGCCCACCGATCCCGAAATTCAGCCGGACTACATCACCTATTCCTCGCCGAACGGGCATGGCGAGGTGCGCGGCTACATGGTCATGCCGGCCGCCGCCACGGCGCCCGTCGGCGGCGTCGTCGTCGTCCATGAGAACCGCGGCCTGAACCCCTATATCGAGGATGTCGCCCGCCGCGTCGCCAAGGCCGGCTTCGTTGCGCTGGCTTCCGATGGCCTGACCTCGGTCGGCGGCTATCCCGGCAATGACGAGGAAGGCCGAGAACTGCAGTCCCAAGTCGATCCCACCAAGCTGATGAATGACTTCTTCGCCGCGGTCGAACACCTGATGGCCCACGACGCGGTGAACGGCAAGGTCGGCATCGTCGGATTCTGCTATGGCGGCGGGGTCAGCAATGCCGCCGCGGTCGCCTATCCGGAACTGGCTGCCGCGGTGCCGTTCTACGGCCGGCAGGCGGCGGCCGAGGATGTGCCGAAGATCGAGGCGCCGCTGCTCTTGCATTATGCCGGTCTTGACGAGCGCATCAACGAAGGCTGGCCCGCCTACGAAGCGGCGCTGCAGGAGCACGGCAAGACCTACGAGGCGTATATCTACGAAGGCGTGAACCACGGCTTCCACAATGATTCGACCCCGCGCTACGATGCCGAGGCCGCCGAACTGGCATGGGATCGCACGATCGACTGGTTCAACCAGTATCTGTCCTAGCCGTCCGCCTGCCGCGCCGTCCCTCGCATCCCAGTCTGGAACGCCCTGCGCAAACATGGCATGACGGACCGGCAAGGATCAAAGGGGGCGCGGCACGTGACATTCGGCAAAGGCTGCCATCTGCATCTGATCGACGGTTCGGCCTTCATCTTCCGCGCCTATCACGCGTTGCCGCCCTTGACGCGCAAGTCGGACGGCCTGCCGATCGGCGCGGTGGCGGGCTTCTGCAACATGCTCTTCAAGCTCATCGAAGAATCGAAGGGCGACGAGGCCCCGACTCATATCGCCGTGATCTTCGACTATTCCGGCAAGAGCTTCCGCAACGACATCTACGACCAGTACAAGGCGCACCGCCCGCCGGCCCCCGAAGACCTCGTGCCGCAATTCCCGCTGACCCGAGACGCGACCCGCGCCTTCAACGTCGCCTGTATCGAGGTCGAGGGCTTCGAGGCCGACGACATCATCGCCAGCTTCGCCTGCCAGGCCCGCGATGCCGGTGGCCGCGTCACCATCGTGTCCTCCGACAAAGACCTGATGCAGCTAGTCGGCGACGGCGTCGAGATGCTCGACCCGATGAAGAACAAGCGCATCGACCGCGAGGGCGTGATCGAGAAGTTCGGCGTGCCGCCCGAACGGGTCGTCGACGTACAGTCGCTGGCCGGAGATTCGGTCGACAACGTGCCGGGCGCGCCGGGGATCGGCATCAAGACGGCGGCGCTGCTGATCAACGAATACGGCGATCTCGACACTCTTCTCGAGCGCGCCGGAGAGATCAAGCAGCCCAAGCGTCGCGAGACGCTGCAGGACAATGCCGAGCAGATCCGGATTTCGAAACGGCTGGTCCAGCTTGACTGCGACATGAAGCTCGACATCCCCCTCGACGCGCTGGAAGTGCACGAACCGGAACCGGAAACACTGCTGGAATTCCTCGGAAAGATGGAGTTCCGCACGCTGACCAAGCGGGTCGCCGACAAGCTGGGATTCGATGCGCCGCCGATCCCCGACGCGACGCCGGAGGGCGCGGCCCCGATCGAGGCCGACCTGCCCGATGTCTCGGCCGAATGGGCCATCGAGGAATATGAACGCGTGCGCGATGCCACGGCACTTCAGGTCTGGATCGACCGGATCCGCGCGGTCGGCCATGTCGCGGTCGACACCGAAACCACCAGCCTCGACGAGATGCGCGCCGAGCTTTGCGGCATCTCGCTCTCGGTCGAGCCGGGCCAGGCCTGCTACATCCCGCTCTCGCACAAGGCCTCGGCCACCGATGATCTCTTCGGCGGCGACAGCCTGGCCGAAGGGCAGATGACCGAGGCCGAGGCGCTGGCGCTGCTGAAACCGGTGCTCGAGGATGACGCGATCCTCAAGATCGGCCAGAACATGAAATACGACGCCAAGATCTTCGCCCTGCGCGGCATCGACGTCGCACCCATCGACGACACGATGCTGATGTCCTACGCGATGAATGCGGGCCTGCACGGTCACGGCATGGATACGCTCTCGGAACAGTATCTCGGCCATGTGCCGATCCCGATCAAGCCGCTGCTCGGCTCCGGCAAGTCGATGGTCACCTTCGACAGGGTCGGCGTGGACGAGGCGGTGAAATACGCCGCCGAGGATGCCGACATCACCCTGCGCCTCTGGCAGCTCTTCAAGCCGCAGCTGCACCGCAACCGCGTCACCACGGTCTACGAGACGCTCGAACGCCCGCTGGTGCCGGTGCTGGCGCGGATGGAGATGCACGGGATCAAGGTCGACCGCGACGCGCTCAGCCGCATGTCGAACGCCTTCTCGCAGAAGATGGCGGGGCTCGAGGCCGAAATCCACGACCTCGCCGGCGAGAAATTCAACGTCGGCTCCCCCAAGCAACTGGGCGAGATCCTGTTCGACAAGATGGCGCTCACCGGTGGCAAGAAAGGCAAGACCGGCGCCTACGCGACCGGCGCGGACGTGTTGGAAGACCTCGCCACCGAACATGAACTGCCCGCCCGGATCCTGGACTGGCGGCAGCTTTCGAAGCTGAAATCGACCTATACCGACGCGCTTCAGGATCATATCAACCCGGATACGGGCCGCGTCCACACCTCCTATTCCATCGCCGGGGCCAATACCGGCCGCCTCGCCTCGACCGATCCGAACCTGCAGAATATCCCCGTCCGCACCGAGGAAGGCCGCCGCATCCGCGAGGCCTTCGTCGCCGAACCCGGCAAACGCCTGGTCAGCCTCGATTACAGCCAGATCGAACTGCGCATCCTCGCCCATATCGCCGGCATCGACGCGCTGAAACAGGCGTTCAGGGACGGCCAGGACATCCACGCGATGACCGCGTCGGAAATGTTCGACGTGCCGCTCGACCAGATGACCCCCGACATCCGCCGCCAGGCCAAGGCGATCAATTTCGGGGTGATCTACGGCATCTCGGGCTTCGGCCTCGCCCGCAACCTGCGGATTCCCCGCGCTGATGCCCAAGGGTTCATCGACCGCTATTTCGAACGCTTTCCCGGCATCAAGGACTACATGGACGCCACCATCGCCTTCGGTAAGCAGCACGGCTACGTCCAGACCCTGTTCGGCCGCAAGATCCACACGCCCGAGATCGGCGCCAAGGGTCCGCATGCCGGCTTCGCCCGCCGCGCCGCGATAAACGCGCCGATCCAGGGCACCGCCGCCGACGTGATCCGACGCGCGATGATCCGGATGGACGCGGCGATCGAGGGCTTGCCGGCGAAGATGCTGCTGCAGGTCCATGACGAACTGATCTTCGAGGTGGACGAGGGCGCCGTCGACGACACCATCGCCCGGGTCCGCGAGGTGATGGAAGGCGCCGCGATGCCCGCCGTCCACCTCACCGTGCCGCTGACCGTCGATGCGGGGCAGGGCGCCAACTGGGCCGAGGCGCATTAGATGACCGAGACCGTCCTGACCGAGAATGCCGACGCTGCCGTCGCCACGCTGCGCCTGAACCGCCCCGAGAAGATGAACGCCATCACGCTCGAAATGTTCGAGGCCCTTCCCGCCGCGGCCGCCCAGCTCGCCGCGAAACCCGGCTTGCGCGCCGCGATCCTGACCGGCGCGGGCGATCACTTCTGCTCCGGGCTCGATACATCCATCTTCATGCAGTTCACGCAGCAGATGGACAAGATGCGCGACCGCCTGACGACCCCGCTCGACGGCCGGAAAGCGAACTGGTTCCAGCACCCCGCAGAGGCGCTTCGCGCCATGCCGGTCCCGGTCATCGCCGCGATCAGGGGCAACTGCTTCGGCGGCGGCATGCAAGTCGCGCTGGCCGCCGATTTCCGCATCGCCGCGCCCGATGCCCGGTTTTCCATCATGGAGACGAAATGGGGCCTGATCCCCGATATGGGCCTGACCCAAAGCCTGCCGCTTCTGATGCGCGCCGATCAGGCCAAGGACCTCATCATGACCGCCCGCATCCTCGACGCGGACGAAGCCCTGTCCCTCGGCCTCATCACCCGCATTTCGGACGACCCGGACTCCGCTGCCCGCGATTACGCCGACATCCTGCTCGCCCGCTCCCCCGACGCGCTGAAAGCCGCGAAACGCCTCGTCGATCAAAGCTGGCCTGCCGCGCCGGGCGATGGCCTCGCCATCGAGGCCGAGCTGCAGAACCGGATCCTCGGCCAACCCAACCAGATCGAGGCGGTGATGGCCAACATGCAGAAACGCCCGCCGAAATACTCCTGACCCCTCATCATTTGTCGATAAATATCCCCGCCGGAGGCACGGCGACGGGCCGCAGGCCCGGCGCAAATCCTCTTTCGCGTCCGGACGACCCCAATTCCGAAACGGTTGAGTTCCCGCCCGCCCGCGCCTAATCATGGCTTGACCGGATCAAAGGACGCGCCATGCTCGCTGGCAAACGCATCTTGCTCATCATCGGCGGCGGCATCGCGGCCTTCAAATCGCTCGAGCTGATCCGCCGCCTGCGCGAACAGGGCGCGACCGTGACGCCGGTGCTGACCAAGGCCGCGGAGCAATTCGTCACGCCGCTCTCCGCCTCCGCCCTCTCGGCGCAAAAGGTCTACCGCGATCTCTTCGATCTCACCGACGAGGCGGAGATGGGCCATATCGAGCTCAGCCGCGCCGCCGACCTTGTCGTCGTCGCCCCGGCGACCGCCGACCTGATGGCGAAAATGGCCAACGGATTTGCCAATGACCTCGCCTCGACGCTGCTGATGGCCACCGACAAGCGGGTGCTGATCGCGCCCGCGATGAACGTGCGGATGTGGCTGCATGCCGCGAACCAGCGCAACCTAACCACGCTCGAGGCCGATGGCATCCTGCGGGTGGGTCCCGACGAAGGCGACATGGCCTGCGGCGAATACGGGCCCGGCCGGATGGCCGAACCGATGGCGATCGTCGAGGCCGTCAACGATGCGCTGCGCGACGGTCCGCTTCGCGGTCGGCATGTGCTGGTCACCTCGGGTCCGACCCATGAACCGATCGACCCGGTGCGCTATATCGCCAACCGCTCGTCCGGCGCCCAGGGCGCCGCGATCGCCCGGGCCCTCGCGGCGCTTGGTGCGGACGTGACCTTCGTCACCGGTCCGGCCGAGGTGCCGCCGCCCGGCGGGGTCAGTGTCGTCCGGGTCGAGACCGCGCGTCAGATGCTCGAGGCCGTCAACGAGGCGCTGCCCGCCGACGCGGCCATCTTCGCCGCCGCCGTCGCCGACTGGCGGGTGACCAGCGAACACGGCTCGAAGATCAAGAAGGACGCCAGGGGCAAGCCGCCAGCGCTCGACTTCGCCGAGAACCCCGACATCCTCGCGACCATCGCCGGGATGAAGAAGGACCGCCCGAAACTCGTCGTGGGTTTCGCCGCCGAAACCGATGACGTGACCGCGAATGCCAGTGCCAAGCGGGACCGCAAGGGCTGCGACTGGATCCTTGCCAATGATGTGTCGCCCGCGACCGGGATCATGGGCGGCACCGAGAACAAGGTGACGCTGATCACCGCCGAGGGCGCCGAGGACTGGCCGCGGATGTCGAAAGACCAGGTCGCGGCGAAACTCGCGGCCCGCGTGGCCGGGGAGTTGTCGAAGTGACTTTCATGCCTTCGGCGAGGATATTTCGTTCAAGAAGAAGAGCAGGCGCATGATCCCGGTCCTGCGCGTCCTGTGGGAGGAGGAGGCCGACCGGTCCGTGCCGCTGCCGTCCTATGAGACCGCGGGTGCCGCCGGCGCCGACATCCGCGCCAACCTGCCACCCGATATCCGCGCGGCCGGTTTCACCCTGAACCCGATGCAGCGCCGGATCGTGCCCACGGGCATCCGCGTCGAGATCCCGCGCGGTTTCGAGATGCAGATCCGGCCGCGTTCGGGCCTGGCGCTGAAACACGGCATCACCCTGCCGAACACGCCCGGCACCATCGACAGCGACTATCGCGGGCCGCTCGGGGTGCTGCTGGTCAATCTCGGGGCCGAGACCTACGTGATCCATCACGGCGACCGGATCGCGCAGATGATCGTCGCGCCGGTGGTGCAGGCGCGGTTCGAACCGGCCGAAAGCCTGACGGCCACGGCACGCGGCGAGGGCGGCTTCGGGTCGACCGGGCGCGGCTGATGCTCTGGTTCCTGATCCTTGCCGTGGGCCTGTGGGCGCTCGGCCATCTGGCGGGACTGCCCGCAGGGCTGCGCTGGGGGATGATCGGGCTGCTTTACCTGGCGATCCTGCTGGCGCTGCTGCTGCTGCCGCAGGGCAATCCGCTCAGCGCGGGTCTTGGCGGGTCGCTGGCCGAATGGCTGGTGGTCGGCGGGCTTGTCGGGCTGATCTGGGCGTACCGGATGGGCCTGGTCCATCTTCGCCGCCGCGCGCGGACGCCGGAACCGGCCGCCACACCGGGGCAGGGCACCTTCAGCGAGACCGAACTGGACCGCTACGCGCGCCACATCGTGCTGCGCGAGATCGGCGGGCCGGGGCAGAAGAAGCTGAAGGCGGCGCGGGTCCTGGTGATCGGGGCGGGCGGTCTTGGCGCGCCGGCGCTGCAATATATGGCGGCGGCCGGTGTCGGGACCATCGGCGTGATCGACGCGGACACGGTCGGCAATTCGAACCTGCAGCGGCAGGTCATCCATACCGATGACCGGATCGGCATGCCCAAGGTGTTTTCCGCCGAACTGGCGATGAAGGCGCTCAACCCGCATATTGCGGTGCGGCCCTACCATCGCCGCCTGACCGAAGAGAATGCCGAGGCCCTGTTCGCCGATTACGACCTGATCCTCGACGGCTCGGACAATTTCGAGACCCGGTTCCTGGTGAACCGTGCCGCCGTAGCCGTCGGCAAGCCGCTGATCTCGGGCGCGCTCAGCCAGTGGGAAGGGCAGATCAGCCTGTTCGACCCGGCCAGCGGAACCCCCTGCTACCAGTGCATATTCCCCGAGGCTCCGGCCCCCGGCCTTGCGCCCTCCTGCGCCGAGGCGGGGGTGCTCGGCCCGCTGCCGGGCGTGGTCGGTGCGATGATGGCGGTGGAGGCGGTGAAGGCCGTCACCGGGGCCGGCGAGGGGCTGCGCGGCCGGATGCTGATCTATGACGCGCTCTATGCCGAGGCGCGGGTGATCGGGCTGAAGCGCAGCGCCGATTGCCCGGTCTGCGGCACCGGCTGACCGGCTCAGGCGGCGGCGGGAGCCTGTTCGTGGCAGATCAGGCCGGCTTCCTCCTCGGCCAGCGGCACCTCCAGCAGGGCGCAATACCGCCCATCGGCCCCGTGGCGATGGTGCCGGCAGTCGCGGCAGATGCCGAAAGGCCGTCCACCGCCCGCCGCCAGCATTGCGCGCAGCAGATCGGCCAGCCCCGCCGAGAGGGCCGCGCGCTCGGCATCCGGCATCCGCTCCAGCGCGCGGTCAAGCCTGGACCGTTCTGCGGCGATCGCCTCTCCTGCTTCGGTCAGGTCGAACGAGATGCTGCGCCGGTCGCTGGCCGACCGGCTCTCCCGCACCAGCCCCTTGTCGCGCAGGCTCTTCAGGCTTTGTGAAACGGTCCCGCGCGTCGCCCCGAGATAGTCGGCGACATGCGAGGGGGCGCGGGAAAACCGGTTCGCCCGGTGAAGGTAGGACAGAATCGCCACCTGGGTCGGGTTCAGCCCGCCCTCCCAGCTGTCATTCGCCGCCAGTCTTGCCAGCCGTTCCAGCAGGGCCGCGATCCGTCTGCCATCGTTCTTCGCCATACCCATTTGATAGCGAGTCGAAAATTTATTTGCAATAGTTTCGATTCGCTACTAAAAATCGAAGGGTCAACAGCAGGAGGACCACCCGATGAAACGCTCGCTTCTTCTCGTCGCCGCGCTATCCGCAGGCGCTGTCCAGGCCGACAGCACCCATGCCGTGGATCAGGACGGCGCGATCCTGTCCGAGGCCGCGCCCGACAAGGTCGCGGCTTTCGACATTCTCGCCGCCCATGCCCACAGTGACGGGCGCAATGTGACCTTCCACATGACGATCGGCGGCACCGCCGGCGCCGAGACGCCGGAGCCTGCGGGGCAGCTCGGCGGCGCCCCGGTCCTGTCCTATGTCTGGCCGACCTCGCTCGACCCCGCCAGCGTAGGGTTCGAGGGCGGCACCGGCATCCTTGCGCTGGCCGCCACCAGCCATCCCGATTTCGACGACACGCCGCTTTACGACGAGAACCGCGACGGCGACCTCACGAATGACGGGGCCGACTGGCACAGCCACTGGGTCGTGCTGACCCCGACCGAAGCCTGCGGGACAGGCGCGCTCGCGGTCCGCGACATCCCCGAGGGCGAAACCCCGCGCCTGCCCGCCACCTGGCCCGGTCTGCCGATCTTCATCGACAGCCCCGGCTTCACGCCGCTCTTCGACGGGCCCGAAATCACCGTCACCGTCGCTTTCGCCGACCCCGCCGGGCTTGATGGCGCCGCCTATGACGGCGTCACAGCCGCGCTGAAGGTCAACGCGAATATCCATGCGCCGCTGCTTTGCGTGACGGATGTTTTCGACATTGCCTCGGGCGATCTCAGCCTGCCCGGCAAACTGAACTGACAGGATCGGGCCACAGGCGGGCAGCCCGTGGCCCAACCGACCTGAGCGCGCCGCGCCCCTTCGTCAGCGTCGCGGCGGCGGACTATCACCGGTAACAGGCGCCGCACCCGCCTCGGGTTTACCTTCCTTTTCGCTGCCGTTAGGATGGCGCGGAGCAGAGCACCCGCGATGAAGCGGCCTCTGAAATTCATCCCCATCACAACGAAAGAGGACCGATGACCCAGGTCAAGAGCGGCGACACTGTGCGCATTCACTACAAAGGCACCCTGCAGGACGGAACCACCTTCGACAGCTCCGAGGGTCGCGACCCGCTGGAATTCCAGGTCGGCTCCGGGCAGATTATCCCCGGCCTCGATCAGGCTCTGCCGGGCATGGAGGTTGGCGACAAGAAGACCGTCGATGTTCCGGCCGATGCGGCCTATGGCCAGGTGGATCCCGGCGCGCGCCAGGAAGTGCCGCGCACCCAGATCCCCGCCGATATTCCGCTGGAAGCCGGCACCCGTTTGCAGATGCAGACCCCCGATGGCCGCGCGGTTCCGGTCACCGTGGCCGAGGTCAGCGAAGAGAAGGTGACGCTTGACGCCAATCATCCGCTGGCCGGACAGGATCTGACCTTCGATATCGAGGTCCTTTCGGTCGACTGACCCTGACAAGGCCGTGGCGCCGACCCGCGCCACGGTCCTCCCGGCGATCATTTTCAGGGCAGCGACCGTTCCGTCGCGCCCCGCCCCCCGATTTTCTTAGGACTCCCGCCCGGCGAGCTTCATTCTCGCGCCTGGCCCGGCGTCCCTGACATGTTCCGGGACCAGATCTTCAACCGCGGGAGGGGCGACCGTGACGCCGCCGTCGCCGCCTGTCGCCGGCGCGCCGCGCGCGATACCCTTGTCACCTGCATCATCCGCGCCCTAATCTGGCGCGAAACCAACGGGGGAGTCCGACCATGAAACTCTTTGCCACCGCAGCGGCCTTCGCCGCCGCCTTCGCCACCGCCGCGATCGCCGCCGACCTGCCCGATCTCGGCGGACGCACCGTTTCCGTGGCCACCGAGAACGCCTATCCGCCGCTGCAGTTCATCGACGGTTCCGGCAATCCCGTGGGCTGGGAATACGACGCGATGGACGAAATCGCCAAGCGCATCAACATCGACGTGGAATACGAGACGATCAGTTGGGACGCGATGATCGCCGCCGTGTCCGAAGGCCAGTTCGACATGGGCATGACCGGCATCACCATCCGCGAGGACCGCGCCGAGGTGGTCGATTTCTCGGACCCCTACATGCGCTCCGAAATGGTCATGCTGGTGCGCGGCGACGAGGAGCGGTTCACCGACGCCGCCAGCTTCGCCGCCGACGCGGATCTGCTGATGGCCGCGCAGCCCGGCACGACGCCGTTCTATGTCGGGGTCTATGACGTGCTCGACGGCGATGAGCAAAACCCCCGCATCAAGCTGTTCGAGACCTTCGGCGCCGGTGTGCAGGCGCTTCGGTCCGGCGATGTCGACCTGGTGCTGACCGACGGCACGGCGGGTGAGGGCTATGTCGCGGCCTCCGAGGGCGGGCTGAAGATCGTCGGCGACAAGCTCGGCACCGAGGATTTCGGTTTCATCTTCCCGAAGGAGTCCGATCTGGTGGAGCCGATCAACGCCGCGATCGCCGCGATGAAAGAGGACGGAACGATCGAGGCGCTGAACAAGAAGTGGTTCCTCGATTTCAAAGTCGGCGGCTGATGCCGCCCGCAGCCCCGGTTCCCGCGCCGGGGCCTCTTGCCGGTTGCGTACCGCCGCAGCCCCGGACCCCGCTCCGGGGCCGCTGCCGAAAGCACTTTCCCGCATGATCCCCGCCCCGCCGCAGGACCGCGATTTTCCCTGGTGGCTGGTCGTCGCCGGCGGACTTGCCGCCTATCTGATGTACCGGATCGTCGCCGATGATCTCTACGCAAGGGTGCTGACGACGCTGCTGAAGGGGCTCGGCATCACCGTCTTCGTGACGCTGACCGCCTATACGCTGGCCTCGATCCTCGGCCTGCTGCTGGCGCTCGCCGCCCTCTCGCGCTGGCTCATCCTGCGTCAGCTGTCGCGGCTCTATGTCGAGATCATCCGCGGCATCCCGATCATCGTCCTGCTGCTCTATGTCGCCTTCGTCCTTGCCCCCGGCATGGTCGCCGGCTGGAACTGGCTGGCCGAAGGGGTGGGGCTCGACCCGATCCGCACCCGCGACGTCTCGCTGCTCTGGCGCGCGGTCATCGCCCTGACGCTGGCCTATGCCTCTTTCCTCGCCGAGATCTTCCGCGCCGGCATCCTCTCGGTCGATCCCGGCCAGATCGAGGCCGCCGAATCCCTCGGCCTGAAACCCTGGCACCGCTTCCGGCTGATCGTGTTTCCACAAGCCTTCCGCACCATCCTGCCGCCTTACGGAAACGATTTTGTCGCGATGGTGAAAGACAGCTCGCTCGTCTCGGTGCTCGGCGTCGCCGACATAACCCAATTAGGGAAGGTCACGGCGGCGGGCAATTTCCGCTATTTCGAGACCTACAACGTCGTGGCGATGATGTACCTGATCATCACCCTGGGTCTCTCGCTGGGGCTGCGGCGGCTGGAACGGAAGATGCGCAGCCGATCACGCGACCGCACCTAGCTTCCCATCTGCGTGAGCGTCGCCCGCCTCGATTTACCCGATCCGGCCGCTTCGGTTAGCGTTGCACCCGGAGGATTGAAGATGAGCGCCGATGCCGATACCCCCTTCGACCGCGCGCTGGACTGGTTCGGACGCCAGTTGGCAGGCAAGCTCCGCACCGAAAGCGCGGGCTACAAGCCCTACACGCCGTCGGATTTCGCGACGCTTTGCCGGGTGCTGCAACCCGGCGATATCCTGCTGGTGGAGGGCAACGAACGCCTGTCCGGCGCGATCAAGTATCTTACCCAGTCCACCTGGTCGCATGCCGCCTGCTATGTCGGCGACACATTGCCCAAGCCAGAGGACGGTTCCGAACGCCCCCGCCTTGTCGAGGTTCTGGTCGGCGAAGGCTGCATCGCCTCGCCGCTCTCGAAATACCGGCGGCACAACACCCGCATCTGCCGCGCTGTCGGACTGTCGGCAGAGGATCGCGCCGCGGTGGTCTCTTACATGACAGAGCGGCTGGGCCTGCATTACGACATGCGCAACATCTTCGACCTGCTGCGCTACTTCTTCCCGACACCGCCGGTTCCAGTGCGCTGGCGCCGCCGGATGCTGGCCTTCGGCTCGGGCGACCCGACCCGCGCGATCTGTTCCTCGCTGATCGCCCAGGCGTTCCAGTCGATCCGCTACCCGATCCTGCCCGATGTCGTCAGACTCGACGATGACGGGGACTATGCCGCCCGAGAGCACTATCACATCCGCCATTATTCGCTGTTCGCCCCGCGCGATTTCGATCTCTCGCCCTATTTCGAGATCGTCAAACCGAACCTCGTCGGCAAGTTCGAATTCCGGGACATGGTCTGGAAGGACCGGCCGGCAGAGGCCGCGGGCTAGACCGCCCCGGATCGCGCAACGCCCCCTTTCCCTTCATCGGCCAAGCCCATAGGCTCCCCCGAAAGGAGACCCCATGACCAACCCACTTCTCGCCGACTGGGAGACCCCCTTCGGCCTGCCGCCCTTCGACCGGATCACCGATGACGACTTCGCCCCCGCCTTCGAAACCGCGATGGAAGAGGCGCGCGCGAATATCGCCAGGATCGCCGAGAACCCCGACGAGCCCACCTTCGCCAACACGATCGAGGCGCTGGAACGGGCCGACGCGAAGCTGAACCGGGTCCTCGGCGTGTTCTTCAACCTCGCCGGGGCCGACAGCAATCCGAAGCGGGAAGAGTTGCAGCGCGACTTCTCGCCGAAACTCGCCGCCTATGGCTCCGAGATCGCCAACAACAAGCCGCTCTTCCAGCGCATCGACACGCTCTGGCAGAACCGCGACAGCCTCGACCTGACCGAGGAACAACAGCGCGTCCTGATGCTGACCCGCCGCGGCTTCGTCCGCTCCGGTGCCGATCTGGAAGGCTACGCCGCCGACCGTCTGACCGAGGTCAAGAACCGCCTTGCCGTCCTCTCCACCCAGTTCACGCAGAACCTGCTGGCCGATGAACGCGACTGGTTCATGGAACTGGCCGAGGACGAACTGGATGGCCTGCCCGATTTCCTGATCGCCGCCGCCCGCGCCGCCGGACAGGAAAAGGGTCTGCAGGCCCCGATCATCACGACCTCGCGCTCGCTCATCGTGCCCTTCCTCCAATTCAGCCCCCGCCGCGACCTGCGCGAACGCGCATTCGAGGCTTGGGTTGCCCGCGGCGCCAATGGCGGCCCCACCGACAACCGGGCCATCGCTGCCGAGGTTCTGGCCCTGCGCGAAGAACGCGCGATGCTCCTGGGCTATGACAGCTTCGCCGATTACAAGCTGGAAACCGAAATGGCCAAGACCCCCGGCGCGGTCAAAGAGCTTCTGATGAAGGTCTGGGAACCCGCCCTCGACGCTGCCGAGGCCGATGCAACCCGCCTCACCGCGATGATGCATGGCGACGGTGTGAACGGAGAGCTGGAGCCCTGGGACTGGCGCTACTATTCCGAAAAGCGCCGGAAAGAGGAACACGACCTCGACGAGGCCGAACTCAAGCCCTACCTGCAACTCGACCGGATGATCGACGCGGCCTTCGCCGTGGCGAACCGGCTCTTCGGGCTCGACGTCCAGCCGATCGACGCGGCGCTCTACCATCCCGATGCGCGCGCCTGGGACGTGACCCGCAACGGCCAACATCTCGCGGTGTTCATCGCCGACTATTTCGCCCGCGGCTCGAAACGTTCCGGCGCCTGGTGCTCGGCGATCCGCCAGCAACAGAAACTGGCCGGCGACATCCGCCCCATCGTCGTCAATGTCTGCAACTTCGCCAAACCCGAATCCGGCAGGCCCGCCCTGCTGTCCTATGAAGATGCCCGCACGCTGTTCCACGAATTCGGTCACGCGCTGCACCAGATGCTGTCCGATGTGACCTACGAGAGCATCTCCGGCACCTCCGTCGCCCGCGATTTCGTCGAACTGCCCAGCCAGCTTTACGAACACTGGCTGGAAGTCCCCGAAGTGCTGACCGAATTCGCCACCCATGCCGAAACCGGCAAGCCGATGCCCCAAGACCTGCTGAAACGCCTGCTCGCCGCCCAGACCTATGACAGCGGCTTCGATACCGTCGAATTCCTGTCCTCCGCGCTGGTCGACCTCGCCTTCCACGAGGAAGACGCGCCCGCCGACCCGATGCAGAAGCAGGCCGAGGTGCTGGAGGGGCTGGGAATGCCCCACGCCATCCGTATGCGCCACGCCACGCCGCATTTCGCGCATGTCTTCGCCGGCGACGGCTATTCCTCGGGCTATTACAGCTACATGTGGTCGGAAGTCATGGATGCGGACGCCTTCGAGGCGTTCAAGGAAGGCGGTGGCCTGTTCGACGAAGACATCGCGAAGAAGCTGCACGACCACATCCTCTCTGCCGGCGGCTCGAAGGACCCCGAGGAGCTCTACACCGCTTTCCGCGGCAAGATGCCGGGGCCAGAGGCGCTCTTGAAGGGCAGGGGGCTGCTCGCCGGGTAGTCCGGCGCAAGACCTTTCTTCATTGTCTTGAGAATATCCCCGCCGGAGGCACCGCGCCGCGGGCGCAGCCCGCGGCGCAATCCGGCGCGCCTAGCCCTTGGTCCGGTCGTCGGGATGCGGCACCTCGCCCACCGGGTCCTTGTGGATGATCACGTCGGCCTGCGGATAGGCCCGCAGGATCGCCCGCCGCAGCGCCGCGCCGATCGCATGCGCCTCCGCCAGCGTCTGGCTTCCGTCCAGCTCGACATGCAGGTTGACGAACACCCGCGACCCGGCGGTGCGCGTCTTCAGGTCGTGGAACCCGTGCACACCCGGCCAGCCGCCGGCGATCCGGCTTATTCCCTCGATCATCGCGGGATCCGCGCGGCGGTCCATCAGCGCGTCCCAGGCGCCCTTGCCGATCCGCAGCGCCCCCACTGCCAGCATCAGCGCCGCGGCCAGCGCGACGATGCTGTCGATCTGGCCGATCCCGTAGCGCGCCGAGGCCCAGAGCGCCAGGATCGCGCCGATATTGGGGATCAGGTCGCTTACGTAGTGCAACGAATCCGCCCGCACCACGCGGTTCCCCGTCCGCGCCGCCACCCGCCGCTGCCACAGGACCAGCGCCAGAGTCAGAACGATCGAGAAGACCATGACGGCGATGCCGCGCCCCTCGGCCATCAGCACCGGCGGCGCGCCCGCCAACAGCCGCGCCACCGCGGCCCAGCCGATCACCGCGGCCGAGACCAGGATGAACAGGCTCTGCCCCAAGGCCGCCAGGTCCTCGGCCGAGCTGTGTCCGAAGGCATGGTCCTCATCCGCCGGCTTGGCGGCATAGGCGATCGCGGCCAGCCCGGCCAGCGACACCATCAGGTCCAGCGCCGAATCCGCCAGCGACGCGGCGACCGACAGCGACCCGGTCGCACCCAGCGCCCAGAGCTTCGCCAGCACCAGCACCAGCGCCACCGAGACCGACAGCAGGCCGGCGGACAGGTTCAGGCGGATCTCGTGCGACATGCGATTCTCCGGCGGGGCGAAGCCGCTGCATAGCGGATCGCGGCTGCGGCGCGCAATGCTGGATCGCATCGCCGCCGGAAGGCCCGCCAAGCGAAATCGGCCGGTCTCACCGACAGGTGAAATCCCGTACACGGATCGTCACGCGAGCTTGCTTTGCCGATGATCGGTCGGCTGCCTTACCCTTGGGCAGGAGGAATTGAACATGGCACATCATGGATTCTCACGCCGGGGTTTCATCGGAACCGGGCTGGTTTCGGGCTTCGCGCTGACCGGCGCCGCATCCGCCGAACAACCCGCTTCGGACGGGTTCGCCTATGAAGTCACCCGCAGCGACGCCGAATGGAAAGAGCGCCTCAGCAAAAACGAATACAACATCCTGCGCGAGGCGGGCACCGAATTGCCGAAATCCGATCCGCTCTGGGAGGAGGCACGCAACGGGAACTATTTCTGCAAGGGCTGCGACCTGCATGTCTATGACGCGACCTGGAAGGTGCCGCTCGACAAGGGCTGGGCCTTCTTCCGCCACAGCGTCCCGAATTCGGTGCTTCTGGGCATCGACGGTCCGACGCCCGAATTCGGAAACGACACGATCCCGGCCTCCGAGGCAGCGACGATCGAGACGCATTGCCGGCGCTGCGGCAGCCATCTCGGTCACATCCTGATCGTCGACACCCAGCAGCTGCATTGCATCAACGGCACCAGCCTGACCTTCACGCCGCTCGACGCCTGACACGCCTCGGGCACCGTCCGGCGCCCGCCGGGGCGGCTCGCGCCCCGGCTGCTCCCGGTCCTGCCGCGCCCGCTGCGCGGCGGCCGGACTTCGGACGCGCCTTACCCGGTTCCTTCCCCGACCCCAACAGCACCGCACCGCTATCCGCCTGTAACAAACCGCAGGCCACGCGACGCGCTGAAACAATCGCCCGGTCCGCCGCGATTTCTGCCCGCCATTGTTTCGTCCACCGCCTCGTTCCTCACGCCATCGTGCAGCACGCAATGGTGCGGCGCTGAAATATCGCCGCGGCCAGGGCGAAGCGTAACAAAGCCTCACGTTGATGTTATGAGACAAATCCGCAGACGGTATTTAATCTAATTAATACCAATAACTTAGTATGCTTCCGAATCTCCGCGTTCCGGCGCTGTCCGGAACTGAACAAATTTTTCCATGCAACCAAAATCCATGTGATGCCGTTGTGACCCCGATGTGTCTTAAGCGGCCGCGCAATCCTGCCTAAACTGTCAGGGCCAGCGGAACACGCGGCGGACACTCGATTTGAAACGGAAGGAGACTTGATATGAAACGCACTATTCTTGCAGCAGGTACCGCTCTCACCCTCGCCCTGACCGCAGTCGCCCCGGCGGCTTTCGCTCAGGACGCCATGGACACCACCGAGATGCGCAGCGGCAATGACATGCTTCGCGCCTCGCTTGAGAACGGCCTCACGCAGCGCGGCCTGCCGACCGACAATATCGACAACCTCAGCCTGTCGGAGATCGCCCAGATCATCACCCTCCTCGAGGAAAGCGGCATGGGCAGCAACGACCGGATCGAACTGATCCTGAACGAAGCCGCCGAATAGGCTCGCCGAGCAGGTAAAACGAATTCGGGCCGCCGCATCAGGCGGCCCTTTTCTATTCGCGGATCTCGCCCGGGGCCACGCCCCACAATCCGCCCTTCTCCGCCCAGCCCTTGTAGCCATCCGCGCTGATCCGGCACATCGCGGGTCCGCATTCCCCGAGCCGCGCGATCACCCCGGCCTCGGCATAGGCGTTGACCTGCGCCTCCGCATCCGGGTGCATCCGCAAAGGCAGCAGATCCCGCTCCACGATCACCGTCCTGACCCCCGACAGCAGCGAATAATGAACCCAGCCGCCGGCGCCCTCCTTGTCGCGCACCCGTCGCCAGTTGCCGAATTCCGCGGTGATCTCCAGCGGCATGTCGCGCCGCCGGAACACCCAGTCGATCCGGTGCGTCAGGCTTGGCCCGCGCCGCACGTTCACCTCTGCCGCCTTGGCCGAGACGAAGCGGGGCAGCGGCAGGTTGGTGACCGGACCGCGCACGGCCGCCTGTTCCACCTCATCCGCCGCGCCCGCGGCCGGCAGCAAGGCCAGCCCCAGACAGATCACCACTGCGCGCAACATCTTCCTGCTCCGACCTCTGCCGCCCGCGCTATTTTGCGCCCTTGCCGCGGCTTCGCCTTGTGCCTCTTGCCGTTCCTTGCCACTCTGCCCGCAAACGCCACGGAAGAAAAGCCACGGAGGCTCCAGAATGCCCGCACAGCGCCTGACTGTTGTCGTCACGCGACGCCTGCCCGAAGTGGTCGAGACCCGGATGACCGAACTTTTCGACGTCCGCCTGCGCGAGGATGACCGCCCCTGGACCCGCGAGGAGCTTGCCGAGGCGATGCGCGGCGCCGATGTGCTCGTGCCGACCCTGACCGACCATATCGACGCGGCGCTGATGGCCCAGGCGGGCAACAAGCTGAAACTCATCGCGAATTACGGCGCCGGGATCGATCATGTCGACGTGCAATCCGCCCGCCAGCGCGGCATCCTCGTGGCCAACACGCCCGGCGTCGTCACTGACGACACCGCCGATATGACCATCGCGCTGATCCTCGCCACCACCCGCCGGATCCCCGAAGGGCTGGCGCTGATGCAGTCCGGCAACTGGAAGGGCTGGTCGCCGACAGCGCTTATGGGCGGCCGCATCGCCGGGCGCCGGCTTGGCATCCTCGGCATGGGCCGGATCGGCCAGGCGGTGGCCAAGCGCGCCCGCGCCTTCGGCATGCAGGTGCATTACCACAACCGCAAGCGCCTCCGCCCCGAGATCGAGGCGGAATCCGAGGCCACCTACTGGGAAAGTCTCGACCAGATGGTCGCGCGGATGGACATCCTGTCGATCAACTGCCCGCACACGCCCTCGACCTTCCACCTGATCAACGCGCGGCGGCTGAAGCTGATGAAGCCCTCGGCGGTGATCGTGAACACCTCGCGCGGCGAGGTCATCGACGAGAACGCCCTGACGAGGATGCTGCGCACCAAGGAGATCGCCGGCGCGGGTCTCGACGTCTTCGAGCACGGCGCCCAGTTCAACCCCCGCCTGCGAGAGTTGGACAACGTCGTGCTGCTGCCCCATATGGGTTCCGCCACCGTCGAGGGCCGCACCGAGATGGGCGAGAAGGTGATCATCAACATCAAGACCTTCGCCGATGGCCACAGGCCGCCCGACCTGGTGGTGCCGGCGATGTTGTAGCCCGGCGACCGATGCGCGGAGCGAATTCCATTTGCGATCAACGCGAGCCTTACTTATGCGTAACCCGTGGACATCGCCCTCATAAAGACTTTCCTCGAAGTCGCTTCTACAGGCTCCTTCGTCTCGGCGTCAGAGCGCCTGTTCGTCACCCAATCGGCTGTCTCGCTGCGGATACAACGGCTCGAAACCGAACTCGGGCGGCCGGTCTTCAAGCGATCGAAAGCCGGGGCCGAACTGACCCCCGCCGGCCGCGAATTCGAGCGCTACGCGCTTGGCATGGTCAAGCTCTGGGAAGAAGCCCGCCAGCAGGTTGCGATCCCGAAAGGCTTCACCAAAAGCCTCACCATCGGCGCCCAGTACTCGCTGTGGCCAAGGCTGGGCTTCCGGATGATCGACGTCCTGCGAGAGACGATGCCCGAACTCAACCTAAGGGCAGAGCTGGGAATGCCGGACCGGTTGACACGTTACCTGATCGAGGGGGTCATCCAGTTCGCCTTCCTCTATTCACCCAGCCTGCGTCCGGGCCTGTCCGTTTCGAAGGTGATGGATGAGGAACTCGTGCTGGTCGCGCCCTGGCCCGATCCGAGCATGGATCTGGCGGGACGCTACCTGTTCGTGGACTGGGGACCGGAATTCGTCCAGGCGCATGCGCTGGAACTGCCTCATCTGACCAACCCCGGCCTGACATTCTCGCTCGGTGCCCTGGCGGCGCATTACATCCTGAACCGCAACCTGGCGGCCTACCTGCCGGCATCCTATGTCCGGCGGCACCTCGATTCCGGCGAATTGCATCTGGTCCCGGACGCCCCGAGCTTCCCCTATCCGATCTGGTCGGTCTGGCGCGATGACCTGGACAGAAGCGTTGCCCGAAAAGCACAAGAAGCGATGATCTCGGTGATCGGCTTCGTCGATGCCGAACATCAGGCGGTGGTCGACAAGCTCTCATCTCTGGAAAGCGACTGAAAAGGCGAACAATTTTCGGCATTGGTCCATTGGCGCCTTTGACGTGAGTGAAAATCGTCCAAACCATGATTATTTTGAATTTCTGTTATGCATTCCTCTTCCCTAACTCGGCCTCAGGCAATGCTGCCCCCGGTAAAAACATGACCGGGCCATCATCTGGGAAAGGAAAGACCAATGACATTCACTTCGAAACTGGCTTCGGCCTCGGCGATCGCCCTGCTGATCTCCGCCTCCGTGGTTTCCGCCCAAGGCGCGCTGGTTGGCACCGAAGCGCTGGACGACCGGATCGACGACATCCAGGAAGACGTCGCGGACGATTTCGCCGACAGCGAAGACGCGCTGCGTCGCGGCTCCAACCAGTATGCACAGGGCTGGACCGGCTCTCTCTCGGCCAGCCTGTCGGCCACCAACGGCAACACCGATACCGGCGACGTGGCCATCGGCGCGCGCTTCCGCTACGGCGACGGCGCGTGGAACCACACGCTTGGTTTCGGCTTCGAGTTCGGTGAAGCCAATGACACGACCGACGAGGAAAACGCGTTCCTGGTCTATGACGTGAACCGCTACATCAACGACAGCGTGTATCTGTTCGGCCTCGGCAGCCTGCAATACGACGATTTCGCGTCGAACCGCTACGATGCGTTTCTGGGCTTCGGTCCGGGCTACCGTATCGTGAACACCGATCAGGTCAGCTGGCGTGTCCAGGCTGGTCCCGGTATCCGCTATGTCGAGGACCAGGCCGGCAACGATGAGACCGAAGCGGCAGGCATCGCGTCGTCGCGGCTCTACTACAAGCTGACCGATGCCATGTTCGTCACCAACGACACCGACATCCTGTTTTCCGATGTCAACACGGTCGCGACGAACGATCTGGCGCTGAACTTCAAGATGTCGGACGCGCTGTCGACCCGCTTCAGCTACCGTACCGAGTATAACAGCGACCCGATCGGCGATCTCGAGCACTACGACAACAAGATCGGCGCCGCCGTGGTCTACGGCTTCTAGGCCCGACGAAACCTCGGAAGTTCCAACGAGCGGGGGGCGGAGAAATCCGCCCCCCTCTTTCATGTTCCGACACCGGCCAGATCCCGGCCGCGAGCCCCGGGCTGCGCAGTCATGCGCACCGTCCTGTCTGATGTTGCAGGAGGCGGAGAATGGCCGCACCGAGATGGGCCAGAAGGCGATCATCAACATCAAGATCTTCGCGAATGGGCACAGGCCGCCGGATCTGGTTGTGCCGGCGATGTTGTAGAGGATGTCACCCCCGCGAAAGCGGGGGCCTCCCACCACCCGCGTCCCGCGATTCCCCGTCCCGCCCGGGCGTCAGCCCGGGCAGCGCCCGACCCGCCCCGCGTGCCGCAGGCACGCCTCCGGCGTGACGCGGGCGCTTCGCACCCACCCTCGGGCCGGGCGCTGCCCCTTGCACTACTGTTGCAGGAGAAGGAGAATGGCCGCACCGAGATGGACGCGAAGGTGATCATCAACATCAAGACCTTCGCAGACGGGCCCAGGCCGCCGGGGCGATGTTGCGAAGAAAAGAGTAAGTTGAACTTGGTGGGGATTTGGGAATTTGGCACTAAGCGTAGTCGAAAACGAAATCTCTCGATTCCTTGAATCGACCGTACCTGAAGTACTTTGCATCAAAGGCAAATGGGGGGTCGGGAAGACATTTCTTTGGAAAACCAGACTGAGCAAAGCCATTGCAGAACGAGCCAATATCGGACTTGCTAGGTACGCCTAGGTTTCCCTTTTTGGTGTAAACTCGCTCGACGAAATTAAGGCATCAATTGTCGAGAGCACCGTTCCGATCGACAATGGCAGCGACAATGCTACCCGAGCAAGTCTTGGAAAACTACTGAGCGACGTTGAGTCCCTTTCACGCAAAGCTTGGGGGGTAGGTAAAGGACTTCCCGTCGTCGAAAAGTACATTGCCAATAGTGGTCGAATATTCTTTTTGGCGATTAGAAAGCAGATCGTTGTTATCGATGATCTTGAACGCAAAGGTACTGCGCTAGAAGCGAGAGACGTGCTTGGCCTCGCATCATTCCTCAAAGAAGAAAAATCGTGCAAGGTGGTCTTTTTGCTTAACGATGAAGGTCTCGCGGAAAATGAACGTGTTGAGTTCGAGACATATCTTGAGAAAGTCGCCGATGTTACATTAGTCTTTGCGCCAAGTTCCGAATATGCATCGACCATTGCACTACCAAATTCCGACGCTGTTTCCAGTCAAATTCGGAAAGCCGTAGTCGCATTGGGTATTTCCAATATCAGAGTAATCAAGAAAATTGAACGATCAGTGCGGACCTTGGAGCCAATAATACAAGGGTTCAGCGACGGCGTACTGTCACAGGCAATAAATTCTTTGGCGTTGTTTACTTGGGCGCATCTACAGCGGTCAGAAGCGCCACCTATCGATTTTATAGTAAAGATGAACCCTTATGGGGTGGGAAGAAACATTCATGATGACGGTGAGCCCGATGAAGAAGAAAACGCGAAGTGGCGAGACTTACTTCAGACCTACGGCTACATTTATACGGATGAACTAGATTTGGCGCTACTTAGTGGTGTGAAAAGCGGGTTTCATGACGCAGAGAAAATACTGCCGCAGGCCCAGTTGGTCCATGACCGGTTGACCGCTGAGAATGCACAGGGATCGCTAGAAGATGCATGGAAGAAGTTCCATAACTCGTTCGATGACGACGAGCACGAGGTACTGGATGGTATCTACTCCGCGTTCAAATCAAACGTAATATTTGTGTCGCCCGGTACGCTTGATGCAACGATAAGGCTCTTCAAGGATATAGGACGTACAAAACAGGCAAAGGAGCTTTTGGATTATTTCTTCGAGAATCGAGGCGGCGAGCCTTCGTTCTATGATCTTGATGAGTATGCGTTTTCTGACGACATAATTGACCCGGACGTAAGGCAGGGTTTCGCCAAGAAAAACGAGAGTCTTGCGGTCCAGGTTGACCTCTTGGCTACATTGCAGAACCTAAAAGACGGATGGAATCCGAGGGCTCTTTCGGCGCTAGCGGATGCAGATCAGGAGTTCTACATAGATGTTTTTCAGACGTTGCGTGGACGCCAACTGTCGCTGATCGTTCGTGCAGCAGTTCAATTGGATCGAGTCGTAAATGCGGATCCCGATATGCTTGCAGTTTCTCGAAAAGCCAAAGAAGCGCTTAGGACACTTGCCTCTCAATCTGACATCAATCGGCTACGCGCCGAGAAGTTCGGTGTTAAAATAGACGACGGGCCAGCTTAAGCGATTTGTGAAGCAATCTGAACGGTGCAGTGCCGCACCCCCCATCACTCTTTCGCTCCCCACCTCTACCGATGCCCCACCGCCAGCTAGCCGTAGCAAGCGTAGGGTGGGGTTTCACCCCACCACACACCGCCAGCAAGCGTAGGGTGGGGTTCCACCCCACCACTCCCGCCCGTCGGAACCACATCCATTCCTGACGTGGAACGGGCCCGATCCGCTTCCCCCACCCCTCGCGTCAACCCCCACCGAACGCCACAAGCCATCCGTTAAGAAACCCCTAACGGAAAATCACATACCATTGATAAAAAACACTTTTCCCTTCCGTCCACATGTGGACGGGGGAGGGTTGCCCGGCCCGACTTCGGCCCTCAGGTCGGCCATTCCCCCGGCACCCGCTCCTTGATATGCGGCTCCCCCAGCGCCGAGATATAGTTCGGCATCGAGTGCCGCTCATCCATGTCCGGGATCTTCGGGTTCAGCCAGTACCGGCTGCCGATCTGCCGGAACCCCATCACCACCGGCGGCACGTGACAGACCGCGTCATCGAGCCGGCAGAGATTGATCACCCAGGCCTCCCCCGCCACCCGCGACCGCCCCCGCTTCGTCCCCGGCGAGGCGAACGCCACCGTCGGCACCTTCAGCGAGCTGCCCACGATCTGCGCCGACGCCGCCCCCAGCGAATGCCCGATGATCAGCTTCGGCTGCAAAGGTTTCGCGAACGAATAGACGATCTGGGCATGCTCCAGAAACCCGGCATGCCACATCGCCCCGCTATCCCCCGGCACCACGGTGAAGCCATGCGTGTCCGGCGGCGCGTTGTTGACGAGGTTGAGATTGAAATCCAGCCAGTCCGACAACTCGTTCGTGCCCGGAATGACAAGGATGCCGTTCTTGAGAAACGACGCCTGCACCCCGGCAACGTCGATCTTGATCTTCACGTCGGCATTGTTGGCCCCCTCGTAAGTGTCCAACATGATCTTGGCCGCGTCGTTCAAAGCGATCTTCATGGGAAATCTCCTCGGCTGCTGCAACGCCTAGGATAGCCGAGTTCCCCCGACGTCAATATACCGGAATACCCCCGGTCGGCGCAGATCCGGACCAAGGGGTTCGCCGATCAACTGTAAGTCTGCTTCTCGGTCGGAAAACTGCGGTCGCGCACCTCCTCGGCATAGCGCTTGACGCTCGACTCGATCTCGTCGGCCAGCGATCCGTAGACCTTGACGAATTTCGGGGGCTTCGGATTGAGGCCCAGCATGTCCTCGAGCACGAGAATCTGCCCGTCGCAATCCACGCTGGCGCCGATACCTATCGTCGGAATGTCGACGGCCTGGGTGATCTTGCGGGCTAGCGGTTCCACCACGCCCTCGACCACGATCGAAAACGCGCCAGCCTCGGCGATGGCCTTGGCGTCCTCAATGTGGATCGGCCAGCTCTCCTCTTCGCGGCCCTGCGTCTTGAAGCCGCCCATCGTCAGGCTCGCCTGCGGCGTCAGCCCGACATGGCCCATCACCGGAACCCCGCGCTCGACAAGGAAGTGGACGGTCTCGGCCATGCGGCTGCCACCTTCCAGCTTGACCGCGCCGCAGCCGGTTTCCTTCAAAATCTTGGCGGCGTTGCGGAACGCCTCTTGCGGCGATTCCTCGTAGGTACCGAAAGGCATGTCCACGACGATCAGCGCGCGCTTCGTGCCGCGCACCACGGCCTTGCCATGCATGATCATCAGATCGAGCGGCACCCCCACCGTCGTTTCCATCCCGTGCATCACCATGCCAAGGCTGTCGCCGACCAGAATGAAATCCGCGTATTTGTCGACGATCGCCGCGGTATGGGCGTGATAGGAGGTCAACGAGACGATCGGGTCGCCGCCCTTCATCGCGGTGATCTGAGGCGCGGTGATGCGACGGACGGGTTTCTGCGCTTCTGTGCTCATCTTTGACCCTCCTTGGGCGTAACAACGCGTTGATCTATAAGTAGGACGTCTCCGAAACGCACTGCAAGAAGAACAACGACCGGCCTGCGGATAGGTCCGTGAACCGTTGCCAGCGTCTCGGCGTCACGAAGGTCGACCGATTGCACGTTCGCGCGCGGCTCGGCGTCGATCATGTCGCGCACTTCGCGGACCAACTGTTTTGCGTCGGCATCTTGAGCGACCAGTTTGTCCGCCAGGTCCAGGGAGCTAGAAAGCACGACGGCGGCCTTGCGATCATCGGCCGTCAGACGCACGTTGCGCGACGACATCGCAAGGCCATCGGGTTCGCGCACCGTCGGCACTCCGATGATCCGCACCGGCATGTCGAGATCGCGGACCATCGCCTTGATTACCCGCAACTGCTGATAGTCCTTCTTGCCGAAGAAGGCCCGATCGGGCTGGATGATGTTCAGCAGTTTCGTCACCACGGTCGCCACGCCGCGGAAATGGCCGGGCCGGAGCTTGCCGATGAGGATCTTCGATAACTCCGTAGCTTCGACGATGGTCTGCTTGTCCGGATGATACATCTCTTCGGGCGAGGGCATGAAAACCAGGTCCACGCCGGCGGCGTGCAGCATTTCGAGGTCGCGGTCGGTGTTGCGCGGGTAGCTGGCCAGATCCTCTTTCGGACCGAACTGGGTCGGGTTGACGAAGATCGAGACAACAACCCGGTCGCACTCTGCGGTCGCCGCACGCACCAACGCAATATGGCCGTCATGCAGGTAGCCCATCGTGGGAACAAGGCCGATCGTGTCACCTGCCTTGCGGAAGGCCGACAGGGTGGTGCGTGCCTCGGCCTTGGTCTTGCACACTTTCATCGCGTCCCCCGAAGTCCTCGGTCGATCTATACGACCCCGCTTGGCGCGGAGCAAGCGCAGCACCTCTGTCGGTTTCGCGCCATGTTGGGTCGGCTCTTTCTTCTACAGACGGCGCGGTTTAGGCAATTTAAGCGCAGCAGAAACCCCGGGGGAGAGTCGGCCCATGAAAACGCATGTCAAAGCACTGGTCGTGGGTGGCGGTGCCGTTGGAACCGGGATCGCCTATCATCTGGCGAAGGCCGGCTGGGACACGATGCTGCTGGAACGCGACGAGCTGACTAGCGGGTCCACCTGGCACGCCGCCGGCCTGCTGCCCTTGTTCAACATGGGTTACGCGACTAGCCACATTCACGCCTATTCGGTCAAGTTCTACAAGAGCCTGGAGGCCGAGACGGGCCTCAATGCCGGCTTTGCGGTGGTCGGAAACCTGCGGATGGCGCAGACGGATGCCCGGATGGACGAATACATGCTCTATGCCTCGACCGCCGAGACGGTGGGCATTCCCTACGAATGGCTGACCCCGGCACAGATCAAGGAGCGTTGGCCGCTGGTCCGCACCGATGATCTGAGGGGCGCGATCTTCCATCCGACCGACGGCTACATCAACCCCGCGGACGTGACGCAGGCGATGGCCAAGGGCGCCCGCCAGCACGGCTGCACAATCGAGCGCAAATGGCAGGTTGACGGTTATCGCTGGACGGGATCGGACTGGGTGGTGTCGATCACGAAGATGGTGGAAAAGGGCGGCAATCTGGTGGCCTCGGATGAGACATCAGAAATCACCGCCGAACATGTCGTCACCGCCACCGGCAACCATGCGCAGCGCACCGCGAAGCTGTTGGGGATCAAGATCCCTGCGATTCCGGTCGAACACCAGTATGTCGTTACTGAACCGGACCTGGCGCTGGTCAAATGGCGCGCGGCTGGCAACCCCGAGCACCCAGTCCTGCGCGACGCCGACGCCAAGTGGTATGTGCGCGAGGAACGCAAGGGCTGGATCCTTGGCCCCTACGAGGAAGGCGCCCCGGCGCGGTTCGAGTACACGGTACCCGACAGTTTCCGCGCTGACCTCTTCCCGCTCGATCTGGAGCGGATCGAAGAGGAATACATGTCGATGATCCACCGCATCCCGACCTCGGAAGAGGTGGGGCTGAAGGACGATTTCAACGGCCCGATCTGCTACACGCCCGACGGCAACCCGCTGGTCGGCCCGGCGCCGGGCTTGCGGAACATGTGGCTGGCAGAGGGCTTCAGCTTTGGTATCACGGCGGCCGGCGGCGTCGGCCACTACCTCGCGCAGTTGATGGTCGAGGGTGAGGCGGAAATTGACATGGCCTCGCTCGATCCCAAGCGTTACGGGTCATGGATGACCACCGAATACGCGGCGCGGAAGAACGAGGAATGCTATTCCCACGTCTTTGTTCTGCACCACCCCGACGAGGAACGCGAAGCCTGCCGCCCGTTGCGCACCGCGCCCGCCTATGACCGGCAGAAGGCGCTTGGCGCGAAGTTCGGTTGCGTCAACGGCTGGGAGCGTCCGAACTACTACGCGCCGCTGGGATTCGACGATCATGCCAGCCGCAGCTTCCGCCGTGGCGGCTGGTGGCAATACGCAGCCGAGGAAGCCAAGGCGATCCGCGAAGCCGCCGGCCTGATCGACGCCACCGCCTTCACCAAGCACCTTGTGCGCGGGCCGGGCGCGACGCAGTTCCTCGACTGGTTCACCTGTAACAAGCTGCCAAACGTGGGCCGGATCAACCTGACCTACGCGCTGACCGAAACCGGCACTACGCGCACAGAATATACCATCGTGCGGCTGGCCGAGGATGAGTACTATCTGGTCTCCGCCGGGGCCTGGACAGCCTATGACGCTGATTTCCTAATGAAAGCCGCCGCCGACAAGGCAGGCGAATTCGGTCACATCGACATCCACGACGTCACCACGCAGTGGGGCGTCTTCGCCATCGCCGGGCCGAATTCCCGCGCCGTCCTGAACGAGATCGTCAAGGACGCCGACCCTGCGACCGTTTTGTCGAACAAGCGCTTTCCGTGGTTGACGATGCGCAACATAGAGCTTGGCATGTGCCCCGTGCGCGCCATCCGCGTCGCCTATACCGGTGAACTCGGCTGGGAACTGCACCACCCCATCGAGATGCAGAATTACCTGTGGGACCAGTTGATGAAGGCCGGCGAAAAGCACGGGCTGAAGGTGGTCGGTGCGCGGGCGCAGAACTGGCTGCGGCAGGAAAAATCCTACCGCGCCTTCGGCACCGAACTGGGCCGCGACGCCACCCCGCTGGAGGCCGGGTTGGATCGCTTTGTCGACCTTGAAAAGGATTTCCGCGGCAAGCAGGCGATGCAGGACACCGGCATCCGCTCGATGTGTGTGACGCTTTTGATCGACGGGCCAGAGGATGCGGACCCATGGGGCCGCGAGGCGCTGTATGATGGCGAGACCAAGGTCGGTCGGCTGACCTCCGGCGGTTACTCGGTGCATTTCGGCAAGCAGATCGGCATGGGCTATGTGAAGCCGGAACTGGCAAAGACCGGCCAGAAACTGAAGGTCAGGATGCTGAACCAGCTTTGGGATGCCGAGATAGTCGAGGACAGCCCCTATGACCCCTCGAACGCCGTGATCCGCAAGGATGGCTAACCGGGCTTGCGCGCTGTCAGCATGAGGTTGTTGGCAGGCATGTCGATGATTTCGCACTGAGCAAGACCGCCGGTTCGGAACCAGCTGAGAACGGTCTCGAAAGGCTTATAGCCGATCGCCGGATCCTGTGCGGTTAGATCGGCATGAAAACGGCGATCGCCGTCGCTCGCGAAGAATTCGCCGCGACGGAACGGGCCGTAGATTGCAAGAACCCCTAGTGGTCGAAGAGCAAGGCAGGATTCGGAAATTACCGTTGCGGCTTCATCGTCGCTAATTAGGTGCAGCAAGTTGGACAGGAAGATCAGATCGGCAGGCTCCATGGTCTGTGACCAGCCGGCAGTGCCCACGTCGAGCCGCAACGGCGGCAGCACATTCGGTATTTCTTCCGTCCAGGCTGCGATGCTCGCTAGTCGCGAGTCATCAAGGTCGGTCGGCTGCCAGACAAGACCCGGCAATGCCTTCGCGAACCGAGCCACGTGCTCGCCGGTGCCACTGGCGATCTCGAGCGCAGATCCCGAGTCGGGGGCGAGGACCCGAAGGGTCTTGAGAATCGCTTCGCCGTTCCGCGCCGCCGAGGGCGCGGAGAGGCGTTCCCCCGTACCGGGTCTCGCGACGCAGGCCGAGTCGGGCAGATTGAGAAAACGCTGGGGCAATCTGAACAACCTTTTGATTCAGAAATAGAAAGTCTGGCAGATCTGCTGTTCGCCAACCCTAAGATGAGAAATCGAAAGAATCCATTCATTGTCCCAATTTCGGACACAGTTTCCTTGAACAATCGGATCAACACGGAGTTCCGGAATAGCGATTAGGTGGCGTATGAGCTATTTGAAAAAGATCGAAGGCGAGGCTGATGCGGCAATCCCGTTCACCGGCGGTATCGTCGAAGGCGCCAATCTGCGAACGCCTTGCGGGCTGCGCCGTGTTGAACTCGTTCGTCCCGGCGACCTTATCGTCACCCGCGACAATGGCCTCCAGCCCGTCCGCATGGTGTGGAAGCGAGAGATCACCTCTGCCCAGATGGCGGCACGGCCCGATCTTGCACCGATCAGGCTGAAGCCACGCGCAATCGGTCCGATGATGCCGCAGAAGGACCTTTGCCTTGCTCCAGATCACCGGGTTCTGGTGCCGGGATACCGGCTGGCGGGACATGACCAGCGTGAAAGCTGCCTGATCGAGGCGAGGGAACTGGCCGGTTCCAGCGATGCGGCCTATGTCGATCGCTGCGGCGACCGGGTGAATTGTTATACGGTGATCTTCGACAGCCACCAGATCTTTTGCGTGAATGGCTTGCCGGTTGAAAGCTTCCTGCCAACAGCGGGGGCGCTTGCGACGCTCAGCGCGGACTTTCGCGATGCGATCGTGCGCCGCTTTCCCCAATTGCGGAGAGAACCGAACGCCTATCCCCCCGCAGAATACCGGGTAGTGCAGGGGGCGGAGTATCTGCCTGCGCAGGTGTAGCGGCAAGGTTTCCAAGACGAACAACTTGATTTGTCTTAAAGCCACACATTCAGATATTTGCTGGTGACCGCCCATTCCCGAATGCGGAGCGGGGGCGGCGCTGCCTTTGCACTCGACAATGGCGACGAGATTTGGGCCGTGACTATGACAATCCACCCTGGTCCGAACGAAACCGGCTTGGTGAAAGCCGGTCGACCACCGCCTGATCCAGTTCGCTTTGCCGGCCGGCGACCAGGTCTGCAACCAGCTGACTGGCAGCAGGGGAGCTTTGGAAGCCGTAGCCGCCCTGTCCGGCGACCCAGACGAATGACGGGTCCTGCGCGTCCGGCCCAAGCACAAGGCATCGGTCGGGTGCGAAGGTGCGCAGTCCCGCCCAGCTGCTTTCCAGCCGGGTGACTGGTTCGGTCACGAATTCCTCGTACCGTGCCAGTCCTTCGGCCAGCTCCATGTCATCCGGCCAGGCGTCATGGGGGTGGCTGGGATCCTCGTCGGCGGGGGAGACGATGAGTTTTCCGGCGTCGGGCTTGCAGTACCAGCTTTCGCCGGTTCCGAAGACCATTGGCCAATTGGACAGGTCATGACCGCCCGGAGCGGGAATCCGCGCCATCGAACGACGGAACGGTGTCAGGCCAATCGGTCGCACACCGGCCATCGCGGCAATCTCGTCCGCCCATGAGCCCGCGGCGTTCACGAGCACCTTTGCGTCATAGCTTTCTTCACTCGTCGTGACGACCCAGGCGCCGGCTGCGCGGTCAATCGAAACCACCCGCTGTCCGAACCGGATCGTACCACCACTGTCGCGGATATCGCGGGCGAAGTTCTGGATCAGCCGGTCGGTATCAATGTCCCAGGCTTCGGCGTGGTAGGCCGTACGGGCGACCTTCAGCGGGTTCAGGATCGGAACTAATGCCTGTGCGTCCTCCAACGAGATGATCTCCATCGCCATGCCGGTGACGTCGGCGTTGAAGCTGTCGCGCTGATCTGCCCCGGCGACAAGCAGGAAGCCGCGTGGCGACAGAACGCCACCGTTGGCAGATGCCAGGTGGGACTTGCTGGCTTTGTTGAGGGCCACTGTGCTGGGCAGACCGTAGGTTTCCTCGAACATCGCGGCGGACCGACCAGAGGTGTGATATCCAAGACCCGCCTCGGCTTCCAACAGCAGAACCTCGCCGAGACTGGCCAGGCGCGCGCCCACGGAAACCCCGGCAATCCCGCCGCCGATGACAAGAAAATCAATCATTTTATTCTCCCGGCGAGTGAGCCGATCCGCAGTGCGACGGCGGGCAAAGAAGAAGGGCCGGACATAAGCCCGGCCCCGCTCCTGGAGTACTAAAGGCGATCAGTTGGGAATATCGCCAGTCAGACCTTCGACGTAGAAGTTCATGCCGGCCAGCGTGCCGTCATCGGCGGTTTCGCCTTCGGCCAGCCAGTCGGACCCGTCCTGCTTTTTCAGCGGGCCGGTGAAGGGGTGGTATTCGCCCGAAGCGATGGAGTCGCGCAGGGCCTCTGCCTCCGCCTTCACCTCTGCCGGGACGGCTTCGGTGATTTCGCCGATCTCGACCATGCCTGGGCCGATGCCGTCCCAGGTGTCTGTCGATTCCCAAGTGCCGTCCAACACGGCCTGGACGCGGTCGATGTAGTAGGGCGCCCAATTGTCGATGATCGAACTGATGCGTGGCGAGGGCGCATATTCCGCCATGTCGCTGGCCTGCCCGAACGTATATACATTCCCCGCCTTTTCCGCCGCCGCATGGGGCGCGGTGGAATCGGTGTGCTGCAGGATCACGTCGGCGCCCTGTTCGATCAGCGCGGTGGCGGCATCCGCCTCTTTCGCCGGGTCGAACCAGGTATAGGCCCAGACGATCGAGAACTGGACGTCAGGATTGGCCTTCTTGGCGTGGATATATGCGCTGTTGATGCCACGGATGACCTCGGGGATCGGGAAGGATCCGATATAACCGATCTTGTTGGTCTTGGTCATCTTGCCCGCGATCAGGCCTTGAACGGCGCGGCCTTCGTAAAAGCGGGCTGAATAGGTGGAAACGTTGTCGGCCCGCTTGAAGCCGGTGGCATGTTCGAACTTCACGTCCGGGAACTTGGCCGCGACGTTGATCGTGGGATCCATGTAGCCGAATGAGGTCGTGAAGATGATGTCGGCACCGCCCAGCGCCATCTGCGTCAGCGCGCGTTCGGCATCGGCACCTTCCGGCACGCTTTCCTGATAGACGGTTTCGACCTTGTCGCCGAAATGCTCCTCGACCGCCAGCCGCGCCTTGTCGTGTTCGTAAGTCCAGCCGCCATCGCCGATCGGACCGACGAAAATGAAACCCGCCTTGACTTTGTCCTGCTGGGCAAACGCGCCCCCTGCAAGGCCGACCGCCAGCACGGCTCCGGCAAGAATTGATCTTCTGTTCATAAGTTACTCCCCTTTGGTGTGGGCTTTTCGCCCGGTTCTTGCTGCGATGCCCCTAGCTAGAGGCGTGAAAGACGCGGCCCAGTGCCGCCGGCGCGCCAAGCGCCGTCCGGCCGCGACGGCCCGACATGATGACCAGCACAAGGATGGTTATCAGATATGGGCTCATCGACAAGTACTCGACGGGCAGGGCAGAGCCTGCTGCCTGCAAATTCAACTGCAGGACGGTAACGCCGCCGAATAGGTAAGCGCCAAGCAGAACGCGCCAGGGCCGCCAACTGGCGAAGACGACGATGGCGAGTGCGATCCAGCCTGCCCCTGCGGTCATGCCCTCGGTCCATTGCGGGACGCGGATCAGGCTGACATAGGCGCCGCCAAGGCCAGCGCAGGCGCCGCCGAACATGATCGCGGCCATGCGGATGTGAACGACCTTGTAACCCAGCGCATGGGCGGCATCGTGGCTTTCGCCGACCGCGCGCAGGATCAGACCGGCGCGGGTGAACTTGAGGAACGCCCAGACGGCGGCGACAAGCGCGATCGAGAAATAGACCATCAGGTCATGCTGGAAAACGATCCGCCCGATCACCGGGATGTCGGACAGAAGCGGCACGTCGAAATCCGCCGTGACGGGGGCCTTGATCCCGATATAGCCCTGTCCGATCAGCGCCGACAGGCCAAGTCCGAAAAGGGTCAGCGCAAGGCCGGTCGCGACCTGGTTGGACAAGAGGTACTGCGTAAGAAAGCCGAACAACACCGACAGCACCGCGCCGCCGATGGCAGCCCCGACGAAGCCGATGGCGGGGCTGCCGGTTTCGACGGCGATCACGAAGCCGCAGACGGCGCCGGTGATCATCATGCCCTCGACGCCAAGGTTCAGCACGCCCGCCTTTTCCACCACCATCTCGCCGATGGCGGCAAGAAGGATCGGGGTCGAGGCGACCATCAGAGAGGCCAGAAGGATGAGGGGGTTGATCGAGGAAAAGTCCATCACGCGGCCTCCGTCTTGCCGATGCGGATGCTGAAATTGGTCAGCACGTCCACCGCCAGCAGGAAGAACAGAAGCATTCCCTGCAATAGCTGGATCGCGGCGGCGGGCAGGCCAAGCTGGGCCTGTGCCGCCTCGCCCCCGATATAGGTCAGCGCCATGAGAAGCCCCGCCAGCAGGATGCCGACAGGATGCAGCCGCCCGAGGAAGGCCACGATGATCGCGGTGAAGCCGTAGCCCGAGTTGAAGTCGATCGTGATTTGCCCGGCGGGGCCGGTGACCTCGAACATGCCCGCCAGTCCGGCCAAGGCGCCGGATGTGCCGAGACAGAAGAGGATCAGCCGCGACGGGTTCACCCCGGCAAAGCGGGCCGCGCGTGGCGATTGGCCGGTGACGCGGATCTGGAAGCCGAGCATATGCCGGGACAGAAGGACATACGCGAAGATGACGGCGATGAAGGCCGCAACGACGCCCCAGTGGATGCCCGCGCTTTCGATGATGAAATCGTTATGCGCAGCCGGAAAGTCCTTGAAGTTGCGGCTGCCGGGGAAGCCCTGGCCATCGGGGTTGCGCAGCAGACTGGACGAGACCGAGGCCAGCATCGCCTCTGCCACATAGACCAGCATCAGCGAGACCAGGATCTCGTTGGTGCCGAACACGACCTTGAGCGTGGCCGGAATCATCGCCCAGACCCAGCCGCCGAGCGCGCCGAACAGGATCATGACCGGGAAAATCAGCGGATTCTCGGTTGGGTAGAAGGCCAGCCCGATTCCCGCGCCGCAGATCGCTCCGACGATGTACTGCCCTTCGGCGCCGATATTCCAGATGCCCGCGCGAAAGCCGAGCGACAGGCCGATCGCGATCAGGATCAGGGGCGCCGCCTTCACCAGAAGTTGCCCGCGGTAGTAGAAGGCGAATTCGCCAAAGACCGGGTCCCAGAAGATCGTGCGGATCGATTCGAATGGATCCTTGCCGAGGAAGGCGAACAGGATGCCGCCCGCGACCATCGTCAGGATCACCGCAAGCGGCGGCGTCAGCATGGTCCACATGCGCGACGGCGAGGGGCGTTTTTCAAGCCGCAACATGGGCCACCTCCATGTCATGCGCACCGCCCATCATCAGCCCAATCTCATCCACCGTCAGACCCTTGGCGGGACGCGGGGTCGACAGGCGACCTTCGTTCAGCGCGGCGAACCGGTCGGAGATTTCCATCAACTCGTCGAGGTCCTGGCTGATGCAGATCACCGCGGCGCCTTCCGCGGCCATGTCCAGCAGCGCCTGACGGATGGCGGCAGCGGCCGAGGCGTCGACGCCCCATGTCGGTTGGTTCACGACCAGCACGTCGGGCTTTTGCAGCACCTCGCGGCCGATCACGAATTTCTGCAGGTTGCCTCCGGAAAGCGACCGCGCGGCGTTGCCGGGACCGGGAGTGCGGACGTCGAAGTCCTTGATGACCTCGCGGGCGAACTCCTCGACCGCCGACCATTTCAGGAAGCCGCGCGAGGCAAGGTTCTTCCGGATCGTCGCCGTCAGGGCGGCGTTTTCGGTAAGGCTCATGTCAGGGGCGGCGGCATGGCCGAGGCGCTCTTCGGGCGCGGCCAGAAGGCCCAGGCGGCGGCGGGCGTTGGGGCCGAGATGGCCGACGCTTTCACCCTTCAGGTGAACCGTATCCGCCGGGGCGGTCGCCTCGCCGGAAAGGGCGGCAAGCAACTCGTCCTGACCGTTGCCGGCGACGCCGCCGATGCCAAGTACCTCGCCCGCGCGAACTTCGAAGGACACGTCTTTCAGCGACGTGCCGAACGGGTTGCCGGATTTCATCGACAGGCCCGAGAGTTCAAGCACGACTTTGCCGAGATCAGAAGGTTCACGGCTGGGTGTATGCAGAGTCTGGCCGACCATCATCTCGGCCAGTTCGCGGGCGGTGCTTTCGCGCGGGTTGGTCGTGCCCACGACCTTGCCCAACCGCAGGATCGTCGCGCTGTCGCAGAGCGAGCGGATTTCCTCGAGCTTGTGCGAGATATAAAGGATCGCCGTCCCCTCCGCGCTGAGCTTGCGGAGCGTTTCGAAGAGGATCAGCACCTCTTGCGGCGTCAGGACCGAAGTCGGTTCGTCCATGATGAGCAGCTTGGGGTCCTGCAGCAGGCAGCGGATGATCTCGACCCGCTGGCGTTCCCCGGCGCTGAGTTCACCGACCAGACGCGAAGGGTCCAGCGGCAGGCCGTAGGTTTCCGACACCTCGCGGATGCGGGCCGCAAGCTGGCGCATGGGCGGCGGGTTTTCCATGCCCAGCGCCACATTCTCGGCGACGTTCAGCGCCTCGAACAGCGAGAAGTGCTGGAACACCATGGCGACGCCCGAGGACCGGGCGGCATGGGGCGTGGACGGTTCGTAAGGTTTGCCCTGCCAGATCATCCGGCCGGAATCCGGGCGCACCAATCCGTAGATCATCTTGACCAGCGTGGACTTGCCCGCGCCGTTCTCGCCCAGAAGCGCGTGAACCTCGCCGGGCGTGACGCTGAACGACACCTTGTCATTGGCGACGACGCCCGGATAGGCCTTGGTCACGCCCTCCACGGCCAGAAGAATATCATCTGTCCCCATTATCCTACCCTGTTCCTTTCGGCGTCTGTTTGCGCCTGTTGTTGTGATATCAGTTCCGCCGCGACGCCGATGGCGATAGCTTGCGGTTCCTTGCCCAGATGCGGCTGACCGATAGGGCAGCGGATGCGGGTGATTTGTGCCTCGTCATGGCCGAGTTGCCTGAGCCGGCTGCGGAATCGCGCCCACTTGGTGCGCGATCCGATCAGCCCCGCCGCTCGGAAGCCGTGCGACAGCAGGCGGTGGCAAAGCTCGAGGTCCAACGCGTGCGAATAGGTCAGGATCAGATGCTCTGCCTCTGCGGGCGCGAATTTCATCAGATCGGCGGGGTTCTCGGCGATCAGCCGGGTAACGCCGTGGGGTATCGTTTCGGGAAATCGGTCGGCGGCGGTGTCGATCCATGTCAGCTCGAACCCCGTCAGCGGATGCAGGACCGAGACGATGGCCCGCCCCACATGGCCGGCGCCGAAAATCCAGACCTGCCGCGTCGCGGTGGCGACCGGTTCCACCAGCCAGCCGGATTGGAACATGGTCGGCACGGGCGTTCCCGAATTCCGCGCCTCGGCCAGTCGTCGCTGGATGGCCAGCGGCACGTCAGGCGAGCCGCCGAGGCTTCGCAGGAAATGCGTGTCCGCGATGTCGTTCAGCCGCCGGGTGTCGAAGATTTCGGAGACAAGCGTAACCGCGCCGCCGCAGCACTGGCCCATGGCGGGGCCAAGCGGCACGCGGTCTGTCCGGTCGTTGGCAATGCTTCGGGCCCGCTTGGCGGCCTCGAATTCCAATGCGCCGCCGCCGATCGTGCCGGATTGGCCATCTTCCCAGACCAGCATCGAAGCGCCGACCTCTCGCGGGACAGAGCCTGCGATTTCCGCGACGACGACGCGCACGACGCGGCCATGCTTGCTGATAGCCTCTCGCAGGGCTTGCAGATCGAGGCTCATGACCGCACCCGGTCGAGTGTGGTCAAGATGCGTTCTGCCGTGGCGGGCGCGTCGAGCGACGGATAGGCGCGCCCGCAGGCGGCGACTGCGTCCGACAGTGCCATCAACGCCGAAATGCCCAGCATGAAGGGCGGTTCGCCAACGGCTTTGGAACGATAGATGGTGTCTTCGCGGTTGCGGCCATCGTACAGTGCGACGTTGAAGATATCGGGCCGGTCCGAGCAGGCGGGAATCTTGTAGGTCGAGGGCGCGTGGGTGCGAAGGTTGCCCTTGTCGTCCCAGACCAGTTCCTCGGTCGTCAGCCAGCCCGCGCCCTGGACGTAGCCGCCCTCGATCTGGCCGATGTCGATGGCGGGGTTCAGCGAGGAGCCCCACGTCATGCAGGATGTCGGTCCTCAGGATTCGGTTTTCGCCGGTCAGCGTGTCGATGACGCATTCGGTGACGGCGGCGCCATAGGCAAAGTAGTAGAACGGGCGTCCCTTGCCGGTGACGCGGTTCCATTCGATCTTGGGCGTCTTGTAGAAGCCGGTCGCGGACAGGCTGACGCGGTTTTCATAGGCCAGCTTGACGGCTTCGGTGAAGGTCAGGGTCTCGTTTCCGACGTGCAGCAAACCGTCGGCAAAACGTATGGCACGCGTCTGGTATCTCTGCCCGATGAAATCCGCGATCCTTTCGCGGATCGTGTCGCAGGCGGCCTTGACCGCCATGCCGTTGAGGTCGGACCCCGAGGAGGCGGCGGTGGCCGAGGTGTTGGGCACCTTCGCGGTGTCGGTGGCGGTGATCTTGACCTTGTCGAGACCGACGCCGAAGGACGAAGCCGCGACCTGCGCCACCTTCTGGAACAGCCCCTGTCCCATCTCAGTGCCGCCGTGGTTCATGTGGATCGAGCCGTCCTGATAGACATGTACCAGCGCACCAGCCTGATTGAGATGGGTCAAGGTGAAGCTGATGCCGAATTTGACCGGGGTCAGAGCGATACCTTTCTTCAGCACTTCGTTCTGCGCGTTCCACGTGGCCACAGCCTTGCGGCGGGCGCGGTAGTCAGAGGTCTGTTCCAGCTTGTCGCAAAGCCGGTTCAGGATGAAATCCTCGACCGCCATGTGATAGGGCGTGGTCTGGGCGTCCTTGGGCGGTGCGGGCGGATCGCCTGCAACCGGCGGCGCACCGCGCGAGGCGAGATCAGCCGAGGTGTCGCCGGGCAGGCCGCGGCCCTCGTCGGTTTCGGGATTGGCCTTGTCGGCCGTCTCGGGCGCGGCATCGGCGTAGAAATTCACCCGCCGCACGTCATAGGGGTCGCGACCAACGGCATGGGCGATGTGGTCGAGCACGCGCTCGATCGCCAGCATTCCCTGCGGCCCGCCGAAGCCGCGATAGGCGGTGGCGGACTGCATGTTGGTCTTCAGCCGGTGGCTCTCGATCCGGGCCGCTGGCAGGTTGTAGGCATTGTCGGAATGCAGCATCGCGCGGTCGGCGACCGGCAGCGACAGATCCTGCGCCCAGCCGCAGCGGGTGTATTGCAGGAAATCGATGCCAGCGATCCGGCCTTCGTCATCGAAGCCCACGTCATAGTCGATGCGGAAATCGTGGCGCTTGCCGGTGATGATCATGTCATCGTCGCGATCATAGCGCATCTTGCAGGGCCGGCCGGTGAGGCGCGCCGCCACGGCGCAGCCGACGGCCAGCGCGTTGCCCTGGCTTTCCTTGCCGCCGAAGCCGCCGCCCATCCGCCGGGTCTCGACGCGGACGGCGTTCATCGGGGTGCCGATCGCCTCGGCGACCTTGTGCTGGATCTCTGTCGGATGCTGGGTCGAGGAATGCACCAGCATGTCGCCGCCTTCCTGCGGCAGCGCGAGGGCGGCCTGACCTTCGAGATAGAAATGTTCCTGCCCGCCCATGGTGATGCTGCCCTGAAGGCGGTTCTTCGCCCCTTTCAGTGCGGCACCGGCATCGCCCTTGGACCAGATCACCGGGCCATCCTCGAACCGGCTGTCAGCTTCCAGGGCATCCTCGATGCTGAGAAGCGCGGGCAGTTCGGAATATTCGATCCTGCCCAGACGCGCGGCCTTGCGGGCTGCAAGGTGGGTTTCGGCGACGACCATGAAGATCGGCTGGCCGACATAGTGGACGGTTCCTGTCGCCAGCAGCGGTTCGTCATGGATCGAGGGCGAGACGTCGTTGGCGAAGGGCAGGTCGTCCGCCGTCAGGACGGCAATGATGCCAGGGGCCGCGCGAACGGCGTCGAGATTGATCGAGGTGATCTCACCGTGCGCAATAGTGGATAGGCCGAAGGCCAGATGCAGGCAGTTCGCGGGCACCGGGATGTCATCGACATAGCGGGCCTGACCGGTGACATGCAGCGGGGCCGCGTCATGTGGCAATGGCTTGGCGACGGTCATGGCGTGACCTCCAGCACATCGGTGCGCTCGCCCTGATCCTCGAGGAAGTAGCGCAGCAGAAGGTTGCGCGCGGTCTTCATCCGGTAATCGGCCGAGGCGCGCATGTCGGTCATCGGCGTGAAATCACTGTTCATCGCGTCCATCGCGGCCCCCACCGTCTCGCGGGTCCAGGGCTGGCCGGTGAGGGCCGCCTCGGCGGCGGCAGCGCGTTTCGGGATGCCGGCCATGCCGCCGAAGGCGATGCGGGCCTCTGTTACCTTGCCATCCGTCACGCGGATCGAGAAGCAGCCGCAAACCGCCGAGATATCCTGATCGAACCGCTTCGACAGCTTGTAGCATTTCAGCCGGTCGGGCTGGCGCGGGAAGCTGACGGACTCGACGAATTCGCCCTTGGCGCGGTCCTGCTTGCCATAATCGATGAAGAAATCCTGCAACGGCATCTCGCGCCGGGTGTCGCCCATGCGCAGGTGCAGCGTGGCCCCCAGCGCGATCAGCGCCGGCGGGCTGTCACCGATCGGCGAGCCGTTGGCGATGTTGCCGCCGATGGTCGCGGCGTTGCGGACCTGCACCGAGCCGTAGCGGCGCAGCATCTCGGCGAAATCGGGGTGGAGGGGGGCAATGGCCTCCATCACATCCGTCACGCTGGCGCAGGCGCCGATGCGGATCGTCTCTTTGCCGATCTCGATATCCTTGAGGTCTTCGACGGCGTTGAGGAACGCGACCTCTTGCAAATCGTCCAGCCGCTTCGTCACCCACAGGCCGACATCGGTCGCGCCGCCGACAAGCACGGCATCCGGATGGGCGGCATACCATTTGGCAAGCTCGTCAGAAGAGCGCGGAATTGCGATGTCGGTTTCCGTCCGGTCCAGCTTCGCCAGATCCTCGGCCATCCAGTCGGGCACGGGTTGCGACGCGGCCGCCTCGGCGGCGCGGATGATCGGCGCATAGCCGGTGCAGCGGCAGAGGTTCCCGGCCAGCTGGTCGTCATGGTCGCTGCGGCCGTTCTTGTGGGCGGTCGCCATCGAGACCACGAATCCCGGCGTGCAGAAGCCGCATTGCGAGCCGTGATGCTCGACCATCGCCGATTGCACCGGGTGCATGGTGCCGTCGGGTCCGGCAATGCCCTCGACCGTGCGCACCGCCTTGCCGTGCAGTTGCGGCAGGAACAGGATGCAGGCATTGACCGCGCGGCTGCCGCGCTGATCCGTCACCATCACGGTGCAGGCCCCGCAATCGCCTTCGTTGCAACCTTCCTTGGTGCCCTTCAGCCCGCGTATCTCGCGCAGCCAGTCCAGCAATGTCCGGGTCGGGGCCTCCCCCTCGACGCGAACCGTCTCTCCGTTCAGAAGAAACTGCACTCCCATGTCGTTTATCCGCCGCTTTCTTTTCAATCAGACCTGCGGCGCGACTGCCCGATGCGGCGTAAAGCAGAGGCGCGGCCCGTTGACTGCCGGACAGCAAAGCCGGAAAAAACCGTTCTGGCAAGAAATGATTCTTTCGCCGAACCTGAAGGTCTTTCAAGAATCCGCGAAGGGTCTGTCGGCACTTCCGCCCCGCAATCCGCTGGCATAGAGTGACCGAATGAGCAGTTCCCCGCGATTCATCCACCTTCGCCTGCATACCGAATACTCGCTACTGGAAGGCGCGGTGCCGGTGAAGAAACTGGCCGGGTTGTGCGCCGCGAACGGGATGCCTGCGGTCGCTGTCACCGACACCAACAACATGTTCGCGGCGTTGGAGTTTTCGGCTTCTGCCAGTGCCGCAGGCGTGCAGCCGATCGTCGGCTGTCAGGTCGATCTGGCCTTCGATCCGGTTCAGCCCGGCGAACGCGCACGACCGCCGGCTCCGGTGGTCCTGCTGGCGCAGAGCGAAGCGGGCTACATGAACCTGATGAAGCTGAATTCCTGCCTCTATCTGGACGCGGGAGGTGAGCTTCCGATGGTGACCGTGGAGGAGTTGGCGGCCCATTCGGACGATCTGATCTGCCTCACCGGCGGCCCGGATGGACCGGTGGGACGGTTCCTGCAGCAGGGACAGGCACCCAAGGCCGAAGCGTTGATGACGAGGCTGGCGGCGATCTATCCCGGGCGGCTCTATGTGGAATTGCAGCGTCATCCGGGCGATGGCGGCCAGCCCGAGGCGGAACGCCTGACCGAACGCGGCTTCGTCGAAATGGCCTATGCGATGGACCTGCCACTGGTGGCGACCAACGACGTCTATTTCCCCAAGCCCGAGATGTATGAGGCGCATGATGCGCTGATCTGCATCGCCCAGGGCGCCTATGTCGATCAGCAGGAGCCGCGCCGCCGGCTGACCGCCCAGCATTATTTCAGTTCGGCCGAGGAGATGGCGACGCTGTTCGCCGATCTGCCCGAGGCCATCGAGAACACGGTAGAGATCGCCCGCCGCTGCGCCTTCGCCGCGAAGAAGCGCGACCCGATCCTGCCGAAATTCGCCGATGACGAGGTGCAGGAACTGCGGCGGCAGGCGGTTCAGGGGCTGAACGACCGGCTGGCGATCATCGAACCCTCCGCCCCGCTGGAGGACTACGAGAAGCGGCTGGATTTCGAGTTGGGCATCATCGAGGGGATGGGCTTTCCCGGCTACTTCCTGATCGTCGCGGATTTCATCAAATGGGCCAAGGACCATGACATTCCGGTCGGGCCGGGGCGCGGTTCCGGCGCGGGGTCGCTGGTGGCCTATGCGCTCACGATCACCGATCTCGATCCGCTGCGCTACAGCCTGTTGTTCGAGCGGTTCCTGAACCCCGAACGCGTCTCGATGCCCGATTTCGACATCGACTTCTGCATGGATCGCCGGGAGGAGGTGATCCAATACGTGCAAGAGAAGTATGGCCGCGAGAAGGTGGCCCAGATCATCACCTTCGGCGCGCTTCTGTCGAAGGCGGCGGTGCGCGACGTGGGGCGGGTCTTGCAGATGCCCTATGGCCAGGTGGACCGGCTGTCGAAAATGATCCCGGTAGAAGGGGTCAAGCCGGTCAGCATTGAAAAGGCCTTGGCCGACGAGCCGCGTCTGCGGGAAGAGGCGAAGAACGAAGAGGTTGTCGACCGGCTGCTGAAGTACGGGATGCAGGTCGAGGGGCTGTTGCGTAACGCCTCGACCCATGCCGCCGGCGTGGTGATCGGCGACCGGCCGCTGGACGAACTGGTGCCGCTTTACCAGGATCCACGCTCGGACATGCCCGCCACCCAGTTCAACATGAAATGGGTGGAAGCCGCTGGACTGGTCAAGTTCGACTTCCTGGGTCTCAAGACCTTGACGGTGATCCAGAACGCGCTGGACCTGCTGAAAGAGCGCGGCGTCGATATCGATATCAGCCTGATCCCGCTGGATGACGAAAAGACCTACCAGCTCTACGCCAGCGCCAAGACGGTCGCCGTGTTCCAGGTGGAAAGCTCGGGCATGATGGACGCGCTCAGGCGGATGAAGCCAACCTGCATCGAGGATATCGTGGCGCTGGTCGCGCTTTACCGCCCCGGCCCGATGGAGAACATTCCGACCTATTGCGAGGTCAAAAATGGGCTCAAGCCGCTGGAATCCATCCATCCGCTGATCGACCATATCCTTGAGGAAACCCAAGGCATCATCGTCTATCAGGAACAGGTGATGGAAATCGCGCAGGTGATGGCGGGCTACACGCTGGGCGGCGCCGACCTTTTGCGCCGCGCGATGGGCAAGAAGATCGCCGAGGAAATGGCCAAGGAGCGCCCGAAATTCGTCGAGGGCGCGAAGGCGAACGGGGTCGAGGCGAAGAAGGCCAGCGAGGTGTTCGACCTTCTGGAAAAGTTCGCCAATTACGGCTTCAACAAGTCCCACGCCGCCGCCTATGCCGTGGTCAGCTACCAGACCGCCTGGCTGAAGGCGAACCATCCGGTCGAGTTCATGGCCGGGGTGATGAACTGCGATATCCATCTGACCGACAAGCTGGCGACCTATGCCGAGGAGGTCCGGCGCGGGCTGGAGATCGAGATCGTGCCGCCTTGCGTCAACCGATCGGAAGCGACGTTCAGCGTGTCAAACGGCTGCGTCGTCTATGCCCTCGGCGCGCTGAAGAATGTGGGCGCCGACGCGATGCGGCTGATCACGGAGGCGCGGGGGGTGAAGCCGTTCGTCAACCTCTACGACTTCGCCCGGCGCGTGGATCTCAAGCGGATCGGCAAGCGGCCAATGGAGATGCTGGCGCGGTCCGGCGCGTTCGACGAGTTGGACCGCAACCGCCGTCGGGTGTTCGACAGTCTCGATGCGCTGGTGAACTATTCCGCCGCGATCCACGATCAGCGCAACTCTTCGCAGGTTTCCCTGTTCGGCGAGGCGGGGGATGACCTGCCGGAGCCGCGCCTGTCGCCGGTCGAGGACTGGCTGCCGAACGAGCGGCTGGTCGAGGAGCACAAGGCCGTCGGGTTCTACCTGTCGGGCCACCCTCTGGACGATTACATGGCGCCGCTGAAACGGCAGGGCATCATGACGCTGGCCGAGGTGGCCGCGCAGGCCGAGCGCGCACCGCATGTCGCGAAGATGGCGGGTGCGATCAGCGGCCGGCAGGAACGCAAGTCGGCGCGCGGCAACCGCTTCGCCTTCGTTCAGCTTTCCGACCCGACCGGACTTTACGAGGTGACGGTGTTTTCCGACACGCTCGAAGCGGCGCGGGACCATCTGGAAACCGGCGCCAATGTCGTACTGACCGTCGAGGCGACGATGGAAACCGAACAGCTGAAGCTGCTGGCAAGGGCGATCACGCCGATCGACTCGGTCGCCACGGGTGGCGCCGGCATGGGGCTGAAGGTCTTCATTGAAGACGAGGCGGCGATCTTCAGCGTCAAGTCGCTGCTGGATCGGATGGCGGATGGCCGGGCCCGCTCTCGCGGGCCACTGACATTCTGCGTCTCGGATCGCATGTCCGGCGCTGAATACGATGTGACGCCCGACGCCCAGTTCGCGCTCAATCCGCAGATCAAGGGCGCGATCAAGTCGCTCGGCGGCGTCGTAATGGTCGAGGATATCTAGGCGTTACCAATGCGGCGGACGCTGGTCGGCCAAGGGCACGGTGCCGCCTTCCTGCACCTCGCGTTCCGCCTCGCGCTCCATCAGCATCGCCTGCCGCCGCAGCAGCTGTTCGATCTGCGCCTCCTGCCGGGCGACGATGTCCGACAGGTCTTCGGTCACGCGGGTCAGATGCGCGAGCTGTTCCTCGAGCTTGAATATCCGGTCTTCCATCGCGGTCCTCCTGTTCGGGTCAGCCCGCTTGCCCCCTACCGGCCCCTGCGCTAGACCGCCCGGCGACTCCTATCCGCGAGGCAGCCGAGCGATGGCAAAGGACAAGAAGCAGCCCCGGCCCAAGGCCGAGACGCCCAAGGGCTTCCGTGACTATTTCGGTGCGGAAGTGACCGAACGCAAGGCCATGCTGGACCGGATCGCCGAGGTTTACCACCGTTACGGCTTCGACGCGCTGGAAAGTTCCGCCGTCGAGACGGTCGAGGCGCTGGGCAAGTTCCTTCCGGATGTCGACCGCCCGAACGAAGGCGTCTTCGCCTGGCAGGAGGATGCCGAGGGCGAGAAGCCGGGCGACTGGCTGGCGCTGCGCTATGACCTGACCGCGCCCTTGGCCCGCGTCTATGCCCAGCACCGCAACGACCTGCCGACGCCTTATCGCCGCTATGCAATGGGCCCGGTCTGGCGCAACGAGAAGCCGGGGCCGGGGCGGTTCCGGCAGTTCTACCAGTGCGACGCGGACACGGTGGGGTCAGGCAGCGTGGCGGCGGATGCCGAGATCTGCGCGATGCTGGCCGATACGCTGGAGGCGGTGGGGATTCCGCGCGGGGATTACATCATCCGGGTGAATAACCGGAAGGTTTTGAATGGGGTTTTGGAGAACGTTTTTAAACTACCAATCGCAGACATCCAAAAGGGTATTACGGACGACAACATTGAGCATTGGATCACGCAGGGAGTAGTTGCCAGCATTCTCATGGATAGCGATGTTCACGATGCTGTTTTGCGAACAGTCGATAAGTACGACAAGGTGGGTGTTGAAGGCGTCATAGCACTCTTGACCGACGGCAGGATGGACGCGTCGGGAGCCAAAATTGAAGGCGTTGGCTTGACTGCGGATGCCGCAGAAGTGGTCGTAGCATTCCTTGTATCCAAAGGCGATACGAACGTGAGGACCATAGGAAATCTGCGTGACGCCGTCGGCAGGTCAGCATTGGGCGAAGAAGGCGTCAGCGAACTCGAAACCATCGCCACCCTCCTCGCCGCCCAGGGCTACGGTCCCGACCGCATCGTCATCGACCCATCCGTCGTACGCGGCCTCGGCTATTATACCGGCCCGGTTTTCGAGGCCGAGCTGACCTTCGAAATCACTGACGAGAAGGGCCGTCCTCGGCAATTCGGCAGCGTTGCAGGCGGCGGGCGTTATGATGACCTCGTGAAACGCTTCACCGGGCAGGAAGTGCCGGCGACGGGGATTTCGATCGGCGTCGACAGGCTGCTGGCGGCTTTGCAGGCCAAGGGGCGCATCGGCGGCGACAGCACGGGGCCGGTCGTCGTGACCGTGATGGATCGCGACCGGATGGCCGATTACCAGGCGATGGTGGCGGAGTTGCGCAATGCCGGCATTCGCGCCGAGGTTTATCTGGGCAACCCGAAGAACTTCGGCAACCAGCTGAAATACGCGGACAGGCGGAATTCTCCGGTCGCCATCATCGAAGGCGGCGACGAAAAGGCGGCGGGTGTCGTGCAGATCAAGGATCTGGTGCTGGGGGCGAAGATCGCCGCCGAGGCGACACATGAGGAATGGAAGGCCCAGCCGGCGCAGTTCGAAGTGAAGCGCGCCGATCTGGTCGCCGAAGTCCGGCGCATCCTGTCGGGCGAGCGCTGATGCCGGCCAGGGCCGAGGTGCGGGCAGAGGCCGAACGGCTTCAGGCGCGGTTTCTGGAGGCCGGCGCGATCGCGGTCGAGACCGGCATCCTGCAGCCCGCCGACGTGCTTCTGGACCTTTACGGCGAGGATATCCGCGCCCGCGCCTTCGTCACCCATGATCCGCTGAACGGCGAGCAGATGCTGCGCCCCGACTTCACCGTTCCGGTGGTGCAGATGCATATGGAGGGCGGCGCGGAACCGGCGCGCTATACCTATATGGGTGAAGTCTTCCGCCGTCAGGAAAGCGAAAGCGAGCGGGCGCGGGAATACATCCAGGTCGGCTACGAGGTATTCGACCGCACCGATCCGGCGTCCGCGGATGCCGAGGTTTACGCGCTTTTCGCCGAATTGCTCGCGCCGCTGAACCTCAAGGCCACAACCGGCGACATGGGTATCCTGATGGCGGCGGTGGGGGGCCTGTCAACAACCGACCGGCGCAAGGCGGCACTGGCGCGGCACGTCTGGCGACCCCGGCGGTTCCGCGCCCTGCTCGACCGGTTCGGGGGACGGGCAGCGGTGCCGCCTGCCCGCGCGGCGCTGCTGGCCGAGAGCGATCCGCTGGCCCGCGCCGAGCCGCTGATCGGGCTTCGGACCCGACAGGAGATCGCCGAGCGCATCGAGACCCTGCGCGAGGATGCCGCCCATCCGCCGATCAGCGCCGCCGAGGTGGACCTGCTGGACGACATCCTGCGGCTTCGCGCCAAGGCGCCCGACGCGCTGGAACATCTGCGCGATATCTCGGTCGACCTGCCCGCGATCGGCGATGCCGTCACGCGCATGGCGCGGCGGCTGGAGGCGCTCGACCGGCGTGGCATCAATGTCGCGGCGCTGGATTTCGAGGCGAGCCACGGGCGCAGCTCGATGGAATATTACGACGGGTTCGTGTTCGGGTTCTCCGATCCGGCGCGACCCGACCTGCCGCCGGTCGCGACCGGCGGTCGCTATGACGCGCTGACCCGGGTGCTGGGGCAGGGCCGCTCGATCCCTGCTGTCGGCGGCGTGATCCGGCCCGCGCTGGTGTTGGCGCTGCGGGGGGCGGACTGATGGCGGTCAAGCTGGGCGTGCCGTCCAAGGGGCGGCTGATGGAAAAGACCTTCGACTGGTTCGGCGCGCGCGGCATCGGGCTGCGCCTGGCGGGCAGCAGCCGCGAATATGCCGGCGCGGTCGACGGTATCGCGGATGTCGAACTGGTGCTGCTTTCTGCCGGCGAAATTCCGCGCGAGCTGGCTACCGGGCGTATCCATCTAGGCGTCACCGGATCGGACCTGGTGCAGGACAGGCTTGCGGCCTGGGATCTTCAGGTCGAACCCTTGGCCGGTCTGGGCTTCGGCCATGCCGACCTGATCCTTGCGGTGCCGACCGCCTGGGTCGATGTCAACACGCTGGAGGATCTGGATGCGGCGGCTGCGCAGTTCCGTGCGCGGCACGGATTCCGGTTGCGGATCGCGACCAAGTACCACCGGCTGGTGCGGGATTTCCTGCGTGACAACGGCGTCGCGGATTACCAGCTGGTCGACAGTCAGGGTGCGACGGAAGGCACCGTCAAGAACGAGACAGCAGAAGCGATCGCCGATATCACCTCGACGGGCGAGACGTTGCGGGCGAACCATCTGAAGATGCTGGCCGATGGTGTCATACTGAAGTCGCAGGCAACGCTTTACCGCGCACGCAAGGCCGACTTGACGGACACGGATCGCGCCTTGTGCAGCGCCCTTGTGACACGGCTGGGCCTGACATAGGAGACTTTTCATGGATGGCATTCGCTGCATCGCCTGGGATTTTGACGGAGTCCTGAACCGTGGGATCGAAAACGGCCGCTTTATCTGGCAGGACCGCCTGACCGAGACCTTCGGCATCGACGGCGCCGAGTTCGCCCGGCTGGTCTTTGGGGATTTCTGGCCGGTGATGCGCGGCGAGCGCGACGTGATGGACCATCTGCGCGACTGGCAGAGGCAGGTCGGTTATGCCGGAGATGTTGAAGAGATCCTGAAGTTCTGGTTCGAGGCGGATGCCAAGCCCTGCCCGGACATGATGGGCCTGGTTGCCGAAGTCCGGCAGGCGGGGCTCCGGCAGGTCATAGCGACCAACAACGAGGATCGGCGCACCTGCTATATCGAGACCGAGATGGGTTTCGCCCACAAGATGGATGCGGTGTTTTCCTCGGCAAGGATGAGGGTCGCCAAGCCGGATGCCGGCTATTTCCGCAAGATCGAGGAAGCGCTGACGCTTGATCCGCACGAAATCCTGCTGGTCGATGACCATCCCGAAAACGTCGCGGGCGCCGAGGCATGCGGCTGGCATGTCCATCATTTTCCGGAAAGCGGCCATGCGGCCCTGGTCGAACGGCTGCGCCCGATACTGTTGCCTACCTGACGCCGATATCCGCCAGCGCCTGGCTGAGTTCAGTCGGCAGTGAGGATTCCGTCTCTCGGGATTTGCGCAGGTCGCGCGGTGCGTCTTCTTGCGCCAGATAGCGCCAGCCCTGGAACGGACGGCGCGGCGCCGCTTCGGTGCGGATCACCTCGGGGTCCATGATGATGCCGCAGCGCAGGATGCCGTCCTTGCCTTCGACCTTGTCGAGGCGGACGATGGGCTGGCGGCACAGGATCGCACCCTTGACGACCCAGTAGAGCGAACCGCCGTTCAGCAGCTCTTCTTCGCGGCGTGGCCACATGCGGGTGACGTGGCGACGCTCGCCTGTCGGGAACGGCGAGGGATGGGTGCGGTGCCAGTCGATCAGGTCCTCGACGCTGTCCGCGCCCACGCAGAGCTTCACCAGATTTATATATTGCGCCAAAGATGACCCCAAGATATGGTATGTATCCTATCGATTAACCTATCATGAACAATCGCATATTAACCTTTCCTTCAATCGGTCCAGGTGGTTAAATTTGATTCGAGGCATAGCTCAATCGGATAGAGCACCCCGTTTTCGAGCGGCATTCTCAGTTTGACACTTAGAAAGCTACGATGGGGAGGTTGCGGGTTCAAGTCCCGCTGTCTCAACCAAAACAGCAAAGGAACAAGATGAGCCGATTTTCCGCCCCAATCGCCGAACAGATCTGGGATATGAAGTATCGCCTGAAGAAGGCCGATGGAACGGTGGTGGATGAGACGGTCGAGGACAGCTGGCGGCGGATCGCGAGGTCATTGGCGTCGGTCGAGAATGACCCGGCGGCGTGGGAAGATCGGTTCTACGGCGCGCTGGAGGATTTCAAATACCTTCCCGCCGGCCGTATCACCGCGGGCGCGGGCACAGACCGGTCGGTGACTCTGTTCAACTGTTTCGTCATGGGCACGATCCCCGACAGTCTTGCCGGCATTTTCGACGGGCTGAAAGAGGCCGCGCTGACCATGCAGCAGGGTGGCGGCATCGGATATGATTTCTCGACGATCCGGCCCAAAGGCGCGGATGTGAAGGGCGTGGCGGCGGATGCCTCGGGGCCGCTGAGCTTCATGGATGTCTGGGACGCGATGTGCCGCACGATCATGTCGGCGGGATCGCGGCGCGGCGCGATGATGGCGACGATGCGCTGCGATCATCCGGACATCCAGGATTTCATCACCGCCAAGTCGGATGCGGCGCGGTTGCGGAATTTCAACGTGTCCGTTCTGGTGACGGATGCGTTCATGGAGGCGGTGAAGGCCGACAAGTCCTGGAATCTGGTCTTTGACGGCAAGGTCTATCACACGGTCGAGGCGCGCGATCTGTGGAACCGGATCATGCGCTCGACCTATGATTATGCCGAGCCGGGCGTGATCTTCATCGACCGCATCAACCAGCTGAACAACCTGTACTATTGCGAGACCATCGCCGCGACCAACCCCTGCGGCGAGCAGCCCCTGCCGCCCTATGGCGCCTGCCTGCTGGGGTCGATCAACCTCGCGCGGCTGGTCGGCGACCGTTCGAGGACGGCGGCGCAACTGGACGAGGCGGCGCTGGACGATCTGGTCGCGGTGGCGGTGCGGATGATGGACAACGTGGTGGACGTGTCGCGGTTCCCGCTGCCGCAACAGGCCGAGGAGGCGCGGACCAAGCGGCGGATCGGGCTGGGCGTTACCGGGCTGGCGGATGCGCTGCTGATGCTGGGGCTGCGCTATGGGTCGGAGGAGGCGGCGCGTCAGACCGAGGACTGGCTGCACGCGATCGCCCGCGCCGCCTATCTGGCGTCGGTGCGATCTGGCGGAAGAAAAGGGCGCCTTTCCGCTGTTTGACGCCGGGAAATATCTGGCCTCGGGCAACATGCAGCAGATGGACAAGGATGTGCGCGAGGCGGTGAAAAAGCACGGCATCCGCAATGCGTTGCTGACCTCGATCGCGCCGACCGGGACGATCAGCCTTTACGCCGGCAATGTGTCAAGCGGGATCGAGCCGGTCTTTGCCTATGCCTATACCCGCAAGGTGTTGCAGAAGGACGGGTCGCGGACCGAAGAGGAGGTGGTCGATTACGCGGTGCAGATGTGGCGCGACAAGTTCGGCGATGCCGCTGCCCGACTATTTCGTCAACGCCCAGACCCTGACCCCGTCGGACCATGTGAAGATGCAGGCCGCCGCGCAGAAATGGGTCGACAGTTCGATTTCCAAGACCATCAATTGCCCGGAGGACATTTCCTTCGGCGATTTCAAGGATGTCTATCTTCAGGCATGGGATACGGGCTGCAAGGGATGCACGACCTATCGGCCGAATGATGTGACGGGGAGCGTGTTCGGTCCTGTCGGTCAGCGAAGGCAGCGAGACGGCGCGCCGGCCGAGTTTATGCACCGAACAGGCAGTTGGTCAAATCCTGAACGAAAAGCGCGATTTAAGACTCGCACAAGCCGCCGAAGTGTGAAGTGCAAGCTGGTGCTTCGGCATAGCGAACCTACCCCGAATCGCAACGACCAACCTTGCCGAACCCCAACCCCCCATGGCGACGTGATCTACATGTCCGAACCGCTCGACCGGCCGCAGCAGCTTGAGGGCAATACCTACAAGCTGAAATGGCCCGACAGCGAACATGCGATCTACATCACCATCAACGACGTGATGCATCAATGGCCGCCGCCGCCCCTTCGAGGTCTTCATCAACTCCAAGAACATGGAGCATTTCGCCTGGACCGTGGCGCTGACCCGGATGATCAGCGCGGTGTTCCGGCGCGGCGGCGACGTGAGTTTCGTGGTCGAGGAACTGAAAGCAGTATTCGACCCGCGCGGCGGTGCCTGGATGCAGGGCAAATACATCCCCTCGATCCTGGCCGCGATCGGTGGCGTGATCGAGAAGCACCTGGTTTCGATCGGGTTCATCGAAGGCGAGGGGCATGGGCCTGAAATCCGATCCGCGCGCCGATGGCGGTCAATTCCGACCTGCCCAGATGCAAGGCCTGTCCAAGCTGCGGTCAATTCGAGATGCGGATGGTCGAAGGCTGCATGACTTGCGCCAATTGCGGCTACTCGAAATGCGGGTGACCTTTCGGCCGCGGTCAGCATATGCCATATGGCGATAATGCTCTGAAAACGCTTTAGTTTGCATCGTTCCGATGCGGACGGCGGCTTCGGTAGAGGCCGCCGACATCGGACCCGCGGCAATGCCAATTGCCGCGCTGGCGTAGCCCCCTCTGCGATCAAAAGGCCCCACCGGCATGGTTTTCTGCGGGCAGGGATTCCATTCGCATCCGCCTGCTGTTAACCTTTCGTTAACAAAAAGAACAAACGGCAGGTGAACAGGCATGAAAATGGGCTCTCTTGGCACATTCGTAATTTCATGGATGCAGACTGAGATCGACGCGCTGAGCGCGCCGCCGATCGGTGCTTTGGCCGCCGGGGCGGTCTGGCGTTGGACCGGCTCGGCGTCTCGCATCGGCGCGCCCCGAGACGTTCCGATACTCGACCGGGCCGAAGGGTCCGAGGATGTTCACAGGCGCGCGGCGGCCAATCTGCGGCCAATGCTGGGAACGCCGTCGCTCGAAAGCAATGTCACACGGGATCAAGAGGATGACGGCGCCTTCCTCGAGGCCGGGTTTGATATTACCGACGGAAACCGCATCTATCGCGTGACCCTGCTTCGCAACGACGACACCCCTCCGCTTTTGTCGTTCGCGGACGACGTGCCGCCCGCAGATACCGATCTTTGGGTCGTTGGCACGCGACTTTCGCCCTTGATATCGGGGCCGGAAACCGGCCGCGCCCAGGGAACGATATGTTTTACGCCCGGCACGCGGATTGCAACCCCGAATGGTCCTTGTCCGGTCGAAGAGCTGGAAGAAGGTGATTGGGTCTCGACCAAGGATGACGGTGATCAGCCCGTGGTCTGGATCGGCAGGCGGCAGATCAGCGGCGCACGGATGCATGCCCTGCCGCATCTGAGACCCGTCCGGCTGCGCGCCAACGTGTTGGGGCAGGACGAACCGGATGCCGACCTCGTCGTCTCGCCCGATCACCGCATCTTGGTGAAAGGACCGATGTCGCAGGTGCTCTTCAATACCGAAGAGGTTCTCGTGGCCGCACGCGACCTGCTGAACGACGCGACGATCACCATAGATCATTCGATGCGCAGCGTTACCTACATTCACCTTATGTTGCCTTCGCATCAGATCGTCTGGGCGAACGGGATCGAAACCGAGAGCTTCAATCCCGGTCTTGCGGCGCTGGACGTGATCGAGAGGGAACAGCAGAACCGGCTTTTCGACTGCCTGCCGGACTTGCGGCGCGATCCCGGGACATACGGGATGCCGGTTCGACGCATGCTCAACCGGGCCGAGGCCAGCCTGCTGCAGTATCAGAACCGTTAGCGGGCTGTTGACTCTGCTCTTGCGCGGGGTATAAGCGCCCCCTGTTCCGGCCCGGCAACGTGGCCGGTTCGTTTCATATTGGTGTTGGTGGACCCCGCAAGGGGAAGCCTGTCGGGCCTGCGGGTCAGAGGACAACGCCCTTCATACCGCCCGATACGGGCCACAGAGAAGGAGATCAGCCGTGACCAAACGCACGTCTGCCAAGTATAAGATCGACCGCCGGATGGGCGAGAACATCTGGGGTCGTCCGAAATCCCCGGTCAACCGCCGCGAATACGGCCCCGGCCAGCACGGCCAGCGCCGCAAGGGCAAGCTTTCCGACTTCGGCCTGCAGCTGCGCGCCAAGCAGAAGCTGAAGGGCTATTACGGCGATGTCACCGAAAAGCAGTTCCGCCGCATCTATGCCGAGGCCGAGCGCGTCAAGGGCGATACCGGCGAGAACCTGATCGGTCTCTTGGAACGCCGTCTGGACGCCGTCGTCTACCGCGCCAAGTTCGTGCCGACCGTCTTCGCCGCGCGCCAGTTCGTGAACCATGGCCATGTCAAGGTGAACGGCACCCGCGTCAACATCGCGTCCTACCGCGTCAAGGAAGGCGACGTGATTGAGGTTCGCGACAAGTCCAAGCAGATCGCGATGGTGCTGGAAGCCGCCGGTCTGGCCGAGCGTGATGTGCCCGATTATCTGGATGTCGACCATTCGAAGATGACCGCGACGTTCGTCCGCACGCCTTCGCTGGGCGACGTGCCCTATCCGGTGATGATGGAACCGAACCTCGTCGTCGAATATTACGCCAAGAACTAAGGTCTCTGACCGACCGTCTTACGGGGCCGCGCCGAACCGGCGCGGCCTTTCTCGTTTCAGGGGCCGACCAGCCTCGGAAAACCCGAAAGGACCCGCATCATGGCCGCATCCCATCCCGTCTATCACCGCATCGAAGGGCCGATCGTCCTGATCGGCTATGGCTCGATCGGCCGTGGCACACTGCCGCTGATCGAACGGCATTTCGATTTCGACCGCGACAAGCTGATCGTCATCGAACCGAACAAGGCCGTCGCCCGCGATCTGACCGCGCGCGGGGTCCGGCATCTGCAGGTGGCGCTGACCAGCGGATAACTACCGCGAGGTACTTGGCGGGATCTTCGAAGAAGGAAGGGGTTCTGCGTCAACCTCTGGGTCGATACCTCGTCGCTCGACATGATGGTATCTGCCGCGAGATGGGCGTGCCTTACATCGACACGGTCGTGGAGCCCTGGGCCGGCTATTATTTCGACACCGAGGACAACGCCGCCCGCACCAACTACGCGTTGCGGCAAGCAGTCCGGGACGAGGCTGCGGCGAATCCCGGGGGAACGACGGCAGTGTCATGCTGCGGCGCCAATCCCGGCATGGTCAGCTGGTTTGTCAAAGAGGCACTGCTGATCCTTGCGGGCGATCTGGGGCGGGATGCAACACCGCCGACCGACCGCGGGGGCTGGTCGAAGCTGATGCAGTCCCTTGGCGTCGAGGGGGTTCACATCGCCGAGCGCGACACCCAGGTACGGCTCGAACCCCGCGCGCCGGGGCATTTCGTCAACACCTGGTCGGTAGAGGGTTTCATCGCCGAGGGCTTCCAGCCTGCCGAGTTGGGATGGGGCACGCACGAGAAGTGGATGCCAGAGAATGCCAGCGGCTACACCAAGGGCTGTCAGGCAGGGATCTGGCTGGCCCAGCCCGGCGCAAACACCCGCGTGCGGACCTGGTGCCCGACGCCCGGGCCGCAATTCGGCTACCTCGTCACCCACAACGAGGCGATTTCAATTGCCGACTACTACACCGTCGGCGATCCGGCCAAGCCGGAGTTTCGCCCGACCTGCCACTACGCCTACCACCCCTGCGACGACGCGGTTCTTTCGCTGCACGAGATGTTCGGCTCGAACCAGATCCAGGAGGTTCACCACATTCTCGAGCCCGAGGAGATCGTCGACGGGATCGACGAATTGGGCGTGCTGCTTTACGGGCATGACAGGAACGCCCTGTGGTACGGATCGCGCCTGTCGAACGCCGAGGCGCGCGAACTTGCGCCAGAGCAGAACGCGACGGGTCTTCAGGTCAGCTCTGCGGTTCTGGCCGGCATGGTCTGGGCGCTGGAAAACCCGGATGCGGGCATCGTCGAGACCGACGAGATGGACCACGCCCGGTGCCTTGAGGTGCAGCGCCCCTATCTTGGCCCGGTCGAGGCGCATTACACCGACTGGACGCCGCTGACCGACCGCCCGGCTTTGTTCCCCGAGGATATCGACGAAAGCGACCCCTGGCAGTTCCGCAGCGGTGAAACATCTGGCCATGGCCAGCCGAGGCCGCTAGAAGACCCCGGACTGCAAGGGCCTCCGACATGAACCAGACGATAACGCCCCAACCCGGCATCATGGAAATTGCGCCCTATCAGGGCGGCGCGAGCCATGTCGAAGGGGTCGCGGAAGTCGTCAAGCTGTCGTCGAACGAGAACCCGTTCGGCCCCGGCCAGAAAGCCCGCGAGGCCTTTGCGAAGACCGTGCACAAGCTGCACCGCTATCCCTCGACCGACCATGCGGCGCTGCGCCGGGCCATCGCCGAGGTGCATGGTCTGGATGCCGACCGGATCATCTGCGGCGCCGGGTCGGACGAGATCATCACCTTTCTCTGCCAGGCCTATGCCGGTCCGGGCGACGAGGTGATCCATACCGAACATGGCTTCTCGATGTACCGGATTTCGACCCTTGCCGCCGGCGCGACGCCGGTCGAGGTGCGCGAGCGCGAGAGGGTCGTGGACGTGGATGCGATCCTGGCCGCCTGCACCGAACGCACCCGGCTTGTCTTCATCGCCAACCCCGCCAATCCCACCGGCACGATGATCGGCGGCAACGAGGTCGCGCGGCTGGCCGATGGCCTGCCGCCGCAGGCGATCCTGGTGCTCGATGGCGCCTATGCCGATTACGTCGAGGGTTTCGACGGCGGCGCGGCACTGATCGAGCGGCGCGACAACGTGGTGATGACCCGGACCTTCTCGAAGCTCTACGGTCTTGGCGGCCTGCGCATCGGCTGGGGTTACGGACCGCAACCGATCATCGACGTCCTGAACCGGGTTCGCGGGCCGTTCAACCTGTCCGCCACCCAACTTGAAACCGCCGAGGCCGCGATCCGTGACCGGGACTATGCGGCGAAATGCCGGACCGAGAACGCGCGGCTGCGGGTCTGGCTGGCCGAGGCGCTGGCGGAACTCGGGATCCCGTCGGACACGTCCTGCGCCAACTTCATCCTCGCCCGGTTTCACGACCGGGAAGAAGCGGAGGCCTGCGACGATTATCTGCAATCGCAAGGGCTGATCGTCCGTCGCGTCGCGGGTTACAAGCTGCCGTACTGCCTGCGCATCACCATCGGCGACGAAAGCAGTTGCCGTCGCGTCGCGCATGCCATCGCCGCTTTCAAAGAGGCGCGCGGATGAGTGTGATTTACGACCGCGTCGCCCTGATCGGTCTGGGCCTGATCGCCTCGTCAATGCACTGGGCGATGAACCGGGGAGAGATCGCGGGCCATGTGGTCGGCTATGCCCGCTCTGCCGAAACGCGCGATACGGCGCGCGAAATCGGGTTGTGCGACAGTGTCGTGGATGATCTGGCCGAGGCCGTGAAGGATGCCGATCTGGTCGTTCTGGCCATGCCGGTCGGTGCGATGGAAGACGTGGCAAGGGCCATCGGCCCGCATCTGAAAGCCGGAGCCACGGTGACCGACGTGGGCTCGGTGAAACGCGCGGTGATCGAGGCCGTCGCACCGCACATGCCGGAAAACGTCCATTTCATCCCCGGTCACCCGCTGGCAGGAACCGAGCATTCCGGGCCCCGATCGGGTTTTGCCGAACTCTTTGACAATCGCTGGTGTCTTCTGGTGCCGGATGAGGCGACAGATACTCAGGCGCTCGCCCGTCTGACCCGCTTCTGGGAGGCGTTGGGCGCCCATGTCGACGTGATGGATGCAGACCACCACGACCTCGTTCTGGCCGTGACCAGCCACGCGCCGCACCTCATCGCCTATACGATGGTCGGGGTCGCCGACGACCTGCGCCGCGTGACCGACACCGAGGTCATCAAGTATTCCGCGGCCGGCTTTCGCGATTTCACCCGCATCGCCGCCTCGGACCCGACGATGTGGCGCGACGTGTTCCTGACCAACAGGGATGCGACGCTGGAAATCCTTGGCCGCTTCACCGAAGAGCTTTTCGCCTTGCAGCGCGCGATCAGGACCGGGGATGGCGACCATTTGTTCGACTATTTCACCCGCACCCGGGCGATCCGGCGGGGGATCATCCAGGCGGGGCAGGACACCGCCGCACCCGATTTTGGACGTGGAGGAAGCAAGCCATGATGCGTCGGTTTACTGTCATGACCGTTTTTCTGGCCGGATTGGCGGCTTCGACCGTCTTGGCGGATGCGCCCGGTTCATCGCTTCGGCCCGAGCCGCGGCCAGAGGGCGACACGACCCAGGGCGATGTAGAAGTCGGGCGCATGGCGACCGACCTGATGCGTCCGCGCACGCGGCCGGCCCCTGAAGCCGCACGGCACACAGCGCCGGAAACGATCGTTCTGGTCGCCAGTCGGGCTGCCGTTCTCCGCTCGATCCGGCCCGAAGGCCGGCCGGAGGACCTGAAGGTCCAGAGGGTCGCGCAAGCATCGGCGGTGCAGACCCAGCCCGCCCCGGTGATCACTCAGGGCGTCAAGGGCGCACTTTGCGGGGTAAAGGGAATTGACGGCGTGAAGCTTGCGCCGATCGCCGGGCGGATCAAGGGCTGCGGTGTGGCCGAGCCGGTCAAGGTCACCTCGGTGGATGGTGTCTTGCTGACAACCCCGGCGGTCATGGACTGCACTACTGCGCAGGCTCTCAACACCTGGGTGGTCCGCGGCGCGAAGCCAAGTGTCGGGCGGCTGGGCGGCGGCATCGGCGCGCTGAAGGTGGCCGCCCATTACTCCTGCCGGACACGGAACAATCAGAAGGGACGGAAGATTTCCGAACATGGCAAGGGGCATGCCATCGACATCTCGGCGATCATCCTGAGAAACGGTGCGGCGATCTCGGTTCTGAATGGCTGGCGCGACGCGGCGCAGGGCAAGGTGCTGAAGGCGATGCACAAAGCGGCCTGCGGACCGTTCGGAACCGTGCTGGGACCGAATGCCAACCGGTTCCACCAGGATCACTTCCATTTCGACACGGCACGCTACCGCAGCGGAAGCTACTGCCGCTAGACGCGGCGCCATCCCTTCGCGAACTCCACCTCCTGAACGCCCGCAAGCCGGGCGGTTCGGTCAAGCGCCGCTTCCAGCCGTTGCATCCGACCCTTGCCGAGCGGAATTCCCGCTTCGGGCCAGAAGGCCGTGACATTCAGGCGTCCCTCTGCACGGTCGCATTTCATGTCGATCCGGCCGATCAGCCGGTCGCCCTCCAGGACGGGAAAGACATAGTATCCGTATTGCCGTTTTGCCGCCGGGACGAAGACCTCGATCCGGTAGAAGAAGCCGAACAGGCGTTCGGCGCGGTTGCGGTCGCGCAGGGCGGGGTCGAACGGGCTCAGGATGCGGATCATCCCCGGCGGGTCGGGCGGATCCTGGACCTCTGGCAGTTCGGGCCGCGCGAATGAGCGGCGGAGCGCGCCGTCAGCGCCGGTCACCTCGATCTCGATAAGCCGGCGTGCCGCGATTTCTTGGGCGCACCAGTCGCGGGCCTCGGCAGGAGTGACCTTGGCCCAGAAGGCCGCGATCTCGCCTGCAGTGGCGAATCCGAGCCGGTCGAGCGCCGAGGCGCAGGCCCAGGCGACGGTTTCCTGCGGATCGGGGCGATCTGCATGAACCGCGTCCGGCATGACATTCTCGGTCAGGTCGTAGACCTTTCGGAACGCCTCGCGCCGGGTCACGCAAAGCTGGCCGCTGCGCCAAAGGTATTCCAGCGCGGTCTTCGATGGGTGCCAGTCCCACCAGCCGCCCGATCCGCGCGTCTCGCCCTCGCCGACATCGGCCGAGCCGGCGGGGCCATGGGTCCGGATGTGCTGAAGAACGGCGTCGAAGCGGCTCTCGAACCCGTCGCGCCGCCAGTTCTTCCACCGGGCCTTCAGCGCTTCCGCGTCGCGATCGAACCGCAGCCGCCAATGCGGGAAGAACTCGGTCGGGATGACCGCCGCATCATGGGTCCAATGCTCGAACAGGCAGCGGTCGCGTTCCAGCAGCGGGCGCAGATGCGATGGGCGATATGCGGTGCGCCTGGCATGAAGGATCATGTGATGGGCCCGCTCGACCGTGTTGATGCTGTCGACCTGCACGAAGCCGAGATCGCGGATCACGCCCAGAAGGTCGGCACCCCGCGCCGGGCCGGAAGGTGCCGCTGCCAGCCCGTGCCGATCAAGGAAGACCCGGCGCGCAACGCTGTTCGACAGGACCGGCCGCGCCGCCATCAGCGGATGACCAGCCGTGGCGCGGTACCAAGCGGGATCGGTCCGAAAGTGACGATGCCGTTCTGGAAAGACAGCGGCGCGTCCAGCGTCTCGGGGCTGCCGGAAAGGCCGGCCAGAAGCTCCAGCGCGCGCTCCAGCGCGCCTTCGAGCCCGTCCGCGACAAGCCCGGTCGCCACGGCGACATCCAGCATCTCGCGCCAGTTTCGTGCCCGTACAGTGATCCGCCCGGTGGGAATGCCGGCGCCATCGACCGTCAGCTCGCCCGCCGCCTGAAGGTCCATCCCGCCCCATTTCGCATCCAGCCGGTTCAGGTCGAAGGCGGTGATCTGCGGCCGGCGGTCTTCCACTGCGAAGCGGTTCCAAGGGGCATCGAAGGCAATGGTCGTCTCGATATGGATCCGGTCGAACACCTGTGGCAGGCTGCCGGAAGGGTCGAGCGCGTCGAGCAGATCGCGGGACGGGCGCAGCCCTACCGCGTCAAAGCCAATGTCATGCGTGTTTGGCCTGCCAACGGTCTGACGCGTGCCCAGGCTTCCGCTCTCCAGACTGGCGGACCATCCATCGGTCGAGGCAAGCTTCACGTCCGACAGTTCCACCACGGCGCGGTCAAGCTCCAGCGAGGTATCGGGCTGCAGCACGAGCGAACCGCGGAACGTGTCCGCGGTGACAGAGATCCGTTGCAAGGGGGTTGCGACGGTCTGCTCTCCGGGCCAGACCGCGATGATGTGATTGGGCCTGTAGGAGAGCGCCAGGATCTGAAAGACGGGCGCGGACCAGGCCAGGCCGGTTTCGGGGTCGGCCAGATGCAGTTCGGTGATGGTGGTGTCGAAACGGTTCGGGAAGCCGCGCGTCTCGAGGCTGGAATAATCGGCGACCCAACCTTCTTCGCGCCGTTCCTCGATCCAGTTGGCAAGGCTGCTCTCGACAGCCCGCGCGCCGATGAACCAGTAGCCGCCCCAGGCCGCGGCGACAAGCAGAACGACAACAAGCAAAATCCGCATTCCGGCCCCTTTCGTCTGCCTGCCGGGTCGTGTTTATAGTCCCCCGCGGGAGAGGGCCAGAGGCATGACTGACCAATCATTATGGGTGTTCGGCTACGGTTCGCTGATGTGGAACCCGGGCTTCGATTGCGCCGAACGGGCGATCGCACGGCTGGACGGGTTTGCGCGCAGCTTCTGCATGCGGTCGATCCATCACCGCGGCACCCCCGAGGCGCCGGGTCTGGTTCTGGCACTCGATCCTGCTGGCCATGCCAGTTGCGAGGGGCTGGCCCTGAGAGTGACGCCTGGTACCGAAACCGCGACACTGGACTATCTGCGCGAGCGGGAACTGATCTCCTCGGCCTATCTTGAACTGACCCATCAGCTGACCCTGACCGATGGCCGCGAGGTGGATGCGGTGACCTTCGTCGTCGATACCGACCATGTTCAGTATTGCGGCGGGCTGCCGCTGGAAGAGCAGGCCGGCATAATCGCCCACGCCGTCGGCGGAAGGGGGCCAAATGCCGAATACCTTTACAATACCGCCGCGCATCTGGCCAAGCTGGGCATCCACGATCCCGATCTCGACTGGCTGTCGCGCCGGGTCCGGGAACTGGCAGGAACGTCCTGACAATCGGTAGTTGGCAGCCGTCACAATGGGCCCTATCCTGCCTGGAACAACAATAGGGTCAGGAAACGTCCACATGGACCAGCCGGATCGCGAGGCCGAGTTCTTTTTCGCCCAACCTGTCCGCCAGATCACCTTCATGCTGATCGTTCTGGCGCTTGTCGGCTTTGGCGCCTATGTCGCCTTTCCGCGTGTCGCGCCCGTCTTTCTGGCCAACCCCTACCTGAATGGCTTCATCATGCTGGTCTTCCTGATCGGCGTGGTCGCCTGTTTCTGGCAGGTGTTCCAGTTGACCAGCTCGGTCAGCTGGATCGAAGGCTTCGCCGCAAACCGGCCCGGACATGACATGGTCGCGCCGCCGCGCCTGCTGGCGCCGCTGGCCGCGCTCTTGCGCAGCCGAGGGGCCCGGATGCATATGAGCTCGTCGTCGGCGCGCTCGATCCTCGATTCCGTGGCGACCCGGATCGACGAAGCGCGCGATATCACGCGTTATCTGACGAGCCTTCTGATCTTCCTGGGTCTGCTCGGCACGTTCTATGGTCTCGCCACCACGGTTCCGGCGGTGGTCGAGACGATCCGCTCTCTGGCGCCGCAGGAAGGCGAGGAAGGCGTCGAGATATTCTCGCGCCTGATGACAGGGCTGGAAAAGCAGTTGGGCGGGATGGGGATCGCCTTTGCCTCGTCACTGCTCGGTCTTGCCGGGTCGCTGGTGGTCGGGTTGCTGGAACTCTTCGCCAGTCATGGGCAGAACCGTTTCTACCGGGAGCTGGAGGAATGGCTGTCCACGATAACGCGGCTCGGCTTTTCCGGCGGCGATGCCGACGGTGCGCTGGATCATGGCGCCACGGGTGTGCTGCTGGAACATCTGGCCGAGCAGATGGAAGCGTTCCAGCGCCTGCAGGCGCAGAACGATGCCAGCCGGTCAAATCTTGACGGGCGGCTTGAACGGCTGGCCGAGGGCGTTGAAGGTCTGATCAGCAAGCTAGAAGGTCCCGATCAGACCGGCGCCGCTTTGGCGCGGGTGGCAGAGGGTCAGGAACGGCTGGTCGAAGTGCTCGAAGAGGGCAATCAGAGCGGCGCGCATGTGGATGCCGAAAGCCGGATGCGGTTGCGCTCGATCGACGTTCAGCTTTTGCGGATTCTCGAGGAAATGTCGGCGGGACGCCAGGAGACGCTGGCCGATCTGCGCACCGATATCAGCGCACTCAACCGAACAGTGCGTCAGATCGCCCGCGACGGTCCACCGGTGAGAAAGGGGTAAGGCCATGGCCCTGACCCGCCGCGCCGTCAACAGGATGTCGGGCAATATCTGGCCCGGCTTCGTGGATGCGATGACTGCGCTCTTGCTGGTGCTGATGTTCGTCCTGACGATCTTCATGATCGTGCAGTTCATGCTGCGAGAGACGATCACCGGGCAGGAGAACCAGCTTGATGAGCTGAGCAACGAGATGAATGCGCTGGCCCAGGCGCTGGGACTGGAACAACAGCGCGCCTTCCGTCTCGAGGAACAGGTCGAGACACTCCAATCGGATCTGGGCGAGGCCGAGGCGACCTCGGAACAGCAGTTGGCGCTGATTGCCAGTCTGACGGCGCAGACCGAAAGCCAGGCCGATCAGCTGGCGGCGCAGACGGCACAGATCACGTCCTTTGAGGCGCAGGTCGCGTCGCTTCTGGCCGAGCGTGACGAAGCAAGGCAGCAGGGCGAGGCGCTGGCCGCCGATCTTGAAGAGCTGCAGACCGAACAGGAGGCCTTGCAGCTTGCCCTTGCCACCGCGCGCGACGAAATCGACTCTCAGGCCGAGGCCGCGCGGCTTGCTGCCGCCCGGCGGGAAGCGATGGATGCGCTGGTCGCTGAATTGCGCGCCCGTACCGAGGATCAGCAAAGCTCGCTTGCCGATGCCCTGGCCCGCCTGCAGTCGAGCGAGCAGGAGATCGCGGACCTGTCGACAAGCCTCGACCGTGCCGAAACCGCGCTGTCCGACGAAGAGGCCGCGCGGCTGCGGGAGGCCGCCGCTGCCGAAGCCCTGCGGAAACGGCTGGCCGATGCCGAAGGCGCGTTGAGCCAGGAAGAGCAGGAACGGTTGGCCGAGGCAGCCGCCGCCGAGGCCCTGCGCGCGAGGCTGCAAGCCTCCGAGGACGAGCTGACCGCGATGACCCTGGCGCTGGAGGAGAAACGCCGCGAGGCGGAGGAGACGCTGACCCTGCTGGCCGCTGCACGCGCGGCGGAGGATGAGCTTGGCGCGCAACTGGCCGTCGCGCAGGAGGCGGCGGAGCAACTGACCGAGATCGACCGCCAGCGGGCGCTGCTGGCTGAGGCCAACCGACAACTGGCCGATGAAGAGGCGAAGTCTGCCGACAGCCTGCGCAAGATCGAGGTGCTGAACCAGCAGATCGCGGCGCTTCGGACGCAGCTTGGAACCTTGCAGGCGCTGCTGGACGACGCCGCCGATCGCGACGCCGCGGCGCAGGTGCGGATCCAGACGCTGGGCTCGGATCTGAACACCGCGCTGGCGCGGGTGGCGGCGGAACAGAAGAAGCGCGCCGAGCTGGAAGAGGCGGAGCGCAAGCGGCTGGAGGCGGAGGCGAAGCAGTTGGAGAACTACCGGTCGGAATTCTTCGGCGAGATGCGCGCCATTCTGGGCGATCGGGAGGGCGTGCGGATCGTCGGCGACCGGTTCGTCTTCTCGTCCGAGGTACTGTTCGATTCCGCGTCGGCCAACCTCTCGGATGAGGGCAAGGCGCAGATCGAGCGGGTCGCGGGCATTCTTGACGAGGTGTCGGACAAGATACCGCCGGAGATCGACTGGGTGATCCGGGTCGACGGGCATACCGACAAGACGCCGCTTTCTGGCAGCGGGCGCTACCGGGACAACTGGGAGCTGTCGCAGGCGCGGGCGCTGGCGGTGGTGCAGTTCATGACCGATGAGCTGGGGTTCCCGCCGGACCGGCTGGCGGCGACCGGGTTCGGGGAATTCCAGCCGGTCGCGGAAGGGGACAGCCCGGAGGCTTTGGCCCGGAATCGGCGGATCGAGTTGAAGCTGACCGAGCGGTAAGGGGGGGCGTCCACATGTGGACGCAAAGCTAAGTCATTGAAATAGTTGAATATGCTATTTTTTGGTAACCGGATTTTAACCATTTGCGGCGGGCCGGTCGATTGGAGCGGGTTATTTGGTCGTGGGGTGCGATATGCGGAGGTTGGGGGCATTTGTCTGGGCGTCAACGGGCATGCCGAAACATTGGGAACAGAGGCGGCGCAGAACCAGCGTTGATGACACCGACCTCTTCAAAGCCATAACGCCTGTATAGCGAGATGTTTGCTGGATTTGTCGATTCCAGGTAGGCTGGACGGCCGTCGTCGTCACATTTCCGAAGGCAGGTTTCGAGCAATGTCGATCCCAAGCCATTTCCCTGGCGTGAAGGGTCGACTGTAATAAACGCGAGGTGCCAGCAATCTTCGTCTGGATGGAAGTGCTCCATTAGTTCGAAGGTCGCGAACAGATCACCAAGCTTGTCCTGGGCGACAGTTTGTTCGAAGCAAGCGACAAGCCGTTCTTCATCCGGATGAATTCCCGGGGGAAGCCAAAGCGCGCAACATGTATGATCATCACTGCTGTAAGCACTGCCATGATCAAACGCCCGTCCGCCAAAGAAATGCAGCACGCGGGGGAAATGTGTCAGGAACCGATCCGGTTCAGGGTAGAGCCAACGCATGAAGGGATCGGCAGAAAACCCAAGCGTCAATCCACTCAAAACTCCGTCTGCTTCTGTCCTGTCTCGAGTTGAAAACATTTTCGCAATCTCGATTTCCAAGATCGCCCAAGCATAGCACATATTGGCCGTGCGATGTATTCGAGCACTTCGCCAACGTCCGCTTGGGGCTCGCAACGGGGCCTTTCGCCGCCATGCATCCTGAAAAAAAGCCCCGGACGATGCCGGGGCTTTGTCGTGTGTCGTGGAGGTCCCGGATCGGGGTCCCGGTTTGCGGCTCAATCCGCGGTCAGCAGCGGCGGCTTCTTCGATTCGATGCGCCGTTTCGCGGGTTCCTCGATCCGCAGGTCGAGCGCGCCGTTCTTCATGCCGACCTTGACGACGCCGCCCTTGGCGAGCTTGCCGAACAGCAGTTCCTCGGCCAGCGGCTTTTTGATGTGCTCCTGGATGACGCGGGCCAGGGGCCGCGCGCCCATCTTGTCGTCATAGCCCTTTTCGGCCAGCCATTCGGCAGCGGGCCGGGTCAGTTCGATATGGACGTTGCGGTCCATCAGCTGGGCTTCGAGTTGCAGCACAAACTTCTCGACCACCTGCAGGATCACCTCTTTCGGCAGCGGCGCGAAGGAGATCACCGCGTCCAGGCGGTTGCGGAATTCCGGCGTGAAGGTGCGCTCGATAGCGGCGGTGTCCTCGCCCTCGCGGCGGTCGCGGCCGAAACCGATGGCGGCCTTGGCCATGTCCGACGCACCGGCGTTGGAGGTCATGATCAGGATCACGTTGCGGAAATCCACCTGCCGGCCGTTATGGTCGGTCAGCTTGCCGTGATCCATCACCTGCAACAGGATGTTGTAGACATCCGGATGCGCCTTCTCGATCTCGTCGAGCAGCAGCACGCAATGCGGGTGCTGGTCGACGCCGTCGGTCAGCATGCCGCCCTGGTCGAAGCCGACATAGCCCGGAGGCGCGCCGATCAGGCGGGAGACCGCGTGCTTTTCCATGTATTCCGACATGTCGAAGCGCAGCAGCTCTACCCCGAGCGTGTCGGCGAGTTGCTTGGCGACCTCGGTCTTGCCGACGCCGGTCGGGCCGGCGAAGAGGTAGTTGCCGATCGGCTTTTCGGGTTCGCGCAGGCCGGCGCGGGCCAGTTTGATCGCCGAGCTGAGCGCGTCGATGGCGGCATCCTGGCCGAAGACCACGCGCTTCAGCGAGCGTTCCAGATCCTTCAGCACCTCGGCATCGTCCTTGGAGACATTCTTCGGCGGGATCCGGGCGATCTTGGCCACGACAGCCTCGATTTCCTTGGCGCCGATGGTCTTGCGGCGCTTGGATTCGGCGACGAGATGCTGCGCCGCGCCGGCCTCGTCGATCACGTCGATCGCCTTGTCGGGCAGCTTGCGGTCATGGATGTAGCGCGCGGAAAGCTCGACCGCCGACTTGATCGCGTCGGTGGTGTAGCGCACCTCGTGGTGCTTCTCGAAATAGGGCTTGATACCCTTCAGGATCTTCACCGCGTCGTCGACCGAAGGCTCGTTCACGTCGATCTTCTGGAACCGGCGCGACAGCGCGCGGTCCTTCTCGAAATGCTGGCGGTATTCCTTGTAGGTGGTCGAGCCCATGCAGCGCAGCTTGCCGCCCTGCAGCGCGGGTTTCAGCAGGTTCGAGGCATCCATCGCGCCGCCCGAAGTGGCGCCGGCGCCGATCACGGTGTGGATCTCGTCGATGAACAGGATCGCGTCTGGATGCGCCTCCAGTTCCGAGACGACGGCCTTCAGCCGCTCCTCGAAATCGCCGCGATAGCGGGTGCCGGCCAGAAGCGCGCCCATGTCGAGCGAGAAGATCGTGGCTTTCGACAGCACGTCCGGGGTTTCGCCGCCGACGATCTTGCGCGCGAGACCTTCGGCGATGGCGGTCTTGCCGACGCCGGGATCGCCGACCAGCAGCGGGTTGTTCTTGCGCCGCCGGCAGAGCACCTGGATGCAGCGCTCGACCTCGTGCTCGCGGCCGATCAGCGGATCGACATCGCCCTTGCGGGCCTTGGTGTTGAGGTCGATGCAGTATTTCGCGAGGGCGGATTCCTTCTTTTCGCCGGCCTCCTCGGACTGCACCTCGGCCTCGATATCCTCGGCCCCGGTGATCGGGCGGCTTTCGCCGAAAGAGGGATCCTTGGCCACGCCATGCGCGATGTAGTTGACCGCGTCGTAGCGGGTCATGTCCTGTTCCTGCAGGAAATAGGCCGCGTTGGATTCGCGTTCGGCGAAGATCGCGACCAGCACGTTGGCGCCCGTCACCTCGGTCCGGCCGGAGGATTGCACATGGATCGCGGCGCGCTGGATGACGCGCTGGAAGGCGGCGGTCGGCACCGCTTCGGAGCCTTCGATATCGGTGACCAGCGTCGAGAGATCATCGTCGACGAAGTCGGTCAGGGTCTTGCGCAGATCCTCGAGATCGACCGAACAGGCCTGCATCACCCGCGCGGCGTCCGGTTCGTCGATCAGCGCCAGCAGCAGGTGTTCCAACGTCGCCAGTTCGTGCCGGCGCGCATTGGCCAGGGCCAGCGCGGAATGGATCGCTTGTTCCAGTGTGTTCGAAAATGACGGCACGTGACTGTGCTCCTTGATCTTGGTCGGGGAGGGGGCCGAGCGCCCCGAACCCACCGTGGCCTCATATACTTAAAGTTCGGTGTTATCGGCCGCGCTTCAAGCATTTTTTCCCATTTTACGCCTACATTTCGACTTTGCGAGGAAATGTGATCGAAAATGCGGCCGCAAATCTGGCGTTTTCGTGAAAAGCGTCAGAATGCGTCCTTGCGACGTCGGATCTCGGCGAAAGCCTCGACATCGGTCGCGTCCTTCATCTGGATTGCTGCCTTGACCGAGGGCAGATGCGCGCGAAGGAACGGGTTGGTTGCCAATTCGTCGGCAAGCGTGGACGGGACGGTCGGTCGACCGGCAGCGCGGGCCTTCTCGACCGCGCCAACACGTGAAATAAGATCGGGATTGCCGCTTTCAATGGTCATCGCGAATTTCGCGTTGCTCGCGGTATATTCGTGGCCCGAGCAGACCTGCGTTTCGGCGGGAAGCGCTGCAAGTTTCGAGAGGCTTGCCCACATCTGCTGGGCGGTGCCCTCGAACAGGCGGCCGCAGCCCAGCGCCATCAGGCTGTCGGCGGTGAAGACCGCGCCGGCATCGGGAACGTGATAGGCGATATGGCCGACGGTGTGGCCGGGAACGTCGATCACATGCACATCCGACCCGGCGAAACGGTAGGTCTCGCCATCCCTGACGGCGTGGTTCAGCGGCGGCAGGCGGCCGGCATCGGCCTCGGCGCCGATCACCTTGGCGCCGGTCGCCTCTTTCACCTCGGCGACGCCATCGACATGGTCCGAGTGGTGATGGGTGATCCAGATCTCGGAAAGCTGCCAGCCCCGTTCGTCCAATGCGGCGAGGATCGGCGCGGCTTCCGGTACGTCGATCACCGCGGTTTCCGCGGTGTCGGTGGAATGAAGCAGGAAGGCGTAGTTGTCCTTCAGGCAGGGAATCGTCACGATCTCCAGGGGCATGGCGTTTCGTCCTCTCTTCGGTATGCTCTGGCAGGATCGCTGAAAGGGGCAGGGTCTTCAATGCATCTCGACGTGGTTGACTTGCGCAACTTCTACTACCGGACCGGACTGGGCCGGGCGGCGCAGCGGGCCGTGCGGGACCAGATTGTCGAACTCTGGCCCGAGGCGAAGGGGCAGACCGTGGCCGGTTTCGGTTTCGCCGTGCCGCTGCTGCGGCCCTACCTGGCCGATGCGCGGCGGGTCATCGCGCTGATGCCGGGTCAGCAGGGGGTGATGCCCTGGCCCGCCGGATTGCCGAATGTCAGCGTGCTCTGCGAGGAGACGATGTGGCCGCTGGAAACCGGCCTTGTCGACAAGCTGGTGCTGATGCACGGGCTGGAGACCAGCGAGAACCCGACCGCGCTGTTGCGGGAATGCTGGCGGGTGCTGGGGCCGGGAGGCAAGATGCTTGTCGTCGTGCCGAACCGCGCCGGGCTGTGGTCGCGCAGCGACCGGACGCCGTTCGGATTCGGCCGGCCCTACAGCCGGACCCAGCTGGAGAACCAGCTGAAGCGGCACGGTTTCGATCCGGTGCGGCATCTTGCGGCGCTGTTCCAGCCGCCGTCGCACAAGCGCTTCTGGCTGAAGACAGGCGCGTTCTGGGAACGCAGCGGCCGCCGCATCTCGTCCCATTTCGCCGGCGGGGTTCTGATCGTCGAGGCCACCAAGCGCGTCCAGGCACCGACCAAGCCGGGTCTGCCCGAAGCGGTGAAACGGCCGCTTCGCGTGCTCGACGGGCTGACGCAGCCCGAGGCGAAACCGGTCTGACCCCGCACGGATTCGGCGGGTCGGGCGGCAAACACTGTGCTTCGGATGCCACGCAGGACGCGCATTCCGTGGCGTCGTTCGAAAACCCCCGTTTTTTCTGACCATCCGCGCCATCGAAATTCGCGGCAAAGCGGTTGCTTGGCCCAGAAGGCTCTGCTACACCCACGCCGATTTTGACGCCCAGCCGAGCGGCTGTGGCCCCAGCCGCCTTGAACCGCCAGCCGGTGGTCCGATCAGGGCTTAAGACATCGGAAGGGTGGACGTGTCCGAACCAGCTTCGATCTCAACTGGCATCGCCGAACGCTATGCCACGGCCGTTTTCGAACTGGCCAAGGAAGACAAGAACCTCTCGAAAACCGAAAGCGACCTGGACGTGCTGGAAGGCGCATTGGCCGACAGCGAGGATTTCAACGCGCTGATCACGTCGCCGATCTATTCCCGCGACGAGCAGACCGGCGCGATCGAGGCGCTGGCGAAGGCGTTCAAGCTGTCGCCGACCATGGCCAACACGATCAAGCTGATGGCATTGAAGCGCCGGCTTTACGTTCTGCCGCAGCTGGTCCAGGCGCTGCGCGCGCTGATCGCCGAAGAGAAGGGCGAGGTCACCGCCGAGGTGATCGCCGCCAAGTCGCTGACGAAGGCGCAGCAGGACAAGCTTGCCAAGACGCTGAAGGCGTCGTTCGGCAAGGATGTGAAGATCAACATGTCCGTCGATGAGGATCTCATCGGCGGACTTATCGTTCAGGTGGGCTCGAAGATGATCGACACGTCGATCCGCTCGAAGCTCGATAACCTCCAGAGTGCAATGAAAGAGGTCGGATAATGGCAATCCAGGCAGCCGAAATTTCTGCGATCCTTAAGGAGCAGATCAAGAACTTTGGCCAAGAGGCCGAAGTCGCCGAAGTGGGTCGCGTGCTGTCGGTCGGCGACGGTATCGCCCGGGTCTACGGCCTCGACAGCGTCCAGGCGGGCGAGATGGTCGAGTTTCCGGGCGGCATCATGGGCATGGCCCTGAACCTCGAAAGCGACAATGTCGGCGTCGTGATCTTCGGCTCTGACCGCGACATCAAGGAAGGCGACACCGTCAAGCGCACCAACTCGATCGTGGACGTGCCGGCCGGTGACGAGCTGCTGGGCCGGGTCGTGGACGGTCTTGGCAACCCGATCGACGGCAAGGGTCCGATCAAGGCCAGCGAGCGCCGCGTGGCCGATGTGAAGGCGCCGGGCATCATCCCGCGCAAATCGGTGCACGAGCCGATGGCGACCGGCCTGAAATCCGTCGACGCGATGATCCCGATCGGCCGTGGCCAGCGCGAACTGATCATCGGCGACCGCCAGACCGGCAAGACCGCCGTGGCGCTGGACACGATCCTGAACCAGAAGACCTATAACGACCGCGCCGGCGACGACGAAAGCAAGAAACTTTACTGCGTCTATGTCGCGATCGGGCAGAAGCGGTCGACCGTGGCCCAGCTGGTCAAGAAGCTGGAAGAGAACGGCGCGATGGAGTATTCCATCGTCGTTGCCGCCACCGCATCCGACCCCGCGCCGATGCAGTTCCTGGCGCCCTATTCGGCGACCGCGATGGCGGAATTCTTCCGCGACAACGGCCGTCACGCGCTGATCATCTATGATGACCTGTCCAAACAGGCCGTGTCCTACCGCCAGATGTCGCTTTTGCTGCGCCGTCCGCCGGGACGTGAAGCCTATCCGGGGGACGTGTTCTACCTGCACTCCCGCCTGCTGGAACGTTCGGCCAAGCTGAACGAGGACAATGGCGCAGGGTCGCTGACCGCGCTGCCGATCATCGAAACGCAGGGCGGCGACGTGTCGGCGTTTATCCCGACCAACGTGATCTCGATCACCGACGGCCAGATCTTCCTTGAGACCGAGCTGTTCTACCAGGGCATCCGCCCCGCGGTGAATACCGGCCTGTCGGTGTCCCGCGTGGGTTCGTCGGCGCAGACCAACGCGATGAAGTCCGTCGCCGGTCCGGTGAAGCTGGAACTGGCGCAGTACCGCGAAATGGCGGCCTTCGCGCAGTTCGGCTCCGACCTCGACGCGGCCACCCAGCGCCTGCTGAACCGCGGCGCGCGTCTGACCGAGCTGATGAAGCAGCCGCAATATTCGCCGCTGACCAACGCCGAAATCGTCACGGTGATCTATGCCGGCACGCATGGCTATCTGGACAAGCTGCCGGTCAACCAGGTGGGCCGCTTCGAATCCGGCCTGCTGAACCACATGCGCAGCAAGCACCAGGACGTTCTGGATTTCATCACCAAGGAAGACCCGAAGATCAAGGGCGAGGCCGAGGACAAGCTGAAAGCCGCGATCGACGCATTCGCCAAAGATTTTGACTGATAGGGCCGAAAGGACAGGGACATGCCTAGCCTAAAGGACCTGAAGAACAGGATCGAAAGCGTCAAGTCGACGCGGAAGATCACCAAGGCCATGCAGATGGTCGCGGCGGCGAAACTGCGCCGCGCCCAGGAAGCTGCCGAAGCCTCGCGGCCCTATGCCGAACGGTTCAACGCCGTGATGGCGGGGCTGTCGGCGGCGGCGTCGGGCGCGGACAACGCCCCGCTGCTGCTGGCCGGGACCGGCGAGAGCCAGGTGCATCTGCTGGTCGTGATGACCGCCGAGCGCGGGCTGTGCGGGGGCTTCAACACGTCGATCGTCAAGCTGGCGCGGGCGCATATCCGCGAGCTGCAGTCGAAAGGCAAGACCGTCAAGATCCTGACCGTCGGCAAGAAGGGCCGAGACCAGCTGCGCCGCGACCTCAGCGAGCTGATGATCGGCCATGTCGACCTGTCGGCGGTCAAGCGGCTCGGCTATCCGGACGCGCAGGACATCGCCAAGGATATCCTGACGCGGTTCGAGACCGGCGAATTCGACGTCGCCACGATCTTCTTCAGCCGCTTCGAATCCGTCATCAGCCAGGTGCCGACGGCGCAGCAGATCATCCCCGCCACGTTCGAGGAACAGGGCGAGGGCGAGGCCAGCATCGTTTACGACTACGAACCCAGCGAGGAGGAAATCCTTGCCGACCTGCTGCCGCGCGGCGTTGCAACGCAGATCTTTTCGGCGCTGCTGGAGAACGGCGCGTCCGAGCAGGGCGCCCGGATGGCCGCGATGGACAACGCGACCCGCAACGCGGGCGAAATGATCGAAAAGCTGACGATCGACTACAACCGCTCGCGTCAGGCCGCGATCACCAACGAGCTTATCGAAATCATCTCGGGCGCCGAGGCGCTCTAAGGAAACCGGAGAAACGACATGGCAAAAGCGCAAGCAGTCGGCAAGATTACCCAGGTGATCGGGGCCGTCGTGGACGTTCAGTTCGAGGATCACCTTCCCGAAATCCTGAACGCTCTGGAAACGGAAAACAACGACCGCCGGCTGGTGCTGGAAGTGGCGCAGCATCTGGGCGAGAACACCGTCCGCACCGTCGCCATGGACGCGACCGAAGGTCTGGTCCGCGGTGCGGTGGTGCGCGATCTGGGTGAGCCGATCAGCATGCCCGTCGGCTCTGCCACGCTGGGCCGCATCCTCAACGTCATCGGCGAGCCGGTGGACGAGAAGGGCCCGGTCGACACCAAGGAGCGCCGCGCGATCCACCAGGCCGCGCCCAGCTTCTCGGCGCAGGCGACGTCCTCCGAGATCCTCGTGACCGGTATAAAGGTCATCGACCTGCTGGCTCCCTATACCAAGGGCGGCAAGATCGGCCTGTTCGGCGGCGCCGGCGTGGGCAAGACGGTTCTGATCATGGAACTGATCAACAACATCGCCAAGGTGCATTCTGGCGTCTCGGTGTTCGCGGGTGTCGGAGAGCGGACGCGTGAGGGCAACGACCTTTACCACGAAATGATCGAATCCGGCGTTATCGTCCCCGACAACCTGTCGGAGTCGAAGATCGCGCTGGTCTACGGCCAGATGAACGAGCCGCCGGGAGCGCGGATGCGCGTCGCCCTGTCCGGTCTGACGCTGGCCGAGCAGTTCCGCGACGATACCGGATCGGACGTGCTGTTCTTCGTCGACAACATCTTCCGCTTCACCCAGGCGGGTTCGGAAGTGTCGGCGCTTCTCGGCCGTATCCCCTCGGCGGTGGGTTACCAGCCGACGCTGGCGACCGATATGGGCGCGATGCAGGAACGCATCACCTCGACCAATGCGGGGTCGATCACCTCGGTGCAGGCCGTCTACGTGCCCGCCGACGACCTGACCGACCCGGCGCCGGCCACGTCCTTTGCCCACCTCGACGCGACGACGGTTCTGAGCCGCGCGATTTCCGAGAAGGGTATCTACCCGGCGGTTGACCCGCTCGATTCCACCTCGCGCCTGATGGACCCGTCTGTGCTTGGCGAAGAGCATTACAACGTCGGAAGAGGGAGAAAGAGGAAAGAGGGGGAAAGAAAAGAGGAAGGAAAAAGGGAGGAAATTCTAATGGAGAGTTGGGGGTTAAATATGAGCCTCAGTATACCCCATGTCCCATCCTTACTAAGCAAAGGTGTAACAAATACAGTATCTTGCGGAGGAAGCTGTGTACTAGCCTTAGAAATGATATCGGAACTGAAGCCAAGGACAAATCTAAAGTAGATGAAAGAGCATCCGCTTCACCTCTGCATACACCTTCTATGGGTAATAAGACCAGTTTATCTCAATCTCCTATTGCCAGGTTCAGGGACTAAACTCTGAGAACTTCCTACCCAAAGGAAAAGCGTTCACTCCTTCTAAAATTCAAGGAAATCAACTCCTCAAAATACCATCAAAAATAAGAATCAACCAAGAAGAAAAACAGCAAAGACTAACTAGTTAATAATGGCTCTGAGTTTGTGCAAACAGAAAGCAAGTTGATGCAAAGCAATTAGATACTGAAAAGACCCCAGAGAAGAGGAGAGTTATAAAGGATTTGAGTTTAATTGGGGCATGTGGTTGAAGAGAAGCAAGCTGAAATCATTTTCTGTGAGAGAAGGGACTGTTAACCTTAAACCAGCAACTGACCCAAGACTCCATGTTCTAAAATTCACCTCAAGTCTTTGCCCTAGCTACTCCAGAAGTATAGTTCTTTCATCTACACAATATGAAATTAGGAAGAGCTGGAGCTACAAATCTCAAGTTCCTCAAATTGTCTAGAAAACTCTATGGTGGAGAAAAGGCAAGCGCAGCAAGATTTGCAGATGTCTAATTCACATATAGACAGATTAGATGGAACACTGAGAGATGTACAGAGGAAATTCCAAGAAGGTTAATGCTAAGAAGGAACTAGAGAGGTAGGACTCTTGAGACAGGAGTTAAACATACTGAAGAGTACTAAAGACAAAAAAGACAAAGACTGTGTAGGGACAAGAGCTTTTGCAGGAATAACAATAGCCTAAAGATGCAACTGGATGATAAGGAGTAGTCAGACCCAGTGGGTGCAAGGCAAGAGAATCTGGAGCTGAGAGAGAGCTAGAAGAGTACGTGAGCAGAAGAAGGAGCTTCTTCAGAAACTGAAAAGGGCCCTCAGCAGCAAGGCTAGTCTTTGTGTTGAAAACCTTGGCGATCATGTCACATCAATTCTACCACGAATACTCTAAATCCCCTTCCTCGAGCCATCCCACTTCTCAAGTCTCTGTACATGATTCTCCTAAAACTATCACGAATATCCTTTCCGAAAAAACACTGAAAGAAGCTGGGAGCCTGGTAGCTCTAGGAATGACACACCTTTAATAGGTTAAAGCTGACTTTCCTGGTCTAGAATAGAAAGCTACTCACCTCCTGGTATGGACCCAAGCTCAATCCGGGAGGATAGCATCGACTTTTCCTCCAACCCGCCTACATTCCGAGAAGTGTCGGTTGTCCTTACTTCAGCAAGGAATAAGGAGAACCAAGATTTTGCTGATATTTCAGATATCCGCTTAAAGCTAGCTAATTTGCAGAAAAAACAAGAGTATAATTGAACTGAAAATGAAAGATTGAGAAGTGTTCAACTGTAGCTTCTTAGGTTAATAACATAAAAAATTGACTTCTGCATGAGGCGAGGCTTCTCTATGATTGTTAACATATCATCGCGTTATTCAAAAGCCCAATGCAAGCTAACGTGATCATGGAAACAGCTGTCAAGGTCAAGCAAGAGATAGACACCCTGCAAGAGGAGCTACTGAATGCACAAGAAGCACAGGAAAGTACTAATAAGGTCTGGATATGCCAGTCTTCTCGAGCATCAGTGAGAACTTGCTGACACATTGAGGAAGGAGATGCCTCAGGAGGGAAGTGCTTGAGAACAGAATCAAGCTGAGGATAATCCTGGAGCAATTGTGTCATCTGCTGTGAATGGGATAGACTAAATAGCCAGGTTATGCTAGTACTAATATAAACCAACTCAGGAAAAGGTAGAAGAGCAGGATAGGATACACCGCCAGCGCCTTCCTGTCCTCAGGGACTAGCTCCCCTATGAACCCAAGCGAGGCTGTTTAAATGTTACAATAAGTCGACCAGGCCATCCCAAACCCTACTAACAGCAGCCGTACAATAGAGGGGAACCCGAATATAGCCAATAGAATAGCGATTAGTATCATAGGGAATATGCAGTAGCCCATAATACTGATGCTTTGGAAGAAAGACCTACCTAGGATCTTACACTTCCTCCCAGTAGTAAGGTAACAATGTAATCATAACTGCACCTACAGTGATCAGAGGAATACTACTGAGAACACAAAGGAAGCAGAGTCTCTATGTGAATCTCCCATGCTGAGAAGGTCAATGTCATGGCTAGGACTAAGGTAGCAGAGGGCCCCATAGATCCCATTCTCTTAATGATGCTTTGTCTACGACTTGTCTGTTGGGTAATAGCATGTGCCATAGCCTACGCTGATCCGCTTTAAGTCTCTAGTCTGCCTGTATCCACAGTGGCAGCACAGGCTCCTCTCTAGGTGTTCTCACTTTCTGATGCTAGCCTGAGAAGTTCCTACAATAGATGACTTTGTTCATAACCAGATTGAGTCAAGTGTTTCCTGACACCTGCTAAGACACACTGGAAGCTAGAAGAAAACTGAATTCAGTCCTTCAAGGCTCTGCAGCCGCCTTAAATCACACACTAGAGATATGGTCACTTGGGTACCAAGAGTTAGAAGGCGTTCGGCCAGTTCTCCTCTGTTGGTAGGCTAACAACTGAAAGCACTTCCCAGTCCTTCACCCAGATATAGTCTATAGCACGGGCGCTCTGCAGCTCTTCCTGAACTTGTAGGTGGTGTACTTTGCTCTCCCTCGCTGAATACCCTCGGTACACACTCTTTAAGCCCAAGCACTGAATCTTTTAAATTCTGATAAACACCGAGGCCAGGTGTAGTCGTTAAAGTCCCCTGCTAGTACAATTGGCAAATGGCTATAGGTCTCCAAAGAGTATTTAGAATCTGCAAACTTTGGCTTAACCGAATATGCTCATAGTGTGCTTTAGCCTTATGATGAGTAGCAGCTACACAAAACCTCTTGTTCAGTTCTTTATGATTGAATACATGCTACGACTACAAATTTGAATTTTATTGGAGAAATGAACTACTCAAGGGTGTATCAATTCTAGCTTCTCAGTCTTATAGAATAAGTACGTGCCATTATCGTGCCACATAGGTTTCTTCTGAACACTCTCATGTACCCATGGGTTCATACAGTCACCCAGTCAGTTAGCAAAATGGCTGTCTCTTCAGGTAAAAGAAGATTGTGTCGTATAGTATCAGCTTCATTGGATTAGTCTCCATCTGTGCTCCAGGATAAGTTTTCAGCAGTGACCTGAGGGTTCAATAGCTAATCGGTCTGAGAGAGTGTTCCACTGCATGACTCGTAAGGAGTCATCTGCTGTTGCCGGTGATTTTCCAAATGCGGTTAAGTTGGTCTCTATGCATTTTTCAGGTTATATTATCGGAATCAGTAGACTCTAGCTATTGTTCTAACTATTACATCCCTATCCTTAATAAAATAGCTATTATGGGGACTTGCAATTGCTATGGCACTACGGAAAAAAACTACAGGCATAGCGGTTGAAGACAGACAGAAGTTAGGCGGAGCCGATAAGCAAAACTCATATAATGAAGTTGTGATTGTTCCTGAGTATCGAAGGATATATTAAATTCAGATGTGAGATGTGCAGAATTCTATTAGATTAGCTTCAGAGTAAAGAGGTGAAGCTGGACATGAATGGCCAGCTGGAATTTTCTGATGGTGAAGACTTTTCAGCTGTGGGCAAGGAAGTAATCTCAGAAGATGCCCTTCCACTCTAGCTCCTCTGGCCAGACTTACCATAACATTCTCCTCCCTATGACTCTGGAAAGACAGTCAAAAGATGGACTCTAGAAGCCTATGAAGTTAGTGGACGGTGAGTTTACATCGGGGAATGAAAATGTCCAGTATAGTGAGCTGTGAAAGGGTAGAGGCAAATCATAAATGTAAATGGGTCTTACAGTGAAGGCCTTTGGAAGAACGGGAAGCTACACTACAAAGGCAGAGTAATCTTCTCTAATGGCGACTACTGCGAAGGCTCCTTCCATTTAGGTGTGAAAACAGGCACGGAAAATACGAAATATGAGACCAAGACTCAATACATTGGAGACTGTCCAAGGATACTACATGGTTTCGGACACGAAACCTACATCGACCAATCTACATTTGAAGGAATGTAGGCCACTCTGGGCTTGGTGAATGGGTGGCTGTACTTGCACATGGATTGATGGAGCTTCTTATAAAGGGAATTTTAAAGATGATGTGATACATGGATTTGGGGTGTACTCTCTGGCAGGATGGGAGGGAGTAGAGGAGAATGTGTTACGGGAAAATGAATGGGAAAGGGAAATTCAAGTATGCAGATGGAGGATTTATATGTCATTATGTGAATGATAAGAAAGAAGGCTAAGTGGCTCATATATGAATGACAATGGCATGAAGGGGATTGGAAGAATGGGAAGCAAATATGGGGAGGAGTATATGGCTAATTTAGAGGGGCAAAGCTGTGTTGAGTTCCCAAGATGGGGCAAAAATCATGAAATAGAAGAGAGCTCTAATCTAACATCTTCAGTTATCTCCGCTACTACTCCTCTTAGCTTTTAGAGATAGAGTCATTAATTTTAACTCAGCCACCTAACCAGACCTGCTAGCTGTGGACATTACAGCAGTACTTGTTTTATTCTTGTCTTCAGCGGCCTGATGATACGAAGTGCATGTGAATGCGGGCTCTGGGGTAGTGGGCTCTTTCTCTGTGTCTGGGAAATCGTGTATGTATTAATTTGAATTCTCTCATCATGATTGGGTCTCCTTCCTTTGGCTCTTGAAGCAGCTGCAGCATTTTCCATCTTTAAAGATTCCTATCAGTTGGATTTCCCTTTAGTCTCTTAAGCTAGGGTTTCCTATATAAAGCGGCAATGGAAACTGCCTAATCAGTTGGACACCAGTTCAGTTACAAGCTGGGTTTAGCCACTTCATGACAACTCTACCTCTCTCGGTAAGGTGGCAGCCAACAAAGGATTTTCTGGAAGTCTGAAGGCATAATCTTGTGTCATCCCAAACCTAATGCAAACTAAATGCACAGTGAACTAAAGAGCCTAATCTTAAGGACTTGTCTCAGGTTTTCTTTGAGAGTCACATACCTAGCCCATCCTCACAGCAGTTTGACCTTGACCTATAAAGCCAAACAATAAAGGATGGGGAATTTGTAGGAATTTGAAGTGTCTTTTCTACCATGACCAGGCAGACTGAGATGGAACTATGAGAAGCATAAGTATGTTAGAAAGCTCTGGCTGATACATGACTAGAGATGGTAGGTGGCATATCCAGGTAATGCAAATATCGGTGATAACTGCTGGCATGCACACAGTCAAGTTGGAGATTGATTGGCCATCCTAGTATAAGGCAAGCGATAACCCTGCCTTGATGGCACTCATGTCCTAGGCGTATATCTGCCACTGTATCCACTGTCCAGACAGAAGCCCATGCCCTCCATCCTGCATTAAACAGCACAGAGATGCTTACAGCTGTCATGGAAGAATTCACCTAAAAAGGTATTAGAAACTGCAAAAGACAGAAGATGAGCACACATGAGTCACAGATCTCTTATATCAAATGGAATCCCTTCTATCCAATGCTAAACACAAGCTCTTGTGCCCACAATGCCTTAATACTGAGATCGCTTATGTGATCAGTACCTGCGGACATGCATTCTGTGGAGAGTGTATCTCTGCTCAGTTCAAAATGAGAAAATGCTGGAGATGTAGAGGGAGCCTCTCATGAACTACACCCACCCCAAATTATGAGGAGTTTGGCGGTAATTAGTATCTAATTTACTGCGGTGCTATAAAAATATATAAGACTTGAGGCGACAAAACTAGAATCTGCCATGTTAGTTGCTATTCTTAATGTCAGCAAAGCTTCTTAAAAGCAGATCCCAGCATAGCCTTAGATCCAGCAACAGACACTTTCCTTCTGCTCACTCTAAGAAGTCAACCTGCACCAACCAATGTGTCGAACTATTCACGTTCCTTGATTCAATAACTCTCAAGACAAATCAATGTTACTATTTGCTAAGAAGTAATTTGTATACAGTCAGAGAAAGCATGAGATTGTGGCTTGTTTGGATGATCTGGAAGAGGGAGATGTTAAAGCTTTAGGAAGTGTTCTGCCAAAGGCGAAGAGGTGACAAGGGTATTTGTTATAAAAAGGTTTGAGGAAGTGGCACTAAACCCAGGGCTACCTTTGTACCCAGCCACCAAACTACTCCAACAGAAAGCGCCCCACACCCACAGAAACGAGCATACAACCTACCAAATCCAATCGATAAAAGGCAAGAGCGAGATCCACAAGGACCCAGGTACTGTCTGCATCTCTAGAAACACAAGACATACATCTAAAATCATACAGGGACTACTAAAAAAAAAAAACTTGAAGCTGGCAGTTTTATTACTGACTCCATGCTCTAGTAGGACTAAAGATCAGTAAAGAAAGCTGACTGGCTTTTGGTATGACTGTTTTGTTTACTGGACTGGAGTGTCTTAGCATTAACTATTGCAAAATGACTGATGCCAAATTTTACAATTTAACTACAGCCTGATGCAGATGGAGTAATACGTAATTGAAACGGGGGCTATTAA
>CALOEL010000015.1:0-120000 GCA_942492375.1 uncultured Alphaproteobacteria bacterium
AACATGCGCCCCGTTTCAATTCCATATTACTTTTGGCATACCCTAGAGATTATTCCGCTTTTATTATCAACATTATAAAAATCACTTCCTGCGATAAACAAAATCTTATCTATTTCATACATAGAAGCAGGAAGCTAACGATTTAGTCTACTGAGCTTTTGGCTTTTCTTGCAATATCTAAATCATAATTGCCGCCGCTTTCTCGTCCCAAGATAGTCTTCAAAATGAACATCTGGAATATTGATTTTAAGCATCATTCCATCTTGTTCTTTGGATATTTTATTTTACTGTATTTAGGAACAAATCTCTTTGCATCCTCGAACATATCTGCCACAACGTCTTTTGCTTCAACTACTCTTTTCTTTTTTACTAATCATGCAATGCAGAGAACAAGCATTTCAGTATCTTCAACATCTCCCTTTATTACTGTCCATCAGAAACATGCCAACTTACCTTCCTATCTTTTCGATAGCGGCAACATCTTTACTCAGGATCTTTCTACTTCCCAAATATCTGTATCAATAATGAATTGTTTGATAATGTCTTCTTTACTCAAAACTCTTGGCGAAGCACAAACAACATTTATAAAGTCGTATCCTTCTTCATGGATTGTGAATTCTCTTTCTTCTTGAAATTATTGTCCTCCATGCCTCTTCACTTCTTTTCTCTTCCATTCTCCTCTGAGTTAGTCTTTGTTGTTATATCCTTCATATTCGTACTTATCAGCTAATTTTTGCCAAAATGGTTCTTTGGTAATCTTGCTTTCTTGCTGATGTTTCAAACAATCTGCAAAAATATGTTCTTTCAACCTTTTTTTCTCCTTTATAAAAATATTTCCAGATCAGTGCTTTGTAGTATGAATGGAGGGATTCGAACCTCTGGCCTCCTGCTCCCAACGCAGGCGCTCAACCGGACTGAGCTATATCCATAAGAAACTGATTTTATTATTGTCTGCCAACTATAATACGCAAGTTTTCTATTGCCCGTAACGATTTGCAAACCCTTACATTCTGCATGAATTTCAGAACCATTTCGGGCTGGAAAGCGCGCAGCAGACCTGCCGGGGCTGAAGGAATTGCGCGCCGCCGGATTGCTGGAAAACCGCCCGCTGCCCGGCGCGGCGCCGGAGGACGACGAGGACGACGAGGACGTTGAGGATCAGACCGATATGTTCGAGGATGAAACACCCGAGGAGGGCTGAGCGATGAATGCCAACCAGTTGATCAACATGGTGATCCGCATGGTGTTGCGGCGCGGCGTGAACATGGGCATCGACTATGCCGCCCGGCGCGGCAAGGACGCCCGGACGCTGACGCCCGAGGAGAAGGCGCAGGCCAAGGCGGGCAAGGACATGGCCAGCAAGGCGCGGCAGGGGGCCAAGCTCACGCGGCGGATGGGGAAGTTCTAGGGCGCGGGCTGCCTCAGCCGGGTCAGCCAGTCCGCGACCAGCGCGGCGAACAGGTCCGGCCGTTCCCAGACCAGGCAATGTCCGGCCGTGTCCAGCAGCGCGAAGGTCGCGCGGGGATAGGTCGGCAGCCAGTCGATCGCATCGGCATAGCCCGACCACGAATCCTGCCGGCCTGAAACGATCAGGCTGGGCTTGTCGAACAGCGCCTCGGGCGCCCGCAGATCGAACGGGAAATCGAAGGCGCGCCAGATCCGCGCCGCCTGCGCCGCATCATGCAGGGCTTTCGGCGGCAGGATCGCGCGGCGGCGCTTTTCGACGATGTCGCGGTTCTGCACCACCAACAGGGTGTCGAAGCCTTCCAGCTCCTCTTCGTCAAGTTCGGATCGAAGCGCCGGATCAGGCACCAGCGTTCGATGCGCGGGCAGGCGGTCGGGGGGCGCGGTGGGGCTGCCGCCGGGCGTGATCAGCAACAGGCCCTCGACAAGATCGGGGCGCAGATAGGCGAAGCCCTGCGCGATATAGCTGCCGCGCGACTCTCCGATCAGGGTGAAGGACAGGCCCGGAAAGGTTTCGGTGGCAAAGTCGATGACGGCGTTCAGCAGGTCGAGCTGGGTGCTGATCCCGGCCTGTCCCGGACTTCGACCATGGCCCGGCATGTCCGGATAGATGCGCTGCCACCCCTCGGTTCCGGCGAAGATGGGTTCAAAAGTCTCCACCATGTGCCGGTGATCCAGCGTCGCGCCGTGAAGCAGAAGGACGGGCCGGCCTTTGCCGATGATCACGTGGTGCAGCATGGCGCGCGTTCCGTTGCTCGGGCCCGTCGGGTCCGGCGAGCATAGCAGATCGCAGAGCCTCCGGGCATCGGTTCTTGCGCTGCGGCCACAATCTGTGTCTGTTCGCGGCAAGAGCAGTCAAACGAAAGGCGAAACATGGCACCGACACGCGGCGAATGGGGCGTTGCCGCCTTCACCCTGGCCTATGTCGCGGGGTTCACCCTCTGGTTCCTGTCGATCGGCAACTACGAATTCATCGTCTATATCGTCACCATGGCGATCCTCATCGCGCTGGTCGGCCTGTCGCTGCGCAAGGCCGAATACCCGGCGGCGATGCTCTGGGCGTTGTCGCTCTGGGGGCTGGCGCATATGGCCGGCGGCGGCGTGCCGGTGGATGGCTCGGTGCTCTACAACCTGCGGCTGGTGCCGCTGGTCGAGACCGAGAACCTCTTCATCCTGAAATACGACCAGATCGTGCATGCCTACGGCTTCGGCGTCACCGCCTGGCTGCTGTGGCACCTGATGGTGCGGCATTTCCCGGCGACGCGGCACACGATGACCGCATATACCTACCCGGTCTTCGCCGCGATGGGCCTTGGCGCGCTGAACGAGATGATCGAGTTCACCGCCGTCCTTCTGGTCCCCGACACCAATGTGGGGGGCTACTACAACACCGCGCTGGACCTGGTGTTCAACGCGAGCGGAGCGCTGATCGCGATCCTGCTGGTGGCGTGGAGCGAGCGGGGACGCTAAGGGGACATTGTTCGAGCGCGGGCTGAGATGGGTCGTGTTTGCCGCGAAGGTGTGGTCCGAGGGCAACCGGCGGTGCGGCTATTGAAGTTCAGCTAAGCTGTTCCACGATAGGCGAACTTTTTTCCTTTCGGCAAGTTACACCGTTTCACTCGACGTCCGGACACTGAAAAATCTCTATCGATCTTTACGACCAGCAACGTGTTAAAGTTCCGATCCTCTAGGTGCACTTTGGTCTGTCCTTTGGTGTTTGTCGGAGAAATCGTTTTGATCTCAACAAAGTCATCGCCCACACGTCCATCAGAACCTTTGGCACGATTCTTGTGGAGCTTAATGCCGTACATGATGGCTCCAAAGAGCTCTCCTATGTCGCCATAAACGTTAAGATGCTGACCAGTGTCGTCGAAATAGGACTGAGCAAGCGTCAGCAGGTCTAGAAAATATGGGATCAGTGTTACATCGGCATTCGGGTATTTGACGCGAAGTTCGGCTTCCCGCTCCAGCCCTGCGAGTCGGCTATAATTAACCTCTTCCGGATCAATAATACTGTCCCAGTCAAGCCATTCTCCGTCGATCCAAAAGGCGTTGTCCGGCCCAAGTACTTTCATGGCAATCTCCAATTTCAATTCCTGGAAATCCTATTGCCCAAGTTGGAAAAAAATATGTCGGCTTTCCGGAAGTTGTTGCCTCTCCGACGAAAACTATCCTTGGGCTCAAACCAGTCATTGCCAACGACCACCAACGGCCACCCGCCCGCTCACCCCGCCCTGAAATGTTTCGACAGCTTCAGCCCCTGGCCCTGGTAGTTCGACTTCAGATCGGCGCCGTAAAGCCGGTCCGGCACTTCGGTCATCCGCTCATAGACCAGCCGGCCGACGACCTGGCCGTGCTCCAGCACGAAGGGCGCCTCGTGGCAGCGCACCTCCAGCACCCCGCGCGATCCGGTGCCGCCCGCCGCGTCATGGCCGAAGCCGGGATCGAAGAAGCCCGCGTAATGCACCCGGAACTCGCCCACCATGGCGAGGTAGGGCGCCATCTCGGCGGCGCAGTCGGGCGGGATATGCACCGCCTCGCGGCTGACGAGGATATAGAACGCGCCGGGGTCCAGGATAACGCGGCCCGCGCCGGTATGGATCGGTTCCCAGTATTCGGCGGGGTCGTAATGGTTCAGCTTGTCGAGGTCGATCACCCCGCTATGCGGCTTGGCGCGGTAGCCCACCAGCGTGCCGTCCTCGGGCTTCAGATCGACGGAAAACCCCAGCCCGTCCGAGATCACCGGTTCACCCGACACCAGCCCCACCTCGGCATGGCGCTGGCTCAGTTCGGCATCGGTCAGCACCGACTGGCCGCGGCGAAAGCGGATCTGGTTCAGCCGCATTCCCGGCCGCACCAGAACCGAGAACGAGCGCGGGCAGATCTCGGCGTAAAGCGGTCCCTGATAGCCCGCCGGCACCCGGTCGAACTCGGTTCCGCCATCGGTCACCGCGCGGGTCAGTAGGTCCAGCCGGCCGGTCGAGCTCTTGGCATTGGCGACCGCGCTGACATCGGCGGGCAGGGCCAGCGCCTCCATCAGCGGCACGACATAGACGCAGCCCTTTTCCAGCACTGCCCCCTTGGACAGGTCGACCTCGTGCATGCGGAACTCGTCCAGCCGGTCGGCGACGCTGCGCCCCTTGCCGGTCAGGAACGAGGCGCGGACCCTGGTCGCCGTGGTGCCGAGCCGCAGGTCAAGCGAGGCGGGCTGGACCTGTTCGGGGATGACCGCGGGTTGCGCAATCAGCGTTCCCGCCTCGATCATGGCGCGGATCGCGCGGTCGGGAAGCACTCCGGTGCCGGTCATGGCCGCCCTTTCAACAAAAACGCCCGCCGCCGGATCGGGCGGGGGCGTTTTGGTGATTGGTCGGGCTAGCAGGACTCGAACCTGCGACCTTCCGTCCCCCAGACGGACGCGCTACCAGGCTGCGCCATAGCCCGACTTCGGCCCCTACATACTGTTTTTGCAGACGGGAGCAAGGCGGAACTGTCAGGAAAATGCGGCAGGTCAGGGCTCGGGTCCGTTACTTGGCGATCATCCGGTCGCGCAGCGCGACAAGCCGCTTGTAAAGCGGCGCAAGCGCCTCGGGTGCAGGGCGGTCGGTCAGCGCTGCCGCCCTTGCCTGTCGCAGCATCGCGGCGACATCGGTGATGTCGGGCGCCGGCAGATCGTCATCGCCCGGATCGGCGGGCACCTCGACCTGCGCGGGGGCGGGCTTGGCGGCGGCGGGCGGTTCCGCCTGCGGGTCGGGCTGCGCCTCGGGGGCGTCGTCCGGCGCGGGATCCGCTGCGGCGGCTTCCGGCTCTGGCGGCTGGGTTTCGGCAGGCTCGTCGATCGCCGTCTCTACCGTCTCGGGCATGTCGTCCAGCAGGTCGCGCTGGCGTCCGTCGCGCAGCGGCGCGGCGGGGTCGGCGGGCGGTTCCGCGGCCGGGCTTTCCGGCTGCCGGGCCGGTCGGCGGGCCCCTTCGGTCTCTGCCAGTGTGCGCGACAGCGGCACGACATTGTCCGGGTCCTCCTGCGGCGCGTCGGACACCATCGGCGCGGCGGCGGCCTTGGCGGGGTCGGGCAGGCTGGTTCCATCGACCGTTTCCGCATCATCACCGCCGTTGCCGGTATCCAGCGGCTGCGACAGGGCGGCGACATGCTTGATGCCTTCTTCGCGCAGCAGTTTCTGCACCCCGCGGATCGTCATCCCGTCATCATGCAGCAGCTTCTTGATCCCGCCCAGAAGCTCCATGTCGCTCGGCCGGTAATAGCGCCGTCCGCCGGCGCGTTTCACCGGCTTCACCTGGGTGAAGCGGCTTTCCCAGAAGCGCAGCACATGGGTGGGCGTGCCAAGCCAGTCGGCAACCTCGCTGATGGTGCGAAAGGCATCCGGTGACTTGTCCATTGCGGGTCAGATCCTAGCGGGCATTGCCGGCGGCGACCCGGTCTTTCATCAGATGAGAGGGGCGGAATGTCAGCACGCGCCGCGGGTGGATCGGCACCTCTTCCCCGGTTTTCGGGTTGCGGCCGATCCGGGCGGCCTTGTCGCGCACGCTGAACGTTCCGAAGGACGAGATCTTGACCGTCTCGCCCGACGCCAGGGCATCCGAGATATGGGTCAGCACGCTTTCGACCAGTTGCGCGGATTCGTTACGGCTGAGCCCCACCTCGCGGAAAACCGATTCCGACAGATCCATCCTGGTCAATGTCTTGTCGCCCATGTCGTTCCCCCTGATTTGAGAGGAACCATAGGTCGGAGGGAATTTCCGAGTCAATATCAAGACCTTGGAATAGGTCGCTAACAGGCAGATTGAAGCCGTTTACCAGCGCAGGACGATCGAGCCCCAGGCCAAACCGCCGCCGATCGCCTCCATCAGCAGGATCTGGCCGGGCTTGAACTTGCCCTCGGCCTTCGCGGTGGACAGCGCGAGGGGAATCGATGCGGCAGAAGTGTTGCCATGTTCCTGAAGCGTCAGCACCACATGATCCATCGACAGGCCCAGCTTCTTGGCGGTGCCCGCGATGATCCGGATATTGGCCTGGTGCGGCACGATCCAGTCCAGCTGCGCGGGATCGAGCCCGGCCTTTTCCAGCGCGGTCAGGGCGGTCTCGGCCAGCTTCACGACCGCGTGCTTGAACAGCTCCGGCCCCTGCATCTTGACCACGCCCGCCGTGCCGGTGGTGGACACCCCGCCATCGACGTAAAGAAGGTCGCGCAGGCTGCCGTCCGAATTCAGATCGGTCGCCAGGATGCCGCGATCCGCCGGCGTGCCGTCGCCGTCCGCGGCTTCCAGCACCACCGCGCCGGCGCCGTCGCCAAAGAGCACGCAGGTCGACCGGTCGGTGAAATCGAGAATACGAGAAAACGTCTCGGCGCCGATCACCAGCACTCGGTTCGCCTGGCCCGAGACGATCAGCGCATTGGCATTGGCCATCGCATAGACGAAACCGGCGCAGACCGCCTGCACGTCGAAGGCGAAGCCACGGGTCATGCCAAGCGCGGCCTGCACCATCGTCGCCGCCGAGGGAAAGGTCAGATCCGCGGTCGATGTGGCCAGAATGATCGCGTCGAGATCCCCGGCCTGCATCCCCGCATCCTGCAGGGCGGCTTTCGCGGCCTTCAGCGCAAGGTCGGATGTGGTCTCGTCATCGGCGGCGAAATGGCGGCGTTCGATCCCGGTGCGGGTGCGGATCCATTCATCGGTCGTGTCCAGAGAGGCTTCGAACTCGCTGTTGGGAACGACGCGTTCCGGCAGGTAATGGCCCACCCCGCGAACAACTGCCCGAACCGTCATGCTGCACCGCTATTGTTATCGTCCGTCGCCCCGGTTTCATCTTGGCTTGGCGGGCTGGCAGATGCAACCCGCGCCGCAAGCCGGTCGGTAAAGCCGGTCTGCGACAGCGTGAAGGCCAGCTTGATCGCCGCCGAGATGCCGGTGGCATCCGCCGCGCCGTGCGATTTGATGACGGTGCCGTTCAGCCCCAGGAAGATGCCGCCATTGACGCGGCGCGGATCGACCCGCTTGTTCAGGCGCATCAGCGAGGGATAGGCGAACATCGCCGCGATCCGCGACAGCGGAGTGGCCTTGAAAGCGATCTTGAGCTGATCGGTGACCAGCCGCGCGGTGCCCTCGCCGGTTTTCAGCGCGACATTGCCGGTAAAGCCGTCGGTCACGATCACGTCGACCCGATCTGACGGGATGTCGCCGCCCTCGACGAAACCGACGAAGTCGAACCCGCCCGCTTCGGCATGGTCGCCCAGAAGGTCATGCGCCAGCTTCAGCTCGGCGCGGCCCTTGTGTTCCTCGGTGCCGACATTCAGCAAGCCGATCCGCGGCCTGGCGATGCCCAGCCCGTTGCGGGCATAAGAGGCGCCCATCAGCGCGAATTGCAGCAGGTCGTTCTCGTCCGCCTTCACATCGGCGCCGACATCCAGCATCACGTTGAACCCGCCGGGATTGAACGAGGGCCAGAGACAGGCGATGGCGGGCCGGTTGACGCCGGGCAGCTTGCGCAGCCGGATCATCGATACCGCCATCAGCGCGCCGGTATTGCCGCAGGACACCGCGCTCGCGGCCTCGCCCGCACGCACCGACTCGATCGCCGACCACATCGAAGTGTCTTGCCCGTTGCGCATCACGTGGCTGGGCTTGTCGGCCATCGCCACCACGCCCTCGGCATGGCGGATCTCGCAGCGGTCGGACAGGCCCGCATGGCGGGCGATCAGGCCGGTGAGTGCCTCCTCGTCGCCATGGACGATGAAGCGGATGTCGGGATTCTTGTCGGCGGACGCGACGATACCAGCGACCACGGCCGCCGGCCCACGGTCTCCGCCCATTGCATCGACCGAGATCACGGTGCGGGGGGCACCCTTGGCGCTGGGTTGGTCTGCAGCCGTCATGCCAGGGATGCCGCGGACGCTGGCTTACGCCGCGTCTTCGTCGTCGAGGTCGATCTCGTTCGCCTGCGCGACGACCTCGCGCGAATCGTAGTGGCCGCAGGCGCCGCAAACGTGGTGCGGACGCTTCAGCTCGCCGCAATTCGGGCATTCGGCCGGATTGCCGGCGACCAGCGAATCGTGGGCGCGGCGCATGTTCCGCTTGGAGCGGGTAACTCTGTTCTGTGGGACAGCCATGTCACAACCTCGGTATCAGTGGGGCATGGCCCCGTGTGTAAATCTGGGTCTTGTTCGCGGTTTTCACGGCGTCTTACGCGCTTCCGCGCCCCGTGTCCAACCGATCTTGCAAGAAGGCCGGGAACATAGTCGGATTCCGTCGCGGCGCAAGGGGTTTTCTCGACCGGCGGCCCGCCGCCATCACCGGGGGACAAGCCGCCCCTCAGCCCAGCTCCAGAACGATCTTGCCGACATGCCCTTTCTCGCCGAACGCCTTCTGCGCGGCGGCGATGTCGCGCAGCGGATAGGTCTCGGCCACCAATGGCCTGATCTCGCCGCGTTCGATCCTGCGGATCAGATTGCCGAACACCTCGGGCTCCAGCACCGTGCAGCCGAAGAAACTGAGATCCTTCAGATAGAGCGTGCGCACATCCAGTTCGACGATGGGGCCGCCGATCGCTCCGGCAACCGCGTAGCGTCCGCCGGGTCGCAGCAGATCAAGCAGCACCGGCCATTTCGGCCCCGCCACCAGGTCGATGACGACATCGACCTTGCCGGCGCCGATCTTCGCGACGAAATCATCGCCGCGATCGAGCGTCTGCGCCGCGCCGAGGTTCTTCAGGCTGCCCGCCTTGGCGGCGCTTGTCACCGCGATGACGGTCGCCCCGCGGGCTTGGGCAAGCTGGACCGCGGCGGAACCGACACCGCCCGATGCCCCGGTGACCAGCACGGTTTCGCCGCTGCGCAGATCCGCGCGGGTCAGCATGTTCTCTGCCGTGGAATAGGAACAGGGGAAAGAGGCCAGCTCCACATCCGTCAGATCGCTGTCGACCGCATGCGCATGACGCGCCGCGACGCGGGTAAATTGCGCGAACCCGCCATCGCATTCCGAGCCGAAATACCACGGCGTCGCCAGCACCTCGCCATCCGCCTCGCGCAGGCATGGCTCGACAAGCACCCGCTCGCCGATCCGCGCCGGATCGACGCCTTCGCCGACCGCCGCGACATGACCGCAGACATCCGCGCCCTGGATGCGCGGGAATCCCAGCGGCTCGCCGGTCCAGGACGCGTCGTCCGCCTCGGCATCGCCCTTCGAGTACCAGCCGATGCGCGTGTTGATATCGGTGTTGTTCACCCCGGCCGCAGCGACCCGGATGACGACATCGCCCTTGCCGGGTGCGGGAACCTTCAGGTCGTCGCGCCATTCCAGCATCTTCGGGCCGCCATGTCCGGTCAGAACGACGCCGTGCATTGTCTTTGGCAGGGTCATCTCGGTCTCCGATCAAGCAAGCCCCGACAGTCCTCCGAACGTCGGGGGGCTGTCAATCCGCGCGGGTGCCGTCACCCTTCGTCCTTGCCCAGCCTGTCGCGCAGCCCTTTCAGCCCGGCGAAGGGCTTGGCTGCCTCGTCGGTCATCGGTTCGGCGCCGGGTTCGGTATAGATCGCCTTGTCCAGATGCGCGCCGTCCGCGCGGGGGTAAAGCGGCAGGGCAAGCGCCAGCGCCTCGACCATCAGCGCGCCGAGGTCGAGCGTCGCGGCCAGCGGCTCCACCGTGTCGTCCTCGGGCATCTCGACCTCGCTTCCGGCCTGAAGCTCGGGGGTTTCCGCGACGTAGCTGCGCGAGATCTCCTCGTCGATCCGGGTCCGGACCGGCGCCAATGTGAGCACGCAGGGCTGCGTCACCGTCGCGCCCAATCGCGCCTCCAGCCGCCAGTCACGCTTGCCCATCGGGCTCAGCCTGCCGGAAAACCGCAGTTTCTTGAGGTCGACAAGGTCAAGGTCCTTGGCGATGGCGCCTGTCGTCTCCGCGCCGGGGGCAAGATCGAAGTCGGACGCCTTGCGGCCGGGCAGGTCGGCCAGCCGGATCACATGCGACCAGGGATATTTCGGGGACATTGCGGGCTCGCCTCTTGATGTTCTTGAACAGGGGACGTTCCTTCTGTAAGCCGGATAAGAGGCGCGGACGCGAAGGGCAAGGGGTCGGAATGGTTAAATTGGCCGGTATCTTACGGGCGTCGCTGCTTGGCGCGATGATCCTGACGGTTGCTGCCTGCACGGCGCAGTTCCGCAATCACGGCTATACGCCGACCGACGAGGATCTTGCCCAGATCGCCGTCGGCCAGGACACCAAGGACACCGTCGCCGCCGCGATCGGCCGGCCCACCTCCTCGGGTCTGCTCGACGCGGATGCCTGGTATTACGTCGAAAGCCGGTTCCGCCACTATGCCTACAAGGAGCCACAGGAGATCGAGCGCGAGGTTCTCGCGATCAGCTTCGACGGCGCCGATCGGGTCGCCAATATCGAGCGGTTCGGCCTTCAGGACGGTCGCGTCATCGCATTGTCGCGCCGTGTCACGTCCAGCTCGGTGCGCGACACGACCTTCCTGCGCCAGCTTCTGGGCAATCTCGGCAACTTCACCGCCGACCAGTTCCTGAACTAGAGCGAGGCACATCTTGCTCCGGCATGCGGCAGATCGCCGGGGCAGGTCAGGCAGAACGGCATTTTCCGGTGAAGGTCGCTGAAAGCGGAATGCCTAGCGGCTTTCGACAAGCAATCGCGTATCGAACCGCCCCTCGATCGGCTGGCATTGGCCGGTATCGGGATCGTCGCTGATCACTTCCGTCCTGCAGAGCGTGGCCGAGAAGGTGCCGACCGCTCGGCCGCTATCTCCATCGACTGCCAGTTCCTCGAACGCGACCGAAACGGGCGTTCCCGTCCGCGCGCTGGTCCAGAAGGGGGGCCGCATCCCGCTCGGTAGATACATGATCTCGACATCCATCGGCGCGTCGCCGGGCTGGTAGTCGCCCCGGAACATCAGATCGATGCTCAGCATATCCGATGTCGTGAAGGACGGGCGGGGATGGGCCTGCAGATGCAGGTCGGAGGTCAGCTTGCCCGTCGAAAAGGTGGCACTGGCGTCCGTCCGCTCACCATCTGACAGGCTCAGCGTGTACCAGGTCCGCGCCTCGCCGTTCAGGCTTGCCTCGATCCGCCCGAATTCCTGGGCGGCCAGGGAACCGGACAGGCAAGAACAGACCGCTGATGCCACCAGACCAATTCTCATTCCGCGCCCTCCAATGCAGGAAACAACAAGCCGAAACCTAGTGCGAAACAGGGCCGAAAGCCACTCTCGCCATGCATTCCCGGCAGCTGGTGCGGACCCCGCGCGGCGCGCCCGCCGGCCGCCCTAGGAGTCGGCTTCCGGCTCGAAATCCAGCGCGACGCCGTTGATGCAATAGCGCAGACCGGTCGGCTGCGGTCCGTCGGGAAAGACATGGCCCAGATGCGCCTCGCAGCGGTTGCAATGCACTTCGGTGCGGCGCATGAACCAGCTGTTATCCTGCTGTTCGCCGACCATGCCGCTGTCTTTCGGCTTGTAGAATGACGGCCAGCCGGTGCCGCTGTCGAACTTGTGCGCCTTGTCGAACAGTGGCGCGCCGCAGCAGGTGCAGGTGAAGGTGCCGGGCCCTTCGGGAAACTCCTCATGGGTGAAGGCGCGTTCGGTGCCATGCTTGCGCGTCACCTTGTAGGCGAGATCCGAAAGCTCGTTGCGCCATTCTTCTTCGGTTTTCACGATCTTTTCCATGGCAGGTCCTTTCTGCGGCTGTCAGACTTCAGTCATATCTGACCAGTGAGCGGGAGAGAGCAAGTATCTAGTGACGCCGGCGGTGATGACCAGACAGGATCACGTCGCAGTGATGAAGGATTTTCCATGCACGGCCTTGCAGAAGGCAGATACAAGGTGGGTTTCGCGCAGGACGAAGCCGACATGCGCGCGGCGCAGCGGCTGCGCTGGCAGGCATTCAGGGGCGAAGCCGCGGCCGGGCAGGGGCGCGATATCGACCGGTTCGACGCCGACTGGAGGCATCTGCTGATCGAAGAGGCCGAGACCGGGCGGCTGGTCTGCACCCTGCGCTTCACCCGCCTCGCGCCCGGCGATTTCGGCCGCAGTTATGCCGCGCAGTTCTATGGGCTTGACGCACTGGCCGACTATCCCGCCCCGATGATCGAGATCGGGCGCTTTTCGATGCATCCCGGCTGTCATGACCCCGATATCCTGCGCCTCGCCTGGGCCGCCCTGACGCGAGAGGTGGCGCGCTCGGCGGCGGGGCTTCTGTTGGGCTGTTCCTCGTTTTCCGGCACCGATCCGATGCGCCACCGCGACGCGTTCGCGCTGCTCGGGGATCGCCACCTTGCCCCGCTGCGCTGGCGTCCGACAGTCAAGGCGTCCGAGGTCTTCCGCTTCGCCGACATCTCGGGCCAGACCCGCGACCCCCGCGCCGCGCTGCGCGCCATGCCGCCCTTGCTGAAAAGCTATCTCGGAATGGGCGGCTGGGTCAGCGATCACGCGGTCATCGACCGCGATCTCGGCCGGCTCCATGTCTTTACCGGGCTCGAGGTCGCGTCCGTCCCGCCCGGCCGCGCGCGGCTGTTGCGGCGGCTGGCGCTCTGACCGTCGCGGCGCGGGGTCTTGCCCCCACGACGCGGCATTGACGCCGCCCCGGCGCGGCATTAGCTGGCGGGCATGGCCCGCGCACCGCTTCTCCAGCTATCCGGAATTTCCCTCACCTTCGGGGGCGATCCCTTGTTCGCGGGGCTCGATCTGGTGGTGCAGCCCGGCGACCGGGTGGCACTGGTCGGGCGCAACGGTTCCGGCAAATCGACACTGGTGAAGGTGATGGCCGCGCTGGTCGACCCCGACGCCGGCACCCGCTCTGTGCCGCCGGGCATCACCGTCGGCTACATGGAACAGCATCCCGACATGACCGGCTTCGACACCCTGGGCGGGTTCGCCGCCAGCGGCCTGCCGGCGGGCGAGGAGTACCGCGTCGCCGTTGTGGCCGAAGGTCTGAAATTCGACCCCGAGGCGACGGTCGCCACCGCCTCGGGCGGTGAACGCCGCCGCGCCGCGCTGGCGAAACTGCTCGCCGAGGCGCCGGAACTGATGCTGCTGGACGAGCCGACGAACCATCTCGACATCGAGGCGATCGGCTGGCTCGAACGCGAATTGTCCGAGACCCGCAACGCCTTCGTGCTGATCAGCCATGACCGCGCCTTCCTGCGCGCCCTGACCCGCGCCACGCTCTGGATCGACCGCGGCGAGGTGCGCCGCCAGGAACGCGGCTTCGAGGCCTTCGAGGTCTGGCGCGACAAGGTCTGGCAGGAAGAGGACGAGACCCGCCACAAGCTCGAGCGCAAGATCAAGGCCGAGGCGCGCTGGGCCGTCGAGGGCATCAGCGCGCGGCGCAAGCGCAATATGGGCCGGGTGCGGGCGCTGCAGGACCTGCGCGCCGAACGCGCCGAGATGATCCGGCGGCAGGGCGCGGCGGAACTGGCGCTCGACTCGGGACCGAAATCCGGCAAGCGGGTGATCGAGGCGACGCATCTGGCGAAAACCTACGAGGACCGGCCCATCGTCCGCGATTTCTCGATCCGCATCGCCCGCGGCGACCGCGTCGCCTTCGTCGGCCCGAACGGCGTCGGCAAGACCACGCTCCTGAAGATGCTGACCGGCGAGATCGCCCCCGACCGCGGCGAGGTCCGGTTCGGCACCAATCTCCAGGTCGCGGTCCTCGATCAGGCCCGCGCCGGGCTCGACCCCGACAAAAGCCTGTGGGAGAACCTGACCGGCGATCCCGTCACCGGCGTTTCAGGGCGCGCCGACCAGGTCATGGTGCGCGGCCAGCCCCGCCATGTGGTGAGCTACCTCAAGGATTTCCTGTTCTCCGACGCGCAGGCCCGCGCCCCCGTCCGCAGCCTCTCGGGCGGCGAGAAGGCGCGGCTGCTGCTGGCCCGGATCATGGCGCGGGAAAGCAACCTTCTGGTGCTGGACGAGCCGACCAACGATCTCGACATCGAGACCCTCGATCTGCTGCAGGAGGTGCTGGACGGCTATGACGGCACCGTGCTGCTGGTCAGTCACGACCGGGATTTCATCGACCGCGTCGCGACGATGACCGTGGCGATGGAGGGCGGCGGCGATGCCGTGCTCTATGCCGGCGGCTGGACCGACTACCAGGCGCAGCGCGCCGAGCAGCCCAGCACGGCGGGCGCCAGAACCGCGCCGGCAGACCGCAAGGCGGATGCGCCGAAGGCAGCAGCGCCTGCCGCGGCGCCGGCGGCCGGGCTGACCTTCACCGAACGGCACCGGCTGGACGAACTGCCCGACAGGATCGAGCGGCTGGAGGCAGAGATCGCCAAACTGGCCGAGCTTCTGACCGACCCGACTCTCTATAGCCGAGAGCCGAAGAAGTTCCAAAAAGCGACCGAAGCGTTGACGCGGCGGCAATCTGCGCTCGCCGAGGCCGAAAACGAATGGCTTCTACTGGAACAAAAGGCCGCAGGGGCTTAGAAAAATCGGCGAAAAATTGCCGATTCACCGGCCGTGAAGGCTACAACTATGCCGGTTCTGCAACAGTCCGCCGCTCACGAAAACGTGTGGTTCTGGTAATCTGGGAAACCGACGCTAGGTGTGCTCCATTCACTAGCACAGCGTGTCCGATCACGGACGCGCGGCAAGAAACGGAGGCACGGAATGAAACTAATTACGACAGCAAGCGCACTCGCTCTCGTCGCTGCGCCGGCATTCGCCGGTGGCATGGCAGAGCCTGTGATGACCGTAGAACCGGTGGCGGCACCCGCCCCGGTGATGATGTCGGGCGACTGGAGCGGCGGCTACGTCGGTGCAGAGCTCGGCTATGGCTGGGCACAGCTTGACGACGGCACCGACGATGTGGATGCCGAAGGCGCCCTGGGTGGCCTGTTCGCCGGTTACCAGGCCGATCTGGGCCAGTGGGTCGTCGGCGGTGAAGCCAGCTACGACTGGGCCGATATCGGCGTAGACGACAGCGATGCGAAGATCGACCAGATCGGTCGTCTGAAGCTGAAGGCTGGCTACGATCTGGGCCAGGTCCTGGTCTATGGTACCGCAGGTGCGGCCTATGCCAACTTCGATGATGGCGCTGGCGACGACCTGAACGACTGGGGCTGGCTTGCCGGTCTCGGCATGGACTACAAGGTGACCGAAGCGATCACGGTCGGCGCCGAAGTCCTGTACCACCAGTTCGACGATTTCGACGACACTGGCATCGACGTCGACGCGACGACGCTGCAGGCCCGCGTGGCCTACAACTTCTGATCTTTCGGGACAGTATGGAAAGGGCGCTGTTCGCAGCGCCCTTTTTCATGGCCGGGCTGTCAGGTCCCGCAGCACGTCGAGCACGCACATCACGTCTTCCCGTGTGCAGTCGAATTGGCCAACCTGGACACGGATGACGAATTGCCCCCGATGCCGGGTCTGGGTCAGGTAGATCCGGCCGTCATCGTTGATCCTGGACAGGAGCGCTTCGGTCTCGGCATCCGATCTGTATCGGAAGCTGAACAGCGACAGCATCGGCTCGCTTGTGATCTCGAACCCGTCCAGCGCGGCGATCCGCTCGCACAGCTCGCGCGACCAGTCCACATGATTGCGGATGCGCTGCCGCAGCCCCTCAAGCCCATAGGCGCGCAGCAGGAACCACAGCTTCAGCGCCCGGAACCGGCGGCCGAGCGGCACCGTCCATTCATTGAAATTGGTGATCTCGTCGCGGCCCTGGGTCTGCAGGTAATCCGGCCGCAGCCCCAGCGTGCGGACCTGCGGTGCGGGATCGGCCAGGAACTGCACGGCGCAGTCGAAATTCGCGCCCAGCCATTTATGCGGGTTGAAGACCACGCTGTCGGCGCGATCCACGCCCTGCCAGAGCGGACGGAATTCCGGGCAGATCATCGCAGAGCCGGCCCAGGCGGCATCGACATGGGTGTAAAGCTCGTGGGCCTTGGCGACCTTCAGCAGGTCGTCGATCCAGTCGGTGCCGCCGACCGACGTGCCGCCGACGCAAAGCACGACGCCCGCAGGCAGCAGGCCCTCGGCCTTGTCCGCCCTGATCGCCGCGTCGAGCGCTTCCGGCCGCATCGACAGCGCGTCATCGGTCTCGATCTTCACCAGGTTGGCCTGGCCGATCCCGGCGATCCGCGCGGATTTGTCGATCGAGGAATGGGTCTGGTCCGAGGCGTAGAGCCGCAAGGCGGGCAGGCCCGACAGCCCCCGGTCGTTGCCGCGCCAGCCGAGCGCGCGCTCGCGCATCGTCAGGATCGCCGACAGAGTGGCCGTCGTCGCGCTGTCATGGATCGTGCCGGTGAAATGCGGCGCCAGCCCCAGCGCGTCGCGCAGCCAGCGCACCATGACCTCTTCGATCTCGGTCGCCGCCGGGGCGGTCTGCCAGAGCATCGCCTGTGCGGCCAGCGCCGCCGTCAGCTGTTCGGCGAGGATCGAGGCGGGGGCGGCATTGGCCGGGAAATAGGCGAAGAAGCGGGGATGCTGCCAATGGGTCATGGCACCCGGCACGATCGCGCCGAAATCGGCGAAGATCGTTTCCATGTCCTCGGGGGTTTCCGGCGCCGTGGCGGGCAGCTTCGCCGCCGTCTCGCCCGGCGCCGTGGCGGCGCGGACCGGGCGGTCGCGCAGCGTCGCGTGATAGTCGCGCACCCAGTCGGCGGCGCGCCTGGACCAAAGGTTGAGCTCGTCGTGATTCATGGCATGTCCGGACCTCTGGTCTTTGCGACCATGGCCGGCGGCGGAGCCTCCGGCGGGGATATTTTCATCAAGAAGAAGACAGCAGCCTGTCGATCTCGCCGCCGCCGATGGAGTGTGAAAGCGGCGTGAAATCGCCATGACCGAACATCGCCTTGGCCGCGTCATGGATCGCGCGATGGGTGACGCGGGCCAGCGCCGAACCAAGCGATATGCGGGCAACGCCCAGCGCGGCGAACTCGGCGCGGGACAGCGCGGTATAGGGGCCGGCGGCCAGCGCGTTGACCGGCTTTTCGGTGGCTTTGCAGACTTTGGCAAGGTCGTCGCGGGTTTTCGGCAGCGGGACATAGAGGCAATCGGCGCCGGCCTCGTCGAAGGCGCGGATGCGGTTCAGGGCTTTCTCGATATCGTAGACGCCGTGCATCACGCCATCGGCGCGGGCGACAAGCACGAAGTCTTTGGACAGGGCGCGGGCGGCTGACGCGGCAGCGCGGATGCGCTCGACGGCAAGCTCGAAGGTATAGGCGGATTTGTCGGCGGGAAGGATGTCTTCGATGGAAATCCCGGCAAGCCCCGCCTCGGCGGCGAGGCGGACGGTTTCGGCGACATCCTCGGGCGCGTCGGCAAAGCCGTTCTCGAAATCGCCGGAGACGGGCAGGGGCGTGGCCGCGACCAGATCGGCGGCATGGGCCAGCGCCTGGTCGCGGGTCACCGTGCCATCGGGCTGTCCCAGCGTGAAGGCATGCGCCGCCGAGGACGTGGCCAGCGCCTCTGCACCGAGGCCCGCAAGCATCTTCGCGCTGCCGATATCCCAGGCATTGGCCAGGATGAAGGGCGTTCCGGGCTTGTGCAGGGCGCGGAAGGCGGGGCCGGGATCATGTCGGGTTGCGGGGGTCATGGCGCGATCTCCTGTGCGTAGGCGACAAGGCGGGTGAGGGCGTTCCGGAAGGCGTCGTCATCGATGGTCATCGCCACCCGAACATGGCCGGCGGCGGCCTCGCCGAAGCTTTCGCCGGGCATCACCGCGATATGGTGGCGTTCGAGCAGGCGGTCGGCGAAGCTGTCGCCCGACAGCCCGGTGGCGCGGATGTCGAGCATCACGTACATCGCCCCGCCCGACGGGATCGCCCGCACCAGGTTCTGACCCGACAGCACCTCGAGCGCGATCTGCCGGCGGCGGCGGAACGGCGCGGCGATACGCTCTTCCAGTGCTGCGCCCTGATCGAGCGCATAGACCGCCGCCTCCTGGATATAGCCCGGCACGCCGTAGGTCGTATGGGTGGCCAGGGTGATAAGATGCGCGATGGCATCGCCTGGCCCCACGATCCAGCCGATCCGGCTGCCCGTCATCGCATGGCTCTTCGACATCGAGCCGACGACCAGCGTCCGTTCCGCCATGCCGGGCAGCGACCGGGGCGAGATGTGCTCGCCTTCCCAGACTTGCGTGTCGTAGACCTCGTCGGAGATCAGCCAGAGATCGCGGTCGATGCAGACCCCGGCGATGCCCTCCATCGTCTTGCGGGAATAGACGACGCCCGTGGGGTTGTTCGGCGAATTGATCATGAGCGAGACCGCCCCGTCGGCGCGGGCGGCGATCTCGGCGGGGTCGGGCTGGAACGCATGGCGCGACCGCGTCGGCACCGCGACGGGGACCGCGCCCACGGCGCGGATCGTGCCGGGATAGGTGGCGTAATAGGGATCGACGTAAAGCGCCCGGTCGCCGGTATCGCAGGCGGCGCGATGCGCGGCGAAAAGCCCGGCCTGGCCGCCCGGCGTGATGATGACATTCTCGGGCCCCGTCGGCACGCCGGTGCGCTCGGCGATGCGCCGGGCGACGGTCTGGCGCAGCGCCGGGGTGCCCGGAACGCTGGCATAGCCGGTCTGGCCCGCCATCGCGGCGCGGTGCATCTCGGCCAGGATCTCGGGCGCGGTGCGGATGTCATGCTCGCCGATGGTCAGCTCGGTCACGCCGGTCCCCTCGGCGATCATCCGGCGCGCCTTGAGAAACAGGCCCCACCCGTCGGAGCCGCCGCCGGTCAGCCCGGTGATGGTGTCAGATAGCTGCATGGCGACTCTCCGCGCGCTTTCGCGGAAGGGGCCACAGGGGGTGGAGTTTGTCAAATGCAGGATCGTGATGGGCAGCGATCACGGATCCTCGGGCGCGTCCCCCATCAGGTAGCGCGGCCCCTGGCCTTTTTCCGCCGCGGCATCCTGCCGGTTGTAGAGATGGCACTGCTTCAGCGACAGGCAGCCGCAGCCGATGCATTTGTCGAGCCGCGCGCGCAGCGCCGTCAGCCCCTCGATCCGCGCATCAAGCTCGGCCCCGAAACGGCGGCTGATCTTCGACCAGTCGGCCTTGTTGGGGGTCCGGCCCTCGGGCAGGGCGGCGAACTGGGCGCGGATCTCGGCCAGCGTGAAGCCCAGCCGCTGCGCGATCATGACGAAGGAAAGCCGCCTGATATCGGCGCGCTCGTAGCGCCGCTGGCCGCCGACATTGCGGTCCGGATGCACCAGCCCCTGATCCTCGTAGAACCGGATCGCCGAGACGGCGAGGCCGGTCCGTTCCGCGACCTGGCCGATGCTCAGCCCATGGGCCTTCAACTTCATGCTTGACCTCAACTATGGTTGAGGAATTAGACAACGGACCGTCAGAGGATTCAACCGATACGGAAAGGAAATTTCGATGAGCCATCTGGAACATGTGAACATCACCGTCAGCGACCCGGCGAAGACGGCGGCGATGCTGGACGACCTCTTTGGCTGGAAAGTGCGCTGGAAGGGCACGGCGATCCATGGCGGCACGACGTATCATGTCGGCAGCGACGATCAGTATCTGGCGGTCTATACCGGGCCGAACGGCAAGCAGAAACCCGGCGATGACAGCTATTCGATGCGCGGCGGGCTGAACCATGTCGGAGTGGTGGTCGATGACCTCGATGCCGCCGAGGCGCGCGTCAAGGCACTGGGCTTCGAACCGCACAGCCATGCCGACTATGAACCGGGGCGGCGGTTCTATTTCCGCGACCATGACGGGATCGAGTTCGAGCTGGTGAGTTACAGTTAGGTAACGGTGCCGCCCTGCGGGCGGCAAGATATGGTTTTGCGAGGCCCTTTGGGCCTCGCGCTGCCTTCGGCGAGGATATTTGGCAACGGAAGACGAGGTCAGTCGGGAAAGGGGTCCAGCCCGGCCTGCGCCTTTTTCGTCAGACCCTTGCGGATGATCCGGTAGGCGCTGTGCAGCCGGTCGGTCAGTTCCGCCTCGTTGACCTTGTCCCAGTCGATCAGCACCCAGCTTTTGTGAAAATACGGCGCGCGGGTCGCATGGCCGACCTCGATCAGCAGCCCAGCGGTCTCGATATCGGGCGTCTTGACAGAGACGCCGGGGGTCACCGCGCCGATACAGGCGAACATCTTGCCGCCGACCTTCCAGGCGTCATGGCCGCCGCCCCAGGGGTCGGAATTCTCGGCTCCGGGGAGTTTTTCGCAGATGGCATTGACCAGTTCTCGGGACATGGGCGCAGGATCGGGCTTCCGGCGCGGTCTTGCAAGAGGCTTGGCAGAGGCGGGGATTCGGTGGTAAAGCTTCGCCCATGACCAGACGCGCCGCCATCATCTGCTGCATTATCACCTGCTGACACACGTCGCGGGCCGGTCACCTTTTCCCTGAAAGAAGAAGTTGCTAAAGCCCGCGGGATAGATCCGTGCGAGGACTCGTTTCATGACGACGATCAGGCTTTACAACACCAGGACCCGCACCAAGGAGGAGTTCACCCCCTTGGACGACAAGAATGTGCGGATGTATGTCTGCGGGCCGACCGTCTATGACCGCGCGCATCTCGGGAATGCGCGGGCGGTGGTGGTGTTCGACGTGCTCTACCGGCTGCTGCGGCATGCATATGGCGCCGACCACGTCACCTATGTGCGCAATTTCACCGATGTCGATGACAAGATCAACGCCGAGGCCCTGCGACGCCGCGAGGCCGGCGCGGAAGGGTCGTTGGAAGAGCTGGTCCGCGAACGCTCGGACGAGACGATCCGCTGGTATCACGAGGATATGGATGCCCTGGGCGCGCTGCGCCCGACCCATGAGCCGCGCGCGACCGAGTGGATCGGTGCGATGATCGCGATGATCGAGGATCTGATCGCCAAGGGTCATGCCTACGAGGCCGAGGGCCATGTGCTGTTCGCCGTGGAAAGCTACGCGGGTTATGGCAAGCTGTCGGGCCGCACGGTCGAGGACATGATCGCCGGCGCCCGCGTCGAGGTCGCGCCCTACAAGCGCAACCCGATGGATTTCGTGCTGTGGAAACCGTCGGATGACGAATTGCCGGGATGGGAGAGCCCCTGGGGCCGGGGACGGCCGGGCTGGCATATCGAATGCTCGGCGATGGCGCATGAAATCCTGGGCGACAGCTTCGACATCCATGGCGGCGGCACGGATCTCGTGTTCCCGCACCACGAGAACGAGATTGCGCAATCGGCCTGCGCGCATCCCGAAGGCGATTTCGCGCAGGTCTGGATGCATAACGAGATGCTGCAGGTCGAGGGCAAGAAGATGTCCAAGAGCTTGGGCAATTTCTTCACGGTGCGGGATCTGCTGGATCATGGCGTGCCGGGCGAGGTGATCCGGTTCGTGATGCTCGGGACGCATTACCGCAAGCCGATGGACTGGACGGAGAAGAAGCGGGAGGAGGCGGAGTCCCATTTGAACCAATGGCACAGGTTGGAGCGGAATGGCTTGAGCAAGAAACTTGGCGACGACGAGATTGCCGATCTGGTCGATCCGCAATTGCTCGACGCCCTTGGCGACGATCTGAACACGCATGAGGTCATGTCGCGCTTGAAGCAGTTGCGCAAGGATGCGGAATTACCCTTCAAGAAGGACTCGGAAGCAATGCGTCGCTTCTTCGCGAATGTCCGCTTTATGGGATTTCACGATCTCGACACCCACAGACTGAAACGATCTGACGCTGTGCGCCGTGCAGTTGACGAGGTGTTTCTGGAGGGTGTCATAGAAGAGTTGCAGTCCGCTCGGGCCGAACAGGACTGGGCCAAGGCAGATGCTATCAAGACCGCTCTCGTCGGCGCAGGAGTGCAGGTGATGATTGGTCCGGAGGGAGTGGATTATGAACTTGCCCCGGAATTCGATCCCGCCAAGCTGGAGGCCCTTCGATGAAACCCGCCGCAGTCCCGGACTTGATCCGGGACCTCTTCCGCCGAGTGCGAAAGTCAGAGGCCCCGGATCAGGTCCGGGGCCGCGAAGGCTTCGGATTGAGCCGAGAAAGACCGGCGACCGCAGCGGTGTGTACCGAAATGGACCAAGACCGCGCCCGTTCAATCCTTAAAATTCCCCTAACAAAAAATCACAACCCATTGAAATCATTCAATTCCGCCAAATGTCCACATGTGGACACGGCACGGATGCACCCATGACCCGCGAACCCCTCTCCCTCTTCGACACCACCCTGCGGGACGGCCAGCAGACCCAGGGCGTGCAGTTCTCGACCCCCGAAAAGCACCAGATCGCCGCCACGCTGGACGCCCTCGGGATCGACTATATCGAGGGCGGCTGGCCCGGCGCCAACCCGACCGACAGCGAGTTCTTCGCCGCCCCCCCGAAGACCCGCGCGACCTTCACCGCCTTCGGCATGACCAAGCGATCCGGGCGGTCGGCCGAGAACGACGACGTGCTGGCGGCGGTCCTTAACGCCGGCACCCGCTCGGTCTGCCTCGTCGGCAAGGCCCATCCCTTTCACGTCGAAACGGCGCTTGGCATCCCTCTGGCCGAGAATGTCGACAACATCGCCCGCAGCTTCGAGCATGTCACCGCCTCGGGCCGCGAGGCCCTGTTCGATGCCGAGCATTTCTTCGACGGCTACAAGGCCGACCCCGATTACGCGCTGGACTGCCTGCAAGCCGCCCACAAGGCCGGTGCCCGCTGGATCGTGCTTTGCGATACCAATGGCGGCACTCTCCCGGCAGAGGTCCATGCGATCACCAAGGCGGTGATCGACAGCGGCATTCCCGGCACCCATGTCGCGATCCACACCCATGACGACACCGGCAACGCGGTGGCCAATTCGCTGGCCGCGGTCGATGCCGGGGCGCGGCAGATCCAGGGCACGCTGAACGGCCTCGGCGAGCGCTGCGGCAATGCCAACCTGACGACGCTGATCCCGACCCTGCTCTTGAAGGAGCCGTACAAAGGCCGCTTCAAGACCGGCGTGACAGAGGAGGCGCTGGCCAACCTCACCCGCGCCTCGCGGATGCTCGACGATATCCTGAACCGGGTGCCTTTGCGCAGCGCGCCTTACGTCGGCGCCTCGGCCTTCGCCCACAAGGCGGGCCTGCATGCCAGCGCGATCCTGAAGGATCCTTCGACCTATGAACATGTCGAACCTTCGGTCGTCGGCAATGCACGCATCGTGCCGATGTCGAACCAGGCCGGGCAGTCGAACCTGCGGACCAGGCTGGAGGAAATGGGCGTGCAGGTCGAACGCGTCGACCCCGCGCTCGGCCGCATCCTCGACGCGATCAAGGAGCGCGAGGCCGAGGGATATTCCTACGACACGGCGCAGGCGAGTTTCGAACTTCTCGCGCGGCGTGAACTGGGGCAATTGCCGAACTTCTTCGAGGTCAAGCGCTACAAGGTCACGGTCGAGCGGCGCAAGAACAAGTATGACCGGATGGTCAGCCTGTCCGAGGCTGTCGTCGTGGTGAAGATCGGCGGGCAGAAGATGCTTTCGGTATCGGAATCGATGGACGAGAGCGGCGCCGATCGCGGTCCGGTCAACGCCTTGGCGAAGGCTCTGGGAAAGGACCTGGGCCCCTATCAGGCGATCATCGACGATCTGCGGCTGGTGGATTTCAAGGTTCGGATCACCCAGGGCGGCACCGAGGCGGTGACCCGCGTGGTGATCGACAGCGAGGACAGCAAGGGCCGGCGCTGGTCAACGGTGGGCGTCAGCCCGAACATTGTGGATGCATCCTTCGAGGCGCTGCTCGATGCGATCAACTGGAAACTGATCCGCGACGGGGCGACGCCGGCATGAGCCTGTCGGCCTGCGCCGAGATCACCCGCAAGGGCGACCCGGACCGGTTTCTGGCGACGATGGCCGCGCCGCCCGAGGCGCGCAAGATCCTGTTTCCGCTCTATGCCTTCAATGTCGAGGTCGTCCGCGCGCCCTGGGTGACCCAGGAACCGATGATCGCCGAGATGCGGCTGCAATGGTGGCGCGACGCGCTGGCCGAGATCGGCGAGGGCGGGGTGATCCGCGGTCACGAGGTGGTGACGGAACTCGCGCATGTGCTGCCCAAGGACATGGTGCCGGTGCTCGACATGCTGGTCGCGGCACGGCGCTGGGACATCTACGACGAACCCTTCGAGGGTATCGAGGCCTTCAACGCCTATCTGACCGATACCGGCGGAGGACTGATGCGGGCGGCCGCACACGCGCTCGGTGCCGAGGACGACGGCACGGCGCAGGACATTGGCAGGATCGGAGCCTTCGCGAATTTCCTGCTTGCGGTTCCGACTTTGAAGGCGCGTGGTCGTCGTCCCTTGTTGGCGGAAGACGCCGCGACGACGGCGGATCTGGCGAGGCAGTGGTTGAAATCCTTCAAGATGATGCGGCCCAAGGGTCCGACGCGCATTGCGGCTCTGGCTGCATGGCAGGCCCCGGCGATTCTGGCGCGCGCCACGAAAGAGCCTTCAGCGATCCTCGAGGGCCGCCTTGCCTTGTCGGATTTTCGGAAGCGGGCTTCGCTGCTCTGGCGTGCTGCCTTGGCCTGACTCGCGCCCGGCCTTCGCTGCCCGGACCTGATCACCGCGTCGATTGCGCCTAGAACAACCGGATCGTGTTCGGTCCCGAGAACGTCGTCGTCCCGGACGTCTCGATTGCTGTCATCAGCGTCGTCGTGATGATGAGGATGATCAAAGCCGCTGTCGTCAACCGCATGGTGCCCCCGCTCCCTTACGCAATTCCGATCATGCCAAATCGGGCATCCCCATGCAAAAAATACGGCAGAAATGTGGCGCTTTGGCTCGCCACGGGGGTCAATGCCAGCAGGCAAACCGGATTTGTAGCGAATATCGGGACAATGGCGACGGATCGATACCGGAGCGTGCCAAGCTCTCCGACTCAGGTATCGCGGGGGCGCAGCGCCAGCCAGATCAACGCGCCGCCAGCCAGCATAAGGAACGGCACCATCGCCATGTTTACCGCCGACCAGCCTTCCACCGCCGACCCGCCCGAGCAATTCATCAGGCCGCCCGAAGCCAGCGAGGCGATGGTCACGCAACCGAAAACGATCATGTCGTTCATACCTTGCACGCGGCCCCGTTCCTCGGGGCGATGCGCCGCCGCCAGCATCGTCGTGGCGCCAATGAAGCCGAAATTCCAGCCGAGGCCCAACAGGACGAGCGCAACGAAGAAATGCTCCAGTTCGACGCCCGCCAGGCCGACCATCCCTGCGGCCCCCAGGATCAGAAGGCCGGCGGCGACGACCCGTTCGACCCCGAACCTGTTGATCAGATGGCCGGTGAAAAACGACGGCGCGAACATGGCCAGCACATGGGCAGTCACGATATCCGCTGCATTGGCCTTGTCGAAACCGCAACCTACGACGGCCAAGGGCGTCGAGGTCATTACCAGGTTCATCAGCGCGTAAGACACCATCGCACAGATGATCGCCACCGCGATCCGCGGCGTCTTCAGCAATTCCATCCGGCTGCGCGCGCGCGGACTGTCCGGAGCGGGCAGGGGCGGCTTGGGGATGTCGAGAAACAGGAAAAGGAGTGAGCCGGCGACGTTGAGCAGGATTACCGCCAGATAAGTCCCCAGAAACGTCACGACCAGCGCATCGGCTGTCAGTTTGACCAGTTGTGGACCGATCACCGCCGAAACAAGCCCTCCGGCCATGACATAGGAGATCGCCCTGGGTTGAAACTCTTCGGAAGCGGTATCGGTCGCCGCGAAACGGTAAAAGCCCTGCGCCGACATGTAGACGCCGCTCAGCAGAGAGCCGAGCAGGAACAGCGGGAAACTGTTCATCATCAGCCCGAACGCGGAAATGCCCGCGCCGAGGCTTCCACCAAGTGCTCCGACGAAGAATCCGGCATTGCGCCCGAACTTCTGCATCAGCGCCGAGATCGGTGTCGCCGACAGCATCGAGCCCAGTACGATCAGCGAGATCGGCAGCGTCGCGAAGCAGATGTTCGACGCAAGCGATTGCCCCGCCAACCCGCCGACGACGAAGATCATCGGCATCTGTGCGCCCAGGATCGCCTGCGCCAGCACGAGGATCAGCACATTGCGTCGCGCGCGGGTGTCGGCAGGTGTCAGGGCGGCATCGGTCATGGTCGGCTGAGTACAGCCACCGGCCCAGGAAGTGAAGGTTCTATGCGTCGCAGGGGCCGGTCAGGCGGCGTCGATCACATGCGCGAAGGATCCGCTGACGCGGCCTTCGACTAGACCCAACGGAGTCAGGGCGTTGCCCTCCGCATCCTCTGCTTCGAACAGCGGCTCCCCCTCGGCCTTCAGAGTGGTCGCGTAGTGGAATTCGTGACCGCGGCAGGGGCCTGCGAAGACCCCCGACTTCCCTCGCAGCGTACGGTAGCCAAGATGCAGCCGTCGCTCGGCAATACTGGTCTTCAGGGCCAGCAGGCCCGCCATGCGATGCTCTTGTCCGGCGGCGTCGGTCAGACTTTCGCCAAGCACCATGTACCCGCCACATTCTGCATAGATATCCGTGTGTTCAGCGGTGTTCTTCAGGCTGGCTATGAATTTTCGGCATTCCGCCAGCCGAGCCGCATATAGTTCCGGGTAGCCGCCGGGCAGGAGAACTAGATCCGACTCGGGCACCACTTCGTCTCTGAGCGGCGAGAACGGGCATATTTCCGTTCCGGCGCGGCCCCATGCGGCGATCCAGTGGGGATACAGAAAGGCAAAGGCCGGGTCCCTCGCGACGGCGACGCGCTTCGGCCAGGGGTCTGGGACAAGGGCCGGATCGGACGATCCGGAGATCCGGAGCGGCACGGCCAGGAGTTGAAGCGCGTCGAGATCGACAGCGCCGCCGACGATGTGCGCGGCGCGGTCGAGAAAACCTCCAAGATCGGCATGTTCAGCCGCCTGGACCAGTCCCAGATGACGGGACGGCACCTCTAGCCCTGCATCGCGCGGGATCGCTCCCAAAACAGGTAGGCCGGTCGGCTGCAGCGCGGTTTCCAGCATCCGGCGGTGCCGTTCGCTGCCGACGCGATTGAGGATGACGCCGGCAATTCTGACCTTCGGATCGTGCGCGGCGAATCCTTGCACCAAGGGCGCGACGGATTGCGCCATCTTGGCCGCATCGACCACCAGGACCACCGGAAGCCCGAGGATGCGGGCAAGGTCGGCGGTCGCTCCCTTCCCGTCGGGTGGCGCGCCGTCGAACAGGCCCATCGCTCCCTCGATCAGCAGCAGGCCCCCGCCCGAAGCCAGTGACCGGATCCGGTCCGGCGTCATCGCCCAGGCGTCGAGATTGAAACAGGGCGCACCGCATGCCGCTTCGTGGAACCGGGGATCGATGTAGTCGGGGCCGGACTTGGCGCCCCGCACGCTGACGCCGCGCCGCGACATGGCGCGCAGCAGGCCGAGCGTTACGGTAGTCTTGCCGCTGCCCGAGGCTGGTGCGGCGAGGATCAGACCTCGGCCCCGCATCAGGCGCTCTCGGCGGGTTTGCCCCGGCCCAACGGGTCGGTGTCTCGCGGAGCCTCGCCGGCGGCCAGCGCCTGCCAGTCCAGCACTTGCCGCATCAGCACGGACCGGCCAACACAGATGATCGCTGGCGGCTCGATGCCGTGCTCCGCGATATCTCTCTCGATCGTTCCAAGCGTCGTTTCAAGCACCCGTTGCCGCGATGTCGTCGCGTCCGTGACGACCGCCACCGGCTCCGATGACGGACGCCCGGCATCGCGGATGGCCGCGGCGATCTGCGCGATATGCTTGATGCCCATATAGATCACGATGACCTGCGAACCTCTTGAAATCGCGATCCAATCAAGTGATGAGGGAGTTTCACCCGACTGGTCGTGACCTGTGACGAATGTGACCGACTGGTTGACGTCGCGATGGGTGACGGGAATGCCGGCATAGGCAAGTCCGCCAATTCCGGCGGAGATGCCCGGCACGATGCGGATCGGAACACCGTGCTGGACAAGTGTCTGCGCCTCTTCGCCGCCACGACCGAACACAAACGGATCGCCGCCCTTCAGCCGCAACACCCGCTTGCCCGCGCGGGCCAGGTCCACCAGCCGAAGCGAGATGTCGCGTTGTATGGCCGAGGGTTTGCCACCGCGCTTGCCGGCATAGATCGCCTCTGCCTCCGGACGCGCCCAGTCGAGAATCGCCGTCTCGACCAATGCGTCATAGACGATGACATCGGCCTGTCGCAGCGCGTTCAGGCCATGCAGGGTCAGCAGGCCCGGATCGCCGGGACCCGCACCGCAAAGCCATACCCAGCCGGGCAGCAACTCGGGCCAGGGTGCATCGGGCAGGGCGAACGACTCGGTCATTGGACCGTTATGCCGCGCGCGGCGGCGCCGGAAAAGCCCGCTTCGCGACGGCGCGGCGCAGGACTGCGGCACAGTGCCGGGGTTTCGGGGCACTTTGCGCCTTAGGTAACTCGCGCCGCTCGTTTCTAGAGATTTTTCCTCGACCAGACGGCAGCTTTCCGTTTCCGCTCTGTCCGGGTGCTGCCTATAGTCCGCCCGATGACACGCAAACCTGCCAAGGAGCTGCGCCGCGGCTGGACCACGGGCGCCTGCGCCACCGCCGCCACCAAGGCGGCGTTGATGCGGCTTTGGGGTGGCGCCTTCCCGGCGGAAGTCGGGATCACGCTGCCGCGCGGGGAGGCCCCGGTCTTTCCGCTTGCCGATGCCCTGGCGGGTGAAGGCTGGGCGGAAGCGGGCATCACCAAGGATGCCGGCGACGACCCGGACGTGACCCATGGCGCGCTGATCCGGGTGCGGGTCTCGGCCTCGGCCGGCGGTGTGGTGTTCCGCGCGGGCGAGGGCGTCGGCATGGTTACGATGCCGGGCCTGCCGATACCGCCGGGCGAGCCTGCGATCAACCCGGTGCCGCGGCAGATGATGACGGCAATCGTCGAGGAGATGGCCGCGCTGCATTCCCGGCCCGCCGATGTCGAGATTACCATCTCGGTGCCCGGTGGGGCGGCGATTGCGAAGAAGACGTGGAATCCCCGTCTGGGCATCGAGGGCGGGCTGTCGATCCTTGGCACGACCGGCGTGGTGCGGCCGTTTTCCTGTTCGGCCTGGATCGCCTCGATTCATCGCGGCATCGACGTCGCGCGTGCCAGCGGGCAGCACCATGTCGCGGGCTGCACCGGCGCCACCAGCGAGGCCGCGGTCCAGGCGCTCTACGGCCTGCCGGATCACGCGATGCTGGACATGGGCGACTTTGTCGGCGGCATGATCAAGTACCTGCGTCGCCACCCGGTTGAACGACTGACCATCGGCGGCGGTATCGGCAAGATCGCGAAACTTGCGCAGGGCGCTCGCGACCTGCATTCCTCGCGCAGTCAAGTCGATATGCGACAGCTCGCCCTCTGGGGCGGGGACACAAGGATCGAACGCGCGAATACCGCGCTGGAAGCTTTTCAGATCGCTGGAAAGCCTCTGGCTGACCGGATCTCGCGGGTCGCGTTGGCCGAGGCGATGAGCATGTTCGAGGGCGGCGAGGCCCCGAAGGCAATCGACGTGGTCATCGTGGATCGGGCGGGGTCCGTCATCGCAAAGGCTCAACGGCCATGACGCTGCTGCTTCTGGCAGGCACCGCAGAGGCCCGCGCCATCGCGGAACAACTCTCGAAAGATGGCATTCCCGCCGTGGCCTCGCTGGCCGGGGCAACGCGCGATCCGGCCCCGCTTGCCGTTCCGACCCGCATCGGTGGCTTCGGTGGAGCCGAAGGGTATCGCGACTATTTGCACGAGGCCGGCATCTCTGCGGTGCTCGACGCGACGCATCCGTTCGCCGCAGCGATCAGCCACCGCAGCGCGGAGGTGGCAAGCCGGCTGAACCTGCCGCACGCGCAGTTCTTGCGGCCCGAATGGGTCTCCGGACCCGGCGACGATTGGGTGATGATCGAGTCGGGCCGCGATGCGGCAAACCATATTCCCGCCGGGTCGACTGTCTTCCTTGCCACGGGGCGGCAGGGCCTCGATGACTTTTCCAATCTTGCCGGGCGGAAACTGATCTGCCGCCGGATCGACGCGGCGGATGCGCCCTTTCCCTTCGTGGGAGGCGAATATCTCGTTGGCCGTCCGCCGTTCACTGTTGAAGATGAACTCGCGCTGTTCCGCGATCTTGGCGTGGACTGGCTGGTGGTCAAGAATGCCGGCGGACCCGCGAGTCGGTCTAAGCTCGATGCCGCACGGAAGCTCGGTATCCGCGTCGCGATGATCCGGCGGCCGCAGCAGCCCTGCGCGCCGCGCGTATCCACGGTCGATGAAGCGATGGGCTGGGTCAGGGCGCTGCCATGGTAGGCCGGATCATCGAAACGCCCGATTGCGTGGCCGAAGGTGCAGCTTGGCTGGCCGCGCGTGATCCGCGGTTCGCGGCGGCGCTTGCACAGACCGGCCCGCTGCCGCTGCGCCGCAAGCCGGACGGGTTCGCCGCGCTGCTCGACGCGATCGTTTCGCAGCAGGTATCGACCGCCGCCGCCGCCGCGATCTGGACGCGGCTTCTGCAAGCGGGCCTGACCAGCGCCGAGGCGGTGCGGCTGGCGAGCGACGACGCGATGCGGGCCTGCGGGCTTTCCCGGCCGAAGGTCCGGTATGCCCGCGCCCTTGCCACATCGGACTTGCGCTTCGAGACGTTGCGGGACCTGCCCGACGAGGAGGTCGTCGCGCGGTTGGTGGAACTGCCCGGCATCGGCCGCTGGACGGCAGAGATCTACGCGATGTTCAGCCTCGGGCGCGCCGATGTCTTCGCACCGGGCGACCTGGCTCTGCAGGAGGCCGCGCGGCTGCTTTTCGAGCTTGACGCAAGACCTTCGGAAACGGAGCTGCGCAAGATGGCGGGCGACTGGTCGCCGTGGCGCGGCGTTGCCGCACGGCTCTTGTGGGCCTATTACCGGGTGGCAAAGCAGCGAGAGGGGATCCGATGACACGGTCACCGCAGATTTTTCTTGCGTTGCAACCGGCGAGATAGTCTAGGACGCCTGCGGCGAAGCCACCTGGACAGAGTGGCGCCTGCTGCGAGACGGACGAGGGGACAGCCGACGATGGCCAGCGCGCTTGATTACAGGCCCGATATCGATGGATTGCGGACCGTCGCGGTCGGTCTCGTGGTGATCTATCATGTCGGATTTCTGGGGCTCTCGGGCGGCTATATCGGTGTCGATGTCTTCTTCGTCATCAGCGGTTTCCTGATCACCCGGCTGATCGTCAAGGAGATCGCCGCGGGTGATTTCAGCTTCGGTCAATTTTACATGCGCCGGCTCAGGCGGTTGGCGCCCAGTCTGCTGGCCGTGCTGGCTCTGACCCTGGTTGGGGGATATTTCATCCTGTCGCCCGAACACATGAAAGAATTGGGCGCGTCGACTATCGCGACGGTATTCTCGGCATCAAACATCCATTTCTGGATGCTGTCCGGCTATTTCGACACCGAGTCGATCTACAAGCCGCTTCTGCACACCTGGTCGCTCGGCGTCGAAGAGCAGTTCTACCTGCTCTGGCCGGTTCTTCTTCTGGTGACGATGACGAGGCTGGGAGGACGCCGTGCGATTGCGCCGATAGCGATCCTGCTCGGGCTGGCAAGCTTGGTCGCGGCGGAGGCACTTCTGTCAGGCGAACCTTCGGCAGTCTTCTTCCTGACGCCTTTCCGGCTTTACGAATTCGCCGTCGGCGCGGCAATCGCTGTGCTGCCGCCTGGCAGGGCAGGTCTGCGGGGACCGATTGGGCAAGGGGCCTCGATCGCCGGGATCGGGATGATCCTGCTCGCGGGCTTCGTGCTGACCGAGGAAAGCCGGTTCCCCGGAGTTGCGGCGCTTCTGCCCAGCCTGGGGGCCGGGCTTGTCATCGCGGCCGGCCCCGGTCCGGTCGTCAACAGGCTTCTCGCGCAGGGGCCGGTCCGTTACCTCGGCCAGACCAGCTATTCCGTCTACCTTGTGCACTGGCCGCTGGTCGTCTTCGCCACCTATCTGATGGGTCAGCCCGAAGGCGTCGCACCGAAGCTTGTCCTGCTGGCCCTTTCGTTCGCCCTTGGCGCCATCTTCTATCATGTCGTTGAACAGCCGTTCCGGGTTCGCCGCGGCGACCGTCCGCGGGTCGGCGGGCGGGCGTTGTTGTGGACCACCGCGTGCACTGCGCTCGTTGTCTCGCTGGTGGCTGCCGACGCCCTGAGGCGCGACGGCTACGAGTGGCGCATCCCGCGCGAGCTTCGCACCCTCAGTACGCAAATAAAAACGGGTGGAAAGGCCCGGACCACCGCGATCCGTCAGGATACCTGTCATTTCAAGAAGGACCGCGTGGACAGTTTCGCGGCGGACTTCAGCAGCTGCGTTCCAAAGTCGTTTGATAGCGCGGTCGTCATCCTCGGCGACAGCCACGCCGCAGATCTCTGGGCCGCGATGGACCAGATCTATGACGATCTGCCCGTCATCCAGCTAACCGGCGCGGGGTGCAACTTGTCCCGACCGCTGACCGAGGAATGCGCCGTCTTCTACGATTTCGCAGAGGACTGGCTGCGGCGGCAGGGGCCGGCGATCGAAGCGGTTATCTATTCGCAACGCGGCAACGCCTTCTTCGAAACGGATATCGAGCGCGAGGTCGAGCCGTCGTTCCGCGAGGACGGAGAGATGCTGCTCACCAGACAGATGCGCCGATTCCTGAATCCTGACCGCCCAATGTTCGTAATTGGACCGCGGATCGAATTTCATCCCAGAATCCGGGTCGTCGCCAATACCAGCGCCAACACCACGATCTTCGCCGACCGGATGCGGCGCGGCGAACGGACAGTGATGCGCGTTCTCGACGAACGTCTGGCGCAGGCTTTCGAGGGATCGGGCATGATCTACCTGTCCACGATCAATGCGTTATGCGGTGCTGAGAACTGCCCGTATCTCCTGGATGACGGTCGGCCGCTGATCGTCGATTACGGCCACTATTCGCCCGCAGGGGCACGATTCGTTGTGGATCGTCTCGTGAATGCCTATCCAGAACTTCACGATATGCTGGACCCCGGCGGCGATGCCGACCGGGCAGAGCTTGTCAGATGAAGCGGAAGGGACGAACGGATGACGACCGGACTGGATGACAAGAGACGCGAAGCGGCATCGGGCAGGGCGACCTCGCTGGTGGTGTTCCTGCACGGCTACGGCGCGGATGGCGGCGATCTTCTTGGCCTTGCCGAGCCACTGGCCGAGCACCTGCCCGACACCGCGTTCCGCGCTCCCGACGCGCCCGAGCGCTGCGTCGGCAATCCGATGGGATTCCAGTGGTTCCCGATTCCCTGGATAGACGGGTCCTCAGAGGAGGAGGCGCGGACGGGCGCGGCCGCCGCCGCCATCGACCTCGACGCCTATCTCGATGCGGCGCTGACGGAGGAGGGGCTGAGCGCGGACAGGGTGATCCTATTCGGATTCTCTCAAGGCACGATGATGGCGCTGCACGTGGCCCCGCGCCGCGCCGAACCGGTGGCGGGCGTTGTCGGCTTCTCGGGCCGGCTCTTGCAGCCCGAGCATCTCGCAGAGGAGGTCGTCTCGCGAATGCCGATCCTTCTGGTGCACGGTGATCAGGATGAGGTCGTCCCGCCGCAGAATCTGCCCGAGGCGGGCAACGCGCTGACCGCGGCGGGCTTTCAGGTCTATGCGCATGTCATGAAGGACACCGGCCACGGCATCGCGCCGGACGGGCTGAGCGTGGCCCTGGCCTTCATGCGCGAACAATTGGGCTACTGAGCACCCATGCCAATCCTGCTGACGATTCTCGGCGGGTTCGCGGCGGTACTGGTCGGGCTGGTGGCTTTGCGGCTTGCCGATCATCGGGCTGATGCCCGCGCGATCAGGCGTCTTCGGGCCAGCCAGTCTGCGGACCCGCCGCGCTTCGATCCGGCGATGGTGGCAAACCTGCCAGAGCCCGCGCGGCGCTATTTTTCCTTCATGATCGCCCCGGATGCGCCGTTATGGACGGTGTCGGAGATCCTGATGGCCGGCGAACTCGGCGTTGGCAGCCGGAACGCCCCCGGTTATCGGCCGATGCAGGCCCGGCAGGTTCTGGCATCCGAGGGATTGGTCTGGCAGGTTCGTGCCGGGGCTATTTCTGGCACCGATGCGGCGGTCGGTGCCCGAAGCTGGAGCAGATTTCGCCTGTTCGGGCTGGTCCCCGTCGGCCGTGCCGGGGGTGACTCGGATCATTTGCGCTCTTCGTTCGGCAGATTTCTGGCCGAAGCCGTCTTCTGGTGTCCCGCGGCTCTCTTGCCAGCCGATGACATCCGCTGGACGGCCGTCGATGCCGACACTACCCGCGTCGAGATGACACGCCACGGGTTGACGCAGTCGGTCGAGATCCGCCTTGCCGCCGATGGCCAACCCCTCTCGGTTAGCCTGTCGCGCTGGAGCGATGCCAACCCCGGGAAGAGCTATCGTCTTCAGCCTTTCGGGGGTGATCTGTCGCGTTTTCGGGAGTTTGGCGGGTTCCACATTCCCACCCGTGTGGAGGGCGGGAATTTCTACGGCACCGAAGACTATTTCCCGTTCTACCGGGCCGAAGTTCAGGATGTGCGGTTTCCGGCGGCGTCATCGAACCACAACCTCGGTTCGGCCATTTCCAGCGAGTTGCCTGCAGGGTCGCGGAAATAGATCGACCTCGCGCCGTTCGGCCAAATGAAATCCTGCTCGACCTGGGTGCCTGCCGCCTCGAGCGCACTGCGCCAGCGGTCGAGTTCTTCGGCCGTCGCGGTGAAGCAGAGATGGCCCGGTCCGCGTGCCCCGTGCAGCGGCACCGGCAGCCTGGCGTCGGGATCGGATTTCTCGGTCACGACGGGGTTGAATATAAGAAGGACGGTACTGCCGACGCTATAGAAAACATGCCGGTCGCCGGCGCGCATGATCTTCGGCAATCCCAGCACACCGCCATAGAAGCTTTCCGCCGCGTCCAGATCTTCGGCGTAAAGCGCTGCTTCGAGTATGCCGGCAGGCGGCGGAGGGGAGCGGTCTGACATGGCGCGATCCTAAGCGATTCCCGCGCTTCGGTCAGCCATCGTGCGACAGACAGTGTAATGTCACCGATACTTCACGAAGTATCGCTAAGCTGTGACACAAGATCACGCGCAAATATCGGTACTTGTCAGGAACCGAACGCCATATATAGTTGCAATCAATGCTGGGGCGGGGCTCCCGCTCTGGTGCCGGGGATACGGGCAGACAGGGCGAGGAAAGAGTCACTCATGGACGGCGACTTCAGGACGACATTCGTAAGAGAGCCTGGAGGGCTCAAACAGCATCCCGCTCTGGTGCTCAATGCGGATTATCGGCCACTTTCCTACTATCCGCTGTCGCTCTGGCCGTGGCAGGAGGCCGTCAAGGCGGCCTATCTCGACCGGGTGGACATCGTCGCGGAATACGATCAGGTCGTGCGCAGCCCGACCACCGAAATCCGGATCCCCTCGGTCGTGGTGCTGAAGGATTACGTCAAGCCGCAGACCCGGGTGGCCTTTACGCGGTTCAACCTGTTCCTGCGCGATGAATTCTGCTGCCAATACTGCGGCAACAAGGGTGAACTGACCTTCGATCATGTGATCCCGCGGGCAAGGGGCGGGATCACGAGTTGGGAGAATGTCGTCGCCGCCTGTTCGCGCTGCAACCTGCGGAAGGGCGCGAAAAGCCTGCATCAGGTCGACATGAACCTGCGCAAACCGCCGCGCCGTCCCGGCGCGGAGGAACTGCGGAACATGGGCCGCAAATTCCCCCCGAACCATCTGCACGAGACCTGGATCGACTTCCTCTACTGGGATGCCGAACTGCAGGCCTGATCGCAGGACGCCGGTACACCGCGCCCGGACAATTCGCTCTCGCGCCTTGACCGCATCTTTCCTATAACCGCCCGGACCTTTATCGGAGTGGCTGCCCATGTCAGAGAACCTTTCCCCCATAGACACCGCGAAATTCGTTGCGGCGAAGCGCGCCAGCGAATTCGTGGCCGACGGAATGAAGGTGGGGCTGGGCACCGGGTCGACCGCGGCATGGCTGGTCAAATGTCTGGGCGAGAGAGTGCGCGAGGAAGGTCTGAGAATCACCGGCGTGCCGACCTCCAGCCGCACGGCGGAACTGGCACGTAAGGTGGGGATCAAGGTGATCAGCCTCGACGAAGCCCGTTGGCTCGACATGACGATTGACGGCGCGGACGAGTTCGACAGCGAATTGAACCTCATCAAGGGAGGCGGCGGTGCGCTGCTGCAGGAAAAGATCGTGGCGACCGCCAGCGATCAGATGATCGTCATCGCGGATGTGACCAAGAAAGTCGCGCAGCTGGGGGCATTTCCACTGCCGGTAGAGGTTATTCCCTTCGGTTGGCAGACCACAAGGGCGCTGGTGGAAGAGACTCTGCACACGATGGACGTTATGGGCCAGAAAGCGGCACTTCGGATGAACGGCGACCGCCCCTTCGTGACTGACGAAGGCAATCACATTCTTGATCTGCATCTTGCCCGGATCGGCAATGCAAGGCAGTTGTCCCTCGTCCTGAACCAGATCCCCGGCATCGTCGAGAACGGATTGTTCATCGACATCTGCGATGCGGTGGTGATCGGACATGGCGACGGCAAGGTCGAGGTCGACGACATCAATGCCGGGACTCACGAAGAGGGCCAGATAGAATTCGCCGAGACTGACAACATCTTTCGAGATACGGCGGAATAACGAGAACTATCATGGCCTTCGACTACGATCTTTATGTGATAGGCGGCGGATCGGGCGGCGTCCGCGCCGCCCGTGTTGCCGCCGAGACCGGAGCGAAGGTCGCGCTGGCCGAGGAATATCGCATGGGGGGGACCTGCGTGATCCGAGGGTGCGTGCCGAAAAAGCTGATGGTCTTCGCCTCCGGCTATGCCCGCGCCATGGAAGAGGCGAGTGCCTATGGCTGGTCGGTAAAGGCCAACGGTTTCGACTGGCCGAGGTTCCGCAAGGCGTTGCATGGCGAACTGGACCGGCTCGAGGGCATTTACCGCGCCAATCTGGAAAAGGCCGGTGTCGACATCCACGACCAGCGGGCGGTGCTGGACGACGCCCATACAGTGAGGCTGGCCGATGGCACGTCGCTCCGCGCCAAGCATATCCTGATCGCGACGGGTGGCCATCCCTACATCCCCGATACGGTAGAGGGACATGACCTTGTCTGGTCCTCGAACGACATCTTTCACATGGAGAAGCTGCCCGAGCGGGTGCTGATCGTCGGAGGCGGCTATATCGCCTGCGAATTCGCCTGCATACTAAACGGGCTGGGGTCCAAGGTGACGCAGTACTATCGCGGTGCCCAGATCCTTCGAGGATTCGACGACGAGGCGCGCGGGCACATTGCCGAACTGATGCAGGACCAGGGGATCGGTCTGCATGTGGGCGCCGATGTCGAGCGCATGGAAAGACGCAAGGACTGCCTCTGGGTCAAGACCACAGACGGTCGCGAAATCGAGGTCGATGCGGTGGTTTACGCCACTGGCCGGATCCCGAACAGCGCCGGGCTGGGCCTGGAACAGATCGGCGTGAAGCTTGGCCGCCGCGGGGAGATCGTGGTGGACGACTATTCCCAAACCGCCGTTCCATCGATCTTCGCGGTCGGCGACGTGACCGACCGGATCAACCTGACGCCGGTCGCGATCCGTGAAGGCGCGGCCTTCGTCGAGACCGTGTTCAACGGCAATCCGACCAAGCCTGATCACGCGCTTGTGCCCTCGGCGGTCTTCACCCAGCCCGAATACGGCTCTGTCGGGCTGACCGAGGAAGCCGCGCGGGATCAGGAACCGATCGAGGTCTATTGCGCCGCCTTCCGGGCCATGCAGAACGCTTTCATCGGCAAGACCGAACGCGTGCTTTTCAAGCTGATCGTCAGCGCCGAAAGCCGCAAGATCCTGGGCTGCCACATCATCGCCCCGGATGCCGGAGAGTTGATCCAGATGGTCGGAGTGGCGGTCAAGATGGGAGCGACCAAAGAAGATTTCGACCGGACGGTTGCGGTTCACCCCACAATGTCGGAAGAGATCGTGCTAATGAAGTCGCCGGTGCGCAAAGCTTGATTTCCGTTCGGAAATGCACAGGTAAGGGCGGCAGGTCGGCGGACGACGACTGAGACGAGAGAGGTACTATCCGAGATGGCCAATAACAATGGCGGACCCTGGGGCGGCGGCGGACGCGGCGGCGGGGATGATGACGGCGGCCGCGGTAATCGTGGTGGCCGGCGGCCCGAAGGGCAACTGCCCGAGATCGACCAGATCATGAAGAAGGGTCAGGAACAGTTGCGCGTCCTGATGGGCGGGCGCGGCGGCAGGGGCGGCAACGGCGAGGGCGGCGGCGAGGGGCCGAGGCTGACGCGGGGCACGGTGGGTCTTGGCGTTCTCGCGCTGGTCGCACTCTGGGTCTTCGCGTCGTTCTATACCGTCAAGCCGGAAGAACAGTCGGTCGAGCTTTTCCTCGGCGAGTACAGCTCAACCGGTAATCCCGGCCTTAACTTCGCGCCGTGGCCGCTGGTGACGGCAGAGGTGATCCCGGTCACCCGCGAACAGATCGAGGATATCGGCGTCGCACAGGGTACGCGCGGTGAAAGCGGGCTGATGCTGACCACGGACGAGAACATCATCGACATCGACTTCCAGGTCGTCTGGAACATCAACGACCCGGCGAAATACCTGTTCAACCTGCGCGATCCGCAGCAGACGATCCGCGCCGTGTCGGAATCCGCAATGCGCGAGATCATCGCCGCCTCGCAGCTGGCGCCAATCTTGAACCGCGACCGTGGCATCATCGCCGACCGGGCGCATGAACTGATCCAGTCGACGCTCGACAGCTATGACAGCGGCATGAATGTCGTCCGCGTCAACCTCGACAAGGCGGACCCGCCGCGCGAGGTGATCGACGCCTTCCGCGACGTGCAGGCCGCCGAGCAGGAACGCGACCGGCTGGAACGAGAGGCCGATGCCTACGCTAACAGGGTTCTGGCCGGCGCACGCGGTGAAAGTGCGCAAGTTCTGGAAAGGGCCGAAGCCTACCGCGCGCAGGTCGTGAACGAGGCCGAAGGTGAGGCCAGCCGTTTCCTTGCGGTGCTCGACGAATACCGCAATGCGCCAGAGGTCACGCGGAAGCGTCTCTATCTCGAAACGATGGAGAATGTCCTTGGCCGGGTGGACAAGGTCATTATCGACGAGAACAACAGCGGGCAGGGCGTCGTGCCGTATCTGCCGCTCAACGAACTGAACCGCTCGACTTCGAACACGAGCGGCGGAGGTGCCAACTGATGCGCAAGACATCCATAATCATACCCATTGTCGTCGTCGCGATCGCGGCGGCTCTGTCCGCGATCTTCATCGTGGACGAAAGGGAAAAGGCGCTGGTCCTGCAATTCGGCCAGATCAAGGCCGTCAAGGAAGAGCCGGGTCTCGGCATCAAGATCCCGCTGATCCAGGAAGTCGTGAAATACGACGACCGCATCCTGTCGCTCGACACCCAGGAGATCGAGGTCACGCCTTCGGATGACCGGCGCCTGATTGTCGATGCGTTCGCACGCTACCGGATATCGGATGTCGAACAGTTCCGCCGCGCCGTCGGCGTGGGCGGCATCGACGCTGCCGAGGATCGTCTGGAATCGATCCTCAACGCTCAGGTGCGCGAGGTTCTGGGTTCGGATCAGGTCACGTCGAACACGATCCTGTCCGCCGATCGGGCCGGATTGATGTTGAGGATTCGCGACCAAGCGCGTTCGGCCGCGGCGAACCTCGGGATCCAGGTGATCGACGTGCGGCTCAAGCAGACCAATCTGCCCGAACAGAACCTCGAAGCGACCTTCGCCCGGATGCGCGCCGAGCGTCAGCGCGAGGCAGAGGATGAACGCGCCCGTGGCCGCGAAGCGGCGCAGCGGGTCAGCGCTCAGGCCGACCGCACCGTGGTCGAGATCGTGTCGGAAGCCAATAAGACAGCCGAGATCACCCGCGGCGAGGCCGATGCCCGCCGCAACAACATCTTCGCGCAGGCCTTTGGGCAGGACCAGGAATTCTTCGAGTTCTACCGCTCGCTGACCGCTTACCAGCGCGCGCTTCAGGGTGACAATTCGACGCTGGTGATCTCTCCGGACAGCGTCTTCTTCGACTATCTGAAAACCGACCAGCCACCGCGGCGGGATGCGTCGCCGGAATGAGCACGATCATCTTGGCCATTGGTCTTGTTCTTTGCGTCGAGGGGCTGGTGTTCGCACTGGCCCCTTTGCGTCTGGAACAGATTCTCGAAGCCCTGCGCGACATTTCGCCCGAAGCGCGCCGGATGATCGGGCTGACCGCCTTGACGGTCGGAGTGGTGTTGATTTGGTTGGCAAAATCGCTCGGCGCTTGACGTAAGGTCAGCGCACGAGCGTTTCACGACCTGTTGAGCGAACGTGCTCGGGCTTTGTGTTGTGGCCGTCATGGCCTATCTAGAAAGTCACCACAGGTATTCACAGGTCCGCCCGGCTGGGCCGGACAGTAAAAAGGAGAATTCAGTGAGACCTCAGGCACTCTCGATTCCCAGCCAGATGGCACCGATCGCTCGCGCGATCTGGATCCTGGTGCTGGGACTGGCATTGTTTCTTGCCCAGGCGATGACCGCCGGGGCACGCGGTGTCCCGGAATCCTTCGCCGATCTGGCCGAACAGGTCAGCCCCGCCGTGGTTAACATAACCACGTCGACGACCGTCGCTACCGCCTCCGATGGCGGTCCGATGCTTCCCGAAGGATCCCCCTTCGAGGATTTCTTCCGTGATTTCCTCGACCGTCAGAACCCCGGTCAGGGCCGTCCCGACCGGCCGCGCCGCAGTCAGGCGCTCGGCTCTGGCTTCGTGATCTCGGAAGACGGGTTCATAGTTACCAACAACCACGTCATCGATGGCGCCGACCAGGTTTCGGTCGAGTTCTTCTCTGGCAAGACGCTTGATGCGACAGTGGTGGGAACCGACAAGAACACCGATATCGCGCTGCTCAAAGTCGAAAGCGACGAGGCGTTGCCCTTCGTCAACTTCGGCGACAGTGATGCCATGCGCGTCGGCGACTGGGTCATGGCGATGGGCAACCCGCTCGGCCAGGGTTTCTCGGTCTCGGCCGGTATCGTTTCGGCCCGCGGCCGGGCGCTGTCCGGCAACTATGACGATTTCATCCAGACCGACGCCGCCATCAACCGAGGTAATTCAGGCGGCCCGCTGTTCAATTTGGACGGCCAGGTTGTCGGCGTGAACACCGCGATCCTTTCGCCGAATGGCGGATCGATCGGCATCGGCTTCTCTATGGCGTCCAATGTCGTCACCAACGTCGTTGCACAGCTCAAGGAATACGGCGAGACCCGTCGGGGTTGGCTCGGCGTCCGGATCCAGAACGTGACCGACGACGTGGCCGAAGCGATCGGCCTTGAAGCCGCCGCCGGCGCGCTGGTCACCGATGTTCCCGAAGGCCCCTCGAAAGAGGCCGGCATCGAATCGGGCGACGTCATCCTGTCCTTCGACGGCACTGAGGTTGCGGATACCCGCGAATTGATGCGCGTCGTCGGCAATGCCGAGATCGGCAAGGCTGCCCGCGTCGTTGTGTTCCGCGACGGCCAGACCCAGACGCTGATGGTCACGCTTGGCCGCCGCGAAGACGCAGAAGCCGAGACCGTCCCCGCCTCGGCTCCGGCCGGGGAGCCCGCGGAAAAGGAGATGCTCGGTCTGACGATCTCCGAAATGACCGAAGAGCTGCGCGAGCAGCTCGGCCTCAATCCCGGCTCCGACGGTCTTGTGGTCGCGGATGTGGCCGAGGACAGCGAGGCCTATGAGAAGGGCCTGCGCGCCGGCGATGTCATCACCGAAGCCGGCCAACAGAAGGTCATGACCGCCTCCGATCTCGAGGCACGGATCGAAGAAGCCAAGGATGCCGGGCGGAAATCACTTCTGCTTCTCGTTCGTCGTGGCGGTGAACCGCGCTTCGTGGCGCTGACGCTGGAAGGCTGATCCACACCGCTTCCCAGAAGACATCAAGGGCGCCCTCGGGCGCCCTTTCTGTACTCAGGCCGCTAGCTGCCCGCGCCGGTTTCCTCGCGCGGATAGGCCACAAGTCCCAACTCGCGTGCGGCCCGCAACGAGAGCGTCGAGGACGGCAATCCGAACTGCGTCTGATAGGCCATGACGGCGGCTTTGGTCGCCTCGCCATATGTCCCGGTGACGCCCGCATCGAAAAGATCGCGTGCCATCAGCGCTCGTTGCAGATTGGCGACGAGTTCAAGGGTCAATGCCTCGGGGCAGACCGTCGCGAAGCGAATCGTGCGTTCCTCCTCCACAGGCGGCAAGCTGTCGGTTTCCGGTTCGGCGGCCGCCTGGTTGGTGCCGGTTGCTGCGGGAACGGTTTCGGTTGCCATGCACTCGGCGACCTCGATCGCCGCCTCGCCGGTGCTTCCGTTCGGCCCGGTGGCGCAACCAGCGACAAGCAGGACCAGCCAAATGGCAGAGGAACGGCGGAAGAGGGAAAGCATGGGCGCAGGCTCCGGCATCTGTGTTCGGTCGTCAGAATAGCGGCGCAATCGCCCGGACGATAGCCCGAGGAACAGGTCGGCGCATGGCGCGCGATCACACTGATCGGGGGGGGGTGGTCAAATCCCGGCTCTTGTCCTAAATCCCTGACCAGCAGGCATGACCCGAGGGCGGAATGGCGAAAATCACCTATATTGAACACAACGGCACCGAACACGTCGTCGAGGTCGCGAACGGACTTACGGTGATGGAAGGCGCCCGCGATAACGGAATCCCCGGCATCGAAGCCGATTGCGGCGGCGCCTGCGCCTGTTCGACCTGCCATGTCTATGTCGATCCCGCCTGGATCGACAAGATCCCGGCGCGCGAGGCGATGGAAGAAGACATGCTCGACTTCGCCTACGAACCCGACCCCGAACGTTCCCGTCTGACCTGTCAGATCAAGGTCACGGATGCGCTCGACGGGCTGGTCGTGAAAATGCCCGAAAAGCAGATCTGATGCGCTTCGTGGCGGCTCTCCTGGCGCTGCTCGCCACACCTGCCGCCGCCGAGGGCATTTCGGCCGCCCGCTACGCCGACCCCACCGCCCGCTATGATCACGGTATCCTTGGCGACGCGGTGGAATGGGGCAGGCTCGAGATGACGACCGACAGCGGCCGCCGCCTGAGCCTTACCTTGCCGGAAACACGTGTTTTCGAGGATACCGCGCCCCGCTTGGCCGATCTTGACGGCGATGGCGCGTCCGAGGTGATCGTAGTCGAGACCGACCTCGCCCTCGGCGCGCGGCTCTCGGTCTACGGGTCGGGTGGGCTTGTCGCCGCGACGCCCTATATCGGCGCTACTCGTCGCTGGCTCGCCCCGATCGGCGCGGCCGATCTCGACGGGGACGGCGCGGTCGAGATCGCTTACATCGACCGCCCGCACTTGGCCCGCACGATCCGCATCTGGCGATTCCGAGATGGCGCACTGACCCACGTCGCGAATCTGCCGGGATACACCAACCACAGGATCGGAGAGACCGATATCGCCGGCGGGATCCGTGAATGCGGCAGCGGCCCCGAGATGATTGTTGCCGATGCCGACTGGCGGCAGGTCCACGCGATCACCTTCCGGGGCGGTCGGTTCGCCGCCCGTCCCCTCGGCCCGCATGAGGGCCGTGGCTCCTTCGCCAGGGCAATGAACTGCACGCCCTGACGTCGCTTGTCGGGAAATATCCTCGGGGGTAAACCCGGATGCAATCCGGGGAGGGGGCTGCCAGCCCCCTGCATCCCTGGGGGTCAGAGCGTCCGCCAGCCGATATCCGACCGGCAGAACCCGTCCGGCCAGTCGATCTTCCCGACGAGCCCATAGGCCCGGTCACGCGCCTCTCTCAAGGTCCCTCCGCGCGCCGTGACGCTTAATACCCGCCCGCCGTCGGCCAGAACTCTTCCGGCATCCTCGCGGGTGCCGGCATGGAAGACCATGTGCGACGAATCCTCCGGCAAGCCGTCGAGGCCACTGATGACCGTCCCCTTCCGGTAGCGTCCCGGATAGCCTTTCGCGGCCAGCACGACGGTCAGCGCATGGTCAGCGGCCCAGTTGACGCGGGCCTCGGCCAAGCGCCCCTCGGCGCAGGCCAGCATCAGGTCCAGAGCCTGCGCCCCCAGTCGCATCATCAGCACCTGGCATTCCGGGTCGCCGAACCGCGCGTTGTATTCCACGAGCCGCGCCTTGCCGTCCTCAACCATCAATCCCGCATAGAGCACGCCCTGATAGGGCCTGCCCCTTTCGGCCATCACCCGCATCGTCGGCTCGATGATCTCGCGCAGCGCCGCGGCGGCAATCGCATCTGTCAGCACCGGGGCCGGTGAATAGGCGCCCATCCCACCGGTATTCGGCCCCTCATCGCCGTCATGGACCCGCTTGTGATCCTGCGCCGTGCCGATCGGCAGCACCGTCTCGCCATCGCAGAGCACGAAGAACGAGGCCTCCTCGCCCGCCATGAACTCTTCGATCACCACTTCGGCGCCGGCCGCGCCGAACTCGCCGCCGAACATGTCATCGACCGCAGCCAGGGCGGTCTCCTCGTCCATCGCCACGATCACGCCCTTGCCGGCAGCCAGCCCGTCGGCCTTGACGACGATCGGCGCGCCCTGATCCCGGATGTAGTCCTTCGCCGGCTCCGCCATAGTGAACCGCGCCCAGGCGGCGGTCGGAGCCCCCGCCGCGTCGCAGATCTGCTTGGTAAACGCCTTCGAGGCTTCCAGCCGCGACGCCGCCTCGCTCGGCCCGAAGGTCAGGATGCCAGCCTCTCGTAGGCGGTCGGCAACGCCTGCCGCCAGCGGGGCCTCGGGCCCGATAATCACGAAATCGACCGCATTCTCCTCGGCGAAGGTCACGACCATCCCGCCATCGCAGATATCGAAATCCGCGCATTCCGCGATCTCGGCGATCCCGGCATTGCCCGGCGCCACGATCAGCCGGTCGCATTTCGGGTTCTGTTTCACCGCCCAGGCCAGGCTGTGCTCGCGCCCGCCACCGCCGAGTATCAGGATGTTCATCGTTGCCCCCGCTTGGCCTCGCCTGCGCGGCGTTCTAAGGTCGGACGGAACGATGCACAAGGCAGCCCATGTCCGACCTTCTGGAAGATCCCGCACCCGGCCCGAACGCCCATGAATACACCGTCTCGGAAATCTCCGGCGCGGTGAAGCGGGTGATCGAGGGCGAATTCGGCCAGGTCCGCGTGCGCGGAGAGATCGGACGCGTCGCGCGCCCGGCATCGGGACATCTCTATTTCGATCTCAAGGATGACCGCGCGGTCATCGCCGCGATCAGCTGGAAGGGGCAAGCGGCCCGCCTCGCCGTCCGCCCCGAGGAAGGCATGGAAGTCATCGCCACCGGTCGGATGACCACCTTTCCCGGCCAATCGAAGTACCAGCTGATCGTCGACAATATCGAACCCGCAGGCGCCGGGGCGCTGATGGCGATGCTCGAGGCCCGCAAGAAGGCGCTGGCCGCCGAGGGTCTCTTCGCGCCCGAGCGCAAAAAGAAACTGCCGTTTCTGCCAGAGGTGATCGGCGTGGTCACCTCGCCCTCGGGCGCGGTGATCCGCGACATCCTGCACCGGCTGCGCGACCGCTTCCCGCGCCGGGTGCTGATCTGGCCCGTGGCGGTGCAGGGCCAGGCCTGCGCCCCCGAGGTCGCCCGCGCCATCGACGGCTTCAATGCGCTGCCGCCCGGCGGTGCGATTCCGCGCCCCGACCTTCTGATCGTCGCCCGCGGCGGCGGCTCGGTCGAGGACCTCTGGGGCTTCAACGAGGAAATCGTCGCCCGCGCCGCCGCCGCGTCCGAAATCCCGCTGATCTCGGCCGTGGGCCACGAAACCGACACGACGCTAATCGACTTCGTGGCCGATATCCGTGCCCCGACGCCGACGGCGGCCGCGGAACTCGCCGTGCCGGTGCGCCTCGATCTGCTGGCCTGGACGGCGGAACAGGATGCGCGCCTGTCGCGTGCCGCGCGGCAGGGCCTGACCCAGCGCGGCCAGCGGCTGCGTGATCTTGCCCGCGCGATGCCTAAGCCCCAGACGCTGGTCGAAAATGCCCGCCAGCGGCTCGACCGTGCCGCCGACCGGCTGCCCACAGCGCTCCGCGCCGTCACCCAGCGTCAGCGGCTCCACCTGTCCGACCTCTCCGGCTCGCTGCGCCCGGCCGGCCTTCGCAGTCTCGTCCTCCAGTGCCGCCGGCAACTCGCCGACCGCGCCGGTCGCCTGCAGCCCGATCTGCTGCGTCGGGACATCGCTCTGGAACGCCGCGACCTCGTGGCCGTCTCCGACCGCTTCGGCCGCGCCGCCAAAGGCCAGATCGAGCGCTGGACCCGGCGCCTCGACGCACTCGAACGGATGCGCCAGACGCTTGGCTATACCGAAACGCTGAAACGTGGTTATGCCGTGGTGCGCGGCGATGGCGCGGTCGTCACCAATTCGGTCGCCGCCGCCGCCGCCACGGCGCTGGAAATCGAATTCGCGGATGGCCGCCTGCCGGTCGGCTCGGGCCGTGCAAAAGCCCGGGCCAAGCCCGAGGACCCGACGGAACAGGGCCGGCTTCTCTGACCATCATTTGTCCACAAATATCCTCGGGGTGAAGCCCGGATGACAATCCGGGCGAGGGGGCCGATGGCCCCCTGTCGCGGCTACGCTCCGACTTCGGGACCGAGACAGAGCAGCGGTTTCGCATTCGGCCGTGTCTCGTACAGCTCACGGCCCTCCGGATCGCCGGCGAACCTGGCGCGCAGGCCCGTCTCGCCGCGGTAGAAGTTCCAGCATTGCGGGCCGTTGATCCCTTCCTCGTAAATGAAACAGATCAACCCCGGTTCGGGCTCGTACCACTCTCCGTCCTGGCAATCGTCGCCGTCGAAAGCCCAGATGACCTTTCGGTCGGCCTTGTAACGTTCGGTTCCATAGGCATAGCCGCTTTCGAAATAGGTAAGCGTCTTGCCCATGGTGTAAGCGTCGAATTCCGCCCCCGACATCGGGGTTTCGGCGATGGCGGGCTGTACGGCCAGCGCGAGCGCAAGAAGGGTCTGCCGCATCATGTGGACAATTTGCCAGATGCGCGGCGTTTCGGCCAGTCCTACGGGGCGTTTTCCGGCCTTATTCCGCCGCAAGACGGCGCAGGCCCTGCTCTTCGACCAGCGGATCCATCATCTTGCGCCAGCGTCGCGGCGCCAGTGCGATGATGCCCATCACCGGCAGGCTGCGCGGCAGCGTCGGCACGCCTTTGTCGAGCGCCAGCGCCGGATAGGGCCGCGTCGGATGGGCGTGGTGGTCGGAATGGCGCGGCGCATTCAGCATCAGCCGCCCGGTGAACCAGTGCGGGGCGTTCCAGCTATGGCCCGGTCCCACCGGCTCCCGCCGGCCATTCGGCAGCTTGCGGCGCCGCAGGCCATAATGCTGCACGTAATCCGAAAGCAGAAGCTGCGCCGTGGCATAGAGCGCCAGCGAGAGATAGCCGGCAATCCCCGCCCAGCCACCGATCAAGAACGCTGCAAGGCAGAATCCCAGACCTCCGGCGAAATAGGTGGCATACGGGTGCTCATACCAGGCCTGATCTTTGGGGTTGACGATTTCCGCGCGAAAACCGCGGGTGTACGACCCCCACCAGGCGCGTGGCAGGAAGCGGTAGTAGCTTTCGCCCGCCGGCGCGGAATTGGGGTCGGCATCGGTGCCGACATGGCGGTGATGCACCTTCGGATGGGCCGAGGCATGGTGTCCGAAGAGATGGCTGATGAAGACCCAGGTTCCAAGCCGGCGCAGCAGCGGCTTTGACCGGTGGATCAGTTCATGCGCGTTCGAGTTCGAGACCTGCCCGAAGAAGAGGCCGAAGGCGAAGAACGCCAGCGCCCTTTCCCACCACGCCAGGCCCGTCACGCTGGCGAGCGCCCCGACGGCCAGCGCCAGCAGCACGAAATGCAGGACCGCCAGCGTCACCGACAGCCAGTCGGCGGCGGGAAACTCCACCCCGGCATCGACGGGGGCGGGCACGATACGGATGATCCGGTCCAGCGAGAACGCGAGTGCAGTCAGGTAGACGAAGGCCGCGCCGATCCACCAGCCGCCCGCGATGCCACCGACAAGTAGCAGCGGTACGGGCAGCAGCGTGACCAGTGCAAAGCCAAGAATTGCAAGGCGCATGTGTCGTCCTTTCGCCGTGCCGAGATTTACGCGCGCTTCGGCCCGAAGGCAATCAGGGGTCTTGCCCTTTCCATGCCCGCGAAGACCGATTAAGTCAGCGGCAACGGAGGCCGCATGTCGTTTTTCAAGAAGCTCAAGGACCGTATGTTCAATTCCTCGAAGAAGATCGAGGAAGGACTCGACGCGATCGTCGAGCAGGGCGGCGTCGAGGAGGAGCTTGTCGGATCCGAGGCCGATTCGCCGCTTGCCGCCGATCCGGACCCGAAGCAGCCTTCACCCGAACCCGAACCCGAACCCGAACCCGAACCCGAGCCAGAGCCGCAGCGACCGCCGCGCGAGGTTCCCGCGCCCGCTGCGCCGCCAGAGATGCCCGACCGCGCGCCTCCCGAGGCGCCGCTGCAAAGCCCGATCGAGGTTCCACTCGAAACGCCGGCGGAGGTCCCGCCATCCGCGCCGGCCGAGATCCCGGATCGGACGCCGCAGGAAATCCCGACGCGCAAGCCGCAAGCAAGCGCCGATGCCGAGGCTGTCGTCGCCGAAAGCCCGTCGGACCCGCGCAAGCCGGGCCTTTTCGGGCGGCTACTTGGCCGTGGCGACAAGACGACTGTGCTGCGCCGCGAGCTGGACGACGACATGCTCGAAAGCCTCGAGGAGCTTCTGATCGCCACCGACATGGGCGTTGACACCGCGCTGCGCGTCACTGCCAATCTGGCCGAGGGTCGCATCGGCAAGAAGCTATCGGCCGCCGAGATCAAGCGTCTTCTGGCGCAGGAGATCGCGCGGATCATGGAGCCGGTTGCGAAACCGATGCCGATCTATGCGAAAAAGCCCCAGGTGGTGCTGGTCGTGGGCGTCAACGGGTCGGGCAAGACGACCACGATCGGCAAGCTTGCCAGCCAGTTCAAGGCGGCCGGCAAGAAGGTCGTGATCGCGGCCGGCGACACGTTCCGCGCCGCGGCGGTCGAACAGTTGCAAGTCTGGGGCGAGCGTGCCGGGGTTCCGGTGCTGACTGCGCCCGAAGGGTCGGACCCCGCCAGCCTTGCCTTCGACGCGATGACCCGGGCGCAGCAGGATGGCGCCGATCTGCTGATGATCGACACCGCCGGCCGGTTGCAAAACCGTGCCGACCTGATGGAGGAGCTGTCGAAGATCGTCCGGGTGATCCGCAAGAAGGACGAGACCGCGCCGCACAACACGCTTCTGGTGCTCGATGCAACCACCGGTCAAAACGCGCTCAATCAGGTCGACGTATTCCAGAAGCTCTCGGACGTTTCGGGCCTGGTTATGACGAAGCTTGACGGAACCGCCAAGGGCGGTGTGCTGGTCGCGCTGGCCGACCGGTTCGGTCTGCCGATCCACGCGATCGGCGTGGGCGAGCAGATCGACGATCTGCAGCCTTTCGATCCGGAGGATTTTGCCAGAGCCCTGACCGGCGCCGCGGAGAGCTGAGTGGCTCAGTCGACCTTCTCGGCGTGGCTCTTGTCTGCTTTTCCTTGCTTGCTGCCGATCATCGAAGACAGCCCCGACAGCAGCCACAGGACCGCCAGCGCCAGCCCGGTCGCCATGCCCGCCAGCCAGAGGTTGCCGACACCGCAGGTCAGCCCGACCGCGCCGGCCATCCACATCCCTGCACCGGTGGTCAACCCGCGCACCCGCGCGCCCTGGGTGATGATCGTGCCGGCGGCCAGAAACGCCACCCCAGCAGTCACCGCCTCGATCAGGCGCAGCGGGTCGGTGCGCAGCGTTTCTTCGTCGGCGCCGGGCACAGGAACGCCCATCAGGTCGAACGAGATCAGGGTGAAAAGGCAGGAAGCCATCGCGATGAGAATATGGGTGCGCAGACCGGCCGCATGGTCGTGGACCTCTCTTTCCAGTCCGATTAGCCCGCCCAGAAAGCACGCCATGCCCAAGCGGAGGAGGGCTAGCTGCCAGGTTATGACAGAGAATGGCTGGATGAAATCCGACTGGAATATTTCTGGCATGGTTGACCGTCACCGTTTCCCGAAAGTTCCAACGCCCCGGGGCGGCTTTGGTTCCGGCGGATGAGCGAATGGCTGGTTTCGATTGCCGGCACGCCCGAAGGCGCGAGGCTGGCCACGATCCTTGCGCTTGTGTCGGCGGTCGCCCATGCCGCGTTCGGCGCCCTGCAGAAGGGACGCCACGACCCCTGGCTCACGCGCGGGTCGATCGACCTCTGGCTTGCGATCCTGTCGCTGCCTATGGCGCTGTTCCTGGTGCCCTGGCCGAACGGGCAGACGTTCGCGATCCTCGCAGGCGCACTTGTCATCCACTTCGGCTACAAGCTGTCGATGGCGCTGGCCTATGAAAAGGCAGCTTTTACCGTGGTCTACCCGGTGGTTCGCGGCACTGGTCCGTTGGTAACCGTGGCCGCCGCCGCGGTGTTCTTCCACGAACATTTCACCGTCGTTCAATGGCTTGGCGTGGGGCTGCTCTCGGGCGGTATCCTGCTGCTGGCGTTGCGCAATCTCAGCGAGGAAACGATCGACCCGCGGTCGCTGAGGATCGGGCTGGGCTGGGCGCTGATGGGCGGGTTGCTGGTGGCGCTTTACACGACCTACGACGCCTTCGGCATCCGGTCCTCGGCCGATCCGTTCACGTTCCTTGCCTGGTTCTTCTTCATCACCGCGCTCGACTTCCCGATCCTTGCCGGGCGGCGCTACCGGCAGATGAGCCATCCGCCCGCGCCGGGGCCGTTGCTGCTCAGGGGTTTCGCCGGGGCTTTGATTGCCTATATCAGTTTCGGCGGGGTGATGCTGGCCACCCGGCTCGACAAGGTCGGAGAGGCGGCGGTGCTGCGTGAGACCTCGACGGTCTTTGCCGCGGTGATCGGCTGGGTGGTGCTGAAGGAGCGGGTTGGGCCGCGCAGGCTTTTCCTTATGGCATTGATCGCGGCGGGCGCTGTGGTAGTGGAGATGGGCGGATAGGAATGAAGGCAAAGATGACCGAGAAGAAGATCAACCCCACCCTGAAACTCGCCCTGGAACTCGGGCCGATCCTGCTGTTCTTCATCCTCTATTTCCGCCTGCGTGACGGCACGTTCGCCATCGCCGGCACCGAGTATTCCGGCTTCATCGTGGTCACCGCCGTCTTCGTTCCGCTGATCGCTCTGACGACCTTCATCCTTTACCGCCTGACCGGAAAGCTTGCGAGAATGCAGGTTGCGACCGTGCTCCTTGTGATCGTGTTCGGCGGCTTGACGGTCTGGTTCAACGACGAGCGCTTCTTCAAGATGAAGCCGACGATGATCTACCTGCTGTTCGGCGGCACACTCGCCATCGGGTTGCTGCGGGGACAGTCCTACCTGCAATTCATGATGGAAGAGGTAATGCCCCTGCAACGGGAAGGCTGGATGATCCTGACCCGACGGATCACAGCATTCTTCTTCGCGCTGGCAGTGCTGAACGAAGTGATCTGGCGGACGATGTCGACCGAGGCCTGGGTGACGTTCAAGACGTTCGGCCTGACGGCCGCCGTGTTCGTGTTCTTCATGACCCAGGGGCGGCTTCTGACCGATTATGCGGTCGACAAGGACGACGAGCAGGCCTCGTCCTGACATTCGGCAATTCCCGCGACGCCGGAAGCGTATGATTTTTCTGCGAAAAATCATGCCTCCGGCGGGGATATTTGCAAGACAATGAAACCTGCGGTCACCCTTTTTGTCGAAACAGGACGTCTTGCGCCTTGCGGTCGTCCTGAAGGTTGGAACGCTGTTCCGAAGCGACGTCGCGCCCCTTTCTGACCGCTGGTCGGTTGCCGACCGTGTCCAGCCAGCGGGCCATGTTCGGCTTGTCGTCCAGGCTCTGTTCCTGGCCTTCCCAAAGGGAGGCCCAGGACCAGATCGCCATATCGGCGATCGAGAAGAAGTCGCCGGCGACGAATTCGTTGTCCTTCAATTGTGTATCGAGCACGCGGTAGAGGCGCGCGGTTTCGTTCCGGTAGCGTTCCTTGGCATAGGGCAGGTCGTTCGGCGGGTCCATCGAGGGTGCATATTTGAGAAAGTGATGCGCCTGGCCCGCCATCGGCCCCAACCCGCCGATCTGCCACATCAACCACTGGTCGACGCGGATCCGGTCGCGCTCGGTCGGGCCGGTGAACTTGCCGGACTTGCGGGCGAGATACTGCAATATGGCGCCCGATTCGAAGATCGAGATCGGCTTGCCGTCCGGACCCTCGGGGTCGACGATCGCCGGCATCCGGTTGTTGGGCGAGATCTTCAGGAATTCCGGCTTGAACTGGTCGCCGGCGCCGATGTTCACGAGGTGGATCTTGTACGGCAACTCCATTTCTTCCAGCGCGATGGTGATCTTCCAGCCGTTCGGTGTGGGCCAGTAATGCAGGTCAATCGGTGCAGTCATGTAACTCTCCTGTTTGCAGGCCAACATGCGGCATTTGTCGGTAAGGGCAAGCGGTACATGGCGATGGCCGAAGGTTGACCCCGATCCGCAACCGGAGTATCGCCTTGGCCGTGGCGATTTGTCTCCGGATTGCGGGCCACGTTAAAGATGCCGCTAAAGAGGTCAGGGCCGTTTGCCCCCATGCCTCTTCGGTCTGGGGGCTTTTTCATGCGTCGGAGGAGGCGCGGGAGCATGGCAGAGAACTGGAAGAAGCGGACAAGGCTTGTCCACCACGGGGTCAGGCGCAGCCAGTACGGCGAAGTTTCGGAAGCGATCTTCCTGACCCAGGGCTTCGTCTATGACAGCGCCGAACAGGCCGAGGCGCGGTTCATCGAGGCCGGCGAGGACGAGTTCATCTATGCCCGCTACGGAAATCCCACCGTCCGCATGTTCGAGGATAGGATCGCCGCGCTCGAGGGTTGCGAGGATGCTTTCGCCACCGCCAGCGGCATGGCGGCGGTCAGCAGCGCGCTGACCGCGCTGCTGAAGGCGGGGGATCATGTCGTGTCGTCCCGCGCGCTTTTCGGTTCCTGCCTCTATATCCTCGAGGAAATCCTGACCCGTTTCGGGGTCGAGGTCAGCTTTGTCGACGGCACCGATCTCGATCAGTGGAAGGCCGCGATCCGTCCCGACACCAAGGTCGTCTTTCTGGAATCGATTGCCAATCCGACGCTGGAGATCATCGACCTTAAAGCGGTCTGCGACCTGGCCCACGGGGTCGGCGCGAAAGTCGTCGTGGACAACGCGTTCGCCACGCCGATCTATTCATACGCGAAGGGCTGCGGTGCGGACCTTATCGTCTATTCGACGACGAAGCATGTCGACGGGCAGGGCCGCTGTCTCGGCGGCGTGATTCTCGGCTCGAAGGAGTTGATCCGCAAAACCGTGGAGCCCTATGTCAAGCATACCGGCGGAGCGATGAGTCCGTTCAACGCCTGGGTGATGCTGAAATCGCTGGAAACGATGGATCTGCGCGTCCGTGCCCAGACCGCGACGGCCACGAGACTGGCGAAGGCGATCGACGGTCACGCGAAGCTTGATCGCGTGCTCTTTCCGCATCTTCCAAGCCACCCGCAATACGATCTGGCGCGCGCGCTGATGGAGGAAGGCGGCACGGTCCTGGCCATCGACCTGAAGGGCGGCAAGGAGGCGGCGTTCCGGTTCCTCAATGCGTTGAAGATATTCACGATCTCCAACAATTTCGCCGACGCGAAGAGTATCGTGACGCATCCCGCGACAACCACGCATCAGCGTCTGACCGACGAGCGGAAGGCGCAGCTCGGGATCACTCCGGGGCTGATAAGGGTGTCTTGCGGGCTGGAAGATGTGGAGGATCTGATAGACGACATGCTGCAGGCTCTCGATGCGGTGTGATCGCGGAACAGTTGGCGAACGTGGCAAATGAGCCTACATTTGTAGCCTGAACCCCGGAGGAAGCGTGATGAATGCCGAACCCAAGGAAATCGGGCCGCAGCCCAGTCGCGACGAAGCCGAACGGGCGCTGGCGGTGCTGAAGGACTGGGCCGCAGGCGCCAGTCCAACGGAGATTGCTCAGCTGAACCCGCTGATTTCAAGACTGCTGCCGGGGCAGGAGTTGCAGAACTACCCCGCGCTGGCCCGTGCCTATCCCGAGGAATTCGAGGCCGACGAGGCCTATCGCGCAAGTCTACCCGATCTGCAGAACGGGCCCGAAAGCCTGATCCGCGGTGCCCGCCGGCATATCCAGCATGTCGGCATCTCAAATTTCCGCCTGCCGATCCGCTTCCACACCCGCGACAACGGCGATGTGACGCTGGAAACCTCTGTCACGGGGACGGTCAGCCTTGATGCCCGCAAGAAGGGCATCAACATGTCGCGGATCATGCGAAGCTTCTACCGACACTCAGAAGAAACATTCAGTTTCAAGGTGATAGAGAACGCTCTTGATGCGTACAAGTCCGATCTCGACAGCTTCGATGCGCGGATCCAGATGCGCTTTTCTTTTCCGATGAAGGTGCAAAGCCTGCGATCGGGACTGCAAGGCTACCAGTATTATGACATCGCGCTGGAACTGGTCGAGATCGAGGGCAAGCGCCGCCAGATCCTGCATCTCGACTATGTCTATTCCTCGACCTGCCCCTGTTCGCTGGAACTGAGCGAACATGCCCGGCAGATGCGTGGTCAGCTGGCGACGCCACATTCGCAACGGTCGGTGGCCCGTATCTCGGTGGAAACCGACACCGCGCAGCCCCGCCTTTGGTTCGAGGACCTGATCGACCTCTGCCGGTCGGCCGTACCCACCGAGACGCAGGTGATGGTCAAGCGCGAGGATGAACAGGCTTTCGCCGAACTGAATGCCGCCCACCCGATCTTCGTCGAGGATGCGGCGAGGTTGTTCAGCGAGGCGTTGCAGAACGACCCCCGTGTCCATGACTTCCGAATCATCGCCAGCCATCAGGAAAGCCTTCACAGCCACGACGCCGTCAGCGTGCTGACCGAGGGCGAGACCTTCGCTGCCGAAAGTCTCGATCCGAAACTGTTCAACACGCTGTTCCATACCGGCTGATACCCGTTTTCGAAGGGGTCAGCCGACCCAGTAGCCGACAAGCCGGCCCAGGATAAGAACCGTCGTCCAAAGCGCCAGAGAGAGGAGCGCCAGCGCGCCGTCGAAGCGCGGCGAAACAAGCCATTCATGCACAACGGCATTCAGCACGGCCAGCGCGACCAGGGACATCTTGACCAGAAAATACGGGTTCTCGACGTAGTCGGTTGCCTGAGTGACGAACAGCAGCGCGCCGCACGCCGCGGCGAGCAGGAAACCCGTTACTGCGAAAGGGCGCAGCAGCGCCTTGGCCGTTTCGGGCGGTAGTCGCCGGACGATGCCGGCGAGCGACAGATCCAAGGGCACGACGGCCCCGACAAGCAGCGCAATGCCGAAGATATGGCCGGCATTCACCAGCGGATAGATCCAGCGAGAGCCTTTCAGGAACTGCGCCAGCGGCGTCGCCTCCAGGGCCGCCGCGATCTCGATCAAAGCCGATCCGGGTATAGATCGTAGTTCTTGCCGTCGATCGTGACGCGCTCTGCCTTGACCAGTTTTTCATCCGGGTTGGCGGACCGTTCACCAAGGATCGTGACCTCGGTGCCGGGGGTCAGCATATCCTCAGTCAGTCCGGCGGCCTCGTTGCGGTAGGGCTGCCCGATTTCGGCCAGCCAGACCTCGCCGTCGGCGTCGATCGTCAATTCGCCGTGCGGATTGCCCAGCCTGACCTCCATAATCAGTCCGGTCAGTTCGAATTCGCCGCCATCCGTCCAACGCCAGCCATGATGGGCCGATGCCGGGCCCGCCAGCGCCAGCGCTGTCGTCGTTCCGGCGAGGAAAGCGCGCCGTGAAATCTTCATCTTCAGCCTCCTTTCGCTACTGCGAACAAGTCTTTCCTCGAGTAGAACCTAGCACGGCCTGCCGCCAAGCCAACCGCAGCGGGTAAGAACCGGACAGGGTCAACTGCCATCTCGCCTTGGCTCGGCGCTTGACAGCCTGATGCCCCCGCGCCAAGCCTTGCGCCATGTTCGATCTGCGCCCTGTGGGATATGTCATCGGCCTGCTCATTGCCGCCCTGGGTGCGACGATGCTGTTTCCGATGCTGGTCGATTTCGCGAATTCCAGCCCGCATTGGGAGATATTCTTCGAATCCGCCGTCGTGACCACGACGATCGGCGGACTGATCGCGCTGGCCTGCGCGAACGGCGTGCGCGCCGGCCTGTCGATCCAGCAGACCTTCCTGTTGACGACAGGGGTCTGGGTGGCACTGCCGGTTTTCGGTACGATCCCGTTCGTCCTCGGGGCAACCGAAGCCCGCTTTGTCGATGCGTTCTTTGAGGCAATGTCGGGTCTCACGACGACCGGATCAACGGTGTTTTCCGGCCTCGACGACCTGCCGCGCGGCCTGTTGTTCTGGCGTTCGATGCTGCAATGGTTCGGTGGCGTCGGGATCATCGTCGTGGCGATGGTGTTCCTGCCGGAACTGAAAGTCGGCGGGATGCAGATCTTCCGCTCCGAGGCGTTCGACACATCGGGCAAGGTGCTGCCCCGCGCAGCAGAGATAGCCAGCCGGATCTCGGTGATCTATTTCGCCCTGACCGGCGCCTGCATCGTCGGCTACCTTGTTGTCGGCATGGACGGGTTCGACGCCGTCAACCACGCCCTGACCACCGTTTCCACAGGCGGATTCTCTACCTATGACGCGTCCTTCGGCGTCTATCAGGGCCCGGCGGAATATGTCGCGGCGGTGTTCATGGTGCTGGCCAGCCTGCCTTTCGTTCGTTTCGTGCAACTCGCCGCCGGTACCGCCAAGCCGCTGTTCCGCGACAGTCAGGTACGGGCCTATCTGGCGATCAACGCGGTGCTTATCCTGGTGCTGACTTGGTACCGGATCGCGGTCAACGGCGACGTGCCGGAGCATTCCTTTCGCGAAGCGATGTTCAACGTTACCTCGATCATCACCGGCACCGGCTATGCCTCGGTGGACTACCAGCTCTGGGGCAGCTTCCCGGTTGCAATGTTCTTCTTTCTTGGGCTCATCGGCGGCTGCGCCGGGTCCACCTGCTGCTCGATCAAGGTGTTCCGCTACCAGATCCTGTTCGCCTCGATCCGCGCCCAGATCCGCAACATCCATTCGCCCCACGGGGTTTTCGTGCCGCGCTACGAGGGCCGCCCGATCGGCGATGACGTATTGTATTCCGTCATGGCCTTCTTCGTGATGTTCGTGGTCTCGCTCGGGCTGATCTCGGTCCTGCTCGCGATGACGGGGCTCGATTTCATCACCTCGGTTTCCGGCGCAGGCACGGCGCTGGCCAATGTCGGCCCCGGACTTGGCCCGGTCATCGGGCCATCGGGCAATTTCGCGACGCTGAACGACGCCGCGAAATGGATCCTGATTTTCGCAATGCTGCTCGGGCGGCTGGAACTGATGGTCGTCGTCGTTCTTCTCACCCCGCGATTCTGGAGGGTGTGATGTCCATCCGTACCTTAGGCTCGCAACTGTCCCACGCCCTGAAGGCGAGGGGCGTCGATGTGATCTTTGGCATCCCCGGTGTCCATAACGTCGAGATGTATCGCGGCATCGAAGAGGCCGGCATCCGCCACATCCTGACCCGCCACGAACAGGGCGCGGGCTTCATGGCCGACGGCTATGCCCGCGCCACCGGCAAGCCGGGCGTGGCCTACATCATCACAGGGCCGGGCCTGACCAATATCATGACCCCGATGGGCCAGTCCTATTCCGATTCCGTGCCGGTGCTGGTCGTCTCCTCCTGCCTGCCGCCCGACAGGCAGACCCCCGGCCAGTTGCACCAGATGAAGGACCAGACCGGGGCAGGGGCCACCGTCTGCGACTGGTCGATCCTCGCTCCCGACGCCGAAACCGCCTATGCCGCCATTGACCGTGCCTTCACCGAATTCGCCAGCCAGCGCCCGCGCGCCAAGCACCTGACCGTCCCGATCGACATCCTCGGCGAACCGGCGGACCCGGCACCCGGTTTCACACCGGCAACTCTCGATTTCCCCCCCGATCCTGGCCAAGTCGCCGACCTTGCCGACCGGCTGATCAAGGCCGAGCGACCCCTGTTCCTCTTCGGCGGCGGCGCCGCTGCCGCCAGCGACGAGGCGCGAAAACTCGTCCGCACCACCGGTGCGGCCACGTTCAGCAGCTATGCCGGCAGGGGCATCATCGACGCCGCCTATCCGCTGAATTACGGCGCCTACCTTGCCCGCCCAGACAGTGCTGCCATCTTCGCCCGCGCCGATCTGGTTGTCGCCGTCGGCACCGAGATCGCGCAGGTCGATCTCTGGCGGGACCGTCTTGGCCAGACCGGCAGGCTGGCCCGAATCGACATCGACGAGACCGCGCTAAACGACATCTACGCCGCCGACATCACCCTCAAGGCCGACGCCGCCAAGGCCCTCGCCGCGCTGAACGCCGCGATCCAGCCGCAGAAGCCGAAATGGAACGTCGCCGAGGTTGCCCGCACCCGCGCGCGCTTCCGGGCAGAGACCGATGCCGAACGCCCCGGCATCGTGCCGCTGGCAGAGGCGATGCAGGCCGCACTTCCGCCCGAGACGATGTATTTCTCCGACATGACCCAGTTCGCCTACACGGCGAAAGAGGTCTGCCCGATGGACCGTCCCGGCCACTGGCACCACCCGTTCGGCTTCGGCACGCTCGGCTACGCGCTGCCGGCGGCGATCGGCGGCAAGATTGGACGCCCCGATCTGCCGGTCGTCGCCATCGCGGGGGATTATGGCTTTCAGTACACGATCCAGGACCTCGGCGTCGCCGCCGAACTGGGCCTCACCCTGCCGATCATCCTTTGGGACAACGGCAAGCTGAAAGAGATCGAGGATTGCATGATCGAAAGCCAGATTGCTCCCAATGCGGTCGTGGCGCTAAACCCCGATTTCAGCTTGCTGGCCGCGGCATATGGCGTCGGATACGACCGCCCGTCGTCTGTTCCCGCCTTCCAGATAGCATTGCGGGCCGCCCTGAACGCGGACGGCCCGACCATCCTTCACCTGACGCCGGACGTCACTTCCAGCAGCTGACCTGAACCGTCATGTCGGCCGCGGCGGCGGTCAGATCCTCTGGCGCCATGCTGGCCTCGCTGTCCGAGGCGGCGGCGGAAATGCCGTTATCCGACAGAAAGCGGATGATCGCCTCTGCATCGGCAGCGAAATTGACGCCCTCGGGCAAGACGCGGCCGCCGGGTCGGGCAGGCGGCAACAGCATCCCCATCACCGACCCCGTGCCGTCGAAGACCGGACCGCCGGCGTCGCCGGTGGTCGTCGCAAGCGCCAGCCGCGTCAGGCCATCCTCGCCCTCAAGCCCGCGCAGATCCTCCAGCCTGCCGAAGGTCAGCGTCGGCGCGCCCAGTTGTCCTTCGTAGGAATAGCCGGACACCGCGATCTCGCTTGTCAGGCGCGGCGCGCGCGGCTGGAACCGGGCATAGCGGATCGGCGCCAGATCGGTCTTCGGACGCAGCAAGGCAAGGCCGAGAGCCTCGTCGCGGGCCGCGACACCGGCTTCGATCTCGTTGTCGAGCGTCACCCTGTCGCATTGGTCGACGGCTTCGGTGGTGGTCATAACCGACCCCGCATCATCCACGTAGAACCCGCTTCGCAAAAGGTCCGGTCGGCGGATTTCCAGCCCCGCCAGAAGGTCGCGCGATTGCGCGGTGCCACCGTCGACGACATCGGGCAGAACCGACCCGGCAAGCGGCGTGAAACTGGCCCGCATTGTGTCGATGACAAGGCCACGGCGACGAACCTCGCCCGCGGGCCAGACCAGCACGAAGCCCTTGACGTCGTCACCCGCCAGTTCGGCATAGCTGTAGGTATATCGGTCGGCATTCTCGCCGATAAGCGTGAAGCTCGACCGGCCAAGTTCCCGCGGACCGTTCAGGGGCACGATACTCAGCGTCTGCAGGATATCGTAAAGTCCAGCCAGCGTCGTCAGGTCGCCGGTCTGGCTGATCAGCAGCACCTTCACACCGCTGCCATCCTTCGCGGAATAGTGCGCGAAGGGCGGATCGTAGCGATCGAATTCCACCATGGCGGTAGGCAGATCGATCTCGATCCCGGCACGCTCGTCGATCCGCCGTGACAGGCCGACCGAGGTCAGCATTTCGCGATAGCCAGAGACCACGGCGCTGCGCTGCTTGGTGGTCAGGACGCCGGTTGCGTCATAGCTGTTCGCGTCCTGCCAGGCCGCCATCGCACTGCGGGTGCCTGGTCCGAAGGCGCCGTCGATCGCGCCGTCGTAGAAGCCTTCCCAGCGCAGCGCGACCTGAAGTTCCTCGCGCTCCTGCAGGGATAGCATCCGTTCGCCATTGCGTGCCTCGGCAACGGTTTCCTCAGCCGGGATCAGGGGCGTGGGCGAGGCGGTTTCCTCTGCCGGGCTGTCTGGAACCAGCAGGGGGGCCTCCAGCGCGGCCGCGCCGACTGGCCAGAACTGCCGCCCGAATGCGCTGCCATCGGCAAGAAAGCTGTCGCGCGGGATGCGCCCCTCGGCGCGCAGCCGCAAAAGCCGGGTCTCGGCCATCTCGGGGGCGAACGGCCCCAGCGCGATGGCATACCAACCGGATCGCAAGGCGAACCCGTTCACGTTCTGCAACGAGCGGGCATAGTCGCGCACCCGGTCCTGTGCCTCGCTCAATGAGCGCTTGGCCTCGACCTGAACCCAGACCGACTGGGCGACCGCAGCCCCTGCAAGCGCCCAGAGCGCGGTAATCGCCGCAATCGCAAGTTTCGTCTTCATCGTCGGTTCTGCCTGTCAGTTTCCAGCTCTTGACCCGGCCGGAACTCTAGAGCCGCGCAGCCGGGATTGCACCATGGTTTTGCACCGGTGCGATTGACGCTGGCCAGCCCCACCCATAACACTTTTCCGACTTGCGACTTTTGCGACACCGTCCGGAGACCTGCGATGAACGATCCGACCCTCGATCCGTCCGACTGGGAGGCTTTTGGCGCCAGCGCACACCAGCTTCTGGACCGCGCGATCGAGAGGTTGCGCAATGCCCGCGGCGGCCGAGTCTGGACACCGTTGCCCGCGCCGCTGACCGAAGGGCTGCGGGCCGGCCTGCCGGTCGACGGCATCGACCATGACGCGCTCGTGGACAGGCTGGCCGAATTGCTGCCTTACGGCGTCGGCAATACCCATCCGCGCTTCTTCGGTTGGGTTCACGGCGCAGGCAATCCGGGCGGCATTCTGGCCGAGATCGCGGCCGCGGCGATGAACGCGAATCTCGGCGGCCGCGACCACGGGGCGATGCATGTCGAGCGCCAGGTGCTGGACTGGTGCCGCGCGATGATGGGATTTCCGGAAACGGCAGGCGGTCTCATCGTCTCGGGGACGTCGATGGCCACGATCATCGCGCTGAAAGCCGCTCGCGACCTCCGCCTGGGGGCAGAGACTCGTCGCAGGGGTGTCGGGGATGCGCGGCTGGTCGGCTACGCGTCGGCCCAGGCCCATTCCTGCGTGGCGCGGGCCTTCGACATGCTCGGGCTGGGCTCGGACGCCTTGCGGCAGGTCTCCTGTGCGGCGGATTTCACCATGGACCTTGCCGCGCTCGAAGCGATTATCCGTGAAGATGCAGCTGCCGGGCTGACGCCTTTCGCGGTGATCGGCACCGCCGGGTCTGTGAATGTCGGCGCGATGGACGATCTGGCGGCGATCGCCGATATCGCGGCAAAGCACGATCTATGGTTCCACGTCGACGGCGCATTCGGGGCGACAGCGATCCTGTCCGATCTCGTGCGGCCGCGCCTTCGCGGCATGGAGCGGGCCGACAGCCTTGCTTTTGACTTCCACAAATGGCTGCACGTGAACTACGACGCGGGCTGCGTGCTGATCCGCGACCGCGCAGCCCATCTCGCCGCGTTCGCCGAGCGCCCCGATTACTTGGCTGGCTCCGAGCGCGGGCTGGCCGCCGGCAATCCCTGGCCGGTCGATTTCGGCCCCGAACTGTCGCGCGGATTCAGGGCGCTGAAGATCTGGGCCCATCTGCTCGAACATGGCACCGGAAAACTCGGCGCCGCGATCACCCGCAATGTCGAACAGGCCGCCTGGCTGGGTCAGCGCGTGGCCGAGATGCCGGAACTCGAACTGCTCGCCCCGGCGACCCTGAACATCGTCTGCTTCCGCTACGCCCCCGAAGGCGTTCGTGATCCCGATGCGCTGAACGACGCCATCGTGATCGCGTTGCAGGAAAACGGCACCGCCGCGCCCTCGACCACCAGGCTCGGCGGCAAGCTTGCGATCCGGGTCAACCTGACCAACCACCGAACGACGCGCCCTGATCTGGACCTCTTGCTTTCCGAAGTGTTGCGCCTCGGCGCCGACCTGCCGCAGGGCTAGGCTTCATTGTCTTGCAAAATATCCCCGCCGGAGGCTCCGGCACCCGCCACCCGCGCCGAAACCGGGAATTGACCCTTCCCGCACCAGTGCCTATGGAGAAGCCGGTTTTCCAACGGGGTCCCAATGGCCGACGCGGCGAAAAGTTTCCAAGAGATCATCCTGCGCCTTCAAGCCTACTGGGCCGGGCAGGGCTGTGCCGTGCTGCAACCCTATGACATGGAGGTCGGCGCCGGCACCTTCCACCCCGCCACCACGCTGCGCTCGCTCGGCACGGCACCCTGGGCCGCCGCTTACGTCCAGCCCTCGCGCCGCCCCACCGATGGCCGCTACGGCGAGAACCCCAACCGCCTGCAGCACTACTACCAGTTCCAGGTCCTGATCAAACCCTCGCCCCCCGACCTGCAGGCGCTCTATCTCGGCTCACTCGAGGCCATCGGCATCGACATGGCCCTTCACGATATCCGCTTCGTGGAAGACGACTGGGAATCCCCCACGCTCGGCGCCTGGGGCCTTGGATGGGAGGTCTGGTGCGACGGCATGGAAGTATCGCAATTCACCTATTTCCAGCAGGTCGGCGGCCATGACTGCCACCCGGTCTCGGGCGAACTGACCTATGGCCTCGAACGGCTGGCGATGTATGTCCTCGGCATCGACCACGTCATGGACATGCCCTTCAACGACCCCGCGGCACCGATCCCGCTGACATATGGCGACATCTTCTGCCAGACCGAAGAGGAGTATTCGCGCTGGAACTTCGATATCGCAGATACCGAGACGCTCCTCCAGCACTTCAAGGATGCCGAGGCCGAATGCCGCCGCATCCTCGACGCCCCGGCCGAGGACCCGAAGACCGGCAAGCACATCATCATGGCGCACCCGGCCTATGACCAGTGCATCAAGGCCAGCCACCTCTTCAACCTTCTCGATGCGCGCGGCGTCATCTCGGTCACCGAACGGCAGGCCTATATCGGCCGCATCCGCACGCTTGCAAAGCTCTGCGCCGACGCCTTCGTCACCACCGGGACCGGCGGGCAGGCCGCCTGAATGCAGACCGGAAAACTCCTTGCAGGTGCCATCGTGATATCCGCCCTCGTTGCCGGTGCGGCGATGTATTACCTTCAGGTCTACGCCTTCTACGAGCCCGTCGCCGCCGACGCGCCGATCACGCTGACTGGGATCGTCAGCGATGAACCCGAGCCGATCCTCGTCGACAATCTCGAAGCCATCGACGCCACAAGCTCTCCGATCCGCTTCCGCGCCTGTTTCACCACGCGGCAATCAATGGCGATGCTGACCGAAACCTACGAACCCTATCCCGATCCGACCCCGCTGCTGGCCCCCGGCTGGTTCGACTGTTTCGACGCCGAGGTGATCGGCGAGGCGCTGGAAACCGGAGAGGCGACGGCGTTCCTGTCGGAAAAGAACATCCATTTCGGCGTCGACCGTGTCATCGCCATCTTCGACGATGGCCGCGCCTATGCCTGGCACCAGTTGAACAATTGCGGCGAAACCGCCTATGACGGCAGCCCGGTGGGCGAGGATTGCCCGCCAAGGGAGGCGGCGGACTGATGGCAATTGCCTATGTTAACTGTCACCCCGGGGCAGCCCCGGTTCGCCCCCGACCCGCCCCCCAGGGCGGGGGCGAAATCGCCCCCAACCCTCGGGCCGGGGGCGAACCTCAGCGATCTCCACCAACGCCCCCAACCCGCAAAGCACCCCCATGCCTGACCTCCTGATCGAACTCTTCTCCGAGGAAATCCCCGCCCGGATGCAAGGAAAGGCCGCCGCCGACCTCAAGCAACTGGTCACCAATGGCCTGGTCGAGGCCGGCCTCACCTATGCCAGCGCCGGCGCCTTCCACACGCCCCGCCGCCTGACCCTTTCGGTCGAGGGGCTGACCGCCGAAAGCCCGACGACCAGGGAAGACCGCAAGGGCCCCCGCACCGACGCGCCCGAAAAGGCGCTCGAAGGCTTCCTGCGCTCCACCGGCCTGACCCGCGACCAACTCGAAGCCCGCGACGACAAGAAAGGCCAGGTCTGGTTCGCCACCATCACCAAACCCGGCCGTCCGGCTGCCGAGATCGTCGCCGAAGTGCTCGAAACCACCATCCGCAATTTCCCCTGGCCCAAATCGATGCGCTGGGGCGCGGGCACCCTCCGCTGGGTCCGCCCGCTGCATTCGATCCTCTGCATCCTGACGGCAGAGGACGGCGCGGCCATCGTCCCGCTCACCATCGACGGCCTTACCGCAGGCGACACGACGAAGGGCCACCGGTTCCTGTCGAAAGGCCCCGTCAAGGTCAGCGGTTTCGACGATTACACCGCGAAACTCAAGAAAGCCCATGTCATCCTCGACCCCGCCGAACGCGCCAACAACATCTGGCATGACGCCACCACGATGGCCTTCGCGCAGGGCCTTGAAGTTGTGGAAGATCCCGCCCTCCTGGCCGAGGTCGCGGGCCTCGTCGAATGGCCGGTCGTGCTGCTGGGCGACATCGGCGCGGATTTCCTGACGCTGCCGCCCGAGGTGCTGCAAACCTCGATGCGCGAGCACCAGAAATTCTTCTCGGTCCGAAACCCGAAAACCGGCCGGATCGAGAAATTCGTCACCGTCGCCAATACCGAAACCGCCGACCACGGCGCGACCATCCTTCAGGGCAATCAAAAGGTGCTGGCCGCCCGCCTCTCGGACGCGAAATTCTTCTGGGAAAACGACCTGCGCACGGTCAAGGAAATCGGCCTCGAAGGCATGGCCAAACCCTTGGAGCATGTCACCTTCCACAACAAACTCGGCTCCCAGGCCGACCGCATCAAACGCATCGAGGCACTGGCCCGCGAAATCGCCCCCCTCGTCGGCGCCAAACCCGATCTGGCAGCCGAGGCCGCCCGCATCGCCAAGGCCGACCTCACCAGCCAGATGGTCGGCGAATTCCCCGAACTGCAAGGCATCATGGGCCGCTACTACGCCGAGGCCGCCGGCCACGATGACGGCGTCCCGCAAGCCGCCGCCGAACACTACGCGCCGCTGGGGCCAAGCGACGCCGTGCCCACCAACCCGGTCTCGGTAGCCGTGGCGCTGGCCGACAAGATCGACACCCTGACCGGCTTCTGGGCGATTGACGAGAAACCCACCGGCAGCAAGGACCCGTTCGCGCTAAGGCGGGCGGCGCTTGGGGTTATTCGGCTAGTGTTGGAGAATGGGGTGAGGACCTCGTTGAATGACTTTCTCAAGACATCCGAAGTGTCGCTTCGGACTGAGTTGGGCCAAATCGAACGGCTTAAGTTCTATGCAAGAGAAGGTGAGGTCGTTTCAATCATTGCAAAAGCTTACGAGATTGATGAAGACGAAGCAGCTAGGCGCGTCGACGAACTCATATCGGAGATCATCGATGCACAGGGTGCGGCGTACGATGCGCTGGAGAAGGCGGGTGTGCAGCTACCGATCCCGATGTTTGAAGCGAATAATACCTCCGACCTCCTCGCCTTCCTCCACGACCGCCTCAAAGTCTACCTCCGCGACCGCGGCATCCGCCACGATGTCATCGACGCCTGCATCGCCATGCCCAACAACGACGACCTCACCCTCCTCGTCAAACGCGCCACCGCACTCTCTGAAACACTAAAAACCGACGATGGTGAAAACCTCCTGCAAGGGTTCAAACGCGCCAACAACATCCTCACCCAGGCCGAGGAAAAGGACGGCGTGGAATATTCCTACGGCGCAGATGTTAAATTTGCGGAAACGCCCGAGGAAAAAACCCTCTTCGCCGCCCTCGACAAGGCCGAGGCCAAGATCGCCCTCGCCATGAAGTCTGAGGATTTCTCCGCCGCCATGTCCGCGATGGCCGCCCTTCGCGGCCCGCTCGATGCCTTCTTCGAGGCGGTGCAGGTCAACACCGACAACCAGATCATCCGCCGCAACCGGCTGAACCTGCTCAGCCGCATCCGCGCCCTCTGCCTCTCGGTCGCCGATCTCACCAGGATCGAAGGCTGACCCCTCCTTCATTGTCTCGAAAATATCCCCGCCGGAGGCTGAGGTCCCGCCAACCGTGTCACCGCTTGGCCGGTGCGCAGCGGCAAACCCGAACGTTTCAGTTGCGCCAACACGCTGCCGCGGTATGCTGCACGCGCTTCCCAAGGGTGCCGCGGTGCAGAAACACGTTGAATTCAAAGGATTTACCAGAATACGTCGCGTCGCGCCCATCGCGATCGAGACGCATGGAGGCCGTGCGAAGGCGCTGCAGCGGCTGATCCGTCTGGATTTTCCCGTACCGCAGACGGTCGCGATCTCCTTTGACTCCGTGCACCGCATTGCCGCCGGTGAAATCCCTGATATCTCGGCACTTCTGGACACGTTCGAAACGCCGCTCGTGTCGGTCCGCCCGTCCAGCCAGGACCCCGATTGGGGCGGTCCGGGCGCGATCCTGAACATCGGCATGAATGACGAGCGGCATGCCGAACTTGTCGAATCGCATGGTGAAGAAGCGGCCAACGCGCTCTATCTTCGGTTCGTTCAATCCTATGCCGTGAATGTCGCGCGGCTTGACCCGGACATGTTCGAAATCGACAAGGGACTGGATGCGAACGCGCTGTCCTCGGCGCTCGACGCCTATGAGCGCGAGACCGAGGAGTATTTCCCGCAGGACCCCGCCACTCAGTTGCTCGAAGTGCTGCGGTCGATGGCCCGCGCCTGGGAAGGCACCACGGCGCGGCTTCTGCGCGCCGCGCGCGGTGCGCCGGCGGATGCCGGCCTCGGCCTGGTCGTGCAGCAGATGGTGCTGGGCGTGGGGCCGGGCGAAAGCGGATCGGGCGTCATACAGTTCGCCAATTCCGCCACCGGCCAGCGGCGCATCACCGGGCGCTACCTGGGTCAAAGCCAGGGCCGGGACGCGCTGCGTGCGACAACGGGTGCGATCTATCTGACCAAGGACGGCCGCGGCTCGTCGCTGGAAGTGCAGCTTCCCGAGGTTTTCGAGAAGCTGAAGTCAATCGGCGATATCTGCCGCGAGAAGCTGCGCGAAGAGATGCAACTGGAATTCACGCTGGAAGATGGCGTGCTGCATATCCTCGACGCTATCCGCATTCCGCGCTCTTCACGTGCTGCGGTGCGTATTGCGGTCGCTCTTGCCGAAGACAAGATCATCGATCGCAAGACCGCGCTGCTGAGGATCGAGCCGAGATCGCTGTCGGAACTGCTGCACCGCCATGTGGACCCCTTGGGCAAGCGGGACGTGATCCTGACCGGTATAGCGGCCAGCCCCGGCGCTGCGGTCGGCCACGTGGTCTATTCCGCCACCGACGCGCAAGCCTCCGCCGCGCGCGGCGAGCCTTGCATCCTTGTCCGGCGGGAAACCACGCCCGAGGATATCCGCGGGATGCATGCTGCCGTCGGAGTTCTGACGGAGCGGGGCGGCGTGACCAGCCATGCCGCGGTCATCGCCCGCGGTCTTGGCCTTCCTTGCGTGGTAGGCGCATCTGACATGCGGCTCAATCACAAGGAAAAGACATTCACCACTCCGGATGGCCGGACGATCCGCGAAGGCGATCTGCTGACGCTCGATGGCAGTTCCGGTGACGTTCTGGCTGGCGAAGTCGACCTTCTGGAGCCGGCACTCGACGATGCGTTCCAGAAGCTCATGACCTGGGCGGACGATGTCTGCGACATCGGGATCCGCGCCAATGCCGATACGCCGGCCGAGGCGAAGGTGGCCCGGACCTTTGACGCCCAGGGCATCGGGTTGTGCCGGACAGAGCACATGTTCTTCGACAAAGACCGGCTGACCGTCATGCGCGAGATGATCTTCACCGACGACCCCGAGGACCGGGCCGCCGCTCTGGACCGCTTGCTGCCCATGCAGAGGGCCGATTACATCGAGCTTTTCGGGATCATGCAGGGTCTGCCGGTCTGCATTCGGCTGTTCGATCCGCCGCTGCACGAGTTTCTGCCGAACGACCGCGACGGCATGCGCGATCTTGCCGAAGCATTGGGGGTTCCGTTATCGGAAGTCACAAGACGGGTCGAGGCATTGGCCGAGTTCAACCCGATGCTGGGGATGCGCGGCGTCAGGTTGGGGGTCACCGTGCCTGAGATTTACGACATGCAGGCCCGAGCCATCTTTGAGGCGACAATCGAGGCCAGCAAGGAGGGCGATCCGGTGGTTCCGGAGATCATGATCCCGCTGGTCAGCGCGGAGCGTGAGGTCGAGATCGTGAAGTCGCGCATAGATGCGGTCGCGGCGGCCGTCCGGAATGAAAGCGGAAAGGAATTTGCTTACAAGCTCGGCGTCATGGTCGAGACACCACGTGCCGCACTGCGGTCGTTCGATATCGCCCGGCATTGCGGCTTTCTGTCGTTCGGAACGAACGACCTGACGCAGATGACCTATGGTTTGTCTCGGGACGATGCCGGACGGTTCATGCGAGACTACATCAACAAAAGCGTCTTTCAGGAGGACCCGTTCCACATACTGGATGCGGAAGGTGTCGGCGAACTGATGACCATCGGCGCGGAACGCGCCCGCCGCGCCGTGCCGGACATCTCGATTTCGATGTGCGGCGAACATGGCGGCAATCCCGAATCTATCGCCTTCTGCCGGGCGGCCGGATTCGATTATGTGTCCTGCTCTCCCTACCGCGTTCCGGTGGCTCGGCTGGCGGCAGCGCACTTGGCCCTGAAACAGCCCGTTTCGTAGGCCGAAACAACTAAGTATATGAAGTCGAACCGAAATTTTTTTTGGATAAACCTAAGATTGTGCTTGATTTCAAAAAACGCATAGCGGCTAACCGCCTACGAATCACCACCCGGGGTGGACGCCGCCACAAACTTGCCGTATTTGCCTCCGGATTCGCTGCCGGAACGACCCGGTCGGCGCCTGACCTGTGGGGGCAAGAAAATGCAGCTTCGGCTGACGGTATCGGTCTGTCTGTTGGCGGTTCTAACGCTTTCCGGAGCGGCTTTCGCGGACGTCGCACTCAGCAAGGCGAACCGCCCCGCGGCTGACGCGTCGGAAGTCAATCCAGAGGGCTTTCTGGAATACAGCCTGATTCCGGTGCCGCGCCCTGAGGTTATCGCGTCGACGCCCACGCGGCCAGCCCAAAGACCTCTGCTGCGCTACAATCAGGACTTCCTCAGATCACAGCCTAACGCGTCCGGTGACGAGGAATGGTATTGCCTTGCCGAAGCGCTTTACTTCGAGGCGCGCGGAGAGAGCATCAAGGGGCAGTTCGCGGTTGCAGAAGTCATCATGAACCGAGTGGCCAGCAAACGATTTCCCGACTCTGTCTGCGGTGTGGTGGAGCAGGGAACCGGGAAGCAGTATCAGTGTCAGTTTTCCTACAATTGCGATGGAGCTGCGGAAGTCGTGAACGAACGCCGGGCATGGGCGCGCGTAGGCAAGGTCGCGCGTCTGATGCTCGACGGTGCCCCGCGCCAGCTGACCGCCGGCGCTACCTATTATCACACCAACGCAGTGAGCCCGCGCTGGTCCGAGAAATTCGCGCGAACCGCGACGATCGGGACGCACCATTTCTATCGCCAACCGGCCCTAACCGCTTCAAACGGCTAGGCGCTCGCGAACGCGCGACCAAATCGTAATGGTCCTTTCCCCGGTGCTGCGCTAGACCGCAGGCATGAGCGAGGAAGAAACCATCACCGCCTTCGGGCCCCTCGATACGCGGGCCGCGTCGCTCGCCGGGGCTGCTCCTTTGGATCGCATTTCGTTGCGTGACTATATGGTCGAGGTCGAAATCGGTGCGTTCCAGGCCGAGCGTGGCGTCTCGCAGCGGATCAAGTTCGACGTCGTGGTTGAAGTGCGGCCAACATCCGGTCCGGTGGATGATGATGTCGACCGGATCCTGTCCTACGACACGATCACCGAAGCCATCGATGACGAACTGGCCGCCGAACGGGTCAACCTGCTTGAAACCCTGGCGGAGCGTGTATCGCAGAAGATCCTTTCGGAATCGCAGGCGCAGCGCGTCTTCGTCCGCATCGAAAAGCTCGATCGCGGCCCGGGGGCGCTTGGCGTCGAAATCGTTAGATCGAAAGGCGACGCCCCCGGTCATGTCGATCTGTCGAAGGAAGAAGGGTTGCCTCCGGTGGTGCTGAACCTCTCGAACGCCGCGATCGGATCACCGAAGCTGCCCGGCTGGATTGATCAACTGGAACGATCGGGAAGCCCCGCAGTTTTCTGCGTCGGGCAGGCCGCAGGCGCCGTACCAGAAGCTGGGTCTGGACTGGCGCAGCGGCACATCGACCTGTTGGGGCTGGATCAGAATGCCTGGCGTCTTGCCGGGCAGGACCGCCGCCTCATCGTGGCGGGAAGTCGCACCGAGCTCGACTGGGCGGTCCGCCACCGAAAGCTTGCCGTCTGGGCACCGTCGAAAATGGTTCTGGATGCTGTCGGCAATGCACCGGAGGACACGCGCGATGTGCCCGAGCTGATCGGGTGGCTGATCGGATCGGTCGGGGCAGTGCGGCTGTTCTGTATAGACACCGATCCGCCAACCGGCGCCACTGTCGAGGTCAGCATTGTCTCCGCTGATCAGGCTGCGCTTTTCTGACACTTGCCAATCGCGATACGATCCCCGATAGCCATCGCATGAGTGATTATTATCGTCCGCTTGTCCAGACCGGCAAAGTCCGTCCCTCGGGCGCGCTGCCTGTTGCCGGCGGCTGGTGCTGGTTCACCCACGCCGAACGTCTGGCGCGGGACGGCACCTCTGACGTCATTCCCGCAGAAGCGATTCCCGCGCCGATCCGCGGCCGGATCACCGAGGGTCGTTCCGCCTTGGCCGGCCTCGATCTCGACCAGCCGAGGCTGATGGGAATCCTGAACGTGACACCCGACAGCTTTTCGGATGGGGGGCAATTTCTCGATCCCGACGCCGCCATCGGTCAGGCGATCGCCATGGCCGCCCACGGAGCGGACATCATTGACGTCGGCGGCGAGTCGACGCGCCCCGGGGCCGATGTGGTCCCGTCCTCGCTTGAGATCGAGCGCACGGAACCTGTCATCGCGGCCATCCGCTCGGGATCCAGGATTGCGATCTCGATCGACACGCGAAAGACGGATGTGGCGTTTGCGGCACAAAAGGCCGGGGCGACCATGCTCAACGATATCTCCGCGCTGTCCTTCGATGAAAAGCTGGCCCAGTTGACGGCCGGGGCAGGGATGCCTGTTTGCCTGATGCATGCGCAGGGCGACCCGAAGACGATGCAAACTGCGCCGCGATACGACGATGTTCTGCTCGACGTCTATGATTATCTCGAATCGCGGATCGACTTTGCGCAACGCGCGGGAATCCGCCGCGACCGCATCGCGATCGACCCGGGCATCGGCTTTGGCAAGACGCTGTCGCACAATCTGGCACTTCTCCGGAATCTGTCGTTGTTCCACGCACTTGGCTGTCCGATCCTGTTGGGCGCGTCGCGCAAGCGGTTCATCGGAACCCTTGGCGATGTTCCGGATGCCGATGCCCGCGTCCCCGGCTCGATTGCGGTGACCTTGGCAGGCGTGGCGCAGGGGGTGCAGGTACACCGGGTTCATGATATTGCGGAGACGCGCCAAGCGCTGACGCTTTGGCAGGCAGTGACGGGCACGGGGCAGTAGCATCATGGAAAAGCTGTTTGGCACGGATGGTGTGCGGGGCAAGGCGAACCTGCATCCGATGACCGCAGAAATGGCGCTGCGCATAGGGGCCGCGGCGGGGCATTTCTTCCGGCAGAACAATGATCGCGTGCACCGGGTAGTGATCGGCAAGGACACCCGGCTGTCGGGGTATATGTTCGAGAACGCCCTGACCGCCGGCTTCACCTCGACCGGGATGCATGTCTTCCTGCTGGGTCCGGTGCCGACGCCGGCGGTCGGGATGCTGACGACCTCGATGCGCGCCGATGTCGGGGTGATGATCTCGGCCAGCCACAATCCGCATCACGACAACGGGATCAAATTCTTCGGTCCGGATGGGTTCAAGCTTTCCGACGAGGCAGAGGCCGAAATCGAACGTCTCGTGCGCGAGGGCGTAGATCCCGCCGGCGCAGAGAATATCGGCCGGGCGCAGCGGATCGACGACGGCCGTTTCCGCTATATCGAGCGGGTGAAATCCAGCTTTCCGCAGGGCCAGCGACTGGATGGGCTGAAGGTGGTGATCGATTGCGCCAACGGCGCGGCCTATAGGACCGCGCCTGAGGTTCTGTGGGAGCTTGGCGCCGACGTGATTCCGGTGGGCGTTTCGCCGAACGGGTTCAACATAAACGAGAATTGCGGTTCCACTGACACCCGGCGCGCGGCGGAAGCGGTCGTGGCGCATGGCGCGCATGTCGGCATCTGCCTTGATGGCGATGCGGACCGGGTGATGATCCTGGACGAAAACGGCGAAGTGGCCGATGGCGACCAGATCATGGCCCTGATGGCCGGGCGGTGGGCAGATCAGGACCGGCTGAAGGGCGGGGCACTGGTCGCGACGGTGATGTCCAATCTCGGGCTTGAGCGCCATCTTGCCGCCCGCGGGTTACGGCTTGAACGGACAGCCGTCGGCGACCGCTACGTGGTCGAGAGGATGCGCGAAGGCGGCTTCAACCTTGGTGGCGAACAGTCCGGCCACATCGTGATGACCGATTATTCCACCACCGGTGACGGGCTTTTGGCCGGTCTGCATTTCCTTGCCGCAATGGTCGAGACCGGTGAGCCCGCCTCGCGACTGGCGCGCAGCTTTCAGACCATTCCGCAACTGCTGAAGAATATCCGGTATACCGCCGGCAAGGACCCGTTGTCGGCCGCCCCCGTGACCGCCGCCATCGCCGACGCCGAGGCACGGCTGAATGGCCAGGGCCGGCTGTTGATCCGCAAATCGGGCACCGAGCCCCTGATCCGAGTGATGGCGGAATGCGAGGACGAGGCATTGCTGCACCATGCGGTGGACAGTGTTGTCGAAGCGGTCGAAAGCGTCACCGCCGCGGACTGAAACCGGGTCAACCGTCTTCAGTCCCGCCGCCGCTTCGACCGGGGCCGACCTTGGCCTGCCATCCATCGCGACAATGAACCCAGAACCACGAATGCCGGCACGAGGTCATGCTGCCATCCGGCAAGAGATAGGACATCCGAAGACCCAGGAACGCGCCGCTGCCGAGGGTCATCCGCGCCGTGCCTTCCGGCTGGGCTTCGGACATGGCTTGCGGCAGCCAGACCGTAATCCGCTCTTCACCGCGCACCAGATCCATCGGGCGCGCGGTGATCGTTGCGGTAACGTAGCTCGAGGCCAGCGTGTCGAGCGCCAGATAGGCCGGCATCAGACTCGCCAGACCCCAAACCCACCAGCGCATCAGTTCTTCGACTTGTCGACCATCTTGCCCTTCGAGATCCAGGGCATCATGCCGCGCAGTTTTTCACCGACCTGCTCGATCTGATGCTCGTCGTTCAGCCGTCGCGTCGCCTTGAACATCGGCTGGCCGACGGCGTTTTCCTGCATGAAGTCGCGCACGAACCGGCCGGTCTGAATGTCGCTCAGCACTTCCTTCATCCGCCGCTTGGTCTCCTCGCGCGGCAGGATGCGCGGGCCCGAAACGTACTCGCCGTATTCCGCCGTGTTCGAGATTGAGTAGTTCATGTTGGCGATGCCGCCCTCGTAGATCAGATCAACGATCAGCTTCACTTCGTGAAGGCACTCGAAATAGGCCATCTCGGGCTCGTAGCCGGCCTCGACCAGGGTCTCGAATCCCATCCGGATCAGCTCGACCAGTCCGCCGCACAGAACCGCCTGCTCGCCGAACAGATCGGTCTCGCATTCCTGACGGAAATTCGTCTCAATGATGCCGGACCGGCCGCCGCCGATGGCGGAACAATAGGACAGGCCGATCTCCAACGCCTTGCCCGATGCGTCATTGTGGACCGCGACCAAGCAGGGCACACCGCCGCCCTTCACATATTCACTTCGAACCGTGTGACCGGGACCTTTCGGCGCCATCATGATCACGTCGACACCGGGTTTCGGCTCGATCAGGCCAAAATGCACGTTCAGGCCATGGGCGAAGGCGATTGCCGAACCTTCTCGCAGGTTGTCGTGAACGTGCTTCTTGTAGGTCTCTGCCTGCAGTTCGTCGGGCATGGTGAACATGATGAGATCGCACCATTTTGCCGCCTCGGCGATGCCCATCACCTTCAGCCCTTCGGCTTCGGCCTTCTTGGCCGAGGGCGAACCCTCGCGAAGCGCCACGACGAGATTCTTCGCGCCGGAATCGCGCAGGTTGAGCGCATGAGCGTGACCCTGACTGCCGTAGCCCAGAATGGCGACCTTCTTGTCCTTGATCAGATTGATATCGCAGTCGCGATCGTAATAGACCCGCATCTGACGTCCTTTCCATGCGTTTCGATTGGTCGCCAGCATAGGATGTCTTTCCGGGTTTATGAGTCTGGTATCGACAGGAAAAACAGGATAACTGACGAAATCATTCGTCTGAAACCGAAATTGCGTAGAATTCATGCTCGATGACATTGACCGCCGCTTGCTTCGGCACCTGCAGAACGATCCCGCGATACCGATGGCCGAGCTTGCCGAACGAAGCCGGACCACTGCAGCCACGGCCGCGCGCCGGCTCGAGAAACTTGCCGACCAGGGTATTCTCAGGGGGCAGCGGGCGATCATCGACTGGCAGGCTTTGGGCTACGCGGTCGAGGTCTCATTGCGCATCACCCTCGACAAGACCAATGCGCGCGCCTTCGACGAATTCCTCGCAGCCGCCCGCAAGGTGCCCGACGCCATCGAACTGCAGACTTTCCTTGGCCGCGTCGATGTCCGACTGTCGATCATTGCGCGGGATATGAAGCACTATCAAGAAATCTATCGCAGCCAGATCCTGACCCTGCCTCACATCGCCGATATCGAGGCCCTCATGCATGTCGCCACGATAAAGACCAACGAAGCTGTGCCGATATGACCAGGATCGACGATGTAGATCGCGGGATACTGCGCCATCTCGCCCGGGATGCAACCACCGGCGCGGGCGAGCTCGGGCGCCTGCTTGGTCTTTCGCAGCCGGCCACATGGCGGCGTATCAAGCGGCTGACAGACCTGGGCATCCTGCGGGGGCGGCGGATCGAACTCGACATGGAGAAGCTCGGGTTCGGGGTCACCGTCTTTCTTGGCATCAAGCTTGCCACCAAGGGTCGCGTCAGCCTCGATGATTTCGAACGCGCGGTCTCGGCCATCCCTGAAGTGCAGACCGTACAGCACGTTCTTGGCATGTATGACTACCGCCTCAGAATCGTCGCCCGCGACCTGGCCGATTTCGAGCGTGTGCTGCGCCGCCGGGTCATGACTCTGCCGGGCGTCGGCGATGTCGAGGCCAATGTCCTGCTAAGCGAAGAACGCCTGGCCGGCCCGTTGGGATGAACAAGCGTCGCCTCGGCGTTTGCCTTCCTCAGCGCGGTCTGTAATCTGCCCGCAACCATTACACCCGAGAGGCAGGACATGACCGCATTGCGCCCAGATATCGACCCTAATGGATTGCTCGAGTTCTCGGTCGTGTTCACCGACCGATCTCTCAATCACATGAGCGCCGCCTTCCAGAAGGTGATGCGCGACATTCACGAAATGCTCTGCGACGTCTACAGGGCCGATGCTGCCGTGATCGTCCCGGGTGGCGGGACATATGGGATGGAAGCCGTCGCGCGGCAGTTTGCCACCGGCAAGAAGGCATTGGTGATCCGAAACGGCTGGTTTTCATACCGCTGGTCGCAGATTTTCGAAGCCGGAGGGATCCCGGCCGAAGAAATAGTGCTCAAGGCCCGGCGTAGCGGCAACGCGGTGGACGCGCCTTTCTCGCCGCCGCCGGTCGAGGAAGTCGTCGAACGCATCCGCGGGGATCGGCCAGATGTCGTATTCGCACCGCATGTCGAGACGTCCTCGGGCATGATTCTGCCGGATGACTACCTTCGCGCGGTAGCGGATGCTGTTCACGCCCATGGCGGGCTGTTTGTTCTCGATTGCATCGCCTCGGGATGTGCCTGGGTGGACATGCAGGCAACCGGCGTCGACGTGCTGATCTCGGCCCCGCAGAAGGGCTGGTCGGCGCAGCCCTCCGCCGGACTTGTCATGATGAACTCGGATGCTGTCGAAGTGGCAAAAGCCACCAGTTCAAGCAGCTTCGCCATCGACCTTGGGAAATGGCTTTCGATCATGGAGGCTTATCTCAACGGCGGTCACGCCTATCATGCGACGATGCCGACAGACGCGCTGCGGGTGTTCCGCGACACGATGGTAGAGACACGCGACTACGGGTTCGACAGGCTCTGCGACGCGCAGTGGGAACAGGGCCGACGAGTGCGGACTTTGCTGGCAGAGCGTGGATTGAAATCGGTGGCCGCCGAGGGGTTCGGTGCACCTGGGGTGGTGGTTGCCTATACAGCGGATCCAGAGGTTCAGAACGGCAAGAAATTCGCGGCACTCGGAATGCAGATCGCGGCCGGCGTGCCGCTACAATGTGACGAAGGACCCGAATATCGCAGCTTCCGTCTGGGGCTCTTTGGCCTCGACAAACTTTACGACGTGGATGCCAGCGTCGCGCGGCTGGAGGCCGCCTTGGACGAGGTCTTTCCGCGGGGGTAAGCTGAGGGTCTCACCGCGGTCCCATCCCTGCCTGCATGATCCGGCGCCGGAGGGGTGCAATGTCATGCACCGCCTTCAAACCGGCAAGTCGCAGACCCTGCAACCCGATATCGCCGGAGCGCGTTACCCGGTTGAACAGGTCGATAACGCGGGCGCGCTTGACGATATCCGTCTGTCGGGCATCGGCATAGGCGGCGAGCATCACAGGTTCGCCCAAGGCATCGGAGTGGTCTCGCGCGGCGGCGGCCAAGGCCGCGACGTCATTCAGCGAGGTGTTCAGCCCCTGGGCGCCAATCGGCGGCAGCACATGCGCGGCCTCGGCGATCAGCGCGGTGCGTTCCGCCGTCAACCGATCGGCCCGCTGCGTCACGATCGGAAAGATGCCTCGGCGCCCCACCAGCTTCAACTTGCCGAAAAGACCTGCCGAGCGTCGATGCATAGCGGCGTTGAACTCCGCCTCATCAAGTGTCAGCAACTCGACCGACTTCGGTCCCCTGTTCATCCAGACAATCGCCGACGCGGGGAGTCCATCGATGTCAGCCAGGGGAACCATCGTGAAAGGTCCGCCTTCGTGGTAGATTTCGGTCGAGATATTCTGATGCGCGATCTCGTGCGTGGCGGTGAACGCCAGCGACTTCTGGCCGTAGCGCGTCGTTCGCGCCTCGATTCCCGCGGCGTCGCGCACCGCCGAGTCGCGGCCATCTGCCCCGACCACCAAACGCGTCCTGATCACGGAGCCGTCGCTGAGTGTCACGATCGCACCGCTGGTGCGGGTCAGCATACCGGCGAACCCGATGCCGAATCGTAGATCGAGACCGGGTCGGCCTCGCAGCGTCGACAGGATTTCGTGGCGGGTCACCCGGTTGAGGAAGTTCCAACCCAGCGGTGCATCTTCCTCGTTTTCGGAACGAAACAGGCGCTCCCCGCGCTGCTCGGGCGGGTCCCCGGCCAGATCGACCACGCGCAACGCCTCGAGCGGCACCGCATGAGGCGCAAGCGGTTGCCACAGGCCGATCTGTGAGAACAGCTGTTGTGCGGGCCGCAAATAGGCTGTGGACCGCAGGTCGGCCCTGTGATCCGCAGCGTCCGTGACTGGCGGCGCCGGATCGACCAGCACAATCGAGAAGCCGGCATGCGCAAGTGCCGCGGCCGCAACGAGACCGGCGATGCCGCCGCCGGAAATGAGGATGTCGCAGCTTTCCAGAGTCATGGCGCCGCAAGCTGTTCCGCCGAAAGCATGGACAGAAAGCCGGTCAGATCGGCGGTATGGTGATGGATATGTCTGGCGGGCGCAGGTTCCGGCGCGACATGGACCGTGCGCATTCCCATCTCATGCGGGGCGGCGAGGTTTCTTGGATCGTCCTCGAACATCGCGGACCGCCTGGCCTCGACGCCGTCGATCGCGAAGATCGCCTCAAAGGCGCTGCGCTCGGGCTTTGGACGAAACCCGGCATGCTCGACGCCGTAAACGGCATCGAAAACCCGGTTCAGCCCGCGCGCGGCCAGGACGCGCTCGGCATAGGGCGCGCAACCATTGGTATAGACGATCTTGCGCCCCGGCAGATCGGTGATCCGCGCGGCCAGTTCACGGTCGATGACCAGGTGCGACATGTCGATCTCGTGTACATGCGACAGGTATGGCCCGGGATCGACACCATGTTCTTGCATCAATCCGGCCAGCGTCGTGCCGTAGGTGGCCCAATAGTGCACGCGCAGACGGTCCGCCTCGGCCCGCGAGACCGTAAGCGCCGTCATGACCCAATCGGTCATCCGGACCTCGATCTGATCGAACAGGCGCGCGGAGGGCGGGTAAAGCGTATTGTCCAGGTCGAAGACCCAGACGCGGACATGAGAAAATGCATCGGCTATCATGCGGAAGAAACTAGTCCGATTTTGGTGCAGTTGGAATGGCAGGCCGCCAGGATGCGGCAATTCGGTCGCAGGAAGCTTGCCCGCGCCGCATCGTCGGGCTTAGGGTTCGCGCGGATCGCAGGGAGATTGCATATGGCCGAGACCCGGAGTGGCACGAAGGATGCCTATCAGCTGATTCTCGATGCGATCGACACCGGAATCTACAGGCCGGGCGACCGGCTGGTGGAAAGCGAGTTGGCCGAGAGATTCGGCGTGTCGCGAACACCGATCCGCGAGGCTTTGCAAAGGCTCGAAACGCAGTCGATGCTAAGCCGCGACGGCCGCAGTCTGATCGTCGCGTCGCTTGACCATAACCAGCTCGCCGAACTCTATGTCGTGCGCACCGAGCTGGAGGGGTTGGCCGCGCGGCTTGCCGCGCGCCATGCGGCGCCCGAGGAAGTCAGGGTCTTGCGCGCCATGGTCGAAGAGGATCGCAAGATCGTGGACGACCCGAAGGCGCTGTCGCGCGCCAACCGACGGTTCCACAAGCAAATCCATCTGGCCTCGCATAACCGCTATCTCGTGCAGCAGCTCGATCTCGTTCACCGCTCTATGGCGCTGCTGGCAACCACCTCCCTGGCCGCAGAGGGGCGCGGCCCGGCGGCGCTGGCCGAGCATGACAGGATCGTCGCCGCCATCGAGGCGGGGGACGGCGATGCGGCCTACACGGCTCTTCGCGATCACATCTCTCACGCTTTTGAAACCCGGCTCAAGATCGGCTCCGACTGATGGGGCCGGGAATCGTGCATCGCGAATGATCCTGTTGCGACGCCGTGGGACGTCTTGTCCCAGTAAAAGGGTTTGACCATCATTTCCCAGAGTCCCTTGTAGGCAGCCAGCGCTGCGAGTGGGAAATAGAGATGCAAACTCGGCACCCAGAGCCAAAGCCCCCGATGCGCGGTTTTTCTGACAGAAAGAACGCCGATCAGCACCGAAAGCGCTTCTGCCGAGAGGAACAAGGCGGTCAACAGGATAAGGCTTTTGCCGGAGATCAGCCCGTCGAGCGGATGCGGCAGGCCAAGCGGAAAGGCCCAGAAACTCCAAAGCACAGGTGCCAGAAGAAACTGCGAGAGTGCGCCGAGAAAGATCATCTGCACCCCCAGAAAGCGCCGCAAGCCCAGTTCGCGCAAAAGCCTTCGGGGTGCGCGCATATGCACGGCCCAAGTGATCGCGTAACCCTTGATCCATCGCGACCGTTGACGCACCCACGGCCAGAAGCGGCAATTGGCCTCTTCCTCCGTCGTGGTCGCGATCAGTTCGGTGCGGTATCCATGCCGGGCAAGCCGAACGCCCAGATCGGCGTCTTCGGTGACATTGTGGGCATCCCAGCCCCCGAGTTCCTCGAGCGCGTCGCGACGGAAGAACAGCGTCGTCCCACCGAGCGGGATAACGAAACCGAGCCGCTCCAGTCCGGGCAGAACGGTGCGGAACCAGGTCGCATATTCGATCGTGAAACAGCGCGACAGCCAGTTGGCGCGTGGGTTGTAGAAATCCAGCATTCCCTGGATGCAGGCCAGATCCGGCCCGGCATCGTGGAACCGGCGCACGACCTTGTGTATCTGATCCGGCTCGGGCGCGTCTTCGGCATCGTAAACGCCTACGACCGACCCTCGGCAGAAATCCAACGCGTAGTTCAGGGCGCGAGGCTTGGTCTTGAGCGATCCGCGAGGAACCGCAACCTGTCGCATCCAGCGCGGAAGATTTGCCGCGGCAAGGGCGGCCTGGGTCACCGTGTCGTCTTCTTCGACGACAAGGCAGATATCCAGCAGTTCCTTCGGATAGGTCAGCCGCGACAGCCTGCGCACAAGGCGGGCGGCGATTTCACGCTCGCGGAATAGCGGGACCATGATCGAGACGGTCGGCAGCCGGCGGGTCTTGCCGGCTTGGCGTGTCGAGCTGAATACGGGCAGTGTATCGGCGCGTGCGGTTGCAAGGCTGGCGGCGAGTTTCAGTCCCGTATTGACGAGCAGCGCCGCAACCGCCCAGATCGAGAGGACCAGGAAAGTGATGACGGGTGAAAGGATCACGCCCGTAGCCAGAATCGCCACGGCCGAACCGACGTAGCGACCCATCGCGGCCTTGCGCCAGCCGCGGCAGCTTTCGTCGGCGCTGACGCGGCATTCCGCGCGCTCTGCAAGCCTTCTCTGCCTGATCCGAAGCAGCGCGTCCGTCACATCGCGTTCGGTCGCGACGGCAAGCATGACATGACCGAGGTCGGGCGAGAGCGTCGCGCGGACGTTGGCGAATTCCTCTGGCCGGCTGGTCGCGATGATCGTTGCGGCGCCGGCGCGCTTCCACGGCACGAAGCCGCCCCGAAGGCACCGGTCGGCGCCGAAGAGGTCGATCAGCCGCGGATCGGGAGGCGTTGCCACCAGATCGGCCGCTTCGCAGCCGAACTGCCTGGCCAATCCACGGCAAAGCCCGGTCTCCGACACCATGTCATGGGCAAGAAGGATGTCGCCGAAGCGCGCATCCTCTCGCGCGGACAACGCCGCCGCCTTCACGAGATCGCCAGGCGCAAGTTCCCGCATCTCGGCAAGGATCTGGCCGAGCGGTTTCGTCATTTCTTCAGGCATCGGCAAGAGCGGCCGAAGCGGCAGCGGGAAAAGCAGGTCGGGATTGGTATGGGTGTTCATCGGACTGCCGTTTTTCACGTATCGGCAGTCACCATCCGGTGCCCGGGGTTAAGGGGGGATTAAGCCGATGCGGCTTCGGATCGTCTCTCGATCGCTTTCACGAAACGTTCGAACAGATAGTAGCTGTCCTGCGGGCCGGGACTGGCCTCGGGATGGTACTGGACCGAGTAGACGGGACGGTCCGACATCCGGATTCCGCAGTTCGACCCGTCGAACAGGCTGACATGGGTTTCGATGACGCCCTGGGGCAGGGACTGGCTGTCGACGGTGAATCCGTGATTCATCGACGTGATTTCGACCTTGCCGGTTTCCAGATCCTTGACGGGATGGTTGGCGCCATGGTGGCCATGGTTCATCTTCACGGTCTTGGCCCCAAGCGCCAAGGCAAGCATTTGATGTCCCAGACAGATTCCGAAGACAGGCAGATCGGTCCGATCCAGCACGTCGCGGATCATCGGCACAGCATATTCCCCGGTCGCCGCGGGATCGCCAGGACCGTTGGAGAGGAATATACCCGCCGGGTCATGGGCCAGGACCTCCTCTGACGTGGCCGTGGCGGGCAGAACGGTGACGTCGCAACCCGCAGAGGCGAGACAGCGCAGGATGTTTCGCTTGGCGCCATAGTCGATCGCTACTACCTTGTGACCTGTGCCGGGTCTTTCGCCGAAACCCTCGGGCCACGCCCATTTCATCTGGTTCCAGTGATATGACTGTGCACAAGTCACCTGCTTTGCAAGGTCGAGACCGACCAGTCCGCGGAATCCTCGTGCCGCGGAGACAAGCTCTTCGAGGTCGAACTGCCCGTCAGGGTCGTGGGCCAAGGCCACATGGGGCGCGCCCTGCTGGCGGATCGCGCGGGTCAGGCGCCGCGTGTCGAGCCCGCCCATTCCGATCCGGCCGCGCCGCGACAGCCATTGCGTCAGGGTCTCGGTCATGCGCCAGTTGCTCGGTTCGGTGGGATCCCACTTTACGATCATGCCTGACGCCACCGGTTCCGCGGCCTCGTCATCCTCGGGATTGGCGCCGACATTGCCGATGTGGGGAAAGGTGAAGGTCACGATCTGTCCAGCATAGGAGGGATCCGTCATGATCTCCTGATAGCCGGTCATGGCGGTGTTGAAGCAGAGTTCCGCAACCGCCGTACCAGTTGCCCCGAAGCCGTTGCCGTAGAAGATCGTGCCATCGGCAAGCACCAGGCAGGCAGTCGGTTTGGTGGCGGCGACGGCTGCGGGCATCGGTGACTCTCCGAGTTTGAAATCTGACGGAACCTAGGGAAACGGGGGCGCCGGGTCAAGACAGGGATGAATTTTGCCTTGTGCATTTATTTCAAAGGGTTACGGGAGTTGTCGCCTGTTGTCACTGCAATCCCGCCGGGATATGTTCGGGGCTTCGGATAAACTGGCGATAGGATAGCCCATGGAATTGCGCAGCCGCATCAGCGAGGCTCTGAAATCCGCCATGAAGGCAAAAGAGGCCGAACGGCTTTCGACGCTCCGCCTGATCAACGCCGCGATCAAGGATCGCGATATCGCATTGCGCGGCGAGGGCGGGGACAACGGCGTGGATGATGCCGAGGTGCTGAAGATCCTCGGCAAAATGGTCAAGCAGCGCCAGGAAAGCGCCCGCGCCTATGAAGAGGGTGGGCGCCTTGAGCTGGCCGAAAAGGAACGGGCGGAAATCGGCGTCATCGAGGAGTTCCTGCCGCGCCAGTTGTCGGAGCAGGAAACCGAGACCGCGATCACCGCGGCCATTGCGGAAACCGATGCGAGCTCGATCCGCGACATGGGCAAGGTCATGGCGGTGCTGAAGTCGAAATATGCCGGGCGGATGGATTTCGGCGCGGTCGGGCCGATGGTCAAGGACCGGCTGGGCTAGGGATCGCGGGACGATATTCACCGCCCGGACGCAACGTTCGGTGGGTCTGAAATCGCGCCGGCATCCGGTTTCGCCGGCCGGGCGTTAACACCTTTATTTTCAAGGCTCGATGCCGGTCTGCAAGCTGTCTGCGACTTGTATGCAAAGTGTATGGCACCCGGTCAGGCATCGGGCGATTAAGGCAGCGCGCGGTGGGGTTTGTGAAAAATGGGTTAACGTCAGTGTCGAATCCAATCAGTCAGTATCTGCCGCATGGTCGATTGGCAGCTTCGGGGGGGGAAACGCCTGACACACTCGGCCCACCCTTACCGTAGCGCTATGCTGACCAGTCATGAATTCAGGGCCGACTCCTGCTTCAATTCAGCGTAAATTCCGACAGTGACCTCGCGGACGTAATCGGCAAATGATCGTGCGGTCTCCTCTTTGAGCCCCGCAGTCGAGATCGGTGTGCCAAACCGAATACGGATCTTCCCCGGTCGAGCGCGCACTGAACCAAGCGGCATTGCCTGATGGCCACCGTGAAACACCAAGGGGATCACCGGGACCTGCGCCCTTATCGCGATCAAGCTTGCGCCGATCTTGAACCTCCCGATCCCATCCCGGCCCTGCAAACGACCTTCACCGCCCCAGGCTAGCCGCTCTCCGCGCTTTACGGCCGCCACCATCTTTGCAAGCAAACGGTCGGTGGCCTGACGATTTCCCCTCGGAACCAGTTCGATCCCCGCCTTGCGTGCGGCCGATCGTCCGAAGGGAAGGTATCCATAGAGATCGGCCGCCGCCGCACGATCGATGTGGTCCCACAAGGATGCACCATAGGCGGCGACATCGGCGAAGGACGTTTCGTTGTAGCTTAGAACGCATCCCGTGCCCGGGCAGGGAGGCTCACCGTCCACCTCGACGCTAACGCAGCAGGTTTCGAGGAACCGGGCGAAATGGCGTGCCATGAGGGTGCGCGCCTGTTTCTCGTCCTTCGAGGCAAGCACGATCCGCGCATTCACGATCGGAGCACCGCACAACCAGGCCAATGAAGCGCGTGCTCCGCGCCAGGTTTCCGCTGCTTGATCCATCTGCCCATACTCGGAGAAAGCAAATACTTAGTCCACCGCAGTGAATGACGGCTTCGCCCCGCGCCGGGCGCCGGTGGCGCGTTATTCTATTGCGAATAGCGCGCCGCGGTCAGGCCGTCGAAGGAGATCTCGGGGTCCTTGCCGCAGACGAGGTCGGCCACCGCGCGGCCTGAGCCGCAGGCCATGGTCCAGCCGAGCGTGCCGTGGCCGGTGTTGAGATAGAGGTTCTCGAAGCGGGTATCGCCCAGAACCGGGGTGCCGTCCGGGGTCATCGGGCGCAGGCCGGTCCAGCCCTCGGCCTTGGACAGATCGCCGCCTTCCGGAAAGAGATCGCCGATCACGTGGCGGACGGTATCCGTCGCATGCGGGCCGAGGCGGTTGCTGTAGCCCGCGATCTCGGCGGTGCCGGCCACCCGGATGCGGTCGCCGAGCCGGGTGATGGCGACCTTGTGCGTCTCGTCCATGATCGTGGATTGCGGCGCGCCGGCGTCGTCGGTCACCGGGAGAGTCACCGAATAGCCCTTGACCGGATAGATCGGCAGTTTCAGCCCGATCGGCCGCAGCACCATCGGCGCATAGCTTCCGAGCGCGCAGACATATTTGTCGCCGGTGATGCGGCCCGCGGGCTCGGTCTCGACCCCGACGACGCGGTCGCCCTCGGTGGCGATCGAGCGGATCGACTGGCCGTAATGGAATTCCACGCCAAGCTCGGCGGCCTTTTCGGCCAGGGCGATGGTGAACATCCGGCAGTCGCCGGTCCGGTCGGCCAGCAGACGCAAGCCGCCGACGAACTTGTCGCGGACAAGCGCCAGCGCCGGTTCGGCGGCGATGCAGCCTTCGCGGTCCAGCACCTCGTAGGGCGAGTCGAACTCGGCCAGGATCTCCTGATCCGCCTTCGATCCCTTCAACTGCTTTTGGGTGCGGAAGAGCTGCAGCGTGCCCTGTTCGCGGCCGTCATAGTCGATGCCGGTATCGGCGATCAGGTCCGGCAGGCAGTCCCGGCTGTAATTCGAGACCCGGACCATCCGCGATTTGTTGACGCGGTAGCTTTCCTCGTTGCAGTTCCCGATCATCTGGGCGCCCCATTTCCACATCGTCGGGCTGATCAGCGGCCAGATGAACAGCGGGCGGCGCTTCATGAACAGCCATTTGAGCGCCTTCACCGGCACCCCCGGCGCGGCCCAGGGCGAGGTCATGCCATAGGACAGCTCGCCCGCATTGGCATAGCTGGTCTCCAGCCCCGGTCCGGTCTGGCGGTCGAGCACGACGACCTCGGCGCCCTGCCGCGCCAGATACCAGGCTGTGGTTACGCCGATCACCCCGGCGCCCATTACGACGACTTTCATGGCTGGTTGTCCCCCTGCCGCACTTGCCGCCCCAGCTTGCGCCGGGACGGAACCGACTGCAAACAGCTTTCCGGTCCGGCCTCAGCCGCCCGCCTGCCAGTCCCGGATGATGTCCAACGGAAAGAGCAGCATCACGATGTTCAGCGCCAGCCCGTCGCGGATGACGATGGCGGTCAGGATCTCGAAGCCGAGCACGATCGCGACGCTTGCCCAGACCGGGATGATGCGGGCCAGCCAGAAGCCCGCGATCATCGCAAGGATGTCGAAGACCGAGTTGATGACGCTGTCGCCGTAATAGTCGAGCGATATCGTCACTTCCCGGTAGCGTTCGATCACCCGGTCGGTGTTTTCGAGGATTTCCCATGCGCATTCGACCAATGTCGCGATGACCAGCCGCCAGCCGATCGCGACGCGTCGCGCGACAAGCCAGAGCAGGGCGTAGAAGATCAGACCGTGCAGCAGGTGCGATGGCGTGTACCAGTCCATCAGGTGCTGCGAATTCTCGCTGGTCATGGTTTCGCCGTGCCAGAGCTTGACATAGCCGCAGGTGCAGATCGGCACCCTGCCGAAACCCAGCAGCACGGCGGCGGTCGCGACGATGATGAGGCCGACGACCCAGTAGGGAAGGAATTGGCGTGTCATGATGCGGCGATGTTCAGCATGGCCGCGCGGCGCTGTCCACTCGAAACCACGGGCACTGCGTCAGATTTTCGCCAGTGCAAGCCGGAGACGCTCGTGAAGCTCTACCCGTTCATCGGCAGAGAGGAAGGCGCCGAGTTCGACCTCGCGGGCGTTGCCTTTCAGCGTCAGGTAATTCTCGACCGGGCCGCCTTCGGCGCGCAGCAGGATCTGCACCCAATGCGGGTTCGCGTCCCAGCTTTGAACCGCGCCACGCGGGTCGCGCCGGACCAGTTCGATCCGGTCGGACCAGAGCGAGAGTTCCTCGGTCAGCTTGGCATCGGTGTAGCTGCGTTCGAGGAAATACCACATCAGCGCCAAGGCGATCAGGATGAACGGCAACAGGCCCCAAAGCGCTGATGTTCCCAGAAGGCCCAGAAGCGGGATCATCAGCATCGCGAAGGTGATGCCGATGAAGGCCACGAAACCGCGCCGGGGCAGGGAGCGGTGCGGCCAGAGCGTGACGCGAAGCGCGAACGGATCGCCGTTCGCAAAGCAAAAGGCCCCGGTTTTCACCGGGGCCCCTTGTGTCATGTCGTCCCATTCATAGGGCATCCAGTTGCCTCAATGGGCGTGGCTGCGGTCCCAGTCCGACTGTTTCGGCAGCGTCTCGAACGTGTGTTCCGGCGGCGGCGAGGGCAGCGTCCATTCGAGCGTGTCGGCATGTTCGTTCCAGTAGTTGTCGGCGGTCACGCGCTTGCCGTAGCGCAGCGTGTAGAAGACGACGCCGATGAAGAACAGGAACGAGGCGAAGGACAGGAACGCGCCGAGCGAGGACCACCAGTTCCAGTAGGCGAACGCCTCGGGGTAGTCGATGTAGCGGCGCGGCATGCCCTGACGGCCCAGGAAGTGCTGCGGGAAGAAGGTCAGGTTGGTGCCGATGAAGAACATCCAGAAATGCAGCTTGCCTGCCCATTCGGGATATTGCCGCCCCGACATCTTGCCGATCCAGTAATAGACGCCCGCGAAGATGGCAAAGGCGGCGCCCAGGCTCATCACGTAGTGGAAATGCGCCACGACGTAGTAGGTGTCGTGATAGGCGCGGTCGATCGCGGCCTGGCTCAGCACGATGCCGGTCACGCCGCCGACGGTGAACAGGAACAGGAACCCGACGGCCCAGAGCATCGGCGTCGCGAACTCGACCGAGCCTTTCCACATCGTCGCGATCCAGCTGAAGATCTTGATGCCGGTGGGCACCGCGATCACCATCGTCGCCAGCATGAAGTAGCTCTGCTGGGTCAGGCTCATCCCCACGGTGTACATGTGGTGCGCCCAGACGACGAAGCCGAGCGCGCCGATGGCGATCAGCGCCCAGACCATCGGCAGATAACCGAAGACCGGTTTCTTCGAGAAGGTCGCGATCACGTGGCTGATGATGCCGAAGCCCGGCAGGATCACGATGTAGACCTCGGGATGGCCGAAGAACCACAGGATATGCTGGTAGAGGATCGGATCGCCACCACCGGCGGGGTCGAAGAAGGTCGTGCCGAAGTTGCGGTCGGTCAGAAGCATGGTGATGGCGCCCGCCAGAACCGGCAGCGACAGCAGGATCAGCCAGGCGGTGACGAAGATCGACCAGGCGAAGAGCGGCACCTTGAACAGCGTCATGCCCGGCGCGCGCATGTTCAGGAACGTGGTGATCATGTTGATCGCACCAAGGATCGAGGAGGCGCCCGACAGGTGCACCGCGAAGATCGCGAGATCCATCGACATGCCGCCCTCACGGACCGAAAGCGGCGGGTAGAGCACCCAGCCCACTCCGGAACCCAGTTGACCGTTGCCGCCGGGACTGACCACCGAAGCGACAGCCAGCGAGGTGCCGGCGACATAGAGCCAGAAGCTGAGATTGTTCATCCGCGGGAACGCCATGTCCGGCGCACCGATGTGCAACGGCATGAAATAGTTGCCGAAACCGCCGAATAGCGCCGGGATGACCACGAAGAACATCATCAGGATGCCATGACCGGTGATCAGCACGTTCCAGAGATGGCCGTTCGGCGTGCATTCGGAGGCAGAGGGCAGAAGCCGCGCGCCTTCGAGGCACATGAACTGCACGCCCGGTTCCATCAGCTCCATCCGCATATAGACGGTGAAGGCTACCGAGATGAAGCCGACAAATCCGCCTGTGAACAGGTAAAGGATGCCGATGTCTTTGTGATTGGTGGACATGAACCAGCGAGTGAAGAAGCTCCGCTCGTCGTGGTGTTCATGGCCGTGCGCGGCTGCATCTGCCATATGTCGTTCTCCTGAAGCGCCCGTGATCGGCGGGGCTGGCTCCGCCGACTTTCCCGCCCGGTTTAGCGGATGATGTCGGGGGGCTCAACTCTTCGTTATGCCGTCAAGGCGTCTAGTTCGTGGTTTCTTCCGCATCCTCTTCCGCGTCTTCGTCGGATTCCCCGGTATCGTCCTCGGCTTCGCCGGCGTCTGGCGAAAGGCTGGCGAGATAGGCGACCACGTCCTCGCCGTCCTTCAGCCGGAAGGTCATCTTGGACCTGGCGCCGGAATCGCCGGTGAATTCAACCAGGAACGCCTTGGGATCCGCCAGGTAGGAAACGAGGTTGTCCACGTCCCAGACCAGTCCGGCTTCGCCTGCGGCAATCAGCGATTCGCCATATCTGAAGTCCTCGACACTCGCCGCCGGGCGTCCGACGACGCCATAGAGGTTCGGCCCGGTCTTGCCGCCCTTGACGATAACCTCGTCGGAGCTGGCGATCAGGTGGCAGGATCTGCACTTCTTGAAATCGTTTTCGCCCTCGGCGGCGTCGCCTTCAGCAAAGGCGGGGCTGGCCAGAGTGAGCGCCGCTGCTGCGAACAATAAGTATTTCATGGTGTTCCCTTCCGTCTGGGGCTGATTTGGTCAGAGCACATCATAGAGCCCCATCCTGGAAATTCGAGGGGGCTTTTGTCGCACTTCCGCTGGCCGGACGGGGTTCGTTGAAGATGCGATGAAAGGTCCGCCGAAGCGCGAGATCGACATCGGTCATCGTGACGGGAAGGCCAAGGTTCACAAGGCTCGTGATCCCGTGACCGGTTATGCCGCAGGGCACGATGCCGTCGTAATGAGAAAGGTCGGGATCGACATTGATCGCGAGGCCGTGGAAGCTGACCCATTTTCGCAGCCTGACGCCGATCGCCGCGATCTTCTCGTCGCGAGGTGTTCCATCGGGAAGCGCTGGCTTGTCCGGCCGGGCGACCCAGACGCCGACCCGGCCCTCGCGGTGACCGCCGGTGACGTTGAACTCCTGAAGTGCGGCGATCACCCAGTTTTCCAGCGCGCAAACGAACTTGCGCACGTCGCGGCCGCGCCGGTTGAGGTCGAGCATCACGTAAACGACGCGTTGGCCCGGCCCGTGATAGGTGTATTGCCCGCCGCGCTTGCTGACATGAACCGGAAAGCGGTCGGGATCGGTCAGGTCCGCCCGGTCGGCGCTGGTGCCGGCGGTGTAAAGCGGGGCGTGTTCGACCAGCCAGATCAGTTCGGGTGCGCGACCCGCCGCGATCTCGGCGACGCGATGCTCCATGACCGCCACCGCGTCGTCGTATCCGGTCAGCCCGTCCGAGACGCGCCATTCGATATCGCAATCACCGGTTGCGAGGTCGGGTTCCGATACATCCACGGAAGAAAACTTTTCGTTCAAATCCTGCCGCATGGTAAACTTACCGGATATTTGACTGATCGAGTATCTGGGAGGGATGACATGTTTAGCAAGCAATTGACAATGATTTGCGTCGCATTTGCCCTTATCGGCGCCCCTGTGACCCGCGCTGCCGCGGATGGCGGGGATCTGCTTGGCGGCGTTATCGGCGGCGTCATCGGCGGCGTGATCGTGAACGAAGCCAACAAGAAGCGCCAGCCGGTGCGAACCAGAACCGTCTACCGCACACCCGCGGTATCGTCGGCCGTTCGCGCCGAACGACGCGAGACGCAGATCGCATTGAACTATTTCGGGTTTCCGGCGGGAACGCCGGATGGCGTTCTGGGGCGCAACTCTCGTGCGGCGATCGCCTCTTACCAGGCGCATATGGGTTATCCGTCAACGGGCCAGCTGACCCAGTACGAAAACGATTTCCTGCTGACCTCGTACCGGCGCGCGCTTGCCGGAGGGCCGGTGACGGCCCAGCAGATGGCAGCCGATCCGATGGGACCGAAGGGCCTGCTGATCACCTACCGGAACGAACTTGCCGGAGTCGCGATCCCGCAGGTTCAGCCGGTCGCGCCCATTGCCGTCGCGCCGGCGCCCGCGCCCGAGCCGGTGGAGGTTCCCGAGACGACGATGGCCGCGGCCACCGCGCTTCCGAACTTCATCGGCGGTGATGCCCAGGCGTCGCTGGCGTCGCACTGCAACACCGTGAGCCTGCTGACCAATACCAATGGCGGGTTCACCACGCTGGCCTCGATGTCCGATCCCGGTGTCGCGCTGAACGAACAGTTCTGCCTGGCGCGCACCTATGCCATCGCCAAGGGCGAGGAACTGGCCGGCAAGGTGCAGGGGTTCACGCCGCAGCAGATCGCAGAGCAATGCGAGGGGTTCGCGCCCGCACTCAAGGAACATGTGGCGGCGCTGTCCCTTAAGCCCAAGGATGAGCTGATGAAGGATGTCGGCGGTTTCATCCTGCAAAGCGGCATGTCCCCGGCGCAGATATCAGGGACCGCCAAGATCTGCCTGTCGGTCGGATACCGCACCGATGACATGGATGTCGCCGTGGGTTCGGCGCTGCTTCTGGCGGTGCTGGGCGAGGGGGCTTACGGCGAGTTGCTGGGCCATCACCTGTCGCAGGGATTCGGCGCCAGCCGCCGGCCCGATCTGTCACTGGCCTGGTACGAGATGGGTCTTGATGCCGTGCAGAACGGTGCGGAAGCGGTCTTTGCGCCGGGTCAGCCCGAGCGGGGCGATCTGATCCGGAAGGCGGCCTATTCGCTGAACGGCAAGGTCGATGACGGAGGCGATGCCGGGGCCGGAAGCCAGACAACGACGCTGCCGGTTTTCGCGGTCGAACAGTAGGACACCACGGGTCGGGCGCGGCTGTTTCGCGCCCGATCCGACGGGTCTTCGACCCTGCTCCGAGGTCGCGAATTTCCGCTTCACATCCCGGAATCGCTTCGCTATGTAGCGCCTCACCAAGCCTAGACGTGCGGTCGTGGCGGAATTGGTAGACGCGCAGCGTTGAGGTCGCTGTGGGGTAACACCCGTGGAAGTTCGAGTCTTCTCGACCGCACCAAATATCCGAAATTATATCTTATATATCAATGGCATAGCGGGTTAGGCTATTGCCATCGCCCCAAGAATATCCCCCAAAAACCACGCTGATGGGCATTTTCAGACAATTCCAGCAATATCGGAGCAGTGTGCTCACTTTGCTCTGTACCCATGAACAGGCAGTGACGCTTCAGTAGCAGACCTTGGCCGAATAGCTGGCAACGACGGCAGTGCGGGACTTAGCCGTCGTTCGAATTTCATGAATCGTGGTGCGAAACCCGGTGTTGCGCCGCTGCTTGGTCATTCGTCAGCGGAACACATCAGACCACCGTGACGGTCATGCTTCCCAGTCCAGCCGCGGCCAATACCATCGTGTCGCCCCTTTCGACCGGTCCGACGCCCGAGGGGGTTCCCGACAGGATCACGTCACCGGCCGACAGTTCGAAATATTCCGACAGATACGAGATCATCTCCGGCACCTTCCAGATCATCTGGTTCAGGTCGCCCTCCTGCTTGACCTCGCCGTTGACCTTCAACTCGATCCGCCCCTGTCGAGATGGCCGACTCTCTGACACGGGATGCAGCGGACCGACCGGGGCGGAGCGCTCGAAGGCCTTGCCGATCTCCCACGGCCGGCCCAGCTTCTTGGCCTCGCCCTGCAGGTCGCGGCGGGTCATGTCGAGCGACAGGGCATAGCCGAAGACATGCGCCTCGGCATCCGCGACGGCGATGTTGGTGCCGCCGGATTTCAGCATCACCGCGACCTCGACCTCGTGATGCACGTCGGAGGAATGCGCCGGGTAGGGAAACTCGCCCGAGGGGTCGAGGTTGTCGGGGTTCTTCTGGAAGAAGAACGGCGGCTCGCGGTCCGGATCGTGGCCCATCTCGATGGCATGGGCGGCGTAGTTGCGACCGATGCAATAGACGCGGCGCACCGGAAAGAGGCCGCCTCCGGCCACTGGGAATGGACACGACGGGTGGCGTCTGGATCACGTAATTGGACATCGGAACCTCGGCGCATTGGGGGACTAATTGAGGCCTTGTCATAAGACAATGCATGCTAAGATCAATCGCAGCCAATATTGTGAAGTCGCGAATTCCCGTCTTCCATCCAGAAGCCTTCATTTGGCGCAATGTCAATCAAGAATTGGTCAACCAATTGGAGGAATTTCGTGCTTGATGAGCTGAAGTCAAAGCGTCAACGACGGCGCGTTGCACGGCTGCGCGCCTTCATCGCCGACGGCGGCTACGAGGCCCGGCGACCGGCTGCCGCCCGAGAGGGAGCTTATCGGCAATCTCGAGATCAGCCGCACCACCCTACGCCGGGCGCTTGACGCGTTGGAACGTGAAGGGGCGATTTGGCGGCATGTCGGCAAGGGCACCTTCGTTGCCGCCCATGGCGGCGGCAGGTCGGGCTGGCGCACTGGTCGAACTCGGCCGTCAGATCACGCCCTTCCGCAGCTGATGCGGGCGCGGCTCGCCATCGAGCCGGCGATTGCCCGCGAGGCCGCGATCAACGCCTCCGGGCGAGGCAGTCACCCGGATGAAGCTGGCGCGCGATGGAGCGCGCCCATGCGGCGTCGAACTGGCAGGACTACGAGGCTCAGGACGACATGCTTCCACCGCGCCATCGCCGAGGCCAGCGACAATCTCCTGCTGCTGTCGCTGTTCGACCAGCTGAACCGGTGCGCCGCGCCGTCGCCTGGGGCAACGTGGTCCGCGGAACCAAGCCGTCCGCCGCGCGACCATTCGAGCTTCGCCGAGCATGAGGCGATCGCCGCCGCTATCGACGCGCGTGACCCCGAAGCGGCCTATGAAGCGATGCGCAGCCATCTGCGTTCGGTCTCCGCGCGCCTGTTCGGAGAGGTCTGAGCCAAAACAGCCAAGACGAGAGCAGGAAAAACGTCTCCAGACAAAGCCCGTAAGAATTCCCAGGGAGGAGAAACATGAAGAGCTACCTTCTTGAAGATCACCGGCGCCGTGGCATCCGCCGCTGGCCGTCGGTCTGGCCTATCGGCGGCGCGCAGGCCGACACGATCCAGATCGCGCTGGCCGAAACGCCGTCCGACGAAATGGCCGCGTTCTTCGTGGCGCTCGACCGCGCCAAGGCGGCCGGTCTGGAGTACGAGTGGACCGCCTTTGCGGACGAGGAACTGGCGATCCAGGCGGTGCTGAGCGGACAGATGGATATCGGCTTCGGCACGCCCTATGCCGCCATGCAGCGCTCGAAAGCGCCGATCCGTATCATTTTCCAGCTCTCCAAGCTGAAATTCTTCCCGGTCACCACGGATAAATACAGCTCGCTCGAAGACCTGGACGGCGAGCCGATCATGCTGCATTCGCGCGGCGGCGGCACCGATTCCATCGCCAACGTGATCGAGGACAAGGTCGGCATCAAGTTCGGCAAGCGGTCCTACGTTCCGGGTTCGGCCAACCGCGTCGTCGCGCTGATGGCGGGGCAGGCCGATGCGACGATCATCGATCTGTCCAACAAGAACAAGATCATGCGCCGAGGCACGCGGACAAGTTCAACGTGCTGCCGATGTTCGACGTCGATGCCAGCGACGAGGCGCTGTTCGCCAATCTCGACTGGATCAAGGCGAACGAAGAAGACGTGCAGATCTTCGTCGACGCCCTGATCAGCGTCTATCGGGACATGCACGAGGACCCGACAGTTATCCGGCGCGAGACCAATCCGGACGGGCCCATCGGCCAATTGCCTGAGGAAATTCTGGCGGAGCTTGACGGCTTCTACTCCGACGCGGTCGAGGCCGGGCTTTACGACCCGAATGGCGGCGGCCGTAAGGCGGCGCAGGCGGATATGGAGTGGTATTCGGCGGCGGGCCAGTTGGAGGGCGATCCCTCCGAGCTGAACATCGAGGATTTCTGGTATCTCGACCCGCTTGACGCCGCGATGCAATGACCGACGTCGCGACAACACCGATTGCGGGGGCGCCGCCAGGCGCCCCCGAGCCGCAGAAGCGATCCCGGCTGCCGGCCCGCGCGTTGATGCTGAAGATCGTCTCGGCGCTAATCCTTTTCGGCGCGTGGGAGATCGCGGGGCGCATCCCCGTCAGCTACGCCTTCCCGACCTTCCTGGAATCCATGGCCGCGCTCTTCCGCATGGCCGTCGACGGAACGCTTTGGGCAGCCTATGGCGAGACGCTGCAGCCGCTGGTCGTCGGCGTCGCAATCTCTGCGGTGCTGGGGATCGGCATCGGATTGTGGGTCGGGCTCAGCAAGTTCTTCGACTGGCTGTTCTCGCCGATCTTCATCGTCATGCAGGCCGCGCCGCTGGCCGCTCTGATCCCGCTGCTGGTGCTGGCGTATGGTATTGGCCTCACCTCGAAGGTGCTGGTGGTCTGCATCATGGCGATGCCGGTGATCGTGCTGAACACCGCCAGCGCGGTGCGTAACACGCCGGAAAACCTCAAGGAAATGGGCAAGGCCTATCTCGCCTCGGACTCGGCTATCCTGACGAAGATCGTCATCCCCGCCGCCTCGCCGGTGATCTTCGCGGGCCTGCGGCTCGGCGTCTCGGCGGGCTTCATCGGTGCGATCCTGGCGGAGCTGAAAATCACCCCCACCGGCGTCGGCGACATCATCACCTACAGCCGGTCCATCGCCGACTATCCCAGCATGTACGCGGCGATCTTCTCGATCATCCTGCTCGCCGTGCTGTTTTTGAACCTGCTGGAATGGACCGAATCCATCCTCTTCAAGGGAAATCAACTTGGCTATGTCTCTGACTGAACCGGCGCCCGCCCCATCCGCGGCGATCCCCGAAAGCGCCGGTTCGACGCGCCACATCACGAAGTTCTACGGCGAGACCGAGGCTTTGCGCGATCTTTCGCTGGAATTTCCGCGCGGGCAGTTGACCTCGCTGCTCGGCCCGTCGGGCTGCGGCAAGACCACCCTCTTGAAGATCATTGCAGGGCTCCTGGAACCGACTTCCGGCGAGGTCGAGGTTAACGGCCAGACCGTCACCGGCCCCGGCCCCGATCGCGCCTTCGTCTTCCAGGATTTCGCGCTGCTGCCCTGGGCCAGCGTGCTGCGCAACGTGGCCTTCGGGCTGGAGATGCGCGGCGCCGCAAAGTCCGAGCGCGACGCGAAGGCGGAACGCTACATCAAGCAGGTGGGTCTGGCAGGCTTCGAGAATGCTTATCCGCACGAGCTTTCCGGCGGCATGCGCCAGAGGGTCGGATTGGCCCGTGCGCTTGCAGTCGACTCCGAGGTTCTGCTGATGGACGAGCCGTTCTCGGCGGTCGACGAACAGACCCGCCGCAAGTTTCAGGAGGACCTGCTGGCGCTGGTGCAGAACGAGAACAAGACCTTCATCTTCGTCACCCACTCGATCGAGGAGGCCGTCTATGTCTCCGACCAGATCGCCATCCTGCTGCCGCGCCCCAGCCGCGTGCACGAAATCATCCGTCCCTCGATCAACCGCGACAGCGGTGCCGCGAACATCCGCCGCGACCCCGAATATCTCGACATCGTCGACGAGATCTGGGCCTCGCTGCGATCCTATGTGGAATAGCGCATGACCATTTTCGGATACCGCCTGCCGGGCATGTCGTCGCTGCTGATCTGGGGGTTGCTCTGGGAGATTATCGGACAGACCGGCGTGACCTTCTTCGTGCCGCCGTTGTCGGAGGTCATCGCAACGCTCTTCGAAGTCGTCCAGACCGCCGCCTTCCAGAAGGCCATGGCGGAGACCGCCTACGCCTTCCTCGCCGGCGTGTTCTTCGCCATCACCATCGGCATCCCCGTCGGCATCCTGATGGGCAAGAGCCGGCTGCTGGACGAGCTGCTGCTGCCTTGGGTCAACGTCTTCCTTAGCGCGCCTTTGACGGCCCTAGTGCCCGTCCTAATGGTTCTTTTCGGCTTCGGCATGAAGTCGATCATCATCACCACGACACTCTTTGCCATCTGGATCATCATCCTGAACGCGCGGGCCGGCGTGAAGCAGATCAACCGCTCGCTGGTCGAAATGGCGCACAGCTTCGGCGCGTCGCCTTGGGGCGCCTTCACCAAAATCTACTTCTGGGCCGCGCTGCCGGAAATCCTCGGCGGCGTGCGCATCGGCGTCATCCGCGCGGTCAAGGGCGTGATAATCGGCCAGCTTTTGATCAGCATCGTCGGCTTCGGCGCGCTTTTCGAGCTTTATTCGGCCAACTTCCTGATGAGCCACTTCTGGGCGGTCCTCATCGTCCTCTTCGCGCTGGCCTTCACGATCTCGGAGTTCCTCGCCTACTTGGAGCGCCGCGTGTCTTACTACGCCGCGAAGCGATAGGCTTTCGGAAACCTAAACACCCTCGCGCGAACGGTTGGTATGGGCTCACAACCGCCATCGGATGCTTCGTACCATCTGGGTCACGCCAGGCCAAATCCTGGATGAGGACGGCACATGCCTGGCACTTGCCTTTATGACATTCGCCGCGGAGCTGCTTCCCGGAAACGGTCTTTCACGTCAGCCTGCAGAACCGTTCGTCGACTCGGCATCCGCGAGGCCGACTTTGCTGCCGTTTGCCTGATTTCAGATCTCGGTACGCACCCAGGAAAACGTCCTTGTTCGCCGGCAGCCCTCGAAATGGGCATTTCACAGCTTGCATTCTGCCATAGGCCATCCATATAACATCCACACGGATGGAGAGATGGTATGAGCAACGTCAGACAGCTTCGCGATAAGTCGCCCGATAGCGAAAAGATCACCATCAACCTCGGCTATGTCGACCTGGGACGTATCGACCTGCTGGTGCAGGAAGGGTTCTATTCCAACCGCAGCGATTTCATTCGCACCGCGATCCGCAATCATCTCGACAGCCATGCCGAAGTCGTCAGCAAGTCGGTCGAGCGGCATACAATGGAGCTGGGCCTGCGCGACTATACCCGGGCCGACCTGGAAGCTCTGCGCGAGGCCGGGGAAATCCTGCATGTCAAGGTTGTGGGTCTTGCCCGCATCGATCCGGACGTGACGCCGGACCTCGCGTTGGAGACCATCGGCTCGATCACCGTTCTGGGCGCCTTGCAGGCCTCGCCGGATTTAAAGAAAGCACTCGCAGACCGCATTCGCTAAGCCAATACACCTCACCCAAGGACCAAAGACATGTTTGATTTCAACACTGGCGCACGGCGCCCAGTGACCGATGACGCACGCGCAAACAGGCTCACCGCTGCGCAAGACCTGGTGCAGCGCACCCTTGCGCAGCACGGGCTTGCATCGTTCGTCTCTTCCTCTTCCCCGCCGGACGCACAGGGACTCATGAGCCTGTTGCAGAAGGTGCTTCCGAACGGCGACGGCACGACCACCCCGAGGCCGCTGGACATTCCCGACGGGGCGCAGTTCCTGACTTCGGCGCATCAGGGTAATAGCGGAAGCCGCGCTTATCGCACCTATATACCCGCCTCGGCGGATGCGGGGGCCTCGGCTATCGTGATGATGCTGCACGGTTGCACCCAGACACCCGAGGATTTCGCGATCGGGACCGGCATGAACGCCCTTGCCGACCGTGACGGGTTCATCGTGATCTATCCGGAACAGTCGCGCGGCGCGAATGCGCAAAGCTGCTGGAACTGGTTCAGCCCGAACGACCAGCGCCGCGATCGGGGGGAGCCGGAAATCCTTGCCGGGATAGCCCGGATGGCGATGGCGCAATATGATGTGCCTTCGGACCGCACATTCGTGGCCGGCCTGTCCGCAGGGGCGGCGATGGCGGTGATCCTCGGACACACCTATCCCGACGTGTTTGCGGCCGCAGGTGTGCATTCCGGCTTGCCCTACGGAGCGGCGAAGGATGTCGCCTCGGCCTTTGCCGCGATGGCAGGTCAGAGGCCAGGCCATGCGGCGGAGCCACAGGGTCCGGGCATCCGCACCATCGTCTTTCACGGCTCTGCAGACAGCACGGTGCAAGCCTGCAACGGCGAGACCATCGCCCGGAGCGCCGAGCGGCACGGTCCATCGCCGAGCCTGCAATCGACACGCAAGGGCACGGCGAGCGGTCGCAGCTACACCGCCATGATCTGCACCGGCCCGGACGGGCGCGACCATCTGGAACACTGGGTGATCGACGGCCTTGGCCACGCCTGGTCAGGCGGCCGGCCCGGCGGTTCCTACACCGATCCGCGCGGCCCGGATGCGAGCGCGGAAATGATCCGTTTCTTCCTCGAATCCAAGGAATGACCGACATGACCATGACACTCACCTTCGACGCCGTCAGCGAGAATTCCCCCGGCGTGAAATGGCACAAACGCTGGCTGCGTTCCTGGCCCGCCTACGAGGCCTGGTTCGTCGCCCGCGGCGGCGATGCCGGGCCCGACAGGATTGCCTGCCGGTCCGCGCTGGGGCGGCATATGCCGGAATTGCTGCCGGTCTATGACCAGCTTGTCGCGATTGCGGGCGGTAGCGACCGCGCGGCGCGGTTCCTGTCCACCTGGTGTCCGCCGCGGTATCTTGGCGGTTGCTCGCTGGCCGCGATGTCGGATGGCTCCGATGTGCGCCTGCTGCGCAATTACGACCTGTCGCCGGATCTGAACGAGGGTCTGCTGCTGCGCAGCGAATGGACCGGCAGGCCGGTCATGGGCATGGTGGAATTCCTCTGGGGTCTGTCCGATGGCATCAACGATGCCGGGCTCAGCGTCGCGCTGGCCTATGGCGGGCGGCCGGAAACGGGCGAGGGCTTTGGCGTAACGACGATCCTGCGCTACGTGCTGGAGATCTGCGATACCGTCGAGGAAGCGCTGACCGTTCTGGACCGGGTGCCATCGCACATGGCCTACAACATCGTCCTGGCCGATGCGTCGGGCGCGACGGCGAGCCTGGAACTGGCGCCCGGGGGCGGATCAAAGCGGATGTCCCGTGCCATCGCGACGAACCATCAAAGCGGCATGGCCCCGCCGGATCGGGCAACCTTCACCCGCACCTTCGAACGGCATAGGCATCTCAGTGCGATGCGCACTGGCGTTCGGGACCTGCATAGCGCCTTCACCAATGCCCCCCTGCGGCAGAACCGCTTTTCTGAAGGATTCGGCACGCTGTTCACCGCCGAATACGATCCGCAGGCGCAATCGATTCGGCTGATCTGGCCGGATGAAGACTGGCACCAGAACCTCGCGCGGTTCGACGAGGGGCAGCGGGTCAAAGACTACATTTCCGGGTCAGGTGGTTCCGACGCGAGCCTGAACTGGAAAGCCGGGATCGACTGGTCGCGGTTGGCGAATGTGGATTGGGCGCGGGTGGGACGAGATTATGCCACCGGGGTCGGACGACCTATGGCAGCCTACCTGTCGGAAATGCGTTCCTCATGAGCTGCGGCATAAGCCGCCCGGAGGGCATCGGACAGAATGCGGTCCTCTTGCCCCGGATACTGCAACGACGGCAGATGTGGGGTCAAATTCCCGAAAGTATGCGGCAGGTCAGTGTTGAATTAACCTCAACTGAAGGACCGGATGGGACGCGGCAGATCCTGATCGTTTCGAGGTTCGGGATCCCAGCGTTCTTCACGTGAGACGTATGAGCCGACGCTGGCCGCGATACAGCAGCCGTTACATACATTGGGCTCAGTGCGGTCATGCGGCAGCGCGGCAGACGGCTCTGCGCGACCACCGGGGGACAACAGCGCCGCGCGGCCCAAAGCCGACCCTCAGCCACTCGGGCCGTGCCGCATCGCCTGCCCCTGCAGAGCGGACATCTGGCTCGGAAAACGCATCTCCGGGGCCGAGGATCGCGAAGGCGGATAAGCCCGCCGTCAGTGGAGATCCTCCGAGAACTACATTGCCTCAATAAGATCACGAACGAAAAGTGGGCAAGTGTGTCTTCGCGTAGAGGATTCATTGCGCTCCCTGAGCCAGCACAAGATCGAGCTGTATCTGAAAGATGCAGCCAACACCCGGATCTGCGCGATCAGAGGATAGGCCCCGCCGGCTGCGATCGACAAGGGAAGTTGGCGCAATCGGCAAGAACTTTCCAAATGAAGCGACCGTGCGGGAACTCCATGCAACGAAAACAGGTTTGTCAGCAGGAGGACCCGACATGACCCTACGCTTCGAACAGATCCTGGCCGACGGGGTCGCCGAATGCTCATACCTTCTCGGCGACGACTCGGCCCACACCTGCGCGGTCGTCGATCCGCGCCCGGACGTGGAGATCTATCTCGAGACCGCCCGGCGTTTCGGCCTTGCGATTACCCATGTCTTCGAGACCCATATCCACGCCGACTTCCTGAGCGGCGCCCGTGAGCTGGTGGACCGGCTTGGGGGGCAGGCCAAACTCTACGTCAGCACCGAGGGCGGGGCTGAATACGGCTTTGATCATGAGCCAGTGCGCGATGGCGACGAGTTCACTTTTGGCGGCATGCGGATGAAGGCGCGCTTCACCCCCGGCCATACGCCGGAGCATGTATCCTACATGCTCTACGAAGGCGACAAGGACACGCCTTGGGGTGTTCTCTCCGGCGACGCCTTCTTCGTCGACAGCGTCGGCAGGCCCGATCTGCTGGGCGACGACCAGTCCGAAGAGCTGGCCGAGAAGCTCTTCCACACGGTTCGGGATGTCTTCATGGCCCTGCCTGACGATGTCATCATCTATCCCTGCCACGGCGCGGGCTCGGCCTGCGGGCCGGACATCGGCGACCGGATGTCTTCGACCATCGGCTACGAACGGCGCTTCAACAGCTACGCCCGGATCGAGGACATGGAGAAGTTCAAGGAGGCGATTCTCGGGGACGCACCGCCGGTGCCGACGCATTACCCGCGCATGAAGAAGGTCAATTCCAAGGGTCCGGAGGTCCTGCGCAACCTGCCCCGGATCGCGCCGATGACCGTGGAACGTTTTGCCGAGGCCGCCGAGAGCGGGGCGCAGCTTCTCGATGTGCGCGATATGATGGACTTCGGCGCAGGTCACGTGCCGGGAAGCCTCAATATCGGCGCGCGGCCGGAGCTTTCGGTCTGGGCCGGCTGGCTGCTTGATCCGGAGAAGCCGATCCACCTCGTTCTGCACGATGACGACGATCTGCCCGGTGTCCTGCGCCTGCTCTGGCGCACGGGGTTCACCGACTTCGGCGGCTACCTCGCCGGCGGCGTGGCTGCCTGGCGCGAAGCGGGACGGGACTTTGCACAGATCCCCCAGATCTCCGTGCATGAACTGAAGAAGGCGAAGGATTTGCAGCCGCTCGACGTGCGCAAGCCCGACGAGTGGGAGGGCGGGCACGTTCCCGGCGCTCGACATGCCTTCCTTGGCGAACTGCGGGAGGAGATGAACAGCCTCGATCGCTCTGCCCCCTTTGCCACCTACTGCGCCAGCGGTTTTCGCGCGTCGATTGCCGCGAGCCTGCTGAAGAAGAACGGCTTTGACCGGGTGCGCAACGTGCCCGGAAGCTGGAAGGCCTGGCAAGCCGCCGACTACGAAATCGATAAACCGAGCTAAGGAGGACAAGATGCAAGATACAGTTCAGATAAATGATCGTTTCACAGTCGCCAAGTTCGCGCCCGAGGCCGATCAGATCCGGCAGGCCGCGCAAGAGGGCTTCCAATCTCTCATCAACATGCAGACTGATGACGAGGAAAAGAAGAAGATGAAGCCCCAGGAGGAAGGTCGAAGGGCGGAGGAGGCCGGCCTGACCTTCCTGCACCATCCGGTCGATGGCGAGAAGCTGTCCGAAGGCGTTGTCGACAGCTTCCGCCGAAAGGCCACCGAACTACCGGCGCCGGTAATGGTCCACTGCGCCTCGGGCAAGCGTTCCGGCGCCTTCGTGATGATGCACATCGGCTGCGAGCAGGGCATGACCGGCGACGAGGTCATTGAAATTGCCGAAGAGATGGGCTTCGAATGCGACACTCCGGAACTGGAGGACTTCGTGAAGGGCTACGTGAACAGTCACAACGGAAAATAACTCTGGCCGGGCCGGAGGGAGATAGGATGGGACGATCCTTCCGTCGCCTCCTCGGCCGCCGGTCGCTGCCCGTTCATTTTCTGGCGCTGTTCCTGCAAAACCAAGCGCGGCGTTAGGTGCCGCTCTTTGATATCACACTGACCCGCCCATTTCGTTCAAGATGCGCCTGGTCGATCTCTGACCGCTCCCGCAAGCCATTCAGTCGCAACATCTCTGTGATTGCCGCTTGCCAACCTTAGCCGTCGTTCGCCGGCGCTTCTCACCTGAGCATGCGCGCCCGGCCTCTCCGATCGGGTCCGAATGGTCTGTGAGGCGGGTGATTGGGGGCGGATCTCGCCCGAACGATCTCTCGCGATGCGCAAATTTGGCAGGGAATCGACTTGCTGTGCTAGTCATTCGGAATGGACGAGTTGGACGCTTTGGAGAATGCGCGAATAGCTTGTGAAGAACGCCGCTGGCGCGCGGCGTACGACTTGTTTTCGGCAGCCGGGTGTAACGCGCCTCTGACGAGTGAAAACCAAGAACGCTTTGCCACAGCCGCCTACCTGATCGGTGAGGAGCGCAAGGCGCTGGAGGTCTGGGCACACCTGCATCAGGAATGTGCGAATTGCGGCGAGATTGATGATGCCGCGCGATGGGCGTTCTGGCTCGGGTTGTTTAACCTGCTCGCTGGCCGGGCCAGCCAAGCGCGCGGTTGGTGCGCTCGCGCCCGGCGACTGCTCTCGTCCGAGGTGGCCGAAGGCGCGGCTGCGGGATACGGCGACATCATCGACGGCCTTATCGGCACCGGCGGCGCCACACCGATCCAGCGCTTCGACGCGGCGATCGATCTTGCAGCGAAACATGGCGACGAGGACCTGTTGGCAATTGGACTGCTGTCCCGCGGGCAGGCCTTGGTCAGCGGCGACGCTGTAGCCGATGGTGTCGCGCATCTCGACGAGGCGATGGTCACGGTTACAGCGGGCCGCGTGGCCCCGGTCCTTACCGGGGTGGTCTATTGCGCCGTGATCCTGACCTGCCAGAGCGTGTTTGACCTTGAGCGCGCCATGCAATGGACACGCGAACTCGACGCTTGGTGCTCGGCGCAGCCAGACCTTGTGCCCTATCGCGGCCAGTGCCTCGTGCACCGTTCCGAGTTGCTGGTGAGCGAAGGGGACTGGGCTGCTGCCGAGCGGGAGGCCGACGAGGCGCTGGTCCACCTTGGTGCCTCTTCGGAAACCGTCGCCGGCCGGGCCTACTATCAGCGCGGCGAGATTCACCGGCTTCGCGGCGCATTCGGGCCGGCCTCGGCGATGTACCGCGAGGCCGATCTGCGCGGCTTCCCACCGCAGCCGGGCGCGGCGCTACTGATGCTCGCCGAGGGCCGCAAGAGCGAAGCTGTCGAGGCGCTGAGGGCCGCGCTGGATGCGTCACGAAGCACAGAGGGCCGCCTGCGCCTGCTCGGACCCTTCGTCGAAACGCTGGTGGCCGCGGGCGACCTCGGGTCCGCGCGAACCCATGCCGACGGATTGACCGAACGGGCCGCCCGCATCGGCGCGCCGCTTCTCGAGGCGACGGCGCTCGATGCCAAGGGTCGCCTGCTCGTGGCCGAAGGCAAACCGCAAGCCGCGCGGAGTATCCTGCGCGAGGCACTGGTGATCTGGCAGCGGCTGGCCTGCCCCTATCCGGCGGCACGGACTCGCCGGATGCTCGGCGAGGCACAGGTGGCTCTTGGCGAGATCCCGGCGGGCCGGGCAGACATTGCGGCCGCGCAAGAAGTCTTCGCCCGGCTCGGCGCCGATCCCGACGTCGCGATGGCCGCGGCCCTATTGGAACCGGACCGCGGCACCGACGGCCTTACGACGCGCGAGTTGGAGGTCCTGGCGCGGGTGGCGGCGGGCGAGACCAACCGCCAGATCGCCCAAGCCCTTCTGATCAGCGAACACACAGTTGCCCGGCATCTCAGCAACATCTTCGACAAGACCGGCACCGGCAACCGGACGGAGGCCAGCATCCACGCGCAGAAATCGGGCCTCGTCTGAGGCCGGAATGGTCAGATCTGACCATGTTACGGGGCGGGGGACTGGTCAGATCGAGCGATGCGCGCGGGCCGTCCGGTGCCTACCATACTCCTTGTCATCAAATGCCAGGGAGAGGATCCATGACGCTCGACCAGACAAGGACCCGGACCGACACCGTCACCCCCGGCCCACCGGCCTACGAACGCTATTTTGTACCCACGATCGGCCGGCCGATCGCCGAGGATCTCATTGCCGCGGCCGGGTTGCAACCCGGGGAGCATGTGCTGGATGTCGCCTGCGGGACAGGCGTGGTCGCGCGCCTCGCGGCGCAGGAGGTTGCGTCATCCGGTTCCGTGACCGGTGTAGATATCAATCCCGGGATGATCGCGGAGGCGAAACGAGCCTGTGCGCAACTGCCAGACTTGAAATGGCAAGAAGCAGATGCAGCCGCGCTGCCCATGACGGATGGCAGCTTCGATGTGGTCTTCTGCCAGATGGGGCTTCAGTTCTTTCCGGCCAAGCTGCCCGCATTGAAGGAGATGCGACGCGTCCTCCGACCCCGGGGACGCATTCTTGTGAATACGCCAGGGCCAACGCCCGCGCTGTTCGCCGTGATCCGCGACGCCGTTGCAAGTCATGTCGGCCCCAAACCGGCGGCTTTCCTGGACGCCGTCTTCTCGATCCACGACCCCGACGAATACACCGAACTGCTGCGCGGCGCCGGGTTCAGCCAGCCAGAGGTGCATCGGGCCGAGAAGACCCTCGACCTGCCACCGGCGGCCGACTTCCTGTGGCAATACGTTCAGAGCACGCCGATTGGCGCGGAAGTCTTTGGCAAGACCGACGCGGGCGCACGCGCTGCGCTAGAAGCGCATGTTCGGGAGAACTGCCGCCCATTCGAGACCGGCCGTGGGATGATGCTGCAAGTCGGACTGACCACTGCGGCGGCTCGTAAATAGAGCAGTGGGCATTCCAAACTCGAGTGAAATGCATACGGCGCTCTGGTCTGGGTCCCGCACGGCACGAACGGCATCCGGTAAACAGAACAAGGACCGGAACCGTCAAGGCCGCACCCATCCAGAATCCGTGGGTGAAATAGACGAGTTCGGGATTCGGGCCTTCGTCGCCTGTGGGCACGCCCTTGGGTTCCAAAGCCATCCAGCAGATCGGGCAATCACCCGGTCCGACCTGCTCGATCCCGGGATGCATCGGACAGGTGAAAATCGTTCGCTCGGGCATCGGCTCCGGGGTCGGCATTGCCTCCAGATACGTCTCGGGCTCGGCGTCGAACTTGTCCTTGCATCGTGACGAGCAGAACAGAAATTCTTCGCCCGCGTGGGTTGATCGGTGTTTGGCCGTCGCGTGATCGACTTTCATCCCGCAGACGGGGTCGGTCGCTTCGCGTGTTTCTGTTTTGTGGTGTCCATGTCAGGTTCCTTCGGCAGGTTGCTGACATTCCACGTAATTCTTCTAGTGACTGGAAGGTTAATAGAAGACCTGCAACTGTTTCAAAGCGTTCTACTGCGGACGGAAACCTCCGACCTTCCGGCGCTGGAATTTGAAACCGAATGCCAACGACTTAGTTAAGAACCAATGCAAACTGAGCGAAGGAAGAGGTTCGTGATGGATGGTGGAATGACGGGTGGTGGCGCGATGATCGGCATGGGGCTTGTCTGGTTGCTGGTCATTGTCGTGCTGGTTCTCGCGACCCTTGCGCTGGTGAAATACCTGCGCACCTAGCTTGAAGCCGGAGCGTCGCCATGGCGGATGAAAGCAAACCTGTCGTCATTGTCACCGGGTCGAGCGGATATCTCGGGTCAGCGGTGGTGCGACGATTGCACGGGTCCTACCGCGTCGTCGGACTTGACCGGTATGCGCCACCCCATCCGCCGCACCAGGCCGAATGCGTCTGTTTCGACATCACCGATCAGGCGAGTGTCGATACCGCGCTTGATCGCGTGCGGCTGGCCTACGGCGACAAGATTGCCGCCTGCATTCACCTCGCAGGCTATTTCGATCTCAGCGGCGAGGATCATCCGGCGTATGATGCCGTCACGGTCGAAGGCTCGAAACGGCTGCTGAAGGGACTTCAGGCGTTCGAGCTGGAACAGTTCGTCTTCGCGTCCACCATGCTTGCACACGCGCCGACCGAGCCGGGGGAGCCGATAAACGAGGATCATCCTCTCGATCCCAAGTTTCCTTACCGCGCATCGAAGGTGCGCACGGAAAAGGTACTGCGCGAGGAACGGGGCGACGAGAAACTCGTGCTGATGCGCCCCGCGGGCATCTACGACGACACCGGCCAGTCGGCATTCCTTGCCCACCAGATTGCCCGCATTCACGAACGACGGTTCAGCGGCAAGGTCTATCCGGGTGATCTGTCGCGCGGGCAGGCATTTCTGCATCTCGACGATTTCCTTGACTCGGTGGAACGCATCATCGACCGCCGCGCCAAACTGCCGGACGTCTTTCCGGTGCTTCTGGGCGAGAGCGACCCGATCCCGTTCGGAGAATTGCAGCGCCTGATCGGGCGCGAGCTGCATGGCGAGGACTGGATCACCTGGAATGTGCCGCCCCAACTTGCCAAGCTCGGCGCCTGGACGGAAAACAAGGTATTTGGCGAGGATGCCTTCATCCGGGCGTGGATGGTCGATATTGCCAGCGACCATTATGAACTCGACCTGTCCGCCGCGAAGAAGCATCTGGGCTGGACGCCTCAGCACAGCCTTCGCGAGGACATGCCGGGCATCCTTCAGCGCCTGAAGGACGATCCCTACGGATGGTACGAAGCGAACGGGTTGAACGCGGCGCGGGTCTCGGCGGCCAAGGTCGAGAACGCCGTGGCTGAAGAGGCGACGGAGGAGGCACCGACCGAAGCCGAGGCGAACGAGAACAGGCGCGAGCATGATCAACACATGCGGCAGATGCATTTCTCGATGCTCTGGGTGCACTGGCTGGTTATGGCCCTGGGCCTCTGGCTGGCCACCGCGCCTTCGGTGCTCGGCACCTTCGACCAGCCCGAGTTCAGCGCAGCGGTCCAGCGGGTGACGGAGGATCGCGGGCTGTGGTCCGCTGCTACGCGCAGTTGGCTGACCGCGTGGAATGATGTCTTCACCGGGCTTGCCATCATGGTCTTCGCGGCACTCTCGCTGCGCCCCGGCAACGGCTGGGCGCAATGGGCGAATGCAGCACTCGGCGTCTGGCTGCTGGCCGCGCCGCTGGTGTTCTGGACGCCGGATGCGGCCGTCTATGCCAACGACACGCTGATCGGTGCGCTGGTGGTCGCGCTGACGATCCTGATCCCGATGATGCCGGGCATGTCGCGCGAGGGGATGATGGACGACAGCGACATCCCGCCCGGCTGGACCTATTGCCCTTCCACCTACGTCCAGCGCCTGCCGATCATCGCGCTCGGTGTCGTGGGCTTCATCCTGTCGCGCATCCTGTCGGCCTATCAACTCGGCCACATTGATGGCGTGTGGGAGCCGTTCTTTTCATCGTCCTCGGCGCTGAACGGCACCGAATACATCATCACCTCCGATGTCTCAAAAGCCTGGCCCATTGCTGACGGCGGCCTTGGCGCAATGAGTTACATGTTCGAGATACTGATGGGCGTGATGGGCAGCCGCCTACGCTGGCGCACGATGCCCTGGATGGTGGCACTGTTCGGGATCGTGGTCGGGCCGCTGGGTGTGGTCAGCATTTATTTCATCATCATCCAGCCGATCACCATCGGCACCTATTGCACGATCTGCCTGATGGCGGCGCTGGCCATGCTGATCATGATCCCGTTCTCGCTCGATGAAATCGTCGCGATGGTGCAGTTCATGGTCTGGAATACGCGCCGGCGCAGGCCGTTCTGGCGCGCGTTCTTCAGGGGCGATGCTCTGCCCGGTGGCACAACGGGGGGCGAAATGAGCTTCGACGCTCGACCGATGCAGATCTTCCGACAAAGCGCACGTGGAGTTACCGTTCCATGGACACTCGGGCTGAGTGCAGCGATTGGCGCCTTCCTGATGCTGTCGCGCGCGATTTTCGGTAACGAAGCAGCAATGGCGAACAGCGATCACCTGCTAGGCGCACTGGTCCTGACCACAGCGGTTATCGCCTGGGCCGAGGTCGCGCGCCCCTTGAGGTTCCTCAACATCCTCTTCGGCCTCTGGCTCGTCATCGCGCCTTGGTTTCTGAGCGGAGGCACGGTGGCGGGCAGCCTTGTCGGTATCCTCGCCGGGATCGCTCTTATCGCGCTTAGTCTACCGCGCGGGAAGCGCAGCGAGGAACACTACGGAAGCTGGGACAGGTTCATTGTTTGAAGGCTAGTCGCAAAAAAATTCCAAGCGTTCTTGACCTTCCAGCAGGTGGAAGCCCTATCTGGTGTTTGAAGGAAAGGATTGCCAGCCATGAACCGTCACGGCGTGAAAATGTGTACCGCGATTTCGCTGTTCAGGATCTGCACAAGCTGGTGCTTCTTGGCCGGGCGCGGTCGTTCGGTGTCATGGCGATGAACGTCCCGACTGCCCGATTATGGATGACCTGACGGGTTCCGACTTCACGAAAACGCGACACTATCCTACTGGCACGACGTTCTAATCACTGGTAGCCTGATCTCATGCTCTTCTTCGCCCGCCTCATGATGATAGCCGTCGTTGTCGCCTTCGCGGCGAGTTCGGTTGCGCATGCGGCCGGTTCGGCCAGGATGGCATCGGAAATGATCACAGCCGGAGCTGAAATGGCAGGTGCCGGCTGCGAGGCATGTGATGACGATACGGCGGGAACCTTGGGCGTCGCATGTGATTTCGTCTGCAACTCAGCGGCCGCCGCCGCGGTGGTGGAAGCGTCGGCGGAATTTGGTCCACTTGCAGTTTCGAGCGCGCATGGACTGCCGATCGCGCGGGATTTTCTCGGTCTGAGCAGTCGGCCTGCCAAACAGCCTCCAAGATTCCTTCTCTGATCTGACACGCGCCGCGGTTTCGCGGCCGCAGTGTCATGCCGTGACGCCTGAGCAATGCCGCTCCGCGTTGCGGGTATTTCCAACCGCAGTTGCCGCTTTGGCTCCGGCGGAGGACCGAATTATCAGAGAGCCCCTGTCCGATGTCTTTGAAATACAAACCTACCGTCACGCGCCGCGCCTTTGTCGCGTCGTCGCTCGCGGGTGTCATGTCCACTGCGCTGCCTTTTCCAGGTATGGCAGAACCCGCCACCCAGAAATTCTCGCTTCGAGCCGCAGAAGGAAGGACACGGCTCGTTCCTGAGCCACATCCCGACACCGCGGCCTGGTGCTACAACGGCAAGGTTCCGGGCCCGGAGATCCGCATTCGGCAAGGTGATCGGCTGCTGGTCGAGGTGACCAACGACCTTGCGGAGGAGACCACCGTGCATTGGCATGGTATCCGGCTTCCGAACGCAATGGACGGGGTGCCGCACCTGACCCAGGCGCCAATTGGGCCGAGCGACCGGTTCGTCTATGAATTCGATGCAGTCGATGCCGGCACATTCTGGTATCATCCGCATCAGCGCAGTTTCGAGCAGGTCGGGCGCGGTCTCTACGGACCGCTCATCATCGAGGAGGCCAATCCCCCGCGGGTCGACCGCGACGTCACCTGGGTGCTGGACGACTGGCGCCTGACCGAAGACGCATCGATTTCGGACGATTTCGGCAATGCCCGTGACTTGAGCCACGCAGGCCGCCTCGGCAACACCGTGACGATCAACGGTCGAGTGCCGGAGACATTCGAGGTGGCATCGGGGGAACGGCTTCGCCTCCGCCTGATCAACGCCGCGAATGCCCGGATCTTCGCGCTCGATTTCGGGGACCATGCACCGCGCGTCATCGCGCTCGACGGGCAACCCGTCACGCCACATGACCCGCAGGACGGTGTTGTCGTTCTTGGACCCGCAATGCGCGCCGATGTGATCCTCGATTGCATCGGCAAGCCAGGCACACGAGCCCAGCTTGTAGACCGTGCCTATCGCGGGAACGATTTTCGGGTCCTCGATTTCACCTACGCTGAAACCGCCCTGCGCGAGGCTACACCCGACTGGCCGATCACACTTCCAGCCAATCCCATTCCCGAACCAGACCTGAGTTCCGCGCTGCGACACGAGATCACATTCACCGGCGGCATGATGGGCATGATGGTGGAGCGGGCGATGGGCATGGAGCCGAGTGGCGGCATGATGGGCGGCGGCATGATGAGCATGATGCATGACGGACGCGGCATCTGGTTCGTCAACGGAAAGGCCGCCGAGGGGCATGTGCTTGACCCGTTCCTGACGCTTAAACGCGACGCGAGTCACATCCTGGAAATGACCAACGCGACCGCCTTCGATCACCCGATTCATCTGCACGGCCACTCATTCCGCGTGATCAGCCGAAACGGTGCGCCGACGCCGCATCGGGAATGGCAGGACACGGTCCTGATGACGTCCCGCGAACGGGTCGAGATCGCCTTTGTCGCCGACAACCCCGGCGACTGGATGTTCCACTGCCACATTCTCGAACACCAGGCCGCGGGAATGATGGGCGTGATCCGCGTCGCATGACCTCTAGAGGACCAGACATGACAAACAGAACCGAACTCCCTCGGCAAACCAGACGCCATTTTCTGGCAACGGCATTTTGCGCAGGCGCGACCCTGACCGTCCCCGGCGCGGTGCGCGCGGCCGGCGGGGCGGCCGATATCCGAACGCTCGCCTTCGACGGCGACACGCTGCTCGCCGCAGGCGGATCACTGAGGGCCAGCCCCGACGGCGGTCGCAGCTGGCATGAGAGGCCAACACCTGCGCCGGTCTCCTCGATCGCCGCGCATCCTGAGCGTCCCGGACGCGTCCTTGCCGGCCTGGCGCGGGGAGGGGTGGCCGTGTCCGACGATGGCGGAACGACATGGGTTGCCCGAAGCGACGGGCTTGCCTCCGGCGAGGTCACCGCGCTGGCCGTAGCCGCCGGAAATCCCGATATGTTCTATGCCGCGATCCGCGGCGACGGCCTTTGGAAGAGCGAGGATGCGGGTGCCACCTGGGCCCTGGCGATGGACCGGCCCTGGCTCGACGAGGCCGAGCGTGACCCGCTTACGCTGGCATCGGTCGATCTCGAAACCGGGATGGGCGGCATCTGGATCTATGCCGGAACCGAGAAGGGCTTGACGCGTGTCCCGGACTGTTTCTGCCGCTGGCAGGATGTTCAGCCGGGCAATGCGATGGATGCTTTGGTGGCGGGCGATGCACCGCCTGCCGAGGCGCCACTGCCGGCGGATGAGCCAGTCCTGTCGCTGGCCAGTGCCCTGACGGCACCGTCTACACTTTACGCGGCACTGCCTTCGGGGGTGTGGGCGTCGCAGGACGGCGGCGTGGTCTGGACGCCCAAGGCAAAAGGGCAGGGGAGGGCCGTCGCGGTTCACCCAAGGGACGAAAACCACGTGGCCGCCCTTCTCGACGGCACTCTAAAACTCAGCCGCGATGGCGGCACAACCTGGACCGCGCTCGCGGTCGCATGATGGAGAACCCCATGAACAGAAGACTTATCCTCGCTTCGATCGCCGCCCTTGGCGTCGCTGGAACCTTCGCCCTCACGACGCTGACCTCCGCGCAGAGCACCGAAGACGTAGCCGATCCCACAGCTACCGATACGGCAGGCGGGCCGAAACAGATCACCATCTGGCGCGATCCGGGCTGCGGCTGCTGCGATACTTATGCCGATTACCTGGAACAGAACGGCTATACGGTAACACGCATCGACGATCGAGATTTCGACAAGCGCTCGGTCGAGGTCGGCGTTCCCGAACAGGGGCTCGGCTGTCATCTGTCCGAGATCGAAGGCTATTATGTCAGTGGGCTGGTTCCCGCGGAGATCCTGGAAAGGCTTGTCGCGGAGAAGCCCGTCATCACCGGAATTACTTTGCCGGGCATGCCTGCGAACGCACCGGGCATGGCAAGAGTAAAGACCGGTACGCTCAAGACCTACGCCTTCGGCGAGGGCGGGATCACCGTCTACTCCAATGAGTGAAAGCATGGAGATGATGACTGGCCCGATGATTGGGGCGATGATGCTCGTCGTCGCGGTTCTGCTGCTCAGACCCGTTGCACACGTGAAGTACCTCAGGAGTGCAACATGAGACGGACGATAATAATCGGCGCCGCCATCGTCGTACTATCCGCGGCCGGGTTTGCCGTCCTTGCGCAGTCGGGAAGTGACGAAGCTTCGGTCGACGGGTTGACCTTCCTGGGTGAGCCCGTGACCACAGCCGACATCGCAGCAGGGCAGGCGCTCTACGCGGAAAATTGCGCATCCTGTCACGGTGCCAAACTGGAGGGGCAGCCCGACTGGCGGCGGCGTCTGGACAACGGGCGCATGCCCGCGCCGCCGCACGACGATACAGGCCATACCTGGCACCACTCGGACCGGAATCTCTTTATCTTGACCAAGGGTGGCGTCGGCGCTGTCGTGCCCGGCTACGAAAGCGACATGCCGGCGTTCGAGGGCATCCTGACCGACGATGAGATTGCCGATGTGCTTTCCTACATCAAGAGCACATGGCCGGATCGACAGCGCGAATTCCAGGCAAAAGTTTCTGCCAACGACAAGGGTGATTTATGAACGCGGTCGAGGAAACCAGTCGCCGGAAGGGTCGGCTACTGACTGTCGTGCCTGTGGCTATCTTCGCTCTCATCGGCGCGGGTTTTTACTGGGGCCTGTTCAATAGTGACGACACTCTACCGTCGCCGCTTATCGGCAAGCCGGTGCCGGAGTTCGACCTTCCGCCGATAGAAGGGCGATCCGACGGCCTGTCGACCGCTGACCTCAAAGGGCAGGTGTCCATCGTGAACGTCTGGGCGTCGTGGTGCGTGCCATGCCGGGTCGAGATGCCCTTGCTGAACGAGTTGGCCGCCCGGGACGAAGTCGCGATTTTCGGTATCAACTACAAGGACCGTCCCGAGGAAGCCTTGGGTTTTCTCGCCGAGCTTGGCGACCCCTATACCCGGATCGGCGCCGACCGGAACGGGCGTGTGTCGATCGACTGGGGCGTCTACGGCCTGCCGGAAACCTTCGTGATCGATGCCGAGGGCCGGATCGCCTACAAGCATATCGGCCCCTTCAACCGCCGTTCCCTGGAGGAAGACATCCTTCCCGTTGTGCGGCGCCTCAAGGAAGGAACCGGATCATGAAACGACGCGACCTGTTGGCTGGCATGGCGGCGCTCGGCGTCGCGGGGCCGGTTCAAGCCAGACCATTGATGCCGCTTCACGACAAGCCGCGGGAGATCCTGTCGCCGCCTTTCATCGACGCGGAAGGTCGCGATCTGACATTGGCGGATTTCCGGGGCAGGGTCGTCCTGCTGAACATTTGGGCGACCTGGTGTGTCCCTTGCCGCGAAGAGATGCCGACGCTCGACGCCTTGCAGGAAAAGCTGGGCGGGGACGATTTCCATGTCCTGCCGCTCTCCATCGACCGCGCCGGAATGAAGGTGGTGCGCCGCTTCTACGAGGAAATCGGCATTCGCCATCTGGATATGTATCTGGCAGAGGACATCCGCGCGATGCTGGCCTTCGCCGTCATCGGGCTCCCCACGACCCTGCTGATCGACCGGCAGGGGCGCGAGCGTGGACGCCTTGTTGGGCCGGCGGATTGGAACAGTCCCGAAGTCATGGCTCAAATCCAAAATCTCATCAACGAAGGGAGTGAATGACCAATGTCCGAAACATCACCTCACACTGAAACATCGGTGGCACGCCCGTGGCGGCCGCAATTGGGACAGCGCGACCTCATTCTTGCGTCAATGGCGATCATCGGCGCCGGGCTTTACCTGAACTGGGGCTGGGTGACGGCCATCGGGGCCGCGCCGCTGATCCTGGCGCTGGCACCCTGCGCCGTGATGTGCGGGCTTGGTGCCTGTGCAATGTGCAAATCGAAATCATGTGACAAAACGAGCGCGGCCGCGGAGCCGAGCCTGCCAAGGGACTGAACTCGAATACCTCAAGAAACCTGAAGGAGAAACTGAATGACACTTTTCAAGAAACTGAGCATGGCGACTGCCGTATCTACTCTTTTGGCCACCGGCGTGGTCGCCCAGGACAACACCGGTTCGTCCGGCCAGATGATGGACGGCGAGAACGGAATGGCCGGTAACATGATGAACGGCGATATGTCCGGTATGCAAGGCATGATGCCCATGATGCAAATGATGCAGCAAATGGGCCCGATGATGAAGGCGTGCACCGAGATGATGGAGGCGATGAATGGCTCCATGAATGAAACCGCCCCTTCGACCGACAAGGGCTGAAGAGCCATCACCGGGTGGCTGTTGCCCCCGGTGATAAGACGGGGAAATAGACATGACATTCAAAACTGCCCTTCACGTGCTCGCAGTCCTACTCTGGGCGCTGATTTCTGCGCCCACGACTTCGCTGGCCCAGCAATCGACGCCGCTCGACCAGGTTGAGCAAGAGGCCATCAAAGCCTTGATCCTGCAAACCATCCGCGAGAATCCGGAAGTTCTGGTGGATACGCTCCTGGCCTTCCAGGAAGAGGCTCAGGCGCAAGCTCAGGCCGAACAACGTGCCGCCATTGAGCGCGTGGGTGAACTCCTGAGGGCGGACGCGAATACCGGCTTGATGGGCAATCCTGATGGCGACATCGTGCTTGTCGAATTCTTCGACTACAACTGCCCCTATTGCCGACGCGCGGCCCCGGTCCTTTTCGAACTGATCGAGGAGAACCCGGATTTGCGCATCATCATGAGGGAGTGGCCCATTCTCGGGCCCGACTCCGAACTGGCGGCTCGGGCGTCGCTGGCGGCAATAAAACAGAACAAACTTGAAGCGTTTCACGAGGCTCTGATGGCGCAGCCCCGCGCCAATGCCGTCATGATCAGGCGGGCGGCTGAGCAGGCGGGGCTGGACTACGACCAATTGCAGGCAGATATGGACGCGCCTGAAGTCGATGCCCATATCGCAACGTCTCGAAACCTTGCGGGGCAGCTCGGGATATCCGGCACGCCGACGTTTCTGATAGGGAAGACCCTAGTTCCCGGTCTGTTGGAAAAGGCCGATCTACAGGCTCTGATTTTCGAGGCCGGGGATGCCGATTGAACCTAATGAAACCCCTCCGAAATCACGGCTCTTAATGTCTATATTGTGGGGCACGATAGCTGTTGCATTAACTGGGCTAGCGATCTTTTGGGCTTTGGATAACTATCTCGGCAAGGGATCGAAGACCGTCCGCTATTCGGGTGAGGCGGATATTCGATCCGAATTTTCACTGATAGATCACACCGGACAAGAGGTGACACAGGCTGACTACGCCGACCGCTGGCAGCTTGTTTTCTTCGGTTTCACCAACTGCCCCGATGTTTGCCCGACGACACTGGCCTACATGGCCAGCGTCCTGGATCTGCTCGGAAAAGATGCGGACCAGGTGGCGCCGATCTTCATCACGGTCGATCCGGAACGCGACACCGTGCCGGTCATGGCCGAATATGTATCAGTCTTTCATCCAAGCTTGATTGGCTTAACCGGGACCGAAGCGCAGGTGACCGAGGCGGCCAGAAATTTCCGCACATGGTATGAGCGGACCGAGGATAATAGCGCGCCGGACGGCTATTTCATGGTGCATGGCGGATACATCTACCTCATGCAGCCCGGTGGCGAATTTGAGGCGGTCTACCAGGAGGGCGGTCAGCCGCCCGAGGTGCTGGCGCAGGAAATCCGCAAAAAGTTATGAGTGAAGGAACTTACCAAATGAAGATCACGATACTCGCAACCGCGCTGACACTCTGGCCGTTCTTCGCTTCGGCCGATGTAACGATATCAGACGGTTGGGCCCGCGCGAGCATCCTCGCCTCCCGCCCGGCTGCGGCTTATCTCACGCTCACGAGCGATCAGAGTGATCAGCTGGTCGCAATCGCGACGCCGATCGCTGGAAACGTCACCATTCACGCCGTCGAGACTGGCAACGATGGAGTTAGCCGAATGGTCGAGATCGACGCCTTGGACCTGCCGTCCGGAGAACCAGTGACGCTCGCGCCCGGCAGCATGCATCTTATGCTGATGGGCCTGTCGGGAAAACTCGATGAAGGCACCGAACTGCCGTTGACCATGACTTTCGCATCGGGTGCCCGAATGGAAGTCAGCGTTCCGGTTCTCGGGCCGGGCGCAATGGGACCGCAGGAGTAACAGACATGAAAAACATACTCCTGCTGATAGCCCTCGTCGCGGGCCTCCCGGCCTACGCAGATCATCCTGGCGACCGTCTTGACGAGGTGATGGCACAGAAAGAACCTGCTTTCACTGCCGTTGACCTCAACGAACTTCCTGCGTTGGATCTGCTCGGCCCTGACGGAGAACCGTTAAACTTGGAAAGCCTCTCCGATCAGGTCGTCGTTCTTAGTTTTGTACCGTCCAACTGCGGGTTGCCTTGTGCTGATCAGCAGGCACTTCTTGGAAAGGTGAGGGGCGGAGTGAATGCATCTCCCATGCTGGACATGGTGACCTTCCTTGTGGTGACCGACGCCAGTGATCCGGTTCCCGGACCGATTGCCGAGAACGTGGTCATTGCTCGCGCACAAGAGCCAATAGAGAATCTGATCGATCAGTATCGCGCGATTGCGCCTGACGATCCCGAGGCTCCGCTTGTGCATGTTATCGCGCGCGGCAACCGCCATGCCGGGATCTTTGCGGGTTCCGCTTTCCGGCACATCAACATGATCCTGTACGTCAACGGCCTGACAAACGCGCATTGAAGCAAAATCGGACCCCCAGCATGACAGCAAACACAGAAACCTTCGAGATACGCGAAGCCGGATGGCTATCGGTCATCCGCCGATACATCGTCTATTCCGCTGTCGGGCACCTGATCTGGGAAACGGCACATATCCCGCTCTACACGATCTGGGTTGAAGGTACCTGGAGTGAAATTGCGTTCGCGGTCGTGCATTGCACCGGCGGAGACCTGTTGATCGCCATGAGCACACTGTTGCTCGCCCTATTTCTTGTCGGGCGACATGCATGGCCGTCGGAACGCGCAGGCCGGGTTTTACTTCTGGCCGTGGCCCTGGGAGTCTCTTACACGATTTTCAGCGAGTGGCTGAACATCGTGATCCGGGCGGCCTGGGCCTATCGCGACATCATGCCGGTGGTGCCCGTCATCGATGCAGGGCTTACGCCCCTGCTGCAATGGATCATCGTCCCGACCCTGGCATATTGGGCTGCTACCGGAGGGTCCTTGCGCGATCTTATCAAGGGTGGAAGTGAAACATGGTAGATATCTCGATTCTGGGCCTCACGGCCGCGCTTCTGGCCGGCACGATCTCGTTTCTGTCGCCCTGCGTCTTACCGCTGGTGCCGGGATACGTATCGTACGTGGCTGGACGCACAGCCGCCGAAGGAGGGTCGGCTGCGGCTTCGCCGTCGCGCGCCGTGTGGCTGAGCCTGTGTTTTGTTCTTGGCTTCTCGACCATCTTTATTGGGCTTGGGGCGTCGGCAACCGCAATGGGTCAGGTCCTTCTGCGTTGGCGATATGAACTCAACCTTGTCGGGGGCGGCATCGTCATTCTCTTCGGGCTCTTCATGATCGGAGCCGCGCGACTTTCGGTAATGGAGCGCGATTTCCGTTTCCACCTCGACGTCCCCGGTGGTCAACCCGTCGCGTCCTACGTCCTCGGGCTTGCCTTCGGGTTTGGCTGGACTCCTTGCATCGGCCCGATTCTCGGCGCGATCCTGACGGCCAGCGCGGCCAGCGCCACGATGAGCGAGGGAGTCATGTTGCTTGCCGTCTATTCCGCCGGTCTCGGGATACCGTTTCTGGTCGTTGCCGGTTTCACTGATCAGATCGCGGGCCGCCTCCGCGCCATTGGGCAGGTCGGGCGCCGCCTTCACCAGTTGGCCGGCATTGTAATGATCCTGATGGGGTTGGCGATGATGACGGGGCAGTTGAGCGCGCTATCATACTGGATGCTCGATGCATTTCCGGTTCTGGGACGTATCGGATAGATCCAAAGTCCACCGGCGTGCCTCGGTAACAGAGATTTTTCTTGAACCTCTTGGAGCTTTAGGGGTTAAGGCGACACGAGAAACGACAACTGAGACAAGAAGCCAATACTGATTAGCACCTTGCGGGATGAACAGCAGTGGCATTCAGGATATGGCCGGGTTCGCCGTAGGTTTGTGAAGGGATCAGGAAAAGATGCTGACTAGACGCCATTTCATCCGGACGACCACCGCGCTGTTTTCGGCGTCGATCTCCAGCCCGCTCCTGGCGAATTCCTGGCCCATCGAGTCGCGAAAGGGTGCTTGGGACGTCGCAGGTCCTCCTCTTGGCTACGGCCAACTCACCACCAACCCTTGGGGCCTGCACCCTCGCTTTCTGCCCCAGCGGGTTGTGGCGAAGGACGGGCTCGTGCCCGGTGACATTCATGTCGATGCCGTTGCCCGATACCTCTACCACATCGAGGACGGTGGAACGGCGATGCGATACGGGGTGGCTATCGGACGGGGTGATCTATACGAGCCTGGAGTCTACACGATCCGGCGCAAGGTCGAGTGGCCGCACTGGACACCTACCCGAAGCATGATCGAGCGGGAACCGGAGCTTTACGCACAATATGAGGATGGCATGGAGCCAGGGCCGCAGAATGCGCTCGGATCACGCGCGCTTTACCTCTATTTCAACAATCAGGATACCTATCTAGATCCATGGGACGCCATATCCACCGTTCGATCGGAAGCCAGGCAAGTTCAGATGCGTCAGGATGGTCATGGCCCATATCAACGACCTTTATCCGAATGTCGCGATCGTATTCGACAAAGCGTTCCTCTATTCCGCCGAGAACAGCGTGGCCGCATGCAGAGTTAAAGTCGCAGCCCACCAGGCGGGCGCGCTCAACTCGCTTCGTTCAGAGATACAGAATGGAGAATTCAATGCAATACTTGGAAGGACGAAGTTTTGGAAGATACTATTTCTTTTAGACCTAT
>CALOEL010000015.1:125000-133121 GCA_942492375.1 uncultured Alphaproteobacteria bacterium
CTGCATCGCGAGCATCGTCTCGCGCACGTGTTCACGGCGGCGCTTCACGTCGATGCCGTGATTCTCCATCTCTTCATGATTCCAGCCGTAACCGATGCCGAATACGAATCGGCCCCCGCTGATCGCATCGAGGGTCGCGATCTCCTGTGCAAACGTGATCGGGTCGTGTTGGGCGGGGAGGCCGATGCCCGTTCCGAGTAGGATCGTCTTCGTGACCGACGCCGCGGCGGCGAGGCAGATGTACGGATCCGGACTGCGCAGGTATTCCTCTGCGAGTTCGTCCGTTCCGGTCGGCGCGGGCGTGCGCCGACTCGTCGGGATGTGGGTGTGCTCGGGGATGTAGAGCGAATGGAAGCCGCGTGCTTCGGCTTCGCGAGCGACGTCGACGACCGGCATCGCCTTGTCGGTTGCGTGGATCGTTACACCGAGCTTCATCGCGACTTCCATTCATTTCCGCCGACATCGGATGTCGGCCAGGCCGAGTCAGCATGCGGACGACCAACGGCCGAGTGCGACGCACATCGGGCGAGGTCGTGCTGCTGGCTGGCCGCGCCAGAACGCGTTCTAATGTGCGAGCGTCTAACTTTCGTAGACGGACCCGAGGCCGGGTTCGAGCGACAGCAGGGATCGAGGAATCAGCCAGTGGCGACCGCAGCTCCGAACGATTTCAGCTACGCGCTCGACGATCGCTACCGCATCGAAGCCGGTCGCATCTTCATAACGGGCGCCCAGGCGCTGGTCCGCCTGCCGCTGATGCAGCGTCGACGCGACGAGGCGGCCGGCCTCGACACCGCGGGCTTCATCTCCGGCTACCGCGGCTCACCGCTCGGCACCTACGACATCGCCCTCTGGCAGGCCAAGACGTTCCTCGAGGAGCGCAAGGATGCGCTTCGAGCCGGGTCTGAACGAAGACCTGGCCGCTACGGCGGTCTGGGGATCGCAGCAGGCGAACCTGCTCGGAAGGCGCGCACCACGACGGCGTGTTCGGCATCTGGTACGGCAAGGGGCCGGGCGTCGACCGCTCCGTGCGACGCGATCAAGCACGCCAACTACGCCGGCACGGCGGCCAGGGGCGGTGTTCTCGCCCTGGCCGGCGATGACCCGGGCGCGAAGTCGTCGTCGATCGCGCACCAGAGCGAACAGGCGCTCGTCCATCTCGGAATGCCGGTCCTGAACCCGTCGAGCGTTCAGGACTACCTGGACTTCGGGATCTACGGCTGGGCGATGTCGCGCTATTCGGGCTGCTGGGTCGGCTTGAAGTGCCTGACCGACACGGTCGAGAGCGCGGCCTCGGTGGAGGTGGGCCCCGACCGCGTGCGCGTGGTCGAGCCCCGGCCGACGACGATGCCCGAGGGCGGCCTCAACATCGGCTTCGTCACCGGCGGGTTGCTCGGCGTCGAAGAGCGGCTCTACCACCGCCGGCTGCCCGCCGTGCAGGCGTTCGTCCGCGCCAACGGTCTCGACCGCACGCCGATCGACTCGCCGCGCAAGCGGCTCGGCATCGTCACCACGGGCAAGGCGTATCTCGACGTCCGCCAGGCGCTCGAAGAACTCGAGATCGATGAGCAGAAGGCCCGCGAGCTCGGCCTGTCGATCTACAAGGTCGCCATGCCCTGGCCGCTCGAGCCCGAAGGGGCCCGCGCGTTCGCGCACGGGGCTGGAAGAGCTGCTCGTCGTCGAAGAGAAGAAGGCGATCATCGAAGAGCAGCTCGCGCGACTGCTCTACAACGAGCCGCGCGCCCGCGGCTCCTCGGCAAGCGCGACGGCGACAGGCGCGCCGCTGTTTCGATCGATCGGCGAGCTGACGCCGGACCAGCGTGCGGCGAGGCGCTGCGCGACTGGACTCGACGCGCCGCGCCCGAATGGACTTCGCTGCTCACGCCGCGAGCAGGCCGATTCTGCTCGCTGCCGGCCGGCCGGCGACCTGATGCGCGCTCCCGAGCTTCTGCTCGGGTTGCCCGCACAACACGCTCGACGGTCGTGCCGGAGGGCAGCCGTCGCGCTCGGCGGGATCGGCTGCCACGGCATGGCGGTGTGGCTGCCCGAGCGCAGGACCCTCGCGGTGGGTCAGATGGGCGGGGAGGGCGCGACCTGGATCGGCCTGGCGCCGTTTCGTCGAGATGCCGCACATCTTCCAGAACATGGGCGACGGCACCTACTTCCATTCGGCTACCTCGCGATCCGCGCCGCCGTCGCCGCGAACGTGAACATCACGTACAAGATCCTCGTCAACGGCGCGGTCGCGATGACGGGCGGCCAGCCGATCGAAGGCGAGCCGATGGCGGGCGAGATCACGACGCCCGAGATCGTCCAGCAGCTCCAGGCCGAAGGCCTCGAGCGGATCGCCGTCGTCAGCGACGACTCGACAAGTACCCGCGCGGCATCGTTCCGGCCGAACGTGCGGTGCATCACCGCGACGCGCTCGACGTCGTGCAGAAGGAGCTGCGCGAAGTCCCGGGTGTGACCGCCATCGTCTACGACCAGACCTGCGCGGCCGAGGCCCGGCGCCTGCGCAAGCGCGGCGAGTTCCCCGATCCGGATCGCCGCATCGTGATCAACGAGGCGGTCTGCGAGGGCTGCGGCGATTGCTCGGTGCAGTCGAATTGCATCTCCGTCGAACCCGTCGAGACCGAACTCGGTCGCAAGCGGCGCATCAACCAGTCGTCGTGCAACAAGGACTACTCGTGCCTGCTCGGCTACTGCCCGAGCTTCGTGACGGTGACGGGTGGCGGGAGGCTGCGCAAGGCGGCGAGCAGGCGGCGGCCGACCGGATCCGACGACGTCTTCGCGGGCTGCCCGCGCCGCGGGTGGCCGACACGACGACGCCCTTCAACCTGTTCGTCGCCGGGCATCGGCGGCACCGGTGTCATCACCGTCGGCGCGCTGCTCGGCATGGCCGCGCATCTCGAAGGCAAGGGCACGTCGCTGCTCGACGTGACGGGACTCGCCCAGAAGAACGGCCCGGTCGCCAGTCACATCCGCATCGCGACTCGGCCCGAAGATCTGCATGCAACACGAATCGCAGTGGCCGCTGCCGATCTCGTCCTCGGCTGCGACATCGTCGTCACGACGTCGGCGCGGATGGGCTGGCGCGCAATGTCGCCCGAGCGCACGACGGCGGTGGTCAACAGCGACGTCGCGCCGACCGCCGACTTCGCGACCAACGCCGACCTCGACCTCTCGTCGAAGGGGATGGAGGACGCGATCGACCGGTGTAGTCGGCGAAGACGCGGTCCATTTCCTCGCGGCGACCCGGCTCGCCACCGCGCTGCTCGGCGACGCGATCGCGACGAATCTGTTCATGGTCGGATACGCCCTGCAGCTCGGGCTGATTCCGGTTTCCCTCGATGCGCTCGAACGCGGGCTCGAACTGAACGGCCGCGCCGTCGAGATGAACAAGACCGCACTCAGCTGGGGCCGTCTCAGGCGCACGATCTCGAGCGCGTCCGCGAACTCGCGAAGCCCGGGATGCGGGGCGCGTCCGAGCGGGTCGCCCCCTCGCGCGGGACGAGATCATCGTGGACCGGATGAAGCGATTGACCGAGTATCAGAACGCTCGGCTCGCGCAGCGTTACCAGAAGCTCGTTGCGAAGGTCGTCGATGCCGAGCGCGCGGCCGGGATCGAGGACGATCGGCTCTCGACGGCCGTCGCCCGCTACTACTTCAAACTGCTCGCGATCAAGGACGAGTACGAAGTCGGGCGCCTCTGGAGCCGACCGGAATGGAAGGCGCAGCTCGCCGCCGAGTTCGAAGGGGACTTCAAGGTCGAGGTCAGTCTCGCGCCGCAGTTCATGCCACGCGACAAGAACACTGGACGCGTGCAGAAAATCAGCAGCGAACCGGTTCAGTTTTTCATCCTCCGCTGCTTCGCCGCGCTTCGGTTCCTGCGCGGGACGCCTGTTGATGTCGCCAACATGACGACCCATCGACGGCGCGAACGCGCCTTGATCAACGAATATGAGGCGATCCTGGACGAAGTCCTGGATGGACTCAGCGCGAACGACTACGCCGCACACGATTACGATCTGGCGGTCGAGATCGCGAGTGTGCCCGAGCAGATTCGCGGCTTCGATACCGTCAAGGACAGCCCACAACGTCGATGCGAAGTCGAAGGAGGCAGAGCTGCTCAGCAGATCTTGCCGGCGTCGCGAGGTCGAGGCCGCGCGTTTTTCCAGATCGGTCGACCAGGCGGCGTGACCCACCGACTTGATCTTCGCGGCCCGCTGGGCCTTTACGCAGACGTCGCCGCAGACGTCCTCGTCGAATCCCACCACCACGATCTTTCCTTCCGGATCGTCGGTGTCTGCAGGTTTCCAGTCGGGCCGAGCATCGCTTCGATGATCTCTGCGCCCGCCTTACCGCCGGGTTTGAATTCGCTGATCTTCTTTCCCTTGGCGACGATCACACGGCTCGCTTCCTTCGCCAGGTCGGAAGCTTCCTTCTTGCCAAGCTTCTTGCTGGCAGGGATCGTCTCTTTCGCCTCGATTCCATTCGCATCCAAGAACTTGGACGCCCGGGTGCAAGACGTTCAGCCCTTGCGGGTGTAGTGCCAGTCGATTTTTGCGGGCATGGATCGGGTTTCCTTTCGTGATCGGGTTGGGTCGGACCGGCGTCCGACGTCGATGGCGATACGGCAAGATCCACTGGTGATCCCCAGCCGTTCGTTCCGCAGCCCAGACCGCGGACGTCCCGGAAGACCGCGTCCGCCATCGGCGAGACGTTTTCGTACGTCGCAAACGGGCTGCCGAAGATCAGGAACATCTGCTGCCAGACGATCAGCTCGCTTTCCCAGAGCTTCGTGCTCGTTGCGCCCGTGTCGTGGTTCACCAGGCGAACTCGCGTCGCCGAAGACCGTGGGGCAGCCGGATCAGGGAATGCAGGTCCGGAGTACGAGTCGCCATGTGCCGGTCTGGATCTCTGCATGGATGACTATCGAGCCGATCCGCGTCCGGCGTCGGGGCAATGGCTGATGAAGACGCCCGTGTCGGAGAAGCGCCGAGGGATCGGCGCGGAGTGCGAGCGCCAGGAACCTGTACTGGACGGCTGCGGAAAGCCTTCGGTATTGATGGCTGGCGCATCGACGACGATGGGGCGCGGAGGTGCGACGCTGGCACAGGCTCTCAGAGGAAAGGGATCGAAGGACCGCGTCATGGTCCGCGAACGCTCGCTGCAGCCGCCTCCATCACCGGCGAGGTGAGCGCGCCGACGTCCCGTAGGAAGCGAAGCCGACGATCTTCTCGACCTGGGCCGCCGACGGGAAACCGGCGATGATCCGGGTCGGAGACGGCTCCCGGATCAGCGCGCCGCGCATCCCGATCCAGAGCCGATCGCTTCGACTTCGACGGGGACTCCGTTCATGACGTCCTCGACGATCACGTCGAGCAATCGCCGCCGATCGTAGTCGAACTGACCGAGGCCCACAAACCGATCGCCCGGGTTTCCAGTCCAGACTTCGGCTACCGAGGTTCGCGGAGACGAACCAGCGGATCGGCCGCCACCGCCTGACTGACGCCCTGGACATGGCCGGTCATCTGGGTGAGGTGCCGCCCATCAGAGAACGCGGTTTCAGCCGATTCTTCTCGTCTCCACAGCGCGGATATCCAGCGCGGGCATCCACGCACTTGCCACCACTGCGCCCTGATCAAAGTACCGGACAAGGCGACACCCCGGAAAACGGAGATAGTCTAGCCGAAAGCCGTCTGCTCGATCGAGCGGAGAACGGCCGAGGGTCTCCATTCTCCGGATCCAAGACATGCCCAGTCATCCAGGTCCCGCACCACCAGCGTCACTCACCGCCACCGCAGCCGAGGCGCAATCAGGCCGACACGTGCTGAGCTGGGAGTAGAGCACCTGCACAGCGACGGCGTCTGGCCATCGAAGGCCACCGAGGGTCGCCTGGGGCTCCGAGACTCCGGTCTGAGTCTTGTCGCTACCGCCTCGCCGCCTCCTTGAGGTCGAGTAGCGCAATGATCTGCAGGGCGACATCCACGGGTTCTGCTTCACGAGCAGCGACGCACCCAACCGCGATCAGCGGGGCTGTGACGAATCGGTGTCACGATCACGCCGCCGATGGCCGACCGACCACTTCCGGGCCGAGTATCTCCATCCGCACAAAATCCATCGATGTGGGCGTTCTTGAATGCCAGCAGCATCTCCCGATCCGATCCACCCTCGGCGGGTTGAAGCGCTGCGCAGGCCGTACTCCCTTCGACGCGTTCCCAGCGGGGCCGCCGGATAACTCCGATACGCCTGTTCGAAACGATGAGCGCCAGCAGTCGAATGCAGATCGAGCAGCAGCCTATCACCTCCGTGCACAGCATCGATGAACGCCGGGGACACACGGGTCCACCCCGTAAAACTACTCGAACTGAGCACCGCGGGCGAGGGAATCAGCCGCAAGCCGCGCGTCCGGCCCAGCGCAAGCCCGCCGTCGGGCTGCAGCCCCGCAGACTCGAGCACATCCTGAGGAGAACGGGCGGATAACCGCCGGCGCTCGGCGGCCGGCCTCCTGAGCCGTGCGGCAAAGACATAGCTCCGAGGCCGGAACGCGTAGTCCGGCTCCACAACGATCGTGGCGCGGGCTCAACGATGGGGACTTGGCTGCAGAACGCCTGTCGGGCCGGATCGCCGATGACATCCGGAGCAGGGAGAGGGGTCGGGATTCACGTCTGCTGGAAGCAGGGTCCCGGCACATCCGGACAGCCACGCAGACCATCGCCACCAGACCCGCAACAAGGACACAGCACGCCGACATCTGACTGGAATTCCGATCAGATCTGCAGCGGACCATCACACTCCAAGATATCGACTGGCGCGCAACGGAATCCGAGAGCGCAACGCACGCCCGGCGATGCACTCGCGAAGGTCCGGCAGCTACGTGATGATCCGGCAGCTGGCGGTAAGCTGACTGTCAACTTCGGGGAAGGGTCGACGTGATCCGCCGTTGAGGACGACCAGCTCACGGCACTAAGGGCCTGCCGCTGGCAGTTATCGACACCCACTTTCGATCTTGGATCCCGCCCACCACCGGCGTGACCGGGTAACGGCCTGGTTGATAACGGCTTCCATACTGATGGTCGCGACCTGACCGATGTGCTGACCGATCCCCATCGGCGAACTGTCAGACCGCTGGCGCACGAGATTCGGTCGCCGCAAGATCTGGCTGCTGATGGGTGCCCCGGTAATGATGACGGGCGTCTATCACCTGTTCATCCCGGATCCGTGGGTCGCCTATTTCCTCTACCGACATGCTTTTCCCGGCGCCACCGCTGATCGCCCGCATCGCGCCGGGGAACTACCGCCCGACTATCACCAGCGCAGCCGGGTGACCGCCGCCCGGGAAATATGTGCTCGTGGGTCTCATGGCGGCGGCCGTGCTGAAGATCATCGAGATCCGCGCAGAGCAGGCGCAGGTGTCAGCGAGGTATTCACCACCCTCTGGAACGATGCCCTCGGCTATCCTCCGTGACTTCCTGGATGCCGGCATCCGTCGACTGGGCCACTCTCACCGGACCGTATCACCGCCGGGCTGGCCTGGACCATCATCCTGGTACTGCCGATGCGCGCCATTGCGTTCACCCTGAAGAAGAGCTGACCATTGCGGCCCAGCGCCCCACCTTCCGGGGAACGGCCTGCGCCCGACGGTGCCGACCATGCTCCGTGCTTCTGATCGCGCCGTTCGTCCACTTCTGGAGAGTCTTCCGCAACGCGGTACCTTTCCATTCGCGACATCAGCAGCTCCACGATCGGCGCCTTCGCCCGGCCCGTTTCATCGTGGGCTCGGCGATTCCATTCTGGCTGTGGCTGGGCAGATCCATCGGCAAGCATCGCGCATTCATGTGCACGCTGATCACCGTTGCCCGTGCTCAGCGCGGCCATCCAGCTCGATCAGTTCGGCGATTATCTGGCCTTCCTGCTCTTCGTTGTAGCAGGATTTCGTCGGCGGCCCGTACTTGCCGACGCCATGCTGGCGGACGTCGTGGACGATTCCGCCCGGGGTAGCAGGCGGTCACCCAGCACCTGAGCTTGCCCTTCGGCTTCGAGGGCGATGTCACCGCCTGGGACTGGCGGTGTACCTCATCATCGTCGGCTCGTTCGAAGCCTTGATCCGAGCGGAGGTGT
>CALOEL010000016.1:0-13636 GCA_942492375.1 uncultured Alphaproteobacteria bacterium
GAGCGCGACCCGTTCATCCGACTCGCCGGGACGGGTCTGGCCTGCATCTTCGGTGTCCAGGCCATGATCAATATCGGCGTGGCCGTGCGCATGCTTCCGGCCAAAGGCATGACCCTGCCGTTCGTAAGCTACGGCGGCTCGTCCCTGATCGCGGGCGGGATCGCCGTGGGCGCGCTACTGGCATTCACCCGGACCCGGCCACAGGGCGAGATCGGGGATATCCTGATCCAGCGGGGGCGCTAGGTCATGGCTGGCCCGCTTCTGGTCATCGCCGCCGGCGGCACTGGCGGGCATATGTTCCCCGCGCAGGCGCTTGCAGAGGCGATGCTGCGGCGGGGATGGCGCGTGAAGCTGTCCACCGACGAGCGCGGCGCCCGCTACACGGGCGGATTTCCGCATCTCGTGACGATCGAGAAAGTCGCCAGCGCCACATTCGCGCGCGGCGGGGCGGCGGCAAAGCTCGCGGCGCCGTTCCGCATTGCGGGTGGCGTCGCCTCTGCGGTTCTGGGGATGTTCCGCGACCGGCCCGCCGTGGTTGTCGGCTTCGGCGGCTATCCTTCCATACCGGCGCTTTCAGCGGCGAAGATCCTGCGTCTTCCCCGCATGATCCACGAACAGAACGGCGTTCTGGGGCGGGTCAACGAATTCTTCGCTCGCAAGGAGCGCGTGAACGCCGTCGCTTGCGGGACCTGGCCGACCAAGCTGCCGGGCGGCATCGTACATGTGCATACGGGCAACCCGGTGCGCGCCTCCGTGCTGGACAAGGCTGGGGCGCCCTACATTCCGCCAGGCGACTATCCCATGTCGCTTCTCGTGATCGGCGGTTCGCAAGGTGCGCGCATTCTGTCCGACGTCGTGCCCGAAGCTGTCGCCGGGCTGCCTGATGGGTTGCGCAGCCGGTTGCGCGTTTCGCACCAAGCGCGCGAGGAGGATCAGGGCCGGGTCGCGGCATCCTATGCCACCGCCGGTATCAGTGCCGACGTGCAGCCGTTCTTCACCGATGTGCCGCGCCGCATCTCCGAAGCACAGCTGGTCATCAGCAGGGCGGGGGCCTCGTCGGTCGCGGATATCAGCGTGATCGGCAGGCCTTCGATCCTCATCCCCTACGCTGTCGCCACCGGCGACCACCAGACCGCCAATGCGCGCGGCCTCGTTGCCGCCGGGGCAGCCATATTGATTCCGGAATCGAGGCTTGAACCCGCATCGCTTGCGGAGCAGATAGAAACCGTCTTTTCCAATCCGGAAGCGGCGGTACAAATGGCCCATGCCGCCCTGGAGGTATCCCGACCGAACGCGACCGAACGGCTGGTCGAAATGGTCGAGGGGTTGGCGGGCAGAGGACAGGACGCATGAGCGCGGCGACCAAACTTCCCACCGAGATGGGACCGATCCATTTTGTCGGTATCGGGGGCATCGGAATGTCGGGGATCGCCGAAGTCCTGCTGAATCACGGCTATTCGGTTCAGGGGTCCGACCTGAAAACCAGCAAGATCACCGATCGGTTGAAATCGCTAGGCGCCACGATCTTCGAGGGCCAATGTGCCGAGAACCTCGAAAACGCCGAAGTGGTCGTCATCTCTTCGGCCATCAAGCGCGGCAATCCGGAACTGGATGCGGCGCGCAACATGGGGTTGCCTGTCGTGCGGCGGGCGGAAATGCTGGCCGAACTGATGCGGCTCAAATCCAACGTTGCCGTTGCCGGCACTCATGGCAAGACCACAACGACCACGCTTGTCGCGACTTTGCTGGATGCGGGCGGGCTTGACCCGACCGTCATCAATGGCGGGATCATCCATGCCTATGGGTCGAACGCGCGGATGGGGCAGGGTGAATGGATGGTCGTGGAGGCCGATGAATCCGACGGCACCTTCAATCGTCTGCCTGCGACCATCGCTATCGTGACGAATATCGATCCCGAGCACATGGAGCATTGGGGCAGTATCGAAAACCTGCGGCAGGGGTTTCTCGATTTCGTTTCGAACATCCCGTTCTACGGGCTGGCGGTCTGCTGCACCGATCATCCAGAGGTGCAGTCGCTGGTCGGCAAGATCACCGACCGCCGCGTCGTGACCTTCGGGTTCAATGCGCAGGCCGATGTCAGGGCTGTCAATCTGCGCTTCGAGAAGGGTGTGGCGAAGTTCGACATCGCCTTGCAGGCCGACGAAATGGTGGTCGAGGGCTGTTCGCTGCCGATGCCCGGAGATCACAACGTCTCGAACGCGCTGGCGGCCGTCGCGGTGGCGCGGCATCTCGGGATGAAGGCCTCCGAAATCAAGCAGGCCCTGGCCAGGTTCGGCGGTGTCAACCGGCGTTTCACCAAGGTCGGAGAAGTCGACGGCGTCACGATCATCGACGATTACGGCCACCACCCGGTCGAGATCGCCGCCGTGCTCAAGGCCGCGCGACAGGCAAGTGAGGGCCGGGTCATCGCGATCCATCAGCCGCACCGCTACAGCCGGCTCTCGAGCCTGTTCGAGGATTTCTGCGGCTGTTTCAACGAAGCCGATGTCGTCGGCATCGCCGAGGTCTATGCCGCGGGCGAAGACCCCATTCCGGGCGCCAGCGGCGACGATCTTGTGGCGGGGCTGGTGCGACACGGGCACCGCCATGCCAGATCGGTCCGCAACGAAGATGATGTGGAAAAGCTGGTGCGCGAAGAGGCGCGGCCGGGCGATATCGTGGTCTGTCTCGGGGCCGGCACGATCAGCGGCTGGGCCAACAACCTGCCGGCGAGGCTGGCGTCTTGAGCTGGTCGCTGATCCTGGCCTGCCTCTGGGCCATCGCCTCGGCGTTCACGGCGATGCTGCCGATGCGGCGCCAATATGCGCCCGGCATCACGCTGCTGATCGCCGCGCCGTTCCTGCTGGCGTTTCTGGGCTACCAGCATGGGGTTTGGGTCGTCGCGGTCTGTCTTGCGGCGGCGCTCTCGATGTTCCGCAACCCGATGATCTATTTCCTGCGTCGCGCATTCGGTAAGCCGGTGGTTCTGCCGGAAGAATTGAAGGAGCCAGAGACATGAGCACTTCCCTAATCCTGGCTCTGATGTGGATGGTTGCTGCGAATGTCATAGCGATGTTCCCAAGCCGGCGAAGCCACTGGCCCGCGGCCTATCTCCTCATTGCCCTCGGCGTTCCGCTGCTGGGCTATGTCACCTACCAGAACGGCCCGATCGTCGGGCTGATAACATTGGCCGCCGGCGCGTCGCTGCTGCGTTGGCCGGTCTTCTACCTCTGGCGCTGGATCCGTCAGGTCGGCAGGACGGGCCGCCGGGGCGTCGAGTGAACGATCTGCCGAAGGTAAGAGGCGTCCTGACGCCGGACCGACCGCTGGCCGATCTGACGTGGCTGCGGATCGGCGGGCCGGCGGACTGGCTGTTCCAGCCGGCCGACGAGGCCGATCTGGCCGATTTCCTGAAGGGGCTCGACCCCGCGATACCGGTATTTCCGATGGGTGTCGGTTCGAACCTGATCGTACGCGACGGGGGTCTCCGGGCAGTGGTGATCAGGCTGGGCCGTGGGTTCAATGCGATCGAGGTCGCGGGGTGCCGTGTCACGGCGGGCGCCGCCGCGCTTGACGCGCATGTGGCGCGCAAGGCCGCGGCCGCAGGTGTGGACCTGACGTTCCTCAGGACAATTCCCGGTGCGATCGGGGGCGCAGTCCGGATGAATGCGGGCTGCTACGGATCCTATGTCGCCGATCACCTGGTTTCGGCCCGTGCGCTTACGCGAAAGGGAGAGGCGGTGACCCTGACGGCCGCCGAAATGGATTTCGGATATCGCCGGTCGGCCTTGCCCGAAGGTTGGGTGCTGATCGAGGCGACGTTCGAGGGCCAAAAGGGTGATCCCGCCTCACTGGACGCCAGGATGGATGCCCAGATCGCCAAGCGGGACGCCACCCAGCCGACGAAGGAACGCAGCGCCGGTTCGACGTTCCGCAATCCCGCCGGATATTCCAGCACGGGACGGGCGGATGACAGCCATGAATTGAAGGCCTGGAAGGTGATCGACGAGGCCGGATTGCGCGGCGCGCGGCGGGGCGGGGCGCAGATGTCGGAAATGCATCCGAACTTCCTGCTGAACACCGGTGGCGCAACTGCCGCAGATCTGGAAGGACTGGGCGAAGAGGTTCGAAAAAAGGTATTCCAAAACAGTGGCATCTGTTTAGAATGGGAAATCATGCGGGTCGGCGAACCGGCCCCTGAAAAAGAATGATGAAAAGGACCATGCAAAAGGTCCGGTAAAGAGGCACCAGTGGGACTGTCGAGCAGGACATCCCCCAAAGTGGCGGTACTGAAGGGCGGCCCCTCGGCAGAGCGGGAGGTGTCGCTGTCCTCGGGGCGCGAATGCGCTGCCGCGCTGCGGGAAGCAGGGTTTGACGTGGTGGAACTGGACGCGGGTCCGGATCTGGCTGCACGTCTGGCCGAGATCGCCCCCGATGTCGTCTTCAATGCGCTGCATGGCCGCTGGGGTGAGGATGGCTGCGTGCAGGGAATGCTGGAATGGCTGCGCATTCCCTACACCAATTCGGGCGTTCTGGCCTCGGCCCTGGCGATGGACAAGCAGCGGTCCAAGGCGGCCTTCCGCGCGGCCGGTCTGCCGGTCGTCGATAGTGTCATCGCAACCCGCGAAGACGTCGAGGCGCGGCATGTCCTGCCGCCGCCCTATGTTGTGAAGCCAAATAATGAAGGTTCCTCTGTCGGCGTCTACATCGTGACGGAGGCCGCCAACGGCCCGCCGCAACTGGCCCGAGAGATGCCGGATCAGGTGATGGTCGAAAGCTACGTGCCGGGGCGCGAGCTGACCACGACCGTGATGGGCGACCGCGCCCTGACAGTGACCGACATCATCACCGACGGCTGGTATGACTACCACGCCAAGTATGCCGAAGGCGGCTCTCGGCACGAGGTCCCGGCCGATCTGCCGTCCGAGATATTCGATGCCTGCCTCGATTACGCACTGCGCGCGCACGAGACGCTGGGATGCCGGGGCGTCAGCCGCGCCGATTTCCGGTGGGATGAGGCGAGGGGTCTCGATGGTTTGATCCTGCTGGAAACCAACACCCAGCCCGGCATGACGCCGACCTCGCTTTCGCCTGAACAGGCCGCGCATTGCGGCATTTCCTTCCCCGATTTCTGCAAATGGATGGTGGAGGACGCGTCATGCGACCGCTGAAGCCATTCCGTGACCCGGCGCCCAGCCGCGCGGCATACCGGATGCACCGGCTCTGGCTGACGCCGACCTTCCGGCGCCTTCTTCGCGTCGGCCTGCCCGTGCTGCTGGTGGCCGCGCTGGTGCTGTCCTATCTGAACGATCCGGCCAATATCGAGGCGCTCCGCAACAAGACCGCAGAGATACGCCAGTCCATCCAGGAGCGCCCGGAATTCATGGTGAAGCTCATGGCGATCGATGGCGCGTCGGAGGATATCGCGCAGGATATCCGCGAGGCCGTTCCAGTAGACTTCCCAATCAGCTCTTTCGATCTGGATCTGCCCGCCATGCAGGACATCATCCAGAACCTTGACGCCGTCGCCCGCGCGGATCTGAGGATAAGACCCGGCGGCGTTCTTCAGGTGCAGGTGCGCGAGCGCGTCCCCGCCGTTGTCTGGAGACACGAAACTGGCTTGGAACTGCTGGATCGCGACGGCAATCCGGTCGCGCCGATCGACTCTCATGCCGACAGGATGGACCTGCCGCTGATCGCCGGGCGCGGTGCGGACAATGCGGTCCCCGAAGCGCTGGAGATTCTCGCCACGGCCGAGCCTGTCGCCGAACGTATCCGGGGGCTGGTCCGCATGGGTGAGCGCCGCTGGTCGCTGGCGCTGGACCGCGAGCAGATGATCCTGTTGCCTGAGGAGCAGCCGGTCGCGGCGCTGGAACAGGTGATGGCGCTGCAGCAGGCACAGGATTTGCTGGGGCGCGACGTGCTGGTTGTCGACATGCGCAACGAAAACCGGCCGACGCTGCGGATCGCCGCGCCGGCGCTGAACGAACTACATCGGATCACGGCCACAGGAACGGAAGCGGAGACAAGATGATGGACCTCTATTCCACTCAGCGGGCAATGCGGAACATGCGAAAGGCCTCGATGCAACGCGGCGTGATCGCCATCCTGGATGTCGGAACATCCAAGACGGCCTGCCTGATCCTGCGCTTCGACGGGCCCGGCGATTTCCGCGACGGCGACGGGGTCGGGTCCATGGCCGGCCAATCCTCGTTCCGGATCATCGGCGCGGCGACCACACGTTCGCGCGGCGTGCGGTTTGGCGAGATCGACACGATGCAGGAAACCGAACGGGCGATCCGAACCGCGGTTCAGGCAGCGCAGAAGATGGCCAATGTCCGCGTCGACCACGTCATTGCCTGCTTTTCGGGCGCCGAACCCCGCTCATACGGTCTGGCCGGTTCGATCGAACTGCATGACAGCCAGGTCAGCGAGCAGGATGTCGCCCGAGCGCTGGCCGCCTGCGACGTTCCCGACTACGGGCAGGGGCGCGAGGTCTTGCACGCCCAGCCGGTCAACTTCGCGCTCGATCACCGCAGCGGCATGGGCGATCCGCGCGGGCAGATCGGCAACAAGCTTGCCGTCGACATGCATTTGCTGACGGTCGACAGCGACGTGATCCAGAACCTGCTTTACTGCATCAAGCGCTGTGATCTGGAACTGGCGGGCATCGCGTCCTCGGCCTATGCCTCGGGCATTTCCAGCTTGGTCGAGGACGAGCAGGAACTGGGCTCTGCCTGTATCGACATGGGCGGCGGCACCACCGGCCTGTCGATCTTCATCAAGAAGCACATGATCTACGCCGATTGCGTCCGGATGGGCGGCGATCACGTGACGATGGATATCTCGAAGGGCCTGCAAGTGCCGTTCGCCACGGCCGAGCGGATCAAGACCTTCTACGGCGGGGTTCACGCCACCGGCATGGACGACCGGGAGATGATCGAGATCGGCGGCGATACCGGCGACTGGGAACATGACCGCCGAACCGTCAGCCGGACAGAGCTGATCGGAATCATGCGGCCACGTGTCGAGGAGATTCTGGAAGAGGTGCGTGCCCGGCTGGATGCGGCGGGGTTCGAACACCTGCCGAGCCAGCAGATCGTGCTGACCGGTGGCGCCAGCCAGATCCCCGGGCTGGACGGGCTTGCGCCGAAGATCCTTGGCCAGCAGGTCAGGATCGGACGCCCGCTTCGGGTGCAGGGCCTGCCGCAGGCGGCGACAGGGGCCTCCTTCGCCTCGGCGGTGGGCCTGTGCCTGTTCGCCGCCCATCCCCAGGATGAATGGTGGGACTTCGAGATCCCGGCAGAACGCTATCCGGCGCGCTCTCTGAAACGCGCCGTGAAATGGTTCCGCGACAATTGGTAATCCGGAGAAGTGCCGAGAATCAGCGTGGAAATACCGGCCGAAAGTGTTATAGTTATCCACAGGGTCCGCAGAGACCCGAGGCAGGCCGAGCAGTCGCCTTGACAACTTTGGAGTGAGTCGGTTCCGCCACGTCGGCGTTGCGGCGATTCTCAAGATGGCACCGCCGCAATTGGTGGTGAACGAACTGCGCTGCCCAACATCTCGATAAATCGGCAAAATCCCGCTGGGTTGGTCAATATATCTACTATATTTTGTAGCAAATCCGTGTTTTTTGGGTGACGTCGGGGCCGACTCTGATTAAATTGCGCAAAAGGTGGCGTTTCACGGTCGACGCGAACGGCCGGAACAAAAAACAGGCGGACAGATCTATGACATTGAATTTGAAGATGCCCGAACAGGATGACCTGAAACCCCGCATCACGGTGTTCGGTGTCGGCGGCGCTGGCGGCAACGCGGTCAACAACATGATCGAGAAGCAGCTTGAAGGGGTCGAATTCGTTGTCGCGAACACCGATGCTCAGGCGCTGCAGCAGTCTACTGCCCCAGCCAAGATCCAGATGGGGATCAAGGTTACCGAAGGTCTTGGCGCCGGTGCGCGCCCCTCGGTCGGCGCCGCCGCGGCGGAAGAGACGATCGAGGAGATCGTCGATCATCTCGCCGGTGCGCATATGTGCTTCATCACCGCCGGCATGGGCGGCGGAACCGGCACGGGCGCCGCGCCGATCATTGCCCAGGCCGCACGCGAGCTTGGCGTCCTGACGGTGGGCGTCGTGACCAAGCCGTTCCAGTTCGAAGGCGCCAAGCGGATGCGTCAGGCGGACGAAGGCATCGAGACGCTCCAGAAGATGGTCGATACGCTGATCATTATCCCGAACCAGAACCTGTTTCGTCTGGCCAACGAAAAGACCACCTTCACCGAAGCCTTCAGCATGGCCGACGACGTTCTTTACCAGGGCGTGAAGGGTGTCACCGACCTGATGGTCCGGCCGGGCCTGATCAACCTCGACTTCGCCGATGTCCGCGCGGTGATGGACGAGATGGGCAAGGCGATGATGGGCACCGGCGAGGCGAATGGCGAGGACCGCGCGATCCAGGCCGCCGAAAAGGCGATCGCCAATCCGCTGCTCGACGAAATCAGCCTGCGCGGCGCCAAGGGCGTCCTGATCAACATCACCGGCGGCTACGACCTGACGCTGTTCGAACTGGACGAGGCCGCGAACCGTATCCGCGAAGAGGTCGATCCAGACGCGAACATCATCGTCGGCTCGACGCTCGACACCGATATGGAAGGGGCGATGCGCGTCTCGGTAGTTGCCACCGGCATCGACGCCAGCGAATCCGTCCACGACATTCCGGTTCCGCGCCGGTCAATGGCCGCGCCGCTGCAATCGGCCGAGAAGGTCGAGGAAAAGGTCGCCCCGATCGCAGCGAAGATCGAGGAGGATCTGGTCGCGCGGGAACACCAGCCACAGTGGCAGGAACAGCAACCTCAGGCCGAACAGCCCGAACCGAGCCTTTTCAAGGATATCGAGCCTCAGGTCGCAGCACCGGCGCCGCGTCGGGAAGAGCCGCGCATCGAAGAGCAGGACGACCTGCCGCCGCCCGCCTACCAGCCGCGTGTCGCAGAGTTCCAGCCGCAGCATGACGATTACTCCGAAGCTCCGGCCGAGGAGCAGTTCGTCGCTCCGCGGGCTCCTGCGGCGGGAACCCCGACACCAGCGGCGCTGGCCCGGCTTCACGCGGCGGTCAACAAGGTGCCTGCGCACCAGACGCGGCCCGGAATGGCCAATCACCAGCCACAGGAAAAGCCCCGTTTCGCGATCAACAGCCTGATCAACCGGATGACCGGTCATCATGGCGAAGCGCCCCAGGAACGGCAAGCGACAGTGACCCGCCAGCAGCCGCAGATGCGTGCCGTCGAACCCGAGCGGGAGCCAAATCCCGAACAGGAAAAGATCGAGATTCCAGCCTTCCTGCGACGCCAGGCGAACTAAAAGCACCTCACGATTTTGCGAGAAGGGGCTGGCAGATGCTGGCCCTTTTCGTTTGTTATCAATGCTTTCAAACGGCCGATGATACCTTTCGGCAAAAAGCCGCGCATTGTGATTCCCGATGTTTCAGAGCGTTGCAAAGATTGAGTTGAGCTATTGCTGGCCTCTCGTTACGCGGATGAAGGCGGCGAAATCCGGGGGGGGACCGTCGCAATAAAAAAACCGTTGAGGCACGCTTTGCAAACTACGATCAAGACTTCGGTTCCCTTCGAGGGTGCGGGCTTGCATTCCGGCGCTCGCGTCGGGATGACCATTCACCCGGCCCCCGCCGATCATGGAATCTCGTTCCGGCGTACGGATATAAGGCTTGGCGACTCGGTCGTTCCGGCCCGGTGGGATTTCGTCGTGGCCTCCCCACTTTGCACCAGGCTGCGCAACGCAGCCGGGGTAGAGATTTCGACGGTCGAGCATGTGATGGCAGCCTTGGCGGGTTGCGGCATCCACAATGCGCTGGTCGAGGTGGACGGCCCTGAAATCCCGATCCTCGATGGCAGCGCGGCTCCCTTCGTCGATGGCATCCTGTCCCGTGGCGTGCGGCGGCTCGACAAGCCGGTGCAGGCGATCGAGATCCTCCGGCCCGTCTCGGTGCGCAACGGTCTGGCCACGGCGACGCTTTCGCCCTCCGATATCTTTGAGATCGAATTCAGGATCGACTTCGACGCGCCGGCCATTGGCCGTCAGTCCAAGACGCTGAACATGGCGAACGGCGCGTTTGTGCGCGAACTGTGCGACAGCCGCACGTTCTGCAGCCAAAGCGATGTCGAAATGATGCGCGCGAATGGTCTGGCGCTTGGCGGGACCCTCAGCAATGCCGTCGTCGTCGATGGCGGCAGCGTGCTGTCTCCCGGCGGGTTGCGCCACCAGGACGAGGCGGTGCGCCACAAGATGCTGGATGCGCTTGGCGACCTTGCCTTGGCAGGCGCTCCCATCTTCGGACGCTATTCGGGCAATCGGGCCGGACACGCGCTGACGAACAAGCTGTTGCGCGCGTTGTTCGCCGATCGCGATGCCTACCGTCTGAGAACCTGCAGCGATGACTGCGCCCGCCGTCTTCCCGGCGTGGGCGTGCGCCATGGGGATATTCCCGCCGTCGCTTGATCCCCGTCGATGAAACGAGTTCAAAGCCGTTTTGCGGGGGTTTCATCTGTGCTAGGACCACTGTAGCAGTATGCGGGCAGGATAGGTTTTGCGAGGGTTTGGGATTGGGTAGGCGACTGAGGGCAAGGGCCGGGTCAATCAGCAGGAATGTGACGGCGCTTTCGGGCCTCGTTCTGCTTGTGGCATGTGGCGGCGGCGCGCAGACTGGCGCACCGCTCGACAACTTTTCGGCCGAGGACATCTTTCAGCGTGGCGAATACGAACTCGTAAACCGCCAGCCCGACGATGCCGCCTACTATTTCAGCGAGATCGAGCGGCTTTATCCCTATTCGGAATGGGCCAAGCGGGCGCTGATCATGCAGGCTTTCGCCTATCACAAGGATCGCGATTATCCCAACAGCCGAGCGGCCGCGCAGCGCTACCTGGATTTCTACCCGGCCGAAGAGGATGCCGCCTATGCGCAGTATCTTCTGGCGCTGTCCTACTATGACCAGATCGACGATGTCGGCCGCGACCAGGGCCTGACGTTCCAGGCGCTGCAGGCTCTGCGTGCCGTGATCGAGAAGTACCCGGACAGCGAATACGCGCGGTCGGCGTCGCTTAAGTTCGATCTGGCGTTCAACCACCTGGCGGGTAAAGAGATGGAAATCGGGCGCTACTACCTGCGCCAGAAGCACTACACCAGCTCGATCAACCGCTTCCGTGTTGTGGTGGAAGAATTCCAGACGACGACCCACACGCCCGAAGCCCTGCACCGCCTTGTCGAGGCTTATCTGGCCCTGGGTCTTGATGCCGAAGCCCAGACAGCGGCGGCGATCCTGGGGCACAACTATCGCTCGACCGAATGGTATCAGGACAGCTTCAGCTTGCTGCGTGGTCGGGGCCTGCGGCCCGAGGCGTCGGGCGACAGCTGGCTGGGCAGGATCTATCGCCAGGTCGTGCGCGGCGAATGGCTCTGACCTAGGGCAGGGGGTCCGGGGACCATGCTCAGGGGTCTCGACATCCGCGATATGCTGATCATCGACCGGCTGGAGCTTGAATTCCAGCCGGGGCTGAACGTGCTGACCGGCGAGACCGGCGCCGGAAAAAGCATTCTCCTCGACGCGCTCGGCTTCGTGCTGGGCTGGCGGGGCCGGGCCGAACTGGTCCGGGCCGGCGCCGAGCAGGGCGAAGTCGTCGCCGTCTTCGATCTCGAGCCGGGCCATCCGGCCCGCGAAGTGCTGGAAGAGGCCGGATTGCCCGATGCCGACGAACTGATCCTGCGCCGTATCAATGGGCTGGACGGCCGCAAGACGGCCTGGGTCAATGACCGCCGGGTCAGCGGCGAGGTCTTGCGCCAGTTGTCCGACCGGCTTGTGGAACTGCACGGCCAGCACGACGACCGCGGCCTGCTGAACCCGCGTGGTCACCGCTTGCTGCTGGACGACTTCGGTCAGCTCGGCGACCGGGTCGACAGCGTGCGCGGCGCTTGGCGCGAGCTTTCGGCAACCGAGAAACGGTTGCAGCGTGCCGAGGCGGCCCTTGCCGAGGTGGCCAAGGAAGAGGAATTCCTGCGCCATGCCGTCGCGGAACTGGACCGGCTGGACCCGGCACCCGGCGAGGAAGAGTTGCTCGACACCCGCCGCCGCTTGATGCAAGCCTCCGAGAAGATCGGCGAGGATATCGCCAAGGCGCATGCCGCCATTGGCGGCGACGGTGCCGAAACGCTTCTGGTCGATGCGCTGCGATGGCTCGAAGGTGCCGCGGACCGGGCCGAGGGGGGGCTTGATGCCGCGTTGGCGGCTTTGGGCCGGGCGCTTGACGAACTGGGCTCGGCTCAGGCCGCGGTCGAGGATTTCCAGCGAGAGATGGCCTTCGATCCCGCGGAACTGGAACTGGTTGAGGAACGGCTGTTCGCGATCCGGGGTCTGGCGCGCAAGCACGGAATTCGACCCGATGACCTGGCTGGCTTCGCCGACGGCCTTCGCGCGAAGCTGACCACGCTGGAGGGCGGCGAGGCCGATCTGCAGGCATTGCGCCGGTCGGTCGACAAGGCCAAGGCGGATTACGACCGCCTTGCCGAGGAGTTGTCGGCCAGCCGTCAATCCGCGTCAAAGCGGCTTGACGCCGCGATGGCGGCCGAGCTTGCGCCGCTGAAAATGGAACGCGCGGTTTTTGCTACCGAGATCACGCCGTCGGATCCGGGGCCGGAAGGGATCGATGACGTCGCGTTCACCGTAGCGACCAATCCCGGCGCGCCGGCGGGACCGCTCAACCGGATCGCCTCCGGCGGAGAGCTGAGCCGGTTCCTGCTGGCGCTCAAGGTCTGCCTGACGCGCCGCGCCGACGGGCTTACCCTGATTTTCGACGAGATCGACAGGGGCGTCGGTGGCGCGACCGCCGATGCCGTCGGACGAAGGCTGGCGCAACTTGCTGAAAACACTCAGGTTCTGGTTGTAACCCATTCGCCGCAGGTCGCCGCGAGGGGGCGCCATCACTGGCGGGTCGAAAAGGCGGTGGCGGACGGGATGACGACCTCGACCGTGCTGCCGCTCGATGAACAGGCGCGCGTCGACGAGGTCGCAAGGATGCTGGCCGGCGATATCGTGACCGACGAGGCCAGGGGTGCCGCAAAGGCGCTGCTGGCGGGCTGATCGCCTCAGGTCATCTGGACGAGTTTGCCGGGATTGAGGATGTTCTGCGGGTCGAGCGCGCGCTTGATATCGGCCATCACCGACCAGCCCTCGCCATGCTCGCGCTCCATATAGGCCAGCTTGCCCATGCCGACGCCATGTTCTCCGGTGATCGTGCCGCCGAGACGAAGCGCGCGGTCCGCCATCTGCCCGGCAAGGGCCTGCGCCTGATCCATCTCGGCTCTGTTCGCCGGATCGACCAGCAGCACCGCGTGGAAGTTTCCGTCCCCGACATGACCGAGGATCGGTCCTTGTAGCGGCGAGGCCGCGATCTCGGCGCGGGTTTCCTCGACCGCCTCCGCAAGGCGCGAGATCGGCACGCAGATGTCGGTGACCAGCGCGCGGGCGCCGGGGCGCAGCGCAAGACAGGCGTAATAGGCCTGGTGGCGCATCTTCCAAAGCGCAGTGCGGTCTTCTGGCCTGTCTGACCAGCGGAACTCGGCCGTGCCG
>CALOEL010000017.1:0-299133 GCA_942492375.1 uncultured Alphaproteobacteria bacterium
TTGCCAAAAGTGCTAGCGTTAGCCCCAGTGCCAGGCCGCTTCCGGTCGGAAGCCCGAGTGATCCGAGCGCATGCAGATTACGCCCGCCCGGCGTGACCCAAAGCCCCGCGACCCTGTCCCGCAGCGGTGCCAGCCAGCCCGCAAGCGACATTTGCGCGACAACCGCAAAGATCAGACCGGACACCAGAGCGCGCAGGTTGCCTGTGGCAGCAAGAACCAGCAGTCGACCAGAACACCCCCGCGCCAGAACCATCCCGACGCCGAACAGCAGACCTCCGAGGATCGCTCCCGACCAAGAGCCCGTCACCGCCATCATTCGAGCCTCCGAAGAGCGCATAAGGCCAGACATCTCTGCTGCCTGGACCCAGACCAGCGCCGTGGAAAAGGTCAGAAGCCAAACCGCCATTCTCGGCCCCAACTCGCCTCTCGCGAATTCCACTGTGGCCGCGCGAAGGCAGAACGCGGATCTTTGCGCGGCGACGCCGAAGATGGCGCCGGTCATCAACCCGAAAAGCGCCGCTGTGGGTGTTTCCCCCAACTGGTCGACGATCTGCACAATATCCATTTGCAGGCTCCGGTTTCCTGCGCATTCTCTGCACCGAAATCTTCGGTCGGTCCTTGATCCAGATCAGATCGAATTCGCAACAGGGAATATGTTTTGTCCCTCGCAACGGTTCCGGTTTGGGATTATGCGAATGGGATGCGCATCGTCGGAACGGAAACTGCCCAAGACATGCCAGCTTGGCGCCGGCCGGTTGCCTTGTTGTTCCTGTTCGCCTTCGCGATGCCGATCGCGTTCAATACATGGTCCGCGCTCCTGAACAATTTCGTCATCGAAGCGGCGGGTTTCACCGGCGTCGAGATCGGCTGGCTTCATACGATACGCGAGATCCCCGGCTTCCTGGCGATCGGGGTAATCGCGATAATCATCTTCATGCGCGAGCAGATTTTGGGAACCGTAGCACTTCTGATGCTGGGTGCCGCGACCGCCGTGACCGCGTGGTTTCCCAGTTTCGGCGGGCTGCTGACCGTGACGATGATCTCGTCCATCGGGTTTCACTATTTCGAGACGGTCAATCAGTCACTGCAACTGCAATGGATTGAAAAGCAGCGTGCCCCTCAGACCTTGGGGTGGATCATGGGCATCGGCGCGGCGGCGTCGCTGCTGTCTTACGGGCTGCTGGTGGTCACCTGGCAGGCATTCGATCTGTCATACAGCTTTGTGTATCTGGTTTCCGGCGGCGTTACCGCGGCGATCGCGATCTTCTGCTTTCTGGCTTATCCCCAGTTCGAAGCGCCGCATCCACAGTTCAAGTCCTTCGTCCTGCGGCGGCGCTATTGGCTCTACTACGCGCTGCAGTTCATGTCGGGTGCCAGACGCCAGATATTCGTGGTGTTCGCGGCTTTTATGATGGTCGAGCGTTTCGGTTTCGAAGTCCACGAGATCACGGCGCTTTTCCTGATCAACTTCGTCGCCAACATGCTTTTCGCGCCGGTGATGGGCCATGCAGTGGCCCGTTGGGGAGAGCGGAGAGCCTTGAACTTCGAGTATATCGGGCTGATCGCGGTATTTCTTTCTTATGGTGGCATCTACTATTTCGGCTGGGGGGTGGTGCTGGCGGCAGGTCTCTACGTCATCGACCACCTCTTCTTCGCGCTTGCGTTTGCGCTGAAAACCTATTTCCAGAAGATTGCCGATCCGCAGGACATCGCACCTACGGCAGCCGTTTCCTTCACGATCAACCATATCGCCGCAGTGTTCCTGCCGGCGCTACTCGGCTATCTCTGGATCACGTCTCCCGGCGCCGTTTTCGCGCTTGCGGCGGCCATGGCCGCTGTTTCACTGGGGTTGTCGCTGCTTATTCCCCGGCACCCGGAACCGGGCAACGAAACCATCTTTTCGCGCTTTGCCGCCACGCCCGCCGAATAACGAACGGACCGCTTGATGCCGACCTACACCGCCCTGACGACTTTGGCTGGCAACGCCGCCGCCGAGGCGCTTGCGCAGGCGATGGAGCGTCTGTCACCCGAGGCAACTGGAATCGGGGTGTTCGAGATCGAAGACGGGTCCGGACTTTGGGAGGTCGGAGGCTATTTCGTCGAGCCGCCGGATGAGGCCGGACTGGCACTGCTCGCTGCTATGCATGGTGCAAAACCGTTCACGGTCTCAGAACTGCCGGAGCAGGACTGGGTCGCGAAAGTCCGGCGTGAGCTTTCGCCGGTGCAGGCGGGCCGGTTCTTCGTTCATGGCAGCCACGATGCCGACAATGTGCCCTCCGACGCGATACCTCTGCTGATCGAGGCCGCGATGGCATTCGGCACCGGGCATCATGGCACGACGCTGGGATGTCTGCAGGCGTTCGAGAAACTTCTGGCCGACGGTTTCCGCGGGACCAGCGTCGTCGATATCGGCTGTGGGACGGCGGTTCTGGCGATGGCCGCGGCGAAGGTGCTGCCGGGAACGATACTGGCCAGTGACATTGATGATGTGGCCGTCGAGGTGGCCGAGGCCAATGTCGCGGCGAATGGCCTGCAGGGTCGGGTGCAATGTGTTGCGGCAGCGGGATTGGACCACGCGACCCTGCACGCCGCCGCGCCTTTCGATTTGATCTTCGCGAACATCCTGAAGGGACCACTGATCGATCTTGCGCCTGAAATGGCCCTCGCAAGTGCAGCGGGTGGATTCGTGATCCTTTCGGGAATCCTCAATGAACAGGCGGACGAGGTGCTGCGCGTTTATCGCTCCGTTGGATACAATCTGTGTGAAAGACAAGAAATTGTAGAGTGGACAACCCTCTCTTTGCGCTTCGATTCAAGCTAACTCACTGAAATAGGGCGGAAACGGCGAGCGTGCCATATTTCTGCCGCATTTCACCGGGACTCTGCATGGATTGGCGGGGGCTAGTGTGACGAGGCTGCTATGGCTGATGCAAAGCAAATCCAGTTCGGACAGCGACTGAGGCGTATTGACCGCCACCACCGGAAGCTTGCCCGTGGATATGTGGCGACTGTCAACCACGACGGACTTATCGTAGCGCGGCCAAGGCGCCGGACCTCTCTGTTTCCTCTGCGCGGGCTTTTCCTGTGTCTCCTGACGCTCCTGGCGTTCAAGGGCTTTCTTTACGCCCAGTTGGGAGAGACCTCCTATGCGCAACGTGTGGCGTTGTTGCAGAGCGGTACCGTGGTCGAAAAGATGGGTGCTTATGCAATGCAGGCCGATCCGGTCACGATCTGGATCGGAGACCAGATCCGCCCGTTCATCCGGTAAACCGAACCTTCCGACATTCTGGAAAGAAAAAGGCCGCTCCCGAGGGTGCGGCCTTTTGGTTGTAGGATCCAGCGGACCTTAGCGCGTGATGTTCTCGATATCGCTGCGGCAAAGGCCGATATCGTCCAGTTCGCGGTTGGTCAGTTGGGACAGTGCCTTGCGGGTAACGCGGGCATCATTCCAGGCGACGATTGCATTCATCGTTTTCGTGACCACGTTGCCAAAGCGGGCGCCGCTCACGGGGCGGAGGGTGTCGATTGCGGTCATTTCATTCTTCCTTCAGTCGAAATGTTCAGCAGGGGAGCTGCGTGTCTCGAAACCGCAAGTAGGCGGAGCAGGGCTATGCCGCAACTGCCATTTTTGCATGGCAATCATGCGTCTTATGCATAGCGTCAAAACCGTCGTAACCGTTTGTTAAATTGGCGGAAATGCCTCTCGGCGGATGTCGAGAATTGGCTTCCGAATGGCGCTTTTTGACCAAAGTCAGCGCCTTTTGACGAGAACCGTGAAATTCGACCGTCGCAGAGCGAGGACTGGCAGATGTTCGCGTTTCGTGCTAATCGATAAAAAAGCAACAAGAAGCAGGGCAGTATCATGCGAATTTTGGGGATCGACCCGGGCCTTCGGAATATGGGGTGGGGTCTGATCGACGTCCAGGGGTCGCGATTCGCCCATGTCGCAAACGGTATCTGCCATTCGGTCGGGACGGATCTGGCGGCGCGCCTGCTCAGCCTGCATCAACAGCTGTCCGCCGTGATCCTGCAATATGCCCCCGATGTGGCGGCGATCGAACAGACATTCGTGAACAAGGACGGCGCAGCAACGCTTAAGCTGGGCCAGGCGCGAGGGATTGCGATGCTGGTTCCCGCACAGGCGGGCATTCCCGTTGGAGAATACGCCCCCAACGCCGTCAAGAAAGCCGTCGTCGGCGTCGGTCATGCCGACAAGCGACAGGTGGATCACATGGTGCGGGTGTACCTGCCCGGTGTGGGTATCGCCGGGCCGGATGCCGCGGATGCGCTGGCGATCGCGATCTGCCATTCGCATCACGCCCAATCCGCTGGCCGGCTCGCCGAAGCTCTGACGAAGGCCGGCGCATGATCGGCAGGATCGCCGGACGGATTGACCACCGCGGTGGCGATCACGTCCTGATAGATGTTCGCGGCGTGGGCTACGTCGTTCACGTATCCGACCGGACCCTGGCCGCTCTTCCAGCGGTGGGGGGTCAGGCCGCGCTTTACACTGACCTTCTTGTGAGAGAGGACCTGCTGCAGCTTTTCGGCTTCACAAGCATGGTCGAGAAGGAATGGCACCGCTTGCTGATGAGTGTTCAGGGGATCGGCGCCAAGGCGTCGATGGCGATCCTCGGGACGCTGGGGCCGGATGGCGTTTCCCGTGCGATCGCGTTGGGGGACTGGAATGCGGTCAAGGCGGCGCCGGGGGTCGGACCGAAAATCGCGCAGCGCGTAGTGAACGAGCTTAAGGACAAGGCGCCTTCGGTCATGGCCATGGGCGTCGGCAAAACGTCGGCAGAAGGTATGGCACATGTCGGCGCCGAGGCGGATCCGCCCGAGGATGCCGCCGTCGTCGAGCCGGTAAGGGCAAGCTCCTCGGCTCAGTCAGAGGCGCTTTCCGCGCTTCAGAACCTCGGCTACGGGCCATCCGATGCGGCGCGCGCGGTCGCCCAGGCGGCGGACACTGTCGCAGATGCCGGAACGCCCGAACTGATCCGCGCAGCGCTCAAGCTTCTGGCGCCGAAGGGGTAACGCATGGCTGACCCGGATCCCACGCTCCGCCCGTTTCCACAGCCCGAGGATGCAGACCGCGCATTGCGCCCGCAGGTTCTGGACGAATTCATTGGTCAGGAAGAACTGCGCGCCAATCTGAAGGTCTTCATCGAATCCGCTCGTCGCCGGGGCGAGGCGATGGACCACACGCTGTTCTACGGTCCTCCGGGATTGGGCAAGACGACGCTGGCGCAGATCATGGCGCGGGAACTCGGGGTCAATTTCCGCATGACCTCGGGGCCGGTTCTGGCGCGGGCAGGCGATCTGGCTGCGATCCTCACGAACCTCGAGGCGCGGGACGTTCTGTTCATCGACGAAATTCATCGGCTTAACCCGGTTGTCGAGGAGGTTCTCTACCCGGCTTTGGAGGATTTCGAACTTGATCTCGTGATCGGCGAAGGCCCCGCCGCGAGGACCGTGCGGATCGAGCTGCAGCCCTTTACGCTTGTCGGGGCGACGACGCGGCTCGGCCTTTTGACGACACCGCTTCGGGACAGGTTCGGTATTCCGTCGCGACTGCAATTCTATACCGTCGACGAATTGCACGAGATCGTCAGCCGCGGTGCGAAATTGCTGGGGATCGCGGTCGAATCCGACGGAGCGATGGAGATTGCGCGGCGTGCCCGCGGAACACCCCGGATCGCGGGGCGGCTATTGCGCCGCGTCGTCGATTTCGCGGTGGTCGAGGGGGACGGCCATCTGACCCGTGCGATTGCCGACAAGGCGTTGACTCGGTTGGGAGTGGATCACCTTGGTCTCGACGGGGCCGACCGCCGTTATCTCGGGCTGATGGCCGAGCATTATTCGGGGGGGCCGGTTGGCGTCGAAACCTTGTCCGCCGCATTGTCGGAAAGCCGCGATGCGATCGAGGAGGTCATCGAACCCTTCCTCCTGCAGCAGGGGCTTGTACAGCGCACGCCGCGCGGCCGGATGCTGGCGCAGAAGGCGTGGACGCATCTGGGTCTGGATGCGCCCCGGACGGCGGGCCAGTCGGACCTGTTCGGGAAATAGTGCAGGTTGCCCCCTGAAGATGCAGGGTTTAGGGCTTTGAGCGGGCCCGGCAATAGGACGGATGGCGGCGTGACCCCGGAAGAAATTGAAAACCTGTTCACGCGAAATGACGGCAGCTATGGCTTTGCGCGTTGGGGACAACCCATCGTACCGGTCGTTTTCGGTGTCGATGACCGGACACTGGAGATCGTCAAGGGCGCGATAGTGGCTGTCGCGACGCTCGCCCGTCACGAGATCGCAGAAACCGATCCAGAACTTGGCGTGAACCTGATGATCTTCTTCCTGCGCGAATGGAAAGAACTGCCAGAGGTTCCGAATCTGGACAGGCTTCTGCCCGAACTCGACACTCTGGTGAAGCGGCTCGCTGAAGCGCGGGCGAACCAGTACCGCAGCTTCCGCTTCGACGATCAGGGGGCGATCCGCGCGTGCTTTGTCTTTCTCCGCATGGATGAGGCGCTGGCCGGTCAGCCCGCCGACATCCTGGCGTTGGGCCAGATCGTGCAAGCCATGCTGACCTGGGGTGAAACGGCGTTCTCCGCGATATCGCCGCTGGCGCGTCTTCCTGACGGAACGACGATCCTGAAGCCCGAAATCGCGGCGCTGATCCGCGCGGCCTATGATTCCGCGATGCCGGTCTCTGCCAGCGATCCGGCCCATGCCCTGCGGCTTTTCGCGAGAATGGAAAAGACGCCGTGACGCACGAGTTCCATCTGCGGGTCTACTACGAGGATACCGATCTGGCCGGTATCGTCTATTACGCGAACTACCTGAAGTTCATAGAGCGCGGGCGGACCGAATGGGTCCGGTCCCTCGGTGTCGATCAGAGCGTGCTGAAAGAGCGGCATGGGATCGTCTTTGCGGTGCGCCGCGTCGAAGCCGACTATCTGCGTCCGGCGCGCTTTGACGATGAACTCGTTGTCAACACGGCTCTCACTTCGGCCACAGGCGCGCGGATTGTCTTGCGGCAGCAGGTCACGCGCGACGGTGAGGTGCTTTTTGATGCGGCTGTGACCCTTGTCGCGCTTTCAGACGCAGGCACGGTCGCCCGGTTGCCGGCGGATATTCGCCGAGTTTTCCACTGACATCACGAATTTTCGGCGATGACGTGCTTGTGTTGGCATTCCGCTTCAACATCCGTTAATTTGCGGTCAAAGAGAGCGGTCAGAAAACGGCCCCAAAAAGAGCAGGACTTATGGAAACGGAAACCCTTGCGATCGCGCAGGAGATAGATTTCTCCTTTCTTGCGCTGTTTTTGCGCGCCAGCTTCACCGTCAAGCTGGTGATGATATTGCTGATTATCGCCTCGTTCTGGGCATGGGCGATCATCATTCAGAAGCACATCAACTTCCGGCGTGCCCGCACGGAATCCTCGTTTTTCGACCAGGCCTTCTGGTCGGGCGAGCCGCTGGACGAGCTTTTCGACACGATTGCCGGGCAGCCCACCGGCGCATCGCAAAAGATATTCTCTGCCGGGATGCTGGAATGGCGTCGAAGCCACCGGCAGGACGGCGGATTGATTGCCGGCGCTCAGGCGCGGATCGACCGCTCGATGGACGTGGCGATCGCCAAGGAATCCGAACAACTGAGCAAGGGCCTGCCGTTCCTGGCGACGGTCGGGTCAACGGCGCCCTTCGTGGGCCTGTTCGGAACCGTGTGGGGTATCAAGACGGCCTTTGAAGAGATCGCGATCCAGCAGAACACCAACCTTGCCGTCGTCGCGCCCGGTATCGCAGAGGCCCTTCTGGCGACGGGGCTTGGCCTGCTGGCGGCTATCCCGGCGGTGATCTTCTACAACAAGCTGTCATCGGACAGCGACCAGATCGTCTCGGGATACGAGGCCTTCGCCGACGAATTCGCCACGATCCTCAGCCGCCAGTTGGACAGCTGATATGGGTGGGGGCGTGTTGCAGAAATCGGGCGGAGGACGGCGCGGACGGCGCCGCGGCAAGGCGCAGGCGATGTCGGAAATCAACATCACGCCGATGGTCGATGTGATGCTGGTGCTTCTGATCATCTTCATGGTCGCGGCGCCTCTGCTGACAGTAGGGGTTCCGGTCGAATTGCCGAAGACGGCAGCTACGGCGCTGCCCACCGAGCAGGAGGAGCCGCTGACGATCACGCTGACAGCCGACGGACAGATGCTGATCCAGACCACGGAGACGGCCAGCGACGAGATGATCCCGAAGCTGCGCGCGATCGCGGCGGAACGGGCGGATGACAAGGTTTTCCTGCGTGCGGACGGATCCATTCCGTATGACCGGGTGATGCAGGTCATGGGCGCGCTGAATGCCGGAGGGTTCCGCAACATCGGGCTGGTGACGGATACCGGCGGACCGACGCTGGACGGACGTGACGGGTAGATGCGGTGACGCCGAATACCGGCACATATATCTCTGGCATCGGCCACGGGGTCCTGATTGTCTGGGCGCTTGTCGGCGGCTTCTTTCTGCGCGCCGATGATTCACGCCCGTTGCAATCGACCGAGGTTTCGCTGCTGACAAGCGAGGAGTTCGCGGCCCTGTCGCAGCCGGATGAAGCGCCCGAAGTCCCAAGCGAGGCGCCGCAAGTCGTCGAGCCGGAACCCGAGGAAACCGTAGCGCTTCCATCCCCCGACGCAGAGCCGGCACCCGAGGCCGTGGCACCTCCGCAAGTCGAACCCGAAGCACCGGAACTTGCCCCGGCCGAGCCAGAGCCGGAACCGGCCCCGGTCGTCGACATCCCCGAAGAGGTGCCGATGCTTCCCGAGCCGCCCTCCGAGCAACCCTCCGACGCCGAGCCCGACCAGCCCGAGGCTGAAGCGCAGCCCGCGCCCGCGCCGCGGGTGGCGCCCGAGGCCGCGCCGGAGCCCGAGCCGGATGCGGAGCTTTCCGAAGAAGTGACGCCCGAGGTCGCCCCCGACGCGGAGGCGGAGGCGGAAACCGTGGAAGAGGAACAAACGCCCGCGGCGCCGGCCGAAGCTACGACCGAGATCGTGACAGAAGCCGAGAAGCCCGCGGCGCCGAACCAGTCGGTCCGCCCCCGGAGCCGGCCGAAGCCTCCGGTGCGTGTTGCGGAAACTCCCGATCCGGCAGAGCCGGACGAGCCCGAGCCCCAGGCGGAGGCTATGGAGGATGCTGTTGCCGCTGCCTTGGCCGCGGCCGCCGCAAGCACGGAAACCGCAAGCGCAGAGCCGGCAGCCCCGACCGGACCACCGCTGACGGGCGGCGAGAAGGATGCGCTTCGAGTTGCGGTGCAACAATGCTGGAACGTGGGTTCGCTATCCACCGATGCGCTGGCAACGACCGTCGTCGTCACGGTGAGCATGACGCGGGATGCGAGGCCAGAGGGCGGCAGCATCCGCATGCTGTCCTACGAGGGCGGCAGCGAGGCTGCCGCGCGCCAGGCCTATGAGGCCGCGCGGCGGGCAATCATCCGCTGCGGTGCCAATGGATTCAATCTGCCGGTGGACAAGTACGGCCAATGGCAGAACATTGAGATGACCTTCAATCCGGAGAACATGAGGATCAAATGAGACTGTTGAAAGCCCTGACCCTCGCCGCGTTGTGCCTCGGCACGGCCCATCCCGTCCTGTCGCAGGAGCGCAGCGGTCCTTTGCGGATTGAGATCACCGAAGGTGTCATCGAACCTTTGCCGATCGCGGTTCCGACTTTCATCGCGGAAAACCCGGCTGCACAGGAATATGCCGAGAACATCGCGCGGGTGGTCACGGCCGACCTCGTCGGCACCGGCCTGTTCAGGGAGATTCCGCGCGATGCCTATATCTCGCGTGTCACCAGCTTCGACAGCACAATACAGTATTCCGACTGGAAGGCGATCAATGCCCAGGCGGTGGTGACCGGGGCGGTCAGCGCCGCAGGCGACGGCCGCATCACCGTAAAATTCCGGCTTTTCGACGTGTTCGCAGAGGCGCAGATGGGCGACGGGCTGCAGTTCGGCGGTTCGGAGGCAAGTTGGCGGCGCATGGCCCACAAGGTCGCTGACGCGGTCTATAGCCGGATCACCGGCGAGGGCGGATATTTCGATAGCCGAGTGGTTTTCGTTGCGGAAAGCGGCCCCAAGGATCAGCGGCTGAAGCGCCTCGGGGTCATGGATTACGATGGCGCCAACGTACAATATCTGACCGACAGCGGCTCCATCGTGCTGGCACCGCGGTTTTCGCCCGGAGGCGAACGGATCATCTACACCAGCTACGAAACCGGCTCACCGCGGGTGTTCATGCTCGATGTCGGAACGGTCCAGCGACGGCCGCTGGACGTGCCGGCCGAGTCGATGACTTTCGCACCGAGGTTCGGCCCGGACGGGCAAACCGTTGTGTTCTCGCTCAGCCAGGGTGGCAATTCCGATCTCTACGCCCTGAACGTCAACGGCGGCGGCATGTCGCGGCTGACCTCGACCCCCTCGATCGAGACGGCACCGGATTTTTCGCCCGATGGCAGCCGGATCGTCTTCGAAAGCGACCGCGGTGGCACCCAGCAGCTTTATGTGATGCCCGCAGGCGGCGGGGAGGCCACGCGGATCAGCTTTGGCCAAGGCCGCTATGGCACTCCCGTCTGGTCGCCGCGCGGCGATTTGATCGCCTTCACCAAGCAGAACGAGGGACGTTTCCATATCGGGGTCATGCGCACGGACGGATCGGAAGAGCGGCTGCTGACCGCTTCCTTCCTCGACGAGGGTCCGACCTGGGCGCCGAACGGCCGTGTGATCATGTTCACCCGCGGCACCCAGGGTGCCGGTGGCGAACCTGCTCTTTATTCGGTCGACATCTCGGGACGGAACCTGCGGCGGGTGCCGACGGACGGGCCCGCCAGCGATCCGGCCTGGTCGCCATTGTTGAAATAGCGCTTGTTCCCAAAGCCTGAACGGGGTGATAGAGTGCGCGAAATCGAGCCAATAACGAGAACGGGACACCTCACATGAGACTTCACAGCAAAGCGATCCTGATGGTCATGGCGCTTGGATTGGCCGCCTGTACTAACCCCGGCCGGTTCGGCGCGGGCGGCGCAGGAGGGGCAGGCGGAGCCGATATCAATGCCGGTGGTCTGGGCAGCGCCAGCGACCCCAATTCGCCGGCCTATTTCCAGCAGACGATAGGCGACCGTGTTCTTTTCGCCGTGGATCAGCATACATTGTCGTCCGAAGCTATTCAGGTGCTTTCGTTGCAGGCACGGTGGCTGGCTAATAACCCCGAATATACCGCGCTGATCGAAGGCCATGCCGACGAACAGGGCACCCAAGAATACAACCTCGCTCTCAGCGCGCGACGCGCCAACTCTGTCATGGAGTACCTCGTGTCTCAGGGAGTTTCACCATCGCGCCTAAGAACAGTTCCATACGGCAAATTGCGGCCAATTGAAGTCTGCTCGGAAGAGGCCTGCTATTCGCAAAATCGTCGTGCCGTTACGGTTCTTGGTACCAGTGGCCTGAGCTGACGGCGGGACGCGCGAAATGCAGATGAAGGCCTTGCTCCTCTCCCTGGCGCTGACCTTGCCGGTCGGCGCCCCGGCGTCTTCCCAGGACCAGACCCTGGCCGACATCCGGCAGGAGCTGCAGTTCCTTTATGTGGACATCGAGCGGCTCAAGCGCGAACTGTCGACGACCGGCTCGGCCACGGGGAATACTACCGGCGGCACGTTCCTCGAACGGCTGAATGCGATCGAGGCGGAACTTGTGCGTCTGACCTCGAAGACAGAAGAGCTTGAGAACCGGATCAACCAGGTCGTGACGGATGGCACGAACCGCATCGGGGATCTGGAGTTCCGACTGGTCGAGCTTGAAGGCGGTGATGTCAGCAAGCTTGGCGAAACCTCGACCCTGGGCGGCGGCGCGTTGCCCGCAACCAATACCGCTCCCGCGGCGATTACGCCCTCGACCGGCGAAAGCGGTGGCGCGCAGCTGGCCATGAGCGAGCAGGCGGATTTCGATCGGGCGAAGGCGGCGCTCGATTCCGGTGACTTTCGCAGCGCCGCGGACCTCTTTGCGGCCTTCACCGAGACCTATACCGGCGGACCGCTGACCGGACAGGCCCATTACCTGCGCGGCGACGCATTGGCGGGACTCGGCGATACCACGAACGCGGCGCGTGCCTATCTGGAAAGCTATTCCGGTTCGCCCAACAGCCCTCGGGCATCGGATGCGTTGTACAAACTTGGTGACAGTCTCGGCACGCTCGGGCAGGTGAGTGACGCCTGCGTGACGCTGGCGCAGGTCGCCAACCTCTATCCAGGAACGGCGGCGGTCGGACAGGCACAATCCAGGATGCAAGCCTTGGGGTGCCGTTGAGCGACAAGGACGCCCGGCTGCGGCAGTTGCTCGGCACCGCCCTCGACAGGCTCCATGGCGAACGACTGGGCGTCGCGGTTTCCGGCGGCGGCGATTCACTGGCGCTGCTTTATCTCCTGTCCGAACACCTCGGCGCAGATGGGACACGGCTCTGTGCGGTGACCGTGGATCACGGGTTGCGGCCGGACTCGGAAGCCGAGGCGGTTGCGGTCGGGACGCATTGCCGCGATCTGCACATCAGTCATACGATACTGAAGTGGGAGGGCTGGACCGGAGAGGGAAATCTTCAGGATCAGGCGCGCCGCGCCCGTCAATCGCTGATCGCCGACTGGGCGAAGGAGCGGGGGATCGGCGTGGTCCTGCTTGGTCATACCGCTGACGATCAGGCCGAAACAGTGCTGATGCGCCTTGCCCGGGCGTCCGGCGTCGACGGGCTTTCCGCTATGGACGCAGAAAGCCACAGGGGTGGTCTGATCTGGTCGCGTCCGTTGCTCGATGCCCGGCGTGGCGAACTGCGTGATTACCTGTCGCGACGTGGCGTGGAGTGGATCGACGATCCCTCGAACCAGGACATGCGTTTCGACCGGATCAAGGCTCGGCACGCCATGGTTGCGCTGTCCGAACTTGGGATCGATACGCAATCGCTCTGCCAGGTCGCTGACAACATGCGGGCGGCGCGAGAGGCGTTGCAGGTTCAGACGAGGATGGCCGCCGAATCCATCGCCGAACTCGATGCGGGTGATGTCCTGTTCGACCGCACGGCTTTGCTTGCACAACCAAGTGAGATTGTCAGGCGGTTGCTTGTCCACGCGCTCAATTGGGTGAGTTCGGCGGAATACGGCCCCCGGCGCGCGCCAGTGCAGGAGTTGATCGACGCCGTTCGTGAGGGTCGGGATTTCACCTTGCACGGATGCCAGATCATCGTCCGGAAGGCGCAGGTTCGGGTCACCCGAGAATGGCAGGCCGTCCGGAACGAGATCACGTCGGCAGACGAGCTGTGGGATCAAAAGTGGCGGCTTTTCGGTCCGGAAAACAAGAGCTTGAGCGTCCGCGCGCTTGGCAGCGCAGGTCTGGCGGACTGTCCTGACTGGCGCGAAACCGGACGCCCGCGGGCAACGCTCATCGCCAGTCCGTCGGTGTGGCGAGGCGAGGAACTGGTCGCTGCACCTCTGGCCGGGCTGGCGAATGGCTGGGCCGCGGAACTCGTCCTTCCGCCAAATCATTTCCTTACATCTGTCTTATCGCATTGAACTGCCGGTTTACTTCCTTATTTTAGACAGGTGGCCAACCCATACGGCTTCGGCCAAACGAATTTCGAGGAGACCTCTTTTGGGTAATGCGCGTAATATCGCCTTCTGGGTTGTGCTGTTCCTGCTTATCCTGGCGCTGTTCAACTTGTTCAGCGGCGGGCAATCGACGATGTCGTCCCGCTCGATCAGCTATTCCGAGTTTGTCGAGGCTGTCGATGCCGGCGATGTGACCAATGTCACGCTGGACGGAGAGAAGGTGCTGTTCCGGGGCCGGGACGGGCAGGACTATGTCACGATCAAGCCCGACGGCAGCGAAATCGCCGACAGGCTGATTGACCAGGGCGTAGCGGTCAACGCGAAGCCGCAGGAGCAATCGGGCTTCACGACCATCCTGATGACCTTCCTGCCCTTCCTGCTGCTGATCGGCGTCTGGATCTACTTCATGAACCGGATGCAGGGTGGCGGACGGGGCGGCGCAATGGGCTTTGGCAAATCGCGCGCGAAACTGTTGACCGAAAAGCATGGCCGCGTGACCTTTGATGATGTGGCGGGCATCGACGAGGCCAAGGAAGAGCTTGAGGAGATTGTCGAGTTCCTGCGCAATCCGCAGAAGTTCAGCCGTCTTGGCGGCAAGATCCCCAAAGGTGCTTTGCTTGTCGGCCCTCCGGGTACCGGTAAGACGCTGCTGGCGCGGGCCATCGCAGGCGAGGCCGGCGTGCCGTTCTTCACCATTTCCGGATCGGATTTTGTCGAGATGTTCGTGGGTGTCGGCGCCAGCCGGGTCCGCGACATGTTCGAACAGGCCAAGAAGAACGCGCCCTGCATCGTCTTCATCGACGAGATCGACGCCGTGGGCCGCAGTCGCGGTGTCGGCTACGGTGGCGGCAACGACGAGCGCGAGCAGACATTGAACCAGCTTCTGGTCGAGATGGACGGTTTTGAGGCAAACGAAGGCATCATCATCGTCGCAGCGACCAACCGCCCCGACGTTCTGGACCCGGCGCTGCTGCGGCCTGGCCGCTTTGACCGGCAGGTGCAGGTGCCGAACCCCGATATCAAGGGGCGCGAGAAGATCCTTGGTGTTCATGCCCGCAAGGTGCCGCTGGGGCCGAATGTGGACCTGCGCATCATCGCGCGGGGCACGCCGGGGTTCTCGGGTGCCGATCTGGCCAACCTGGTGAATGAGGCAGCGCTGATGGCGGCGCGGATCGGCCGGCGGTTCGTGACGATGGACGATTTCGAGAACGCCAAGGACAAGGTCATGATGGGCGCCGAACGGCGAAGCATGGTCATGACCGAGGATGAGAAGAAGCTGACTGCATATCACGAGGCAGGTCACGCCATCGTCGGTCTCAATGTCCCACAGCATGATCCAATCCACAAAGCCACGATCATACCGCGCGGCCGGGCGCTGGGCTTGGTCCTGTCGCTGCCGGAGCGTGACCAGCTTTCCGTGACGATGGTGAAGTACAAGTCCAAGATCGCCATGGCGATGGGCGGCAAGGTGGCCGAAGAACTGACGTTCGGATCCGAAAACGTGACCTCTGGCGCGGCTTCCGACATCCAGCAGGTCAGCAAGATCGCGCGCGCGATGGTCACTCAGTTCGGCATGTCCGAAAAGCTTGGCAACATCGATTACGCGAATGAGCGGGAAAGCTTTCTCGGTCAATATGGCGGCGGCACAAATCACGCTCAGTCGACGCAGAAGCTGATCGACGAGGAAGTTCAGAAGATCGTCGACGAAGGCTACGAGACGGCGAAACGCATCCTGACCGAGAAGAAGGACGATCTGGAGCGGCTGGCGCAGGGCCTTCTGGAATACGAGACCCTGACCGGCAATGAGATCACCAAGGTCATCGCGGGAGAGCCTCTCAATCGCGGGGATGATGAAGATGACACCCCCGATCAGGGCAATGCGCCCTCCGTCACAGCCATTCCCAAGACCAAGCCCAAGTCGAAATCGGCCGAAAGCGGGCTGGAACCTGAACCAAGTACGTGAAGACATTCCGAACCCCGAGTCCGCTGATCTCGGGGTTCGGATTTCAGGTTTGATCTGACCACGCCGCTGGTCCAAACTGGCGCGAATTCGTTCGCGGAAGTTGTTCATGCCAGCCCTCGTTCCTACGAAATTTATCGGCAAGATCCTCTGGCTCGGCCGGGTGCCGGACCGTGAGGCAAGTCTCAAATCGCAGCCGCTGACGGAAGCCCATGCCAGCTTCGCGGGCTTTGAGGGCGAGGCGCATGCGGGCCTGACCCGCCCATCGGACAGCCGGGTGCTGTCACAATATCCACGCGGCACGGAAATCCGGAATGTGCGGCAGTTCTCGATCGTCAGCGCCGAGGACCTTGCGGCGATTGCCAAGTCGATGGAATTGCCGGAGATCCCTCCAGACTGGATGGGCGCATCCATGATGATCGAGGCGATCCCGGATTTCACTCACGTGCCGCCGTCGTCGCGACTGCAGACCCAGGATGGAACGACGCTTACGATCGACATGGAAAACCGCCCCTGCAATCTGGTTGCGCGGGTGATCGAGGATGAACGGACAGGGTTCGGCGCGCGATTCAAGCGCGCAGCGGAGGGCCGGCGGGGAGTGACCGCATGGGTCGAGCGCGAGGGTCCGTTGCGCGTCGGGGACAGCATCACGCTTCATGTTCCCGATCAGCCGGTCTGGCGGCATCTGGACGCAGCGCGCACCGGGGCCTGAGCGCCCAGATCAATCGACGGGGATCATCGTTCCCTGCAACAGCGCGACCTGTCGCTCCACCCCGTCCTTTTGCACGAAGACCTCTGCGGCTACGACGATTAGCCTGCGGCCAGGCTTCACAACGCGGCCGACGGCGCGCAGACGATCGCCATCCGCTGGCGCGAGCAGGTTGATCTTCATCTCCACCGTCAGCACCTCGGACTTTCCGGGCAAAAGGGACAGCGCGGCGTAACCGGCCGCGCTGTCGCCGATCGCGAAAGTCAGACCGGCATGGGCATAGCCGTGCTGCTGGCAATGGCCGGGCAGAATCGGCGCGACGATGCAGCATTGGCCAGGCTCGACGCCTTCCAGCCGGGCCTGAAAACTGCGCATGAGGCTTTGTCCGTCGAAACTACGACGAACTTTTTCTGCATAGCCTTCGTAGGATACCTGAAACTCCATTCGCCTCGCCCAAAATATGAAGTCGTCGGACCACACCGTCCGCCGGATCGCTTCCGATTTCAAGCCGAGGGCATGGGAATCTTGACGGGATTCGGACCGGTCAGTATCGCCATCGCGCCGGTTGATATCAGGCCCGCAAGCGCCGGATCCCTGCTTCTGAGGCCGCCGGTATAGGTTCCGTAAGCCGGAAGGATCAGGTGATTCTGGTCGAAGAGAAAGCACGGGCGCGTGATCGCACGGCCCTTGATGCGCAGACTTGCCTTGGGGTGAAAATGGCCGGACACCTCGCCAATGGAGCCAGGTTGTCCGATATGCCTGAAGGTCAGTGGTCCGGCGCGAAGTTCTGCCAGATGGGTACCGCCGAGGTTGGTGGGATCGGAATCGTGATTGCCTTCGATCCAGATCCATCGCCGCCCCGCCTGCATCCGTGTGATCCATAACCGGTACTCATCGGGCAGCGCTTCGGCTGCCTGCATGTCATCGAAACTGTCGCCCAGGCAGATCACCAGGGACGCTGCGCAGCGCCCTAGATCCGCGTCGAGGCGCTCCAGGGTTTCACGCACCTCGTAAGGCGGCAGCAACGTGCCGCCACGCCGGGCGAGCCGCTCGGACTTTCCGAGGTGCAGGTCCGAAACCACAAGCATTCTCTCGTCGTGCCACCAGAGCGCTCCGGACGGGAGGGCAGTCAGACAGGTTCCAGCGAATGAAATGTCGCACGAGTTCATTCTTTGTTCCTGCCCGATCACGCTTTGCCATGCAAGGCTCAAGCCAACCCCGCCGCCGCCAGAAGCGATGCCGATCCCTCGGCCAGAAGCCGTTCGTTTGCCGATCCATCGATCGGAACCCTGCTGACTTCCAGAAGCAAGGGCGCGGCCAGCGGTGGCAATCGGTTCAGGGCCACATGATCGATTCGTCCTGCGGTTCGGTGCAACATCTCCTCGATGCGGCCGAAATCCACGAGACCCTTGAGTGCCTCTTCACGTGTTATCCGCAACATGAGGTGGTCGGGATCGTACTTCAGCAACGTGTCGTAAAGGATGTCGGACGAGAACGTGGCTTGCCGACCCGATTTTCTTCCCTGAACTGTGCGACGTTCGATCAGCCCGGCGATGGTCGCGGCGCTGCGAAAGGTCCGCTTCATCACGGCATTCCCTTGCAGCCACAAATCGAACGCGTCTTGCAGGGTGTTGGCCTGCAACAGCGGCCGCGGGTTCGTCACGGGTTCGAGCCCCCAGATCAGGGTGGCATAGTCGCTGGCGACAAAACCCATCGGGTGCAACCCGAGTTCTTCCATTCGCTGTGTTACCAGAAGGCCGAGCGTCTGCATGGCGTTGCGGCCGGCGAAGCCGTAGATGCATGTATGTTCCCGCCCGTCATGTGGGAAGCTTTCGACGAGCAGTCGATCGGGCTGGGGCAGTTGCGATATCCCGCGTTGCAAGGTGAGCCATTCTGCGGTGTGACGTGGCAGTTCGGGCCAACTGTCTTGCTGAAGCAGCCGCAGTATTCGCTGGGAAAGCTGCGTCGAGGTCGCGAATTTCGTCCCGGAATAGACGGCGAATTTCGGTTTGCGGCCGGCATCCTTGCTGACCTCCACCGTCATTTCGCGCAGCGATTCATAGCGCACGACCTGGCCGCCGATGACGAATCTGTCACCGGGCGTAAGCGTGGCGGCGAAGGCTTCCTCAACCTCTCCAAGCGGCTGACCGCCCCGCCGGTTCTTCAGCCGAACTTTGACCATGTCGGTATCCTGGATCGTTCCGATATTCATACGGATCCGCTGCGACAACCGAGGATCGCGCAGTTGCCAGAGCCCGTCGGGACGTTGCCGCAGTCTTTGCCAACGGTCATAGGCGCGCAGCGCGTAGCCGCCGGTTGCGACGAACTGCAAGCAGTCCTCGAACTCGGTCCGGGTGAGATCCGCATAGGGTCCGACCGTGGCAACCTCTTGGTAAAGATCATCTGCGTGAAAAGGAGCGGCGCAGGCCGTGATCAGAATGTGTTGGCACAGGACGTCTTTCGGGCCCCGGCCGCGCGGCTCTCCGTCGAGGTCGCGCTGTTTGACCGCCTGCAGCGCCGCAACGCATTCGACCACCTCGAACCGATTGGCCGGTACGAGCAGCGCCTTTGACGGCGCATTGTACCGGTGGTTCGCGCGGCCAATCCGTTGCACCAGTCGCTTGACGTTCTTCGGTGCGCCGACCTGAATGACCAAGTCCACATCGCCCCAATCAATTCCCAGATCGAGGCTGCCGGTGCAGACGATGGCCCTCAAGTCTCCCCGGACCATCGCAGCCTCAACCCTTTGACGTTGCTCTCGGTCAAGACTGCCATGATGAATGCCGATCGGCAGGTTGTCGGTATTTTCATGCCAGAGGTGATGGAAGAATATCTCTGCCTGCGCGCGGGTATTGTGGAAGATCAGCGTTGTGCGATGCTTGCGCACCTGCTCCAGCACCGCCGAAATCGCATAGCGTCCGCCGCCGCCCGCCCATGGCGGAGCGTCCTCGGTTTCGAGCATGCTGATATCGGGATCCGGACCGGGATCGGCCACCAAGACCTCGCACGGAGCGGGGCGATACGCGAGGTAGCGCGCCATCGCCTGGGGATCCTCCACGGTTGCCGATAGACCGACGCGGCGCAAGCCGGTGGAAAGCCTTTGTAGTCCCGCAAGGCAGAGCATCAACTGGTCACCGCGCTTGCTCTCCGCGAGCGCGTGGATTTCGTCCACCACGACCCTCTGAAGCCCCGCGAATATCCGTGGGGCATCCTCGTAGCTGAGCAGCAGCGCGAGTGATTCCGGCGTCGTCAGGAGGATATGCGGCGGGTCGGCGCGCTGGCGCTTCTTCTGGGTCTGCGTGGTGTCACCGGTTCGATCCTCGACCCTGATCGGCAGTGCCATTTCCGAAATCGGCGTTGAGAGGTTGCGTCGGATATCGGCCGCGAGCGCCTTTAGCGGCGAAATGTACAGGGTGTGCAATCCCTGACGCGGTTCGGCTGCAAGCTCGGCAAGAGTAGGCAGGAATCCTGCAAGCGTCTTGCCGCCGCCCGTCGGGGCCACCAACAAGAGCGCTGGCGCGTCGGCAGCGTCCAGCATTGCTTGCTGGTGTGGATGAAGGTGCCATCCCCGGCGAGCAAACCAATCAGAGAACGATCGCGGCAAAGAAAACATGCCGGAAATTAGCTTGGCCGCAAGGGGAATGGAATGCGTGCAGCGCGGTTTTCGCGCGGCGCTCGTAAGCCCTTCGGCGGCCGTCGGAAATCAGTGGATGATCACCTCTTCCTTGACGAACATGTTCGCCCAGGCCCGGTCGATAAGGTCCGGGTTCATCTGATAGGGGATACCCTCGAATTCGCAGATCGCGATCATCTGGTCGATCAGGAAGATCGGCTGATAGTTTGCATAGATATTGTCGATGGTGGGATACTTCTTCTTGATCAGATGGATGAGCGCCTGTTCGTCCAGCGGCATCTTGCGCTTCTTGGCGACCATCGCGAAGATCTTGAGGTAATCCGATTGGTCCGGGCCGTCGATCTTGATCTTGAAGAAGATCCGGCGCAGCGCCGCCTTGTCGAAAATCTCGTTCGGGTGGAAGTTCGTCGAGAAGATGACAAGTGTATCGAACGGCGTTTCGAATTTCTCGCCGGATTGCAGCGCAAGGATGTCCTTGCCCTCTTCCAGCGGCACGATCCAGCGGTTGATCAGGGCCTGGGGTGGTTCGGACTGACGGCCAAGGTCGTCGACGATGAAGACGCCGCCAGCCGACTTGAGCTGCAGCGGCGCCTGATAGGTTCTCGATGTCGGGTTGTACACGAGGTCAAGCATGTCCAACGTCAGTTCGCCGCCGGTGATGACCGTCGGTCGGTTGCAGAGAACATAGCGGCGATCGTACCGGTTCGACGTACGGCGCAGAGAATTCGGATCATCGACCAGATCCTCGGCGATCGTATGCACGATAGGGTCATAGACGGTGATGACCTGACCGGAATACTCGATGGCGCGCGGCACGAAGATATTGTCGCCCAGCGCGTCCCGGATTCCGTTCGAGATCGAGGACTTACCGTTGCCCGGGGGGCCGTACATCAGGATCGAGCGACCGGCGCTCACGGCGGGACCGAGATGGTCGATCAGCGCGTCAGGCAGGATGAGGTGCCCCATGGCGCCCAGCAATTGCTGACGCGTCACCTGGATGTTGCGGATCGACTGCCGTTTGACCTGTTCGGCATAAACGGCCATCGGGATCGGCATGGCTCCGTAATATTCGGATTGCGACAGCGCATCGAGCGCGCGCGCCTTGCCCGCGTCTGACAACTGATATCCCATCTCGCCGCCGGAATTGGCGTGCAGGGTACCTGTCGCCTCTACCAGTTTCTGGCTGCGGGTCAGGTCCACCAGCTCTTGCGTGACATTCACCGGAAGGCACAGCACCCGCGCCATTTGGGTGACCTGGTCAAGGTTCTGCCGGAACATGGACTTTAGCAGGATATCCCGCATCATCACCATCGAAAGCCCGGTATCGGCCATGCTGCGGGGTGCGGGCGGGGCCAAGACGGCCGGGTTGTGCATGTTCATCGGTCTACCTGTCTGTGCTCGTCGCTCTTGTGGTACGTACCCCGCCATCTGCGGTTTGGACCCCGAGAGCGGCGAAAGTGTTCTGCGCAGCCCAATCAGACCCTGAAACCTGTCCCGGAGATGCAATAGGCCGATCATGAGCAGCCCAAATCCAACAGCTTTGTTTGGCTTTTTTGTGGCGGCAATCGCTGTAATCGATGATGCCGCTCTATTGTGCGAGGCGTGACTCTATGCGCCGAAGGCCGCACCTGCCGCAAGGTAGAATATCAGCGTTCCCGAAAGCGCCAGACCCATTGGAAAATCCGCATGGCTCCAGGATAGCCAATCCGGGGTCTTCGCTCGGAAGGCCTCGGAGCGTTTGAACAATCTGTGCGTGAGGACAGCGGCCAGAAGAACCGCCGCGAACAGAAACAGCAAAAGCCTCAGGTCTCCCAAGGCGACGAACGGCGCCATCGCGGCAGCGAATTTCGCGTCACCGGCGCCAATGGCTCGGAGCATGTTCAGTATGAAGCCAACCAGCAAGACAATGATGAGGTGAAGCCAACGCCAGAGGTAGTCGTGGAGAGGAAGTGCAACGAGGCCGATCACCAGGAACACGACCGTCAGCGCAATCACCGCCTTGTTGGGGATCTTCATGAACTTCATGTCGCTCCACGCGACCCAAATTCCGATGGGCAGCGCAAAGGGCAGGAACCAGAGGGCGGCTAGGCTGGTCAGCGCCATCGTCAGTTGGCGCCGGCCTGATCCAGGGCGCGCAAACTGCGCTCGGCCGCCTCAAAGTACTGCGGGTGTGTGTCTACTGCTTCTTGCAGCAGTCCCCGTCCGATGGTGACGTCGCCCTGCTTGATCGCCGCGAGGGCCATCGTGTGCAGCAACTGCGCCCGTTCGACCTGCGTCATCGAAACGATAGGCAGCTCGTAATTGCGCTGCGCCGCACGCGCCAGAACGATGTTGTTCTTGGCGGTGAACATGCCGGGTTCGTAACGCAGGGCTTCGAAGAACAGCTTTTCGGCTTCGCCATAGGCGCCGCGCGTCAGTTTCGAGTAGCCCCAGTTGTTCAGGACGCCCGAAGGTTTCGTCGTAAGTCCGACGGCAGTTTCGTAGAAGCTGTCCGCCTTCGGCCATTCCTTGTTGCTGTCGGCGATCATAGCTTCAAGTCGGTAGCGCTTGAACGTCTCGTGGGTGGGCGGAACCTTGTCCAGCTCCGCCTCGGCCTTGTCCCAATTGCTGGTGCGGATCAACGCATCGGCATACTCGACGCGGTCATCGCTGGTGGCGCCGGGAAGCTCGTTGACACGGCCCCAGACGATCACCGCTTCGGTCGGTTTCTTCGCCCTGATCAGAGACTTCGCCAGCCCGCGCTGGATGTCGATCCTGTCCGGATTTTCGGTGGCGGTGCGCTGGAAGTAGGCGACGGATTCGTTGGGATCGGCCGCGGCCAGCATCACGTCGTTGAGATTGGATTCGTCGATGACGTTCACGCCGACGGCGCGCTCTACGTCTGCATTGCCGTCTTTCTCACAACCCGCAAGGGCCACTGCGCCACCAAGGCACAGCGAAACAAGAAATCGATGGCGCATTTGCCTGCGTCCTCTTCTGCTCGGACGTTCGCGGTTTTTTATTATTGTGTCGACAGAAGGACGTATTGGCTTTGCCCCCGCCGCACCAGTGCGAACGTGCTTTTCTCGGGCTCAGCATAACTTGTCGAATCGAGTTTTGCGATAGCCAAGCGCAAATTCTCGCGTATCTCGGCACTTTCGCCACTGTCGAGTGCGAAGGCCGTGTAGAAGACACGTTCCGCTTCGCCGATCTTTCCCTGCTCCATCAATACCACGCCGAGGTTGTTCCAGGCTGGGACGAAGGTCTCGTCTTGCTTGAGCGCCTCGCGCAGCAGCTTTTCCGATTGTCCAAGGCGACCGAGCTTCAGGTTGGCAGAGCCGAGGGCGGAGAGCACGTCGACATTGATGCCCCGTTCCGATCCGGCGCGCAGATAAGCCCGCAGGGCAAGTTCGTATTCGCCGGCTTCCATCAGCCGATGACCCACCAGAAGGCCGTCGACGGACTCCTCCCCCCGCGAGACACCCGGCGCGAACGGATTGTCCCCGGCAGGGCGAGAGCCGCCTGCGGGTTCGCAGCCGGCCAGAAGCATCAGCGCGATGCCCGTTCCTACCCATCTTTTTGTCACATCAGAAGTTCGCGGCACTCAGTGTCTTGGCAATCTCGTAGACCGACGGCCCGATCAGGATGATCAGAAGCGGCGGAACGGTCAGCATCATTGTGGCGAGTGTCATCTTCGTCGGCAAGGTGTTTGCTTTCTCTTCAGCGCGCATGACCCGCTTGTCGCGCATTTCGCCCGCATAGACTCGCAACGCTTCCGCCACCGAGGTGCCGAAGGTGGCCGACTGGATCAGCACGGTGACGAAGCTGGATACGTCCGGTACGCCGGCGCGTTCCGACATGTCACGCAGCACCGACACGCGATCCTTGCCGGCCTTCATTTCATGCGCGACGATTTCGTATTCGTCGGCCAGTGCCGGGAAACCGGAGCGGATTTCCTTGGAGACACGGATAATGGATTGGTCCATCGACTGTCCGGCCTCGACGCAAACGAGCATCATGTCCAGTGAGTCCGGGAAGCCGTTGACGATCTGTTCCTGACGTTCCTGCTGCCGCTTCGTGACCCAGTATTTAGGCAGGTAGTAACCGACAAGGCCAGGACCAAGCACCGTGAGCATCAGCATGGTGGTGGTCGGATCGCCGGTGGCGGACTGGAAGATTGCGAAGATGATACCGACCAGCAGCAGTAAGCTGCCCAAGGCGAACTGGATGAAATAGAATGTGCGAACTGCGTTCTTAGAGCGGTAACCTGCCTGCAGCAGCTTCAACTTGATGGCGGAAAACTGCTCCGCATCCTGAGGCTCCAGGAAGTTCGAGTACTTTTCGAGCTTGTCTTTCTTGGACGACGTCCGCAGAAGCTTACCCTTGTCGGTCGATTTCTGCGCCGCGCGCGCCTGGTCCTTTAGCTTGTCCAGCGGATCCACGTTCTTCTTCAGCAGGATCGGCAGCGTCAGCAGCACGAGAAACATGCCGAGAATCCCGACAGCAAGCAGCGGCCCAAAGGGTCCAAGCTGCTCTGTCAGCATCGCTTTGATGTTATCGATCATCGGAACGCCCCTATACCTTGATATTCACAAGCGACCGCATGACGAAGATGTTGGTCACCAGAAAGGCGGCCACCACGAGACAGGCCGGGATGAAGAGTGCGGTCGTCTTAACGTCTTGATAGTAATTGGGTTGGATCACGTTGATGCCGACCAGAGCGACGATCGGAAACACCGACAGGAACATGCCGGACCATTTTGCCTCGGCCGTGATGGCCTTGACCCGACGAAACAGCTTGAAGCGCGACCGGATGACCTTGGACAGGCCGTCGAGGATCTCGGCCAGGTTGCCCCCGGACTGCTGCTGAATCGTGACAGCCACGGCCAGAAAGCGAAGATCCTGCATATCCAGACGTTCGGCCATGGCTTTCAGTGCCTCGCCAACGTCACGCCCATAGGCGGCCTCGTCAGAGATTACGCCCATCTCTGACGCCAAGGGGTCCGGCACTTCTTTCGAGACGATGGTCAGCGCGGATGAGAATGGGTGTCCGACGCGAAGCGAACGTACCATTAGCTCGACGGCGTCAGGCAGTTGCTCTTCGATCATCGAAAGTCGTTTCTTTGCCTTGTTGTTCACCCACACAAAGACACCACCGACGCCCATACCCGTCGCGATGACGATCCGGATCGGCAGGCTCGCACTGGTGCCGAAAGTCAGGCCGATAAAGGCTGCAATACCCAGGACGACCATGATGATGATCAGCTGGGTCGGACTGAATGCGATGTTTGCCTTCTGGGCACGCGCCGCGAGGATCGAGTAAAGCGGGATCCCACGAGCCTTCATGTGCTGGCCCATCTCCTTGCGGAGCTGTTCCAGAACCTGTTCGCGACCCGCGCCGCGTTCCAGCATCTCCAGCCGGCGGTTGACGCGATTGTTGAGGCTGATCGACTTGCCGAAAACGGTAAGGTAGATGCCTTCGACCAGGAAGAGGACGGCAATGAAGATCAGGCCGTAGATAAGAGGTTCTGCGCTGATGACCATGGCGGATCAGTTCCCGTTGAATGGTTCGAAGATGGTAGCCGGCAGATCGTAGCCCCACATCCGGAACCGCTCGGAGAAGTTCGAGCGAACCCCTGTGGCGGTGAAGTGGCCGATGATCTTGTTTTCAGGAGTGAGCCCGACACGCTGGTAGCGAAATACCTCTTGCATCGAGATCACGTCGCCTTCCATGCCGGTAACCTCAGTGATGGAAGTCATCCGGCGCGAACCGTCCTGCAGGCGGCTGGCCTGCACGATCAGGTTCACAGCCGAGGCGATCTGCGCCCGTACTGCCTTGATCGGCATCTCGATGCCGGCCATGGCGATCATGTTCTCAAGTCTGCTGACAGCGTCCCGCGCGCTGTTCGCGTGGATCGTCGTCATCGAGCCGTCATGGCCGGTGTTCATGGCTTGCAGCATGTCGATGACTTCCTCGCCACGCGTTTCGCCGACGATGATCCGGTCGGGACGCATCCGCAGGGCGTTCTTCAGGCAATCGCGCTGGCTGACCGCTCCCTTGCCCTCGACGTTGGGCGGGCGGCTTTCCATTCGGCCGACATGGGTCTGCTGCAGTTGAAGTTCGGCGGTGTCCTCGATCGTCAGGATCCGCTCGCTGTCGTCGATGAAAGAGGACAGCGCGTTCAGCGTCGTGGTCTTACCCGAGCCAGTACCGCCGGAGACGATTATGTTCAGGCGGGTGGCGACGGCGGCCTGAAGATAGGCCGCCATTTCTTCGGTGAAGGCGCCGAACTTCACCAGGTCGTCGATGGCGAGCTTTTCTTTCTTGAATTTCCGGATCGACACGAGCGATCCGTCCACGGCGATCGGCGGCACCATCGCGTTGAAACGTGAGCCGTCAGCAAGACGGGCGTCGACATAGGGATTGGATTCGTCAACCCGACGGCCGACAGCGGACACGATCTTGTCGATGATCCGCAGCAGGTGGCGTTCGTCCTTGAAGGTCGTGTCGGTCAGCTGCAGCTTGCCGGCGCGTTCCACGAAGACCTGCTGCGGGCCGTTCACCAGGATATCGTTGACGGAATCGTCCTTCAGCAGCGGCTCGAGCGGGCCGAGTCCGGTGACTTCATCGAACAGGTCCTGATTCAGCAATGCCCGTTCTTCGCGGTTCAGGACGATCGCCATGTCTTCCAGGGCTTCGCCGGCAATGGCCGAGATCTCTGCGCGCAGGTCGGATTCGCTCGCGGTTTCCAGTGCCGAGAGGTTGAGGTTATCCAGAAGCCGCTTGTGCAGCTCGACCTTGATCTCACCCAGGCGCTCTTTGCGCTTCTTTTCCTTGTCCATTGGTACGATCTGGGCCGAAGCCTTCGATGGTTTGCGGGTGATCTTTCCCGCGGCAGGCGCGGCGCCGCTGGTCGCGTCGACACCGGGCTTCGGAACCTCGACGAGTTGAGGCTTGGACTGCTCGGGTTTCTTGTATTTCGAAAACATTCAGATTCCCCCGGATCAGGCGCCCTCGGCGACCGACAGATTGAGTTCGTGGACGGATTGCGCCAGCTTGGCGATTTCCTTGCGCAACGAGTTCTTCGGAGCTGCCTCGGATAGCGGAATACCCTGATCGCAGGCATCGTGGACCTGCTTGCTGCCGTCCGGCATCATCACCTCGATCTTGATGTCGAGGCTTTCTGCCAATCGCTTGACGCGGCTCTTGCCGGAAAGGTCGGTGAATTTCGGAGAGCGGTTCAGGACATAGCGCAGTTTCTCGAACGGCAGTTCTTCGGATTTCAACGCACGGATCATGCGCAGGGCATTCTGGGCGGAACGCATGTCCAGCTCCAGCGGCGCGAAATAGACATGGGCGGCGTGAAGCACCGTTTCGGTCCATTGTACGACCGTGGACGGCATGTCGATGATGACGTAGTCGAAGTTCGTACGCGCCGATTCGAGGATGCGCTCGACATCCTGTGGCCCGATCAGATCCAGCGGCAGCATTTCGGTAGGCGCAGTCAGAACCTGCATCCGGTCGTTGAACGTCAGCAGGGCCTGCATGAAGCTCTCGTTGTCCATCGTGGAGGTATCGGACAACAGCTCGTAAACCGATTCGCGTCTGGGCAAATCCAAGAAGGTGGCGACAGAGCCGCTCTGGAGGTCCAGGTCCATCAGACAGACGCGTGGCGGGTCCTTCTTGTCGACATTCGCCAGTTCCCAGGCCAGATTGACCGCAAAGGTGGAAGCGCCGACGCCGCCCGCCAGACCGTGTACGGCCAGGACCACGGCATCGCGATCGCCGGTTGCCTTGATCTTGGTTGCATTTGCGTCTGGCTGTGCGGCCATCGCTTGCGGGTCCGGCGCGCGCAACCTTTCGATCGCATCATGCAGCGCGCCTTCAGGCAGAGGGTAAGGGACAAATTCCCGGGCGCCCATCTTCAGCAGCTGGTGCAGGGCGATGGGGCTGACTTCTTCTGCGATAACAATGACTTTCACATCATTGGCATTCGCCGTCTTTATGATATCGGCGATGACGGCGATCTTTTCTTCGTCCTCATCGTTCATCGCGATGGCGACGAATTCCAGATCGGCGGCGTCGGGCTGGCTGAAGAAAACGCGGGCATCCTCGAATGACAGATCCCCCCAGCCTTCGCCGAGCTCCGCTTCCATATCTTCGATCAGAAGGTCAAAGTTCTGGACATCCCGCGATATCGTGCAAGCCACGATCGGCGCGGGTTCTGGCTGCAATGCGGCAGTACTGGTCATTGCCTCATGTCCTTCCTGTTTCACTCAAAACGGTAGCGATAAGCCGGCATTGTGCCGGGACCGGACCGAAGGAAAATGCGCGACTCATCTCGTCACGCAATTTTCCCTTTAGGTGAAACTGAACGGCAAAATGGGCAAGATTGGGGCCAAAAAGCTGTAACAGTTCGGTTTTTGCGACGATGTGTCGACTTAAGGTTGATTGTTAACCCTGTGGGCCCGCGAGTTGAGACTGATTGGTTGCCTGGACTTCACCAGCGCCACGAATGTAGTTCCGGAAGATAACCTGGGCGTATTTACCGTGCAGAAGGGTCGGGTGGTTCCTCACGAAGCCCGACACCTCGGTGACAGTGCGCCGGTTCCGTCTTTCCCTGTCCGCGGTCGCGATCAGCGGCTGAGTCTCGCCAAAGGATACAATGGCTTCAAGCCGCGACCGGCTGATGCCCTGGGATGTGAGGAAGGCGACGGCCGCCTGTGCGCGCCGCAGGCCGAGGTTCTTGTTGTAGGCGGCCGATCCGACCAGATCAGTATGACCGTAGACCCGGAACCGGACTTCGGGGAACTGTTTGATCCAGTCCGCTTGCCGCATCAGGACGGCTCGGGCATTGGCGTCGAGCATCGCGCTGTCGAACGCGAATGTGATCATCGTCGGCACGTCGCTTGCGAAGCGCTGATTGAGGTTGATCACGTAGTCGAGCTCCCCGCTCTGAACCAGCGTATTGTTCATCGTCGGGTTGCCGAAGCCGCCTTCGTCGATCTGCGAACCGGCTTCCTTGTACCAGGTCTGGCCGATCGATCCATCGGTGCAGGCGGACAGCGCAAGCATGCCGGCTGCGGTCAGTATCGCTTTATTTGGACGCCGCATGTCTGTCACTCCATCACATAGCCATAGGACCCGCCGAAGTCCTGTTTCGCCACTTCTCCGGCCGCGCCGCTGCTGGGGCGATTTGCCGCCGCGGTCTTGCCGAAGAGAAAGAGTTCCGCTTCGGTCGGCGGCCGGATCCGATCTGTCGGCAGGGCCAACGCTTCGCCGCGGGTCGGCGTTACCAGATGCGGGGTCACGATGATGACCAGCTCGGACTGTTCCCGCTGGTAATCCGTGCTTCGGAACAGCGCCCCGAGTACCGGGATGTCGCCGAGCCATGGCACTTGGCCATTGAGGTCGCGGAAGTCATCCTGGAGCAGGCCGGCAATGGCAAAGCTCTCGCCGTCGCGCATTTCGACCGTGGTCGAGGATTCACGACGCCGGAAGCCGCTGATCGAAAAGCCGGCATTCTGGACAGAGACCGTATCGTCGATACCGGAAACCGCGGTTGTCAGCTGCAGGTTGATCACGTCACCGTCGACGACTTTCGGCGTGAAGTTCAGTTCAACGCCGAATGGCTTGTACTCGACGAAGATGCCGCCATCCTCGTCGACAACCGGGATCGGATATTCGCCGCCAGCGAGGAACCTCGCTTCCTGACCGGAAAGCGCGGTCAGGTTCGGCTCCGAGAGCGTCCGCACAAGACCCTTGCTCTCGAGTGCTTCCAGCATCACGCCAAGTTCGACACCGCCGATATTGCCGGTAATGGCAAGTCCGCCTACGGACCCGGGGGTTGTTGTCAGAGCGGCGCCGATTGATCCGCCAACGCCAATCAGACCGCCGGTGCCGCCGCCGGCAACGACATTGGCATCGGATCCGGAATCGCTTAGGGCGATCCCGCCATTCAGCGCCTTGCTGACCGAACGGCTCATCTCTGCGAAGCGGACCTTCAACATGACCTGCTGCGTACCGCCGACCATCATGAGATTGGACACCCGGTCCGGCGCGTAGCGGTTAGCCAGGTCGAGGGCACGGTCAAGCTTGGTGATCGAAGAGACGACGCCGGACAAGACGATGCCGTCATTCGCGGTCCGAACCTCGATCGGTTCGTTTGGCAAGATCTGCCGCAGCCGCTCCTTGAACTCGGCGACGTCGGGCGTGACGTGTATCTCGACGTTGGTGATCAGGCGGCCATCCGGACCCAGCAATGTAAGCGTCGTCCGGCCCGGCGCCTTTCCCAGCACGTAGATCGTGCGGTCCGACAGGGTCGAGATGTCCGCGATGCCGGGATTGGCGATCGAAAGTTCGGCGAAGGGCTGGTCTGCCTCAACCACCACTGCGCGGTTCATCGGAACCGTAAGCGCGCTCGATGCTGTGCCGCTCATGATACTGAGCGTCTCTGCCGTTCCGGCAGGCGCGGTCGCGATTGCAAGGGAAAAGCCCATAAGGGCCGCCTTAAGGAATCTGTCGATTTTCATTGTGACCTGCCTCTCCGATCACGCCTCGTTTCGGGTCATTTCAACGCCCGATTTTCCGGAAAGATGCGGGAATTCCGCTTTTATTGCAATAATCAATCGGTTGGGCAGTAGACTTTATGTGGATAAGTGGCAACACTCGGACCACATCTAGACAGAAAACCGGCCCGCAATCAGCATGTTGCAGGCCGGTTCAGGAATGTCGCGTAGTGAATCTGCCCTATTCCGGACAATCAACCTGGGTTTCTATGATCTCGGATCCCTTGCGGGTTCGCACAGAGCAAACTTCACGGCGCTGCTTCTGCACAACCTTGCGCTCTTCCCGCCCAAGCAGAATACGCGCATCGACTTCGACATTCTCGATCTCGTCGGTATCCTCGGCACCGACCAGCGACAGGGCCAATCGCCCGGTTGCCTGCGCCTGCGCGAGGCCCGCTACCTGTATCGGAGTCGCCTCGACCGTGACGGTGCGGGCGATTGTTGGATTGTTGCGATCTTCATCGGCGATCTGATCGACTGCCAGGAGCTTGATGTTTGTTTCGATCAATTTGGTCAGTTCGGAATTGTCGTCGTCATTCGGATCGTAGTTGCGGCCTGTCCAATAGACATCAACCTTGTCGCCGGGGCGCAGGAAGCCCGACACACCGGACGCCACATCGACCTTGATCGCGAAGGCGCGCATGCCCCTGGCCAGCCGGGAGGATACACCTGCATCCTCACCTGGGCCCGTGACCTTGATGGCCATGATCGCCTCGTCCTGTTCCATCGCGCGGATCACCGTGCGCAGGTCTTCGGCCGCTTCGCCTTTCGGAAACAACGCCTCTTTGGCCTGGAACGCGCCCTTCGGGATCGCATTTTCCGGCCATTTGACGAGGCGGACATCCTCTGGACGCAGGCGTTCCCCGTAACGGAGGGACCTGGTCGATACGAAGACATCGACTGTCGGAACAATCTTGGCCCTCTCGGCCCGTTCCTTCGCCAGCTCCAACTGGTAAGCGTTAATATAGTCCTTCGCCATGTAGACCGCGAAACCCGCGAGCCCCATGCCGAGAACCAGAACCAGACCGAATACCAGTCGCATTTGACGTCCTTTCAAACCAGCTGCTGAACATGGCGCCTTTGCCTGCCAGCAATTCCGGCTAATTCCTTACACTTCTACACGCACGCTTCTAAATTCGAATTGGGGCGGAAAATTGAAAAAACGGTGGTCATACGCGATATTGTTTCCTTTCGCGCAACTCCGTCTATTCGTAGTCCGGGATGTCTTGCGAGGCGATGTATGCGCCCACGCCGGTGGATTGGTTCAACGCGCCCTGGGCGACTGTTGAAATCACCGCGATCCCCAGGCCGACGATTGCTGCGGTCAGCACGACCCAGTCGACCGTAACGGCGCCGTTCTCGTCCCGTCCAAATTTCTTAACAAGGTTTCTCATCTCTTTGGTCCCTCGATCTTGTCGCCCGCCATATGTCCAACGGTTCCAGTGTGTCCTGCCAATCTGGCAAAATAATGGGGGAATTGCGCAAATTCCCTGACCACCATTGTAAAACTCACCAATCGTACGATAACAGAATTGGCCGCGCCCTTGTCAGGCGCGGCCGAATTTTTGTATTTCGCAAGGACTTAGCTGCCGCCGCTGTAGTCCGGGATACCCTGGGTGCCGAGCTCGCCGGCGATCGTGTCGGCGTAGTCCTTGGTGGCTCCGCCAACGGAAGCCAGAACCGCGATGCCCAGGCCGACGATTGCTGCGGTCAGCACGACCCAGTCAACAGTAACGGCGCCGTCTTCGTCGCGAGCGAAGGTTTTTGCAAAGTCAAACAGTTTCATTTCGGTTTCTCCAGTTTTGTGGATCGCCCCGCGACCCGGTAAGTTAGTTTTGCTTCGTTCCACCTTGGCGGATCAGGTAGGTCGTTGACTTTCTTGACCCGCTCTCCGTCTTGGCATGGGCTTATATGGCCCTCGGATTGGGGCAACAGTTTGGCGGGGGTCGTACAATTTTGGAGCGGGCTAAGAAATTCTTTAGAAATTGGATAAGTCGATGAAAATAAGCAAAATAAAAGTTAAAAATTTCTATTTTCGGAAGGCTTAAGCGCTCAAATTGGTCGCCCGGTTTACCGCAAAAACAGCGCATGTCGCCGATTTTCACGGAAACAGAAACAACATTAGCTGGCCTTGAGGGGAAGTTACCGCCTAGGATGGCTCAAAAGAAAACCGAGGCAGAGCAGAACCGCATGAAGCGGCGTATTCTTGAAGTATCGACGACGGTCGTCCTTTGCTTGACGACCGCTGCGTGGGCGGACAACGCCACGCCTTATGTTGATTTTACCTTCAAGCGCGTAAAGGTTCCGACTTCGACCACCGCTAAACGCATCACCGTTCAGATCGATCCAGAGGCCGAGCCTTACCGTTTTGCGATACCCGCAAGGCCAAAGGGAACCGAGCCGACTCCCTCGGCACCCTATACAGGGGATTTCGCCTGGTATTGGCAGGCGGTATCGCCGCAACTGGCCGATGCTTCCCCAAGCCGGCTGGAAGAGGCTGTCAACAAGCTTGTAGCTGGTCCCACGGGCGAATCCGTGCCGACCCCCCGCTTGCAGGACATGCAGCGGATTGCGGACAAGCATGGGCGAGAGATCCTGAAAGCGACGATCGGAACCCGCGTATCCCCGGCCCTGGTCCTTGCCGTGATCGGCATCGAGTCCGGCGGACGCACCGCGGCGGTCAGCAGTGCAGGTGCGACCGGGCTGATGCAGCTTATGCCGGCAACGGCCGAGCGGTTCGGCGTTGCCGACACCAAGATAGCCGAACAGAATATCCGCGGCGGTGTGGCCTATCTGGACTGGCTGATGAAGGAATTCGGCGGCGACCCGGTGATGGTGCTTGCCAGCTACAATGCCGGCGAAAATGCCGTCAAGAAACACGAAGGCGTGCCACCGTTCGCAGAAACCCGTGCCTATGTTCCCAAAGTCCTTGCCGCGTGGACGGTTGCGCGGGGGCTGTGCCTGACTCCACCGCAGCTGATGTCCGACGGCTGCGTGTTCTCTGTCCGACGGGCGAGCAGCGATGGCTGATATCAAGCCGCTGGTTCTGGATGTCGACGGCACCTTCCTGCGCTCCGACATGCTTTTCGAGTGTTTCTGGGCAGGTCTCGGCAAGAGGCCATGGAAAGTTCTGGCAGTCAGCGTCACTTGCCTGTCCGATCCTGCCCGTCTCAAGCGCGAACTGGCGGATCTGGCCGAACTTCGCACCGATCTCCTTCCGGCGAACCCCGCGATCAGGTCGCTGGCAGAAGCGAGTGCTTCCGCCGGCCGCGAGGTGATACTCGCCTCGGCATCCGACGAGAGGCTGGTCAGACAACTCGCTGCTGATCATGGATTGTCGCCAAGGGTTTTCGCATCAGACGGGGCGACCAACCTGAAGGGCCGCGCAAAGGCGGCTGCTCTTGTCGAGCAGTTCGGCCGCGGAGGCTTCGACTACGCCGGCAACGAGCGGACCGATTCCCCGATCTGGGAAGTAGCCGACAACGCCCTGATTGTCGGTTCACACCCGGATATCGAAATCGCGCTGGCCCGTGCCGGCAAATCGACGACGTCCTATCCCGGGGGGTGGCTTTTTGGTGATCTGGTTCTCGGGATGCGGCCACATCACTGGCTGAAGAACCTGCTGCTGTTGCTACCCATGCTGGCAGAGCAGGCCTTTTCGTTTGCGACGCTTTCGATGGTCGTCATGGGTATGGTCATCTTTTCCGCGGCGGCTTCGTCCGTCTACATCGTCAACGACCTGCTCGATCTCGAGGCTGATCGACTGCATCCCGCAAAACATGCCAGACCCTTTGCCAGCGGTGCGGTTCCGATCAGGGTCGGGATGATTGCCAGCGGTGTCCTGGGCCTGGCCGCACTGTCGTCAGCAATCTTCCTGGGTCCGCTGTTCTTGGCGTCGGTGGTCGCCTACCTCGTGCTTTCGGTCGCCTATTCCTTGCGCCTCAAACATGTGCGCTGGGTCGACTTTGCGACGCTCGCGGCGCTTTACGCGCTGCGTCTTTCCGCAGGGGCGGCGGCGGCGCAGTTGATCTGAGCGGCTCTCTGCCCGAGCGCAACACTCCTCTCGTGCCGTTTCGGCCGTCGAAAGCGCAGTTCAGATCGACATCTTCTTGAAGATGAATTCCGGTATCGTGCGGATGATAAGCATGATGTAGCGCCAGAAGAATGGCGTGTAGATCACGTTTTTCTTCTTCCCAACCGCCTTGAGAATGTCGTCGGCAACCTTGGCGGGGGAGGCGACGAGAAACATCCCATCGATGCCCCAGGTCATCGATGTATCCACGAAACCCGGCTTCACGGTGACGACATGCCCGCCTGCGCGGGTCAAACGGTTTCTCAGACCCGAGAGATAGGTGTGAAACCCTGCCTTTGCGCCACCGTAAACGTAGTTGCCAACGCGCCCGCGGTCGCCTGCCACCGATCCCACGCCTACGACCGTTCCGACCCCCCGTGATTCTATAACGGGGGCGAGCATTTGCAGCACTTGTGCCGGCCCGGTGAAATTGTCCTGTATCGTGCCGGCAATCAGGGACGGATCGGCGTCGATGGCGGACTGGTCGGGCATCGAGCCGACGAACACAGCCGCGTTGATCTGGCCGTCCTCGCGCTCCAGCCGCTGGATGATCGTCGGGAACCCGTCGGGTTTTCGCGCATCGAAGTCGAGCACTTCCGCAAATCGCGCGCCGCGAGCGGCGCAGTCCTGCGCGCTTGCGTTCAGGTCAACTGCATCGCGCCCGGCCAGAAAGACCGCATCGCCGCGAGCCGCCAGCGCGCGCGCGAAGGCACGCGCCATCGAGGACGTCGCCCCAAGTATCAGCCAACTCTGGTTCATGGGTCTTTCCTTAGCTCAAGCCGTCTGACGAGATCGGTGATCAAGACGCCATCCGGATCCGCCTTTGTCACCGCCTTCAGCCATTCCGCATGTTCGGGATACATCTGCCGGATCGGGCCCGGGTCCATCACGGCGTCCTTTGCAAGATAGATCCTCCCACCGGCCTCCGCGGCCATCCGACCCAGCTTGCCGATGAGCACACGCGCATCGCTTCGGTTGGGGAAATCGACCGCCAAGGTATAGCCTTCCATCGGGAAAGAGATGAATCCCGCCCTGCCGAATCCCATGCGCTTCAGCACCGCAAGCGGCGAAGCCAGGCCGGCCTCGGAGATGTGTTCAAGGATCTGTCGTAAAACGTCCGCCTTTCCGACGGGCACAACGCATTGGAACTGGTGAAACCCTCGCTTTCCATAAAGGCGGTTCCAGTTGTGGACAGCGTCAAGAGGAAAGAAGGGCGCCGAAATGGGTTTGACGGTCGTGCGGCCCGCTGCAGGCACTCGGCGGAAATAGGCCTCGTTGAAGATCCGAACGACCGGCGCCGAAAGCGCCCAGTGTGGTGCGTCGAACGGAACTTCTCTCGACTTGGTGCGGGTCGGAGAGACGCCCGATGTTATTTCGCCTTCCTCCAATATACCGCGGCCAAGCTGCATACCTTTCGCCGTCGCATCTATCCAGCCGACCGAATAATCGGCGCGCGAGTTGTCGAGAACAGATAGGAATTCGTCCCAACCGTCGATGCGGCGTTCGGTCAGCACCATCATGTCGCCCTTGCACGGCATCAGCCGGATCTTGGCGCTTGCGATGATGCCGGTCTGGCCAAGGCCGCCGACCGTGGCCCGGAAAAGCTCGGGAGTCTTGTCTGGCGTAACGGTGACCGACCGGTCGTTCTGCAGCAGCGTGATTTCGGACAGGTGTTGTCCAAAGGACCCCACGACATGGTGGTTTTTGCCATGCACGTCGTTGGCTATGCAGCCGCCGACCGTTGCAAAGCCTGTCCCCGGCATCACCGGCGGGATCCAACCCTTGGCCGCGAAAATGCGACCGAGATCGCCGATCATCGCACCCGCTTCGACCTCGACCTCGCCTGTTTCCGAGTCAAGCGCCAGAATTCGGTCGAGACGCGACATGTCGATCGCCCGCCCGCCGTCATTCAACGCGGCGTCCCCATAGCTGCGCAATTGGCCGATGGCCGGTGCGGGGCACTGGACCATCGTCGCGCGGAGCGTCGACTGCCGTTCGGGCCGCGCGATTTCGGCCGTGGCATGGATGGCTCGGCCCCAGCCGGTGTAATCAGTTTTTTTCCAGCGCATCATTGCCTTTCATCGAGTATCTTTCAGCTACGGGAAACAGAACCAACCCGATCCCGATGGCAAACCATAGCGTGGTGACGCGGATGATGGCGGTGGCGGGCACGCCGACCTCTAGCGGAACCCCCTCAAGCGCAAGCAGCCCCACCATTGCGGCCTCTGCGCCGCCGACACCGCCAGGGGCGCCGGTAAGCCCGCCGGCGAGCGTAGAGAATATGAAGATCGCCACGGCTTTCGACAGGCCGATATCCGCCCCCAGCCAGACGAGCAGCAGGTGAAACGCGTAACCTTCGGCGAACCATCCCAGCGCGCCGATCACCGCCGCCGCTGCCATGACCCACGGGCCAGAGAACCTTGCCAGTGATCGCGCGGCGGTTCTGATCCGCGCGAACAGACGAGGCCATCGGCCGATCAGCCCGTAGGCGGCGTCTGCCAGACGCGACAGCAAGCGCGGACGGGTTGCCAAGAGCGCGGCGGCCAAAGCGAGCACCGTGACCGGCGCTGCCCCGGCAATGCCGGTTGCAGAGAGCGATATCGTGACCGCCAGGATCACGCCCATCGCCGCCAGATCGGACGCACGGTCTGCCAGAACAAGGGGGGCGGTTTTTTCGAAGGCCCAACCGGTTTCGCGACGCAACCATCGCATGCGCACAAGTTCTCCGACGCGACCTGGTGTGACCGACATGGCAAAGCCACCCAGGTAGTGCCGTTGATCCTGAAGGAATCCTGTCGGCAATCCAAGTTTCCGGGAGAAGATATGCCATCGAAGACCGCGGAAACCGTAATTGACCAGACTTAGAAGCAAGAGAATCGTCAACTGGCCGATGCCGAGCTTTGCAATCTGCGCGGCAGTCTCCTGCCATCCGGTTGCGGCGGCAAGGCCCAGCAGTCCGGCCAGGACCAGCACGAAAAGTCCGCCCATCAACGCGATGTCACGCATCTTCCTGCCAGACCTGGAAGGATTGGTTGCAGGGTGCGGGTGAGGACTGCTCATTGTCATTGCCTGCGCGTCTAGCGACAGAATTGGGCACGATTATGGATTTGTTTCGACCCCGCTAACAGCGCAAACTTCCCATCGGCATGGCAGCTTGCTGAACCTGCCATGCCCGAATGAGAGAGCAGCGATCAGACGATCGTCGCCTCGGTCGCGGCGATCATGTCCTCTCGGCTGACGCCATCGGCCAGTTCCACGATATGCAGACCCTTGTGGGTTACGTCCAGCACACCAAGGTTGGTGATGATCCGATCGACCACGCCCTTGCCCGTCAGGGGCAGGGTGCATTCCTTCAAAAGCTTCGACTCGCCGTGCTTCGAGGTGTGATCCATCACGACGACCACGCGGCCGACACCGGCCACCAGATCCATGGCGCCGCCCATACCCTTCACGAGCTTTCCGGGGATCATCCAGTTCGCCAGATCGCCTTCCTCGCTGACTTCCATCGCGCCGAGGATCGCCATTGCGATCTTGCCGCCGCGGATCATGCCAAAGGACTGGGCACTGTCGAAATAGCTTGTGCGTTCGAGTTCGGTAATCGTCTGTTTTCCGGCATTTATCAGATCGGGATCGACTTCGTCCTCTGTCGGGAAGGGGCCCATGCCGAGCATCCCGTTCTCGGACTGAAGCGTCACATCGACGCCGTCGGGAATGTAATTAGAGACCAGGGTCGGAATCCCGATACCAAGGTTCACGTACATGCCGTCTTCAAGCTCTTTTGCCGCGCGGGCGGCCATCTGGTTGCGGTCCCACGGCATGGCTCAAGCCTCCTCTTTCTGGCGCAAGGTGCGCTGTTCGATCCGCTTCTCATGCTTGCCCTGGATCAGCCGGTGAACATAGATGCCGGGCAGGTGGATACAGTCGGGGTCAAGCGATCCTCGGGGGACGATTTCTTCGACCTCGGCCACGCAGATCCTGCCGCACATCGCGGCCGGCGGGTTGAAATTGCGCGCGGTCTTGCGGAAGACGAGGTTGCCGGTGTCATCCGCCTTCCACGCCTTGACGATCGACAGATCGGCAACGATGCCGCGCTCGAGGATATAGGTCTCGCCGTCGAAATCCTTGTGCTCCTTGCCCTCGGCGATCACCGTGCCGACGCCGGTCTTGGTGTAGAAACCGGGAATGCCGCAGCCGCCGGCGCGCATCCGTTCGGCCAAAGTGCCTTGCGGATTGAATTCCAGCTCCAACTCGCCGGACAGATATTGTCTCATGAATTCAGCATTTTCGCCGACATAGGAGCTGATCATCTTCTTGACCTGCTTGGTCTGCAACAGGATGCCGATGCCGAAATCGTCGACGCCCGCATTGTTCGACGCAAAGGTCAGATCCTTGGTTCCGGCCTCCTTGATCGCCTGCAGCAGAAGCTCGGGAATGCCGCAGAGGCCAAAGCCGCCGGCGGCGATCAGCATCCCATCATGCAAGACGCCGTCGAGCGCCTCTGCCGCGGTGCCGTATACTTTTTTCATGGAATTCTCCCGGTGACTGGCAGTTGCCTTGGTTGTGGCGAAGCGCCGGGGGAGTGTCAATCGGCCGCCGCCGAGGTGTTGCGCCTCCCGGCAAAGCTGCGCGCGCTGCGGCCGGGTTCCAGATTGCGGCGAATCGGGCGGTGAGGGACCGGTTGACGCCTGTAAAACAACGCCATCGGCTGGTCTGCAAAGCGTCGGCAAACTGTATGCAAAACGTATGGCAACCGGTAGGACATTTGGCGGGTTAACGGGGCGTGCGGCGGGCTGGGACGGTCGGTTTGAGGATGAGGGAGAGCGGCCGGCGACGGGCTGCTTTGAGCCCGAATTGACCTTGAATTCTTAACGAATTCTAAGGTTCATACACCGCATGTCTGACGGCTCACCCATATCTGCAATCTACTTCTATGCGCAGACAGATAAATACGCGGAGTTTTCCAACTTTGCCCTCTATGGAGTTGCAATTGATGGTCAATGGTGGCGGACAGTTGAGCATTATTTCCAAGCCATGAAGTTTCATGACGTGGACTATCGGGAACGCATCAGGAAATGCGGAAAACCGAAGGATGCTAAGGTTCTTGGAATGACCCGAAAAATCCCTATTCGCGGTGACTGGGAAGAGGTGAAAGATCAAATCATGCTCGACGCAGTCCGCCGGAAATTCCAAACGCATAAAGTACCGCGAGAATTGCTACTTTCGACAGGCAAAGCAGAAATTGTCGAGAATGCACCAGCGGATGATTATTGGGGTTGCGGCCTTGATGGCCAAGGACTGAACAAGCTCGGCAAGATATTGATGCAGGTGCGAAGCGAATTGCGTCAGGATTAACGCTTCGCCAACGGCTGCTTCGTCCGCAAAGCGGACCAGCACGACCCTCTGAAATGTCCTGATTTAGTACCGCCCGCGTGCTCAGCCCTTTCGTCGCATCAGAGCGGCGCGCTTGCCGGTCTTAGGCTTTCTTTTCCGTCGTCTTCTTGGCGGCGGGCTTTTTCGCTGCCGTTTTCTTCGCCGCCGGCTTCTTTGCGGCGCTCTTCTTCGGCGCGGCTTTCTTGCCACCCTTCTTCTTGGCCTTTTCGGCGATCAGTTCCAACGCCATCTCTGGCGTCACATCGACCGGCTCGGTGCCCTTGGGCAAGGTCGCGTTGACCTTGGCCCATTTCACGTAAGGCCCATAGCGGCCATCCATCACCGCGATCGGCCCGCCATCGGGGTGGTCGCCCAGCTCCTTCAGCGGTTTCGCCGCCTCGCGTCCGCCGCGTCCCCGGCTGGCCTTCTTGGCGATCTCCTCGACCGCGCGGTTCATGCCGATGGTGAAGACCTCGTCGACATCCGGCAGATTGGCGTAGACCCGGCCATGTTTCACGTAGGGCCCGTAGCGACCGATCCCGGCCTCGACCGGTTCGCCGTCCTCGGGGTGCTTGCCGATCTCGCGCGGCAGGTTCAGCAGCATCAGCGCCTTTTCCAGATCCAGCTCCGTCGCGTCCCAGCCCTTCGGCAGGCTGGCGCGGGGCGGTTTCGGCACCTCTTCACTGGCCTCGCCGCGCTGGACGTAGGGGCCGAACCGACCGTTGCGCAGGCTGATCTCGTCGCCCTGATCCTCACCCAGAACCTTGCCATCGACCATGCCGGCCTCTTCGCCCGAGGGCGCGGTGAGGGGGCGGGTGAAGCGGCATTCGGGGTAGTTCGAACAACCGATGAACGCGCCGCCCGAGCGGGCGGTCTTCAGCGCGAGGCGTCCGTTGCCGCAGTTCGGGCATGTGCGCGGGTTCGACCCATCCTCGCGCGGCGGGAAGTTGTGCGGCTCCAGCACCTCGTCGATCTTTTCCAGAACCTCGCCGATCCGCAGGTCGGCGGTTTCGGCGATGGCGGCGGAAAAATCGCGCCAGAACCGGCCCAGCAGGTCCTTGTAGTCGCGCTCGCCGGCCGAGACTTCATCCAGCTGGTTTTCCAGATCGGCGGTGAAATCGTAGCCGACATATTGCCGGAAATAGTTCGTGAGGAAGGCGGTGACCAGACGCCCCTTATCCTCCGGGATCAGCCGGTTCTTATCCTTGACCACGTATTCGCGGTCCTGGATCGTGGTGACGATCGAGGCATAGGTCGAGGGCCGGCCGATGCCGAGTTCTTCCATCCGCTTGACGAGGCTCGCCTCGGTATAGCGCGGCGGCGGCTGGGTGAAATGCTGTTCCGGCGTGACAGAGTTCTTCGCCGCCGGCTCGCCTTCAGCGATCTGCGGCAGGCGCTTGTCATCCTCGTCGATCACCGCATCGTCGCGGCCTTCCTCGTAGACCTTCATGAAACCGTCGAACAGCATCACCTGACCGGTCGCGCGCATCTCGACCTGTTCGTCGCGGCTGGCGATGTCGACGGTGGTGCGCTCCATCCGGGCCGCCGCCATCTGGCTGGCGATCGTGCGTTTCCAGATCAGGTCATAGAGTTTGCGCTGGTCGGCATCGGTCAGCTTCAGCTTGTCGGGCGCCTGATCCATCTCGGTCGGGCGGATGCATTCATGCGCTTCCTGCGCGTTCTTGGCCTTGTTTTTATACATCCGGGGACTGTCCGGCAGGTAGTCCGCGCCGTAGCGATCCTTGATCGCGTCGCGCGCGGCCATCACCGCCTCGGACGCCATGTCGATGCCGTCGGTCCGCATATAGGTGATGTGACCGGCTTCATACAGCCGTTGCGCCAGGCTCATGGTCTGGCGCGCGCCGAAGCCGAACTTGCGGCTGGCTTCCTGCTGCAGGGTCGAGGTCATGAACGGCGCCGAGGGGTTGCGGCTGGCCGGTTTCGCCTCGACCGATTTCACCGTCAGGTCGCGGCTGCTGATCGCCTGCACCGCCAGCTCGGCCTGCGTGGCGTTGCCAAGGTCGAACTTCTCCAGCTTCTTGCCGGCCAGCACCGTCAGCCGCGCCTCGTAGTCCTGTCCGCGCGGCGTGGTCAGCACGGCCTTGACGGTCCAGTATTCCTGCGCCTTGAACGCCTCGATCTCCATCTCGCGCTCGACGATCAGCCGCAGGCAAACCGACTGCACGCGGCCCGCCGATTTCGCGCCGGGCAGCTTGCGCCAGAGGACCGGCGACAGGTTGAACCCGACGAGATAATCCAGCGCGCGGCGCGCCAGATACGCCTCGACCAGCGGCTGGTCGACCTGGCGCGGGTTCTTCATCGCCTCGGTGACGGCGGATTTGGTGATCGCGTTGAACACGACCCGGCTGACCTTGGTGTCCTTCCGGATCGCCTTGCGCGCGGCCAGCGCCTCTTCGAGATGCCAGCTGATCGCCTCGCCCTCGCGGTCGGGGTCGGTGGCGAGGATCAGCTCGTTGTCGTCCTTTAGTGCATCGACGATCGCCTTGACGTGCTTTTTCGACTCGCTCGCGACCTCCCATTTCATCTCGAATTGCTGTTCGGGATCGACCGAGCCATCCTTCGGGGGCAGGTCTCTGACATGACCATAGGATGCCAGAACGGTGTAGTCGTCGCCCAAATACTTGTTTATTGTCTTGGCTTTAGCCGGGGATTCAACGACGACGACGGGCATGGACATCCTTTCGACTCGGGGTCGGTGCGGTGGCGCGGGACCATGTGGGGGCGGCGAAAGGAATGTCAATGCAGCTGTCGGGCAGGGCCTTTCGCCGGCCCGTTCAGCGGCTTGCGCCGGGTCAGTTCGCCAGCGAGACCAGCCCGCCGGACTGGCGGATGATCCGCCCTTCCAGTTCCAGCGCGACAAGTTCGGGCGCGACGTCGCGCACCGGCATGGCGAGATCGCGCATCAGCTGGTCTTCCGCCAGCGGACTGGGTCCCAGACGCGCGAGGATCTGGCCGTGCAACGCGGATATCTCGGCCTTGCTGCGTTCGGGTGCGGCCCCTGAAGGAGCTTCGGCAGGGGGCAGAGGGGGCTGGATCGGGGCGACAAGGTCCAGCACATCGTCGGCGCCGCGGACCAGGATGGCGCCGTCGCGGATCAGCATGTTGCAGCCAGCCGCGCGGGCGTCGAAAGGATGCCCGGGAACGGCCATGACATCGCGGCCCTGGTCGAGCGCACTTCTGGCTGTGATGAGACTTCCGGAGCGCGCCGCGGCCTCGACGACCACGACCGCCCGGCACAGGCCCGAGACGATGCGGTTGCGTTGCGGAAAGTGCCGGGCCTGCGGCTGCAAACCAGGCGGTTGCTCGGAAAGGCGGAGCCCCTTTTCGGCGATTTCCTGCGCCAGTACCGCGTTTTCACTGGGATAGCAGACGTCCACGCCACCGGCCATTACCGCCACCGTGCCGTGCGGCAGGGCGGCCAGGTGGGCTGCCGTGTCGATGCCGCGCGCCAGTCCCGAGACGACGGTGAAACCGGCCTCGCCCAGACCCTCGGCCAGACGCCGCGCCATGCGTGTCCCCAGGCTTGAGGCATTCCGCGCACCGACCAGCGCGATCATCGGGCGGGACAGCAGCGCCCGGTCGCCAAGCATCCACAGCATCGGCGGCGCATCCGGCAGATCGAGCAGGCCGGCGGGATAGTCGGGTTCGCCCTGTGCCACCAGGGTGGCACCGGCCAGGCGCCCCGCCTTAAGCTCGGCACTGGCAACGCCTTCGGGGCAGGTGCTGTATTTCTCGACGCCGGCGGCGGCGGCGACCTCTGGCAAGGCCAGCAGCGCCGCTTCCGCGGTGCGGTGTTGGGCCATCAGTCTGAAGAAGGTCGCCGGACCGACCCGGCGGGATCGCAAGAGACGAAGCCAATTCAGACGATCATTCTCTTCGTGGGGTGGGGTGAGGGGGTGGGGTGAAGGGAATAAATCCTTGGCCATCCTCGGCTCCGTCTCTTGCTGAGGCGACCATGCGCCGGAGATGGTTAACGGAGCGTGTAGATTCGGTATCCCGAGAATCTTTTCCCGCCGGACCCCAACGCCCGGGCGTCGGCAGTTTCAGGCGGCGGACCCACCCACCGTCAGCCCGCCGATCAGCAAAGTCGGCTGTCCGACGCCGACCGGCACCCATTGCCCCGCCTTGCCGCAATTTCCGACACCCGGATCAAGCGCCATGTCGTTGCCGATGGCCCGGATCTGCTTCAGCGCCGTCGCGCCGTCGCCGATCAGGGTGGCGCCCTTCACGGGGTTGCCAACCTTGCCGTTCCTGACGCGGTAGGCCTCGGTGCAGGAGAACACGAACTTGCCGTTGGTGATGTCCACCTGGCCGCCGCCGAAGCCGACCGCGTAGATGCCGTCCTTGACCCCGGCCACGATCTCGGCCGGCTCGGCGTCGCCGCCCAGCATGTAGGTGTTGGTCATCCGGGGCATCGGCGCATGGGCATAGCTTTCGCGCCGGCCGTTGCCCGTGGGTTCCACGCCCATCAACCGCGCGTTCTGACGATCCTGCATGTAGCCGACCAGCACGCCATCCTCGATCAGCACGTTCTTTCCGCTGGGCGTGCCCTCGTCATCCACGGTCAACGAGCCGCGCCGGTCGGGAATCGTCCCGTCGTCCAGAATCGTGACGCCTCGGGCGGCGATCTGCTGCCCCATCAGCCCGGCGAAGGCAGAGGTTTTCTTGCGGTTGAAATCGCCCTCCAGCCCGTGGCCGATGGCCTCGTGCAGCAGGATGCCGGGCCAGCCGGCGGCCAGCGCCACGTCCATGACGCCGGCAGGCGCGGCTTCGGCGCGCAGGTTGACCAGGGCGATCCGCAAGGCTTCGCGCGCGGCGCCTTGCCAGTGCTCGGCCTCGATCATCCCGGTCAGGGGAATGCGGCCGCCAGCGCCGTGTCCGCCAGATTCCCGGCGGCCGTTCTCTTCGACGATGACCGAGACATTGATCCGGACCATCGGCCGGGCATCGCTGACGCGCAGACCGTCTGGCCGCAGGATCTCGACCTCCTGCATCGACGCGGCGATGGTTGCGGAGACCTGAACGACGCGAGGATCGAGATCGCGCGCGAACGCGTCGATTTCCCTGAGCGTCTCGATCTTCACGGGAAAGGTCGCGTCGAGCAGTGGATCATGATCGGCATAGAGATGGCGATTTGTCGCCTTCGGAGGCGCAGCCATCGTCCCGCCGCCATCGCCGACCGCCAGCCGCGCGGTTTCGACCGCGCGCTTCAGCGATGTCTCGGTAATTTCTGTCGAATGGGCATAGCCGGTCGTCTCGCCGCGCACCGCGCGCAGGCCAAACCCCTCTGCCGCGTCATAACTCGCGTTCCGGATCCGGCCATCGTCAAGAACCAGCACTTCGGAACGTCGTCGTTCCAGAAACAGCTCTCCGTCATCGGCACCGGCGACCGCTTCCTGCAGGAGCGCCAGTGAACGGTCTCGGTCAAGGGCGGTCTCGAACGGGCGGAAACGGTCCGCTGGCATGGAATATCCTCTCTCAGATGGCGGCAAATCGACAAAGGCGGCCTAATGCCGCAATGGATTTGCTTGTTTACACGCTGCTAATATGGTTTCAAACGGCGCAGACACAACGGGGATTCCGGTTGACCGCCGGGGCTCTGAAGCCCGGCGCGGTGCGCCGACAGTCGAACAGGAAGAAGAAATGCGCGTAGTCACAAAGCTTTCGGCCCTCTGGGCAGGTATCGGTACAGCCGTTGCGGCAGGGGCCGTTTACGCTCAGGACGGACTCGACGGACTTGAGATCGTCGGCAAGCCGGTCGATGGAGCCATGGGGTTTCAGCCGGCCGTCACCAGCGTGGCGGAAGACATCCACTGGCTGGACGGCATGATCAATATCATCATCGGCGTCATCGTGCTGTTCGTCGTGGTGCTGCTTGCCGTGGTCATCCTGCGCTACAACCAGCGTGCGAATCCGACGCCCTCGCGGTTCACCCACAACACGCCGATCGAGGTGACCTGGACAATCGTTCCGATCATAATTCTTGTCTTCATCGGCGCGTTTTCCCTGCCGATCCTGTTCAACCAGCAGGAAATTCCCGAAGCCGATGTGACCATCAAGGCGACGGGCAATCAATGGTACTGGACCTACGAATACCCGGACAGCGAGTTCTCTTTCGACAGCTTCATGCTGGCGCGCGAGGACCTGACCGACTACGGCTACAGCGAGGATGAGTACCTGCTGGCCACCGATACGGCCATGGTCATTCCCGTCGGCAAGACCATCGTGATGCAGATCACCGGGTCGGACGTGATCCACGCCTGGACGATCCCCGCCTTCGGCGTGAAGCAGGACGGGGTTCCCGGCCGTATTGCGCAACTCTGGTTCAAAGCCGATCGCGAGGGCATCTATTTCGGCCAGTGTTCCGAGCTTTGTGGCAAGGATCACGCCTATATGCCGATCACGGTGAAAGTGGTGAGCCAGGAAGCTTACGACCAATGGCTGCAAGGCGCGATTGCCGAATATGCGGGGACCCCGGCTCCGATCACCGTCGCGTCCAGCGAGTGATCTGCACAGGCGCCGCGTTCCGCGCGGCGCCGTGATCAGAGGTTTGACGAATGACCGACACCAGTATTCTTGACCACGAGAAAGAGGCGGGCTTCGGCGACTTTGTCGCGTTGCTGAAGCCGCGCGTCATGTCGCTTGTGGTCTTCACTGCGCTGGTCGGTCTGCTGGTCGCCCCGGTTCAGGTGCATCCGCTTGTCGGCTTTGCCTCGATCCTGTTCATCGCGATCGGGGCGGGGGCATCGGGCGCGCTGAACATGTGGTATGATGCCGATATCGACCGGATCATGCGGCGGACCCGAGGACGGCCGGTGCCGTCCGGGAAGATCGCGGCAAGTGACGCCCTGGCATTCGGCGTCGCGCTGTCCGGTATGGCTGTCGTGATGTTGGCGCTGGCGGCGAATATCCTTGCCGCGGCTCTGCTGGCCTTCACGATCTTCTTCTATGCGGTCGTCTACACGATGTGGCTGAAGCGCTGGACGCCGCAGAACATCGTCATCGGCGGTGCGGCGGGCGCCTTTCCTCCGATGATCGGCTGGGCCGCGGCGACCGGAGGCATCTCGGTCGAGGCCGTGCTGATGTTCGCGCTGATCTTCATGTGGACACCGCCGCATTTCTGGGCGCTGGCACTGTTCATGAAGGATGACTATTCCAACGCCGGCGTGCCGATGCTGACGGTCACGCATGGGCGGCGCGTGACCCGCAATCATATTCTGGTCTATACAATCCTGCTTGCCCCGGTGGCGCTGGGTCTGGGGATGACCTCGATCGGCGGACCGATCTACATGATCGCCGCGCTCGCCATGAACCTTTGGTTCGTCAAGGGAGCGATCGATATCCAGCGCCGCAGCGAGACCGTCGCCGAAGCGGATGGCTACAGAGCCGAGAAGGCGTTCTTCCGGTTCTCGCTCTATTATCTGTTCCTGCATTTCGGTGCGCTGCTGATCGAGGCGACGCTGCGCGGCCTCGAGGTTGGAGGCTGGTGATGGGACTGACCAAAGAGCACGAGATACACGGGCGCAGATTCGGCCGGAACCTGGGCGTCGGTCTTGCGCTTGCCTTCCTGGTGGCGCTGGTCTTCGGGCTGACGGTGGTGAAGGTGAAGGTGCTCGATCCGCGCATAGCCGCCGAAGAGGTGCGCCAGTGAAGCTTGCAGGCAAGAATCGCACGCTGGTCCAGACGCTTGGCGTGGTCTTCGTCATGGGCGCACTGGCCTGGGCCTCGGTCCCGTTCTACGACTGGTTCTGCCGGGTTACCGGTTTCAGCGGCGTCACGGGCGTGGCCGATGCCGGTTCGGATGAGGTGCTCGAGGAGACCATCAAGGTCCGTTTCGACGCCAATGTCGAACGTGGAATGCCCTGGGCGTTCAAGCCTGTCGTTCGCGAAATGGAACTGAGGATCGGCGAGACCGGGCTGGCCTTCTACGAGGCGACCAACCCGACCGACGAACCCGTTGCCGGCACGGCAAGTTTCAACGTCACGCCATACGAGGCCGGGGGCTTCTTCACCAAAATCGATTGCTTTTGTTTTGAACAGCAGGTCCTGCAACCGGGAGAGACCGTGCAGATGCCGGTCACCTTCTATGTCGATCCGGAAATCACCCGCGACCGCGATGCAAAGTTTGTAAAATACATCACGCTGTCCTACACCTTTCACCAAACCGATTTGCCCGAGGAGTTCGCCAGTGTGGCGGAAACCCCGGAGCGGTCCAACTAAGGCCCGAACGAGGGATCACCCATGGCGCACGAAAAGAACCACGACTACCATATCCTGAATCCTTCCATCTGGCCGTTCCTCGGCGCCTTGTCCGGCTTCATCATGCTGTTCGGCGCCGTTCTGTGGTTCCACGGCATAACGCCCTTCGTTGCGCTTATCGGCTTTGTCGGAGTGCTATACGTGATGTTCGGCTGGTGGTCCGAAATGGTGTCCGAAGCGCAGGAAGGGGATCACACGCCGGTCGTGATGATCGGGCTGCGCTACGGCATGCTGATGTTCATCATGTCCGAAGTGATGTTCTTCGCGGCCTGGTTCTGGAGCTTCTTCAAGCACGCATTGTACCCGATGGGACCGGAAAGCCCCTTGGTCGATGGCCAGTGGCCGCCGGCCGGGATCGAGACATTCGACCCCTGGCATCTTCCGCTGATCAACACGCTGATCCTGCTCTGTTCTGGGGCCGCGGCGACCTGGGCGCACCATGCCATCGCGCATGACAACAATCGCCGGGATCTGGTCAACGGGCTGGCGCTTGCCGTGGTGCTGGGAATTCTCTTCACCGTCTTCCAGGCTTACGAATACAGCGATGCGGCGTTCGGTTTTGCGGGCAACATCTATGGCGCCAACTTCTTCATGGCCACCGGCTTTCACGGCTTCCATGTCATCATCGGCACGATCTTTCTTGCCGTCTGCCTGGTCCGGGCCATGATGGGTCACTTCACGCCGGAGCATCATCTCGGCTTTGAAGCGGCTGCTTGGTATTGGCATTTCGTCGATGTCGTCTGGCTTTTCCTCTTTGCCGCGGTCTACATCTGGGGCAGCTGACGATCCGGATGGAATCCGGCGATCAGTGGAAATAGCGTAGTTCGATCAAGTCAGGGCGCGGGGCCACACCCCGCGCCTTTCGCTTCAAGGGTGTTACATGACGCGCGCGATGATCGCTCCTGCCCTGTTCGGGCTTGTCGGAGCGGCGATACTTTTCGGTCTCGGTGCCTGGCAGGTTCAGCGTCTGGGATGGAAACAGGCCGAACTGGCCAGAATAGAGGCTCGGATCGTGGCTGAAACGGTAGAGATACCGGACACGCCCGATCCTGAGGCCGATCTTTATCTGCCGGTCAGGGTCACTGGCCGGTTGGGCGAAGACGAGGTGCATGTTTTGGTCAGCCGCAAGCAGATCGGTGCGGGCTACCGGATCATTACCGCGCTCGATACCGGAAGCCGTCGGGTTCTGCTGGATCGCGGTTTCGTTCCTGCCGAAGACAAGGACGCGCCGCGGGCGATCCAGGATGTCGAGGTGATCGGCAATCTCCACTGGCCCGACGACCGCACTTCGGCGACACCCGCCAATGACGTGGCCGGCAACATCTGGTTCGCGCGCGACATTCCCGAACTCGCGGCAGAGCTGGGAACCGAACCGGTCCTCGTCATCGCCCGCTCGAACACCGGCGACGGGATCGAGCCCATGCCGGTCGGAACGGAGGGAATTCCGAACGACCACCTGGCATACGCGATAACCTGGTTTTCGCTTGCCGCGATCTGGTTGGGGATGACAGGGTTTCTGCTCTGGCGTATGAAGCAGCAAGCCAGCTAGGCAAAGGTTCACAGTGCGTTACATCTCCACCCGCGGTCGCGCCCCGGTGCTGACCTTCGAAGAAGCCATGCTGACCGGCCTTGCGCGCGATGGCGGTCTTTATGTCCCGGAACAAATCCCCGTATTCGAGCGGGAAGAGATCGCCGGGTTCGCGGGCCTGCCCTACGAGGAAGTCGCACGCCGGGTGATGATGCCTTTCGTCGGCGAGAGCTTCAGCGAGACCGAGTTCAGCCCCGCGATCGAGCGGGCCTACGCCGGATTTGACCACGAAGCGCGCGCGCCGCTTGTGCAGCTGGGTCCGAACCATTTCCTGCTTGAGCTGTTTCACGGTCCGACCCTGGCCTTCAAGGATTTCGCCATGCAGTTGATCGGTCAGCTGTTCGACCGGGCGCTGACGCGGCGGGACGAAAGGGTAACGATCGTGGGAGCGACCTCTGGCGATACCGGGTCGGCGGCCATCGAAGCCTTCCGGGGCTTGGAAGCCGTGGACGTGTTCATCCTGTTCCCGAACGGACGTGTCAGCGAGGTGCAGCGTCGGCAGATGACGACGCCTGCCGAGGAAAACGTGCATGCGCTGGCGCTTGAAGGCGACTTCGATGACTGCCAGGGCAAGCTGAAGGATATGTTCAACGACTTCGCCTTTCGTGACGAGGTTCGCCTGGCAGGGGTGAATTCGATCAACTGGGCGCGGGTTCTGGCGCAGGTCGTTTATTACTTTACCTCTGCGGTCTCTCTCGGCGCGCCGCATCGCCCGGTCAGCTTCACCGTGCCCACCGGTAATTTCGGCGACATCTTCGCCGGTTATATCGCGCGTCGCATGGGGTTGCCGATCGAGAAGCTGGTCGTCGCCACCAATCAGAACGATATCCTGCACCGCGCGCTTTCCACCGGCGGATACCGGACCGAGGGCGTGGTGCCGTCGATCAGCCCGTCAATGGACATACAGGTTTCATCCAACTTCGAGCGGGCCTTGTTCGATGCCTATGGCCGCGACGGCACCGCGGTCGCGCAGTTGATGGACGAGTTGAAGTCGGAGGGCGGGTTCAAAGTCTCGCAGGGGGCGTTGCAGGCGCTTCGGGAAACCTTCGTATCCGGCCGCGCGTCGGAAGAGGAAACGCGCGAGACGATACGGGATATCCATCGCAGAACCGGCGAGATACTCTGCCCGCATTCCGCCGTCGGCGTGAAAGTCGCACAAGACCATCTTGGACCGGTTCCGATGATCACGCTGGTCACGGCGCATCCCGCGAAGTTCCCCGATGCCGTCGAGGCTGCGACCGGCATCCGGCCCCCCCTTCCAAATCATATGGCGGACCTCTATGAACGCCCCGAACGCGTGACGGAGGTCGCCAATGACCTCGGCGCGCTTGAAACCCTGATAAGGGAGCGACTGGCCCGTTGACCGTACAGCTTCACACCCTCTCCAATGGCTTTCGTATCGTCACCGAGAACATGCCGGGCGTGGCCTCGGCCTCGATCGGCGTCTGGATCGACGCGGGCGGCCGCCACGAGCGCCTTGAACAGAACGGTATCGCCCATTTCCTGGAGCATATGGCGTTCAAGGGCACGAAGCGGCGCACCGCGTTGCAGATTGCCGAGGAGATCGAGGATGTCGGGGGCTACCTGAACGCCTATACGAGCAGAGAGACGACGGCTTTCTATGCACGCGTTCTGAAAGTCGATGTGCCTTTGGCCCTGGATGTGATCGCCGATATCCTGCTTGAGCCGGTCTTCGATCCGGCCGAGATCGAGGTCGAGCGGGGGGTGATCCTGCAGGAAATCGGCCAGGCGCTGGATACGCCGGACGATGTGATCTTCGACTGGCTGCAGGAAAGCGCCTATCCGGAGCAAGCGCTTGGTCGCACGATCCTGGGCCCGACCGAGAGGGTCTCTTCATTCGCGCGGCGCGATCTGGCGGATTTCGTGACCGAGCATTACGGGCCCGAACGGATGATCCTGTCGGCGGCCGGCGCAGTCGATCACGACGAGATCGTCCTGACCGCCGAGCGGCTTTTCGGGCATCTCGAGAAGCGGCCCGTCTATGTGCAGACCGACGCGGTGTTCCGAAGCGGCGAACGGCACGAAGTGAAAGCGCTTGAACAGGCGCATTTCGCGCTTGGCTTTGAAAGCCCGGGATACCGGGATGACGCGATCTACACCGCGCAGATATTCGCGACCGCCTTTGGCGGCGGGATGTCGTCTCGGCTGTTTCAGGAGGTGCGGGAAAAGCGCGGCCTCTGCTATACAATCTGCGCCCAGACCGGCGCCCATGCGGAAACCGGCATGACCACGATCTATGCCGGGACCGGGGCCGACGATTTGCCGGAACTGGCCCAAATCACCATGGATGAGTTGAAGCGCAGCGCCGATGACATGACGCCGGCCGAAGTGGCAAGGGCGCGGGCGCAGATGAAGGCGGGGCTTCTGATGGGGCTTGAAAGCCCGTCCTCGCGGGCGGAGCGGCTGGCCCGGATGGTTTCGATCTGGGGCAGGGTTCCGGCGCTGGAAGAAACCATCAGCCGGATCGATGCGGTCACGACCGGCGATGTGCGCGACTTTGCGGCCCGGCTGACTCGCGCCGATGCCGCACTGGCCGTGTACGGTCCGATCCAGAAGGCTCCTCGTCTTGGCGATCTGCGTGAAAGGCTCGCCGCCTGATGCTTTCCCGGCGGCGCAAGGTCCGGATCGAGACCGAGCGCATGTCGCTGCGCCCGCCGCAGCATTCCGATTTTCGCCAATGGTCGGGGTTGCGCCAGCAGAGCGCCCAGTTCCTGAAGCCTTGGGAGCCGACCTGGGCGGATGATCATCTGTCCCGGAAAGGGTTCACCAACCGGGTCTATTGGGCGCAGAGATCCATCGTGAACGAGTCCGCCTTGCCGCTTTTCCTGATCCGGCGCAGGGATGAAACGCTGCTGGGCGCCATCACGCTCGACAACATCCGCCGCGGGCCTTCCCAGTCGGGAACCTGCGGCTACTGGATCGGTCAGCCCCACGCTCGCCAGGGCTACATGCGTGAAGCGTTGCAGGCGGTCGTGCATTACGCGTTCAGCGCGCTGGATCTCAGCCGTCTCGAAAGCGCCTGCCTGCCGGAAAACGCGGCCTCTCGGGGCGTACTGGAAAAATGCGGCTACAAGTATGAAGGCGTCGCGCAGAGCTACCTCCAGATCAATGGGCGTTGGCGGAATCACGTCCTTTACGCCAATCTGCGCGGTGACAGGCGCGGCAAGGCCGACATCGGCTGAGCGCGGTTTCGACCCGGCGCATCTTGCGCGGCCAAGTGACAAATTTTCTCCATGCGCTATCTTTGAGCGCGGGAGACGCCTCATGTACCGAATGATTGTCGCATTCATGCTGATCGCTACAACCGCCGCGGCCCAGGATCGCCGCGCGAGTCATTGCATCGCCCTGGCCGATGCCGCCCCCGGTCTGCGATATCTTCACAAGGCGTCTTGGGCGGAACCCGTGCCTGCCGACTCGGTGCGGCTCTCTTATATCGATCATTCGATGTTCCTGCTTCAAACCGAGGGCGGCATCAGTATCGCGACGGACTATAACGGCTATACCGGCACGGCAGAGTTCCTGCCGGATGTGGTCACCATGAATCACGCCCATTCGAGCCATTGGACGTCCTATGTCGATGAGGGCGTCGATCATGTGCTGAAGGGGTGGGGCCCGTTCGGTGAGGGGATCGAGCATCATCTCGATCTCGGCGAGGTCCTGATCCGCAACGTCCCGACGGACATTCGGTCCGGTGGCGGCGTCGAAGAGAACGGCAACTCGATCTTCGTCTTCGAGGTCGCCGGTCTGTGCGTCGGCCATCTCGGGCATCTGCACCACGAACCCAACGAACAGCAATATGCGGCACTGGGTCGGCTGGATGTGGTGATGGCCGCCGTCGATGGCGGGCTGACCGTGCCGATCCCGGTGATGACGCGCATCCTTAAGCGGCTTCGGTCATCCGTCGTCATTCCGATGCATTGGTTCGGCCGCGGACCCCTGGAGCGCTTCCTTGTCGAGATGTCGGACGAGTTCGATATCGTCCGCACCGACCAGTCGAGCCTGGAACTGTCGCTGCAGAACCTGCCGTCGCGCCCGACGATCATGGTTCTTGAACCGCGATACCTCGAATAGGCGACTGCCCGGCTTGTCGGGCCGCGCGAAGTCGTGCTTGATCCGCAGAAGGAGAAGAGCATGACGCTGAACGCCGTTACCCGAGAATTCGAAGACCGGCTGCGTCGCGGCCTGCCGGCGGATGCGTTCCGACCCGCCGCGCCGCATTATTTCGAGGATCCGCGCGGATTGGTGGAAGGCAGGGCGGGCGTGATCCTGGCGCCCTCGAATGTCAAAGAGGTCGCGTTCATTGTCCGGCACGCCAACGAGGCGCGCGTGCCTGTCGTGCCGTTCGGTGGCGGCACCGGCCTGGTCGGCGGCCAGCTTCGCGCGCAGGAGCCGGCGCCGGTGATTGTTTCTCTGGAGCGGATGACCGCAATACGAGCGGTCCTGCCGAAAGAGAACGCGATGATCGCCGAAGCGGGCGCGGTGCTGCATGATATCCATCAGGCGGCGGCGAAAGTGGACCGGCTTTTTCCGTTGTGGCTTGCCTCGGAAGGCTCGTGCCGGATCGGCGGCAATCTTGCGACGAATGCGGGCGGGATCAACGTGATCCGCTACGGAACCGCCCGCGATCTGTGTCTTGGGCTGGAAGCGGTATTGCCGAACGGCGAAATCTGGAATGGACTGAGGCGGCTGCGGAAGGACAATACCGGCTATGACCTCAAGAACCTGCTGATCGGCGCGGAAGGGACTTTGGGGATCATCACCGCGGCCTCGCTGCGTCTTTTCCCGATACCGGCCGCGCAAGGCGCGGCTCTGATGGTGGTTAACGATCCGGAAAGCGCGCTGGCGCTGCTGGAGATGAGCGTTGACCGCGCGGCGGAAAGCCTTTCCGCCTTCGAACTGATTGACGGAACCGGCCTGCAGTTCCTTGCGGAGACAATGCCACATCTGCGGCAGCCATTTGCGGTCGTGCCAAGATGGATGGTGCTGGTGGATGTCGGTTTACCGAAGGGTCAGGACCCGACCGATCTGCTGGGTGGGCTCTTCGAGGACGCGTATCAGCGCGGTCTTGTTTCCGACGGGCTGATCGCCCAGTCCGAGACGCAGCGATCTGAATTCTGGTCGGTCCGCGAAAGCATTCCGGCAGCGAACAAGCGCATTGGTGCGATCGCGTCGCATGATATTTCCCTGCCGATCGGGGCGATACCGGAATTCATCGCCGAGGCCAGCAGCGCGTTGAATCGTCTGGCCCAAATCAGGATCAACTGTTTCGGTCATCTTGGCGACGGCAACCTGCATTTCAATGTCTTTCCGGCGGCGGGACACGGCAAGTCCGACTATGCAAGCCTGGCGTCCGAAATCCGGCGCACTGTTTATGACCTGGTCGCCACCTATGGCGGATCGTTCAGCGCTGAACATGGCGTGGGCCGCCTGAAGGTCGAAGAGCTGGAGCGCTACGGAGATCCCGCGAAGCTGAATGCGATGCGCGCGATCAAGGCCGCGCTGGATCCCGCCGGCATCATGAATCCGGGCGCAGTGCTTCCAGCCTAGTCAGGATCAGCCGCCGTCAAAATCACAGAGCGCGTGGACGTCGTAGCCCATCGATTCCAGCCGCGCCCGCCCGCCCAGTTCTGGAAGGTCGACAACGAAGGCGCATCCGATGATCTCGCCGCCCAAGCGCTCGATCAGCTTGATTCCGGCTTCCGCCGTTCCCCCTGTCGCAAGCAGATCGTCCACCAGCAGGATCTTTTCTCCGGGCTGGATCGCATCGTCGTGCAGCTCCACGATCGCTTCGCCATATTCCAGCTTGTAGTCCTGGGAAATCGTGCGGCCCGGCAGTTTGCCTTTCTTGCGCACCGGCACGAAGCCGACGGTCAGCTGATGGGCGATCGCGCCGCCAAGGATGAAGCCGCGCGCCTCCAATCCCACGACCTTGTCAATCTGCATGCCGGCATAGGGGTGCAGCAACTGGTCGACGCAGATGCGAAAACCGCGGGCATCCGCGAACAGCGTCGTCACATCCCTGAACAGGATTCCTTCATGGGGAAAATCAACGATCGTGCGAATGTAGTCCCTGACGGTCCGGCGATCCTGCATGGTCTGTCCTGTGAAGCAACCGGTCCTGTCTAGGCCGGGCCGGCACCGCAAATCAAGCGCATAGCAGTCAGGAAAGCCGATGCGGATCCAGATCCTTCAGAAACTGGCGAAGCTCGGGGTTGTCAACGGTGCTGGCGGCTCTTTTCAAGCTGAACCACTTGCGCTTTCGCTGCGATTTCTCCCGGTAGGATCGCAACAGTTTCTTCACCTTGATCGGGTAGATGGCTATCACGCAAGGCACCTGCTGGTTGCTGGTCAGCGTCTTCACGTCTGAATAAAGCCCGATGCTGCCCCCGGTCACTTTGCCGATGGCGCCGGCCTCTTCTTCCGCCTCGCGCAAAGCCGTCTGGGCCGGCGTGGCGCCGTCCAAGGGCCAGCCCTTGGGAAGGATCCACAATCCGCTCTTGCGGCTCGTGACCAGAAGGACGCGAAGATCCTGCCCCTTGAACCGGTAGCACAAGGCGCCGAACTGGGTCCGCACGGCGGTCTTTTCACCATTCGGAAGGCTGATCGGTGTCTGGTTCACGTCTGTCATGCTTCGGCTGCTGGTTGTGCCGGTCCGAACGATAACGAGCCACAAGCAGAAGTTAAGCGGATATGTTGCATGGTGTCGCTAGCGATCGGCCAGAGTGGCGAGTTGGTCAACAAAGTCGTCAATCCCGGTGGTTTCCTTGCGCATCCCGGCCAAGGCACGATTGGCGGCGCGCGTCATCGTCTGTTGCCTGTGGTCCTGGCTGAGGTCGAGAACGGCGCTTGCCAACTGGGTTTCGTCCTGTGCCGCAACGGCGCCACCAGCCGCGTCAAGCGCCCCGAAGGCGTCGGCGTGGTTCCAGATGCTGGGTCCGTGCACCATGGCGCTGTTGAATTGCGCCGGTTCGAACGGCGTATGGCCGCCCTTTGCAACCCAGGTGCCGCCGATCAGCGTGATCCCTGCCACGCTGTACCAAAGCGCCATTTCCCCCAAGGTGTCGGCCAGAAGCACGGGATGCCGCCCGATGTCCACGCCGTTGACCGAGCGTCGATCGAAGTCGAGAGAAACGGATTGAAGCGCACGGGCTATTTCGTCGCCGCGCGCAGGATGGCGCGGGGCAAGGATCAGCCGCAGTTCGGGATCTTCCCGTCTTGCGGTGATGAAGGCGCGCAGGATCAGGGTCTCTTCGTTTTCGTGGGTTGAAGCGGCAAGCACGGTCCTCCGTCTGTCGAATCTTTCGGCAAGGCGGGCGAGGTCGGCCGGGTCGGGATCGGGCAGCGCGACCGCGGATTTCAACAACAGCGTTTTCCCGACCCGCTTCGGGTCGAGGCCCAGGCTGACAAAGCTCTCGGCCGCCTTGGAATCGAGAGGGGCGAGGTGATCAATGGTTGTCATGACAGAGCGCGCGAGCGCAGGAAACCGCGACCAGGTGGAATGGGCGCGTTCCGAAATGCGTCCCCCCGCGACTAGCACGGGAATCCCGATGCGCCGGCAGTGGGACAACCGGTTCGGCCAGAGTTCATTCTCGACCGAAATCAGCGCAAGCGGGGACCACTGCTTGCAGAAGCGCCGGATGCAGGTTTGGAAGTCAAGCGGCGCCAGCTGGCCTTCGATGCGCGGATCCTGCCAGTTTCGGACCAATGTCCGACCCGTGGACGAATTCATCGTCACGACGATGCGAAGCTTCGGCCATCGCGCCAGTATGGCGGTCAGCAAGGGACGCGCCGCGGTCAATTCGCCCAGACTTGCGGCGTGAAGCCAGATCGTTTGGCCGGGTTCCGGTTCGGGCGAACTCAGGGCCAGCCGTTCCGCGAGAGTCGAGCGCGTTTCCTTTCCGGTCAGCCATCGCCATCCGAACACCAGCGCCAGCACCGGCGATACAAGCAAAAGTATGATGCGGTAAGAGATCAAGCGGCGCCCTGTCCGTCGTGTCGCGGTGCAAGCTACGCAGGCCGCCGAGGGGATACAAGTAGGACCCCGCGCGACCGCAGCTTTGCTTTTCCTAGTGAAAATCCCTGCTTGGAAATAGCCGCTTCGCCTGATCGCGGGGGTGCATGGCGCGGGCTGGCTGGCCGCGATGGCGTGGGGCGTCGTCGGCTTGGGGTTGGGTGATACCAACGACCCCTTCCATCGGGTGGCCGAGATCCGATAGGCGGAAGGAGAGGTCTTCTATCTGTTGCGCGATCAGATGCGTCACGATCCCTTCGCGCTGCAGATGGCCGGTGACGCGTAACAGTCTTCCGCCCATGACGATGCGGCGGAAACGTTTATAGACATCCTTCCAGACCACCACGTTGGACACGCCGGTTTCGTCTTCCAGCGTCAGGAAAATCACACCCGAGGCGGTGCCGGGACGCTGGCGCGTGATGACGAGGCCGCAAACGGTGATGCGTTTCAACGGAGTTTCGGCAAGTTTGTCATGAGGGGTGAGACCCGGAATGGATGGACGGAGCAATTCCATCGGATGGGCACGGAGCGTCAGGCGCATGGAGACGTAATCTTCCACCACTTCCTCGCCCAGATGCATCGCAGGCAGGTCGACCTGCGGCTCGCGGATGCATTCCCCGTCAATAGGGTCATTGAACAGCGGCAGCGGCATCTGCCCGCGGATCGCCTTGACCTGCCAGAGGGCATCGCGCCGGGTGAGGCCCATGTCGGAAAACCCATCCGCCTCCGCCAGCTTTTCCAGTGCCGCCGGGGCGATCCCGGACCGTAGCCAGACGGCCTCGGTGTCGCGATAGCCATTCCCGCGCGCCGCGACGATCCAGCCCGCATCCTCTTCCCTGAAGCCCTTGATCTGGCGAAAGCCGAGGCGGAGCGCGAGTGTGCCATCCGCGCGCCGTTCCAGCGTGTTGTCCCAAGCGCTGTTGTTCACGCAGATGGGCCGGACCTCTACCTGATGCTCTCGCGCATCGCGCACGATCTGAGCCGGGGCATAGAAGCCCATTGGCTGCGAATTCAGAAGCGCGCAGGCGAAAACCGCCGGATGATGGCATTTGAGCCAGGCCGAGACATAGGCGAGCATGGCGAAGGCCGCCGCGTGGCTTTCGGGAAAGCCGTAATCGGCAAAGCCCTCGATCTGACTGAAACACCGTTCCGCCGTTTCGGAACTGTAGCCGTTCTTGAGCATGCCGGTGACGAACCTGTCCTTGAACCGGCCAATGGTCCCCATCCGCCGGAAGGAGGCGATGGAGCGACGCAGATGGTCTGCTTCCTCTGCCGAAAACCCCGCCCCGACGACGGCAATCTGCATTGCCTGTTCCTGAAAGAGCGGCACGCCGAGGGTGCGGGCGGTGACAGCCTCCAGCGTCGGGCCGAAAGGTTCTGGCTTCTCCAGACCCTGTCGGCGCTTGATATAGGGCTGCACCATGCCGCCCTGGATCGGGCCGGGGCGGACGATGGCGACCTCGATCACCAGATCGTAGAATGTGGCTGGCTTCATCCGGGGCAGGAAATTCATCTGCGCCCGGCTTTCCACCTGGAACACGCCCACCGCATCGGCCACGCAGAGCATGTCATAGGTAGCTTTGTCTTCCTGCGGAACGGTGTCGATGGAAAGTCTCTGCCCTTCATGCTGCAGCAACAAGTCGAAGGCCTTGCGGATGCAGGTCAGCATCCCCAGCCCCAGCACATCGACCTTGAGGATCCCGAGCGCATCTATGTCGTCCTTGTCCCATTCGATGACTGTGCGGTTCTCCATCGCCGCGTTCTCGATCGGGCAGAGTTCATCAAGTCGCCCCCTGGTGATGACAAACCCACCAACATGCTGGGACAGGTGGCGGGGAAAACCGATAATCTCCCCGATCAGGCGGATGGTCTGGGCTAGCCGGCGGTCCGTGGGATCAAGTCCGAGTTCGCGGATACGCTCCGGATCGGCGCCGCCATTCGACATACCCCATATCTGCCCCGACAGGCTGGCCGTCACGTCCTGAGATAACCCCATCACCTTCCCCACTTCGCGGATCGCGGCGCGAGAGCGGAAATGGATCACTGTTGCGCAAAGCCCGGCCCGGTGGCGGCCGTATTTCTCATAGATATGCTGAATCACCTCTTCGCGCCGCTCATGTTCGAAATCGACGTCGATATCCGGCGGCTCCCCCCGGTATCTGGATATGAAACGCTCGAAAACCATGGCGATCTGGTCCGGGCTGACATCGGTGATGCCCAGCAGATAGCAGAGAATGGAATTGGCAGCGGATCCGCGACCCTGACACAAAATTCCTTTGGAACGGGCGTATTGAACGATATCGTGAACCGTCAGGAAATAGGCCGGAAAGCCGAGATCGGCGACGAGCTTCAGCTCTTTTTCGATCGACTCGATGACTTTCCTGGGTGCCTCTTTCGGATAGCGGTATTTCAGCCCCTCAAGGACCAATCGTTCAAGCCGCGCCTGAGGCGCTTCGCCTTCGGAAATCTCATCAGGGTATTCATAGCTGAGTTCGCTGAGACAGAAAGAGCATCTGACGGCGATCTCTTGCGTGCGGCGGATCGCGGCGGGATGGTCGCGAAACATCCGCGCCATGTCCGCCGCGCCTTTCAGCCGCCGCTCGGCATTGAGCAGGGCGCGGGTGCCGATCTCGTCTATGGTAATATGTTCGCGCATGCAGGTCAGCACATCGGCAAGCTGACGGCGGCTCGCCCGGTGCATCAGCACATCGCCGACCGCCACCATTGGCGCAGAGGTTTTCTGCGCAAGCCGCGCGCAGGCTGTCAGATACGCCTGATCGCTGCCGTCATAGCGCGGGGCGGCCCCAAGGAAGACATGGCCCGGGAAACGACGCCGGACCATTTGGATATGGGCGGTCGCGTCGTTCAGCCCGTTCTGCGGCAGGCCGATCAGGATCATGCCGGTGCAGGCGTCAAGCATGTCCTTCAGCTTGAGATGACAGCCGCCTTTTTCCGCCCGTCGCTTTCCCAGCGTCAGCAGCCGGGTAAGCTGCTGATAGGCGGCACGGTCACGCGGCAATGCGACCCAGTGCACGGAACTGTCGCATAGCACAAGGCGGCATCCGACGATCAGTTTGGGCAGGGAAATGGTTTCGGGTCGGTCGATCGGCCTGGGCTGTCCGACCTCCTGACGGGAACAGGCATCGATCCGGTGCTGGGACCGGATGCGGATGGCTTCGTCCGCTTCCCGCCGCAACTCTTTCAGCGCCGAATAGGCCCGCACCACGCCGGCTAGCGAGTTCCGGTCGGTGATGGCGATGGCATCCAACCCCAGCTCTGCCGCACGGGTGATCATTTCCTCGGGATGGGAGGCGCCGGTGAGAAAGGTGAAGTTGGTCGTCACGCAGAGCTCTGCATATGCCCGTTTCGCATGTTTCGTCCGCAACACGTCAGGCTGAAACGCCTCGACCGGACGATGGTTTCGGTTGACTGCGATCATGCGAATTCACCCTGCACGAACCAGCCGGGATTCTGCGGTGTATAGAACAGCCAGAGCCTGCGCCCCTGCCGGGTTTCCACGTGCCAGTAGTCACGCATGCCGAACCGCCAGTTCTCATCGTCCAGCCACCATTCCGGAGCGATCCGTTCAGGCCCGGTGGCACGAGCAGCTGAAAACGCCATGCGCCGCCAGCGAAAATGCTTGGGTGGACAAGAGCCGTTGCCGGAAATGGATTCAGGCGGAAACAACCGCAAGGGACGCGGGCGCAGATTGACCCATGGTCCTTCCGGTTCCGAATAGGCGGCGGGCGCGACGAGAAAACTGCGTTCCGGAATATTGCTGTCGGCAGGCAGGAACCGCTGGATACTTTCCAGCCCGATCCTGGTGCCGATCCGGGTGATGAGGTCGTCCACCTGGCTTTTCGACCCGGAAGAGATGTGGCTGACTTGCTGGACCGGAAGCGGTTCGACCTGTATGGCTTCCAGCCGGATCTGGTCGATCCCGAAGTCGGCATCCACCTCACTCACCCCGCGCTCGAACAACGGCAGGATGCGGTGTGGATCGCGTAAGGGGCGGGCCAGACGCAGTTCCACCTTCTGCGCATCCCGATCGACACGGCGCAAGGTCAGGCACAGCACCCTCGCTCCGGTTTCCTGCGCTTTGAGCTTTTCGCAAAGCTGGTTCAGCAGCCGCCCCGCTCCTGCCATCACATCGTCATGGAGCCCGATCGGATCTGGCAGGGTCATCCGGACACCGTAATGGGGAGGGTCGGCCAGCGGTGTGATCCCTTCGGGTTGCCGTCCCAAGGTCTGATCCAGCCTCATCAGGAGTTCCGACCCGAAACGGCGGCCCAACGGCGCGCGGGCAGCCCCGGCCAGATCGCCTATGCTACGCAGCCCCAGCCGCTGCAATGCGACACAGGTCTGCTCGTCCAGCCGCAAGGCGGCCACCGGCAAGGTGCCGACTGCCCCCAGCATGTTGTCCGGTTTGGCCACGCCTTCGGCGTAATGTGCCAGCGCCCAGGCTGCTCCGCGCGTATCCGCCACTCCGATCAATCCTGCGATTCCCGCCCGGCTCAGACGCTGCCGGATATCGGCAAGCATCGCGGCTTCACCTCCGAAGAGATGTGCAGCTCCCGTTATGTCGAGAACCAACCCATCCCGTCCCTCCAACCCCACCCAGGGGGAATACCGCGTGGCCCAGCGTCGCAGCACATGCAAAAACCCTTGATCCGCGGCAGGATCGGCCGGCCGGCTTTGCAGATCGGGACAAAAGGCGCGGGCGTCGGAATAGGACATGCCGCGATGCAGGCCTTGCCGCTCGGCTTCCTTGTTCAGGCAGTAAAGGCGACTGGCGTTGTTCTGCTTCAGCGTCAACGCAAAGGGCGCATCAACCGGATACATCCTCAGAATCCGGTCGCTCGCCAACCGGGGAAACCACATGGACGCGATGCGACGCCCGATCCCATCGAACATACCAGGCTCCTAATGTTCCTGATTTGTTCTTTGTAAGCTTCCAGTTCTGCAGAGTCGAGTCACCCTGGTCGAAAACCGGAGTGCAGTGCCACCGCGTCTCGGCTGCATTGCTTCCCATTCCGGACGGGATGAGGCAAAGCCCGGACGCCTCTCCGGCCTTGGCTGCCAACTGTAGCCGACGCCCATGTGTCAGGCTGAGCGGGTGGCTCAATTCCAGAACGACGAATGACACTGCGCCGTCCCGCAGCGCCTCCTCCATGACGGCCAGACCTTCGCTCTGGTCCTTGACCTGCGCGACCAATAGCCGCGCGGGGTCGAAGAACGCGCTTAGACCGACCGGATTGATCACTTCCTTCCGCCAGGTCTCGCGCACCCACAGCACATCGGTCCGGCATTGTGCAGCGGCGATGGCGGCAAATGTGTGCGCCCCCGGGCCGCAGACCTCGTGGACACGAGCGCGGCGAAGCGGGAAGTTTGTGGAAAGATCAGTCTGCATGAGGCCCAAATTAAGGGCGGCGATACTGTTGGCAAGACCAGTTCGATGCAGTCGAACGGCAGGTCGTGCTGTTCCCTGTCGAAACTTTCCGTGGGTTTGTCGGCAAGGATAACGGGGAAATGGAGGCGAGTACCGGAATCGAACCGGTCTTCACGGATTTGCAATCCGGTGCGTAACCACTCCGCCAACTCGCCGAAGCCTCGCGCGGTCTATACCATGGCCGGTGCCGGCGCAAGGCGGCATCATTCAATGGCTGGAATGTTGCTGTTCCAATTGTTCTATGCAACAAGGATTCAGCGGGAATCCGAACAGAAGAGTCTAGCAACAATGGCCGACTATCAGACCAGGCGCACCATGATGGTCGATACCCAGGTTCGACCCTCCGACGTGACCAAGTTTCCGATCATCAGTGCGATGCTGTCAGTGCCACGCGAAGCCTTCGTGCCTGACAACAAGCGCGAGGTTGCCTATGTCGGAGAGAACATAGATCTCGGCAATGGAAGAGTGATCCTCGAGCCGCGCACCTTGGCGAAGATGCTTGACGCGCTGGATGTTCAACCCGACGAAATGGTGCTCGATATCGGCTGTGGCCTGGGTTATTCCAGCGCTGTCATCGCCCATCTGGCCGAAGCGGTCGTTGCGGTCGAAGAGGATCCGGCGCTTGCCGCCGAAGCGCAAACGCAGCTGGCCGAACATGGCGCGGACAATGTCGCAGTGATCGAAGGTCCCCTTGAACAAGGCGCCGCGAAGCACGGCCCTTACGACGCGATCATCATAGGTGGGGCGGTCGAGACCGTTCCGGCCGTAATTCTTGATCAGTTGAATGAAGGCGGTCGTATCGCCGCTCTCTTCATGGAAGGTGCCTTGGGTGTCTGCCGTGTCGGTCACAAGATCGACGGCAGAATTTCATGGCGCTTCTCTTTCAATGCGGGCGCGCCGGTTCTGACGGCGTTCCGTCGCGAAAGCGCCTTCGCACTCTGAGGTGGATCTCGGGCGGCAAAACTAACCGTCCGGCATCGGAAAAATTGGATTGGGGTTCAGATGTTGATCCGGAAAGCACTTAGCCTGTTGATCATTGCAAGCCTTGGCAGCTTCGCATCTCCGGATGACGTCCGCTCAGAGACGCTGACCGACGCGTTGATTTCGGCCTACAAGAATTCCGGCCTTCTGGAGCAGAATCGCGCGCTGCTTCGGGCGGCAGACGAGGATGTGGCCCAGGCCGTTGCCGGATTGCGCCCGGTTCTCAACTACGTCATCAGCTCGGAATATTCGTCTGCGCTGGATGAATCTCCGCTCAGCGACGGTGTGACCGGCAACCTGGCGCTTTCGACCAGCTTCCTACTGTACGATTTCGGTCAATCGCGGCTTCAGATAGATGTGGCCAAGGAAAATGTGCTCGCATTGCGCGAGGCGCTTGTCGGGGTCGAGCAATCCGTTTTGCTGCGTGCTGTCACGGCCTATGTCGCGGTGCAGCGCGATATCGCAATTGTCGATCTGCGCCGGAACAACCTGAACCTGCTTCAACAGGAACTCAGCGCCGCGCGGGACCGGTTTGAGGTTGGTGAAATCACCAGAACGGACGTGGCGCAGGCCGAAGCCGCGCTTGCTGCGGCGCAGAGCGGTCTGAGCGGTGCGATCGGCGATCTTGCGATCTCGCGGGAAGAGTACCGCGTCGCCGTGGGCAGATACCCGGGTGTTCTGGCCCCTTTGCCGGCCCCTCCCACCATCCCCAATTCGCAGGAGCAGGCCGAAGCCATCGCGCGGCAACGGCATCCGGATATCAAACAGGCGCAGCGCAACGTCACCGTCGCAAACCTCAGCATCGCGCTGGCGAATGCCGCAACCCGCCCAAGTATCACCGGGACCGCTCGGGTCGGTGTCGATCGGGACGGCGACGATTCCAGCAATATCGGGCTCTCGCTGTCTGGCCCGATCTACAGTGGTGGCGCGCTTGCCTCGGCGGCCCGACAGGCGGCTGCACGACGCGATGCGTCGGTCGCGGTGCTTCACCTTACGCGGCTGGCGATAGATCAGAATGTGGGCGTCGCCTGGGCCCAGTTTCAAGTGGCAAACGCCGCACTGCAATCCTCGGACGAGCAGATCCGGGCGGCGCGTGTCGCCTTCGAAGGGGTACGCGAGGAAGCATCCCTGGGTGCACGCACGACGCTTGATGTCTTGCTGGCCGAGCAGGATCTTCTGGACGCCGGAGCGACCCGTATTTCCGCCGTGGCCAGCCGGTACCAGGCGATCTATTCGATACTTTCGGCAATGGGCCTGCTGACCGTCGACCACCTCAATCTCGGAATACCCACCTATGATGTAACCGCCTATTACAACGCGGTGAAGGCGGCGCCATCCTACAAGGTAAGCCCCCAGGGCGAGAAACTGGATCGCGTGCTGGAAAGCATCGGCAGGTATTAAGTCGTCACACAACAGGTTGTGCCGGCCTACAACTGTGCTACTGTTGCTGTGGGGGCAGAGGATGATCAAGGGTGATCAATTATGTCCAGTTCCGTGACCAGCGTTGAAATCGAAGACATGCTCAGCTCGATCCGGCGTCTTATCTCGGAAGACGGATCAGGCAAGCAGAAATCAACCAGCCGATCACCGGACCTTCTTCTTCTGACACCTGCGCTGCGGGTCATGGACGATGAGCCGTTCAGCGAGGGTTCGGCAGCCAGCCGCCCTGAAGTTCTTCGTCTGAATGCCGAAGCGGAACGAATTCAAGACGATACCGATGACGAACCGGACGTGCAGCATGCAGGCGAGGACGATGACGGCATGCCTTTCACATCCGCTCGTTCCACTCTCGAAGCGCGGATCGCAGAACTGGAAGAAGCCGTATCCCGCAGTCGCGACGAATGGGAGCCCGATGGCAGCGAGCCGGATGAAGATGAAATGCCGGATCACCACATCTTTTCCCACCCGGCTGCGATGGCGGTAACCGGTTCGCAAGAGCAGGAAGATGTCGCGGTGCATTTCGGACTGGCCGCGGCCCGGCTTCGTGCGCAAGAGCTTGGCATAGTCCCTGATCCTGCATCGCTCCCCTCGTCGTCCGAGGCAAATCGAGACGCGGAGGCGCTTTGGGATGAGGAAGCGTTGCGGGATCTTGTCGCGGAAGTGGTGCGTCAAGAGCTTCAGGGCGCGCTCGGAGAGCGGATTACGCGGAATGTCCGCCGGATGGTTCGGCGGGAGATCCAGCAGGCTTTGACGTTGAAAGATTTCAACTGATCACTGCACCCGCGCCGCCAAGTCCAGCAACAGATCCAGATCGAGATTCTGCTCCAGATGATCCGCAAGACGGTCGAGAGTGGAGTCCACCATCTCTCGATGGCATGAGACGCCGCTGGTTGCGCCCAGTTCCTGCAGAAGATTCGCACGAAAAGCGTCAGAGCTGAAAATACCATGCAGATAGCACCCGCGAACCCGTCCGTCCGGGCTGGAAGCGCCTTCCGGGCGGTCATCCACCATCAGCCAGGGCCTGGCGATGTCCGGCCCCTCGGTCCTGCCGAGGTGGATCTCATAGCCGTTGACGGCATCGCCGGTCGGGATATAGGAGGCAGATGTCAGCGACAGCCGCTTCTCGGGCTGCATGATCGTCACCACATCAAGCAGACCCAATCCCTCGACCTCGACCGGCGGGCCTTCAAGGCCGAGCGGGTCCGCGATGCTGCGCCCGAGGATCTGATATCCACCGCAGATCCCGACAACATGCCCGCCGCGCCGCAGATGGGCTTTCAGATCGATGTCCCAGCCATTCGCGCGGAATTCCGCAAGATCCGCGATCGTGGACTTCGAGCCGGGAATGAGAACCAACGCGGCATCGCCCGGCAAAGGGCGGCCCGGCTCGATGATTTCTACCGTCACGTCAGGTTCACTGGACAGCGGATCGAGGTCGTCAAAATTCGAGATCCGACCTAGACGCGGCACGGCGATCTTCAATGGTCCGCCCGGACGATTGGCGATGTCGATCACGTCCTCGGCCGGAAGACGCCATGCGTCCTGAAACCAGGGAACCACGCCAAGCGAAGGCCAGCCGGTATGTCGGGTGATTTCACCGATGCCGTCCTCGAACAGGCTGGGGTCGCCGCGAAACTTGTTCACGATAAAGGCACGGATACGTTCGCTATCGGCCTTGTCGAGAACCACCTGTGTGCCGACGAGCTGGGCGATGACACCGCCCCGGTCGATATCTCCCACGAGGGCGACCGGAATATCGGCGGCTTCCGCGAACCCCATATTGGCAATGTCGCCCGCGCGCAGGTTGATCTCGGCCGGGCTGCCGGCACCTTCCACCAGGACGAGGTCGAACCGACCCGTCAGCCTGCGGTAGCTTTCCATGACTCTAGGCAGAAGCTGGTTTTTCTGCTTTCCGTAGTCGCGGGCCTTCAAAGTTGCGAAGCGCTGTCCCTGGACGATGATTTGCGCGCCGGTTTCCGACTCGGGCTTCAGCAGCACCGGGTTCATGTCGACCAGCGGCTCGAGTCCCGACGCCATCGCCTGAAGTGCTTGGGCACGGCCGATCTCGCCGCCGTCGACGGTCACCGCCGCGTTATTCGACATGTTCTGCGGTTTGAATGGAGCGACACTCAGTCCACGCTTCAGGTAGGCGCGGGCAAGTCCGGCCACGATAATCGACTTGCCGACATTCGAGCCGGCGCCCTGTATCATGATTGAACGTGCCATCGAACCCGAACCTTGATTTGCTTCGGCATAGCCGGTGCCGCGACGTTAAAAAAGGGGATTGGTCCGAACCAAAGAAAAAGGCGCGCCCCGAGAATGACGCATTCCGTGTGGTGGGAGCCTTGAAGACCCAGATCTGTCGCGTGACGCGCGGCAGGTCTTTGCTATTGTTCGATAAATCATGGAAGACAAAATCGGAAAAATATACTGGTTCTCCGAGACTTTTTTCTCGGCGGTATCACCTGTTTTCCTAAGCGGATAACCTTCCGGAATCTCGGACATTTCTTCTTCCGATCCCAGAAATACAGGCAACATCCTTCGACCACAAGCTTGACCTTCGCACGAGGCGGAGATCGCGGACGACTATCCGTGTCGACTTCAATTCATGCGGATTTTCTGGTCTCTGGTCGGAAAACGACTCGAGGCAGAACCGCGGATATCCGAGGTTCTGATGGCAGGCTTGGCGACATTCAACTTTAAGCTCTCGCAGCTCTATCGGGTGTGGGGCAACACCACATCAACACATGCGGGAACCCGGACTGTTCGAACTTCGGACAGCCGATGACCGATCGTGCCACCCGTAGATCCAGATGGGAGAAAAACCGACCGGACCTTACGCCGAAGCAACTCAAGCTTGCCGAGATGCATGGGCCGGGTGCCTACTAGCTTGCCGGCGCCGACGAGAAGCATCGCCGAGTTTCTCGCGTGTTCGCCTACCAGAACGCCCCACATGTGTGCTCCGACCAACGAACAATCCGGTGTCTAGGCCAAACTCATGAGGGCAAAGTCTGCAACTCCGGCTTCTCAATCCTGTCACCAGATCACCTCGACGAGGAGATCGACGACCTCGTCGATCCTCCGAAGCTGACACCGCGCGCGTTGCGGATACCGGGGACGGACGAGTTCGTTGATCTCCCGCCGCGGGCGCGACGCTCTCGCGCCCGTATGACGCCGGCCATGCGCCATGGCATGGAAGCCTTCACGCAGCACAAGGACGGCACGCAGAACCCGCCCGACATCTACCGTATGCTGTATCGCCCGTGGCTCCACATAGGGAAAAAGCTCGGTGCCCGGTTCGAGCGATCGCGCGGACGTCGGGAAGACACTTCTCGCTTTGTGTAAAACCCGGCCGTCATTTCTTCGAGACTCTCTTCGGGTCAAATTAGAAGAGCTGTTGTCTAGTGCCGCCGAATGACCTACATACCGACCGACGGTTTGTAGCGAGGCAGTCTTCTATGGTACAGAGCAATAGATCAACGGCAACCCGAACTCGGATGGCGCCAGAGGAACGGCGGGAAGCGATTCTCGATGCGGCCCAAGCGCTGTTCATGGCGCGGGGCTGGGAAGCGGTGACCATCGCCGACGTGCTGGAGGCGGCCAGAATATCGAAGGGCGGTTTCTATCATCACTTCACGTCCAAAGAAGATCTACTAACCGGCATCGTCGTGCGGATGACAGAGCAAGTGATCGTGGTTGCCGAGGCCGCACGCCGCGAGGTATCGGGAGATGCCCTGGCCAAGCTGAACGCGTTCATGGCGGGGTCGGTGCGCTGGAAGGCCGACAATATCGGAGAGATGCGCTTCTTCGCGAATGCTCTCTCGAAACCCGGCAACGACGTCCTGTATCGCCGCATCTCCGACGCCACTGCGGTGGCTGTCCTGCCCGTTCTGGAAGACCTCGTTGCCGAGGGCATTGCGGATGGCACTTTCGATGTGGCCGACACCCGTCTCACGGCGGAGGTTATCGTCGGCCTGTCGCACGGACGGCGGCAGATGCTTGAGGAAGCCGTCACGCTGGCAGGTTCGGGCGATTTGGACGGGGCGGCTCGTCATCTCGACGACCGGATGCGGGCCGAGGGGTCGATCTGCGATAGGCTGCTGGGCCTGCCGGGTGGCAGCGTTTCACTGTCGAACCCGAAGGATCATCGCCGGATGCTGGTCGGTCTGACGGCACCCCAGAGCGACGATGAACAAGCGGACGCGATGCGCCGCCTCAAGGATCAATGACATGACAGATGAAACCGAAAGATTGTCCTTCGAGGACGACAAGGGTGCGTCGCGTGCGACGTGGATCGCGGGCGCGCTGGTGATCGCGATCGTCGGCTGGATGGGCAGCAGCTATATCTTGCCATCCGACGATGCTGACGCGGTGCAGGCCGCCGAAACGCGAGTCGCGCCGATTGCAGTGGCTGTCGAGGAATCTTCGGTCGAGTCGGTTACGCTCTTCTTCCAGGCCGAGGGGCAAGCACAGCCGGATCGGGACACCTCGATCCGCGCCGAAGCGTCGGGAGATGTCGCTGATGTTCTCGTGGCGAAAGGTGAGGATGTCGCGGATGGCGCCGTGATCGCGCGCCTGTCGACGACACGCGCCGAGGCCGACCTGGCCCGCGCCCGCGAAGAGCTGTCCCGCGCGCAGCGGGAGTTCGACAACGCTTCGGAATTGCTGGAGCGTGGCGTGGCCACCGCGGACCGGGTCAGTGAAGCGCGCGCGGCCCTCGCCTCCGCCGAAGCGGCTGTTACCGGGGCCGAGGAAAGCCGGAACTCGCTGGAGATCGTCGCGCCGTTTGCAGGACGGATCGAGGCCCTGACGCTCGATCCGGGCGAGTTCGTGCAGGCGGTGGACGAGGTCGGGCGCATCGTCGACAACCGGCCCCTGACAGTCGCGATCCAGGTGCCGCAACAGGCGCTGAACCGGATCGAGAACGGGCAGGGCGCGATGATCAACTTCATCACCGGTGAGGAACGGCAGGGAACCGTCAGCTTCGTCGGCACATCCGCCAGTGCCGAGACGCGTACCTTCCTGGCCGAGATCGACGTGCCGAACGAGGACGGCGCGATTCCCGCCGGCATCTCGGCCGAGATCCGCATCCCGACAGGCACGGCGCAAGCCCATTTTGTGCAACCCTCCACCGTCTCGCTTTCGCCCGAGGGACGCTTGGGCGTCAAAACGGTCGATGCCGAGGATCGCGTCGTCTTCACCCAGATCGAAGTCGTGCGCGCCGAGATCGACGGTATCTGGGTCACCGGTCTGCCGGACACGGCACGGATCATAACCGTGGGACAGGGCTTCGTGAACGAAGGGGAAACTGTCGCGCCGTCACCCGTGGACGTCTCCGTCGTTGCGGAGGCGAGCCAATGAACACTCTCATCGACGCCGCATTCTCGCGCAGCCGGGTCGTGATGATGGCCCTGCTGGTGATCCTGAGCGTGGGGGCAATCGCTTATATCGCGATCCCGAAGGAGGCCAATCCCGAAGTGCCGCTGCCGCTGGTCTATGTCTCGACCGGCCTGGAGGGGATCAGCCCGACGGATGCCGAGCGACTCTTGATCGAGCCGATGGAGTCCGAGTTCGCGGCGCTCACTGGGCTCGAAAAGATGACGAGCAGCGCCGGCGAAGGTTACGCCAACGTCCAACTCGAATTCTCCCCCGGCGACGACATCGACGAAGCGCTCGATAAGGTGCGCGAGGCCGCCGATCGGGTCGAGGGCGATCTGCCAGAAGACGCCTATGATTTGTCGATCACCGAGATTAACACGGCGCTTTTCCCGATCATCACCGCCATAGTGTCGGGACCGGTGCCCGAACGCACGCTGAACGCATTGGCGGATGATGCACAGGAGGCCATCGAAGGCGTCCCCGGCGTGCTGGAAGTCGATATCGGCGGGTCGCGCGACGAATTCCTGGAGGTGCTGATCGATCCCACAGTATTCCAGACGTATAACCTCAGCTTCGACGAACTGATCGGCCAGCTTCAGCGCAACAACCGCCTGATCGCCGCCGGCGCCATCGAAACCGGCGGCGGGCGCGTGGTGCTGAAGGTGCCGGGACTGATCGAGGATCTTCAGGATGTCATGGACATCCCGGTGAAGGTGCGCGGCGATACAGTGGTCACCTTCGAGGATGTGGCAACGATCCGGCGCACGTTCCAGGACCCGACCGGCTTCGCCCGGATCGAGGGCCAGCCCGCGCTGGCGCTTGAGGTCAAGAAGCGGTCGGGTGCGAACATCATCGACACGGTGGCCGCTACCAAGGCCGCGCTGGAAGAACTGCGTGCCGACTGGCCCGAAAGCGTCGAGGTCACCTATCTTCAGGACCAGTCGGAACAGGTTGAAACGCTGCTGTCGGACCTGGAAGCGAACGTCATCGCCGCCGTGATGCTGGTGATGATCGTCATCGTTGCGGCACTGGGTGTGCGCTCGGCGATTCTGGTCGGCCTCGCCATTCCCGGTGCGTTCCTTGCCGGTGTCACCGCACTCTGGGCCATGGGCTTCACCATGAACATCGTCGTGCTGTTCTCGCTGATCCTCGTGGTCGGGATGCTGGTGGACGGGGCCATCGTCACGACCGAACTGGCCGACCGGCGTTTGCAGGACGGCGCTTCCCCGCGCGAGGCCTATGCTCAAGCGGCCAAGCGCATGGCCTGGCCGATTATCGCGTCCACGGCGACGACCCTGTCGGTCTTCTTTCCGCTGCTGTTCTGGACCGGGATGGTGGGCGAGTTCATGAAGTTTCTGCCGATCACCGTGATCCTCACGCTCTTCGCGTCGCTCTTCATGGCGCTGATCTTCATCCCGGTGCTGGGCGGCTTGATCGGCAACCGCCAACCGCAGACAGCCGCGTCCAAACGCGCGCTGCACGAGGCGGAACAGGGCGATCCGCGCCGCATCGGCGGTTTGACGGGCGCCTATGTGCGTCTGCTGGAATGGGCGATCCTGCGGCCGGGCGCGACCGCGCTCCTTGCGCTGGCACTTCTTCTGGGCGGCTTCGGCCTTTACGGCCAGCTCGGAAAGGGCGTGACGTTCTTCCCTTCGGTAGAACCGGAATTCATGCAGGTGCAGGTCCGCGCCCGCGACAACTTTTCGATCTACGAGCGCGACGCGCTGGTGCGACGGGTTGAAGAACGGCTGCTGCGCTTCGATGAAGTCCTCACCGTCTATGCGCGCTCCGCCATGAGCGCGGGACAAGGCGACGAGGAAACCATCGGCAACTTGCAACTGGAGCTCATCGACTGGGACACGCGCCGCACGGCCGCCCGGATCGGGGCCGACATCCGCGAAGAGGTTTCCGACATCGCCGGGATCGACGTCCAGGTGCAGACCGAAAGCGGCGGCCCGACCAGCGGCAAGCCGGTGAACCTCCAGATCGCGGCCCGCAACCCCGCCGTGCAGGCCGAGGCAGTCGAACAGGTGCTCGGCATCATGGACCGCATCGGTGGCTTCACAGATGTCACCGATACCCGCCCCCTTCCGGGCGTCGAGGTTGCGATCCTGGTCGACCGGGCCGAGGCCGCGCGCTACGGCGCGGATGTCAGCCTGCTGGGGCAGGCGGTGCAGCTTCTGACCCAAGGCATTGCCGTCGCCGATTACCGACCCTCCGACGCCGACGGCGAACTGGATATCCGCGTGCGCTTCCCGGCCGAGGAACGGTCGCTGTCCGAGCTTGGCAACCTGCGTGTGCCGACCAGCGCAGGGCTGGTCCCGATCTCGAACTTCGTGACCTTCGCACCGTCGGAGCGCACCGGCACGATCACCCGCATCGACGAGCAGCGCGTCATCTCGATCGAGGCCAACGTCTCGCCCGGTCTTCTGGTCAACGACCAGGTCACGGCGCTTCAGACCGCGCTGGACAATGCCGATTTGCCGGACGGTGTCAGCTACAGCTTCGCTGGCGAGGCGCAGGATCAGGCCGAAACAATGGTGTTTCTCGTGGGTGCCTTCGCCGCGGCGATCTTCCTGATGCTCTTCATCCTCGTCTTGCAATTCAACAACTTCTACCAGGCCTTTGTCGTCATGAGCGCCATCGTGTTCTCGGTCGCGGGCGTGTTGCTGGGCTTGATCATCACCGGCCGCCCGTTCGGCGTGGTAATGGGCGGAATCGGCGTTATCGCGCTGGCGGGGATCGTCGTGAACAACAACATCGTCCTGATCGACACCTACAACGACCTGAAGCGATCGGGCCTCTCGCCGCGCGAGGCCGCGCTGCGCACCGGCGCGCAACGCCTGCGGCCGGTGTTGCTGACATCTGTCACTACGGCGCTCGGCCTCATGCCGATGGTCCTCGGTGCGAACTTGAACTTCTTTACCCGAGAGATCGTTTTCGGCGCACCCTCCACTCAATACTGGACCGAACTTTCCAGCGCTATCGTTGGGGGGCTGGTGGTCGCCACGCTGCTGACGCTCATCCTGACCCCGGCCATGTTGATGCTGGGGGAGAAACGCGTGCGACGAAGCAAAGCCGACTTGAACCTGAGCGAAGTAGGCGAGATTTCAGCAAGTCGGGTCGAAATCACCCCTCCTTCCTCTGCATCGCAGACTTAATCCCTCACGGTCTCTTCCTCTATCGTTCAAGTATTCGGACTACCGATCTCCACATGCCGTGGCGACCACGATTATGAGCGATGAAATGTTCATGATTACATAGTGTTGACGAGTAGGTGGCGCTCTTAGCCTCCGACATCAATAGCCGCAACCGATCGGTCGCGGCTATCGATCAAAGTTTACCACGATGCTCCCACCACACGGAATGCGTCACCCCGAGGGCGCGCCGCTTTTCAGTAGATTGGGAGTGCTGAAATCAGGCCGCTTCGGCCTCTTCGGCTGCGTGCCGCCGCTGGCTTTCCTCGCGCGACAGCGCGACGGATGTACGCACACCTTTCGACACGAACTCCATCAGACCCGACACGACCCGCTCGTTGGGGTCAATCCCGGCACAGGACAGCACCTCACGGCCGTCCCGCGAACGCGCCCAACGGGCGATCTGCTCTGGCCCGTTGCCATATTTCTTATCGTCTGCGATAGCATCATCGAGAGCTGCCAGAACCACAGCCGCAAAGAGTTTGCGGGCGCGGGCGCCTTGCTCGTAGTTGAATGCCGTGCTGTCAACGAAATCGGCCATCTCGTCGTCCTTTGAACTTGCTCTTGCGTTTTTGGGTTGGCGTTCCTTATGACAGGTTCAATTCGATTCGGCTATCCCGTTTAAGAATACCTCCTATGCGCAGCATGCATAGCTGAAAAGTGGGGACTACCGTATCTAGTCGTATTGTCAGGGCACCACTCGGCAGATATAGATCGCGGCAACTTTCAATCAACCTTCTGACATGGTTTTGCCACATGCCGAAAATTAACGGAAATGAAATCCGTCCAGGGAATGTTCTGGAACATGACGGCGGTCTCTGGGCCGCGGTCAAGGTCGATCACGTGAAACCCGGCAAGGGCGGCGCCTTTGCTCAGGTCGAATTGAAGAACCTGCGTGACGGTCGCAAACTGAACGAGCGCTTCCGTTCTGCCGACAAGGTCGAGCAGGTGCGGTTGGAACAGAAGGATCAGCAGTTCCTGTTCGAGAGCGATGACATGCTGACCTTCATGGACAGCCAGACCTACGAACAGATTGCACTGCCGGCCGATTTGCTGGGCGAACGGCGTCCGTTCCTTCAGGACGGCATGACGGTGACCATCGAGTATTACGGGGATGAGGCGCTGAACGTCTCGCTGCCGCAAAAGGTCACTTGCCGGATCGTCGAGACGGAGCCCGTGGTGAAAGGCCAGACCGCCGCCAACAGCTTCAAGCCGGCGATTCTGGACAACGGCGTTCGCATCATGGTGCCGCCTTTCGTGGGCTCTGACGAGGATGTCATCGTGAACACCGAGACGATGGAATATTCCGAGCGCGCGTGAAGGCGCGCCGGCCCTCAGTCGACCGGATAGCCGATGCGGGCGGAGCCGGCCGACATGTCGGAACCAGCACGGTCGAAACGCAGGTAGGCTATCGCCTGGTTTCCTGACTGGGTGTAGAGAGTTCCGGCGCTTTTTCCGGACGCGTCGATCTCGCTTCCGACCGGGGCGCTACCTTCGACCGAAACCCTGGCCAGACCTTTGCGCAATTCGGTCTTGTGCTTCATCCGGGCGGTCACCTCCTGCCCGACATAGCATCCTTTCCGGAAATCGACGCCGCCGAGACGTTCGAATCCGGCTTCGAGGATGAAGGTGTCATTGGGGACGAGTTCCACGCCGGAGGCCGGTATCAGATTGCGGACCCGTATCGCATCCCAGTCGATCGAGGGCGGATTCCCGGTCTCGGAGGTGATCAGGCGCCAGCCGAGCGCAGGGTGCCGTGGGTCGGGCATGGCCCCCGGAGGAGGGTTCTCGATCCCGCGTATCACGTTGAGATCGGTGGTTTCGATCTGCACATCAGCGCGAAGTTTATATAGTGAAAGCCGCTTCTTCAGATCGTCTGCCTGTTCGGCGTCACAATCGATCAGAATCGTATTATCCGCCTCTACAAGAAAGAAATCGGCGATGTATTTGCCTTGCGGTGTCAGGATCGCGGCATAAAGCATCCCTTCGTTCAGCCGGTTCACATCATTCGTGACCAGACCCTGAAGAAATTTCACCCGATCCGGTCCGCTGACCCCGAATACGGTTCGTCCATTTGCCGTTTCGCCCTGCATCTGACATTCCACCTTTTCGATCGCTGCACTATAAACCCGCAAACCCCAAGCGAAAGATGGACATGCGTGCGCCACTCTCGATTGTGATACCGACACTGAATGCGGAAGACGAGCTTCCCGAAACGCTGCAGGCGCTGTTCGAGGGCATTTCATCCGGCGCGGTGCGTGAGCTGATCGTTTCGGACGGTGGATCGATCGATGCAACCCCGGCCATCGCCGACGCCGCAGGTGCGGTTGTCGTGACCGGACCGCCGTCGCGTGGCGGCCAACTGAGCCGAGGCGGCGCTGAGGCGGCTGGCGCGTGGATGCTGTTCCTGCATGCCGACACAGTCCTACCTACTGGCTGGAGCGAGGCGGTCACGGAACACATCAACCGCAGCAGTGATGCAGCAGTGTTCCGGCTGAGCTTCAGGGCAGGCGGCGCCGCGCCTCGGATCGTGGCCGCCTGGGCCAATTTCAGAACGCGGCTGGGTCTTCCTTACGGCGATCAGGCGCTGCTGATCTCGCGCGATCTATACGACCAAACTGGCGGCTATGCCGATATACCGTTGATGGAGGATGTTGATCTGGCTCGTCGCCTGAGGGGCAGGCTGAGGTTGCTTCGACCTTCCGTCAGCACCAGTGCCGCGAGATACGAGGAGGACGGTTGGATACGGCGCGGAATGCGCAATCTATGGCTGTTGGCGCTCTATCTTAGCGGCCGATCCCCAGAGGATCTTGCAAAGAGATACGGTCGTTCTACAGCGAGGACTTCGCCGCCTTGCCGCTGATCGGCGCGTCGACACCCTCGAAAACCCGCTGCAGTTTCTTTGGACGGTACTTCGTTTCGATCCATTCGCGGATCGATATCTCGGCTTCCTGGCAATCTGCTTCATAGGCGTCGAGCATGTGATCCAGAACGCCGGTTTGAGACTGCCGGATATGGGCATAGCGAAAGCTCAACTGCTTCCGTGCTACGGCGATAGGTGCCTTTTCGATATGCAGCAGATACAACGCCGAGGCCAGGCCCGCCCGGTCGGCGCCGGACTTGCAATGCATCACGAAAGGCTTGTCGACCGTTTCAAAGGTATCGAGCAAGGACAGCAGCTCTGATTTGCGCGCAAGCGACCGCGCCGAAAGCTTGTGGTTGATCATCTTGATCCCAAGCTCCCGGCAGCTCTCCTCTTCGAACAGATAGGGGCTGCGGCCGGTCTTGCCGCGCAGGTTGATCACGGTATCGATCCCCATTTCCTTGTATTTCCGAAGTTTCCCCTGCGAGGGCTGGTTCGACCGCCAGACGCCGGGAGCGATCTGGAATAGATTGCTCCACCAAACCCGCAACACGCCGTGATCAATGAAGTGATAATGGTATTTCGCACGCCGCCGCGCCGCAGGCGTGGAGATATCCTTACCCATCGTTCGGTCCATGCGGCCTTCAAGCATTTTCCACCAGTCAAAGAGCTTGCCGAACATGAAAGGCCTTTCACCACTGATGGGAGGGGTTCATCGGGACGTGCATGTAGCCACGATTTTCGTTCGAGACAAGCCAAAGGGCCGAATTGACGGTGCGTCCGGGCCGGATTAGGCATTGGCGATCCAAGATTGGAAGTGGATTTCATGTCGCTGTCAAATGGCCGTCACTATCTTGCGATTCCGGGGCCGTCCGTGGTTCCGGATCGGGTTCTGCAGGCCATGCATCGCGCCGCGCCGAACATCTATTCCGGCCCTCTTGTCGACCTTGCCGCGACGCTGGGACCCGATCTTCGCAAGATCGCACGGACAGGTCACAATGTCGCGATGTACATCGCCAATGGCCACGGCGCCTGGGAGGCCGCGCTGAACAATGTCCTGGAAGCCGGGGACAAGGCGCTGGTCCTCGCGACCGGCCGCTTCGCGATCGGATGGAGCGAAATGGCACAGCGCTTGGGGGTGGCCACACAGATCCTCGATTTCGGCCGCCGTGCTCCGATCGATCTCGACAGCGTCGCGGATGCCCTTGCCGAGGACCGGCAGCATCGGATCAAGGCCGTCATGGTCGTTCATGTGGACACGTCGACGAGCGTACGCAATGACATCGCCGGATTGCGTGCGGCCATCGACGCGGCGGGCCATCCCGCCCTGCTGATGGTGGATTGCATCGCGTCGCTTGCCTGCGAACCGTTCGAGATGGATGACTGGGGTGTCGATGTCATGGTCGCCGCCTGCCAGAAGGGCTTGATGACGCCACCGGGCATGAGCTTTGTCTATTTCAACGACAGGGCCGATGCCGTGCGTCAAACCCATAAATCCGTCACCCAATACTGGGACTGGCGGCCAAGGGCGAAGCCGGAGGAATTCTACCAGTATTGGGGCGGCACCGCGCCGACGCATCACATTTTTGGCCTGCGCGAGGCGCTGGACATGATTGCTGAAGAGGGATTGGAAAATGTCTGGCGCAGGCATGAACGCCTTGCATCGGCGTATTGGGCTGCTATCGAAGCCTGGTCGAGAGAGGGAGAGATGGAGATCAACATCGCGGATCGGTCCAGCCGCTCGCATGCGGTCACGGCGGTGCAGATAGGGTCGCCGAACGGGACCGCACTACGCGACTGGCTGACCGAAAATGCCGGCGTAACGCTGGGGATCGGACTTGGCATGGCGGCTCCCGGCGATCCGGCATGGCACGGCTTCTTCCGCATCGGCCATATGGGCCATGTAAACGCCCATATGGTCCTGGGCACGATCGGTGCGATCGAGGCCGGCCTGACGGCGTTGGGGCTCCAGCATGGCAAGGGCGGACTGGACGCGGCCGTTCAGGTCTGCGCGGAAGTCTGAGCTTCGGTCAACGCGTCGGGCAGCGCTGCCTCGAAAGCGTCAAGGTCCGCTCCGGTCCCGGCCGTCACCCGGATGCAGCGATCCTGTGGCGCGACGAAGGGCATTCGCACGAAAATGCCGCGCGAGATAAGGCCGCTGACCACGGCACGCGCGAAATCTCCGTCTCGCCCGCAGTCGATGGTCACGAAATTCGTGGCCGAGGGCAGGGCGGTCAGGCCGTTTTTCACGGCGATGGCCGCGATCCGCTTGCGGGCCTCGGCGACCTGCAGGACGACGGAGGCCAGGTAGTCTTGGTCCCGAAGTGCTGCCAGAGCGCCGGCCTGCGCGATCCGGTTCACGGCGAAATGGTTGCGGATCTTGTTGAAGGCGGTGATCAGGTCCGAATGGCCGATCGCATAGCCGATGCGTGCCCCGGCCATCCCGTAAGCTTTTGAAAAAGTTCTCATTCTGACCACGCGCCGATCGGCGACGTCAAGCGGCGGCGCGGCACCTTCAGGCGCGAATTCGACATAGGCTTCGTCCAGCACCATCAGGCATCCATCAGGCAGATCGTCGAGCGCGCGCCGAACCGTCGCCGCATCGTGCCAGCTGCCCATCGGATTGTCCGGGTTGGCAAGGTAGACCAGTTTCGCAGCGATTTCTTTCGCCTTGGTTACCAGCGCGGCCGGGTCTTCGGCATCGTCGCGATAGGCGACGGTTTCAAGCCGCCCGCCATAGCCCGCGACGTGGAAGTTGAAGGTCGGATAGGCGCCCGCAGACGTCACGACGGGATCGCCGGGGGCAACCAGCATCCGGACCAGATAGCCCAGAAGCGCGTCGATCCCTTCGCCTACCAGGATGTTTTCAGGCGAAATTCCGTGATGATGGGCAAGCGCGTGGCGCAGATCATGGCTCTCGGCATCGCCGTATTTCCAGACCTCCGCCGCCGCCGCCTTCATCGCGAAGATGGCCTTGGGCGACGGACCGAAGACGCTCTCATTGGCGCCGATCCGGGCAGTGAAGGGCCGCCCGCGCGCGCGTTCCTGCGCCTCAGGCCCGACAAAGGGAACCGAGGCGGGAAGGCCCGCGACCAGATCGGTGAAGCGGGGGCTGGTCATGGGCGCTAGACCAGGGCCGAAAGGCGGTCGACGGCGGCCTTCAGCTTGTCCGCCTCTTCCTCTTTCTGGCTCAGTTGCTCACGAGTGTCGGCGACCACATCTTCGGGTGCGCTCTCGACGAATTTGGGGTTGCCGAGGCGTCCGCGAAGGCCACCCAGTTCCTTGCCGAGCTTGTCGAGCGTCTTTTCCAGACGCGCTTTTTCCTCTGCGATATCAATGATATCGGCGAGCGGCAGGGCAAATAGGCCGCCCTCGACCGCGACGGTGATGCCGCCCTTGGGAACCTCGGCGGCCGTGGTCAGGTCCTCGATCCGGGCGAGCCGCTGGACGAGGTCCAGATTGCGGTTGAGCGCGGCCGTGCCGGCCTCGTCCAGTTCCACCTGAACCAGCGGAATCTTCAGCCCCGCCGGGACGTGCATCTGCTGGCGGGCAGAGCGGATTTCCTCGATCAGCGAGATCACCCAGTTCATCTCGCGGTCGGCATTTTCGTCAACAAGATCAGCAGCTTGGTAGGTCGGCCAGTCGGTGTGGACCAGCATCTTCTCGTGCTTGCCGGTCATCGACCACAACTCCTCGGTGATGAACGGCATGATCGGATGCAGCAGGATCAGGCACTGGTCCAATGCCCAGCCCATCGTCGCCCGTGTTTCCGCAACGATTTCAGCATCTTCCGAGGACAGGAGCGGTTTGGAAAACTCTACATACCAGTCGCAGAACTTGCCCCAAACGAAGGCGTAAAGCGCGTTCGCGGCGTCATTGAATCGGAAGGCGGCAAGCGCCGCGTCGACCTCTTCGCGGACCCTTGCGACCTCTCCGATGATCCATTTGTTGAGGGGCTGCGAAGTGTCGGCAAAGTGTATGGCAGGCGTATGGCTGCTGTCGGCGCCGAAGACTCCGTTCATCTCGGCGAAGCGGGCGGCGTTCCAGAGCTTGGTGGTGAAATTGCGATAGCCGGCGATGCGGTCCTTCGACAGTTTCAGGTCGCGCCCCATTGCCGCCATCGCGGTCAGCGTGAAGCGGACGGCATCGGCGCCATAGTCGTCGATCAATTCCAGAGGGTCGAGCGCGTTGCCGAGCGACTTCGACATCTTCTTGCCCTTCTCGTCGCGGACGAGGGCATGGACGTAAACGGTATCGAAAGGTTTCTGCCCTACGACTGCGTATTGCATCATCATCATCCGGGCGACCCAGAAGAAGATGATGTCGAAGCCGGTGATCAGCACGGAGGTCGGGAAGTACTTTTTCAGTTCCGGCGTATCCTCGGGCCAGCCGAGCGTGCCGATCGGCCAGAGGCCGGAGGAGAACCAGGTGTCAAGGACGTCGGGGTCGCGGTAGACCGGCAGGGTCGCGGGGCTTTGCGGAGTACGGATGCGGCCCTCGGTGCGGGTGCGGCCGATCATGTCCTGCAACAGCGTTTCGGCCTCGGCGCGATCCGAGACCAGCTTGAAATCGCCATGGCCGTAGTAATCCGCCATCTGGCGGAGCGCCTCGGCCTCGTTGGGGGCGGAGAACGGCCGCCACACGGCCTCGGTATCGCCGTCGTAGTCCATCAGCGCGGGCCCATACCAGACCGGTATCTGGTGCCCCCACCAAAGCTGGCGGGAGATGCACCACGGCTCGATATTCTCCAGCCATTTGAAATAGACCTTGCGGTCCTGTTCCGGCAGGATCGTAACCTCGCCCGAGCGCACCGCGTCGATGGCGGGCTGCACGATCCGCGCGGTATCGACGAACCACTGGTCGGTCAGCATAGGCTCGATCACGACCTTGGAGCGGTCGCCGAAGGGCTGCATGATCTTTTTCGGCTCGACCAGCGGAACGAGCGCGGCTTCGGGGGCGGTGCCGCCTTCCTCGTAGGAATCGGTGGGCGCGCCTTCCTGCGCCTCCTTGCCGTGCGGAGCATCAGAGGTGGCCGACAGGCGGCCGAGACGCTGGTCGGTTTCGGGGACCATGACGGCCAGACCCTCGCCGGTGATTTCCCGGACCACGCGCTTGCGGGCCTCGAACCGGTCGAGCCCGCGCAGGTGGTCGGGGACGAGGTTGACCGTGTCGGCCTCGGCTTCGGTCAGCGCGCGTTCGCCCTTGGCGACGGCCGAAGCGATGGCGGCAGCCTCGGCATAGGGCGCGCCGTCGCCGCGCATATGGGCCTTGGTGTCCATCAGCCGGTAGCAGGGAATGTCGCCGCGTTTGGCCACACCATAGTCGTTGAAGTCATGCGCCCCGGTGATCTTGACCGCGCCCGAGCCGAAGGCGGGATCGGGATAGTCGTCGGTGATGATCGGGATCATCCGGCGGTGTTCCTTCGGCCCGACCGGGATCTCGCAAAGCTTGCCGACGATGGGGGCGTAGCGGGCATCCGAGGGATGCACCGCCACCGCACCGTCGCCCAGCATAGTCTCGGGCCGGGTGGTGGCGATCGAGATGTAATCGCGCTCTTCCTCGAAGAGCACATTCCCGTCCTCGTCCTTCTCGGTGTAGATATAGGTCTCGCCACCGGCCAGCGGGTAGCGGAAGTGCCACATATGGCCGTCGACCTCGATATTCTCGACCTCGAGATCGGAAATCGCGGTTTCAAAATGCGGATCCCAGTTGACCAGCCGTTTGCCGCGATAGATCAGGCCCTTGTCGTAGAGATCGACGAAGACCTTGATGACGGCGTCGTGGAAATTGCCCTCTTCCCCCTCGGGCGCGCCGGGGGCGCCGGACATGGTGAAGGCCTCTCGTGACCAGTCGCAGGAGGCGCCGAGCCGTTCGAGCTGGCCGCGGATATTGCCGCGCGACTTGATCTTCTGCTGCCAGACCCGGTCGATGAACTTCTCGCGCCCCATCTCGCGGCGCGAGACGTTGCCTTCCTTCGCCAGTTCGCGCTCCACGACCATCTGGGTGGCGATCCCGGCATGGTCGGTGCCGGGCTGCCAGAGCGTGTCGAAGCCGCGCATCCGGTGCCAGCGGGTCAGGATGTCCTGCAGCGTGTTGTTGAAGGCGTGGCCCATATGCAGCGCGCCGGTGACATTCGGGGGCGGGATCATGATGCAGAAGGTCTCGTCGCGGCTGGCATTCGCCCCGGCCCTGAACGCGCCGGCCTGTTCCCAGGCGGCGTAAAGCCGGGCCTCGGCCTCGGCGGCGTCGAATGTCTTTTCCATCGGCATGTTGAGGTTCCGCTCCGTTCGCACTGGTCCGGCATCAATTAGCGGGTCGGGACAGCAAGGGAAAGAGCCGCCTCCCGCTTCTTCTTGATGAAAATATCCCCGCCGGAGGCATCGCGACGCGCGCCAGCGCGGCGCAAATCCTGTCACGCCGCCAGGCGTGGCCGCTTCAGACCGCGCGGTCGAACTTGGTCGTCAGGTGGATCAGACTTTCTGACCCCTTGACGCCGGTGATCGCGCCGACCCTGTCCAGGACGTCGTCAAGCTCGGCGGTCGAATCCGCCGCGATCTGAAGGATCAGGTCGAACCGGCCGGTCGTGGTATGGGCGATCTCGACCTCGGGGATCGCCTTCAGCCGCTGCAGCACGGCGGGCGTCGCGCGGGGTTCGACCTGCACCAGCACCGTCGCCTTGATCCGGCGGGCCAGCGCCACGTCGCCCAGCTTGACGGTATAGCCCGCGATGATGCCGGAATTCTCCATCCTCTCGATCCGCGCCTGGACGGTAGAGCGGGCCAGCTTGAACCGGCGGCCGAGCCGCGAGGTCGAGGTGCTTGAATCGGCAGCAAGGGCGGCGAGGATTTTCTGGTCGAGATCGTCCATTTTCAGGCCTTCCTCGGCAATATGACTTGCAGTTTCGTCAATATGACGTGAATATCGGACAAATCAACTATTTTCATCGGTGAAAACAACATTCATATGAGGTCTACTCGTTTTCAGGAACAAAGGGCAGCTTTGCTTGTACCTGGCCTGGTTAGGTTAATCGCGGAAAGCGCGTTCCCAACCGGAGATCCCGGGCAAGAGGTGGCTCCCAAACATTGGTGAGAAGGACTCCGATGGGACTGTCGAAAACGATCTGGGCCAAGCCCACCGACTATCTTCGCAGTGTTCAGCCGCAAAGCCCGGTGCTGTTTTTCGCGCCGGCTGTGCTGCAGGCCACGGCGCGCAAGTTCATCGAGGGCTTTCCCGGCCTCGTCACCTATGCGGTGAAGTCGAATCCCGAGGAAGAAGTCCTGTCGAACCTGGTCACCGCAGGCGTACGCGGCTTCGACGTTGCCTCGCCGTTCGAGATCGACCTGATCGCGCGGATCGCGCCGGGGGCGGCGATGCATTACAACAACCCCGTTCGCAGCCAGGATGAGATCCGTCATGCGGTGGCGATGGGGGTCGTCTCCTATTCGGTGGACAGCCATTCCGAGCTGGAAAAGCTCGCCGCGCTCGTGCCCGCCGAGGGCATCGAGATCACCGTGCGCTTCAAGCTGCCGGTCAACGGTGCGGCCTACAATTTCGGCGCCAAGTTCGGTGCGACCGCCGAGAAGGCGACCGAGCTTCTGGCCCGCGTGGCGGAGATGGGGTTCATCCCCTCGCTGACCTTCCATCCGGGCACCCAATGCACCGACGCAATGGCCTGGGATCACTATATCCGCATGGCCGCCGAGATCGCCGCCAATGCCGGCGTCAAGATCGCGCGGCTCAATGTGGGCGGCGGGTTCCCCGGCCACCGGCTGCAGGAAATGGCGCCGCAGCTTGACGAGATATTCGGCGTGATCGACCGCGTGGCCGACGAGGCTTTCGGCGACGACCGCCCGGCGCTGGTCTGCGAACCGGGCCGGGGCCTGGTTTCGGAAAGCTATGCCTTCGCCGCCCGCGTCAAGGCGATCCGCGACGAAGAGCATGTGTTCATGAACGACGGGATGTACGGCGCGCTGGCCGAACTGCCGCTGATCGGCAATATCGACCGGATCGAGGTGCGCTCGCCCGAGGGCGTCGTCCGAAAGGCAGAGCCCGTGGGCCGCATCGTTTTCGGCCCGACCTGCGACAGCGTCGACCGGCTGCCGGGCGACGTGATGCTGCCCGCCGACATGGAAGAGGGCGATTTCGTGCTGTTCTACGGCATGGGCGCCTATTCCACCGTGACCGCCACGCGGTTCAACGGCTTCGGCCAGATCGGCGTCGAGACGGTCTGCGCGCTGGCCTGCTGACCGGCCGTCGCTGGACAGCCCGCACTGGAACGTTAGACTCGCCCCCGAAGCTGCTTCGGGGGCGATTTGCGTTCCGGTACAGGGTGACCGGCAAGGCTGCCCCCCGGAATGGATCGTTTGGCGGCGGCAACGCGTTCGTTCACTGATAAGGGTATTCGTGGCATTCTGTGATTCATGCGGTTCGTTGAACGGATAAAGGGTTGGCTGCGGCTTCCGCCGAGGGTTCAGACCACCACCGCGCCGCATCGGCGCGGGCCGATCGACCATATCGTGATTCTCGATGGCACAATGTCCTCGCTGTCCCCCGGACAGGAAACCAATGCCGGCATCACCTACCGACTGCTCTCCGAGGTCGCGGGCCGGTCTCGCGCGTCGCTGCGCTACGAGGAAGGGCTGCAATTCCTGCGCTGGCGCGATGCGATGGACGTCATCGAGGGGCGCGGCATCGACCAGCAGATCCGGCGCGCCTATGGCTTCATCGCGTCACGCTACCGGCCGGGCGACAGGATCTTCCTGCTCGGCTATTCGCGCGGGGCCTTCGCGGTGCGCTCCCTTGCCGGGGTGATCGACCGGGTCGGGCTTTTGCGCGCGGAGCACGCGACGGTGCGGAATATCCGGCAGGCCTACCGGCATTACGAGGCCGAAGGTTCAAGCGCCGCCGTTGCGACCTTTGCGGAAAAGCTCTGCCACAAGGAAGTCGAGATAGAGATGGTCGGGGTCTGGGACACGGTGAAGGCCCTGGGCATCCGCGTGCCACTGCTCTGGCGGTATTCGCAGGTCGAACACGGTTTCCACGATCACAGTCTCGGTGATGCCATTCGCCACGGCTACCAGGCCCTGGGGATGGACGAGACCCGGCAGGCCTATGCGCCGGTCATGTGGGAAAGCCGGGATGGCTGGGAGGGCGAACTGGAACAGGTCTGGTTCCGGGGAACGCATGGCGATGTCGGCGGCCATCTTGGCGGGTTCGAACCGGCGCGGCCGCTGGCCAATATTCCACTGGTCTGGATGCTGGAGAAGGCCGAGGGCTGCGGCTTGCAGCTGCCGCTGGGCTGGCGCGATCGGTTCGAACAGGACGTCAACGCACCCACGGTGGGCACGATGCGGGGCTGGGGAAAGATGTTCCTGTCGCGCAAGCGCCGCGTGATCGGGGCCGATCCGTCGGAATCGATACATCCGAGCGTGAGAGAGCCGAAGCCCGCGCGGCTGTTCAGCTGGCGTTCTCGACCAACTTCATGATGATGCAGGTCGTCGAGCCGGTCGCGTATAGCTTGCCATCTTCGCGGCCACGGATCTCGCCCATCGCGACGCCGGTGGAGCGGCCGGCATGCTGCACCTTGCCGGTTGCGAGGATCTCGGTTCCCAAGGGGATCGGACGGGTGATGTTCACCTTGTATTCCAGCGTCGTGTAGACGCTGCCCTTCGGCACCGTGGTCATCACCGCGCAGGCCATGCAGCTGTCCAGAAGCGTGCCGTACCAGCCGCCATGGACCGTGCCCATCGGGTTGGAATGCCGGAATGCCGGGGTGCCGCGAAAGACGACGCGGCCTTCCTCGACCTCTTCCAGCATGTAGTCCAGAAGCGCCGCGATGGGCGGCCCCGCGATCGTTCCGTTCCGGACGCCGCGCATGAAGTCGAGCCCCGACATCGACAGAACGGTTTCCATCGTGGGCAGCTGATCGGGCGAGGTCGCGGCGAAGGGGCGGGTCATGGCATGGTCCTTTCGGGGCGGACGCTAGCCGTCACCGAAAGGGGTTTCAATGCCGGATCAAGCCACCTTTTCCAGCGTGACCTGCGGGTCGATGCCGAGGGCATGGGTCACTTCGCGGGTCAGCTCGGGCTTGTTGAGCGTGTAGAAATGCAGATCCTCGACGCCGCCCTCGATCAGATCCGAGCAAAGCTCGGTGCAGACCGAGATGGCCAGAAGGTCGTGACGGTCGTCGCGAATGGCGGCAGTGAAGGCATCGCAGAGCCAGGCAGGCGCGGAAGCGCCGCAGCGTGTCGCGAATTTCTGGACGCCGGTCCAGTTCTCGATCGGCAGGATGCCGGGGATGATCGGGGCGGTGATGCCGGCGGCGACGCAGCGGTCGCGAAAGCGGAAGAAGGTTTCCGCCTCGAAGAAGAACTGGGTGATCGCCGAATGGGCGCCTGCGTCGATCTTGCGCTTGAGCCAGTCGACATCGGCGTTGTCGCTCGCCGCTTCGGGGTGACGGTCGGGATAGGCGCCGACGCGGATGGTGAAGTTGCCGGTCCTGGCCAGCGCTTCGATCAGGTCAGGGGCGTTGGCGAAGCCATCCGCGCGCGGTTCGAACCGGGCCTGGCCTTGCGGCGCGTCGCCGCGCAGGGCGACGATCTCGGTCACGCCGATATCGGCATAGGACTGCGCGATGGCCAGCGTTTCCTCGCGGCTGGCATCGACGCAGGTGAGGTGGGCCGCGACATTGAGGCCATAGTTGTTGTGGATCGTCTCGACGGCTTCATGGGTCAGCTGGCGGGTCGTTCCGCCGGCGCCATAGGTGACGGAAACGAAATTCGGGTCAAGCGGGGCGAGCGTGTTGACGGTGTTCCAGAGCCGGAACGACGCGTCGAGCGACTTCGGGGGAAAGAATTCGAAGGAAATGCGCGGAGCGGACATGATTAGAAATCCTTGTTGGTTAGCTTCTTGTCTCATGCCGGGTCATGTGAGACAAATTCATAGTTTTCATTAACATCATGAGTCAGGCCGCGAATGCATATCGAGTTCAGACATCTCCGGACGATCAAGGCCATCCACGATACTGGCGGGCTGGCGCGTGCGGCCGAGGCGATGAACATCACCCAGTCGGCGCTGTCGCACCAGGTGAAGGGGTTGGAGGATCAGGTCGGCGTGGAGCTTTTCGTGCGCCGGTCCAAGCCGCTGAAACTGTCCGCCGCGGGGCAGAAGCTGCTGCGGCTGGCCGAGCGGATCTTGCCGGAAATGGAGGCGCTGGAAGAGGATTTCCGCAGCCTCAAATCCGGCCGGTCGGGACGGCTGCATATCGCCATGGAATGCCACGCCTGTTTCGAATGGCTTTTCCCGGTGCTGGAGCAGTTCCGGAAGGCTTGGCCGGATGTCGATGTCGATATCCGCGCGGGATTGGCCTTCGACGCGCTGAACGCCCTGCAGCGGGAAGAGGTGGATCTGGTGATCTCGTCGGATCCCGAGAAGCTGGACGGCGTCGATTTCTCGCCGCTCTTCGATTATGCGCCGATGTTCGTCGCCGCGGCGAACCATCCGCTGGCGAAGAAGGACTGGATCGAGGCCGAGGACTTCCGCGACGAGGTTCTGATCGCCTATCCGGTGGACCGGTCGCGGCTCGACGTGTTCCAGATGCTCTTGATGCCGGCCAAGGTCGAGCCGCGCGCGATAAGGCGGGTGGAACTGACGGCGGTGATCCTGCTGCTCGTCGCCTCGAACCGGGGGGTGACGGTGCTGCCCGACTGGGTGCTGCGGGGGGTGAAGGTCAGTTCCGACTATGTAACCCGGCCCCTGACGCGGGGCGGGGTGACGCGGCGGATGTATGCGGCGACACGCAGCGACGACACGCTGAAGCCGTTCATGGCGCATCTGATCCGGCTGGCCCGGGTCGAGCCGGTCAAGCTGCAACGGGCGTGACGCCTCGATCTTTCTGCGAAAGATCGGCCTCCGGCGGGGATATTTGCAAGACAATGAAGGCGAGGGCGGCGCTATGGCCTTGGCATCGCGGGAAGGCCCGACTATACGCGCGGCTTGAACTTTCCGGAGGCCGAGGATGCAGGGCAGCGCGAATCTGAACTTGATGATAAAGGCCGCGCGCGCGGCGGGGCGGTCGCTGGTCAAGGATTTCCGCGAGGTGGAGAACCTGCAGGCCTCGATGAAGGGGGCGGGCGATTTCGTCAGCCGCGCCGACCTCGCCGCCGAGAAGATCATCCGCGACGAGTTGATGGGCACGCGGCCGAATTACGGCTGGTGCGCCGAGGAGAGCGCCGAGGAGGCGGGCACCGATCCGACGCGGCGCTGGATCGTCGATCCGCTGGACGGGACCACCAACTTCCTGCACGGGTTGCCGCATTGGGCGGTCTCGATCGCGCTGGAGTTCAAGGGCGAGATCGTGGCCGGCGTGGTCTTCGATCCGGCCAAGGACGAGATGTTCGTCGCCGAGAAGGGCCAGGGGGCCTGGATGAACGAGGGCCGGCTTCGGGTTTCGGGGCGACGGAAGATGATCGAGGCCTGTTTCGCCACCGGCCTGCCGTTCGGCGGCCGGTCGGACCTGCCCGAGACGCTGAAGGACCTTGGCCGGCTGCTGCCGGTCTGCGCCGGGGTGCGGCGCTGGGGGGCGGCGGCGCTGGATCTGGCCTATGTGGCGGCGGGGCGCTACGACGGGTTCTGGGAGCGGCGCCTGAATGCCTGGGACATGGCGGCGGGGCTGCTGATCGTGCGCGAGGCGGGCGGGCTGGCCGAGCCGATCCGCAAGGGCGGCGACATCCTGACCGATGGCGAAATAATCTGTGCCAACGAGCCGCTGTTCGAGGGATTTGCGAGGATCGTCCGCAACGGCTGAGCGGTCAGGCGCGGTCCGACGGGTGGTTGATGCCGTCCGACCATTTCACCGGTTCTAGATCGCGCGGGTTCATGCCCTCGATACAGGCAGCATTCACACCGTATTCGTTCGGGTTGGAGCGGCGCTGGTGATGGGTGTAGATGCCGCAGGTCTTGCAGAAGTAGTGTCTGGCGGTTTTCGTGCCCCATTGGTAGAGCGTGAGGTTGTCCGCGCCTTTCACGATCCGAACGCCGCTGAGCGGGGCGGTCAGCGCGATGGCGCCACGCCTGCGACAGAACGAACAATCGCAGCGGCGGGCAGAGTTGACGCCGTCCGCCAGAGTCACCTCCAGTTCCACGGCACCGCAATGGCAGGTCAGTCGGTAGCTCATCGGCGTCTCCGGACGGACGGGATGCTGCTGCGGCGGTAGCGGGCCTCGGGATGCGGCGGGTGGCCATGGGTGCGCTGCCAGTAGGCCGGTCCGCCGCGTTTGAGCCAGGCGGGAACGACCAGCAGGAAGCCGATGACGAAGCCTCCGGCATGGGCCCAGTAGGCGACGCCGCCAAGCGTGATGTCGGCGGCCGCGCCGCTGAAGAGCTGCAACCCGAACCAGAAGATCAGCATCGCCCAGGCGGGCAGCGGAAAGATCCGGAAGAAGACGATGAAGATGATCAGCACATCGACCCGCGCCTTCGGGAAGAGCAGCAGATAGCCGCCCATGACCCCGGCGATGGCGCCCGAGGCGCCGACGGTCGGGATCGGCGAGCCCGGTGCGGCCATGAGCTGTGCGATATCGGCGCCGACACCGCTGGCGAGGTAGAACAGCAGAAAGCCGAGATGGCCGAGTTCGTCCTCGAGATTGTCGCCGAAGATCCAGAGGAACAGCATGTTGCCGCCGAGATGCATCAGCCCGCCATGCAGGAACATCGAGGTGAACAGCGTGTGGATGTCCTGCCCGTTGGACACCCGCACGGGAATCATCGCCCAGCTGTCAAAGAACCGGGTGATCGCGATCTCGTCGGACAGGAGCGGCCAATAGGCCAGGAATACCGCAATGTTCACCGCGATCAGCGCATAGGTGACGAAAGGGGTTCGCAGCGAGGGGTTGTGATCGCGGATCGGGAACATGGCGAGAGGCTTGCCGAAGCGGTCGGGGCGGTCAAGCGAAAGCCGGCGCTTCCGGGCACAACCGCGTGAGGCCGGGGCGGCGCGCTTGACAGGAACGGCCCGAGCACCAGACTTTCCGGCATGAAACCCCTGGTTCTGGCCTTCATGTTGATCCTGCCTTCCGCCGCCCTGGCCGACGGTTGCCCGCCGGCGCAGGACCGCTCGGCCGAATCGGAAGACGTGCTGCGGAAGATCCGCGCCGCGCCGGACGAGATGTCGGCCCGCCTGCTGACCAACGAGTTGTGGAGCATCTGGGCCGCCGCGCCGGACGCCAGGGCGCAGGAACTGCTGGACCGCGGCATGGAGCGCCGCGCTGCCTATGATTTCGAGGCGGCGAAGAGCGCCTTCGACGAGCTGGTCGCCTATTGTCCGGATTACGCCGAGGGCTATAATCAGCGCGCCTTCATCAGTTTCCTGAGGCAGGATTACGGCACCGCGCTCGACGATCTCGAGCGCGCTCTGGAACTGGCGCCGCTTCACGTCGCGGCGATGGCCGGGCAGGCGCTGACGCTGACCCGTCTGGGCCGGAACCGTGCGGCCCAGTCGGTTCTGCGGGAGGCGCTGAAGCTGCATCCCTGGTTGCCGGAGCGCCACATGCTGATCGAGGAGCCGGGTCAGGAGCTTTGACGCTGGCCTGATCGGCCTGCGGGCCGTGATCCGTCCGCGGCGGCTTTACATGGTCTGGTCACGGGGTATTGTCGCCATTCCGGCGCCCGCGTGGTGGAATGGTAGACACATGGGACTTAAAATCCCTGGGCCGAAAGGCCGTGCCGGTTCAAGTCCGGCCGCGGGTACCACGAAAAAATCCCACCAATATGCATTTCTCGCCCAAATATTGCCGCGGGTCTGTTAAGGATTCGGGTGTGGGTAGGGAGATCGGTCTTCTGCAACTTCGGGATGCCGGGTCGCGGCAGTTCCCGTAACGGTACCTGGGTGGATTGTGATGAACTACAGATTGGTTATCGGCTTTCTGGCCGTCTCGGCTGCGCTTTCCGGTTGCAAGGATGGATCCGGCGATACCGGGCCGATCGTTGGCCGAAACCTTTTCGTCGATGGCGGCGCTCTTTCGATCTCTTTCCCCCATGATGTGACGGCGACGGAGGCCGCGGCCCGTACGTTGCGCACGCTCGATCCCCGCTACACGATCCAGAAGGTCAGGTGGTTCTTTCCGTCCAGACCGGACAAGACATATAACAGCAACCCGCTGGCCCATGCCAATATCGACTACGCCCACGCCGCCGGGCTGACCGGGGCGGGCCAGACGATCGCCTTCATCGACGAGGGTTTTCGGCAAGGCCACCAGGAATTCACCGGCAAGACGATCAGCACGCCAGGTGGGGGTTTCGATCCGGGCTTCGCGGACCATGGCACCAATGTCGCCTCTATCGCGGCGGGGTCCGCCACTGTCGGCGATATCATCGGCGTCGCACCCGGCGCCGATCTGCAGTTCGGCAGCTATGACAGCTTTGCCCACATGACGGCGGCGAACAACCAGGCGCGAAGCCTGGGCGCCATCGTGCAGAACAATTCATGGGGGTATGACGTCGACTATTCGAGAGAGGCTTTCGACGATGTCTTCCGATCCACCGGCGGGCAGAACTATCTTGCCAGCCTGCGCGAATTGGCCCGCGATACGGTCATCGTCTTTGCAGCCTCGAATTCCGAGAGCGACACGCGCGCCGATCTGATGAGCGCGCTGCCAAGGGCGATGCCGGAGCTTGAACGGACCTGGATCACCGTGGTCAACGCGGTCCCGAAGAGGCGCAGGGGACGGATCACCGGGGCTGACCGGATCTCCGCCGGCTGCTTCGAGGCCGCGGCCTGGTGCATGGCCGCCGACGGCACCTGGACCGCCGCGAGTTCGACCAGCGATTCAAGCTACAGGTTCGTCACCGGCACGTCGATGGCGGCGCCGATGGTGTCGGGCGCGGTCGCGCTGCTGGCCGAGGCGTTCCCCACCCTGTCGGCCGAGGAGTTGCGCGCGCGGCTTCTGGCCTCGGCGAACAACAAGTTTTACAGGCACACCGGCTATGTCGCTTTTGCGCGGGGTGTGCGGCATGGCTACAACGAGGAATACGGCCACGGCTTTCTGGACATGAGGGCGGCGCTGATGCCGATCGGCGGGTCGTTCATGCCGGTCCGCAGGGGCGCGCGGGTGCGGGTCGATCAGCCGATCGTCGCGACGGGCGGCATGGCCGGTAATGCGCTGGCGCGCCGGTTGGCGGAGCATGACGTGCAGGTCGTCGATGGGATGGGCGCGGGGTTCGAACTGCCCGCCAGCATCCTGACCGCCGAGGCCGTGGAAAGCTCCGGTCGCGACACCGTCATGGATCTGGTGACGGGGTCGGCCGATGCCTCGATCTTTCAGGCCTTCCCGGATTATATCGAGGGTCAGCAACTGGAGATCGACACCGGCGACACGCGGATCGCGGTGCTGGTTCCGGCGAACGGGTCGTCCGAGAATATCGGCATCTCGGTGCTGCGGGACTTCAGTGAGGATTTGCCGGGCGTCAGCCTGGGCCTGACGGCGATGCAGGAATCCGACAGCTATGTCGGCATGCGCTCGCTGGTCGAGGGCGACCGGATCGGAGGCACGCATGTGGCGGCCACCCTGGGTCTCGATCTGCCGTTTTCCGATCGTCACGGATTGCAGCTGACGGGCACGCTGGGCGTGGCGATGCCACAGGGCGACATGCCGGCGATGGAGATGTCCACGGTCAATTTCAACGCGATGGGCATCAGCTATGCCGGCCGCGATGTGATGTCCGCGGGGGACCGGGTTTCGATGGGCGTCAGCCTGCCGCAAGTCGTGCATTCCGGGGTGGCCAAGGTCGTCCTGCCGACGGCGCGCGGCAATGGATCGACGCGGTTCGCATCGCTCGACGTGCCGCTGGCGCCCGAGCAGCGGCAGGTGGATCTGACGATGACCTATGCGGTGCCGGTCGCAGCCAATGCCGAGGTCAGTTTCAGCGCGATCCACACGCTGAACGAGGATCATATCTCCGGCCGCCGGGACACCGGCGCGGGGATCGGGTTCGCGCTGCGGTTCTAAGCGTCAGGCCGCCTTCCACTTGATCGAACAGCCCATCGAGGGCACCTGTTCGCGCGGACCCTCGCCGGTCATGGCGATCTGTTTCATCGCCTGGAACAGTTCCCGCTTGGTGTCGGCATCCGCGGGTTTCTTGCCCGAGGCGTCGAGCCGTCCGCGATACTGCAATTCGCCCTTGGCGTTGAAGCCGAAGAAATCCGGGGTGCAGACCGCGTCATAGGCGCGGGCGACGGACTGGTCGGCATCATGCAGGTAGGGAAAGGGAAAGTCTTCCCGCTCGGCCATCTTCTTCATGTTCTCGAAGCTGTCGTCCGGGTAGGCCTCGGCATCGTTCGAACAGATCGCCGCGACGCCGATGCCGACCCGAGCCAGTTCCGAGGCGTCGCGTTTCATCCGGTCCAGCACCGCCAGGACGTAGGGGCAGTGGTTGCAGATGAACATGATGAGCGTGCCGTTCTGCCCCGCGATGTCGGCGAAGGAGTATGCCTTGCCGTCGGTTGCGGGCAGGGTGAAATCAGGGGCTTTCCAGCCGAAGTCGCATAGTGGGGGTATCGCGGCCATGGTGTCCTCCTGAGGCGGGTTTCAGGGGCATTGTGGCGCGACGGGCGCGGGGGTGCAAGCCGGGCGGAAACCGCGTTCTTTCATGGAGTCGTTAAAGACTTCAACGTTTCGTCAGGCCGTTCTTCAAGGTCTTGCAACCATCGGAACGGCCTGCCTGTGCAGTCACATACCGAGCGGGTTATGGACGGGCTTCGAGCACCATGTTGAAGGGCGTTTCGGTCGCGCGGCGGACTTGGGTGAATCCGGCGCCGGTGATGACGTCGCGCAGCCGCGCCTCGCCGGCCTGGGCGCCAAGCGCGGTGCCGACCTCTTGCGCCTTCGAGGTCGGGACGCAGATCATCGTCGAGGCGGCATAGAAGATGCGGCCGACCGGGTTGAGGTTGCTTTCCAGCGAGTCGCCGGCCATCGGCTCGACCACCATCCAGGTGCCATCGGCTTTCAGCGAGCGGCGGATATGCTTGGCCGCGCCCGCCGGGTCGCCCATGTCGTGCAGGCAGTCGAAGCAGGTCACAAGGTCGAAGTCGCGGCCCGTGTAGTCCTTGGCCAGTGCCACCTCGAACCGGGCGTTCGGGGTGTGCCCGTGGGATTTGGCGTGGCGGTTGGCGTCCTCGATGGAACCGGCGTGGAAATCGTAGCCGATGAACTCCGAGTTCGGGAAGGCCTGCGCCATCAGGAGCGTCGACCAGCCGTGGCCGCAGCCGATGTCGGCGACCCGTGCGCCTGCCGTTAGCTTGTCGACCACCCCGTCCAGGGCCGGCAGCCAGGAGGCGACGAGGTTGTTGTGATAGCCCGGGCGGAAGAACCGCGCCACGGCGCAGAAGAGGCAACCGGCCTGGTGGCCCCAGCCGACGCCGTCGCCAGTGCGGAAGGCGGCCTGAACCTTGGCCTGGTTGTCGAGCATTGCGGCCATCAGGTCGAACGCCCCAATCATGTGCAGCGGGCTGTGTTCGTCGGCGAAGATCATCGCCTGTTCTGGCGAGATCGAGAACCGGCGCGTGGCCGCGTCATAGGTCAGGTAGTTCGACGCCGCCTGGTTGGACAGCCATTCGCGCAGGTAGCGTTCGTCGACCTTCGCGGCCCTGGCAAGCTCTGCCGAAGTCAGCGGGCCCTTGTCGTGCAGCGTGCGGTAAAGACCGAGCGCGTCGCCCATCCGCACCATCGCGACGCTCGATGCGCCGCCGAGGTCGGCGAGGATCTGCCCGACGAATGTGTTAAGCTTGCCGTCGTCGATTTGAACTGTGTCTAGCATGTCATGTCTCCTTGGCGCCCGGCGGCTTTCAGCCGCATGGGCAGGTGTGGTATCTTTGAGATGCAATTTTCCGGTCGCGTCGCAGGTATGCCCTGAAATGCGATTTCAGGATTTGCCGCCCGTCCGGTTTTCTTTGCAGGCGCGGCGGTAGACCGGGTTGGAAAGGGGTCTTGGTGGACGCGCTTTCGGAATCTCTCAGTTCGGTGCGGATGACCGGCGCGATCTTTCTGTCGGCCGAGTTCACCGCGCCCTGGGGGTTCGAGTCGCCCGCCGCGGCGCAGTCGGCAAGGGTGCTGTCGCCCGGCACCGAGAGGCTGGTGATCTATCACCTGGTGATCGAGGGTCGCGCGGTAGTGCGCCTGCCCGGCGAATCCGATCTGCCGGTCGAGGCGGGCGAGATCGTCATCATTCCGCATGGCGAGGCGCATGTGTTCTGCAACGGAGAGCCTGAGTTGATCATGGACGGGCAACGCGCGTTGCGCAGTCACGTCGCCGGGCAGCTGAGCACCATCGAATGGGGTGGCGGCGGGGCCGCGACGCGGTTCGTCTGCGGCTTCTTCGGCTGCGAGCATTACGCCGAGCGGCTGTTCCTGGCCGGGTTGCCGACGATATTCAAGATCGACATTCGCGGCGATCCGAATGGCGTTTGGCTGGAAAGCTCGATCCGGCACCTTGTGTCCGAAGCGCCGCCGGTGCGGCCGGGGCGGGACATCATGTTGTCCAAGATGGCCGAAGCCTTGTTCATCGAGACGTTGCGGCGCTATGTCGAGACCTTGCCGCCGGATCGGACCGGCTGGCTGGCCGGGGCGCGCGACCCGGTCGCGGGCGCGGCGCTGACCTTGCTGCACCGGAGGCCGGGCGATCCCTGGACGCTTGATCGGCTGGCCGCCGAGGTGGGCGCGTCGCGCTCGGTGCTGGCCGAGCGGTTCGCGCGTTTCCTGGGCGAGCCGCCGCTGGCCTATCTGGCGCGCTGGCGAATGCAGTTAGCGGCGCGGAAGTTGCAGACGACCGGGGACAGCGTTCTGCAGGTGGCGCTGGATGTCGGCTACGAGTCCGAGTCGGCGTTCAACCGTGCCTTCAAGCGAGAGTTCGGCGCGCCGCCCGCGCGGTATCGCAAGAGCCTTGCAGAGGAGCGGGCGGGCGCTGGTTAGGATGCAAACGCGAAACCCGCCCGGCTGGGAACCGGGCGGGTCGCGGTTTGGTAGGTGTCAGCGGATGACGCGCACGATGGTTTGCGAATTCGCATCCACCAGGACGGTCTGGCCGTTGACGTTCAGATAGCGCAGGCCCTCCTGCGGCACCTCGTAGGTGGTTATACCCGCCGGGATGCCCGCGCCGACAACGACCTCGCCATCGAGATACACCGTCTCGACCGGATTCTGCGTCACGTAGGTGATGGTCTCTTCCGTGGGTTCCACCGAGGCAACGCCCCCGGCGGCGCCGAGGATGCCGCCCGCGGCGATCCCCGCGATCGGACCGCCAAGCGCATAGGCGGCAAGGGCGCCGATGGTGCCGCCCGCCGCCGCTGCTGCAGCCTGGTCCGACTGGGTTTCGGTGACATTCTCGACCGTGACGGTCTCGACCGTGACGCTGGGTGGCCGGGTCGCCAGCGCAACCGCGGTGTCATCGACGCCGACGGCAAGGTAGTCGGCCGAGGACCAGCCGGTTGCGCCATTGTAGGACACTTCGCACCAGGGCGCCGCATCGAGGCAGCGGGTCACCGTGGCGCTGTCGCCGCCGGCGATCACGCCGACCACGTCATAATAGGGCCCCGGTCCGGAGCGGATGTTCAGATCCGTTGCCGCGACGGCATCCACCGACTGGGCGAAAGCCGGTGCGGCGCTGGCGAGCGCCAGAGACGATACGAGTCCAACCGTTACAAGTTTCATAGCGTTTCCTTCCATTTGACAGCCCCATGGGGCCGAACGGAAAGGAAAACGCCGGCAGGTCCGGGGCGTTCCGAGGCGCTGCAGAATGCGCAGAAAAGCGCCGCTCACGATAGGCGGAATTCAGCCTCGGATGCCCGAGAATCGCTGTTGCCAGTCTTCGCGTTCCTCGTCGGTGATCTTGCGGAACAGCACGTCGGGAACGGTGAAGGCATGGCCAGCCGGAAGCATCTGCAGCGCCTCGGTCACGTCTTCGGGCCAGCTTTCATCCGCGGTCTGCATCGCCGCCATCATCGCGGCGGCGGCATCGGGGATGAACGGGGCCGAGATGACAGCGTAGAACCGGATCAGGTTCAGCGACAGCCTCGTGATCGCGGCGGCGCGGTCGGGGTCGGTCTTGTGCACGGTCCAGGGGGCGGCGGCCTGAAGGTATTCGTTGCCGGCGGCCCAAAGGGCGCGAAGCTCGGTCGCGGCCTTGCGGATCTCCATCGCTTCCATATGCGTCTCGTATGCGGTCAGGTGTTCGCGGACTTCATGGATGAGCCAATGGCCATCTTTGTCTGGCGAGTCTGCTGACTCAGCGGCTGAAACTCCGCCTTCCGGCACCGCCTCGCCGAATTTCGAGCGGCAGAACTTGGTGATGCGGCTGACGAAATTGCCCAGCACGTCGGCGAGGTCCTTGTTGACGGAGGTCTGGAAGTTCTCCCAGGTGAACTCGCTGTCCGAGCTTTCGGGGACGTGGGACAGAAGCCACCAGCGCCAGTAATCGGCGGGCAGGATCGACAGCGCCTGATCCATGAAGACGCCGCGGCCCTGGCTGGTCGAGAACTGGCCGCCATCGTAGTTGAGGTAGTTGAACGACTTGATGTAGTCGACGAGCTTCCACGGTTCGCCCGAGCCCATGATCGTGGCCGGGAAACTGAGCGTGTGGAAGGGTACGTTGTCCTTGCCCATGAACTGCACGTAGGTCACGTCCTCCGCGCCCTTGTCATTGCGCCACCAGCGCTGCCAAGCCTCGTCGGGCTGACCGTTCGCGTCGGCCCATTCCTTGGTGGCGGCGATGTATTCGATCGGGGCGTCGAACCAGACGTAGAAGACCTTGCCCTCCATCCCCGGCCAGTCCTGATCGCCTTTCTTCACCGGCACGCCCCAGTCGAGGTCGCGGGTGATGCCGCGGTCTTGCAGGCCGTCGCCGTCATCTAACCATTTCAATGCAATCGACGTCGTAAGAGTCGGCCAACCTTTCCCCTTTGCTGATGGCTTGGACGATTCAACGATCCACTGCCGCAGCTTGTGCTTGAGCGCCTTTTGTCGAAGATGAAGGTGCATCGTCTCTTGAACTTCCAAATCGGTGGATCCGGAAATCGCCGAGCGGGGATTGATCAGTTCCGTTGGCTCCAACTGCTTGGTGCAGTTTTCGCATTGGTCGCCGCGGGCTTTCTCATAACCGCAATTCGGGCAAGTACCTTCGATGTACCGGTCGGGAAGAAACCGGCCGTCAGCGTGCGAGTAAATCTGCTTCTCCCACACCTCTTTAATATAGCCATGTTCGTGCAATTTACCCGCGAAATGCTGGGTCAGCTTGTGGTTCTGAGGGCTTGAGGAACGGCCGAAATGGTCGAAGGACAGGCGGAAGCCGTCGGAAAGATCCTTCTGGACCTGCCACATCTCGGCGCAGTATTCGGCCACCGGCTTGCCAGCCTTCGCGGCGGCAAGTTCGGCGGGCGTGCCGTGTTCATCCGTTGCGCAGATGAACATCACCTCGTGGCCGCGGGCGCGCATGTAGCGGGCGTAAAGGTCGGCCGGTAGCTGGCTGCCGATCAGGTTGCCCAGATGCTTGATCCCGTTGATGTAGGGGATCGCCGAGGTGATGAGGATGCGTGCCATTTCTGCCTGTCCGTTCGTTCGGCGCCACCTTTAGCGTCGGATCGGCGCAAGGGCCAGAGGTCAGAGGATGGCAAGGCGGATCAGCCAGGCGACGGTGGCGAGTAGTGCGACGGAGGCCAGCCAGATGACGGCGAACCAGAGCAGCCGGCTGAGAAGTGGGCGCTGGGCCATCAATGATAGCCGTCCTCGGGATCGATCTTGCCGCGGAACACCCAGTAGGCATAGGCGGTATAGGCCAGGATCAGGGGCACAAGGATGACGGTGCCGACCAGCGCGAAGAGAAGGCTCGAATCCGGCGCCGCGGCGTCGGCGATGGTCAGGGCGGGCGGGACGATATGCGGATAGAAGCTGATGCCGATCCCGGCGAAAGAGAGGATGAACAGCGATTGCGCCGCCAGGAATGGGGTCAGGTCGTTGCCGTGACGCAGCCCCGACAGAAGCTTCCACGCGGCCACCGCGACCAGCAGTGGCACCGGAAGCGACAGGACAATCCCCGGCCATGCGAACCAGCGACGGAAATACTCGACGTCCTGGAACGGGGTCAGCAGGCTGACAAGGCCGATGAAGCCGAGCGTCGCGATGGCGAGCGGGCGTCCCTGCTCGCGCATCCGGTCATGCAGATCACCTTCGGTCTTCAGCACCAGCCAGGTCGCGCCGAGCAGCGCGTAGCCGACGACCACCGCCACGCCGGTCAGCAGAGAGAAGGGCGTCAGCCAGTCCCACCAGCCGCCCGCATAGGCGCGGCCGTCGATCTCGATCCCCTGCACCAGCGCGCCGAGTGCGATTCCCTGCATCAGAGCGGCGATGGTCGAGCCTGCGGCGAAGCCCACGTCCCAGACGGGTTTCCAGCGTTCGGTGCGCCAGCGGTATTCGAAGGCGACACCGCGGAAGACAAGCGCCAGAAGCATCAGGATGATCGGCATGTAGAGCGCGGGCATCACGACCGCATAGGCCAGCGGGAAGACGGCGAACAGCCCGCCGCCGCCCAGCACCAGCCAGGTCTCGTTGCCGTCCCAGACCGGAGCGACGGAATTCATCATCACGTTGCGGTCCTCTTCCGCGGGGTGAAACGGAAACAGGATGCCGATGCCAAGATCAAAACCGTCGAGCACCACGTAGGTCAGCACCGCGAAGGCGATGATGCCGGCCCAGATGAAGGGAAGATCGAGTTCCATTGCGCTATTCTCCGGGGCTCGTGGGGTTGCCGGTCTGCTGGACGGGGGTGATCCCGGCCGTACGGATCGGTCCGTCAGCATCCTCGACGGCGACGGCGCCGGGCTGTTTCGACATCAGCCGCAGGATGTAGAACGTTCCGGCGCCGAAGACGAAGAAATAGACCACGATGAAGGCCAGGAGCGAACTGCCGACCGCGGGTGCGTCGATGGGCGAAAGCGAGTCGGACGTCCGCAGCAGACCGTAGACGGTGAAGGGCTGGCGGCCGACCTCGGTGGTGATCCAGCCCGCGATGACCGCGACGAAGCCTGTCGGTCCCATCAGGATCGCGGCGCGGTGCAGCCAGGTCGAATCGTAGAGCATCCCGCGCGCCCGCGCCCAGAGGCTCCAGAGCCCGAGGCCGAGCATGGCGAAGCCGAGGCCGACCATGATGCGGAAAGACCAGAAGACTATGGCGACCGGCGGCTCGTCCTCGTCGGGGATGGTGTCGAGGCCCGGCATCGGCGCGTTCAGGTCGTGTTTCAGGATCAGGCTGCCGAGCTTGGGGATCTCGAGCGCATAGTCGATGCGCTTGTCCTCGGCATTGGGGATGCCGAAGAGGATCAGTGGGGCGCCATCGGGATGGCTTTCGTAATGGCCCTCCATCGCCATGATCTTAACCGGCTGGTATTCCAGCGTGTTCAGCCCGTGCATGTCGCCGGCCGCGATCTGGATCGGGGTGACAAGCGCCGCCATCCACATCGCCATCGAGAACATCAGCCGCGCCGCCGGGTTGGTACGGTCGCGCAAAAGGTGCCACGCGCCCACCGCGCCGACGACGAGGGCCGTCGTCAGGAACGCGGCGAGGACCATGTGGACCAGCCGGTAAGGGAAGGAGGGGTTGAAGATCGCCGCCCACCAGTCGGCGGGGATGAACTGGCCCGCCTCGTTCATCTCGAAGCCTGCCGGGGTCTGCATCCAGGAATTCACCGACAGGATCCAGGTGGCCGAGATCAGCGTGCCGATTGCCACCATAGCGGTGGCGAACATGTGCAGGCCGTTCCCGACGCGTTCGCGGCCGAACAGCATGATGCCGAGAAAGCCCGCCTCCAGGAAGAAGGCCGAAAGGACCTCGTAGGCCATCAGCGGGCCGAGGATCGGGCCGGTCTTGTCCGAGAAGACGGACCAGTTGGTGCCGAACTGGTAGGACATGACGATGCCGGACACCACGCCCATGCCGAAGGCGATGGCAAAGATCTTCTTCCAGTAGTCGAACAGCGTCCGATAGGCCGTGCGGCCGGTCCAGAGCCACATCGCGTTCAGCACGGCCAGAAAGCTTGCCAGCCCGATCGAGAAGGCCGGGAAGATGATGTGAAACGCGATCGTGAAAGCGAACTGGAACCTTGCGAGAAGCTCCGCGCTGAATGTGTCGAACATGGTCAAGACCCTTTGCTCTTGTCCAGAGGCTAGCGCGTTGGAAGGCGCAGACAACCGCTGGCGGGATGCGCGAAATGTCGCGGTCGGGACGGGCTAGCGCGGCGCGAAGACAGACCAGCCGGTGCGCCGCGCCAGCATTTCGAGCGCGTGCGAGGCGAGTTGCGAGTTGCCGACAGCGTTCAGGCCGGGCGACCAGCAGCCGATGGCGGCCTGGCCGGGCACGACGGCGACGATCCCGCCGCCGACGCCGCTTTTGCCCGGAAGCCCGACGCGGAAGGCGAATTCGCCCGATCCGTCATAGTGGCCGCAGGTCAGCATCAGCGCGTTGATCTGCCGTGCCATCCGCGCCGATATGGCGCGTGAGCCATCGGGCGACAGGCAGCCGTCGAAGGCCAGGAAGCGGCCCGCGGCGGCGAGCTGCCTTGCGGTCATGGCGATGGCGCAATGGTGGAAATAGACGCCGAGCGTATGGTCGGGCGGTCCCTCGATCGTGCCATAGGCGCGCATGAAATTCGCCAGCGCGACATTGCGGAACCCGGTCTCGATCTCTGACCGGGCGACGGCGGGGTCGATGGCGATGCTGTCGTCGGAGGCGAGGAACCGGACGAATTGAAGGATTTCGCCCAAGGCTTCCTTCGGTTCATAGCCCGAAAGGATGCTGTCGGTCACGACGATCGCGCCGGCGTTGATGAATGGGTTCCGGGGAATTCCCTTCTCGTATTCCAGCTGGACGATCGAGTTGAACGGATCGCCCGAGGGTTCACGCCCGACGCGCGACCAGAGCGTTTCGCCGCTTTTGCCAAGCGCGAGCGCCAGCGTGAAGACCTTCGACACGCTCTGGATCGAGAACGGCGTGTCGACATCTCCCGCCGCGATCACCTCTCCGTCGGCGGTCGAGACCGCCAGGGCGAACTGGTCGGGATCGACCTGGGCGAGTTGCGGGATGTAATCGGCGACTGCGCCACGATCCCGCTCGGCGGCGATTTCTCCGGCAATGTCGGCGACGATCCGGCGAAGTTCGGCAGAGGGGATATGATGGCCTTTCATCGGACCGGCCCCGCTCAACCGCGGTCCCGCAGGCGCGCGAAGAGCCGGCCGGACAGGAACGAGGTTCTGGGACTGTAGATATAGGCGGTACGGTCGCGTTGGGTCGGACGCGCGCGCATCCGTAGCAGCCCGAACACGATCAGCACCACATGCGCGGCGGAGATGAAGAGGAACATCGCTTCGGGACCGTAAGCCTCGATCAGGCCCGAGGTGATATAGGGGCTGGCGATCGCGCCGACGGCATAGAGGAACATGAGCGCGGCCGAAAGCTCGACCCGTTCGGAGGATTCCGCGAAATCATGGGCATGGGCGGCAGAGACCGAGTAGATCGGGAAGGTCGCGAAGCCGAAGATGCCCGAGGCAAGCATCACCGCGCCGCTGCCGCCGGAAGCGAGGCCGACCGTGATGGCGCAGGCGACGATCGCCGCGCCCGACAGCCAGATCAGCACCCAGCGCCGGTCGAACTTGTCTGCCAGCCAGCCCGAAGGATATTGCGCCAGCGCGCCACCCAGCACGAAGGCGGCAAGAAACAGCGCAATCTGGTCGACGCTCAGCCCCACCTCGACGCCGTAAACCGGGCCGATCATGCGGAACGCGCCGGTCGTCAGGCCCGACACGACGACGCCCGCAGCAGCCAGCGGCGAGCGCTCCCAGGCCATGCGGGGACGCAGACGCGGCGCCGCGGGGGTCTCGGGCTGCTCGGCGCGGGTCAGGGTCAGAGGCAGAAGTGCTGCGCAGCAGATCAGCGCAAGCAGGTTATAGGACACGTAGCTGCCGGGTTCGAGGATACCGATGAACAGCTGTGCGCCGAGCGAACCGAGGATGTCGACCACTCGGTAGGTGCCCATCGCACGGCCTCGTGTTTCGTTGGTGACCTTGTCCTGAAGCCAGGCCTCGATGATCGTGTAGCAGCCCGCGATGCAGAATCCCGTCATGATCCGAAAGCCGACCCAGGCCATCGGGTGGATCACCAGCATATGGGCGATGATGCCGATCGTGCCGATGGCGACGAAGGCGGAGAAGGCGCGGGAATGGCCGACTGTGCCCATGACCCGCGGGGCCCACCAGCAGCCGATGAAGAAGCCGAAGAAATGCGCCGAGCCCAGCAGGCCGACCTCGGCCTTGGAAAAGCCGATCTCGAGCCCCGAAATGGCGTCCAGAGGGCCGATGCCGCCGCCACCCAGTTGCAGCAGCACGACAGACAGGAAAAGGGCGGCGAACGAGATCAGCAGGCGCATGGCCAAGCTAGACAACAGCGTCGCGGCGCTTGCAAGCGGCAACAGGGCGGACCGGCGCCGGCGGGGCTAGCCGGTGATCATCCGGCTCAAGGTCCGGTCGCGATGCAGGAAGCGGCGCTGCAGCGCCCCCGCGACATGGATCGCGATGCAGAGGAGCAGCAGCTTGGTCAGTATGCCGTGGGCAATGAAGAACGCCGTTTCCCATCCTTCCGAGACCGGGGCGATGGCGGGCAGAATCGGGCCGCCGAAAAACACGGTGTCGATGCCGGTCGCGGAACTGGCGATCCAGCCGGTCAGCGGCACGGCCAGCATCAGCGCGTAAAGCAGCGCATGGACGGCCCGCGACGCCCGCATCTGCCATCCGGGTATGCCGGCGGACAGGCTGGCCGGCGGCGGGCTGATGCGGTGCCAGGCCAGGCGCAGAAGGGCCAGCATCAGCAGGCTTATCCCGATCGACTTGTGCAGGCCGTAGAGCCAGAGATTGGCCAGCGAGGGTTCCATCCGCTCAATGTAGGTTCCAAATCCCAGCATGCCGAGAAGTAGCAAAGCCATTCCCCAGTGCAGCAGGCGGCTGACCCAGCCGAAGCCATTCAGAGAATTGCGCGCCGTCACCTGTCATCCGTCCTGCTGCACATAGGCCAGGATGTGCAGCCTGACTTGGTCGCCGACGAGATCCGGCCAGCCCGACGCGCCGAATTCCGAGCGGTTGACCGCGCCGGTCAGCATGATCGCGAGCCGGGTCAGATCGCCGGGGTCGGTGCCGCGCTGCCGATAGATCGCCGCCTCGAATTGCATCGGCCGGGTGACGCCGCGCACGGTGACATTGCCCTCGATGACGGCGCCGTCGCCCTGGCGGCGGATGCGGGTGCTGGCAAATCTGATCTGCGGGAACCGTTTCGCGTCAAGCACTTTCGGCCCCTTCATCGCCTGCGAGGCGAACGGAAACCCGGCCTCGGCGCGCTGCACATCCACGGCGACCACGACATGCGACTTCGCGACCGAGTCAAAATCCAGCGTCAGGTCGGCGCGCAGAACCGGCATCGCGCCGCGCACCTCGTCCTTGCCGAAATCCCAAGCAAAGGCGACCTTGGATTGTTGCGTGTCGAGCGAATAGTGTCGGGGTACCGCTACCGCGGCGGTGGTCATAAGCACGAAAGCGATAACCGCAAGGATTTGGCGCATGGCAGCTCCTTGCCCGACCATATCGCGCTGCCGGGCCTGACCCATGTCATATTGTCGTGAACGTTCGGGGCACGCTTCGACCTTGATCTTTCGGGCCTCCGGCGTGCAGGGTTCGGAAGGCTGCAACAATCGGGCAATTTGAATGGTTCGGATCGTTTTTCTCGTGCTGCTGACCGTCGCACTTTCCGGGTGCCGCGAGGAACCGCGAACGCTCGATTCAGGCCTCGAAGGCTATGACCCCGACCTTGTCGACATCCAGCGCGCCTCGTGCCTCAAGCGGGGCGGACGCTTTGGAGGAGGCGCGGGCGAGGGCACGTTCATCTGCTACGAGACGACGCGCGACGGCAACAAAAGCTGCCGCGCCGCCGATGATTGCGAAGGCGTTTGCTTGGCACGCTCACGCAGCTGCGCGCCGATCAAGCCCTTGCTGGGATGCAACGAAGTGCTGGGCGTCAATGGCGCTACTTCGACCGTCTGCGTGGAATAGAATCCCGAAAAGGCACAGCCCTACGAAACATATTCCCCGAAACGCATTTCTGATGTACGGTATTGTCGTTGGCGCGGACGTTTGCGCTACATCTTGGGGAAATGGTTGGACGGTAATTCTCGCTACTGGGTCGAATGGCCCACGCTCTCTTTGATCGCGGTCAGCTATGCTGCCTGGGTGGCCGGAACGACATTCATCGCCGCATTCTGGCTGCCGCTCGGAATTCTCGTCGCGGCGCTAGCGATCGCATTGCACTCTTCGCTGCAACATGAGGTGATCCACGGGCATCCGCTGGCAAACCGAACGCTGGCGCAGGCTCTGGTCTTTCCCGCCATCATCCTGGTCATTCCCTACATGCGCTTTCGCGACACGCATCTGGCGCATCACCAGGACGCGCTTCTGACTGATCCCTACGACGATCCGGAATCGAACTATCTCGACCCCCAGGTCTGGGAGCGTCTGCCTTGGGCAGTGCAGGTCTTGCTCAATTTCAACAATACGCTGATCGGCCGGCTTCTGGTTGGACCGGCGGTTTCGCAGGTTGCATTCATGCACGGGGACTGGCGCAAGGCGCGTCAGGGTGAAAAGGCCGTGGTCAGTGGCTGGCTGTGGCATCTGCCCGCTGTGCTGCCGGTGATCCTCTGGCTGGCTTTCGCCGCCGATATGCCGGTCTGGACCTACCTGCTGTCGGCCTATGCGGCGCTGTCGATCCTGAAGATCCGCACCTTTCTGGAGCATCAGGCACATGAGCGCGCGCGCGGCCGGACGGTGATCATCGAGGATCGCGGAATCCTGGCTTTCCTGTTCCTCAACAACAATCTGCACGTCGTCCATCACATGCATCCGCGGGTGCCGTGGTACCGGTTGCCGGAGCTTTATTTTTCCAACCGGCAGCGCTACCTGACGCGCAACAACGGCTATCGCTATGCCTCCTACGGCGAGGTGTTCAGGCGCTACCTGTTCAAGGCCAAGGATCCGGTTCCCCATCCGATCTGGCGGCGTCCGCTCTGACGTGACAAGGATCCGGGCATGGAAGCCTGGATTCCCATCACCGTCGCCGCGGCTGCAGTGCAGACATTGCGGTTCCTGCTGCAGCGTCATCTCAAGCTGACGCGCCTGTCCACGGGCGGGGCGACCTTCGCGCGATTTGTCTATTCGGCTCCGGCGGTGGCGGTCATCCTGATGATATACGCGCAGGTCAGTGGCCAGGACCTGCCGCGCCCGACGACGGCGTTCTGGGCCCATGCGCTGAGCGGGGGCGTGGCGCAGATCGTCGCCACGATGTGCGTCGTCGCGCTTTTCGCCGAACGCAATTTCGCGGTCGGTCTGACCTTGCAGAAATCGAGCGTCCTTTTGACCGCGCTTGCCGGATGGCTGATCCTTGGCGAGGGAATATCCATCGGGGCGGTGAGCGCCATCGTATTGGGGTTCTTCGGCGTGGTGCTGCTTTCGGATGCTGCCGTCGCCGGCCTCGGGCGCGGACGGCTGTTCAACCGCGCTGCCGGACTGGGACTTGCCGCAGGGGCATTCTTCGCGATTTCGGCCACCGGATACCGTGGCGCCGCGCTGTCGCTTGAGGCGGGCAGCGCCTTCCTGCGCGCCGGGCTGACATTGGCAGTCGTCACCGCCAGCCAGACGGTCGCGATGGCGCTATGGCTCGGCTGGCGCGAACCCGGACAGGTTGGCGCGGTATTTCGGGCCTGGCGGGTCGCGGGACTTGTCGGCGTGACCTCGATGGCCGGCAGTTTCTGCTGGTTCACCGCCTATGCCTTGCAAAGCGCGGCCTATGTCAACGCGGTTGGCCAGATCGAGCTGGTTTTCGGGCTGCTCGTTTCGGTGCTGTTTCTGCGCGAGAAGGTGACGATACGAGAAATGCTGGGAATGGCCCTGCTCTTGGCCGGTATCCTTGCGCTTATCGGGTTGGGTTGAGCGGGCTCTGGCCGCCGAGCCGTTCGAAGAGGCTTTCCTCGTCGGTGTTGTTGAAGAACGGGACCGAGGGCGGCGGGCCGATCCGGGGCAGGGAAGCCGCGACCTCTGCCAGTACAACCTCGGTAATGAACGGCAGGTCGAAGCGGCGCGCCTCGGCGAGGGGAATCCACTGCAGATGCGACAACTCATCGGTCGCGGCGCTGAAATCGTCGGGGTCGTTGGCCAGATGCCGCGCATCGGCCAGAAAGAAGCGGGCGTCGAAGCGCCGGGGACGTCCGGGCGGAGTTATGGCGCGGAAGATGTAGTGCAGCACGTCGGCGCGGGGCAGATGTCCGGTTGCAGCAAAGGCCTGCCAGTCTTCGGGGACCTGTCCCGGCCAGGTGTTCTCGGCGCCGAGGATCAGCCCTGCTTCCTCCCACAGCTCGCGAATGGCGGCGGCGGCAAGGGCGCGACCGAGATCCCGGTTTGCGCCAAGGCACAGCCGCTCTTCGCAGGTCATCGCGATGGGGGCGGCCAGGGGCACATCGGCGTCGTCGGGATCGACCGCGCCGCCGGGAAAGACGAACTTGTTGGGCATGAAGGCGGCTTTCGCTCCGCGCTGGCCCATCAGTATCTTCGGCACCGTGCCGGCATCGCGGACAAGGATGAGGGTGGCGGCATCGCGGATCGGCGGCTGGGTCATCGCGGTGCCGTCAGGAGATGATCAGGCGAAGCCATGCATCCGCCGCGCCCATTGAAATGCGACCATCAGCCCCTTCAGCCGTGGCAGCAGGTAGAGCGACAAGGCAACGCATCCCACCGCGAACCCGGTGAAAAGCACCATCGGCTCGGGCCGGAAGGCGGTGAATACCGCAAGGATCGATGGGGCCATGATGTGGCCGACGATCAGAATGGTCAGATAGGCCGGGCCGTCATCGGCGCGGTGGTGGAACATCTCCTGTCCGCAGACTGCGCATTCGTCCCGGACCTGCAGATACCCCTTCAGCATCGGGCCGCAGCCGCAATTCGGGCAACGCCGCCGCCAGCCGCGCAAGAGCGCGGGGCGAAGCAGGCGGTCCTGAATCTCGAATGTCTGATCTGTCATCATTGGAAATATCGCATCTTTCGCGCCAAAGCCCAAGTGTAAGCATCGCAGTCTCAGTTTGAAGTGGCGGAATGCGGATTGCGGCGCGATGTCGCAAAGGATTCGGAAAATGTTCGGCCCGGCGCGACGGAATTCTGCCGGTCAGGCGTTCTACTTCCGGAATGCGCGCCGAAAGTGGCCGCGCAGAGGCACGACAAACCGAGGAGTCGAGAATGAAGAGATCTTATGCAATCGGAAGCCTGGCGATTGCCGCAATCACTGTGGCGGCGCTGGGAACGGCCTGGGCGCAGAATACGTGGGGGCCTTCGATGGGCGGAATGGAAAACCGTCCGAGTTTCGAAGAGCTCGATACGGATGGAGACGGCAGCGTCACCATCGAGGAAGCACGCGCCAGAGCGTCTGCCCGGTTCTCCGAAGCAGATGCGGACGGTGACGGCAAGCTTACCGTGGAAGAGATGGCGGCGACGATGGTCGAACGGATGAAGCCGCGGATGGAGCGGATGATCGAATGGCGCGATACCGATGGTGACGGGGCGTTGAGCCTGGCGGAAATGTCGGCTGACACCGGCGCGCGCATCTTCATGCATCTCGACGCCAATGACGACGGCGCGATATCGGCGGAAGAATTCGCGGCCGCGCAAGGGCGCGACCGGGCAGGTCGGTTCGGTTCTCGCCGCAACGACGGCGATCGTCGCGGGCACGCCGGCCCTATGCATCATGGTGGTCAGATGATGAACGACGACGATTGAGCAGGAGGCTGCAAGCGGGCGGACATGCGCCGCCCGTTTCGATTGCCCGTCTGGCCGAAACGGGATAGCTGACCGGAAATGACCATGCCCTTCGACGCTCAGACGGATGTTTCTGACGAAGCGCTGCTTGTCGCCTTCGGCAATGGCGACCGGGCGGCTGCGCAAGCACTTTCGGCGCGGCTTGTGCCGCGGGTCTTCCGGTACGCCGCGCGTATGCTCGGCGACGCGGCGGAGGCGGAGGATGTAGCGCAGGAAGCAATGTTGCGGCTGTGGCGAATTGCCCCCGATTGGCGGCAGGGAGAAGCAAAAGTATCGACCTGGCTCTACCGGGTCACCGCCAATCTCTGCACGGATCGGCTTCGGCGGCGGCGCTGGGTCGCTCTCGACACTGTTCCCGAGCCGCCGGACACATCCGCCGGCGCGCAGATGAAACTGGAGGACGACGATCGTCTGGCGGCGCTGAATGCGGCGCTTGCAGCCCTGCCGGAGCGACAGAAGCAGGCTGTGGTCCTGCGGCACATCGAGGGGTTGGCCAACCCGGATATCGCCGAGGTGATGGGGATCGGCGTGGAGGCGGTCGAGAGCCTTGTCGCCAGAGGCAAGCGTGGCTTGGCGGCGGCATTGGCGGATAAGCGAGAGGAGTTGGGATATGGCTGAGAGCGGGAAGAAGACCATGACCGAAGACGAGCTCGAGACCCTGCTGGACCGCGCCGCCGCATCGGGGCCTTTGCCGCCTGACAGGCTGCTTGCGAAGGTCATGACGGATGCCGACGGCTTGCTCGCGTCGCGTGGCCGAAGCCCGGTCCGCGCGCAGACTGGAATGCTCGGGCGCGCACTTGCCGCGCTGGGCGGTTGGCCCGCCGTTGCGGGAATGGCCTCTGCGACCGTGGCGGGCGTCTGGATCGGTTATGCGCAGCCGGACCCCGTCGGAACGGTCGCCAGTGGGCTTGGCGTCGTTCAGACGGATTACGGAGTTGATGATCTGATGCCAGATTTCGGCATCGTGTTGGCGGGAGGATAAGGAATGGATGAACCGCAGGAACCGAAGCAGCCAGGCCGCTTTCGCTGGTCCCGGCTGTTGCTGGCGGTTTCGCTTGCGTTGAACCTGCTGGTGTTCGGAGCGGTTGCCGGAGCGTTCCTGCGACACGATCGGGAAGCCCGGACCGCTCCGCTCCAGGATCTCGGTTTCGGTCCGTTCGGGGCCGCCTTGTCGAATGCCGAGCGCGACCGCTTGTCCGAGCGTCTTTCCGGGAGGTCGGAGGATTTGCGTGCCAACCGCGAAGAAATCCGCCAGGATTTCGCGGCGATGCTGCGCGCCCTGCGCGCCGAACCATTTGCCCCGGCAGATCTTCGCGCCGCGCTGGACCGCCAGCGCGACAGGCTTGCGGAACGCCAGGCTATTGGACAGGCGGTGCTGCTGGAAAGGATCGAGGCGATGGATGTCGAGGAGCGCCGTGCCTTCGCCGACAGGATGGAGCGGCGGTTGAAGCGGTTTGGCCACCGGCCCCGCTGATACGCCCGCCGAGGTGGCCGTTTAGGCCGCCGACTGTCCTATGCGGACCTGGTTGCGGCCACCCGATTTCGACCACATCAACGCGTGATCAGCGCAATCTATGAGTATGTCGACATCATCGGTGGCGCGATCCGGAAGACCGCCGATCGCGACGCCGATGCTCAGCGTGACCTGCAGCCTGCCGGCGTCTCCGGGCAGGGTTATCGGAGTTTGAGAAACGATTTCGCGCAGGCGCTCGGCCGCAACCTGAGCCGCCGCGCGATCGGTATCGACCATTGCCACCAGGAACTCCTCGCCGCCGAAGCGCGCGACAAGGTCGACGCTGCGAAGGTTGTCCCGGATCCGCTGCGCCACTGCCCGGAGCACCACGTCGCCGGCGCTATGGCCGTAGCGGTCGTTTACCCGCTTGAACCGGTCGATATCGAGAACCATAACGGCGAAAGGCCGGCGTTCCGCCACGGCGCGTTCGGCGAGCCGGGCCAGATGCGGCAATGCGTAGCGCCGGTTGAACAGGCCGGTCAGCGGATCCACCATGGCCAGCTTCAATCCATCCTCGACCGTCGCGCGCAGCCGGTCGGCTTCGGCCTTTCGGTCCAGCTGGCGGCGAATGCGCATTGCCATCTCGACGCCACCGCAACTTGCGGCAAGCACATCATCGGCGCCCATATCCAGTGCGGCGACGGCGCTTTGCATGTCTGTCTGTTCATGCACGACCATGATGGCGGAATGCCGTGTCTGGGCGCGGCTGCGCAATTCGGCCAGAAGGATCAGCCCGTTCGCGCCAGAATCGGGAGATGCGGGGATGACGACCAGATCCGGACTTCGGCCCGACTTGCCGATCATGTCCAGCAGTTGCTCGTAGGGCATCACCTCGACCTCGGCCGAGATCTCACCCGACACCGCACGGCGCCACGACGCCGCGACATCGGGCCGGTGCCCGACAAGAAGCACTCTCTCCGACCGGGCGAAGCCTGCCCGAGCCTCGGCGAAACCAAGTCGGGTCGCGGTCGCCTCGCGTAGCCGAAGCTCCGCACCGAGGGCGCGGGACCGGATCAGATTGCGGACGCGGGCCAGAAGAACCATCTCGTCCAGCGGTTTGGAGAGGAAATCATCCGCCCCGGCGCGCAAGGCTGCAATCCGAGTGTCCGGATCAACGATGCCGGACACGACGATCACCGGGATATCGGTGGTTGCGGGGTTTCCCCGGATGCGTTCGCAGAGCGATATCCCGTCAAGATCGGGCAGAGCTGCGTCGAGAACGATGAGATCGGGCTGTTCACTGGTCAGCGCCTGCATGACTTCGGCCGCGCTACTGGCGGGAATCACCCCGTATGAGGCCGCGGACAGCTTGACCTTGAGGATGATGCGATTGGTCGCAACATTGTCCGCGATCAGGATGCGCCCGCTCATGTGACCCTTTCGAATTGAATGGAATGCTGCTGGTCAAGGTCAGCATTGTTTGAGATTGGTTAAGAAGAGGTTTCGTCTTTAAGGAGAATGTTCGGAATGCGGCAAGATTACGCCGAGACTGTCGCCATCCGTGCGGTCGCATGGCTGGCGGGCAATGACGATTTGCTGCCGGTGTTTCTTGGCGCGTCAGGCGCCTCTGCCGAGGATTTGCGCGCCCGGCTTGCAGAGCCCGAATTCCTTGGCTCTGTACTGGATTTCCTGATGCTCGACGATCGCTGGGTGATGGCGTTCTGCGACGCATCGGGCCTGCAATATGCAGAACTGGCGCAGGCCCGCCAGAGCCTGCCCGGAGGGGCCGAGGTGAGCTGGACCTGAGCGGAAATCGCGGTCGTGTCCAAGCACCCTGTAAACACGGTGCGGGCTGTGGCAGTAACATCCTGTTGGCAGATCGAAGGGGCGGAATGCGCGTCAAGGCGGCACTATTCGACAAGGACGGCACGCTGTTCGATTTCCAGAAGACCTGGGCGGGTTGGATAGGACAGGAAGTACTCCAGCTCTCCGGCGGCGATCCGGCGTTGCAGACGGAGATCGCCGCGGCGATCGGCTATGACATGCGGACGGGGCTGATCCTGCCCGGCAGCCCCGCCATCGCGGGAACCGAACGGGAAGTGGCGGAGGTGCTGCTGCAGTTTCTTCCCGGCGGTGGGCTGGACCGATTGATCGAACATCTGCATGGCACGGCAGCCGGGCTGGTCCCCGTGGAGGTGACGCCGCTGGTCCCGTTTCTTGCACAGCTTGCCGCGATGGATCTGTTTCTTGGCGTGGCGACCAATGACAGCGAGGCGACGGCGCGCAAGCATTTGCGGTATCACGGCGTCGTCGACATGTTCGATTTCATAGTGGGTTACGACAGTGGCCATGGGGCGAAGCCCGGCCATGGCATGTGCTCGGCTTTCGCGCGGTGCTGCAGGCTTCAACCAGGCGAGATCGTGATGGTCGGAGACAGCCTGCACGATGTGGATGCCGGGCGGGCGGCAGGGATGCGGACAGTCGGCGTCCTGACCGGACCGGCCTCTGCAGCTGACTTGCGCGGCCGCGCGGACGTGGTGCTGGCCGATATCGGAGAGTTGCCCGGATGGATTGCGGACCAGGGCTGAACGCGGTCATCCTTCACGCTCCGGTATGGGAAAGGCAATGTCGTACGCCCAGTTGAAGATGAAGGTATAGACCAGATAAAACGCTGCGAAGGAGATATCCATCACCAGCGCCTGTATGAGTGAGATGCCCAGATACCACGCGATGAAGGGCAGCAGGATCAGCAGCAGGCCCGCCTCGAACAGGATCGCATGCAGGATGCGCGTTGCCACCGATTTCCGAACGCCACCTCGCAGACGCAACATCGTCAGGTCGAAGATCAGGTTGTAGAAATAGTTCCAGAGCGTCGCGATGGTGGCACCGACGATGGCGACCGCCCCGATGTCCAGAATTGGATGGCCAAAGGCCCATGAACCCGCCGGGGTGATGAGCAGCAGTCCGACGATCTCGAAGCTGAGCGCGTGGCGGATGCGGTCTTTCGTCTTGCGCATGATGATCGCGATTTTCCGTCGGGTCGTCCCGATCATGCATGCCGTGGGCCGAGGTCGTCCCCGGTCGGAAGAACATAAGTGCCGCGCTGGCAAAGCGCAACCGGCGCATCAACTCCTGCTTTCCAGTGAAAAGCGACACGAACCGTCGCTTTCCGTAACGAAACGGCGGGGCCGTTCGGGTTCCCTAGACGGAAGCAGGGAGGCCGACCATGAACGAGGAGTCGCATCGCAGGAAACGCACGGGCGGACGCTCGGGCAATGTGCGCCGTTCCAGCCCGAACGTGATCGAACAGATGCCGTGGCGGGTGCCGTACAATACGGATCGCCCGACAGAACCGCTTGGCGAGGAGGGCGTCGAAGCGATTCACGACGGGGCGATGCGCATTCTGGAAGAGATCGGCATCGAGTTCCTGAATGATGAAAGTCTCGCCATTCTGAAAGATGCGGGCTGCACGGTCAGCGAGACCAACGTCCGGATGGGCCGTGACTTCGTGATGGAGATGCTGGCGCGGGCGCCTTCGGAATTCACCATTACGCCACGCAATCCGGCGCGAAAGATCACCATCGGCGGGAAGCACATGGTGTTCGTCAACGTATCCTCGCCGCCGAACTACTGGGATCTGGAGACCGGAAAGGTGCCGGGTACCCGCGAGCAATGCGCCAACCTCTTGAAACTGACGCAATATTTCAATTGCATCCATGTTGCGGGCGGCTATCCGGTCGAACCTGTCGACGTGCATGCCTCTGTGCGCCACCTTGATGTGCTTTTTGACAAGCTCACACTCACGGACAAGGTGGCGCACGCCTATAGCCTCGGCAAGGAGCGGGTCGAGGATGTGATGGAAATGGTGCGCATCGCGGGCGGGTTGAGTCACGACGAGTTCGAGGCGAGCCCGCGGATGTACACCAACATCAACTCGACGTCGCCGCTGAAGCACGACACGCCGATGCTGGACGGCTACATGCGCTGCGTCAGGCGGGGCCAGGCGACGGTGGTGACGCCCTTCACGCTGGCCGGAGCGATGGCGCCGGTGACGATGGCGGGCGCCGTGGCGCAGTCGATCGCCGAGGGGCTCTGCACGATCGCGATGGCGCAATGGATGAAGCCGGGCTCGCCTTGCGCCTTCGGCACGTTCACCTCGAATGTCGACATGAAATCCGGCGCGCCGGCCTTCGGCACGCCGGAATACATGCGCGCGACACAGATGACGGGCCAGATGGCCCGGTTCTACGGGTTGCCGCTGCGCTCGTCCGGTGTCTGCGCGGCGAATGTGCCGGACGGCCAGGCGATGTGGGAGACCTCGAACAGCCTATGGGCGGCGGTCCAGTCAGGCACCAACATGGTCTACCACGCGGCGGGTTGGCTGGAGGGCGGGCTGATCGCTTCGCCCGAGAAATTCGTCATGGATTGCGAAGTGCTGCAGCAGATCCAGCGCTATTTCGAGCCGGCGACCTACGGCACCGGCCCCGACGACATCGCGCTGGACGCGATCCGGGAGGTTGGGCATGACGGCCATTTCTTCGGCATCCAGCACACCCAGGACCGATACGAGCAGGCGTTCTATCAGCCATTTCTGAGCGATTGGCGGAATTATGAGGCTTGGCAGCTTTCGGGTTCGGTCTGGACCGCCGAGCGCGCGCATCGAATGTTCAAGGATATCCTGAGCAGTTTCGACCCGCCGGCGATGGACGATGCGATCCGCGAGGAACTGTCCGATTTCGTTGCGCGGCGCAAGACGGAGGGTGGCGCACCCACCGATTTCTGAGCGGCGAATGCACTCTGGCGCCCCGCCGCCGGCGGCGTTAGCCTTCGGCGTGAAGCAACCGGAGTAGCGGCGGAATGAAGGAGGCATCGGCGACCCGCATTCGGATGGCGGCGATTGGCGCTCTGGCCGGTGTTGCGTTCTGGTTGCTGGCGGATGTCCTGCCGGACAGGATTTCCGACGGGCGCATCGTGATGTTGCTGGCTGCGGGATTCGGGGCATTCTTTTCTGCCATGCTGGCCGTGTCGGGGCCCATGAACACTGCGCGCGCCGCAGTCGTGGGTTTGGCTGTCTCGGTCGCACCGGCGCTGCTGCTCTACTGGGCGAGTTTCCGTTTCGACACGACCGAACAATTCGTTGAAACCGGCCACCCGCTGCTCGCCTTCGCGGTTCTGGCCGCTTTGCCGGTGCCGTTCCTTGTCGCGGGGCTGGGCCCCGAAAGAAACTGGCGCGACTACTCAGAGCTCTTCGGTCAGAGCTGGGGCATTGTGGTCCGCTACATTGCGGCTTGGTTGTTCACCGGTCTGTTCTGGGCGGTGATATTCCTTTCCAGCCAGCTCTTTGGAACCATTGGCCTGGATCTGATCGAGAACCTTCTGGAAATCGAGCCATTGCCTTATGTGCTGAGCGGGCTTGTGTTCGGATTGGCCCTGGCCGTGGTCAACGAACTCTCGGACTATCTTTCGCCCTACCTGGTCCTTCGGCTTTTGCGGCTGCTGCTGCCGGTCGTGCTGGTGGTGGTGTCGGTGTTCGTGGTCATGGTGCCGTTTCGCGGCCTGACCGAGCTTTTCGGCGCTCTTTCGTCGGCTGGCATCCTCTTGGCGATGGCGATCGGAGGCGTGTCGCTGGTCAGCGTGGCGATAGACCGCTCTGACGACGAAGCCGTCGCCTCGCCTTTCATGCGCTTCGCGGCACAGGCGCTGTCACTTGTGATTCCCGTGCTTGCGGGGTTGGCGGTATGGGCCATTTGGCTTCGCGTCGTGCAGCATGGATGGTCGCCCGACCGGATCGCGGCGACGACCATAGCGGGTATCGTTCTGCTCTATTCGGTCTTTTACGCCCTGGCCGTGCTGCGACGGCGGGATTGGACGGGCCAGATCCGACGGTTCAATACCGCGCTGGCGCTGGTGGTGATCGGCATCGCCGCGCTTTGGCTTACGCCGGCGATGAATCCGCAGCGAATTTCGTCCAAGGACCAGTTCGCCCGCTATGTCGATGGCCGCACGAATGCCGCTCAGCTGGACCTTTGGACGGTCGCCCGGGAATGGGGCAGGGCCGGTCAGCGCGTCGCATCCGAATTCGGCGCGGTCGAGGGCGAAGGTCAGGCGCTGATGCGCGACAAACTGGCAGCGCTTGAAAACGCGGCGACGGAGGAAGAGTACGAAAGAGACCTGAGCGGTCCCGAATCCGACCGGATGCAGGAATTCCTGTCAGCGGTTCCGATACGACCCGATGGCGTCAGCGTTCCCGAGGATGTGTTCGGTGAATATGGTTCGCCCGCGGTTTGGCTCGATGCATGTGCTCGGCGGACAGCCGCGGGCAATCCGGGCTGCGCCATGGTCGTTGCCGATTTTCTGCGCGAGGCGCCGGGGAACGAGGTGTTGCTTCTGACCAAGCAAACAGAGAACTGGGTGCGGGCAGAGTGGTGGCGCAAGAACGAAGAGGGCATCTGGGTCAATCACGGCTTTCCCGGACGCTTGTACGGTCCCGCCGAACCCATCGACGACGAAGCCATGATCGACAGGATCATCGCCGGAGACTTCGCGCTGACGCCGGTGACGACCACTGCTATCCGGCTCGGCGGCACCGATTTCATCATGCTGCCCTGAGATTTGCCCGTTGTTAACGGTCGGGCCGCTAGGCTGCCGGGATCAACGGAGGGGGCTATGCACGGCTTGGTCAACAGATCCATCCAGTGTTTCCTGCGCGATACCTACGGTTCGGCGCTCTGGGCAGAAGTGGCAGAGGCTGCGGGATTGGGCTTCGACGACTTTGAAGCGTTGTTGGCCTATGACGATGAGTTGACGGATCGCGCGCTGCTGGCCGCCGCCGACCGGCTGGAACGCTCGGTCGATGCTTTGCTGGAGGATCTTGGAACCTATTTGATCTCCAACGGCATATCCGACGGGTTGCGGCGTCTGCTGCGATTCGGCGGCGCGTGTTTTGTCGATTTTCTCTATTCGCTCGATGAAATCGAGGATCGTGCGAGACTGGCTGTGCCAGAGCTCGATATTCCCTCTGTCGCGATCACCGACGCGGGCGCCCGGCAGATCATTCTGCAGTTCAGACCGCATCATGCGGGTTTCGGGGCGGTGCTTCTTGGAATTCTTCGAGCCATGGCTGACGATTATGGTGCACTCGTGCTTCTGGAGCGGCGCTACTTCCCGGAGGGCGATGAACAGATATCGGTTGAACTGCTGGATGTCAGTTTCGCTCCCGGCCGCGAATTCGCGCTGAACTCACCGGCAGCATGACATGAACACACATGACCAGATCGGGCTTGGTCCGGCGGCGCTGGACGCTCTGATGCCGATGCACGCCCTGCTGACATCCGGAGGAGAGGTGCTGCATCTTGGTCCTACCCTGGCCCGCCTATTGCCGGAAAACGCGCTGGGGACCGGTCTTTTCGATCTTGTCGAACCGCTGCGCCCGCAAAAGGCAAGCCAGATCAGGGACCTGTGCGCTGCCAATGCAGGGGCGATACATGTCAGGATTCGCAGCAAGCCGAAGACCCGCCTTCGGGGCCTTGCTGTCCCGCTGGCGGGGCAGGACGGGTATCTACTGAATCTTTCCTTCGGTATCGGCGTTGCCAGTGCGGTGCGCGACCTTTCTCTGACCCAAAGCGATTTCGCGTCCACCGATCTTGCGGTCGAACTGCTCTATCTGATCGAGGCGCGGTCGGCGGTCATGAAGGAGTCGCGCAAGCTTAACCTGCGACTGGAAGACGCGCGCATGTCGGCCGAGGAAAAGGCCTTCACGGATGGGCTGACAGGGCTGAGGAACAGACGAGCCTTGGACCATGTCCTAGCGCGCCTGCTGGCGGCCGGCGCGCGCTTCGCCCTGATCCATCTGGATCTCGATTATTTCAAGCAGGTGAACGACACCCTCGGCCATGCAGCCGGTGATCAGGTGCTGCAAACCGTGGCGCAACGACTTCTGGAACAGACGCGCGAAGCCGACAGCGTGGCGCGTATCGGAGGCGACGAGTTCGTCCTGATTTTCGACAGGCAAACCGATCCGGTTCAGATCAGTCAGCTGGCAGAGCGGATTATCAGCCGCCTTGAGGTGCCGATCTCCTACGCAGAACAGGACTGCCGGATTTCCGCCAGCGTCGGCATCGCGATCAGCACGGATTACGCGATCCCGACCGCCGAAACCTTGCTTGCCGACGCGGATGCAGCGCTTTACGCATCAAAGCGAAAGGGTAGGGCGCGTGCCACGTTGGCCGTTGCTCCTTGCCCAAAAGTGTCGGAAGGCCCGGAACCCTAGCGATTGCCCGGCTCGTGGCCCCATCGGCTTGCCGCTGACGACGGAAGGCCGTAAATCGTTCAAGCCGAAAATGGGGAAAGCCGGATGAGCGCGCGCGATACGAATACCGACAGGGACAGGCCAGGCAGCAAGAGGATCGGCGCGCTGGCCGGCCTCTGGGTCTTCGTGCAGCCCTATCGCGGCATGGTCGCGCTTGCCGCAGTCGCATTGGTGCTGACCGCCGGCATCTCGCTGATCCTGCCTATCGCGGTGCGCCGCGTCGTCGATGGCTTCGAGACCTCGGCTGCCGCGTTGCTCGATCAGTATTTCTTCGCCGCCCTCGCCATTGTCGGGGCCCTGGCCCTTGGAACCGGGCTTCGCTATTACATCGTGACCCGCTTGGGTGAACGGGTGGTGGCGGATATCCGAAAGGCGGTCTTCGACCGGATGATCGGCATGAGCCCGGTCTTCTACGAGAAGATCATGACCGGCGAGGTGCTAAGCCGGATCACCACCGACACGACGCTGATCCTCTCGGTGATCGGGTCATCCGTGTCGGTCGCGCTACGCAACGCGCTGATCTTCGCGGGCGGGCTGGTTCTGATGTTGTTCACGTCAGCAAAACTGACCGGTCTGGTGCTTCTGATCGTCCCTGCCGTCATTGTTCCGATCATCGTCCTGGGGCGGCGGCTGCGGATCCTGAGCCGGGAAAACCAAGACTGGATCGCCGCCTCTTCGGGCAACGCGTCAGAAGCGCTGCTGTCGGTGCAGACGGTCCAGGCGTTCACCCATGAGGCCGCAAGCCGCGGGACATTCGCAGATGTGACCGAAAAGAGCTTCGACGCGGCGCTGAAGCGGATCGCGACGCGGGCAGTCATGACGGTGATCGTCATCGCGCTGATCTTCTCGGGTGTTGTCGGCGTTCTCTGGATCGGCGCGCAGGATGTGCGTGCCGATCAGATGTCCGTCGGCGAGTTGGTGCAGTTCGTGATCTATGCCGTCATGGTTGCCGGCGCCGTTGCCGCCTTGTCCGAGATCTGGGGCGAGTTGCAACGCGCGGCGGGCGCTACCGAACGACTGCTCGAATTGCTGAATGCGGCGGACGAGGTCAGGGATCCGGACAGCCCGGTCCGACCCGAAGCGATCGTCGGCGAGATCGAATTCGACAAGGTGACATTTCGCTATCCGGCCCGTCCCGACATCTCGGCGCTTGACCATGTCAGCTTCCGGGTCAAGCCTGGCGAGACTGTCGCACTCGTGGGACCGTCAGGCGCTGGCAAGTCGACCATCATCCAGCTGCTGCAACGTTTCTACGATCCGACCGAGGGTGCCGTGCGCGTCGATGGCGTGGACCTGCGCAACCGCAGCCGGGACGAATTCCGCCGCCACATCGCCCTTGTGCCGCAGGATCCGGTGATCTTCGCCACGACGGCGCGCGAGAATATCCGGTTCGGGCGTCCCGATGCGACCGATGCCGAGGTTGAAGCGGCTGCAAGCGCCGCTGCGGCGCATGACTTCCTGATGGCGCTGCCTGACGGGTTTGAAACCTATGTCGGCGAACGCGGGGTGATGCTTTCAGGCGGTCAGAAGCAGCGCATCGCGATTGCGCGCGCCATCCTGCGCGATGCCCCGATCCTGCTGCTGGACGAAGCGACCAGCGCGCTTGACGCCGAAAGCGAACAACTGGTGCAGCGGGCGGTCGAGGCAATGGCGAAGGACCGGACAACGCTGATCGTGGCGCATCGCCTGGCGACGGTGAAGAAGGCGGACCGGATTTTGGTTTTCGAAGATGGCCGGATCGTGGCGGAGGGCGGACACGAGGCGCTTGTCTCTGAAGGCGGGCTATATGCGAGGCTGGCGCGGCTTCAGTTCACCGCCGGAAGCGAGGCGGCTTAACCTCCGCCTTTGGCTTTCCAGATCGGGTGACGCTGCGCAACTTTCGCAAAAGCTTGCGAGGCTCGGTTTTTCCGCACATCCTGTCGGCAATCAATGCAAGAGCCCGCAAGGGCCTTTCGGGGAGGACGACATGACGCGTTTCGCATCGCAGGCCGATATTGCGGCCATTGAGAAAGAGAAATCCTGGGAGGAGCGGGACGTTCCGCGGACGATGTACCGCTTCCTGTCCGACACGGCGGCGAAACACGGATCCCGAAGGGCCATCAGCTTTCAACTCCTGTCCGATGACGGCGCCAAGGCCGAAACCCTGACCTGGACGCAGTTCCACGAAAAAGTTTCGCAAGCCGCCAATCTGTTCCGCGAGCTCGGCATCGGCGAAAACGACGTCGTCGCGTATGTGTTGCCGAACTGCAACGAGACCGCGATCACCCTTATCGGCGGCACGATTGCCGGCATCGCCTGCCCGATCAACCCGCTACTCGAACCCGAGCAGATCAGCTCGATCCTGCGAGAGACCGGGGCGAAGGTCGTCGTCACGCTGATGGCCTTCCCCAAAACCGATGTCGCCCAGAAGGTCGCCGAAGCGGTTGGCCACGCGCCGAATGTTCGTACGGTTCTGGAAGTCGATCTGCTGCGATACCTGACGCCGCCGAAAAGCTGGATCGTCCCGCTAGTGCGGCCGAAGAATCCGTTCGTGCATACCGCGAAGGTGCGGAGCTTCAACAAGGAGCTCGCCCGCCAGCCGAAGACCCTTCAGTTCGAGGACAGCAAGGGTGATCGCGTCGCCGCCTATTTCCATACCGGAGGCACCACCGGCATGCCGAAAGTGGCGCAACACACCTATTCGGGCATGATCTACAACGGCTGGCTGGGCCATACGCTGCTGTTCTCGGAGAATGACAACATCATCTGCCCGTTGCCGCTGTTCCACGTCTTCGCTTGCCATGTCATCCTGATGGCGATGATCGCGTCCGGCGCCCATGTCGTTTTTCCGACGCCCGCAGGCTACCGGGGAGACGGCGTGTTCGATAATTTCTGGAAGCTGGTCGATCGCTGGAAGATCACTTTCATAATCACGGTTCCCACCGCGATCTCGGCGCTGATGCAACGCAAGGTCGACGCCGATGTCTCGTCGGTCAAGACCGCCTTTTCGGGGTCGTCCCCGCTGCCGGTGGAGTTGTTCAAACGCTTCGAGAAGGCGACCGGGGTCACTATCGTCGAAGGTTACGGACTGACCGAGGCGACCTGTCTTGTCTCGGTCAATCCGTTGGAGGGGCAAAAGAAGATCGGGTCCGTCGGTTTGCCGCTGATCTATTCCAAGGTCCGAATCCTCGACTGCGACGCCGACGGCAATGTCAAAAGGGAAATGGGAGTCGATGAGGTCGGAGAGATCTGCGTAAGCAATCCGGGCGTCTATCCGGGCAAGACCTATGTAGAACCGGATCGCAACAAGGGGCTCTTCGCGGACGGCACCTATTTGCGCACGGGCGATCTGGGTCGCGTTGATGCCGACGGTTATGTCTGGATCACCGGGCGGGCCAAGGATCTGATCATCCGCGGCGGTCACAATATCGATCCTGCCGTGATCGAAGAGGCTTTGGCAGGCCATGACGCTGTAGCGATGGTCGGCGCGATTGGCCAGCCCGACAGTTTTGCGGGGGAACTGCCCTGCGTCTATGTCGAGCTCGTGACGGGATCGGACGTCTCCGAGAAGGCACTGATGGAATATGCCAAAGAGCATATATCCGAGCGGGCCGCGCAGCCAAAGCATGTCGAGATCATCAGCGAGATGCCAAAGACCGCTGTAGGCAAGATCCTGAAGAACGAACTTCGAAAACTGGCGATCGCGCGGGTCTATGGAGAAGCGCTGAAGGAAGCGGGCATCGACGCCGAAATCGCCGAGGTCTACGAGGACAAGAAGCGCGGCCTGGTCGCGAAGCTACGGCCAACTGGCCAACCTGATCGGGAGGCAATCGAAAAGGTTCTCGGCGAGTTCACGAGGCCCTGGGAACTCTCCACGTGATCTTCGGAGGTCCCGAAGCACGTCGCATTCGTATAAAATACCATTACTTCACGATTCCTAAAACAAGTCGTGCCATTGTGGTTCGAGCAAAACAAACGTAAAGGTTGAGTGACTTATGGCTGACCCCGATCGGCCATATTTGCGCCGCAATGTGTTGCTTGACTGGATTTCGGGGAAGGAGGGCCGACAATGGTAATCGGATTTCTCATTATAAGCATGGTGTTTGGAGCATTTTCGATGCTGCTGACACTGCTTTCCGGGGGCTCGTTCCTTCTGGCGCTCGCGATGTACAGCCTCACTGGCTTTGTCTCGATCTTCCTCTGCGCCGGCTTGGCCGTTCTCGCGTCAAGGTTGCGTCGCCGTCAATCCGCCTGGTCCGAGTCGGACACCAAGAGCTCCCCCATCTCCGCCTAAAACCCCCCTCAAATTATTCGAATCGTCCAAGTTCCGGCAGAACTCCGCCGAAGCTGATCCCGCTGGCAATGGTCAGGCCGCTGGGGCATTATCCCTGTTGGGGATACGGCCGACCAAGGTGGATCTGGCAGATGTTGACCGGCGGAATTGATCTGGGCGGAAGCAAGATCGAGGCGCGGCTTTTCGACGCCGACTGGCATGTGATCGAAAGCCGTCGAGTGGCAACGCCGCGAGAAGACTACAAGCAGTTGGTGCAGGCGGTCATGGATCAGATCAATGATCTGAACAAAACGGCTGACCAGGCGGGCATCCCGATAGGAATCGGCTTGCCGGGGTTGATCGACAGCAATACCGGCTGTGTTCTGGTCGCCAATCTTTGCGCAAACGGGCACACATTGGCCACCGACATTGCCGCGCGATCCAACGCCGCGCCGATCTTCATCAAGGATAGCCAGGCCTTCGCATTGTCCGAGGCGGTGCTCGGGTCAGGCCGCTCGCAGCGCTCGGTGTTCGGGTTGATCATCGGCTCCAGCGTCGCGGGCGCGCATGTGTTCGATGGGCAGCTGGTAACCGGGGCGAATGGTTTTGCCGGAGAAATCGGACACCTGCCGTTGCCCGCGGCGATGGTCGCCCGCCACGGCCTGCCGATCCTGCCATGCGGCTGCGGGCGCAACGCCTGCTTCGAGACGCTGGTTTCCGGCCCCGGACTGTCGAGACTGGCCGAACACCTCATCGGTGAAGCCGCATCCGCCCGGGAGATTGCCGCACGGTCCGCCAAGGGAGACCCCAATGCCGGCCGTGTGCTGGATCTCTGGTTCGTGGTCGTGGCCGAAATGATCGATACGGTGATCATGACCATCGACCCCGACTGTATCGTCCTCGGGGGCGGACTATCGGGCATTCCGCAGGTGGTGCCGAAGCTCGAAAGCAAGCTTGCGACCCGGATGATGGCCGGTATGCGGCGGCCGAACGTATATTTGGCTGAAGGCGGCGAAAGCAGCGGCACGCGCGGTGCTGCCTTGGCAGCGCGGCGTGCAGTGATCCCGGCCGCCTGACCGATCGCTTCATGCTGCAAAGGGGGTGTAAAGGCCGTTGCTGCTGATCCGCCCCGACTGGTCCCACCAGCTCTTGTCAGCAGATGATCTTGCGTCGCACCGCTGCGAGGCTTGAGCTATCCTACGAGATCTCGGCAGCTTGGTGGTGCTGTGAGAGAGGATTGAACTCTCGACCTCACCCTTACCAAGGGTGTGCTCTACCACTGAGCTACCACAGCGCCGTTCGTGGGCGGCTGATTAGACGCTATCGGCTAGAGGTGCAAGCCCAATCTGGACCCTTTTGGACCCTTGCGCTAGAGAGAGACGGATGGGCGAAAAGAGCGGAAAAGACGCGATCGCGAAACCCGCGGAAACCCGGGAAGACCGGTTGAAAGCGGCGCTGAAAGCGAATTTGCGAAGGCGCAAGGCGCAGGCGAAGGCCCGCAGTCAGAAAGATAAAGAAAAGGGCTGAATCAGGTATGGATTCGATACGGGTAACAGGTAACGGCGCGCTGAGCGGCGAAATCCCCATCGCGGGGGCGAAGAACGCTTGTCTGACGCTGATGCCGGCGACGCTTCTCAGCGAGGAGCCGTTGACGCTGACAAATGCGCCGCGGCTTTCAGACATCGCGACAATGACCCAGCTTCTGCAATCGCTTGGCGCCGAGGTGTCCAGTTTGCGTGACGGGCAGGTGATTGCGATGGCCAGTCACGGGCCGATCAATCCGGTCGCCGATTACGACATTGTCCGGAAGATGCGCGCCTCCAATCTGGTCCTCGGGCCGCTGATCGCGCGCGAAGGTCATGCCGTTGTCTCATTGCCGGGCGGCTGCGCCATCGGCGCACGCCCGATGGACCTTCACATCCACGGCCTGGAGGCCCTGGGGGCCGAAATCGAGCTGAAGGATGGCTACCTGCATGCAAAGGCCTCCCGCGGGTTGAAGGGCGCGCAGATCGAACTGCGAATGGCCTCCGTCGGCGCGACCGAGAATATTGTCATGGCCGCGACGCTGGCCAAGGGAACGACGGTCCTGAAGAACGCGGCAAAGGAACCCGAGGTTGTGGATCTTGTCGATTGCCTTCGGGCGATGGGGGCCCAGATTGAGGGCGAGGGAACCGGGACGATCACGATCCAGGGCGTCGATCGTCTCCACGGTGCGACGCATCGTGTGGTGGCCGACCGGATCGAACTGGGGACTTATATGCTGGCCCCCGCCATCGCGGGCGGCGAGGTGGAGTTGCTGGGCGGTCGCCGTGATCTTGTCGGCAGTTTCAGCGACAAGCTGGAGGAAGCCGGAATCGAGGTTTCCGAGACCAACCGCGGCCTGAAGGTGTCGCGAAAGAATGGCAGGGTCAGATCTGTGAACGTGACGACGGCCGTTTTCCCGGGTTTTCCGACCGATCTGCAGGCGCAGATGATGGCCCTGATGTGCACGGCGGACGGTGTTGCCGAACTGGAAGAGACGATTTTCGAGAACCGTTTCATGCATGCCCCAGAACTTATGCGAATGGGCGCCGAGATCGACGTGCATGGCGGGATGGCGAAAGTCACCGGTGTCGAAAGGCTGAAAGGTGCGCCGGTCATGGCCACCGACCTGCGCGCATCGGTTTCACTGATACTCGCCGGATTGGCGGCAGAGGGGGAAACCGTGGTCAGCCGCGTCTATCACCTGGACCGCGGCTACGAGCACGTGGTTGCGAAGCTGCGCAGTGTCGGCGCGGACATCGAACGGATAAAGGGCTGATGGTGGAAGACGCGAGATTCGAGGATGCCCATGAGGCACCGCTGCATCTGAAAGCGCGTGATGCCGAGGACCTTCAGGTTATCTCTGCGCTTGTGCAGGATGCGGTCGTTCCCATGAAGGAAATGAAGTGGGATCGCGTGCATCGCCGTTTCGCTCTGCTCATCAACCGGTTTCGCTGGGAAGATGTCGGCGGGAACCGCCAAAGTCAGCGGCCATTTGAAAGAGTGCAGTCGCTTCTTTTCGTCGACGAGGTGACCGCGGTCGCAAGCCAGGGCATTGATCGCGAAGACAGCGGGTTGATCCTGTCAATTCTCTCGATCGGGTTCGTTCCGGGCGAAGACAGCGCAGGACGTGTGGAACTGGCCCTTGCCGGCGACGGTGACATAGCATTGCAGGTCGAGGCGCTGGAAGTCACGCTGAAGGATGTGACACGCCCCTATCTTGCGCCGTCGCGCCATCAACCAGAGCATCCCTAACGTGATGGGTGCGCCTGTCTCGTAGGCTTGAGACCCATGCCCCGCCCGGCTATGTGGGGACGACAGGAGTATCGCGATGCCTCAATTTCTTTCGACGCTGGACGAGGATTTCGAAGCCCGCTTTCGGGATCTCTTGGCCATGAAGCGCGAAGACGCGCCCGAGGTGGATGCGACGGTGGCCGGGATCATCGACGATGTTCGGACCCGTGGCGACGACGCGGTGATCGAATTGACGGCGCGGCATGACCAGCTGCAGCTGACCCCTGAAACCATGGCCTTTACCGCCGAGGAAATCGACGCGGAATGTGCGAAAGTCTCGGAAGACGAACGTGACGCGCTGAAACTCGCCGCCGATCGTATCCGCGACTATCACCAGAGACAGATGCCGGAAGATGAAAGCTGGACCGAAGGCTCGGGCGCGGAATTGGGCTGGCGATGGACACCCGTCGCATCGGCCGGTCTCTATGTGCCGGGTGGGCTGGCGTCCTACCCGTCATCGGTCCTGATGAACGCCATTCCGGCGCAGGTCGCCGGGGTCGAGCGGCTGGTGATTGCCGCCCCGACGCCCGCGGGCAAGGCCAATCCGCTGGTCCTGATGGCCGCACGACTGGCCGGGGTGCGGACGATCTACCGGATCGGCGGTGCGCAGGCGATCGCGGCGCTGGCTTATGGCACGCGGACAATCCAGCCCGTGGACAAGATCACCGGACCCGGCAACGCCTATGTGGCCGCCGCCAAGCGCCGGGTTTTCGGCCGGGTGGGCATCGACATGATCGCCGGGCCGTCGGAGATACTGGTGATCGCCGACCGGCATAACGACCCCGACTGGATCGCACTCGATTTGCTCAGCCAGGCGGAACATGACGAAAGTGCGCAATCCATTCTCGTCACGCCGGATGCCGCTTTCGGTCAAGCTGTCGTCGAGGCGCTCGAACGCCGTTTGCCGAACCTCCAGCGCCGCGATATCGCCGCGGCCAGCTGGCGCGATTTCGGCGCGGTCATCACGGTGCAGGATCTGGGTGAAGCGGCAGCGCTGACCGACCGGATCGCGCCCGAACATCTGGAGCTATGCGTCGAGAACCCCGATGCGTTGGCCGCGAATATTCGTCATGCCGGCGCCATCTTCCTTGGCAATTGGACGCCGGAGGCGATCGGCGATTACGTCGGCGGCCCCAATCACGTCCTTCCGACCGCCCGTTCGGCACGGTTTTCGTCGGGGCTTTCGGTCATGGATTTTCTCAAGCGCACAACGATAGCCAGAATGTCGCCGGAAGCATTGCAGCAGATCGGCCCGGCCGCGGAAACACTGGCGAAATCGGAAGGGCTCGAGGCGCACGGCCTGTCCGTGCGGGCACGGTTGAATCGATTGAACAATGGTGTTCGCTGATGACGACTCTTCTGGAAATCCGGATCGATGATAGCGGGCTTGCCCCACCGACACCCGAGATCGAGCAGGAGCGCCGCGTCGCCGTGTTCGACCTGCTCGAGGAAAATTCCTTCGATCTTCCCGATCGCGACGGCAAGGCGGGCCCCAAGGGCCCCTATAAACTCGATCTGGCAATCCGCGACGGCCGACTCGTCTTTGACATCCGCACCGAGGACGACGCCAAGGCGGCGGAATTCCATCTGTCGCTGGGTCCGTTCAGACAGGTCGTCAAGGACTACTTCCAGATATGCGAAAGCTATTTCGACGCAGTGAAGAAATTCCCGCCCAGTCAGATCGAGGCGATCGACATGGCTCGCCGTGGCATCCACAACGAAGGGGCCCGCGTGTTGCAGGAGCGACTGGAAGGCAAGGCCGAAATCGATAATCCGACCGCGCGGCGGCTTTTCACCCTGATTTGCGTCCTGCACTGGAAGGGATGAGGACTTGGGTCGCGACCTGCCGCATTCGGTTCTTTTCTGCTGCGATCACAATGCAGTTCGCTCCCCGATGGCGGAGGGGCTGATGAAGAAATTCTATGGCACCGAAGTCTATGTCCAGTCGGCGGGCGTACACAACGACCTGGAAATCGACGGCTTTGCGGTCACCGTCTGCGACGAAATGGGAGTGGAGCTTTCGCGCCACCGCTCGCGCTCGTTCGAAGAGATGCAGCAATGGGGTGACGATCTTTCGGGCTTCGATCTGGTGATCGCGCTGTCGCCGGCATCGCAGCGGCTCGCGCTTGAAATGACGCGGCATTTTCACCTCGAAGTCGAATACTGGCCGATCATGGACCCCACCGGCATGGCGGAGGGGCGCGAGGCGAGACTGGCCCTATACCGACAGACGCGTGACCAGATCGTCAAGCGGATGCAGCAGAAATTCGGTGAGCCGATCGAGGAGACGCCTTGAGCGCCGTCGAGACCGGACGGCAATGGGTTCCCGAAGAAGACACGCTTATGATAGACGAGACGAAACAGTAGAAGCTGACGGTCGCTTCAATTCGGGATGAAATGCCTATGAGAATCGCGACTTCCGCTTATCCGATCGACTGGCTGGACGACTGGCAGGCTTATCAGGACAAGATTTCGCGCTGGGTCGGGGAGGCGGTTGGCAACGGCGCCGAACTGCTGGTCTTCCCGGAATACGGCGCAATGGAGCTTGCCTCGCTCGCCGGCAAGTCCACCGCAGCCGATCTTGAAGGCGCGATGCGCGCGGTCGACGAACGGATCCCGGATGTCGATGAGTTGCACGACGCTTTGGCCCGGAAGCATGGCATTCATATTCTGGCCTCCAGCGCGCCGATCTGGGACCGTGGCGAACGACCGGTGAATCGCGCCCGCGTCTTTGGACCCGAGGGGCCGATGGGCCATCAGGACAAACAGATCATGACCCGCTTCGAACGCGACCCATGGAACGTCGTTGCGGGGGGACCGCTGCGGCTGTTCGATACGCCCCTGGCAAAGATCGGCGTGTTGATCTGCTACGATTGCGAATTCCCTTTGCTGGCCCGCGCGCTGGTCGATGCCGGCGCAGAGATCATCCTTGCCCCGTCTTGCACCGAGGCGATGGCCGGCTATTCCCGCGTTCGGATCGGCGCGATGGCACGGGCGCTGGAAAACCAGTGTGTCACGGTGCATTCACCTACGGTGGGCAAAGCGGCATGGTGCCCGCCGGTCGACGAAAACACCGGCGCCGCCGGAATCTACGGGCCGCCGGATCACGGATTTCCGTCTACGGGCGTGATCGCGCAAGGCGAACTGAACAAGCCCGGTTGGGTCTATGGCGATGTAAGCCTCGACGCGGTCAGGGCCGTTCGCGCGGATGGCGGTGTTCTCAATCATGCTCACTGGCCAGAACAGCTGCCCCGCGTCAAAACCGTTACAACCTCGTGAAAACGGTTTTCTGCACTTGAAAACCCATGAAGATGGGCGCATCTAGCATCCGCCCGCAACAAGGTGGGCTGCGCAGTGACGGAGTACACATGGCCAAGGAAGAAATGCTCGAATTCCCCGGCGTCGTGAAGGAACTCCTGCCTAACGCGACATTTCGGGTCGAGCTTGAAAACGGCCATGAGATCATCGCGCATACGGCAGGAAAGATGCGGAAGAATCGCATACGGGTTCTCGCAGGCGACAAGGTGCAGGTCGAGATGACCCCGTATGATCTGACCAAGGGTCGGATCAACTACCGCTTCAAATAAGGCGGCTCATTGCGCCTTATTCTCGGATCAGGCAGCCCCAGACGCCGGGAGTTGCTGGCGCAGCTTGGTGTGGTGCCTGACGAGATTCGAGCGCCCGACATCGACGAGATGCCGCGAAACGGAGAGCTGCCGCGCGCCTATTGCATTCGCATCGCACATGAAAAGGTGCAGGCGATCCGCGTAAAGGACGGCGAGATCGCGCTTTGCGCCGATACGACGGTGGCGCTAGGACGTCGCATCCTGGGCAAGCCCGCCAATGCAGGCGAGGCCGCCGAATTCCTGCTGAAACTTGCCGGGCGACGCCACAACGTGATTACCGCCGTCGCAGTCAAGGCAGGCGACCGGATCTGGGAACGCGATGTCGTCACCGCCGTCCGGATGAAACGGCTTTCCGACGCCGAGCTGTACGCCTATCTCGCAACGGAGGATTGGCGGGGCAAAGCCGGGGGGTACGCGATCCAGGGACCCGCTGGCGCGTTCATTCCCTGGATTCAGGGCTCGTTCTCGGCCGTCATGGGCCTGCCCGTCGCCGAAACCGCCATTCTGCTGCAGGCGGCCGGTTATGCGCTCTATGGTCAGCCCCGATGAAGGGCAGCGTGGTCGTCTTAGGCGAATTGTCCGACCGCAAACTGGCCGCCCGGATCGTCGATGGTCGCCTTGATGACCTGCTGATCGATCCGTCCGGCGATGCGGTCCCCTCGCCGGGTACGATCTACCGCGCCATCTGCGACCGGCCGGTGAAAGGCCAGGGCGGCATGTTCGTTCGCTTGCCCGACGGCTCTGGCTTTCTGCGCGGCGCCACCGGTCTGCGCCCGGGCCAGCCGCTGCTTGTCCAGGTCACGGGTTACGCCGAGCCGGGCAAGGCGGTGCCCGCATCGACGCGCCTGCTCTTCAAGAGCAAATATGCCATCGTCACGCCGGACGCGCCGGGGATCAACATCTCTCGGAGCATCCGAAGCGAGGAAACAAGGCTGAGACTGCACGATATCGCGACCGGTGTTCTGGGTGAGGCGACAGAGCCGGGACTGATCCTGCGGTCCGCCGCAGCCGATGCGGACGATGATGAAATCGCGGAAGATATCCGGATGATGCGCGACCTCGCCATCGCCGTCCTTGGCGATGCCGCCGGAACCGGGCCGGAATTGCTGGTCGATGGTCCAGACGCCCAGATGCTTGCCTGGCGTGAATGGGACGCTCCGGACATGCTCGACGAGGGCGCGACGGCCTTGGCGGACCATGGCGTTGTCGAGATGATCGCCGCGATGACAGAGCCGCGCGTTGGCCTGCCTGGCGGCGGCCATGCCTGGATCGAACCGACCCACGCCCTCGTCGCTGTCGACGTCAATACCGGCGACGACACCTCGCCCGCGGCCAGTCTGAAAGCCAACCTTGCCCTGGCTCGCGATCTACCGCGGCAATTGCGGTGCAGGGGCCTCGGCGGTCAGATCGTCGTGGATTTCGCGCCGATGCCGAAGAAGGACCGCCGGCAGGTCGAAACCGCACTGCGCTCCGCCTTCAAAGCCGATCCGGACGAAACCGCGCTTGTCGGATGGACCCAGATGGGTAACTTTGAGCTTCATAGAAAGCGTCAGCGACCGCCTCTGGATATCAGCTTCCGATGACCTGCCCGATCTGCGCCAAGCCCAGCCATCCCGAGTACCGTCCATTCTGCTCGAAACGATGTGCCGATGTCGATCTGGGAAAGTGGTTGACCGGCTCCTACGCGATCCCAGCCGAGGACCCCGAAGACATCAATGAGGCCGAAGAAGCGATGGAACGACTGCCCCGGAAACCGCACTGAATTTCTGCCAATTCGCACTGGACACGCCCCGGACCCCCGTCTAGAAGATCGCGACCCGAACGGCGTGTCCGTTCACCCGTGCCCGGGTAGCTCAGGGGTAGAGCAGTGGATTGAAAATCCTCGTGTCGGTGGTTCGATTCCGCCCCCGGGCACCAAAGCACCCTCAAGTATGAATGATATCAATGGGGTACGGGGCAAAATCGTCCCACCGTTTTCGCACTTGGGCAAAAGTGGGACTTTTTTGTTCGTGAGGCGTTCGCGTTCCGGCGCGGGTTTTCGTGCCCTCGGCGGCGTCTGGGGAGTCGTGGATTTCCGAGGTTTGCAGGCCTAGAGAAACTCGGATGACCCAACCGCCCAGCCAAGGTCGAGCGGTTTGCCTGTGGGCAGGATATGTCGCAGCGGTGTGCCGCGGTCGGCCTCGATCCCAAGAAGCGCGGTGAAAGCTACGAAATCCTCGAACCAGCGGTGTTCCTGGGAAAAGGACTGGACGATCATCGCGGCGCGGTCTGTCTTGAACCGGTTCGCTTCGAGAACGGCGGCGGCGGTGCGGTGGAGCAACTGGTAGCGGACGTGGTCGATCGAGCCATCCGGCAAGCCGAGCAGGTCGCGGATGAAGGTGATCCGCTCTGCCTTGCCCGCGCTGGCGTTGACCATCCATTCCCCGACCGTCGGCCCGAAGGGTTCGTTGACCTTGGCCTCGACCGCGAGGGCGATCGTCTCATCTCCGGCCCGGGCGAGGGCAAAAACATCGCACTGGCTTTCCCGTCGTCCGCCGGGAAGGGCAACCTTGTGCTCCGGGATCGCGAAGAGAAGTTCCGCGTCCGGCCCGAGCAGCGCGGCGATTTCCGGCGGAAAGCCTTGGGCCGCTTCCCACGACAAGGCTGCGGCCATGGCCGAATAACCGCGTTTCCACTGCTTCTGCGGGTCGGCGAGGAACTGCTGCCAATCGTCGGGGCCGCTACTGGGCGTGATGATCTTGCTCATGCGGCACAGCCTAGCTGGCCGCGCCGACCTTACTCAACGGCGATATCGTCAATGTGGTTTTTTTGATTTTGCCTCAGGTCGGCCGTTTGGTCGTCCGCTGTTCTCCCAGTTGCCGGTACTCGTCATGGAGACGATCGGCCTCCGCCTCGATCATGGCCCGACGGTCGGGTGCGAGGGTGGCGAGCTTTTCCTTCAGGCTGCGGGTCATCGTCTCCGTCCGTTCCGGTGTTCAGGTGACGCGTGGGCGCCTGTTTGGAGTATGCAGGATACTGGCTTCAGGCGAAACAGGTTTGCCGTGTTGGAGAATGGCGCATCAAGCGGGCCCTCGCGGTCGGGCCCAGAACTCAGGCTTCGCCACCCCGCGCTTCCCCCCTTTCCGGCTCACCCCCATTCCGCGACAACAACTTCATGCCGGACGCCGCCAGCACCTTCTGGCGCGCGGCGCGGGTATAGCGCGAGGCCTCCTTCATGGTCGTCCAGCCGAAGATCGCCATCAGCTGCCGCTCGGTCGCGCCGTTCTCGGCCGCCAGCGCCGCGCCCGCCTTGCGCAGCCCGTGGGCGGAGCAGTGCTTGAGCCCGGCCTCGTCGCATTGCTTGCGGAACCAGTTGCCGAAGCCGTTCGAAGTGAAGGGCTTGCCGAAGGCCGTGACGAGAAAGGCGAGGTTGCCGGTGGGCGTGGCGTCGAGCACGGCCTTCAACTCGGGCAGGACCGGGATGGAGAGGGTGACGGGCTTGCGCTCGCGGATCTTCTCCTGGGTCAGGGTGATCCAGCCCTCCTTGATGTGCTGCGGCCCGAGCCGGACGATGTCCGACCGCCGCTGCCCGGTGTAGAGCATGAGCGCGAGCGCCAGCCGCGGCTTGCTGCCGATCGGGTGATGATCTTCGAACCGCCGGACCTCCTCCATCGTCCAGGAATGGAACCCGTCGCCCTTGGCCTTGAGGTAGGGCACGTCACGGGCCGGGTTGCGCTGCGCAAGGTCGTACTCGACCGCGAAGGCATAGACCTGGCGCAGCGCCTTGACGAAGCCGTTGGCGGCCTCGGGCCGGTCCGCCATCTCGTCGCGCAGGCGCCGGACGTGGCGGGGCTCCAACAGCGCGTAGGGCTTCGATCCGTCCTTCTCGCAGATCCGGTCGAGGATGCCGCGCCGGACATACTTGGTGCGGCCACTCAGCCGCTGGTATTCGGCCGAGACGTAGTACTGCTCGCAGAGCCACTTGAAGCTGCCCTTCGACCCGCGCCGCTCGAGCGGTCCGGCTGGCGCGCGGGGCGTCGCCCCCATCATCGCGGCGCGGTATTCGGCGAGGAAGTCCTCCGTTCCCGGCTGGCTGCGCAGCCGCACCTTCAGGTGCCCGGGCCGCCGCAGGTAGACGCGCACGTTCCCGTGCCGGTCGGTATCCTCGATGACGTGCTTCAGGCGGATGCTGCCCGAGCCGTCTCTCATCCTGAATGTGGGCATTGCACGCGCTGCCTTTCGTCAGCCGTCAGTCGTCCCAGGGATTGTGGTTGGAGTGATCCCCATCAGGGATCAGCTCGAACGCCCGGTCAAGTTTTTTCCGGTCCCAGACGGTGCGGGCATTGATGCGCTTCGGTGGCGGCATGCGCCGGTCGCGGACCAGGTGATCGAAGAGCGTGGGCGACACCCCGATATAGGCCGCCGCCTCGGTCCGCGAGAGACCGCGGGGCGCGAGCGTGGGCGGCAGAATGGCGGGGCGCTTGGGCATGGGGCGATGGGTTCGGGTTTCGGGTGTCCCGAGGATGCCGGAAAGGGAGGAAGGAACGAAGCCGAGAACGGGCGGGGTAGGCCTGTGGCGGGGGAAGACAGGCGGGCGGCGGGTGTGGGGAAGTGGGGCGTTTTCTCGGGGATCGTGGCGTAGTCGTAAGGCGTCGCGCAAAGGGCTCGGAGCCGCATGCAAAATCGTGCGAAATCAGACGATTGGTGAGTTTTTCGCCGCAAGGCCTGAGAAAATGCCGCGCATTTTCCCATTCGACATCAACAACCTGCAAGGATATGCGGCACGCCTTTTATCTTGCGCTCCCATTGTTGAGCGCGAGATGCCACCTCCCGATACACGGAGTTGTTGCCTCTTCAACCGCGCAGCCACAAAGAGCAGGTTTTCGCACTGTGCATGTCAGGGGTCTGAAAATACTGCGAAATTGCAGGAAACCTGCACACGACCGATTTGCAGGCACGCGAAAACGCCAGTCACGTCAGTGACTTGCGGCGTTGGTGGCAGACGCTTTTATCTTGCCCTTTTCCCTTCGCGCTGCAGTCCGAGGGTTTCTATTGCGCCGGTCGTTCGCCATTCCATGCTAAGCCTCGATACTGTGAGAAGGGGCCAACTGGTCAGGCTGATCACCAGAACGAGGCGCGAAATGCGCCGAAAGTGTTCCAAAATAATGCAATCGGCGCGCCTCGTCGCTGCCGCAGGACTGTCGCAGGGCGACGTCTATTCTGCAGCCGAAGTGCCGATTGGGAGCCCAGCCTCGAGCTTTTCAACTCGCTCGCAGCGGCGGATCGTAAGCCCATCTTCGTAGAGAAAGGGCCTAGCGGTAGAGATTGGCATCTGCTCCGGCGACCGCCGACCGCTAGTCTCGAAAACTATCGCTAGGCTGCCTTACCCTTCGCCAAAAGCACACTGTTCATTCTGCGGTCGCCGTCGAGGTACTACTGCAAACATGCGGCACCCTCTCGGTCACGGACGCATCGTATTGTGCTCCAGTCCTAGGTAGTCGCGCAGTGCGCAGATCAAACGTATGAGGTCGATCATGTCCTCAACGAGTGCCTCCTCTTCGACATACCTCTGCAATCGTCCCTTACCTACTTTGGTGAATTCGCGATGCACGCGTCCCGCCATCTTCTGCTCGTGGATGAGCGCGCCTGGATTTGCATCGCAGAACCCCCGGATCAGATCTTCGGGCAGGAAATCCTCAATCTCCCAATCCAGCCTTGCGCAACTGCCGTTCTGCGCCTCAGCCCGGCGCTGTAGTTCGGGACCGAGGACGCCGTTCGAAGTCGGCATGATCGGATGCAGGAGGAACACGTCCCGGTAGTGCTTCACCCGGAAATCCATCTCGCAAAGCATGCGGGCGTGTTTGCGGCCCGCGTGGTCGTTGTCAAACAGACCCACGAACTTTCGTTCCGTCATCAAGCTTGCTGCGTCTTGGGAAGCCATCTGCCGCAGCGTCTGCAACTCTCGCACTACCCCTTGAACGCCGCCGTCATCCTTCAGCCCCGCCTCGAATACGGCAAATCCGGAGTCGAAGAGGTCATGGTTGCTCTCGCGTTGCCAAAGATCTCTGGCGAGGCGCAGGTAGCGGACATCGCTCGTCCCTTCGACAAGGACGTTAGCCGTGCCGACGTTCCAGCCTTTTCCATTGGCGTATCTCTCTACAAGTCCGGTCAACGCTCAACCTGCCGTCAGCGGCCGCAGTAGCGGACCGTTATGGCCGAAGGAGATGAGGCCGCTGATACTCGCGCCAGGCCGCAGTTGGATGCCATCGAATTCGGCTATGCGAAACGGGACCCGGTCGTTCTGGAGTTCTTGGACTCTGGCATGAAGTCGTGCTCCGTCTCCGCCCGAGGCGATGCGGGCGCGGACCTGCCGCCTATTCCCCGTGCTCTCGTCGATCAACCAGCGGAGACGGTCCGGAACTTCGACGTAGTGTTCCCCTCGCGCCCAGAACTGGCGCAGTTTCTGGAACCGCCGCGAACCCTCGTGGTGGCGGTTTCTCTGATGCATGAGAATCGCCAATTCCAGCTCTAGCTGCGGCGACAGGATCGCCCGGTTGCCATCGAGGGTTTCGAGCAACTCCAGTTGCAGGGCGAAGTCCTTCGGGTGATCCATACAGGCCAAGATGTACCGCAGTCGGACCGCCTGTGCGTTGGACCGCAACAGTGGATGCCCTAGCCGGGCGGCCGCGTCGATCCGGTTCGCGCGGGGGAAGTCATCCAGCGACATGCCCTCACGCCCGGTTATCCCTTCGCCCAAGGCAGAGAGTGCTTGCTGGATTGCCTCGCTTTCAGATGAGGGCTCGGTATCATGCACCGCCCCGGCTGACTGAAGCAGCAGTTCGAACGCCTTGTCGGCGAGGCGCGACAGCGCGTTTCGCCGCAACTCCGCGGTCTCTCGCTGCATGGCCCCGTAGACGATCCCCAGAACCTCTAGCGCGACACTTGCCGCGCCGTCGGGATCCTCATTCGCCCCTATGAGCCGGTCGCGCGCATAGACTTCCAAAACGTAGGAATTGTCGGGGTTCAGCCTGTAGGCACTATAGGTCGCTTTGTTTGCCTTGGCCCGCAGAGCAGCCACCTGTTCGGCTGGCATTCCGCGACGCGCCTCCACCTCGGCGAGGTCGTGATATGCATGAGCGAGCGAATTATAGAGGTTCAGGTCGGGCTCGCCCCCGGGGTCGTATTCAAGAGCTAGCGCGGCTTCGATATCCCCGGTAGCGCGGCGTAGCAAATCGGCGCGCTCGTCATCGGTGATCGGGAACATGACGTCGTCCTTCGCGATGCGCCGCCGCGATATCGAGCCATGGTGAAGAAAGGTTCGGCTGGTCATCCGAAATGCTTTCGGCATCGCGTCCAGAGCCTCCAGCGCTTCGCGCCAGTAGAGGGCGAACTCGCTGCGGCCCTGTCCGGGATCGATCTTGAAGATGCTTGTGGCGAAGGTTTCAGCCAGTTCCACGAGGTCCGGGTGCGCAATCATCGGGTTGGAGGCGATCCGCGCGAGAACCATCAGCCGCAGGTGATCGGGATTCTGCGCCTCGGTCAGCCCGGCCGAAGCGCGGGCGGGGGTGTCGTGAAATAGCCCGGTCAGAAGGAACCGTCCCAGTTGATCGTGGATCATCGCCCAGTGGCTTACCGTGTCGAAGCGCTGGCGCACCACGCCCAAGGCTCCGACGGTCGATTGCAGATCAGAGAGTTTGTCGCGGGTCGGAAAGTCTTCGGACCGTGGTAGCAGTGTCTCAGGCAGAAGCTGGCGCACCGTGCTCATGGCGGCGATGTCGACTATTGCGCGCCGCACAACCGGATCAGCAACCTTCTGACGAAACTGTTCGTAAAGCCAACCTTGTACCGTTTCGGTAAGGTCGATTTGCCGTTGCAGCCAGAATGCTAGCGCGATCCAGAATACAGAATGGCCCGCCGCGGGTCCGACGAGTGAGTGGTTGACGAACGCCTGCCATTCGTGAGCATCGCGCGCCGTGCCCAGTGGTTGAAGAAACCGGTTCAGGTGCCGGCCCAAGTCCATCGCCGCTTCCTGCGAGATCTCGTGGGACAGATCGCACAGATTTTCCAGACGCTTCTCGGCGTAGATGGCGACTGGTAGCAGTGCATCGGTGACGAAGACGATGCAGATTCGGCGCCCAGCCTCCGTGATCTGCCTGGCAAAAGTGGCGATATCCCCTTCGCGTCCCTCCCACTGCGATCGATCGAATATGATCAGCCACGGTACCTCGTATTGGCGCAAACCCTTCCCGATGTCGGCAGAGGCGATACCGTTCAAGCAGGAGTTGATGAGATTCGCTACGGCGCGTCCGCTGGGCGTAAAGGGGGCTTGAGTGGCTATCAGCGTCGGATAACCGTCCATGGCCGCACCGAAGGCAAGGTCACGGATGAACGTGGTCGCCCCTGCTCCGGATTCCGCCCGGATGTAGAACATCCGACTGGCCTCTGGTCCGTTGCGGTCGAGCTGCTGCAGTGCCTTCGTTAAGGTGTTCCGGGCGCCGTCGTCCCGAGACCACGGCATTTGCGCGGCATAAGGTCGCCACGAGGCCGACGGATCCTGGAAGAACCCGTTGATTTCCTCCGAAGTCAGCCCCTCTGGCGTCACGTATTCCAGATGAGCCTCGGAGAGCAGTTCGTAATTGCCCAGTAGCGGATGCTCGGGGTCATCGCGTCCCGACAGGTCGACGCGGTGTCGGGCCCCTTGGGCATCCCGGACGCGGATGATGAGCCGGTCGTCGGCGCGCTCCGTATAGCGCCTATGCAGGGCTTCCGACAGCAGCGCCGCGGGGGCTGGCAGCAGCGTTATCCGCCGCGCCCCCGCGTCGGCCTGCCATTCGGTGATCTTCTGTCGAGCCTCGGGATCATCGCTGACGATCGTCAGGCCGCACTGGAATCCGTCCTGCCAAAGTTGTCCCAATTCAACGGGCAGCGTCAGATCGGGTCCGCCGAGCACCACGAGATTCCGGACCCCGCGCTGTTGCAACTCCATGATCATTTCCATCCGGCGTGCCCGAGCGGCGAACCCTGCCTTGTCGGCCTCGGTGCGGCCGTTGAGCAGAAAGATTGGAAGGCTCCGGGGCGGCAGCACGGTGTTTGAGGGTGGGACATCGATGACGTGCACCAGCCCTCTCCGGCGAACGAGCGGAGTCTCGATCGCACTGTCCAAAGCATCAATAGCCTTGAGCAGGCCCTCCGATGCGATCTCGCTAAGGACGAATTCCCAGGGCAGGCTCAACACCCTAGCGGTCGCTTCTGGCCCAGCCGCCTCGGCAAACGACGGCATTAGCCATAGGCTGGCATCGCGGGAATCAAGTTCCGCAAGGATAGGAAGGGTGTCAGGAGCCAGAATTTGTAGACCTTCTGTGATGTCGCTCATTGTTGCCTCTTCAGTCAACGCACCCATTCGGGCTCCGATATACGAAATGGAAAACCGCAAACACTCAAACACCCATCTCGAGAAGTTGAGATGGACCGAGCTCCGCGTCTTTCACAAAGCACCTTCTGAACAAGCGAAGAAAAAGTCAAAGACAACCAGGAGCGGTCGTTCGTGGCGCGATCCCGGAACGCGCGCAACGTGATAGAATAGCCCCAAATCCGTAACACCGATCTTGGCAGGACTCTGAAGAAGTTTGAGTCTACGATCTCGCTTCGAGGATAACCGCCACCCGGCTGAGAACATCGATCGGTTGCCCTTCCGACAAGGCGGTGCACCGATCCAAGAGTTTCTGCATCCTGTCATTTGTAGCAGAACGCACTGCGTGTGGTTGCTCTTGGAAGGCTCGGTAGATCGCGTCGATCCCGAGGTAGTCGGGGATTTCGCCGCCAGATGCACTCCTTTGGCTAACCGTCTCCTTCGCCTCGATCCAGAAGACATCGAGTTCGTGCGCCCAGGCTTCTGCCAGCTTTTCCAGGGTAGGCAGGGTTAAGGAACCAAAGAGCGCTGCACCAGCGTCACCGGTGTCGCGTCCAGATAGAAAACTTGCGAGGGACGCAAGAAGTGAAACGGTTCGAGCTGGCCGAATATCCCAGTGGGTCAGATGCGCAAGGGTGCTGCCGAGCCGGCTAAACGTGGCGGATATCGCGTTTAGTTCTGGGCGGTGGCTTTGCATGCCTAGGCGCCGCGTTTCGGCGTAGGCGGCGGAAAGGAGCCTAGCTGCTTCAACCTGGTCGCCAATGATCTCTGCATGCCCATCGACATCTCGCACGGCAATCAAGCGGGGCGGTAGAACGGTAGGGTCTTGGGGGCCACCTGTGCGACCGCCCAAGAGAAGGATTGTGACTGGCTCAACTGAGGACAGAAGGCACAGTTCGGCTCCCCAGAGACCACGAGGGTTTGCGTTCCGGACACGGTCCAGAACGTCAGCCGGCAACACACGCCGAAGAGCTTCAAGCTGATCGAAGTAGTTGTTGGGGCGGAGGATGCGCGGTTTCTTGACCTGTTCGAGAACAAGATCGGTCAGATCACCGGCAGAAAACTCTACCAGCTCTGATGGTAGGTCTTCTGCGCCGACACCTGACAGAAGGGCGATGCTAGCGACACGAGCCCGCGCCTTGTGATCCGATGACAGAACCAGACCGGGAAGGTCGAAGGTGTAGTAATGGATACGAGAATTGGGGCTGTCGATCCGGTCGATCCGGCCCAGCCCTTGGATGAGGCTTTTTACGTCCGATGTGACGCCAATGATCCCAAGTGCCGCGGCGATTTGGAGGTTGATCCCTTCCGCCATCTGGAATGTGAGGAACATGGCCCGTGGCTTTAGCGGGTCGATATGTTTCCCGTCGATGCCGAAGTACTCCTGCGCATCCGCGCCGGATCGGATGTGATGCAGCTTCTTCCCGGTTTTGATCCGTGCACCTGGTGCGACCACGAAGACCTCGGGCCCTCTTCCGCGATGCCCAGCAAGAAGCCTGGCATAGACCTCGAGCACGCCGACCCTTTCAGCAAGGAAGATGGCATGGCCATGCTTTCGCAGGATGCCTCGCATGACGTCACCACGGGTTTCATCAATGCTGTCAAGGCTGGAATGCTTCAGAAGCCTGCTGATCCGATCGCAAATCGGTGTTACACTATCGTCGGCTTCGACATCAACTTCCTCGGGCAACGCTCCATCCGGAATGGCAATACCACGGGCGTTCTGTTTCTCGGCGCGTCTTAGGTTTTCTCCGATTGACGCCCGCCCCCGTTGATCGGCTTCGCTATCGCGTTCACGGGCCCATTCCTCGCGTGCAAAGGTTATCGACGCACGTAGCAGTGCAAGAAAGTTCCGTATGTGGATGCGCGATTTGTCATGGAATTTGATTTCTGTGTGGGCGGCGCGTTGGGGATCAGCAGACACAAGGGTCACCCCAGTCGTAATGCATTCCGCCAATGTCTTGATCCGCTCAATAATTTGGCGCTGCTGATCACTCAGCGCCGTATCCTCTCGGTGGCTTCGGATCGTTGGGTAAACGAAAGCGCCGGACTTTCGATCCGCACTCTCCCCAATGCAATCCCGTTGGCGCCGCACGACGTATGGCGCCAAAGCGTCGGCCAATCCTTCCTGAAGCGCACTGATTTGCAGCCCGCCGGTCTCTAGCTGGCGTTCGACTTTGTTGACTTCGACCTGTAGAGCTTCCGCGCTGTCGAACAGATCGTCCTGTACGCTTTGATCTTCGATCCGGCGGTTCATCTGGTCGAGGTGGCGCACGAGTTCGCCACGCTTTCGAACCTTCGCCATATGTTGGTTGATCTGTTCCGTGATGGCAGGAGGGACATAGATCGAGGCGCGCTTCTCATGGAATGCAAGCAAGCCATCCAGACCTTGGTTTCCCATGAGCGTTGCCGACAAACAGGAAGTCCAGATGGCTGGGCTGCGCTCGAAGACAAGCGAACGCGCGGACGGTGCAAGATATCTGGAGCTCAACCTGTGGCTTTCATCAACGATCATTGATGCGGACGAACGGACCGCCCGATTGATTTCTTCGAGTTCTGCAGTCTCCTCCTTACCTCGCCGCGACAGGTGACTGTGCTTGATGGGTTTGAAGTTCGCAGGCGCATTTGTTGTCCAGTTCTTTAGAACACTGGCAGGTATCAGGGCGAGTGAGCCAAGCCGTTGTTGATCGGCGCGCTCTCCCCAGGAAAAGACCGTCTGCCCATGGCTGACCGGTAGAACCGTCGCCAGGTGTTTTCCGATGTCGGTTTTCCCGGCACCGGTTGGCGCTTCGACAAAGGCAAAGCCGTGTTCATAGACCGTCCCTGCAGCCTCATAGACAAGATCGGCCTGGAAGGGTTGAGGCGGACGTCCGGCGCTGGTCTCGCCTGCGACACGCCAGGGGGTGAAGGTTGTGGCTTCGTGAACCGTTCTGGCCACTGCTTCTTCGGGTGAGACAAGGCGGATCAGCGCTCGCAGGATTTCCAGCGCTGTTTCAGTCCAATCGCGCCCCATGTCCCAATACTGCTCAGCGGCAGCGCGACGCGCAGTCGCAAGTTCGGGCCAGGCATCGGCGTCGTCCATGAATTCCAGATTGCGGCGCAAACCGTTGATAGAGAAATTGGCACTTCCCGAAAGTGCTTTGTCCCCACCTACAAAAAGCTTCGCGTGAAGCATTGGTGGACGGCGCCCTAGTTTTTCTTCTGCCAGATCGGGATCGAAAATGCGGAACTTGATGATTCCGCGCTCGATTGCATCCATTGCAAGAACTGCGCGCAGGTCGGCCAAATCAACAACCGAAAAACCCCTGGCGCCAAGAAAATGCTGGCGCGCTTCATCGGCCACTGACCGACCGCTTCCACCTAGAGCCTGTCGTGTTTCTGAGTTGGAGCCAAAGACAATGCGAATGCTGCCTTCTGGGCGTTCGTCAAGTTTTTTGACTGTTTCGAGCAAGATGGTGAGTGACGACAGGAAGTCCTGATACCCCGTCACAATCAAACAACTTGGTTGCTGCAGAACGTACTTGACCAAGCCACTGACCGAACGCGTGGCATTGTCGCCCCAGGCCTCGTGGCAGGAAGAAGCAGGCCCTTCGGTCGTGTGCACGTCACGGTCAGTGTCGCTGGCCCGCGAGAAAAAGCGTGAAATCAGTCCTTGCCGTTCCCTGGTTCCCATACGCCGTTGTCTTCCTATGCCCCAGGGGCAACGTTAAATTGATTTTGCCTAAGCTATCAGTCTTGATTTGGAATTCCGAGCTCGGCCCAAAGCTCTCGCGGCGTTGGCGAAGCTAAATCCCACTGCACTTCAATTGGCTTCTCACCCTGCCATCCGGCGAACCTGGGCTTCCCGCAATAAATGAACGGGTTGACCTTGCCGTTCACCTTGTTCCCGCGGCGGATGAACAGGTGTACCTCATGACCTTCCTCACCGCTGATGACCCGGCCGTGCTTGCTGTCCTGCCGCGTCTGGTTCTGGCTGAACCATTTCAGCCGGGACGGGCTGAGGAAGGCGTTTTCGTAGGTCAGGTCCTGGGTCGAGACATTGGCCAGAAGGATCATGATCTTCTTTTCGGGCAGTGCCTTCATCCCGGTGCGCCAGAGGTTTTGCTTGTACTCTTCGCCAAAGAATTCAGCGATGTCCGGCACGTAGTAGCGCTGCCAAAGCGCCAGTTCTTTCGGTTTGCCGACAAAGGTCGCGGACGCCTCGGCGGCCTCGCGAACGATGGGCGTTTCCGCCAGGCGCCATTCGACCAACTCGCGCAAGAGCGGTTCCAACTGGCCTGACGCGTCAGGTCGCGCCAGCCGAAAGCCGTCGCCGCCCTTCGCCAGGTGCGGGTTGAAGTCCAGCTCTGACGCGCCATCGCTCGGTTGCCGCCCGGCTGCGACGTCGCGCAAGCCGGTCAAGGCGGATCGGGACAAACCCCTGGGCCGTTCCAACTCGCGTAAGAGACGACCGTGAGTAGCGAAAGGACGTTCAGCCAAGGGGTCGCCCATGTCCCGGACGAAGTCGAACCAGCCGCCATGGCCGGAAGCGCGAGGATCGAAGCCGTTGCGGAAGACTTCGACGGCCGTGGGCCGGATGCCGTTCCGGTCCCGGAAGTCGATGTAGAAGGCTTCGAGCTCCGCCGCGCCTTCTTTCGGGCGGAGAAGATTCCGCAGGATGTCGATGACCTCGAGCTCATAAGTGATCTCGCAGCCCTTCGGCATCTGGAACTCACCGGCCTGAAGCGCCTCCAGCTTCGTCGAGATCGAGCGATCCCCTGCGCCGGCCTGCAAAAGGGTTGCGACCTTGGTCAGGAAGCTGCGGTGGTTGCCGATATAGTCGATCACCTGAAGCACCTTGCCCTCGACGCGACGCAAGCCACGGCCGAGCTGCTGCAGCCAGATAATCGCACTTTCTGTGGGGCGCAGCATGAGGACGGTGCCAATCTCTGGCACGTCCACGCCTTCGTTGAACATGTCGACCGCGAGGAGAATGTCGATCTCGCCGCGACCAAGCGCTGCCAGGGAACTTGCTCGAGGTGCGGAGCCGTGGCCCGAATGGACGGCGACAGCCTTTAGCCCGGCGGCGCGGAAATACTCCGCCATGTAATCGGCGTGACGCATGGAACAGCAGAAGCCGATCGCGGGGTCGCTTGCGCGTTTGCGGTATTGGTCCAGCGCGTTCAGCGCCCGCGCCTCGGTGGCCAGGGCTGCGTCTAGCGCGGTCGGATCGAACTGGCCGGAGCGCCAGGGGATCTGTGCGTAATCCACGTCATCCGGCACGCCGAAATAGTGAAAAGGCGACAGGTGTCCCGCGTCGATCCCGCGGAACAAGTCACATTCGTAGACGAGGTTTTCACCACACAGGCCGAGGAGGTCCGCGCCATCGGTCCGGTCGGGCGTCGCGGTCAGGCCCAACAGAAAACCGGGTGTGAAATGCTCGATCAGCTTCTGATAGGTGCGGGCGGCGGCGTGGTGGAATTCATCAACAACGATGTAGTCGAAATGATCCCGGTCGAACTGGCGCAAGTGACCGATGCGGCCCAGTGTCTGGACCGAGGCGAAGAGGATTTCCGCGTCCGCTTCTTTCTCGGTGCCCGTGTAGCGGCCCAGCTTCGCTTCTGGGCGGACCTTGCGAAAGGCTGCCATCGCTTGGGTCAGGATTTCGTCGCGATGGGCAACGAAGAGGATGCGGCCCGCCTCGGCACGGATCGTGTCAAAGGCGGCGAGCCAGGTCTTGCCTAGCCCGGTGGCCAACACGACAAGCCCGGCACGGTGGCCGTTCGATCGGCTCTGCGCGAGCGCTGCCAGCGCCTCCTGCTGGATCGTGTGCGGCTCTGGCGGCGGGCCTTCCTCGGCGACGACGCGGGCAGTGAACTCGGGCATCGGCCGCGCCCTGCGACGTTTCGCATAGGCATCGATCCAAGCCGACGTCAGTGGTTTGACCTCGGAGCGGTCCAGCAGGTCCTCAAAGGCCGCTCCGACGCTGTCAGCGGCATCTTCGGAATGCAGGTTCCATTCCACGCCATCGGTCAGCGCCGATTGGGACAGGTTGGAGCTTCCGACAATCGCCGCCCCACGTGCATCAGCGGCGCGGAACAGCCAGGCCTTCGGGTGAAAGCTGAGGCCTCCCGTTTCGAACACGAAAAGCTCCGCGCCTTCCAGGTCCAGCAGCCGCGCCAAGGCAGTCGGATCGGTCGTGTCGAGATAGTCGCCCACCACGATCCTGAGCCGTCCGCCGCGCGCCAGCAGCTCTCGAAACCAGGGCTCAAGCAGGGCCACGCCGCTGTCCATGGCGAAGGCAATTGCCAGGTCGACAGACTGCGCCGTGTCCAGCCGTTCGGCGAGCAAGGGCAGGAGCGGATCGCGGCCGCCGGTTGTCAGACGCGCGCTACTTGCTTCCCGTAGGTGGAAATGGCCGTGATCGGATGCGGCAACGAAACCAGCCGTGCCGCGACCGAGTGCGGCGCCCACTTCGGCCAACATCGCCATCTGTTCCGGTCCGGTCAGGTCATCCCACGCGGGCACATGCCGAGGGGCGGTGATCAATCCGGCCTCACGGTGCATGCAGATCGGGCAGGTGAGGCGTGGGTTAGTCACACTCGTCCGGATTGATCTTTTCTACTAAGACCATTGGTAAGGATCGCCGCTGGCATGTCCAGGCGCTGGGGTGATGCGGCGCCTGCTCGAGCTGATATTTCTGGCCCTAATCCCCTTCGGAAAAGTGGGACACAAATCCGAAAAAATCCAATAAACATGGTGAAAGAAAAAAGTCCCACCGAACCGTAACTTATTGCAATAAAAATAACAGGTTATGCCGCCCCCGGGCACCACTTAGTCCCCTCATTTGCCTGCAATCCTGACCTGTCGAGAATTGGCAGTTCTGCGCAGTGGGCCCGCTCAGCATTCAATATCTCTGGTGGGCAAAAGTCGCTCGCATTTCAGCTTGCCACTCCGGCTATCGACAACGGCCTCAAGTTGCCCTTTTGTATTCAGAGGGTCAGCGAGGGAAGCTGCTGCAATTGGTGGCATGACAACAGCACCTGCGGAAGTGCAGCGGTTCGCCGCCCGTTTGCGCAACAGGGATCGGGGGGCTTCGTTGAAGATCACTGCAATTCGCGCCTATCAGGTGGACCTTCCGTTGAAGGAAGGTCGCTACAGCTGGTCGAACGGCAACTATGTCGAGGTTTTCGATTCCACGGTCGTCGAGGTCGAAACCGATGCCGGGTTTGTAGGTTATGGCGAGTGCTGCCCGCTCGGCTCGGCCTATCTGCCGGCCTATGCGCTGGGTGTGCGGGCGGGTCTGCAGGAGATTGCGCCCAGGGTGATCGGCCGCGATCCGCGCGACCTGGCGACGCTCAACAGACACATGGATTCCGTGCTGCGCGGGCATCCCTATGTCAAGGCGGCGATCGACGTCGCCTGCTGGGACATTCTCGGACAGTCCGTGGGGCTTCCTGTCTATCAGCTTCTGGGGGGCAAGGCGCAGGACGACGTGCAGCTCTATCGTGCGATCAGCCAGGTCGCGCCCGAGGCCATGGCCGCCAATGTCGCCGGATATCGGGACGAGGGCTACACAAAGTTCCAGCTGAAGGTCGGCGCCGATGCGGACAGCGATATCGAGCGTATCCGTCGCTGCGCTGCCGAGATGAGGCCGGGCGACGTGCTGGTCGCCGATGCGAATACCGGCTGGACGATGCACGAGGCCGCCCGCGTGGTGAATGCGGTCCGCGACGTCGATGTCTATATCGAACAGCCCTGTCCGACCTATGAGGAATGCCTGGTGACGCGGCGCCGGACCTCGCTGCCCTTCGTACTGGACGAGGTGATTTCGGGGGTCGACAGCCTGATGCGCGGAATTGCGGACGGCGCGATGGATGTCATCAACCTGAAGATCTCGAAGGTGGGCGGGCTGACCAAGGCCCGGCTGATGCGCGATATCTGCGTTCATGCGGGCATCCCGATGACCATCGAGGATACCTGGGGCGGCGACATAGTGACCACCACGATCGCGCATCTGGCGCAATCCACGCCGGCGGAGTTTGTCTTCTCGGCCACCGATTTCAACTCTTACGGGACGGTGGATATCGCCGAGGGCGCGCCGCGGCGGGTCGAGGGTGCGATGCGGGCGCCGGACGAGCCGGGTCTGGGAATTCGGCCGATCATGTCCGCGCTGGGCGCCCCCGTTCTCGCCATCTGACATGCGGTCGTCGAGGATCATCCATGTGGTCGGCTGCCATGCAGAGGGCGAGGTCGGGGACGTCATCGTGGGGGGTGTGCCGCCACCGCCCGGCGACACGATCTGGGCGCAATCGCGCTGGATCGCCGAGGATGACCGGCTTCGGCGGTTCGTGCTGAACGAGCCGAGGGGCGGGCTGTTTCGTCACGTGAATCTCCTGGTGCCGCCCAAGGATCCCTCGGCGGCGATGGGGTGGATCATCATGGAACCGGTGCACACGCCGCCGATGTCAGGGTCGAACTCGATCTGCGTGGCGACCGTCCTTCTGGAAACCGGCATCCTGCCCATGACCGAGCCGGAAACGCGGTTCCGGCTCGAGGCGCCGGGCGGGCTGGTCGATATCCTCGCCCGTTGCGAGAGCGGCAAGGTGCAGTCGGTCACCGTCACCAACCATCCCAGCTTCGCGAGCCGTCTCGACGCGGTGATCGAAGTCGAGGGTCTGGGTAGCCTCAATGTCGATGTCGCCTATGGCGGGGACAGCTTCGTGATCGTCGACGCGGCAGCGCTCGGCTTTTCCGTATGTCCCGAAGAAGCGCGGGATCTCGTCTCGGTCGGTGGCCGGATCACCGCCGCCGCGACCGAACAATTGGGGTTTCGCCACCCGACCTTGCCGGATTGGAGCCACATCTCCTTTTGCCAGTTCGCCGCGCCGGTCAGTGTTGTGGACGGGATCAAGACCGGCCGGAACACCGTGGTGATCGACCCCGGCAAGCTTGACCGGTCACCAACCGGGACCGGGTGTTCCGCGCGCATGGCTGTGCTTCATGCACGGGGTGAACTGGCGGTCGGCGAACCGTTCCGCGGGATTTCGGTCATCGGCAGCCGGTTTGACTGCAGGATCGAACGCACGGTCGATCTGAACGGCCAGGCAGCGATCGTGCCCTCTGTCACAGGACGCGCCTGGATCACCGATACCCGGCAGTTGATGCTGGACCCCGATGACCCTTGGCCGACCGGCTACCGGGTGGGCGATACCTGGCCGGCCGGCTGATCGCCCGTCGAAACCGCGGTGCGTTAGGGCGACGCGCTGTCCAGCCAGATCGTCACCGGCCCGTCATTGACAAGCGAAACGGCCATTTCCGCGCCGAAACGCCCCGTCTCGACCGTTATGCCGAGACCCGCGAGGTCCCGGGCGAAGGCTTCGTAGAGCGCGCGCCCCTCGTCCGGCTGGGCGGCGGCGGAGAATCCCGGCCGATTGCCTCGGGACGTGTCGGCGGCCAGGGTGAACTGGCTTACGACCAACGCCGATCCGCCGATGTCCAGCAACGAGCGGTTCATGCGGCCATCCGCGTCGCGGAAGATGCGAAGCTTCGCGATCTTGCCCGCAAGCGCAGTGGCCGCTGATCCGCCATCGCCCTGCATCGCACAAACAAGGACCAGAAGCCCCGGCCCGATCTCGCCGGTCAGTTCGCCCTCTACCGTCACCGAGGCTTCGCTGACGCGTTGCACCAGTGCCCGCATCAGATCAGATCTCTTCCGCCCAGGGCGGGTTCGCGCCAAGCCGGGAAACCGTTACCGCCGCGGCGCGGATGCCCAGTTCGAGGGCCGCGCCAAGCACCGTCTCGTCGACAGCGCCAAGGCCCTGCTTGCCAAGCGCATCGGCCCTGTAGAGACCCGCAAGCAGCCCGGCATTGAACGTGTCGCCGGCACCGACGGTATCGACAACCTCCACCGGGACCGCCTTGCGCGAAACCTCATGATTGCGGGTAAACGCGGTGGCGCCCTTGGCCCCTTCGGTGACAAAGACGATCTTCGGCCCGCGCGCCAGCATCGCCGCCGCCAAATCGCTTAGCGATCCGTCACCGCCAAGCCATCGCAGGTCCTCATCCGACAGTTTCACGATATCGCTGTTGGCGATCATCCGGTCCATGCGGTCGCGATAGGCCGCTTCATCGGCGATGAAGCCGGGCCTGACATTGGGGTCCAGCATGATCGTCTTGTTTTCCGCCGTGCGATTCAACAATTCCTCATAGGCCGCGGCACAGGGTTCGACCGCAAGGCTGATGCCACCGAAGAACAGCGTCGACACAGAGTCTGGAATGGCCGGCAGATCTGCGGGTGACAGCATCCGGCCGGCAGAGTTTTCGTCGATGAAGTTATACTTCGCCTGACCATCGGACAGCTTGACGAAGGCCAGGGTCGTCGGCCTGTCCGACTGCACTGCAAGATCTGCCGACACACCGCTCTGGTGCAAAGAAGCGCGCAGGATGTCGCCGAAGAAATCCGAGGATAGTCCGGTGAACAGTCCGACCGGCGTGCCCAGGCGGCCAAGAGCGATCGCGGTATTGAACACCGCGCCGCCGGCGCAGGGCACGAAGGCGTCTTCGCCATCTTCGGTCTTGCGGGGCAGCATATCGATCAGCGCCTCGCCGCAGCAGAGTATCATCGCAGAGCGTCCTCGGTTGCCTCGCCTTTCCAATATCGGCGGATCCATCGCAGGGCAAGGTTTGACCCGGATCAAAGCGAACCGTTTCGCGATTTGCGAGTTTGCTGCGTGAGAGAAACGCCAGAATGGAGGCCGACATGGTTGAAAAATCCCCGTCCGGTGGCCTGTGGCCACAGATGTTCGAACCCTTCCGCAGTTTCGGCACGCGCGTCGCCGATTGGCTTGCGCCACCTGCCGAGGCATCCGTCAACGGCGACGGATACCGTATCGCGGTGGAGCTGCCGGGGGTCGAGGAAAAGGACATAGATTTATCAGTGGACAACGGAGTGATTACCATAAAGGGCGAGAAGCGGACCACCCGAGAGGAGAAAGGTGAGAACTGGTATTTCTCGGAACGCGATTACGGGTCATTCTCGCGGTCGTTCCGTCTGCCGTCGGATGCCGATGAAGAAAATGTCAAAGCCGATCTCAAGGACGGTGTCCTGACCGTCACGGTGCCGAAGAAGGCGCCGGAAGCGGGCCAGGGCAGCAAGAGGGTCAAGATCGGCACGGGCTGACCAGACAACGTGGCGCACCGACGCGGTTCGATGATTGGTGCGCCTCTATCGACCAGCGTTGGTTCTAGCCTTGTTCGCTGAGCGCGATACCATAGCCGATTGCCGCAGCGAGGATTGCCCCAACGACAACCGCGAAGACGATCTTCCAGACCGACCACGGCCTTTCGCCCTGCACCCGCCCGGTGCGGCCGTTGACGACGAACCGGTAGCTGCGGCCCCGGTATTTGTAGGCGGCCATCCAGACTGGAAGCAGCAGGTGCTTGAAGGTCACATCGGAAACAGCAGTCTGGATGTCGTGGATCCGCTGGCGATCGCCGCCGATATCGAATTTCACGTCACGCTCGATCACGCGGTCGATCTGCGCCCGCGCATCGCGCCAGCCTTCATCCAGGGCGACCGTATAGCCCTCCGCCCGGAATCCTGCCAGGTATTCCGGCCGGTAGGGTTCAAGCGCTGACAGATCCCACGGTTGCAGACCGTCGGTAAACCGCTTGGGCAGGCTGCGCGAGGCCAGCACCAGAACGTCGTCGAACCACCGCGCGACATGGCCCGATGCCGGCGACCAGCGCACTTTCTGCACCCGAACCGTTTCGGTCTTGCCGTTTCGTCGCACCGTGCGGGTTTCGTAATAGACCGTTCCGCGCTCGCCGCGATAGCTGCTTTTGGTGTCGGCGTCGTAAGTCCAATAGGGCACGTAGATCCCGTCGAGTTTCCGACCCTTCCGGGCATAGTCCCGCAACCCGTTCGGCGCGAACCATAAAGAGCCGAGCCAGCCGGTCATCGCGGCCCGTGCCTCGGCTTCGGTCAGCCCGAAGGGCAGCAATCCGCGCGGTTTGATGTAGCGATGGGTGCCGGTTCCCACGACGACGGGGGTCGCGCAGAACGGGCATTCGATAGCGTGGATATTCGGATCGAACTCGATTTCGGCCCCACAATTGGGACAGGAAGAGACGCGTCTTTCCTCGGTTTCCTGCTTGGGCAGCTTCGCGGCGAGGGCCGTCTCGAAATCGAGCTCGCCGAGCGCAGGCATCGAAAGACTGTCATCCTCGATCCGACGACTGTTGCCGCAATGGTCACAAACCAACTGGCCCTCGCCCGGGGCGAAGCGCATGTCGGCCCCGCAATTATCGCAGGGAAAGCGGTGTTCTTCGCTGGTCATCCCGCCGACCGGTCAGGCCCCCGGCGGTGGCGGCGGCAGGACGGTGAAAAGCTGCGCCAGCTCCATCACCTCTTCGGCTCGCTTCCAGCCATCCTGACCCTGGGTCCAGACATGGCTGTCGCGCGTCAGGCTGCCATCGGCGGCCATCCGTCCCAATGTGGCACGGGAATAGGGGCCCTCGGTCTTGCCGTTCTTCGCGACGTGCCAGACATGCTCGACCGGCGGCGGAGGCGGCGCGGTGGGCGCCGTTGCCGGCGCCGCACCCCACGGGCCTTGCTGCGCCATCTGGGCGCCCATCGCCATGCCCATCCCGGCCCCAAGCCCGGCTGCCATGCCGCCGCCCGAGGGATTGCGTGCCGCCGACGTCATCGCCTCGGCCGCCGAATACTGCGTGAACTTGCCCAGATCGCCCGCCAGCCCGGCGCTTGTGCGCTTGTCCAGCGCGTCCTCCACCGCCGGGGGCAGGCTGACATTCTCGATGTAGAGCTCGGGCAGTTCCAGGCCGTATTGCGCAATTGCGGGCGAGATCGCGTTGGCCACGAGTTTGCCGAGATCGGCGGTGTTCGCCGCCATGTCCAGAACCGGAATCCCCGAAGAGGCGATCGCCCGGGAGAATTCCTGCACGATCACGTTGCGGATCTGGAAAGAGATCTCGTCCATCGTGAACTCGCCATCGGTGCCGACGATCTCGACAAGGAACTTCGCAGGGTCGATGACACGGACCGAATAGGTGCCATAGGCCCGCAGGCGGATCGGGCCGAATTCCGGATCGCGGCAGATGATCGGGTTCTTTGTCCCCCATTTCAGATCGGTGAATCGTGTCGTGTTGACGAAATAGATCTCTGACTTGAACGGAGATTTGAAACCGTGGTCCCAGTGCTGCAGCGTCGTGAGGATGGGCATGTTATTTGTCTCGAGCATGTAAAGCCCCGGCGTGAACACATCCGCCAGCTGTCCTTCGTGAACGAAGACCGCCGCCTGTCCCTCGCGCACCGTAAGCTTGGCGCCGTACTTGATTTCGTGCCCCTCTCGCTCAAACCGCCACACCAGCGTATCGCGGCTGTCATCGGTCCAGTGGATGACGTCTATGAACTCGCCGCTCAGAAAATCGAAAATACCCATCGTCCGCTCCTGTCGATCTAGAACTCAGCTTTCGCCGCCAATCAATTCATCCGCGATCCGGGCCGCCATGACCCCGGCCTCTGTCGAGGACATGCCGGGCTGCATCCGCGGATCGTAAAGGATCCGCAGCAGCAACTCGTCATGCGTCGTAAGCCGGCCGAATTCCTCGTCGTCGTTGAAGATCGACGGGCGCGCACGCGGGCTGTCGTTGAACAGGCCCAGACCCTGCGCGATCTCTTCGTGATAGCACATCTGCCGCATCATCTGCGAATGTTCGGCCCGGACGATGGCCAGGGCATTGGTGATCACCCCGTCATTGCGTCGGTCCTCGGTCAGCACGGCGCAATAATCATTGCGGGTCATTCCTGCGATGGCGTCTACCATCCCGCGGCTGGGCACGACGCCCGCGCGTTGAAGCAGCGGATTGACCGCCAAACGCTGGTTCTCATGAAGGATCACGATGTCGAAATTGGTCGCGGTGGCTGCGATGGACATCGGATGGCCCGTGATCCGCGAAAGGCGGCGGACATAGTTTTCGATGAACGCGCGGTCGGCGGCACGGATGGTTTCGGGCACGGTGTCGCCGAAATAGATGCCGAAACGAATGGGCTCTTGCCACCGCCGTAGCGTGATCAGCGGCTTACCGGGCAAAACCCGGCCGTTTTCGACGCGCAGCTCCTCGGACAGTGCGATCGCGGCGAAGTTCCTTGACAGGTCGCGTGCGGTGAAGGGCACGTCTGGACCGCCGCCATCGACGCGCAATAGCCCGCGCGCCAGCAGGTCGTTCTCTACCCCGAGATAATAGCGTTCAAGGTCCTTGCTGGCCTGAGACTGGTGTTTGGGACGCACGGGCTGCGGCACGGCAACGGCATCCGCGCTGCCGTCGCTTTCCGGCAGGGGTCCGTTCACGCAGCCTGCAACGGCGATCAACGCCCCCATCAACAGCGCCAGCGCCCCGGTTCTCTTGCCGCTCTCGCGCACGACCAGCCTATCCTTGGACAGAGGTTCCAACCACATCGCCCGTCTTGTCGCTCCTCGCCTTGGCCGAGGCCAGCGTATCGCGCAGTTCCGCCTCCATGGTTTGCAGTTCCTGCTCGGCTTCGGCACGCTTGCGCTTGCCTTCATCCGCAATCGCAAGGCTCTCGTTGATCGTGGCAATAAGTTCCGCATTGGCTGTCTTTACCGACTCGATATCGAAAACGCCGCGCTCCATTTCTTCGCGCACCACCTTGTTCGCCTCGCGCAGGTTCTTGGCATTCGCGGTCAGCAGCTCGTTGGTCAGATCATTCGCCTCCTTCACCGCCGAGGCCGCTTCGCTTGACCGTTGGATCGTCACCGCCTGCGCCAGCTGGGTTTCCCAAAGCGGCACGGTGTTCACCAGCGTCGAATTGATCTTCGTCACCAGAGACTTGTCATTCTCCTGCACCAGCCGGATCGAGGGCAGGGACTGCATCGTGACCTGCCGCGTCAGCCTGAGGTCATGCACGCGGCGTTCCAGATCGTCACGCGCGGCGCGCAGGTCGCGCAGTTCCTGGGCGGCGATCACCGCCTTTTCGTCGCGCGCCTTGGCCGCGGCTGTTTCCTTGGCGGGGATGGTCCTGTGATCGAGCTCGGTAAGCTTCTCCTCGCCCGCCGCGATGTAGAGCGCCAGTTCGTCATAGAAGGCCAGGGTCCGTTCGTAGAGGATATCGAGCGACTTGATATCCTTCAGCAGCTTGTGCTCGTGGTTCAGCAGGTTGTCGGTCACCCGGTCGATCTGCTCCTGAACATCCTCGTAGCGCGCGACGAACTTGGCGAAAGGTGCGACCTGTCCGGTCAGACGCTCCCACCAGGACCGCTTGCGTCGCACGTCAAGCTCGCTGATCGAAAACCCCCGGATCGTCGTCACGATATCCCGAAGGCTGTCGCCCGCGGGTCCGACATCCTTGTTCCGCACATCGGCCAGCATCGCCTGGCTGATCTCCTGCAATCCGTTCTGGGCGCGGGCGCCGAAGCCGATGATCGAGCCGCTGTCCTCGATGTCGATCTCGGCCATGCGCTTCTTGATCTCGGTGGCCAGCGGCTTGTCCGCCTTGGCAAGCGGCACCAGCTCGGTCGAAGGCTCGGGCAGCACCACGGCGGTGACGTCCTCGATCGATTTCAGATCGGCGGCGGCTTTCTGGCGGACGGCTTCGGTCATTGTGCGGGTTCCTCATCATACTCGTGCGCCCGGACGCCTTCGCGTTCCAGTCTCTCGCGCAACACTTCGATTTCGATGTTCAGGTCGGTCTTGTTGTCCAGAAGAAAAGTTTCGGTCTTCGCGGCGAAATTCCGCTCCAGATCGTCCAGCAAGGCCTCGTAATCCGCCCTTGCCTGCGGATCACGCGAACGGGCATAGATTTCGGCGAATTTGGCCGTCGCGTCGCGCGCGCCAAGAAGATAGACGCCCAGGTATTTCCGCGCCGCGGTCAGGTCGCGGGGGTCTTCCTCGACGGTGCGGAACATCTCCCGCGCCGTCGCCTCGAACCGCTCTATCCGGGCCTGCAACTGGCGGTCGCCGGTGTTCTTGATCGCCGCCCGTATCGCGGCAAGATGCTTCTCGGCCTCGCTCACGGCGCGTGCCACGCGATCCTGCTGGAACGTGTCGACGCCTTCGATGCCCTTGTCACGCATCGGATCCAGACCGAAAGAGAACGCATGCAAAGCAAAACCGAGGCCGGCGAAAATAAGAGGGTTCAGCAGGCTGTCGCTCGCCGCCAGCGAGGCGATGAACAAGCCCAGTCCGGTCAGCACCGATCCGGCGAGCTTTCGCGGAAAGGCCGGGCGCCGCGCGATCCTGCGGGCATCGTAGGCGTCCTGCGCCTGCACGCCTTCGCGGGTCAGCCAAGCGGACAGCATCAGAACCGCGAAGCCGGCTAGGTTCAGCGCAAGGCCGGAAGGGTCCTGCGTGAATGCCCGGATTGCCAGCGGCAGAGGCGCCAGGAACAGCATGTTGACCCGGCCACCCGCCCGGCTGCGCCGGCGACCTTGCCATGGCCCACGCTTCGGTGCAGCGTTCTGCGGTGTCTGTCCCGGGCTGTATTTTCCGCCGTAGCGCTCGGCCATCAGGCGCCCCCCGAGGCGGCGACATAAAGAATGAGCCCCAACAACAGGATATAAGCAATTTTTCGTAGCCCGGAATCGGTCACGCGAGCCCCCGCTCTGCTCTCATCTGCACCCGGTTCCCATATAGGCCATGCGCCCCGGCCTTACCAGAGTCGACGTGCCGGGCGCAGCTGCTGCGCGACAAGTCTCTCATCTGCCCGCAGGCATTGTCCGCGCGGGGGACATGTCGATTTCTTGCGGAAAAACCGCTACTTCCGGCGCCGCACCGGTTTCTTCTTGGCTGCGGCATGTCCCTCGGTCGACAGTCCCAACTGGTCGCGCAGGACGCGGGCCTTGACCTCCTCGACCGCGCCCGGCGCAAGATCGCGCAGCTGGAACGGTCCGTAGCTGATCCGGATCAGGCGGTTCACCGTCAGCCCGACCTGCTCCATCGCGCGCCGGACCTCGCGGTTCTTGCCTTCCCGGATGCCCACCGTCAGCCACGCATTCGCGCCCTGCTGCCGATCCAGCGTCACCGACATCGGCTGAAACCGCTCGCCATCGATCACGATGCCGCCGCGGAGCGGCTCCAGCGTCGTATCCTCCGGTGTGCCCTTGACCCGCACGCGGTATTTCCGCACCCAGCCGGTCGAGGGCAGTTCCAGCTTGCGTTTCAGGCCGCCGTCATTGGTCAGCAGCAGCAACCCTTCGGAGTTGATGTCCAGCCGCCCGACGCTGACCACGCGCGGCATGTCATCGGGCAGGGCGTCAAAGACAGTCTTCCGGCCTTTCTCGTCCCGCTCGGTCGTCACCAGCCCCAGAGGCTTGTGATACAGCCAGAGCCGGGGCGGTTCGGGCTCTGCGATCAGTTTGCCGTCGACCATGATCCGGTCCTTGGCGGTGACGTTTAGCGCCGGGCTGTCGATGCGTTTGCCATTCACCGAGACCCGACCCGCTTCGATCATGCGCTCAGCCTCGCGGCGCGAGGCGATGCCGGCGCGCGACAGCACCTTTGCGATCCGATCGCCTTCTGGGGTCTTATCGTTCATGCATCCCGATTAGCGAAACGCCGGGGAAAGGGAAAGCGCCTTGGCAAGACGGGCAGGGCAGGGCATGACGCGGGGCATGAGTTTCAGAAGCCACATGGAAACCGCGCTAGGCGAAGCCCGCGCGGCCGCCGAACGCGGCGAGGTGCCGGTCGGGGCGGTGATCGTATCGCCCGACGGCCGCGTGGTCGCGCAAGCCGGCAACCGCACCCGGGAACTGACCGATCCGACCGCACATGCCGAGATCCTGGCGCTGAGGGCCGCCTGCGCCGCGCTGGGGTCAGAGCGTCTGCCCGGCCATGATCTCTATGTCACGCTCGAACCCTGCCCGATGTGCGCCAGCGCCATCTCGCAAGCCCGTATCGCGCGGCTCTACTATGGGGCGGCCGATCCGAAATCGGGCGGCATAGCGCATGGGCCGCGGGTGTTCGATCATCCGCAAAGCCACCATGTGCCCGAGGTCTATGACGGCATCGCCGAGGCAGAGGCCGCCCGGCTTCTTCGCACCTTCTTCGAACGAAAGCGCTGATCGCATGTGCCGGGCGTCCCAGAATTCGTTTGTCGGCCGGACCGTTGGCGCTATCCTCGGAACGAACACATATGTGACAAGGGCCTTCTGATGAGTGGATTACTGGCGCTTCTGGATGATGTCGCGGCCATCGCGAAGGTCGCGGCGTCGTCGATCGACGATGTCGCAGGGCAAGCGTTCAAGGCATCCTCGAAAGCAGCGGGCGCGGTGATCGACGATGCGGCCGTGACGCCGAAATACGTCCACGGCTTTTCGGCCGACCGCGAATTGCCGATCGTCTGGAGCATCACCAAGGGCTCGCTGTTCAACAAGCTGGTCATTCTGTTGCCGCTTGCCTTGCTGCTGTCCGCCTTCGCGCCATGGGCCATTCCGCCCCTGTTGATGCTGGGTGGGGCCTATCTGTGTTTCGAAGGCGCGGAGAAGGTTCTGCATGCCATCAACCCGGCTGACCACCACGAAGAGGATCTCTACAAGGAAAAGCTGGCCGACGCGCATCTGGAAGAGAAGAAGATCAAGGGCGCGATCAAGACGGATTTCATTCTGTCGGCCGAGATCATGACCATCACCCTCTCTGCCTTGCCCGACGATCTGCCGTTCTGGCAGGTCGCCGTCGTGCTCGGCCTGGCCGGCGTGATGATCACGGTTGCCGTCTATGGCGCGGTGGCAATGATCGTGAAAGCCGACGATCTTGGTATCGTAATGGCGGCGAAGGGCCGGCTGGCGGCAACCCGGAAACTGGGGGAATGGATCGTGCGGGGCATGCCGGCCTTCCTGAAACTCCTCATGGTGATCGGCACCGCTGCGATGGTCTGGGTCGGCGGCTCGATCATCCTGCACGGCGCGTATGAACTGGGGTTCAAGGCGCCCTATCAGACGATCCATGACATCGCGGTCGCTGCCGCCCAAGCGGCGGGTCAGGCCGAAGCGGTGATCCAATGGGCCGTGACAGCCGGCATCGACGGCGTCTTCGGCCTCTGCTTCGGAATGCTGCTGATCCCGCTGCAGAAATATCTGATCGCACCGGTGGCCGGGCTGTTCACGGCAAAAGCCTGATCGCCGAGCGCGCTAGATCTCGATGGCCTCGAGGATCTGCGGCTCGATCACCTCGACGCCCGGCAGCCCGGCGATCAACTCGTCTGCGGACTGCGCCAGGATCGGGAAGGTCTTGTAGTGGCAGGGGATAACTGTCTTGAAATTGAAGAATTTCTTCGCGGCCCAGGCGGCCGCCTTCATGTCCATCGTATAATGACCTCCGGCACACAAGATGCCGATATCCGGTTTGTAATACTCGCCCATCCAGCCCATATCCGCCATCACGTCGGTATCGCCCGTGACGTAGATCATGTGGCCCTCGCCCGCGATCATGAACCCGGCCTCGCCCCCGGCATAGGTGATACCGTTGCCGGTGAAATCTACGCTCGATGAATGGACCGCGTTGACCATCGAGACCTTCACCTGTCCGATCGCGATTGTGCCGCCCTTGCCGAAGCCCACCGTCTCGACGCCGTCCTCGGCCCCGAGGATCTCGTCCAACTCGTGTATGCAGCCGATCGGAATGCCCTGCGCCTTGGCGATGCCGGCGGCGTTCGAGGCATGGTCGCCATGGCCGTGAGTCAAAAGGATATGCGTTGCACCGTTCGTCGCCTCGTCCCTGCGCCCCTCGGGAAAGACCGGGCTGCCGTCCAGCCAGGGATCGATCAGCAGAACCTGATCCTCGATCTCGATCCGGAATGACGAATGTCCAAGCCAGACAATTTTCATGCTAAACTCCTATCAACCAACGTGGAAAGCCAGTCGCCGCCTTGGTGGCACAGAAAAAAGCTCCTCAAAAGTCCAAGGGCATCATAGCGTTGGCAGCGCAAATTGTGAGGGCAAAAATGATGGGAAACCTTGATCAGTTCGGCGCACTCTCGAGCGTTGTTCAGACATATGTCGAAGGAATGGTGCATGGAGATGCCGCGAAGATACGGGCTGCATTTCATGACCGTGCCTGCATAATCGGTCACTACGAGGGCGATTTGGGCTGGGCCTCGCGGGATGAGTTCATCGACGAAGTTTGTGGCGATGCCGCAAAGCCGGGCGTGCAGCCGTATTGGCGGATCAATTCGGTCTCGATCGATGGCGACACCGCTGTCGTCCGGGTCGAGAATGATTGGGCCGGAATGCGCTTCGACGACACCCTGACTTTGTTGCTGCAAGAGGACCGGTGGATCATCGTGTCGAAGCTCTACTACCTGCGCCCGAACTGATGCGTTCAAAGTGACTCTGGCGCAACTGCTTGCGGGTCGGCTGGCAGGACGCTAAATGCATGCCGACACACCAACGGAGATGCGCCCAATGTCCATCGACATCGAAACCGCGCGCCGCGTGGCCAAGCTCGCCCGGATCCGGGTCGAGGAAGAAAAACTGCCCGCGCTGGCGCAGGAATTCAACACGATCCTCGGCTTCATCGAGCAGTTGAACGAGGTCGATATCGACGGCGTGGAGCCGATGACGTCGGTGACGCCGATGCGGCTGAAGCGGCGCGAGGATGTGGTGACGGACGGCGACATGCAGCAGCGCATCCTGCAGAATGCGCCGGATGCCCGCGAAGGCTTTTTCGCCGTTCCGAAGGTGGTTGAATGATGGCCGATCTGAACAATCTGACGATTGCCGAGGCCCGCGATGCCCTGCGCAGGAAAGAGACCAGCGCAGTCGCCCTGACCGAGGCCTGCCTCGCCGCCATCGAAGGCGCCGGCGCGCTCAACGCTTTCGTGCATTCCACGCCTGACATCGCGATGGAGCAGGCGAAAGCCGCCGATGCCCGTATCGCCAAGGGCGATGCGCCGGCGATGTGCGGAATTCCGCTTGGGATAAAGGATCTCTTCTGCACCAAGGGGGTGCCGTCGCAGGCGGCGTCTGCGATCCTGAACGGCTTCCGGCCGGAATACGAATCCACCGTCACGCAGAACCTGTTCGATGCCGGCGCGGTGATGCTGGGCAAGCTGAACATGGATGAATTCGCCATGGGGTCGTCCAACGAAACCTCGACCTATGGCAATGTCGTGAACCCGTGGCGGCGCGGAAATGAGGAAACTCCGCTGACGCCGGGCGGGTCCTCCGGCGGTTCCGCCAGCGCGGTGGCCGCCGACCTCTGCCTTGCCGCGACCGGCACCGATACAGGCGGCTCGATCCGCCAGCCCGCCGCCTTCACCGGCATCACTGGCATCAAGCCGACCTACGGACGCTGTTCGCGCTGGGGCATCGTCGCCTTCGCATCGTCGCTGGATCAGGCCGGGCCGATGACCAAGACGGTGCGCGATGCCGCGATCATGCTGACGGCTATGTGCGGCCATGATCCGAAGGATTCCACTTCCGCCGATCTGCCCGTGCCCGATTTCGAGACCGCCCTTACCGGCGACATCAGGGGCAAGAAGATCGGCATTCCCAGCGAATACCGGATGGAAGGCATGCCGGCCGAGATCGAAAAGCTTTGGGCCGACGGCACCGCGATGATGAAGGATGCCGGCGCCGAGATCGTCAGTATCTCGCTGCCGCACACGAAATACGCGCTGCCCGCCTATTACGTGATCGCGCCGGCAGAGGCGTCCTCGAACCTCGCGCGCTATGACGGCGTGCGCTACGGCCACCGCGCCAAGCTGGCGCAGGGCGACGGCATCACCGAGATGTACGAGAAAACCCGCGCCGAAGGCTTCGGCCACGAAGTGCAGCGCCGGATCATGATCGGCACCTACGTGCTGTCGGCGGGTTTCTACGATGCCTATTACAACCGCGCACGCAGGGTGCGGGCGTTGATCAAGCGCGACTTCGACGAGGCGTTCGGCAAGGGCATCGACGCGATCCTGACGCCGGCCACCCCGTCTGCCGCCTTCGGACTGGGCGAGATGACCGATGCCGATCCGGTGCAGATGTATCTGAACGATGTCTTCACCGTCACGGTGAACCTTGCCGGGCTTCCGGGCATCGCCGTGCCTGCCGGTCTGGACAAGAACGGGTTGCCGCTGGGGCTGCAGCTGATCGGACGCCCGTGGGAAGAGGGCGATCTGCTGAACCATGCCTATGCGCTGGAACGCGCCGCCGGTTTCGTTTCCAAACCGGCGAAATGGTGGTAGGAGAGCGCGGAATGCAGCCTAGGAAGGTGTTTTTCATGCGCGCTTTTGCGTTGGTCATACCCTGTGCGATCCTGGCAGCCTGTACCAATCCGCCGGTCCCGGGTTCGGGCTCTGGCGTCGGATTCAGCAGCTATCAGGATTATGGAAGCGAACGCGCCCAGAGTGACGCGCAGCTGAGCGGCGGGGTCAGCCCGGCGACCTATGGCGTCAACCCCGGCGCGATCTCTACCGAGCCGATCACCGCCGGCGCCATTCCTCCGACCTCAGCAGGACCACAGACGGCCACCGCGACACCGCCGGTCGATCTGAACAATCCCGGGATCTCGGACGAACAGGATTTCTCGGCGGTAGCATCTCGAGAAACGATCGAAAGCGACCGCCAACGCATCGAGGCCAACCGCGAGGCCTACCAGGTCATCCAGCCCGAAGCCTTGCCCGCCCGCACCGGCGAAAGCGGGCCGTCGATTGTCCAGTACGCGCTTTCGACCCAGAACCAGGTGGGCCAGCAGGTCTATTCGCGCTCGTCTTTCAGGAACGGCGCGAAATTCAACAAGAACTGCGCCAAGTATACGTCCTCGGATCAGGCGCAAGAGGCGTTCCTGAAGGCCGGAGGACCGAACCGCGACCGTATGGGCATCGACCCTGACGGGGACGGTTTCGCCTGCTACTGGGATCCGACCCCGTTCCGGCGCGCGGTGCAGAACTGAGGTGAGGATCGAAGAACGCCCCTCGCCGAATTTCGGCGCGCGGCGAGATGGACTGACGCCGCAACTCGTCGTTCTGCATTTCACCGCCATGGCCACAGCCGAGGCCGCCGCAGAACGCCTTTGCGACCCCGCGACCGAGGTTTCCGCGCATTACCTGATCGCCGAGGACGGCCGGGTGCTGCGCCTGGTCGCCGAGGATCAGCGGGCCTGGCATGCCGGCGCGGGGCAGTGGCGGGGGCATGGCGATGTAAACTCGCGCTCGATCGGAATCGAACTGGCCAATGACGGGGCCAGTCCGTTTTCATCTCGCCAGATGGACGCGCTGGAGGATGTGCTGGCGGATGTTCTTCGCCGTCTCGAAATCCCGCCGGAAGGCGTCATCGCCCATTCCGACATGGCCCCGGAGCGCAAGGGCGATCCCGGCCGAAGGTTCGACTGGCGACGGCTGGCGCTGTCCGGTTTGTCGGTCTGGCCCGGCGCCGAGCAAGCGGATACGCAGGACTTCATGCCGAACGCCCGCCGCTTCGGCTACCCCGACATCGGCGTGGATGTCGTGCTGGCGGCGTTTCGTAATCGGTTTCGGCCCTGGGCTGACGGTCCGCTCGACGACATCGACCGGACGATGATCGCGGATCTTGCCGCGCGCTTCGGCGTTGACCGGGACCATGGCAACACTTAAGTGACACCTTGCGCGGAGGGCTGGATGATCGCGCTTCGGACTTGATCCGGGGCGAGGAAAGTCCGGACTCCACAAGGCAAGGGTGCCGGGTAACGCCCGGCCGGGGAAACCCGAGGGAAAGCGCCACAGAAATCAAACTACCGTCCATCCGGGCGGAAAAGGTGAAAAGGTGCGGTAAGAGCGCACCGCGGACCTGGCAACAGGGACGGCATGGCAAGCCCCACCCGGAGCAATGCCGAATAGGGGTCTCGCGCGGGGCCCGGTCCCGGCGAAAGCGGGGATACCGCCCGCAGGGTCGTCTTGGCCCGGAGACCCGGGTTGGCAGCTTGAGGCCCGTCGGTAACGGCGGGTCCAGAGGAATGATCATCCAAGGGGGCTACCCCGGGACAGAATCCGGCTTACAGGCTCTCCGCGCATATCCTTTCGCGACGGGCGGGATCCACGGCGATTGGTGTTGACTCGCCGCCCCGGACAAGTAAAAGGCGGGCTTCAAGGATTTTCGCGGGCAGCGCTCTGTCCGGATTCAGGAGATGAAAAATGGCGAAACCGACGACGATCAAGATCCGTCTGAACTCGACCGCGGATACGGGCCATTTCTACGTGACGAAGAAGAACGCCCGCACCATGACCGAGAAGATGGTCGTAAAGAAATACGACCCCGTCGTGCGCAAGCATGTCGAGTACAAGGAAGGCAAGATCAAGTAACCTGATCCTGCATCCTGCCGATCACGGGCCGCGCGATGTTTCGCGCGGCTTTTTCTTTGCGGTAGCTGCTGCGCAGTGAACCGCCGATGTCCTTGTTGGCCGCGCGGCGCGACGGCCCCATATACATCCTCATGACCGCGCATGACGACGACACCCTTATCATCCGCAAGGCCACCCTGGCTGATCTTGCCGCGGTCGATCGCTTGTTGGGCCGGTCCTATCCGAAACTGCTCGCGCCGCATTATCCGCCCTCGACGGTGGTGCTGGCCGTGCCGCTGATGGCAAGGGCGCAGCCGCGATTGTTGCAGTCGGGCCGCTATTTTCTGGCGGAACAGGGCGGCAGGGTGGTGGGTGCCGGTGGTTATTCGCCCGAGGCGCCGATGGGCAGGATCGTGCCCGGCACGATGCATGTCAGGCATCTGGCGACCGATCCGTCCATGGCGCGGCGAGGGGTGGCGCGAGCGCTGTTGACGCATGTGCTGGCTGTTGCGCGCCAAGAGGGGGCCGCGTCGTTCGACTGCATCAGCACCCGGAATGCCGAGCCATTCTATGCCGCGATGGGTTTCTTGCCCGTAGCACCGGTCATGCTGAACCTTGGACCCGGCATCGAGTTTCCGGCGATTCACATGCATCTGCCGCCGCTGCGCTCCCGATCCTGACAGGGTCAAAGAGGCAAACGAAAAGGGCCGGTCCTTCGACCGGCCCTTCGTGTCTGGAAGCTAGCTCTGCGTTATTCCCGGTTGCCGAGGAATTGCAGCAGGAACATGAACAGGTTGATGAAGTCGAGATAGAGGTTCAACGCCCCCATGATCGCCGACTTGCCCAGCCATTCGCTGTCCATCGCATGGGCATGCTGGATGTAGTCGTTCTTGATCTTCTGCGTGTCGTAGGCCGTGAGGCCGGCGAAGATCAGCACGCCGATCACCGAGATCGCGAAGTGGATCGCGGGCGATCCCAGGAAAATGTTCACGATCGAGGCGACGATCAGGCCGATCACGCCCATGATCAGGAACGATCCCCAGCCCGAGATATCTTTCTTCGTCGTGTAGCCCCAGAGCGAGAGGCCGGCGAAGGAGATCGCGGTGACCAGGAAGGTCTGGGTGATCGAGATGCCGGTGAAGACCGCGAAGATCCAGCTGATCGACAGGCCCATCACCGCCGCGAAGGCGTAGAAGAACAGCTGCGCGCCGGCGGCGGACAGGCGGTTGATCATCGCGCCGAAGGCGAAGACCATGATCAGCGGGGCAAACATGATGACCCAGCCGAGAATGTTCGGACGCATCGTCACCGGATCCCGGAAGACAGACATCAGCACATCGCTCGACCCCACCGCCCAGGCGGCCAGTGCGGTCACCAGAAGGCCGACGGACATCGTGCCGTAGACCTTGTTCATATGGGCCTTGAGGCCCTCGTCGATTTGGGCCGTCCGTACGCCGGCTCCGGCGCGGGCGGTTTGATAGTCAGCCATTCAACTGCCTCCTAGATGTCATTCATTGCGCGGTCCGCAGGGCGAACCGCGCTCATGCTAGGATATTGGCAGGGATGCCGGGCTTTTCAAGGATTTCCGGCGAGGTTTAAGAGTTTTTTCGCCGGATCAGCGCCACCAGCCCGCGGGAATGTCCCAAAGCGGGCGGTTGGCTTCCTGTTCCACGTCTTCGCGGCTCAGTCCCATGTCCCGCAAAGCCGTGTCGCTAAGCGATCTCAGGGCGTTGCGCTGGCGTCTGGCCGCGAAGGCGAGACTGATCAGAGAAATGATCGCGAAGCGTCCGGGCAGCGGTGCGCGGGTGATGGTGTTCGACATAGACATTTCCGTGTTCCTTCTCGTTTGGTCATGCTTTTTACGACCTGAATCAATTTTCTTGATCTTTCTGTCAGATTCTGATCAATTGGTAAAATGAATGTTTTGCAATCATTCCATCAAGGAAACTGATATGCCAAGGAATCTCGACTTGACGGCGCTGCGGTCCTTCGTGGCCGTGGCCGACACCGGCGGCGTCACCCGCGCGGCCGGGTTCATGAACCTTACGCAATCGGCGGTATCGATGCAGTTGAAACGACTGGAAGAGTCGCTCGGGCTGGAACTGATGGACCGCAGCGGTCGGACGATCGCGCTGACGGCATCGGGCGAACAGTTGCTTGGCTATGCCCGGCGCATGCTCGCGCTGAACGACGAGGTCTATGCCCGGCTCACGCATCAGGATTTCGAGGGCGAGGTCGTTCTGGGTGTTCCTCACGACATCGTCTATCCCGCGATTCCGCAGGTCCTCCAACGCTTCCACGCCGATTATCCCAGGGTGAAGGTGCAGCTTGTGTCCTCCTTCACCCGCACCCTGAAAGAGCAGTTCGCGCGGGGCGAATGCGACATGATCCTGACGACCGAGGACACGCTTGATGCGGGCGGCGAAACGCTGACGACGCTGCCGCTGGTCTGGATCGGCGCGCCGGGTGGCGTGACCTGGAAGCAGCGCCCGCTGCGGCTGGCCTTCGAACACCGCTGCATCTTCCGGTCCGGTGTCCAGGCCGCGCTGGACCGGGCCGGAATTCCCTGGGAAATGGCGATCGAGTCGGAACAGAGCCGCCCGATCGAGGCCAGCGTCAGCGCCGATCTGGCCGTTCACACGATGATCGAGGGAACCGCGCCGCCGCAGGTCGAGGTTATCCAGCACGGCGGGGCCTTGCCGACATTGACGAAGGTGCGGATCAATTTCTACCTCGCCGATCCGACCGGTAGCCCGGTGATCCAAGACCTTGCGGCGCTGGTGCGGCAGGCCTTCGGCGTCAAGCCTGTTCAGGCTGTAGCGTGACCACGACCTTGCCGGTCGAGACCCGGCGGCGCAGAAGATCCAGGCCCTCCGCCGCACGGTCGAGCGGCAGCACGTGGCTGATATGCGGGCGCAGATGGCCCTCGGAATACCAGTGGAACAGAGTGTTGAGGCTGTCTTGCAGCGCCTTCGGCCGGAACGCCAGGTAGCCACCCCAATAGAAGCCGATCACGCTGATATTCTTGACCAGAAGCAGGTTCGCCGGGATCTGCGGAACGTCGCCGCTGGCGAATCCGATCACGACGATCCGCGCTTCCGGCTTGCAGCTCCGCATAGCGGCCGCGAACTGGTCGCCACCCACCGGGTCATAGACGACATCGGCCCCGCCGAGGGCCCTGACCGCGTCGCGGACGTCCGCGGTTTCGCTGTCGATCAGATGGTCCGCACCGGCCCGCTGCGCGACCGCCAGCTTGTCACCGCCGCGCGCGACGGCGATCACCTTGCCCCCCATGCGCTTTCCGATCTCGACGGCGGTCAGTCCGACGCCGCCCGCCGCCCCAAGGACAAGCAGCGTTTCGCCGGGCTGAAGCTTCGCGCGATGGCTCAGCGCCAGATGGCTGGTGCCATAGGCGATCTGGAACGCCGCCGCGTCGGTGAACGGCATTGCGTCGGGCAGGCGAATGCAGCGTTCGGCCGGAAAGCAGCCATAATCGGCCAGCCCGCCCTGGCCCGCGAAAACCGCCACGCGGTCTCCTTCGCGAAGCGTCGTGACACCGGAACCAACCGCGTCGACCCGCCCCGCGGCTTCCATTCCAAGGGTGAAGGGCCGCGGCGGCGTGTCCTGGTAGCGGCCCTCCACCATCAGCAGATCGGCGAAATTCAGACCGCAGGCGCCGATGCCAAGCCGCACCTCGCCGGCCTTCGGCTCAGGGATCGGAATGTCGTCGAGACTCGGCGCTTCGCCGTCTTTGGACAATCGGAATGACTTCATCTTTGCGCCCGCATTTGTTCGGCAATGTCCTAGAGTGACTGGACGGATTTTTCCAGCGTCTTCATGGCGCGCAACCCAAGGGAGAATGTGCGCTTGTCGGCAACGCCCGCCGAATCGATTGCAGTTTGCAACTGCGCTACCGTCCGGAATCGAAGCGGAAAGTGCTCGTTTTATAATCGTTTCAATAATTTATTAAGGCAACCGGCAGGAAGCTGGGTACATTGTCCCCAGCTTGGGGACAGTCGGCCTATCCAAAAAGACAGGTTGAGAAATGGCTCCCGAAAGTCGACACACTATGCACGTTAAACGATAAAGGAGTTCTCCCATGAAACATCCTGTGGATGTACACGTCGGCAAGAGGATCCGTCATCGCCGGTGGATGGTTGGGATGACTCAGCAGCAACTCGCCGAAAAGGTGGGGATCAAGTTCCAGCAGATTCAGAAGTACGAGACCGGCATGAACCGGGTCAGCGCGTCCCGTCTTTGGGACATCGCAGAGGCCGTGGATGTGCCGATCAGCTTCTTCTTCGAAGGTATCGACGTCGAGTCCGACGCAGCGGCCTCGAAGATGGTTCCCGGCGACATCATGGCCGACAAGGAAGCGCTTGAACTCGTGCGCTCCTATTACTCGATCCCCGAGAACCAGCGCCGCCGGCTTTTCGAACTGGCCCGCGTGCTGTCGGACGTCGCCTGAATTTCAGTGGTCTCGCGGTCTTTGCCCGGTTACACCCTCACAGGTATAAGCTGGCAAAGGGCGCCGGATGACCGATCTGACCCAACCCGAACGTGACGCGCTGCTGCGCGCCGCCCATGCGGCGGCGGATGCTGCGGCTGCGATCACGCTGCGGTATTTCCGGGGTCAGGCGCTGAAGGCCGACAACAAGGCCAAGGCTCATTTCGACCCGGTCACGCAGGCTGATCGGGAAGCCGAACAGGCCATTCGCGCCGTCTTGCACGACATGCGTCCCGCCGATGGCGTGCTGGGCGAGGAATTCGGCCCGGTCACCGGGACAAGCGGGCTGACCTGGGTGCTCGACCCGATCGACGGCACGCGCGGTTTCATCAGCGGAACGCCAACCTGGGGCACGCTGATCTCGGTGCGCGATGCGGATGGCCCGATCCTCGGCCTGATCGACCAGCCCTATACGGGCGAGAGATTCGTCGGCGGTCTCGGCCGAGCCGAGCTTCTGCGCCAGGGACAGGGCCAGCCACTGGGTGTGCGACCTGCGGCCGCGATGGCCGAGGCGATCCTCTTCACCACATTTCCAGAGGTCGGCACAGCCGCCGAGGGGGATGCGTTCCGCGCCCTTTCGCGGCAGGTGCGGCTGACGCGCTACGGCATGGATTGCTATGCCTACGCGCTGCTTGCCGGCGGCACCGTCGATCTGGTGGTCGAGGCGGGCCTGCAGGCCTATGACGTTCAGGCCCCCATTGCGGTGATCCAGGCGGCCGGAGGGATCATCACCGACTGGCAGGGACGCCCGGCCCATGAGGGGGGGCGGGTCGTGGCCGCCGCGGGCGCCGAGCTTCACCGCGCCGCCCTCGAAATTCTCGGCGAGGTGCCAGAGGTGTGACGGGCTTGCGCCTTCCCGAACCCGAGGCCTAAACTGGCACGGCGCCGAGTCCTTCGCCCCTTCTGTCGGCTTCCGCAAACACTTCAACCGAACGGGGCCGAATCGAAGTGTGAAGGCAAATCCGATGAGCAAAGAAATTGTGCTGCGGAATGCGCATTGCGTTCTGACCATGGACGGTGATCGGCGGGAACTCGCCGAAGTTGACCTGCGGCTGCGCGATGGCATCATCGCCGAAATCGGTCCCGGTCTGGAGACCACAGGGGAGATCATCGACGTCACCGGCTGCATCGTGACGCCGGGTCTCGTGAATACCCATCATCACCTTTACCAGACCCTGACGCGCGCGGTGCCGGAGGGGCAGGATGCCCTGCTTTTCGGCTGGCTCCAGACGCTCTATCCGATCTGGTCGCGGTTCGGCCCCGAAGAGATGCGGGTGTCCGCGCTGACCGGTCTTGCGGAACTGGCCTTGTCGGGATGTTCGCTCAGTTCGGACCATCTCTATCTCTACCCCAACGGCGCGCGCCTGGACGACACGATCGATGCCGCGAAGGAAATCGGTCTTCGCTTTCATCCGACCCGCGGTGCGATGTCGATCGGGGAAAGCGCGGGCGGGCTGCCGCCCGATGCGCTGGTGGAACGCGAGGCCGACATCCTGAACGATTGCATCCGGGTGATCGACGCCCACCACGATGCGTCGGAAGGCTCCATGCTGCGGATCGGAATAGCGCCCTGTTCGCCCTTCTCGGTCAGCCGCGAACTGATGCGGGACGCAGCGCTGCTTGCTCGCGACAAGGGTGTCATGCTGCACACCCATCTTGCCGAGAACGACGAGGACATCGCCTATTCGCTGGAAAAATTCGGCTGCCGGCCCGGTCAATATGCCGAGGATCTGGGCTGGACCGGAGCCGATGTCTGGCACGCGCATTGCGTCAAACTGGACGGGTCCGAGATTGATCTTTTCGCCCGATCGCGAACCGGGGTCGCGCATTGCCCCTGTTCGAATTGCCGCCTTGGCTCGGGCATCGCGCCGGTGCGCGCGATGCGGGATGCGGGCGTCCGGGTCGGGCTGGGGGTCGACGGATCGGCCTCGAACGACAGCGGCAATCTGGTGGCCGAGGCGCGTCAGGCCATGTTGCTGCAGCGGGTGGTGAGAGGGGCGGACAAGATGAGCGCGCGCGAAGCGCTGGAGATCGCGACGCGCGGCGGGGCCGATGTCCTGGGCCGCGACGATTGCGGGCGCATCGAACCGGGTAAGCGGGCGGATATCGCGGTCTGGGATGTAACGGGCGTCGCCTCGGCCGGCAGCTGGGATCCTGCCGCGATCCTGCTGGCGGGCCCGAACCAGGTGCGGGATCTCTTCGTCGAGGGCCGGCAGGTCGTCCGGGATGGCCACATGGTCACCATTGATTTGCCGCAACTGATTGGGATACAGACGCGGCTGGCCAATCGGCTGATGAACTGAGCGAGGAGAAAATCCAGTGGTGCGTACTGCAATTCTGGCATCGGCCTGTCTGTTCGCGCTTGCTGCCTGCGAGCCGGTTTCGACACCTGACCAGCAGTATGCCGCACCAGCCGTGACCCGTGCAGCCGAAGCCGGCGACGCGCGCAGCCTGTTGAACGCCCAACGGGCGCGCAAGGGGTTGGCGCCGGTCACCCGCTCGCAAAAACTGACTGCGGCAGCGGCCGGACATGCCAGCAACATGGCGACGCGCGGCTACTTTTCACATACCAGCCCCAACGGCCGTTCTGTCGGCGACAGAGTAGACAGGCAGGGCTACAACTATTGCGTCGTTAACGAGAACCTTTCCTATGGCCGAAAGAACCTCGCGAACGTCATCAACGCCTGGATGAACTCGCCTGGCCACCGCCGCAATATCCTGAACCCGAAGGTCACCGAATTCGGCGTGGCGCAGGCGCCAGGTGGCTATTGGGTGCTGGTCATGGCCCGGCCCGGCTGCTGACGCGGGCCAAACGGTTCACGACTTGGCTCGGCCGTTGATCCACACCGCCTTTATGGCTCGGTCATCGCCCATCATGATCGTCGGAAACAGCGCTTCCCAGAAATCCTCGGCGCGGGCGGCGCGTTGTGCCGTGGCAGGTGTGGATGCCAGATCAAGCACGACAAGGTCGGCCTCCATCCCTTCACGCAGATTGCCGATCCGGTCGTCCATCCGCATCGCCCGCGCCGATCCCACGGTGGCAAGCCAGTAGAGTTGTGCCGCGTGCAGCGGCGTGCCACGCAGCTGCCCGACTTCGTAGGCCGCGGCCATCGTCCTGAGCATCGAAAAGGACGACCCGCCGCCGGTATCGGTCGCAAGGCCGACCCGGTGGCCGGCCGCCTTCAGCCCGCCCATGTCGAACAGGCCCGATCCGATGAAGGTGTTGGAGGTCGGACAGTGGATCAGGGCGGCGTCAACCTCCCGCAGGCGGTCTTTCTCGCGCTCGGTCAGGTAGATCGTGTGTCCGTACATTCCGCCCGGTCCAAGCAGGCCGTGACTTTCATAAGTGTCGAGATAGTCGCGCGCCGCGGGAAACAGGCTCGCCACCCATTCCACCTCGTCCGTCTGTTCCGACAGATGCGTCTGCATCAGGCAATCGGGGTATTCGCCCCAAAGCGCGCCCATCGCGGCCAGTTGCTCCGGTGTCGAGGTCGGTGAGAACCGCGGCGTGATCGCGTAGGACAACCGCTCGACGCCATGCCATTTCTCCAGCAGCGCCTTCGACTGGTCATAGGCGCTTTGCGGGGTGTCGCGCAGCCCCTCCGGCGCGTTGCGGTCCATGCAGGTCTTTCCGGCCGCGGCCCGGACGCCGCGCCGCCGGGCTTCCCCGAAGAAGGCATCGACGCTTTCGGGATGGATCGTGCAGTAACTCGCGACCGTGGTCGTTCCGTTCGCCAGCGTCAGGTCGAAATAGAGCCGCGCGATCTCGGCGGCATAATCCGGATCGCCGAACCGCATTTCCTCGGGGAAGGTATAGCTGTTCAGCCAGTCGATCAGCCGCTTGCCCCAGCTCGCGATCATCGCGGTCTGGGGATAGTGGACATGCGAATCGACAAATCCGGCGGTGATCAGGCCGTCGCCGTAATCCGTCACCTCGGCTTCGGGATGCGCCTGGCGCAGCGTCGCGCCTTCGCCGATTGCCGCGATCCGCCCATCGGCGACCAGAACGCCGCCGCGCCGCCTGTGCCGCGCGGCCTCCTCGACCGGAGCATGGAATGGATCAGCCGCGAACCAAAGCGTCTGCCCCAGCAGAAGTGAAGATTTCGCCATTTTTCCCCCCGTTCCAGCACGCGATACTAGGCGCCCAAAAGCTCCGGGTAAATCGGCCATTAACCTCTGTTTCCCTGAAGGTCTTTTGCCTATTGTGAGGAAAAGCGCGCAGGGGGCAGGTTCATGATCGACGATCCGGATACCGAAGTTAATCGGGACGAGGACGCCTATGTCCTCGATCGCCGTGACGTCGCGGCGATCCGCGCGGCGGTAGAGGCGGGCGATGCGCCGCTTCTGACCGCGCTGATGGAGCCGCTGCACGCAGCCGACATCGCCGACCTTCTCGAACAGATCGACGAAGACGAGCGGAAGGCGCTGGTCACGCTCTATGGCCGCGAATTCGACGGCGAGATCCTGTCCGAACTCGACGAGGGAATCCGTGACGAGGTAATCAGCTATCTCCAGCCCGACGTGCTTGCCGACGCGGTCCGCGAGCTTGAATCCGACGATGTCGTCGATCTTCTGGAAGACCTCGACCAACCCCAGCAAGACGCCATTCTCGGCGTGCTCGAAGACGCCGACCGCGTCGCCGTGCAGCAGGCGCTCACCTATCCGGAATATTCCGCCGGCCGCCTGATGCAGCGCGAAGTGGTGATGGGACCGGAACACTGGACGGTGGGCGAAGCGATCGACTACCTGCGCAGCGCCAAGGAGCTGCCGGACCAGTTCTATCACCTGATCCTTGTCGATGCCCGCCTGCATCCGGTCGCCAATGTTACGCTGGGGCGGCTTCTGTCGTCGCGCCGTGACGTGAAGCTCGTGGATATCGCAGAGCCGAGCTTCCGGACCTTCGAGGTCGACGAAGAGGAAGGCGATGTCGCCTATGCGTTCAACCAGTATCACCTGATTTCGGCACCTGTCGTGGACGTTACCGGGCGTCTGGTCGGTGTCATTACTATTGACGATGCGATGGCGGTGCTCGACGAGGAACACGAAGAGGATATCCTGCGCCTCGCCGGCGTCGGCGAGGGCAGTCTTTCGGACAAGGTGATGGAAACCACCAAGCAGCGCTTGCCCTGGCTGGCGGTGAACCTGGTGACGGCGATCCTCGCCTCGCTGGTGATCTCGATGTTCGAGGATCCACGATTGCGAAATTGGTGTCCCTGGCGGTGCTGATGCCGATCGTCGCCTCGATGGGCGGCAATGCCGGCACCCAGGCGCTGACCGTCGCGGTGCGCGCCATCGCCACGCGCGACCTTACCGGGTCCAACGTCTGGCGGGTGATCCGGCGCGAGGCGCTGGTCGGCCTGGCCAACGGGGTGATCTTCGCCGTTCTGATGGGGCTGGTCGGATTCTTCTGGTTCGGCTCGCCGATGCTTGGGCTGGTGATCGCGGTGGCGATGGTCATCAACCTCGTGGTCGCAGGACTTGCCGGGATCGGCATCCCGGTGGTTCTGGAACGGTTCGGCATCGATCCGGCATTGGCCTCGGGCGCCTTCGTGACCACCGTCACCGATGTGGTCGGCTTTTTCGCCTTCCTTGGCCTCGCGGCGATGCTGCTGATCTGATCGTTGGCATCCTCACCGGACATAGCCGTTCGCAAGGCCCAGGCGCGCAAGGCCGCTTTCACGCGCCGCGCCGCCGCCCATTCCGCCGAGGCGAGCCGGGCAGGGGCGGCGTGCCTTCTCGACCATCTGACCGCCCATCGCGGCCGCCCGATGTCCGCCTACATGCCGATCCGGACCGAGATCGACCCGCTTCCCGCGATGGCCGAACTGGCGCGCTTCGGACCGGTCGGCATTCCGATCGTGCTGGGCGAGGGCCGGCCGCTGGAATTTCATCGCTGGGAGGCGGATGCCGCCATGGTCGCAGGTCCGTTCGGCGCGATGGTGCCGGTCAGGGCCGAGATCGTGATACCCGAAATCGTCGTCCTGCCGCTTGTCGCCTTCGATGCGAAGGGCCGCCGGCTGGGCTATGGCGGCGGCTTCTACGACCGCACGCTGGACCTGCTGCGCCAGAGCGGCCCGGTGCTTGCCATCGGCTTCGCCTATGCGGCCCAGCAGGCCGAGGACCTGCCTGTCGAGCCGACCGACCAGGGGCTCGACGCCATCGTCACCGAAGCGGGCGTCATGACGTTCTAGCGGGTCAAACCGTGCTTGCCCTCGCGCCCGCCGCACCCTAGCACTCTTGCATGAGACTTCTGTTCCTTGGCGATGTCATGGGCCGCTCCGGCCGGACCGCGGTCGAGTCCCGTCTGCCGCGTCTGCGGGCCGACTGGCGGCTCGATTTCGTGGTGGTCAATGGCGAGAATGCCAGCAACGGCGCCGGGTTGACCGGCGCCCATGCCAAGCTGCTGCTCGATGCCGGCGCCGATTGCGTGACGCTTGGCGATCATGCCTTCGACCAGAAGGACATGCTGCAATTCATCGAGTCCGAGCCGCGTCTTTTGCGCCCCCTCAACTACGCCAAGTCCGCCCCCGGAAAGGGATCGCGGGTGTTCGATGTGGCCGGCGGGCGCAAGATCCTGGTCGCCCAGGTGCTGGGCCAGGTGTTCATGAAACGGCCCTTCGACGATCCATTTTCTGCGATCGACGCCGTTCTGCGCGCCCATCCGATGGGCGGGATGGTCAATGCCAGCCTGGTCGACATGCATTGCGAAGCGACCTCCGAGAAGATGGCGATGGGTCACTGGTGCGACGGACGGGCCAGCGTGGTCGTCGGCACCCACACCCATGTTCCGACCGCCGATGCGATGACGCTGCCGGGCGGCACCGCCTATCAGACCGATGCCGGCATGTGCGGCGATTACGATTCGGTCATCGGCATGGACAAGGCCGAACCGCTGCGACGCTTCATCACCGGGATGGGCCGTGAACGCTTCAGCCCCGCGGCGGGCGAGGCGACGTTGTCCGGCCTTTACGTCGAGATCGACGACAGGACAGGAAAGGCCACCCGCACCGTGATGATCCGCGACGGCGGGCGGCTAGAGGCTTCCGCGCCGTGACAGGCCGATGGGCGCTGCTGGGCGCGCTCGTCGCATTGGGGGCCGCCTGGGGCGCGACGCAGCCGATGATGAAGATCGCGGTATCGGACGGCTATCGCCATTTCGGCCTGATCTTCTGGCAATTCGTGATCGGCGCGCTGTTCCTCGGCATCATCAACCTGATCCGCCGCCGGCCCCTGCCGCTGGGACGCCCGCATTGCGGCTTTACCATGGTCATCGCGCTGATCGGCACAGTGCTGCCGAATACGGCCTCCTATACGAGGCCGCGCGCATCACCTGCCCGGCGGGCGTCATGTCGATCATCATGTCCACGGTGCCGATGTTGGCGTTTCCGATCGCGCTCCTGATGGGCACTGGAGCGCTTCAGGCTGGAGCGGCTCGCTGGGGCTGATCGTTGGCCTTGTCGGGATCGTCGCTGCTGATCGTGCCGGAGGCGAGCCTGCCGGACCGCGGATGGCGGCCTTCGTCCCGCTGGCGCTGGCGCACCGGTCTTCTACGCGGCTCGAGGGCAATATCGTCGTCGAAATGGGGCACCGGCGGGCTGTGGCCGCATGCAGGCGCTGCTCGGGGCCTCGCTGGTCGGCATCGTGCTGACCGCGCCGCTCGCGGTGCTATCGGGCACCTGGATCCCGCCCCATGCCGATCTGACCGGCCCCGACATCGCGCTGATCCTGTCCTCGGCGATCCACGCCCTGGCCTATGCCGGCTATGTTTGGCTGGTCGGGCGGTCGGGCAGCGTCTTTGCCGCGCAGGTCTCCTATCTGGTTACCGCCTTCGGCATCTTCTGGGCCATGCTGATCCTGTCGGAAAGCTATTCCGGCTGGATCTGGCTGGCGCTCGCGGTGATCTTCGCGGGGCTTTTCCTAGTGCAGCCGCGCCCCGCGACAGCGCTTGCGGCCTCCACGCCGCTGCCCCATGATGCGGGACCGGAACCGACGCGGGGAGCGCGATGATAGAGCTTGGACTCTCGGACATGACGATGGCCCTGCTCGGTCTCGCCCTCATCATCGGGATGTTCGTTCTCTTCGTATCGGAACGCTATCCCGCAGAGGTGGTGGCGATCTTCGGCGCGGCGCTGATGCTTGTTTTCGGCATGCTGCCCTACGATGCCGCGCTTGTCGTGCTCTCCAACCCCGCGCCGTGGACGATCATCGCGATGTTCCTGATCATGGGCGGCGCTGGTGCGCACCGGGGCGCTCGAATGGCTGACCCAGCTGGCCGAGACGCGCGCCCGAGCCGGCCGCGCTGACGCTGATCATCCTGCTCGGCCTTGGTCGTGTTGCCATCGGGTCGGCGGTGATGAACAACACGCCCGTGGTGGTGGTGATGATCCCGGTGTTCGTCCAGATCGCGCGGACCATGGGCATTCCGGCGTCGAAAATGCTCATCCCGCTAAGCTATTCGGCGATCCTTGGCGGCACGATCACCCTGATCGGGACCTCGACCAACCTGCTGGTCGATGGTGTGGCGCGGGCCGAGGGGCTCGAGCCGTTCACCATCTTTGAGGTGACGCCGCTGGCCGTGGTGCTGGTGATCTGGGGCATGGTCTATCTGGCGCTGATCGGGCCGCGCCTGCTGCCGGACCGCGACAGTCCATGGCGGATATGCTGCTCAGCGACCGCCGCAAGATGAAATTCTTCACCGAGGCCGTGATCCCGCCGGATTGCAACCTGATCGGGCGCGAGGTGCACGAGGTGCGACCTCTTCAAGCGCGAGGGCGTGCGGCTGATCGACGTGGTGCGCGGCGATGCCTCGTTGCGGCGCAACCTGAAGGGCGTGGAGCTGGCAGGTCGGCGACCGGGTGGTGTTGCGCACCGAGATGGCCGAACTGCTGGGCCTGCAGCAGAACAAGGACGTCCGCATGGTGGACGAACTGACCTCGGTGCAGACCACGACGGTCGAGGTGCTGATCACGCCGGGCTGCCGGATGGTCGGGCGCTCGCTCGGCTCGATGCGGCTGCGCCGCCGTTATGGTGTCTATCCGCTGGCGGTGCACCGGCGGAACCAGAATATCGGCCGGCAGCTTGACGATCTGGTGGTGCGCGTCGGCGACACGCTGCTTCTGGAAGGCGCGCCCGAGGATATCGAACGCCTGGCCGTGGACATGGAGCTTGTCGACATCTCGCATCCGGCCGTTCGCGCCTATCGCCGCAGCCAGGCGCCCATCGCGATCGGCGTTCTGGTCGGCGTCGTGGTGCTGTCGGCGCTGGGCGTGGCCCCGATCCTTGCCTTGGCGGTCGTCGGCGTCGCGGTGATCTTCCTTGCCCGCTGCATCGACGCCGAGGAGGCCTTTTCCTTCGTCGAGGGCCGGCTTCTGGCGCTCATTTTCGCGATGCTGGCGGTGGGCGTCGGGCTGGAGCATGTCGGCACTGTCGGCCTGATCGTCGATACGGTCGGGCCCTATCTCGCGGGCCTGCCCCCCTTCGTGGTGATCCTGGTGATCTATCTGCTCGCCTCCACCCTGACCGAGCTTGTGTCGAACAACGCAGTCGGCGTGATCTTCGCGCCGATCGCGATCGAACTGGGCCATGCGCTCGGCCTCGATCCGCGACCGCTGGTCGTCGCGGTGATGTTCGCCGCCTCCGCCGCCTTCGCCACCCCGATCGGCTACCAGACGAACATGCTGGTCTACGGCCCCGGCGGCTACAAGTTCACCGATTACATGCGGGTCGGAATTCCGCTCAACATCATGCTCGGGATATCCGCCAGCCTGCTGATCCCGTTCTTCTGGCCGGTCTAGCGTCGTGCGGCCCGTCCTCCTCTGCCTCCTGCTGTCCGCCTGCGGCGCGACCGCGACGGGCACCGGGCCGGCCGGACCGGCCGCGCCGCAGCGCGCGCTGCTCTATCCGGTCGGGCTGACCCTGCTGATGTCGGACAGGTCGCTCTGTGTGGGGCATCGCCCGGGCCGGGCCCGCGACTGGACCGGCCAGCTCTCCGGCTGCCCGCATCTTCTGGACTACCGGGTGCAGGGCTCCGATCCGGCGATTTCGCGGCTCGAACTGCGCCCCGGCGCGGCGGGCAACACTCCCACCGTCTCTGTCGCCGGTCAGGTCTTCACCGCCCCCTGATCTTCATTGTCTCGCAAATATCCCCGCCGGAGGCCGCGCGCGCCACAGGCGCGTGCGCATTCTAGAGCGGCCAGAACACCAGGATCGACGGCACCGAAACCGCCACCACCAGCACCTCCAGCGGCAGGCCCATGCGCCAGTAATCCCCGAAGCGGTAGCCGCCGGGTCCGAGGATCAGCGTGTTGTTCTTGTGGCCGATCGGCGTCAGGAACGCGCAGGAGGCCGCGACCGCCACCGCCATCAGGAACGGATCGGGCGAAACATTCAGGCTCTCGGCCATCTGGATGCCGACCGGCGCCGCCACGATGGTCGTCGCGGTGTTGTTCAGCACGTCCGACAACGTCATCGTGACGACCATCAGCACCGTCAGGATCGCCCAGGCCGGCATCCCTTGCGTGACGCCGACCAGACCGCCGGCGATCAGCTCGGTCCCGCCCGAGGTTTCCAGCGCCGCGCCAAGCGGGATCATCGAGCCCAGCAGCACCACGACCGGCCATTCGACATGGGTATAGATCTCGGACAGGGGCACGATCCGGGTCAGCGCATAGCCGATGACCACGATGCCGAGCGCGATGGGCAGGTAGATCCAGCCCAGGCTCGCCGCCGCCACCGCCGCGCCGAACAGGCCGATGGCCAGCCAGACCTTGCGGTGCTCGGTCACCGCCAGACCGCGATCGGCCAGGGGCAGACATCCCAGCCAGTCCACGACATCGTCGGCCTGTTCCTTCGGCGCCAGCAGCAACAGGATATCGCCGGGATGGATCACCGTCTTGCGAAGCTGCTTATGCATCCGCTTGCCTTGCCGCGATATCCCCATCAGAACCGTCCGCCGCCGCCATGACAGGCCGATCGCCTGCGCGGTCTTGCCGTTGATCCGCGACGCCTCCGTCACGACGCATTCGACGACCCTCAGGCCCTCGCCTTCGGCCTGCAGCATGTCCTCGCGTTCCCGGTCCGAAAAATCCAGCGACAGCGCCGCGCGGTATTCGTCCAGCGCATCCGGCGTGGCTTCCAGAACAAGCGTGTCGCCGGCCTCGAGTTTGGTGTTGCGCTGCGTGCCATAGCGCCGCTCGCCGCCGCGCACCAGGCCGAGGATCGCGACGTCGTTCTTCTCGGCGGTCTCGTAAAGCTCGTTCAGGCGCTTGCCGACATGCTTGCTGTCTTCCGGGATCGTCAGTTCCGCGATGTACTGCGCGATATCGTCCAATCCCGATGCCGACGCGTCCGCATCCGCCTGATGCGGGATCAGCCGCCAGCCGACCAGCGCCACGAAGACGAGCCCCGCCAGCGCCGTCACCGCCCCGACCGGCGCGAAATCGAACATCGCGAAGGGCGCGCCAAGCGCGTCCTCGCGGATTGCCGCGATGATGATGTTGGGCGGGGTGCCGATCAGCGTTGCCATGCCGCCCAGGATCGTCGCGAAGGACAGCGGCATCAGCGACAGCCCCGGTGTGCGTCCCGCCTTGCGCGAGGTCTGGATGTCGACCGGCATCAAGAGCGCCAGCGCCGCCACGTTGTTCATGAAGGCCGACAGGACGCCGCCGACCGCGCCCATGATCGCGATATGGGCGCCAAGTCCGCGCGCGCTGTCGACCAGGGTCCGCGTGATCAGGAACACCGCGCCCGAGCGGACCAGCCCGCCCGAAACGATCAGCACCAGCGCCACGATCAGCGTCGCCGGATGGCCGAAACCGCTGAATGCCTGATCGACCGGAACGACCCCGAGCACCACGCCCGCCATCAGCGCGGCGAAGGCGATCAGGTCATAGCGGAACCGCCCCCAGATCAGCAGGGCGAAGACGGTGCCGAACAGCAGGAAGAGGATGATCTGATCGGTCGTCACGCTTGCCTCCGGAACTGGTCGCAGCAGCCAAGCGGATTGCCGCGCCGATTGCAACGCCCCGCGGGTCTTGCGGCGGGGGCGATCGGTGACATATAGAGGCGCAATGCCGAAATCACTGATGGGAACAGGGCTATGGCGGGCCATTCGAAATGGGCGAACATCCAGCACCGCAAGGGCCGGCAGGACAAGTTGCGCGCCAAACTCTTCTCGAAGCTCTCGAAAGAGATCACGGTCGCCGCGAAGATGGGCGATCCCGATCCCGACAAGAACCCGCGCCTGCGGCTGGCGGTCAAGGAGGCACGGTCCAATTCCGTGCCGAAGGACGTGATCGACCGCGCGATCAAGAAAAGCCAGGGCGGCGACGCCGAGAACTACGACGAGATCCGCTATGAAGGCTACGGCCCGAACGGCATCGCCGTGATCGTCGAGGCGATGACCGACAACCGCAACCGCACCGCCTCGAACGTCCGGTCGACCTTCACCAAGAACGGCGGCAATCTGGGCGAGACCGGCTCGGTCTCGTTCATGTTCGACCGCAAGGGCGAGATCATGTACCCCGCCGATGCCGCCGATGCCGACGCGGTGATGATGGCCGCGATCGAGGCGGGCGCCGAGGATGTCGAAAGCGACGAGGAAGGTCATTGGATCTACTGCGCCGATACCGAGCTCAACGAAGTGTCCGCCGCGCTTGAGACGTCCTTGGGCGAATCCGAGACCACCAAGCTGATCTGGAAGCCGCAGACCGTGACCGAGGTCGATCTGGAGACCGCGCAGAAGGTGATGAAGCTGATCGAGGCGCTCGAGGACGATGACGACGTCCAGAACGTGACCGCGAATATCGACGTGCCCGAAGAGGTGGCGGCGCAGCTCTAGCCTGGCGCGCCTGGCCCCCTTGTGCCTGCCGCAGCGATCGGGTCATCTGCCGCCATGACCATTCGCGCCGACCGTCCGCTTGCCGGAATTCTCTGGATGCTGGCCAGCGGGCTCAGCTTTGTCGGCGTGACCGGCATCGTGCGCTATCTCGGCACCGATCTGCCGGCGGTGCAGAATGCCTTCATGCGCTTCGCCTTCGGTCTGCTGTTCCTGATGCCGACGCTGGTTCCGGCGCTGCGGGCGGGCTTCGTTGCGGGGGCGGGGCCGCTGTTTCTCTGGCGCGGGACGCTGCATACCCTGGCGGTGACGCTGTGGTTCTTCGCGATGGCGCGTATCCCGGTCGCCGAGGTGACGGCGATCGGTTATCTCAACCCGATCGTCGTGACGATCGGTGCAGCCGTCATCTTCGGAGAGCGTCTGGCGTTTCGCCGCGTGCTGGCCATCGCCGTGGCGCTGGCCGGCGCGATCGTCGTGCTTCGGCCGGGGGTCAGGCTGGTCGAGCCGGGGCACCTGGCGCAGCTTGGCGCGGCGATCTGTTTCGGTGTCTCCTATCTCTTCGCGAAGCGGCTGTCGGGCCTTGCGCCCGCGGGCGCGGTCGTGGCGATGCTGTCGCTGACGGTGACGATCGGCCTTGCGCCGTTCGCCGTCGCCGTCTGGGTGCCGCCCTCGCTGGGGCAGTGCGCCTGGCTGGCCCTCGTCGCGGTGCTTGCGACCAGCGGGCATTACTGCATGACCCGCGCCTTCGCGGACGCGCCGCTGACGGTGACGCAACCCGTCACCTTCCTGCAGCTTGTCTGGGCAACGCTGCTGGGCGCGCTGGTGTTCGATGAAGGCGTCGATCCCTACGTTCTGTTGGGCGGCGGCATGATCATCGCGGCGATCAGCTATATCACCCTGCGCGAGGCGCAGCTGCGCCGCCGCCCGGTGACGCCCCCGGTCAACGCGGCGAAGCTTTGAGCCGCGGGGCGCAGGTGTTTCGCATGCGAAACATTTCCGGCCAAGCCATTGAGATCGGGGCGGAAAGCCAACGCCTCGCCGGAAATTAAGACGACGCCCGCAACATTATGATTTCGTTAAGAAAATCCGCCTGCCGACAGCCTGTGCCTAGCTGCCGCGCGGGTCCAGCAGACGCGTCAGTACGGTGTCCTTGGTAACCTGACCCAGCAATTTCCCGTCCTCGACCACGCCGATCGGCCTGCCGTTGGCGCGGACACGTTCCATCACGTTCTGGATCATCTCGTCCGGGCCGACCGACTCGGCCGGGCTGTCCGTGGTCGGCTCCATCACGTCGCGCGCGCAGAGCACGCCGAGCGGGTTCATATGCGCCACGAAATCCGCCACATACTCGTTTGCCGGATTGGTGAAGATATCGCGCGGCGTGCCGCATTGCACGATCCGCCCGCCCTCCATGATGGCGATGCGGTTGCCCAGCTTGAAGGCTTCGTCGAGATCGTGGCTGACGAAGATGATCGTGCGCTGCAATTTCTGCTGCAGGTCCAGCAATTCGTCCTGCAGCCGCGCCCGGATCAGCGGGTCGAGCGCGGAAAACGGTTCGTCCATCAAGAGGATCGGCGCATCGGTGGCAAAGGCGCGGGCGAGGCCGACGCGCTGCTGCATGCCGCCGGAAAGCTCGCCGACCTTGCGATCGGCCCAATCGGCCAGGCCGACCAGCTTCAGCTGTTCCGAGACCTTTTCCTCTCGCTCCGTCTTCGGCATGCCGCCAAGTTCCAGCCCCAGGCCCACATTCTCGGCGACGGTGCGCCACGGCAGCAGGCCGAACTGCTGGAACACCATCGCGATCGTGTTCAGCCGCAGCTTGCGCAGAGTCGCCCTGCCGGCATGGGTGACCGAGGTCATGCCGTCCCTCGTCTTCACCCGGACCTCGCCGCGCGCGACCGGATTGAGCCCGTTGACCGCGCGCAGAAGCGTGGACTTGCCGGAACCCGACAGGCCCATCAGCACCAGGATCTCGCCGTCGCCGACATCCAGCGTGCAGTCATGGACGCCCAGAACCTGACCGGTCTCGGTCTGGATCTCTTCCCGGCTCTGGCCCTTGTCCATCAGCGGCAGCGCGGTGTCGGGCTTCTCGCCGAACACGATGGAAACATTATCGAACTCGACCGCGCTCATTTGCGTTCCACCCGAAGCATGCGGTCAAGCATGATCGCGACCACGACGATGACGAAACCGCTTTCGAAGCCGAGCGCGGTGTTGACCTGGTTCAGCGCCCGCACCACCGGCACGCCCAACCCGTCGGCACCGACCAGCGCCGCGATCACCACCATCGAGAGCGACAGCATGATCGTCTGGTTCAGCCCGGCCATGATCTGCGGCAGCGCATAGGGCAGCTCGACCTTCCAGAGCGTCTGGCGCGGCGTCCCGCCGAAGGCCTGCGAGGCTTCCAGCAAGGGCTGCGGAGTGGAACTAATGCCCAGATGGGTCAGCCGGATCGGTGCCGGCAGCACGAAGATGACCGTCGCGATCAGCCCCGGCACCATGCCGATGCCGAAGAAGACGATGGCCGGGATCAGGTAGACGAAGGTCGGCAGCGTCTGCATCAGGTCCAGAACCGGCCGCATCCACCGGTAAAGCCGGGGGCGGTGCGCGGCCGCGATCCCGATCGGAACGCCGATGGCCATACAGACCACGCAGGCCGACAGCACCAGCGTCAGGCTTTCGGTGGTCTCTTCCCAATAGCCCTGGTTGAGGATGAAGAGAAAACCGAGCAGGATCAGAAGGCAGGTTTTCCATGACCGTTGCAGCAGCCATGTCAGCCCGACGAAAAACGCGACGATGAAAAGCGGGTGCGGCGTCTGGAGCACCCAGAGCACGCCGTTGATCAGCGCCTCCATCGCATCGGCCAGAAGGTCGAAGAAGACCCCGAGATTGTCCTGCAGCCAGTCGAATGCCTGTTTGGCGGTTCGGCCGATGGGAATCTTGGTATCGGTCAGCCAATCCATCGCGTCGGTCCCCCGTTGCCGAATCCGTCCTCGGATGCGATCGTTGCCGCATCCGGGCAGAGGCGATCATGACCGAATTCGTACTTTATACCAACCCGATGTCGCGGGGCCGAATTGCCCGCTGGATGGCCGAGGAAACCGGCGTGCCCTACCGCGCCGAGATCGTCGACTTTGGCCCGCCGATGAAATCGCCCGACTACCTGGCGGTCAACCCGATGGGCAAGGTTCCCGCGATCCGCCACGGCGAAGTTATCGTGACCGAAGCCGCCGCGATCTGCACCTATCTCGCCGATGCATTCCCCGATGCCGGTCTTGCGCCTGCGGTCGGCAGCGCCGATCGCGGCCCGTATTACCGTTGGCTGTTTTTCGGCGCCGGGCCGGTCGAGGCCGCCGTCACCAACGCCTCGCTTGGCGTCAAGGCCGAGGGGCCCGAGCTTGAGGGGCGGGTCGGATATGGCAGCCTGACGCGGGTTTGCGACACGCTTGAAGGGCTGTTCGCCGATGGCCGGTCCTACATTCTCGGTGACCGTTTCTCTGCTGTGGATGTCTATCTCGGCTCGCAGATCGGCTGGGGTCTGCGGTTCAAGACGCTGCCCGAGCGCCCCGGCTTTGCCGATTACTGGGCGCGCCTGGAAGCCCGCAAGGCGTATCGGCGCGCCACCGAGGTCGATGACGCGCTGATGCCCAAGCGGGCCGCCAAGGACGGATAGCCGCCCGTTTGGCTTACAGGCCAAGTTCGGCCTTTGCGGCCGCCATCGCATCGCCGCCATCCTTGGTGGTGACGCCTTGCAGCCAGCCGTCCAGTACGCCCGGATTCTCCTTCAGCCAGGCGGTGGCCGCGGCTTCGGGGCTCTCGCCGTCATCGAGGATCGCGCCCATGATCTCGTTTTCCATCTGCAGGCTGAATTCGAGATTGTTCAGCAAGGCGCCGACATTCGGGCATTCCTCGGTGAAGCCGGCGGCGGTGTTGGTATAGACCGTGGCGCCACCCAGATCCGGGCCAAACCAGTCGTCGCCGCCTTCAAGATAGGTCAGCTCGAAATTGGCGTTCATCGGATGCGGTTCCCAGCCAAGGAAGACCACCGGCTCGCCGCCGCGGTCGGCCTTGGCGACCTGCGCCAGCATGCCCTGTTCCGAGCTTTCCACGACCTCGAACCCGTCCAGACCGAAGGCATTCTCGGCGATCATGTCGATGATCAGCCGGTTGCCGTCATTGCCCGGTTCGATCCCGTAGATCTTGCCCTCCAGCGCATCTTTCTGCGCGGCGATGGCGTCGAAGCTGGTGATGCCCAGATCGGCGGCGGCCTTGTTCGCGGCGAGGGTGTATTTCGCGCCCTCCAGATTGGCGCGGACGGTATCGACGGTGCCGGCCTCGCGGTAGGGTGCGATGTCGGCCTCCATCGTGGGCATCCAGTTGCCCAGGAACACATCGATATCGCCTTCCGCCAGCCCGGTATAGGTGACCGGAACCGAGAGCAGCTTGATATCGGTCTCGTATCCGAGCGCCTCCAGCAGCGTGGTGGTCACGGCGGTGGTCGCGGTGATGTCGGTCCAGCCGACATCGGAAAAGACCACGGTTTCGCAATCGGCCATTGCGGGTGCGGCCATTGTTGCCAGCGCAAGCGCCGACAAGGTTGATCTGAGTTTCATTTCGAAGTCTCCCTGTTTTTCTTGATTGACCAGTCAATAAAAAGACAGCGCCGCCCGCATGTCTACCCGAAACCGGGCGTCACGGGACGATTCTGGGTCATCTGGCGGGCAGCCTAACCCGTCGCGGCTGAAATGGCGACGGTCTTGAAATCCCCGACGCAGTGGCCGATAGGTCGATCATGTTAAGGATTTGTTCACTGATTGTTTTGGCCCTCGGACTGGGATTTGCCGCGCAGGCGGAAGAGCTTGCGGGACGGGTTTCATTCTCGGATGCCGATACGCTGACCGTGGGTGCGACCAAGGTCAGGCTTTTCGGCATCGACGCGCCCGAAGCCGATCAGCTCTGCCAGCGCAGCGACGGCGTGCGATGGCGTTGCGGCACTTGGGCGACAGAAGTCGCGAGGGAACAGTTCGACGGCCGCACCGCCCGCTGCACCGTGCTGGATATCGACCGTTACGGCCGAAAGGTGTCGAAATGCCGTGTCGGGGATCGCGACATTGCCGATACGCTGGTGCGGCTTGGGGCCGCGCAGGCCTACCGCAAGTATTCGCTGGATTACATCGACGCCGAAAAGGAAGCCGCGATCACCAGCCGTGGCATCTGGTCCGGAACGCTTGAAGATCCTTCGGCCCATCGCGCGGCGAAACAACCCGTTCCGCAGGTGGCCGAGGGCGACTGTGCCATCAAGGGAAACATCTCGAGATCGGGCAGTATCTATCATCTGCCGGGACAGAAATTCTACGACGAGACCCGGATCAGCCCCGCCCGCGGCGAGCGCTGGTTCTGCACCGAGGCCGAGGCGATTGCGGCAGGCTGGCGCCGCGCCCGGCAGTGACCGGCATTTGACGAGGATCAATGTTGCATCGCGGCGCGGCGGCTAGCCTGCCGGCGACTGCAAACATTGGAGGACGATATGGGTCACACGCCGCACGAACTGTCAGAAGAATTTCCCGACAAGGCCGAGCGTATCCACGAGTTGAAGGAAGCCAATCCGCATTTCGCGAAACTCGTCGACCGCTATCACGATGTGAACCGCGCCGTGCATCGCGCGGAAACCAATGTCGAGCCGACAGACGAGCTGCACGAGGCCGATCTGCGAAAGCAGCGCATGGCCCTGAAGGACGAGATCTGGCGGTTGCTGTCCGAAGGCGTCGCCTGAACGCTCAGCCGCCGTCGATCGCGTAAGGCAGCACGCCGCGCCGGTCGGGATCGACGGCCAGCCGGTGTTCCAGCGGCGGCACGGACCTTTGGTGGCATTCCCGCCTTTCGCAGATCCGGCAGGAAATGCCGATCGGCTCGAACGCCTTCGGCTTGGTCACGTCCAGATCGTCGGCATAGACCAGCCGTGCGGCATGCTGCACCTCGCAGCCCAACCCGATCGCGAAACGCCGGACCGGGGCGTGAAACGACCCGCCGGGTTTCGAAACGTCGCGCGCAAGACAGAAATAGCGGACACCATCGGGCGTTTCGGCAAGCTGGCGCAGGAACCGGCCCGGCACCTCGAAAGCCCGGTGCACGTTCCATAGCGGGCAGGCGCCGCCGAACCGGGCGAATTGCAGCCGCGTCGCGGAGTGCCGCTTGGTGATCGTGCCGGCCTGATCGACGCGCACGAAGAAGAACGGAATGCCCTTCGCGCCGGGGCGCTGAAGCGTGGAAAGCCGGTGCGCGACCTGCTCGATCGACGCGCCGAACATCTCGGCCAGCCGTTCCAGATCGTGCCGGGTTTCCTCGGCCGCCGCCTGGAAGGCATGGTAGGGCAGCAGCGCCGCGCCGGCGAAATAGTTGGCCAGCCCGATCTTGGCGATGGCACGCGCCTCGTCGCTGTGGAACCGGGCAAGGTCGAGCGTTGCTTCGAGCAGCTTGTTCTGCGTGACCAGCGCCACCTGATGCAGCAGCTGAAACCTCTGCGTTGCGCTGGCGGCGGCGCTCGACAGCGTCAGGCGCTTCGTGGCCGCGTCGAATTGCCGAAGCGGGGCCTGCCGGGTCACGGAGATCTCGACGCCGCGGCTTCGCAGCGCCGCCGCCGCGGCCTCTGCGGGATCGCTTTTCAGCTTGGCGAAGCGTTCGGCCGCCCGGTCGACAGCGTCGATATAGTTGTCGCAATAGTGGAAGAAGTCGCGCACCTCTTCCCAGGGGCTCGGGCGCACCGAACTGCCCTCGCGCCCCAGCGCCTCGTCCAGAGAGGCGAGCCGTTCGTGGCTTTGCCGGTAGGCGCGGTGCAGTTCCAGGAAGGCCCGCGCCAGTGCCGGTGCATTCGATGCGGCCAGCCGCAGATCGGCGACCGGCGGCGTCGTATCGGCAAAGACCGGATCGGCCAGCGCCTCGCGCATGTCGGTCACGATGCGCTCGGCGTCGCCGGTCGAAAGCTCGGTGACGTCGAAGCCGAATTCCTGCGCCAGCGCCAGCACCACGCCGGTCGAGACAGGGCGGTTGTTGTTCTCCATCTGGTTGAGATAGGGCAGCGAGACGCCCAGCTTTTCCGCGAAAGCCTTCTGGGTCAGGCCCAGCCGGGTGCGGGTCTCGCGCAGCTTGCTTCCTGCATAGAGTTTCTGGGTTGGCATGGCCCGGCCTTTGCAATTTAGCTACGCCGCAATCTAGCCTTTGCAAACCGCCTCAGGCAATCCCGATGCGCCGTTCGCGGGCAATCACCCAGAGGATCGAAACCACCGACAGCGCCGAGACTGTCAGCATGATCCAGAGCAGCGGATAGGGCCCCCGGCCCGGCACCAGAAGCGCGCCGGCAAGGGCCGACAGCACAGCGCCGCCGCCGATCATGATCGCGCCGCCGAGGCCGGAGGCGGTGCCCGCCAGATGCGGCCGCACCGACAGCATTCCCGAGGTCGCGTTGGGCATCACCAGACCGTTGCCAAGCCCGACGAAGGTCATGAAGCCGAAGAACGAATGGACGCTGCCGAAACCGGTCAGGAAGATCAGCAGCGACGTGGCGACACCGAGGCTCGACAGCAGCGATCCCCAAAGCACCATGCGGTTGACGCCGAACCGGATCGAGTAGCGGCCCGACAGGAAATTGCCCAGCATGTAGCCAAGCGCCGGTGCGCCGAAGAAGAAACCGAGCGTCGAGGGCGGCAATCCAAAGACCACGCTGCCGACGAAGGGCGCGCCGCCGAGATAGGCGAAGAACGCGCCCGAGGCGAGCGCGGCGGCAAGGCAATAGCCCCAGAACCTCTGCGAGGTCAGCAATTCGGGATAGTCGCGCACCTGATCGCGAAATGAGCTTGGGCGGATGGCGTTGGTCTCTCCCAGATCGGTCCAGATCAGCCACATCGTCAGGCCGCCCGTCACCAGCAGGAACCAGAAGGTCGCCTGCCAGCCGAATTGCTCGTCCAGCCAGCCGCCGAGCGCCGGGCTGATCATCGGCACAACCGCCATGCCCATCGTGACATAGCCGATCATCGAGGCCGCCTGATCCTGCGGAACCATGTCGCGCACCACGGCGCGGCTGAGCACCATCGCGACCACGCTGGCGGCCTGGCCCATGCGGAAGATCAGGAACAGCTCGACCGTGGGAGCGAGGATGCAACCGACAGTGGCGGCGATGAACAGCCCGAAGCCCCAGAGCAGCACCGGACGCCGCCCGAACCGGTCCGAGATCGGCCCGACGAAGAGCTGCAGCGCGGCGTTGACGCCGAGATAGAGTGCGACGGAAAGCTGCATCACGCTGTAATCGGTGCCGAAATACTCGGTCATCGCCGGCAGCGAGGGCAGGAACATGTTCATCGTCATGGCTGCCATGCCGGTCATCAGCACAAGCGTCATGATATGGGGCGGGGTCGAGCGGTCCAGGAACCGGACCTTCGGTGCGGAACTCATTGCGGTGAGATAGAGCGATTGCGGCGGCAGGCCAAGAGCGATGTTTCGGTGCGCGTCAGTTTGCAGATATTCAATTAGCATATTTGCTCTGCAGAATGGTTTGCAAATCTGCCAGTCAGGACTTTCTGCCCGCAGGCGAACCCATTATGGTCCGGTGCAGATGCCAGGGAGGCACCCGATGAAAGACATTCTCGAAGAGCTTGAATCCCGCCGCAAGACCGCCCGGCTGGGTGGCGGGCAAAAGCGCGTCGACGCGCAGCACGGTAAGGGCAAACTGACCGCGCGCGAACGCATCGAGCTGCTGCTCGACGAAGGCAGCTTCGAGGAATTCGACATGTTCGTGGCGCATCGCTGCACCGATTTCGGGATGGAGAAGGACCGCCCCTATGGCGACGGCGTGGTGACAGGCTGGGGCACGATCAACGGCCGGATGGTCTATGTCTTCAGCCAGGATTTCACCGTCTTCGGCGGCTCGCTGTCGGAAACCCATGCCGAGAAGATCTGCAAGGTGATGGATATGGCGGTGCAGAACGGCGCACCGGTGATCGGGATCAACGATTCGGGCGGCGCGCGGATCCAGGAGGGCGTCGCGTCCCTGGCGGGATACGCCGAGGTCTTTCAGCGCAACATCATGGCCTCGGGCGTGGTCCCGCAGATCAGCGTCATCATGGGGCCGTGCGCGGGGGGTGCTGTCTATTCCCCGGCGATGACCGATTTCATCTTCATGGTGAAGGACACGTCCTACATGTTCGTCACCGGCCCCGACGTGGTGAGGACCGTCACCAACGAGGTCGTGACCGCCGAGGAACTGGGCGGTGCATCGACCCATACCCGCAAATCCTCGGTCGCCGATGGCGCGTTCGAGAATGATGTCGAGGCGCTGACCGAGATCCGGCGGCTGGTGGATTTCCTGCCGCTCAACAACCGCGACAAGCCGCCGGTGCGGCCATTCTTCGACAGCCCGGACCGGATGGAGATGAGCCTCGATACGCTGATCCCGGACAATCCGAATTCGCCCTACGACATGAAGGAACTGATCACCAAGCTGGCGGACGAGGGTGATTTCTACGAGATACAGGAGAATTTCGCCAAGAACATCCTGACCGGGTTCATCCGGCTGGAAGGGTCCACGGTGGGCGTGGTGGCGAACCAGCCGATGGTGCTGGCGGGATGTCTGGATATCGACTCGTCGCGCAAGGCCGCGCGGTTCGTGCGGTTCTGCGATGCCTTCGAGATCCCGGTGCTGACGCTGGTTGATGTGCCCGGCTTCCTGCCCGGCACCAGCCAGGAATATGGCGGCGTCATCAAGCATGGCGCGAAACTGCTGTTCGCCTATGGCGAGGCGACGGTGCCGAAGGTCACTGTTATCACCCGCAAGGCCTATGGCGGGGCCTATGACGTCATGGCGTCGAAGCACCTGCGCGGCGATTTCAACTATGCCTGGCCCACCGCCGAGATCGCGGTGATGGGGGCCAAGGGGGCGACCGAGATCCTCTACAGGTCGGAACTGGACGACAAGGAGAAGATCGCGCAGCGCACCCGCGACTACGAGGCGCGGTTCGCCAATCCCTTCGTCGCCGCCGAAAAGGGCTTCATCGACGAGGTCATCATGCCGCATTCGACCCGCAAGCGGATCTGCCGCGCCTTCGCCAGCCTGCGCGGCAAGCAGATGACGAACCCGTGGAAGAAGCACGACAACATTCCGCTATGACGCCGAAACTCTACAAATTCGTTCTGGCATTGGCGGTCATCGCGACTGTCTGGGGAGCCTATTGGTTGATCCGGCCGGGGCGCGGGCTGGACGGGCCGAAGTTCCACGCGGCGGGCTGGACCTGGATCGCGCCAGAGGTCGACTGGACGGAATTGTCGGGTCAATTCGCTGTGGATGTCAGGATTGCCCCGGTCCGGGGGCAGGGCAGGCAGAAGATCAGCCCGCCCCTGTTCGATGCGATCTGCGGAGGTGTCCTGACGAAACTGCCGGGCGCGCCGGCGGACGTTCACCGTAGCGCGATATACCGCGTCACGGTGGGGTTCATGCCGGGGGTTCTGCCGGACCCCGACAACGACATGTCTATCCCGGTGACGGTCATCGACGGCGGTTGCCAGCCGGCTGACAAGGGAGATCGCTATCCGATCCGGTATCCGGGCGACTTGCAGGGCTGGAATGTGGGTTGGATGGACCAGAAGCCGGGATCGGATGAGCGACGGGTCATTTTCGTTCGGCGGCCCGAATCCAGTCAGGAACTTTCAGAGTTTCCGCTGAAGACCGCCTGCGAAGCGGTGGCGGGCGATCCGCCGCCGGGACGCGGGCCGGGCGCCTTGTCGGGAAGCCTTTGGGTCGAGGCGCGCGTCACGCAGGGGCTCACGATCCTGAATTTCTACAATTCGTTCAGCCAGGAATTCATCGTCACAAACGGCAAATGCACGGCGAAAGCCCCGGGGAGCGGCGCATGAGGTCCGCGGCCATGCTGGTACTGGCGGCGAGCACCGTCCTGGCGGATGACGATCCGATCGCCGTGCCCTCGGGACAGGACGTGACCTTGCTGGAGGTCGTGACCAACCAGCCGGGGCAGGGGCTGACCTATCGGTTCCGGTTCATCGCGCCAGAGATCGCGCGGGAAAAGGGACAGCCGGATTTCGAGTTGATCGGGCGCGACATGGAATATCTCTGCAACAGCTTCGCCCTGCCCAGGATCGCCACGGGCGGGCCGGTGCCGAATCAGATCGTGATCTCGATGGCCGACCGTCCCACGGCCTTCGGCGATACCGTGCCCGAAGCGACGCAGTTCTTCGAGGTGTTCAGCATCGAGGAAAATGCCTGCCAGTGGGATCCGTACTGATGCCGCGCGACGACATGATCAAGCATCGGGGCTTTCCCGGCCGGCTGCCCGGAACCGACTTTCAGTTCACGGTGCGCCGGGCCAATCCGCGCGGTGTGACGCCGATCACGCGGCGCGAACGTCATGCCGACCGGAAGCCTGCCGACCGGCGCGCCGACGAGGGGTTCCTGCGGGCGCTCTGGCAGCATTTCGGCGAAGAGCCATTCGTGCGCGGCAATCTCGATGCCGGGCGGTTGTCATGGCTTTTCGGGCGAGAGGTCGTGCCGGCGGAAGACCCGTTCGACCCGGAAAGCTATGACGCGATGCTGAGGATCGATATCGACCGCGCGCGTGCGGCCTTTCCGGAGGCCTTCGAATGACCGGTTTCGGCGTTTTATTGCCTAGGGGTCGGCAACTTTGGCGGAATTTTGCCGATATTGTTTCCCGTTTAACGTGCGTGTTTGCGACCGGCGCGACTCGAAGCATGCTCCGTCATGTGGCTGGCCCCTCCAGCAAGTTGCCTGCCACGTTTCGTAAAAACCGTTACCCTTCCCCTTCTACGAGGTCTGGCCTTTCCCGGGTCAGACCTCACCCTTTTTGGGTTCAGCCCGCGCTCGGAAAAGTGAACGCGGTATCGGCGCTTTGCGGCCAGTCGATGGAAAAAGCCTTTGCGAAAGCCTACCGGAAAGGCGAGACTGACCCCGCAATTCAATTCCGAATGAGGGAAGGCAGTTCAAAATGCAAAAGAAGACCTGGATTATCGCCGCGGCCGCCATGCTTGGCCTCACGGCCTGTCTCGAAACTGACACCGAGCGCGGGCTTGCAGGCGCCGCGGGCGGCGCTGTCATTGCGGACGCCATGGGTGGCAATGCCGCCGTTGGCGCTGTGGTCGGCGGTGCCGGCGGAGTCTTCTGCGACGACCTCGGCGTCTGCAGATAACACGTTCCTCTCGCGCCGCATGGCGCGGGGTCGTTCGACAAGCTGGACCATCGGGGTTTCCCCGGTGGTCTTTTTCGTTTTGCAAAGCCGCCGGGACCGCCCTGCGGCAACCATCTGAAGGGACGGCGAATGTTCAAGAAGATCCTGATCGCGAACCGGGGCGAGATTGCCTGCCGCGTCATCAAGACGGCGCAGAAGATGGGCATCGCGACCGTCGCGGTCTATTCCGATGCCGACCGCAACGCGCTGCATGTGCGCATGGCGGACGAGGCCGTGCATATCGGCCCGCCGCCCGCCAACCAGTCCTACATCGTGATCGACAAGATCATGGACGCCATTCGCCAGACCGGGGCCGAGGCGGTGCATCCGGGCTATGGCTTCCTGTCCGAGAACGCGAAATTCGCCGAGGCGCTGGACAAGGAGGGCGTGGCCTTCATCGGCCCGCCGAAGAAGGCGATCGAGGCGATGGGCGACAAGATCACCTCGAAGAAGATCGCGCAGGAGGCGGATGTGTCGACCGTGCCGGGCTATATGGGCCTGATCGCGGATGCCGACGAGGCGGTGAAGATCTCGAACGAGATCGGTTATCCGGTGATGATCAAGGCCAGCGCCGGCGGCGGCGGCAAGGGGATGCGGATCGCCTGGGACGATGCCGAGGCACGCGAGGGGTTTCAGAGTTCCAAGAACGAGGCGGCGAGTTCCTTCGGCGATGACCGTATCTTCATCGAGAAATTCGTGACCCAGCCGCGGCATATCGAGATCCAGGTTCTGGCCGATCAGCACGGCAACGCGATTTATCTGGGCGAGCGGGAATGTTCGATCCAGCGCCGCAACCAGAAGGTCATCGAAGAGGCGCCGAGCCCGTTCCTGGACGAGAAGACCCGCAAGGCGATGGGCGAGCAGGCCGTCGCCTTGGCGCAGGCGGTGGGTTACACCAGCGCCGGAACGGTGGAGTTCATCGTCGATGGCAAGCGGAATTTCTACTTCCTCGAGATGAACACGCGGCTGCAGGTCGAACATCCCGTCACCGAACTGATCACCGGCGTCGATCTGGTGGAACAGATGATCCGGGTGGCGAATGGCGAGAAGCTGGCCATCGCGCAGAAGGATGTGAAGCTGAATGGCTGGGCCATCGAAAGCCGGCTTTACGCCGAGGATCCCTATCGCGGGTTCCTGCCCTCGATCGGCCGGCTGACGCGCTATCGCCCGCCCGAGGAGGCGGCGCATGACAGCCGCGTGGTGCGCAACGATACCGGCGTCTTCGAAGGCGGCGAGATCAGCATGTATTACGACCCGATGATCGCCAAGCTTTGCACCTGGGGTCCGAACCGGGCCGACGCGATCGAGAACATGCGCGTCGCGCTGGACAGTTTCGAGGTCGAGGGGATCGGCCACAATCTGCCTTTCCTGTCGGCGGTGATGGATCACCCCCGTTTCGTCTCGGGCGATATCACCACCGCCTTCATCGCCGAGGAATATCCTGACGGTTTTGACGGCGTGACCCTGCCGGACGAGCAGATCCGCCGTATCGCCGCCGCCGCCGCCGCGATGTACCGCGTGACCGAGATCCGGCGCACGCGCGTCTCGGGGCGGATGGACAACCATGAACGCAAGGTGGGTGCGGACTGGGTCGTCGAGCTGCAGGGACAAAGCCTGCCGGTCAGGATCGAGGCCGACAAGCTGGGTGCCAGCGTCGCCTTCGAGGATGGCGGCAAGCTGCGCGTCGAAAGCGCCTGGGCGCCCGGCGACAGCCTTGCGGTGCTGGAGGTGGACGGCACGCCGCTGGTCATGAAGGTCGGCAAGGTTCCGAACGGGTTCCGTCTGCGTCTGCGCGGCGCTGACCTGACCGTCCATGTCCGGACCCCGCGCGCGGCAGAGCTTGCCGCCCTGATGCCCGAAAAGCAGATCGCCGACACGTCGAAGCTGCTGCTGTGTCCGATGCCGGGGCTGATCGTGAAGGTCGATGTCGAGGAAGGGCAGGAAGTGCAGGAAGGTCAGGCGCTTTGCACCGTCGAGGCGATGAAGATGGAGAACATCCTGCGCGCGGAACGGAAGGCCAGGGTCGCCAAGATCAATGCCGGTGCCGGCGACAGCCTGGCGGTCGATGACGTGATCATGGAATTCGAATGACGCGCTATCCCGCCTCTCGTGCGTCGCGCAGTTCCTGCTTGCGGATATCGGTCTTGTCGATCGACCGCGAAATCTCGCGCACGTCCCAGGGCGCCGGTTTGCGCAGCTTCACCACGCCGTCCTTGTCGATGAAGACAAGCGAGAAGGCCCTGGGCCGCAGCTTCTGCCGGACGCTCGAAGGATCGGAAGGATCGGTATCGACGATGACCACGACGTCCCGCTCCAACAATGCCTGCGGCCGTTCCAGAAGCAGTTCCATCTGCTGCTGGAACGCCGGATCGCGGTCGCTGTTCGCGAAGACGACGATCAGCCGGTTGAGCCAGAGGAAATCGTCAAGCTCGATATCGGCGGCATTCACCACCGCCAGCATCGGCACCGGCAGCGGCTCGGGTTCCGGCACGGCGTCGGCCTCCTGCGCGAAGGCAGGCAGACCCATCAGGGTTATAAGGCCGAGAACCAGCAACCGTTTCATAAGCGTCCCTTTCGATCCTGATATAGGCACAAGGCTGCAAAAAGCGAAGGGCGCGGGCAAGGGACCATGCGCCCTGGGATCTTATTCAAAGATGGAAATCCAGGAAAGACACCGATGACTGACAGGACCGACTGGAAGAAGCTGGCCGAGAAGGAACTGCGGACGCGACGCCCGGAGGACCTTGTCTGGCACACCCCCGAAGGGATCGACGTGCAGCCGGTCTACGCCGTCGAGGATGTCGAGGGGTTGGCGCATTTGGGCGGCATGCCGGGCGCCGCCCCGTTCACCCGCGGACCCCGCGCCACGATGTATGCCGGCCGTCCCTGGACGATCCGGCAATATGCGGGCTTCTCGACCGCCGAGGAATCGAACGCGTTCTACCGCAAGGCGCTGGCGGCGGGTCAACAGGGTGTTTCGGTGGCCTTCGATCTGGCGACCCATCGCGGTTATGACAGCGACCATGACCGGGTCGAGGGCGATGTGGGCAAGGCGGGCGTTGCGATCGACAGCGTCGAGGACATGAAGATCCTGTTCGACGGGATCCCGCTGGGCGAGGTCTCGGTCTCGATGACGATGAACGGTGCTGTGATCCCGGTTCTGGCCAGCTTCATCGTGGCTGGCGAAGAGCAGGGCGTGGACCGCACGGCTTTGTCGGGGACGATCCAGAACGACATCCTGAAAGAGTTCATGGTGCGCAACACCTATATCTACCCGCCTGAACCCAGCATGAGGATCGTCGCGGATATCATTGAATACACGTCAAAAAACATGCCAAGATTCAACTCTATCTCGATTTCCGGCTACCACATGCAGGAGGCCGGGGCGAACCTTGTGCAGGAGCTGGCCTTCACACTGGCCGATGGCAAGGAATACGTGAAGGCGGCGGTCGCGCGTGGCATGGATGTCGATGCTTTCGCCGGGCGGCTGTCATTCTTCTTCGCCATCGGGATGAACTTCTTCATGGAAGCCGCCAAGCTGCGCGCCGCGCGGTTCCTGTGGCACCGGATCATGTCGGAATTCAATCCGAAGAAACCCGGCAGCCTGATGCTGCGCACGCATTGCCAGACCTCGGGCGTGTCGCTGGCCGAGCAGGATCCCTATAACAACATCGTCCGCACCGCCTACGAGGCGATGAGCGCGGTTCTGGGCGGCACCCAGTCGCTTCACACGAACTCTTTCGACGAAGCCATTGGCTTGCCTACGGATTTCTCATCCCGCATCGCTCGGAACACGCAGCTTATCCTGCAGAACGAGACCGGCGTGACCCATGTCGTCGATCCGCTGGCCGGGTCCTACTATGTCGAGAAGCTGACCGCCGATCTGGCCGATGCCGCCTGGACGCTGATCGAGGAGGTCGACGAGATGGGCGGCATGACCAAGGCGGTCGCTTCGGGGATGCCGAAGCTACGGATCGAGGAGGCGGCGGCGCGGCGCCAGGCGGCAGTCGATAGGGGCGACGAGGTGATCGTCGGGGTCAACAAGTTCCGGCTGGACCGGGAAGACGCGATCGACGTTCTCGATATCGACAACGTGAAGGTCCGTGAGGGCCAGATCGCGCGGCTGGCGAAGATCCGAGCCGACCGCGACGCGGCGACTTGCGACGCGGCGCTGCGCGCGCTTGAGGAGGCGGCGCGGTCGGGCGAGGGCAATCTGTTGGACTTGGCGGTGGAGGCGGCGCGCGCGCGCGCCACGGTAGGAGAGATTTCGATGGCGATGGAAAAGGCGTTCGGACGGCACCGTGCAGAGGTCAAGACATTGGCCGGCGTCTATGGCGCGGCCTATGAGGGCGATGAGGGCTTCGCCGCGATCCAGAAGGAAGTCGAGGCCTTTGCCGAGGATGAGGGCCGCCGGCCGCGGATGCTGGTCGTGAAGATGGGGCAGGACGGCCATGACCGGGGCGCCAAGGTCATCGCCACCGCCTTCGCGGATATCGGGTTCGACGTCGATGTGGGGCCGCTGTTCCAGACCCCCGAGGAGGCGGCGCAGGACGCGATCGACAACGATGTGCATATCGTCGGCATTTCCAGCCAGGCGGCAGGCCACAAGACGCTGGCCCCCAAGCTGGTCGAGGCGCTGAAGAAGGAAGGCGCCGGAGACATCATCGTGATCTGCGGCGGCGTCATCCCGCAGCAGGATTACGACTTCCTATACAAGGCGGGCGTAAAGGCGATCTTCGGGCCAGGGACGAACATTCCCGAGGCCGCGAAGGACATCCTGGCGCTGGTGCGCGAAGCTCGGGCCGGCTGAGTTTGGCCGTGCCGCTGCTGATCCCGGATCACCTTGCCGTGTGCGCACAGACGCTCGATGAGGGCGTCGCCCATGTCGAAGATCAGCTGGGCGTGGCTCTGGAACCCGGCGGCGAACACGCGTTCATGGGAACTCATAACCGGCTGTTGTCGCTGGGACCGGGTTTCTACCTGGAAGTCATCGCGATAAATCCCGACGTCGCTGCGCCGGGACGGACGCGCTGGTTCGATCTCGATCGCTTCTCGGGACCGCCGAGGCTGACGAACTGGATCTGCCGCAGCTCCGATCTGCGCCGGGCGCTGGAACTGGCTCCCGAGGGCATCGGTCGGACAATTCCGGCCGCGCGGGGGGATCTGCGCTGGCAGATGGTGGTGCCGGACGACGGAAGGCTGCCCTTCGACGGTGCGTTTCCCGCGCTGATCTCCTGGGAGGGCGAGGCGCATCCTTCGCGCATGCTGTCGGACCGGGGATGCAGGCTGGTAAGGTTCGAAATCGAACATCCCGAGGCACGCCAATTGCGTAAGACGCTGGAAGGAATTCTGGATTTGTCCAATATAGTGATCCGCGAGGGATCGGCAAAGCGGCTTGCCGCCGAGATCGATACACCGTCAGGACCGAGGATCCTGCAGTGATCCTGCGGCCGGCGACCGGCGCGGACGCGGCGCGGATCGCCGCGATCTGGAACCCGCAGATCCGCGACACCGCGGCGACGTTCAACTCGGTGGAAAAATCGACGGAAGAGATCGCGGAACTGATCGAGCGCCGCATCGCCGCAGGGCGCGGGTTCTTCGTCGCTGAAGAGGCCGGCGAAATTCTGGGCTTCGCCAGCTATGACCAGTTCCGCGCCGGGGTCGGCTATGCGCGGACGATGGAGCATACGATCATTCTTGCTGCCACGGCGGCGGGACAGGGGATCGGACGGGCGCTGCTGCAAGAGATCGAGACCCATGCGCGGCAGGCGGGCGTTCATTCGATCTTCGCCGGTGTCAGCGGCGAGAATCCCGCCGGTCTGGCCTTCCATGCGGCGCTTGGCTATTCCACCGTGGCGACGCTGCCGCAGGTGGGGTTCAAGTTCGGCCGCTGGATGGACCTTCATCTGATGCAGAAACTGCTTTGATCGCGCCTGGTGGCGCCATTCCGACAGGCTAGGACAACCCGTGTCACTTTGGTCCCGCATCTCCGACGCACTTTCGGCCCTGACCGCAGGGGAACCCCTTTCGGCCGTATTCGACCGCCTGCGCAGCCCGCCGGACCGGTCGGTGGCTTTCGCCATCGCGGTGATCGCCTTGGGGGCGAAGATGGCGAAGGCCGACGGTTTGGTGACGCGCGACGAGGTTTCCGCCTTCCGCGAGGTTTTCGCGATCCCCGCTGCCGATGAAACGAACGCCGCCCGGGTCTTCAACCTCGCCCGTCAGGATGTCGCGGGCTTCGAGGAATACGCGGCCCTGATAAAGCGGCGGTTCGCCGGGGATGACGTGATGCTGTGCGACCTGATGGAAGGGCTTTTCCATATCGCCGTGGCGGATGGCACCTATCATCCTAACGAAGATGCTTTCCTGCAGCGCGTGGCGGAAATCTTCGGCCTGCCGGAACGCGAGTTCCGCGCCTTGCGCAGCCGTTTCGTGCCCGATGCCGAGCCGGATCCCTACACCGTGCTGAACCTGCCGCGGGATGCCACGGTGGAGGAGGCGCGCCAGGCCTGGCGCAAGCTCGTGCGAGAATCCCATCCCGACCAGATGATGGCGCGAGGCCTGCCGGAAGAGGCCGTCAAGCTCGCCCACAAGCGGCTGGTCGCGATAAACCGGGCCTGGGAAGAGATCAACGGATCGACGAACTGATGCGGATCGCGACCTACAATGTCGAGTGGTTCAACAATCTTTTCGCCGATGACGGAACGCCGCTGTCCGACGACCGCTGGTCGGGGCGGCAGGACGTAACCCGCGAAGCACAGCTGGCGGCGCTGGGCGCTGTCTTTGCCGCGCTGGATGCGGATGCGGTGATGGTGGTCGAGGCGCCCGACGACAACAGCCGCCGATCGACCACGCGGGCGCTCGAGGCATTCGCGAAGCTGTTCGGCCTGCGTGCGCGCAAGGCACTGATCGGTTTTCCCAACGAGACCCAGCAAGAGATCGCCCTGCTGTTCGATCCCGATGTCATGACAGCGCGGCACGATCCGCGGGGCGACCATGCGGCGGGGCAGGCAGGGCGTGGCGCGCCGCGGTTCGACGGGCGCTTCCGCTGGGATCTGGACACCGATTCGAGCAGCGAAATCGTCACGTTCTCCAAGCCGCCCTTGGAAGTGGCGCTGACCACGCGGTCGGGTCATGCGCTTCGGCTGATCGGCGTGCATGTCAAATCCAAGGCGCCGCACGGCGCGCGCAGTCAGGCGCAGATCATGCGCATCGCGATCCAGAACCGCCGCAAGCAATTGGCGCAATGCATCTGGCTGCGGGGCCGGGTCGAGGAGGATCTGGAGGCCGGCGACGACCTGATCGTGCTGGGCGATTTCAATGACGGTCCGGGGCTTGACGAATACGAGCACCTGTTCGGGCGCTCGGGCGTCGAGATCGTGATGGGCGAAGACGGAGGTCCATGCCTGTTCGACCCGCATGCCCGGATGGCCCTGACGCAGCGCGTCGGGGCGCTGCCGGCGACCGCGCGGTTCTATCTTGTCGAGCAGAAGCGCTATCTGCAGGCACTGCTGGATTATGTGATGCTGTCCGAATCGCTGATGTCGAAGCGCCCGGTCTGGCGGATCTGGCATCCGTTCGACGACCCGGAATGCTACCGCAATCTGGCGCTGCGCGAGGCTTTGCTCACGGCGAGCGATCATTTTCCGGTTTCGGTCGATCTGGATCTCGGAGCCATTTGAAGCGGCGCGAAAAGAGCTTATATTCAGAGCATGAAACCCTTTGCAGCCCCACTTCTCGCGCTAGTTCTCGCCGCCTTGCCCGCAGGCGCCCAAGACAGTCGCGAGCCCGAAGAGGATGAACTGAGCGAAGGCATGCAGATGCTGCAGGACGGCACGCGTTTGCTGCTGCGGGGGCTGATGGAGGAGATCGGTCCCGCCCTGGAAGAGCTGGAAGGCAGGATCGACGATCTGAACGCCTATCTGCCGCCAGAGGTGCTGCCGAACGGCGACATCATCATCCGCCGCAAGGTGCCCTTGCAGCCCGAGCATCTGGACGACGATCCCGAGGGCGAGGTCGAGCTTTGAACCGGCGCGGCGGCGCGGTCCGCTAGCGTCTTGTCCGCTGACGCTTGATCACCGTCTCGGCATTCAGTGCCGAGGCCAGTGCGCCGAAGCGCGCCTGGGCCACTTCTCCGAACAGGTCTTCGCCGCGCGGCGTGAGCGACAAGGTCAGTATTTTTTTCTTCGCCTGCCAACTGAGCTTGGCGACCGTTTCCGGCGAATCGACCGAGAACATGGCCCCGAACCGCATCGCCTTGCCGGTCACTTCCGCCGACTGGATCTCGGTTTCTTCGAGCAGGCCGAAGAGCTCTTCAAAACGCGAGCCGTCACGGCTGTTCTTGTAGCGGTGCAGCAGCGCCAGCCCCAGCCAGATCCGTTCCTTGTGGGTCAGTCCGCCAAGATTGGCCCGGGTCGCATTGTCGAAGCAGACCTCGGCCCGGTAGTCGGGATGCGCGCGCCATGTGACGTCGTGCAACAGGCAGGCTGCGCGGACCATGCGCCTGCGCGCCGGCCTGCTGCTGGTGAAAAGCGGGGTGATGAAGCGGTAGAGCGCGCGGCCCGAACCCGGCATGCGGGCGTCCTTGGCTTCGGCGAACCGGCAGGCTTCGATCAGCGGGTCACGACGCCGCAGCCGTTCCGGCATCTGTTCATAAAGCAGCCCCTCGCGGATACCGTAACTCGACACGTCGATCTCTTTCGGGCGGAAGCTGCGGACAAGCTGACGCAGAACCTCCGAGGCAAGCGGCACCAGTGACATCCGCGCCTCGGAGGTGCCGGTCTTCTTGCGCAATTCGTTGATATCGTTCTGGTTGATCCACTTGATGGTCCTGAGGACCTCTTTCGGCGTCATCCGGTATTCGTGAAGCACGTGCAGCGGATAGCCGCGCCGTTCCATGTCCTGCCGAGCGATCGCGCGCCAGCTGCCCCCGACGAGGTAAAGACGCTTGTGTTCGCATCCCATCCTCTCGACAAGGCCCTCCATGATCCCCGCGATATGGTCCCGGAGCGCCTTCTTGCCGCCCTTCACCGCGAGCAGCTTCAACGGGCCGAGCGGCGAGGTGATCCGCCGCCCTACGCGGCCATCCTTCACTTCCGCCAGTTCCATCGACGAACCGCCGATGTCGCAGACGAGGCCCTCAGCTTCCGGCCAGCCAAGCAGGACACCTTGAGCCGACAGCCGCGCCTCTTCCTCGCCGTCGATGACCCAAAGCTTCAGCCCGGTCTCGGCAAGGACCTCTTTCTGGAATGCCGGCCCGTCACTGGCGTCGCGAACGGCCGCGGTCGCGACGGCGGTCAGCGGCGGCAGGTCCATGCCTTCAGCCAGAAGCTGGAAGCGCGTCAGGGCCGAAAGCGCGCGGATCTTGCCTTCGGGGTTGAGATGGCCGGTATCGCCAAGCCCGGCCCCGAGGGCGCACATGATCTTCTCGTTGTAGAAATAGGCCGGGCTTCGTGCGGCGCCGTCGAAAACCACCAAGCGGACCGAGTTCGACCCGACATCGACAACGCCGACCCGCGATAGGGCGCGCGCGGAAGGATCATCGAAAAGCGGCCTGCCGAAAGGACCCCAGTCTTCGCCCTGACCGTCGCCGGTTCCGTCCATCATTCCGTCCCTTGCAGCGCGAGGCGACCCTGCCAAGTCAGACCGGCCACGTCAATCTTTCGAATGCGCAAGTTCCGGAACGTCAGACGCGCCGGCAGAGCCGCGTCCCGAAAGGGACGGGTATTCCATGAAGAACCGGTGACAGTTGAACGGATGGTCCTGGTCGGCGGGGGCGGGCCGCTCGAAATGCCCGTCGGGGTGAAGCACCCAGCTTTGCGCTTCGTCGGCCATGTTGGCGGCCATGATCTGCCCGACGATCTGCGCCTTGACCGTGGCGTTCCTGATCTCGACCAGGGTTTCCACCCGGCGCACGAGGTTGCGCCCCATCCAGTCGGCGGATGAGATGAACACGCGCGCCTTTTTCGAGGGCAGGCCATGGCCGTTGCCGAAACAGACGATGCGGGAGTGTTCCAGAAAGCGGCCGACGATGGATTTGACGCGGATATTCTCGGACAGGCCCCTGATGCCGGGCCGCAGGCCGCAAATGCCGCGCACGACAAGGCTGATCTTTACGCCGCGCTGGCTGGCGGCATAGAGCGCGTCGATCACCTCGGCATCGATCACCGCGTTCATCTTGGCCCAGATTTCGGCGGGCTTGCCCGCATCCGCGAAGGCGGCTTCGCGCTCGATCATCTCGATGAGCGTGGATTTCAGGTTAATCGGCGAGATCGACAGGTTTTCCAGCCCCTCGGGCTGGGCATAGCCCGAGAGGTAGTTGAAGACCTTGGTCGCGTCGCGTCCCAGGGCCGGATCGACGGTGAAGAAGGACAGGTCGGTATAGATCCGCGCGGTGATGGGGTGATAGTTGCCGGTGCCGTAGTGGGTATAGGTCACCAGCCGCCCGCTCTCGCGCCGCACGACCGTGCTGATCTTGGCATGGGTCTTGTAGTTGATGAAGCCGTAGACGACATGCGCCCCGGCGCGTTCCAGGCGCCGAGACTGGCGGATATTGGCGGCTTCGTCGAAACGCGCCTTGAGTTCGACGAGCGCCGTCACCGACTTGCCGTTCTCTGCCGCTTCGCAAAGCGCGCCGACGATCGGGCTGTCGCGCGAAGTGCGGTACAGCGTCTGCTTGATCGCCAGCACGTCGGGATCATTCGCCGCCTGGCTGGACGAAGCGCACGACCATGTCGAAGGTCTCGTAGGGATGGTGCAGCAGCATGTCCTTCTGCCGGATCGCGGCGAACATGTCGCCGTCATGGTCCTGCACCCGTTCCGGCACCCGCGGCGTGAAGCTGGGCCAGAGCAGGTCCGGCCGATCCTCGACAACCAGTTCCTTGAGGTCGGCCATCCCGATCATGCCCTTGACCTCGACGACCTCGTCCTCCTGGACATGCAGTTCGCGCATGATCAGGGCGCGCAGCGCGGCAGGAGCATTGGTCGAAAGCTTCATCCGCACGACCTCGCCGCGGCGCCGGCGTTTCAGCGCCACCTCGAACTCGCGCACCAGATCCTCGGCTTCATCCTCGACTTCCAGATCGCTGTCGCGCAGAACCCGGAAGGCGCAATCGCCCACCGCCTGATAGCCCGGAAAAAGCGCGTCGAGATGCATCAGCAGCAGCTCTTCGAGGGGCAGGACCCGGTGCCGCCCGCTGCGCGCCGGCAGGGCGACGAAGCGCGCGATCTGCTGCGGGATCGGCAGCAGCGCCTGAAGCGACCGCTTGTCGGATTTGCGCTCGAGCTGCAGGGCCAGCACGAACCCCGCATTCGGAATGAACGGAAACGGATGCGCCGGGTCGATGGCGAGGGGGGACAGCACCGGGAACACCTGGCTCAGGAAGATGTCGGCCAGATGCGCCGTGTCGGTCTTCGACAGCTTGCGGCGATTGCAGATCACGATCCCTTCGGCATCCATTTCCCGCCGGAGACGGTTCCAGGTGGATTGCTGCGCCTCCATCAGGCTGCGGGCATTCTTGTTGATCAGCACAAGCTGCTCGGAAGGGGTCGTGCCATCCGCCGAGGGTGTGGTGTTTCCGGCATGGGCCAGTTCGCGCAGGCCGGCGACGCGGACCGTGTAGAATTCATCGAGATTGGTCGCCGAGATCGATAGGAAACGCAGCCGTTCCAGCAGCGGGACACGGGGGTTGTCTGCCTCCTCCAGAACCCGCCAATTGAAGGCCAGCCAGCTGAGTTCGCGGTTGAAGAACCGCCGCGGCCCATTGCGGTCCCGCTCGGGCAGATCGACCGGCTCTGCCCAGTCCGCTTTCAGAAAATCCGCTTTGCTCATGGGGCCTTGTCCTGTGCGCCTGCCTTGGCAGGTTGGCCGCATCATGCTGTTGTCGAACCGGATTTGTCCAGAACCGAAGCGGCGAGGCTGCGGGTGATGGCGCGGCTCTGGCTGAGTGCCGCGCGGTCGATCTCTGCGACGAGTTTCCCGGCATCGGCAAGGCTTCGGTCCATCCGGGTGACAAGATAATCGACGATCTGCGGCTGCACCGAAAGCTGGCGGTCCGCGAACAGCTTCAACAGCACGGCGCGCAGCAAATCGTCATCCGGACGCTCGAGCATGACGACGCTCGTGGCCTGCATCCGGCTGGCGAGATCCGCCAGCGTCAACGGCCATTGCAGGGGCGGAGTGTCTGCCGTGAGAAGCAGTGTGCCGCCTTCGGCCAGCAGCAGGTTGTGAAGATGGAACAGGGCTTCTTCCGGCTCGGCCTGTCCCGCGACGCGGTTCACGTCCTCGACCGCGAGGCTTCCGCCGCCGGCCGCCAAAGCCGGAATGTCGATGCCGGCCAGCTCCTCCGCGCTCAACACCTCGGCCCCGGCAAGCCCGGACCAGACTTGCGCCAGATGGCTCTTGCCGGATCCCAGTTCGCCGACGAGTACCATTTTGCGCTCTGGCCAGTTGTGCCAGCCTTCGATCGCTGCAACCGCCACGGCATTGGCCGACGAGACGAAGAAATCCTCGCGCCCGAGCGCCGGTCGGACCGGCAAGTCGAAGATCAGCTGACGCGCCATCTCAGAGGTCTTTCTGCCCCGAAACGCCCTTGTAAAGCTCGCTGTCCTTGTAGCTGGACACCGCGAAACGGGTGATCACACCAAGCGCCGCGGCAACGGGAACCGCCACCAGCATGCCGACGAAACCGAAAAGCGCGCCGAAGGCGGAAAGCGCGAAGATCAACCACACGGGATGCAGCCCCACCGAGCTGCCCACCAGCTTCGGCGTCAGGACATTGCCTTCCAGGAACTGGCCGAGAAAGAAGATGCCGGCGACCGCGGCGATCCAGTACCATTCGCCCCAGAACTGGAACAGCGCCAGCCCGATCGCCGCGGCGCCGCCCAGAAGCGCCCCGACATAGGGAATGAAGGTCAGCAACCCGGCGAACGCCCCTACGACCAGTCCGAATTGAAGCCCCACAAGCATAAGCGCAACGGCATAGAATGTGCCGAGGATCAGGCAGACCGTCCCCTGGCCCCTGACGAATGAGGATAGCGTGCGGTCGATCTCTGCGGCGAGCCGGCGTATGGTCGGCGCATGGTCGCGCGGCAACAGGTCATTGATGCGCGCCACCATCCGGTCCCAGTCGATCAGCAGGTAGAAGGTGATCACCGGCACGAGGACCAGCAGGACCACGGCGTTCACCACCCCAAGGGCGGAAGACAGGACCGTGTTCACGACCTCGCCGCCGCGCGACTGCAGCGTTTCGCCGATCGAGACGAGCGAGCGGGATATCCGGCTTTCACCGTCCAGAAGGTCGGGGAAACGCTCGGTCAGGAAGGCCCTGAGGCTGTGGAAAAGCTGGGGGATCGTCTCGAACAGGCCGGCAAGCTGCTGTGTCAGCGTCGGGATGACCAGGAGCGCTGCCAGAGCGAAGATCAGCGCCGCGACGAGCGTGATGGTGATCGTCGCCATCACCCGGCTGAAGCCGTGTCGTTGCAGCCAGTCCGCCAGGGGGTCGAGAAAATAAGCGATGGCCGCGCCCAGCACGAACGGCAGCATGACATTGCCCAGTAGCCAGAGAACGACCAGGAACACCGCAGCCGCAATGCCCCAGTATTTCACCTGTTCCCTGACCGGAAGAGCCATATCGCCTCCTGTGGTTTCGTCCTATGTCGCCTGCGTGGGATGCTTTATCAAGGCCGCATTCAGCCGCCCGGCGCAGGCTCGGCCAGAAACCAGCCCGGTTCTGCATTGCCGCCGCAGATCAGCACGCCGACGCGTTCGTCCCTTTCGGGGCGGTAGGCGCCCGAGGTCAGCGCGGCAAGGGCCGTCGCGGCCCCCGGTTCTCCGATGAGGCGGGTCCGGTCCCATAGCTGCCGTCCGGCGGTGATCACGTCTGCATCGCTGACCACGACGGAACGGACATCGGCTGTCGCCAGTACCTGGCGGGGCAGGGCGCCGATGCTGGCAGCCCCCAACGCGCTGGCGGATATCCCGGTCGGTGTGATCGACGCCTCCGGTCCGTCGCGCAGCAGCGCGGCATAGGCGGCAGTGCCCTCGGTCTCGACGGCGAGGATCCTGATCCGGTGGCCGTACCAGGCCGCGATGCCGCCGATCAGCCCGCCGCCGCCGACCGAGACGCAGATCGTGTCGAGGCCCGGCAGGTCGCGTTCGATCTCGAGCCCCAATGTGCCCTGTCCGGCAACGGTGCCCGGCGCGTCATAGGGATGGATCGCCAGGGCGCCGGTCTTCTCCGCATGGGCTGCGAAGGCCGCGATCACGTCGTCGATCGGCGCATCCATCACGATGACCTCTGCCCCGAACTGCCGCATCCTGCCAATCTTGACCGGCCCGGCGAAGGCAGGGGCGAAAACCGTTGCATGGGTGCCCAATTGGCGCGCCGCATAGGCAACCGCCGCGCCGTGATTGCCGCCTGAAATAGCCACCACGCCGCCATCGCCGACCTGACCGGAGAGTATCGAGTTGAACGCCCCGCGCACCTTGAACGATCCGGTATGCTGGGTCTGTTCCAGCTTCAGCGCTACCGGCGCAGCGCAGAACGCGCCGGCCTCGATGCTGATCGCCGGGGTTCTCCGCAGGTGCGGTGCAATCCGGTGATGGGCCCTTTCGATGTCTTGCGGTCCGATCACTTCCCCGGCCTCCATCCTCATTGCGATCTGCTATCGCGTTTCCTGACCTGCGGTCAAACGCTTCGCGCGCCGCAAGGATCATTGCCTAACCGCGGTCTTTCGCATAGACGAGCGCGGAACCACCGACTGCCCGAAGGCTTGCTATTCCATGCGTCTTTCCCGTTACTTCCTGCCCGTCCTCAAGGAGAACCCCGCCGAGGCGCAGATCGTCAGCCACCGGCTGATGCTGCGCGCCGGGATGATCAAGCAGGCCGCCGCGGGGATCTATTCGTGGCTTCCGCTCGGCTACAAGGTGCTGCGCAACGTGGAACGGATCGTGCACGAGGAACAGCAGCGCGCCGGTCATATCCCGCTTCTGATGCCGACGCTTCAATCCGCCGATCTCTGGCGCGAAAGCGGGCGTTTCGACGATTACGGCGAAGAGATGCTGCGGATCAAGGACCGGCACGGGCGCGACATGCTCTACGGGCCGACCAACGAAGAGCTGATTACCGACATCTTCCGCGCCCATGTCGGCAGCTACAAGGATCTGCCGCTGACGCTCTACCACATCCAGTGGAAGTTCCGGGACGAGATGCGCCCGCGCTTCGGCGTCATGCGGGGCCGCGAGTTCCTGATGAAGGACGGCTACAACTTCGACGTCGATTACGATGCCGCGATGCATGCCTATAACCGCCACATGGTCAGCTACCTGCGCACCTACGAACGGATGGGCCTGCAGGCGATCCCGATGCGCGCCGACAGCGGCCCGATCGGCGGCGAGGATACCCATGAATTCCTCGTTCTTGCCGATACAGGCGAATCCGAGGTGTTCTACGACAGCGCGATCACCGACCTGAAACTCGGCAACCGGCAGGTCGATTACGATGACCGGAACGAATGCGCGGCCATCGTCAAGGAATGGACCACGCCCTACGCCCGCACCGACGAAACGCATGACGAGGCCAAGTTCAATGCGATCCCGGAAGCGCGCCGCAAATCCTCTCGCGGCATCGAGGTCGGGCAGATCTTCTATTTCGGCACCAAGTATTCCGACCCGATGGGGGCCACCGTCACCAACGACAAGGGCGAGAAAGTGCCGGTCCACATGGGCAGTCACGGCATCGGCGTGTCGCGCCTTCTGGGTGCGATCATCGAGGCCAGCCACGACGACAAGGGCATCATCTGGCCCGAGGGCGTCACGCCCTTCCATGTCGGTATCGTCAACCTCAAGCAGGGCGACCCAGAGGCCGATGCGGCCTGCGAGGATCTCTACACGGCACTGACCGCCAAGGGGCTGGAACCGCTCTATGACGACCGCGAGGAACGGGCGGGCGCGAAGTTCGCCACGATGGACCTGATCGGCCTGCCGTGGCGGATCACCGTCGGCCCGCGCGGGCTGAAGGCCGGCATTGTCGAGCTGACCTCGCGGCGAAGCGGCGAAAGCGAGGAACTGGCGCCGGAGGCCGCGGTTGCGCGGGTGGCAGAGATCTATGCCGGCCACTGAGATGACCCGCAGGGCGCTTGTCGTTTGGGACGAAGCAGCCGGGGGCGCGGCGGAATCCGTCGCGACTCTGGTCGAGGCGATGCTGGAATCCGACGGCGTGGTCGTCGAAGTCGAAAGACGGCTGGACTGTCTAGAAAATGCGGACCTGCTGGGCACGTTCGACCTGATCGTGCCGGTCGCGACCGATGCACCGGTTGCACATGATCTTGTGGTCAATATCTCCGAGGCCGTCGCGCGCGGCACCGGTCTTGCGATCTGTCACCCGCAGGCAAGCCGGGGTCTTGATGGCGATCCGCTCTGGCGATTCATCGCGGGCGGGCAGCGGGTGACCAGCCCGACCAGGGACGAAATCGACTTCCGGGTGGAGATCGTCGATGGCGACCATCCGGTGACCGAAGGCATCGAGGATTTCGAGCTGCGCGCGGAGCATGTCTATCTGCATGTCGATCCCGCTTTGGATGTTCTTGCAACGACAGAATTTCCCCTGTTCCACTGGTATCACTCGGCAAACGGACACGTGGATATGCCGATTGTCTGGGCGAAGCGATGGGGGTTGGGACGGGTCTATTGCAATGCGCTCGGCCTTGACCCCGAGGCCGGCGAGGACGACCCCAATCAACAGCTGGTGCGGCGGGGCCTGATCTGGGCGAGCCGCGGCCGAAGCGCCGCGCTCGAGAATGGCGAGCGTTTCGAGGATTATTTCGTCGAGGGCAAGCAGGACTGACCCTGAACGCAGGCGTGCTTGACCCCGTTGCGCATTAGGCGCAATTGTCCCGCCGACAACAGAAACGAGGCAGCAATGGCCCGCCGCACGGCCCCCTTTTCCCGGTTCGAATGGATGATCGCCTGGCGATACCTGCGCGCGCGCCGCGCCGATGGCGGGGTCAGCGTGATGACCTGGATCTCGTTTCTCGGCATCATGCTGGCGGTATTCGCGCTGATTGCCGTCATGGCGGTGCGGGCCGGATTCCGCGCCGAATTCGTCGATACGATCCTCGGCGCCAATGCCCATATCTCGCTTTATAACTCGGTTTATCAGACGGATACCGGGCAGACGACGAATGTGCTGCCGGATTATGCCGAAACCGCCGAAAGATTGAAGGCGCTGCCCGGTGTCACCCATGTCGCGCCGCTGGTCCGAGGCCAGGTCATGGCCAACAACCGCGACAACACCGCCGGCGTCGATATCTACGGGATCTCGTCCGAGGATATCATGGGCATCCCGCGTGTCGCTGATGCCGAACAGTCGCAGGGCGATATCGGCCAGTTCGACGAAGGCATCGCCGTCGGCTCGGGCGTGGCGCAGGTTCTGGGCGTCGGGGTTGGCGACACCATCAAGCTGATCTCGCCGAACGGGGTCAAGACCGCCTTCGGGACCAGCCCCCGGGTCGGTGTCTATCCGATCGTCTACATCTTCACCGCCGGGCGCTACGACATCGACCGCACCCGCGTCTACATGCCCTTCGAAGAGGCGCAGAGCTTCTTCAACCGCGAAGGCGTCGCCGACGAGATCGAGGTGATGGTCGAGGAACCGGAGTCGATCGAGAACCGGAGCATGGAATTCCTGAACGCAGGAGGGCCGAACGCGCTCGTCTGGACATGGAAGGACCGGGCGGGCAGCTTCCTGCGCGCGCTGCAGATCGAGGACAACGTGATGTTCGTCATCATGGCCGTGCTGGTGCTGATCGCGGCGATGAACATCATTTCCGGGCTGATCATGCTGGTCAAGAACAAGGGCCGCGATATCGGCATCCTGCGCACCATGGGCCTGACCGAAGGATCGGTGCTGCGGGTGTTCTTCATCTGCGGCGCGCTGGTCGGCCTGCTCGGAACCGTCTTCGGCGTAATCCTGGGATGCCTGTTCGCGATCTACATCGACCCGATCTTCTCCTTCGTGAACTATGCCGCAGGCGGGGGCGTCTGGGATCCGTCGATCCGGGGCATCTACAATCTTCCGGCCAAGCTCGTCTGGGGCGACGTGGCAGCGGCGGTGGGCCTGTCGCTGGGGCTGTCATTCGTCGTGACGCTCTTTCCCGCCCGTCGCGCCGCGCGGATGAACCCGGTCGAGGCGCTGCGCTATGAGTGAGGCGATACTGCGGCTCGACAGGATCGAGAAGGTCTACAACAAGGGCAAGCCGGCCGAGGTCGTGGTGCTGCGCGGCGCCGATCTGAGCCTTGCGCCCGGCGAGGTCGTGGCGCTTGTGGCACCGTCCGGCGCCGGGAAATCCACGCTTCTGCACATCGCGGGGCTTCTGGACACGCCGGATGCCGGCACCGTCACGCTGGGCGGAACCGATATGACCGGCCTCTCCGACCGTCAGCGCACGCGCGCGCGGCGCGAGGATGTGGGCTTCATCTACCAGTTCCACCATCTTTTGCCGGAATTCACCGCACTCGAGAACATCGTGCTGCCGCAACTGGCCAATGCCGTGCCGGACGGCGAAGCGCAGACCCGCGCGCGGGAACTGCTGGACCGCGTGGGTATCGCCGAGCGGGCCGATCACCGGCCGGCGGAGCTGTCGGGCGGCGAACAGCAGCGGGTGGCGTTCTGCCGGGCTCTGGCGAACAGGCCCCGGCTGCTTCTGGCCGACGAGCCCACGGGAAATCTGGACGCCGATACCTCGGACCGGGTGTTCGATGCGCTGATGGACCTGGTCCGCGAGACCGGGCTTTCGGCGCTGATCGCGACGCATAACCTGGCGCTTGCGGAACGCATGGACCGCATGGTGCGGCTGGATTCGGGGCGGTTGAACTGAGCCCCGGTCCAGCGTCGCCTCAGGCGGTGGCCAGGAAATCCTCGATCGAGGCATGCAGGCCGCAGCGGGCGGTCTCGGAACCGGGATCGCTCGCCAGTCGCCGCGCCAGTTCTCCTGCCAGGAAATAGGGCATCAGCCGGTCCGCCTCTGCGGTTTCGATCAGGCCGGGCACCGCCAGCAGCGCGGTAGCCTCGTCGCCATCGACCCCATTCCAGAGCGTATCCGGAGCGCCGTTCACAAGCCGCGAGACTACGAGATATCGGGCGAGGTCGCGCACCAGCGCGAACCACTGGTTCGATTGCAGGTCGATCCCCCAGATCGCGTCCTCGCCGACGATCAGGTTCACCGGGCAGAAATCGCCATGACCGCGAACCTGCGTCAGCGGGCTCTGATCGACGCGGGCGGCTTCGCCTTCCATCCAGTCCACCAGGTTGCGAACAAGCGTGCGGTCACCAGCCGGTGCGCGCTGCGCCACCTGCTTTGTCCGCCCCAGCCAGTAGCCGGCGGGCAGGGTGCCCGGTCGCCGCCTGTCTCCGATCAGCCGCACCAGCCAGCGCCCCGCCTGAACGGTAAGGGCGTTGCGCGTCGTCCGGCTTGCGGCAAGCATCGCTTCGTCAAACCTGCGTCCGGGGATGTATTCCATGACGATCAGGCCCTGTTCGGGCGCGGCGGCGACAAGGCCGGGTGTCCGGTATGGTCCGCTCGACATGCGCGGCGCGTGGTGGCGAAGCTCGGCGGCCTGCGCGGAGACGAGATTTGCGGGATCGGCGCCGAAGGACAGCTTTACGACAACCGTATCGGCGCCTAGCTGCGCCCGGAACACCGCTTGATCCCGGCTCGCCTTGATGCAGTCGTCGATCCTGAGGTCGCGCAGCGAGGGCAGCTCCTTCAGCGCCGTCTGCAATGCCTCGGTCGCGGTAACCAGATGTTCGATCTGCCGAAGTCCCATGGCCCCGACTAGCATGGCGGCCTGACCCGCGCACCGCAAAACTGCGCCGGGGGCTTGGCAAGGCCGCGATGGTCGGCGCAGTGTCAGGCAGCGCAACACGCGAGGGGAGAGCGGAGATGGCCGAAACGAGCCCAGCCGAGATCGAGAAGCTGACGAATGCCGCCCTTGTGCGCCACGGCGCGACGGACTGGGTGGCGGCCGAGGTCGCGCGCGCGGTGGCGCGGGCCGAGGCGCTCGGAAACCGCATCTGCGGGCTCTACTATCTGGAAAGCTATTGCCAGCAGCTGCGCACCGGACGGGTGGATGGCGCGGCAGAGCCGGAGGTAAGCCGGCCGCGCGCCGGTCTGGTCCGGGTGGATGCCCGGCACGGCTTTGCACAACCGGCTTTTCGCCGGGGATTGCCGCAGGCGCTTGAAGCGGCCCGCGAGAACGGCATCGCGGCCCTTGCCGTCGGCCATGCCCATACCTGCACCTCGCTTGGATTTTTCACCGAGATCATCGCAGGGAACGGCATGATCGGCATCGGGTTCACCAATGCCTCGCCGGTGGTTGCTGCTCCGGGCGGCAAGTCGCGGATTATCGGGACCAACCCGATCGCCTGCTCGATCCCCGGCCCTGACGGACCCGCGCTGCAGTTCGATTTCTCGACCTCTGCCGTGGCGCTGGGGAAAATCACGATGGCGAAGGCGGCGGGCGAGAAGATCCCGCTCGGCTGGGCGGTCGATCGCGAGGGTCGGCCAACGACGGACCCCGATCAGGCCCTGGGCGGGGCGCTGGTTTCAGCTGGCGGCTACAAGGGCTGGGGGTTCGGACTTCTGGCGGAACTTCTGGCCGCGGGGATGGCAGGCGGCGTAAGCTCGCTTGACGTCAAGCCCCTGAAAGCGCCCGATGGGCCGCCGCATGATCTGGGGCAGTTCTACATCCTGATTGATCCGGCGGCTTCCGACGTGTTCGCCGACCGGCTGGCCCGGATCGCCGAAGCGGTCGCCAACGAAGAGGGTGCACGGCTGCCGGGCGCGGCGCGCAAGGTCGCCGAAACGGTGCAGGTGCCCGACGCGCTCTGGCAGCAGGTGCAGGAGCTTGCCGGAACCGGTTCGTAGCAAAAGGGTCCGATGCACCGGCGCTTGCCCTGCGCCGGCGCTGGCGTTACGGCTTGGCCAAGCGAGGAGGGCGGCATGTTCACCGGCATCATCACCGATCAGGGCGAGATCCTGAAACTGGACCAGAAGGGCGATCTGCGGGCGCGGATCGCGACCGCCTACGACATCGACGGCATCGATATCGGCGCCTCGATCGCCTGTGACGGGGTTTGCCTTACGGTGGTGGCTCTCGGATCCGCGCCGAAAGACTGGTTCGAAGTCGAAATTTCGGCCGAGACCGTTTCCAAGACCAATCTGGGCGAATGGGAACGCGGCAAGTTGATCAACCTGGAACGGGCGCTGAAAGTCGGCGACGAGCTGGGCGGGCATATCGTTTCCGGCCATATCGACGGCGTGGCCGAGGTGATCGGGGTGTCGGACGAAGGCGACAGCACCCGCATCAGCCTGCGCGCGCCGAAGCCGCTGGCCCGGTTCATCGCGCCGAAAGGATCGGTCGCGCTGAACGGCACGTCGCTGACCGTGAACGAGGTGGCGGGCAGCGAATTCGGCGTGAACCTGATTCCGCATACCAAGGACGTGACCAACTGGGGCGGGGTGGCCCTCGGCGACCGCATCAACCTGGAGATCGACACACTGGCCCGCTACGTGGCGCGGCTGAAGGATGCCGGCTGAGCCCGAAGCGCTGGCACCACCGGACCGATCTTGTCACACGGCACAGGGAAAACAGGCCGCCGGATACCCGAATGTGAAAGACGGAGACTCTGGCGTTCCGCAATGCTCTGCGTTATCTGCCACGCGACGCATGGACGGAACCGATGATCGAGACAATGGATACAAGCTACAAAGACGCGATCTCCTCGGTCGAGGAGATCCTGGAGGATGCCCGCAACGGACGGATGTTCATCCTTGTCGATCACGAGGACCGCGAGAACGAGGGCGATCTGGTCATTCCGGCGCAGATGGCGACGCCCGAGGCGATCAATTTCATGGCGATGCATGGTCGCGGCTTGATCTGCCTGGCCCTGCCGGGCGAACGGATCGACGCGCTCGGCCTGCCGCTGATGGCTTCCTACAATTCGTCGCGGCACGAAACCGCCTTCACCCTGTCGATCGAGGCGCGCGAAGGCGTAACCACCGGCATTTCCGCCCATGACCGGGCGCGCACTGTCGCGGTCGCGATCGACAGCGGCAAGACCGGGGCCGATATCGCGACGCCCGGACATGTCTTCCCGCTGCGGGCTCGCGACGGCGGGGTGCTCGTGCGGGCCGGCCATACCGAGGCCGCCGTCGACGTCGCGCGGCTGGCCGGGCTGAACCCTTCGGGCGTGATCTGCGAGATCATGAACGAGGACGGCTCGATGGCGCGGCTGCCGGATCTGGTCGCCTTCGCGCAGAAGCACAACCTTAAGATCGGGACGATCAGTGACCTGATCGGCTACCGCCGCCGCAACGACAACCTTGTGCGGGTCAGCAAGGAAACGACGATCACCTCGGAATTCGGCGGCGAATGGGCGATGCGGATCTACACCGACGAGACCCATGGCGACGAGCATATCGTGCTGATCAAGGGCGACATCGGCGGTGACGAGCCGGTCTTCGTGCGGATGCACGCGCTGGAACCCCTGCTCGACATCGTCGGCACCGGCGAGCCCGGCCGCAGCCGCGAATTCGGCCAGGCGATGCGGCTTGTCGCGGAAGAGGGCCGCGGCGTACTTGTCCTGTTGCGCGACACGACGCTGAAGCTGGTGACCGAGGGCGGAGCCTCGCCGCAGACGATCCGGCAATACGGCCTTGGCGCGCAGATCCTGTCGTCGCTCGGCCTGTCCCGGCTGATCCTGCTGACCAACTCTCCCAAACCGAAAGTCGTCGGGCTGGAGGCCTATGGCCTCTCGATCGAGGGCACCCGCCACATACCGTTGAAGGCTTAGATCATGGCTCGGTCCGAAACCCACCACGCCTTGCCGCTTCCGGAATTCGATGCGCCGGTGAAGCTGCTGATCGTCGTGGCGCCCTATTACAAGGACATCGCCGATGATCTGGTTGCCGGGGCCGCTGCGGTTCTGCAGGACGCCGGCGCCAGCCACGAGGTCGTCGAAGTGCCGGGGGCGCTTGAGGTGCCGACTGCGATCCGCATCGCCGACCGGCAATCCAATTTCGACGGCTACGTGGCGCTTGGCTGCGTGATCCGGGGCGAGACCACGCATTACGAAACCGTGTGCAACGATTCTTCACGCGCCCTGACGCTGCTGGGGCTTGATGGCTGCTGCATCGGCAACGGGATCCTGACGGTCGAGAACCGCAAGCAGGCCGAGGTCCGCGCCGATCCCAAGGGGATGAACAAGGGCGGCGGCGCGGCGGCGGCGGCCCTGCACCTGATCGCGCTGACGCGGAAATGGGGCCGCTCCGGCAAGGCGGTCGGATTTCATTCCGACAGCATCCTGATCGCAGGCAAGGGCAAGGGCGGCAAGACGACATGACGAAGGGTCCGAACAGGCGTCAGATGAACTCTGCCGCGCGCCTATATGCCGTTCAGGCCCTGTTCCAGATGGAAAGCTCCGGCCAGACGGTCGAGGCGATTGGGCGCGAGTTCGAGGATCATCGTTTTGGCGCCTCCTATGAGGGCGAGGAAATGGCCGAGGGCAATCTCGACCTGTTCCGCGACATCATGGAGAACGCGGTGAACTGGCAGGCCAAGATCGACCAGATGACCGACCGCGCGCTGGTGGCGAAATGGCCCATCGCGCGGATCGATCCGACGCTTCGGGCGTTGTTCCGGGCAGCGGGGGCCGAGCTGACGATGGCCGATGCGCCGCCGAAGGTCGTTATCACCGAGTATGTCGATGTCGCGAAAGCCTTCTTCCCCGAAAGCAAAGAGGCCAAGTTCGTCAACGCGGTGCTGGATCACATGGCCCGAGAGGCACGGCCCGAGGCGTTCTGAAACCGGCAGGGGCAAGCGGCCCGTGGCCGAATCCTGGGATGAGCCGGGCCAATCCTGGCAAAGAAGCGCGATGGCGAACAAACTCTCGAAGCTCAAAAGGACCATGGCGCGAATTCTGGTGCGTATCCGGCGCACGGTTCCGCCTGGCGGACGCTTCGTGCTGGGCATCCTGTTGATGCTTGGCGGTGTGGTCGGCTTTCTTCCGGTGCTGGGCTTTTGGATGATCCCGCTTGGCATCGCGGTCGCCGCGCTGGACGTGAAGCCTTTTTACCAATGGCTTACGCGTAAGAAACCCAGATAGGCAACGCGCGGCAACCCGCGCACGATCGGCTGTCACGGAAAGTTCGCTGGCTTTCGCGGTGCAGCACGATACCCTGACCTGAAGAGGGAGTCGCTGCCATGCCCAAGCTTGTTCGCCTTTACATTCACCAGGTCCTGATCGGTTTCGCGCTATCGGCGGCCTTCGTCGCCTTGCTGCTTTGGCTGAATGTCGCGAATCTGGGCCATCTGGTCACGGCGTCGGATATGGGCTGGCTGGCCGTTCTGATGCTGTTCGTCTTCAACGGCCTGGTCTTCGCGGGTGTGCAGTTCTCGATCTCGATCATGCGCATGGGTGAAGACGACAAGCCAGAGGATGGCGGGCGCCGCGATCCGATTGTCGCCGATCTGGTGCCGGCAAGGATCACCCCCGACTGAGATCGGCCCAGACCGGCAGGTGATCGGAGGCGCGTTTCGCCTTTTTCGTTTCCACGACCCCGGCATCCTTCAGATGAAGACCGCTGTTGAACGCGATCCGGTCCAGCGCCGCGACCGGACGGGCCGCGTGATAGGATCTTCCGGGCGCGTGAATCTCGTAATCGGGCGCGAGCGGTTCAAGCCCGATATCCGGCGACCATTCGTTGAAATCGCCAAGCAGGAGCGTCGGCATGTCGCGCCGACGGGAAATGGCATGGGTTATCCGCTGCAGCTGCGCGCGCCGCATCGCCCGCGTCAGCCCCAGATGCACGGCGACCAGCCGGAGGGGACCTGACGCCGCCCTAAGTTCCACAAGCACGGCACCTCGCGGCTCCAGACCCGGCAGTACAAGGCGTTTGACCGTCTCGACCTTCGTGCCTTTGCGCACGAGCACGGCATTGCCATGCCAGCCCAGGCTGACATCGTTCGAAGCCACATCGACCGCTTCAAGATCGGTGCTGCGCTCGATTTCCCGCGGGTCAAGCGCGGCGGGCCGGTTGCCGAGCCGCCGGTCGGCCTCTTGAAGCGCCACCAGATCGGCGCCCAGACCGGCGATGACGTCGAGCGTCCGGTCCGGCTGCCTTCGGCGATCGAGGCCGATGCATTTGCGGATATTGTAGGAGGCGACCCGTAACGGCCCCTGACTTTGTTCCATGACTTCAATATGGGACAGGACCGCGCGATTGCCAGAGTGTGGCTTGAAGGATCGGCCGCCGCTGTCTAGGTACCCGGTATGAGACTTCGCGATCAACCCTATGTGGTCCAGGCAATCTGGGCGATCCTGCTTCTCGCGGCAATCTGGGCCGCGTTCTCGGGCAGATGGTCGGTGGTGTTCATTTCTTTCGCGACCTTCGTGGTCACAGTGCTTCCGGGCCACTTTCTGAACCGGTTGGACATTCGCCTGCCGACAAGGTTCCTCGGGGCGATCGCGATCTTCGTCTTCGCGACCCTGTTCCTTGGCGAAGTCATGGATTTCTACGAACGCTACTGGTGGTGGGACATCCTGCTGCATGGCGGATCCGCCGTCGGGTTCGGCCTGATCGGCTTTCTCTTCGTGTTCTTCATGTTCGAGGGGAACAAATACGCCGCGCCCCCGATCGCCGTCGCCTTCGTGGCCTTCTGTTTCGCCGTCACCATCGGCGCCACCTGGGAAATTTTCGAGTTCGCGATGGACCAGACCTTCGGCCTGAACATGCAGAAAAGCGGGCTGATCGACACGATGTGGGACCTGATCGTCGACATGATCGGCGCATCGATCGGCGCCACGGCCGGCTTCTTCTATCTCAAGGGCCGCGAACTGGGCGGGCTTTCCGGCCTGATCGAGGAATTCGTCAGGCTCAACCGCAAGTTCTACGGCAAGCTGCGCGATCGGCGCTAAGGAAAAGTGGCGGGCCCACCGCGACCGTGGGGTTTGCGAATTCCCGAGGACCTGCACATACAGGTGGGCGCCAGGTAAGTGGACCAGGATCCAAACAGAGCCAGCTCCCTCGGATTTATTTAAGGCCACCGGAATTGGACCCTTCACGAGAGGGGCAGAACCCGCCACCACGATACATATGGCGGCGGCGGGCCTGCGACAAGGGGTCAACTCTCGGCGTGAAGGCTTTCCCGCATCCGGCCGATATGTTCGTCCCAGCCCTTGTCCAGCGCCAGCGTCAGGCCGAACGACTCTGCACCCTGCGGCAGCCCCTCATGTTCCAGCGACAGGCGGGTGCCGCCCGGAACCTCCTGCAGCCGCCACCTGACCGTGCTGACGGCGTCGCCCATCGGCTTGATGGTGAAGGTATATTCCAGAAGGTCATGCGGATCGGCCCGCAGCACCTTGCCCCAGATCACCTTGTTGCCGGATTCAGCCCCGTACATCGCCAGCTCATCGCCGGCCTTCAGCGTGGACTTGGGCGCGTGAAACCAGATCGCCAGCTTGTCAGGCTCGGTCAGATAGGCCCAGACGTCCTTCTTGCTTGCGTTGAGGTAAACGGTCTTGCGAAGCGTTGTGTCGGTCATCATTCGTCCTTCTCGATGGCGGATTTCAGGGCGGCGAGGCGATCGTCCCAGAAGGCGTCGAAAAAGGTCAGCCAATCCAGAACGGGCGACATGCCCTTGGGGTTGAAAGCGTTCACGCGTTCCCGGCCACGTGGCCGCACGGTGATCAGCCCGCCATCCGACAACACCGTCAGGTGTTTCTTGACGGCGGCACGGGTCATCTCGAAATTCTCGGCCACCTCGGCGATGGTCATGTCGCGGTCGCGCAGCATCAGCAGGATGTCGCGCCGGGTCGGGTCGGCAAGCGCGCGGAAAGTGGGTTGGGCAACCGGGTCGTCAGGCATTTGCGTCTCATTAATGAAACCATTTGGTATCGGGTTTATATGATACCTTTCGGTTTCATGTCAAGCCCGGTCGACCCTTGCCAAATGTTCTCTTATTGTTCATGGTTAATGCATGACCGAGGAAGAGTTCATCGCCGCGGCGAAACCCGGCCAGATGCTGGCGCGTGGTGTGTGCCGACATCTTCTCAGCCACGATTTCGTCGCGGTCGAGGAATTCGTGCCGGATCGCGGCCTGCGGGTCGATGTGATCGGGCTGGGACCGAAAGGCGAGATCTGGATCGTCGAGTGCAAATCCAGCCGCGTCGATTTCCAGAGCGACAGCAAGTGGCAAGGCTACCTCGACTGGTGCGACCGGTATTTCTGGGCGGTCGACGAGTATTTTCCGGCAGAGCTTCTGCCGCATGAGACCGGGTTGATAATAGCCGACAGCTATGATGCCGAGATTGTCAGGATGGGGCCGGAAACCCGGTTGGCGCCCGCCCGGCGCAAGGTTCTGACGCAGAAATTCGCGCGCCACGCGGCATTGAGGTGGCAGGTCGCGCGGGACCCGAATTTCACGGCCCTGACCATCCGGTAGGCATGGCAAGAGGCCCGAGCCATACGTCGATCTGGCCGGCCGGCGGGCTATTTCTTCTTCGACTTGCCCATCGAACGGGCCCGTGCCGCGGCGGCGCGGATTTCCTCGGCGATCTCCTCGGCCTCTTCCGGATCGAAATCCAGCGGCAGGTCGATGCCGTCGCCCTCGACATAGATCCGGACCATTCCAAGCGTCGTCGGTCCGATCTGCAGATTGGCGCTGGTGTCGCTTTCCTTGTTGATGCCCATATGACCGCTCCCTTAGAACATATCCGGCGTAGCGCGTCGCGAATTGCCGGGCAAGGCACAAACGGCAATCCCGGCTGACGACAGAAGATTCCAAAGCCGGAATGAGGCGCGACGCCTCTTGCAATCGGCACCCCGGATGGGTAAATCGACCCAAGTGCCGCCTTAGCTCAGTTGGTTAGAGCACTGGTTTGTGGAACCAGGGGTCCCCCGTTCGAGCCGGGGAGGCGGTACCATCCCCAATCATTCCCCCAACGCACCGACTTCGATGTCGCGCAGAAGTTGGGCGCCGTCCTCACTGTAGATCAGGATACGGCCATCGCTCGTGACCACCGCCAGCCAGCTCGGGCCGCGGGTGACGGCAATGGCGCGCGCCCCTGCGGGCAGCGCAATGCTTTCGGGCAATGCCAGTGTCGGTTCCGGGCTGCCGAAGCGGATGACAAGCAGCGTCACGATGGTTAGAAGGCCGAGGATCATCGTCGTGGTCAGAGCCGTGACCAGAACTCGCAGGAAGCGCAGGTTCCTGGCTTCAGCCGCCGAAAGGGAAGGCCGTTCAGTGTCCGCTTCAGATGTCTTCGTGGTCATCGGGCCAAATCCTCCAGGTCGCCTTGATAAGGCGCTGGCGCGCGATGTGCCAGAGGAAGCAGAGCTTTCCCGCTCGCGGATCGCGCGGCTGATCGCCGAGGGAGCCGTCAACCGGGAAGGCGCGACCGTGCTGGACCAGAAGGCCGCCGTCACGGAAGGAGAGGTCTACACCCTGTCCGTGCCCGACGCGGTCGAAAGCGATATGGAGCCGGAAGACATTCCGCTCTCCATCGTCTGGGAAGATGACGATCTGATCGTCATCGACAAGCCGGCGGGGATGGTCGTGCATCCCGCCCCCGGCACGCTGAATGGCACGCTGGTCAATGCGCTTCTGCACCATTTCGGCGGCAACCTGTCCGGCGTCGGTGGAACGCTGCGGCCCGGCATCGTGCACCGGATCGACAAGGACACGACGGGGCTGCTTGTGGTGGCGAAATCCGACCGGGCGCATCACGGCCTGGCGGTGCAGTTCGAGAAGCACAGCGTCGAGCGGCGGTATCTGGCACTCGTGCACGGAATGCCCGACGCGGCCGATCCGCGCCTGCGCGGCACCCGGGGCATCAGCTTCGAGCCGGGCAATATCATGCGGATCACGACGCAGCTTGCGCGACACAAGACCGACCGGCAGAAGCAGGCGGTCCTGTTCAGTGGCGGGCGTCATGCCGTGACAAGGGTGCGCACTCTGGAAGGTTTCGGAGAACCGGCGGCGGCCGCGCTTGTGGAATGCTGGCTGGAAACCGGTCGCACGCATCAGATCCGCGTGCACATGGCCCATGCCGGCCACGGGCTGATCGGGGATCAGACCTATGGCGGGCGGCGCAGGCTGAACGCCAAATCGCTCCCGGAAGGCGCCGCAGAACTGGCCATGGCCTTTCCCAGGCAGGCGCTGCATGCCGCGGTGCTGGGCTTCTCGCATCCGGTGAGCGGAGAGCGCCTTGCGTTCGAATCGGCCCTGCCTGCCGATCTGGAAGGCCTTCTTTCCGCCCTTCGACGATGACATGAACAGCACAAGCGCGTGAAACCAATCGGCAAAGCTGGCCGTTGTCATGCAAAGCCTTCATAATTGAGTCAGGATTAGCCGCTATACGGCCGATCTTGAACCGGGCGAAAGCCTACCCTATTTGATGTTAAGCCTGTATACATCAGGCTTGAGGGGGCAGAAGAGATGAGTAACTACGCAAATTTGCCGGCACCGTCGCCTGAAGGCGGCCTGAATCGCTACATGCAGGAGATCCGCAAGTTTCCGATGCTGGAGCCGGAAGAGGAATACATGCTGGCAAAGCGCTGGGTCGACCATCAGGACACCGAGGCGGCGCACAAGATGGTGACAAGCCATCTGCGGCTGGCCGCGAAGATCGCCATGGGCTATCGCGGCTATGGATTGCCGCAGGCCGAAGTCATTTCCGAAGCGAATGTCGGCCTGATGCAGGCGGTCAAGCGGTTCGACCCAGACAAGGGCTTCCGGCTGGCCACCTATGCGATGTGGTGGATCCGCGCCTCGATCCAGGAATACATCCTGCGGTCGTGGAGCCTGGTGAAGCTCGGCACCACGAGCGCGCAGAAAAAGCTGTTCTTCAACCTCCGCAAGGCGAAGAACCGCATCGGCGCGCTGGAAGAGGGCGACATGCGGCCCGAAAACGTCGCCCGCATCGCCAACGATCTTGGCGTGACCGAGGACGAGGTGATCTCGATGAACCGCCGCCTGTCGGGGGGCGATGCCAGCCTGAACGTCATGATCGGCCAGGAAGGCGACAGTTCGACCCAATGGCAGGATTGGCTCGAGGACGAAGATGCCGACCAGGCCGGCGAATACGAGGAACGCGACGAGCTTGAGGCCCGCCGCGAGCTACTGGAACAGGCGATGGAGGTCCTCAATGACCGGGAAAAGGACATTCTGATGCAGCGCCGCTTGCAGGAAAGCCCGATCACGCTCGAGGATCTTTCCAATGAATACGGCGTTAGCCGAGAGCGGATTCGCCAGATCGAGGTGCGCGCTTTTGAAAAGCTGCAGCTGAAAATGCGCGAGCTGGCTGAAAAGCGCGGTATGCTGGAAGAAGCTTGAACCACCAGGCAAGGGAGTTTCTGAATGGCCGGAGGATGGGCCCGCGACGGGGCGGTTAACGACCAGATCGAAGCCTCGATCGCGGACGAGCTTGCGCGCCTGAAGCAGCAGAAGCGCGCGGCGGGCGAAAGCCTGTCACATTGCGCGGAATGCGAGGAACCCATCCCGGAGGCCCGGCGCAACGCGGTGCCGGGCGTCCGGCTTTGCATCGACTGCCAGCAAGAGCGTGACGCCCGGTTCCAGCCCCGTGGCGGCATCAACCGCCGCGGCAGCAAGGACAGCCAGTTGCGTTAGACGCGGCGAACGCGCATGACAGCGTCACGCAGGAAAGAAAGGGACAAGCATGGCCAGCAGACCGCCATCGGATTTCGACCAACGGGCGGACCCCGTTGAACTGCAAGAGCCCGACGATGATTGGGAATTCGACGAACCCGACAACATCTGGCTGCGCGGCCTCTGGATGATCCTCTTCGCGTTGCTGTTCGCACTCGCCGAGGCGGTGCTTTGGGTGGTCGCCCTCGTGCAGTTCCTCTGGATGCTGTTCGCGAAGGAAAAGAACGAATTGCTGGTCGAATTCGGACGCGATCTGGGCAAATGGCTGCACGAGGTCGCCCGGTTCCAGTCCGGCGCAAGCGAGGTCAAGCCGTTTCCCTGGAAACGCTGGGGCTGAGGGTTTCGGCAAGGACCGGCATTGTCGAGCCCTGCCGAAGACATCAGCGATGAAGGGGGCGTGACATGACCGGTTCGGTGCGTTGGGGAATTCTCGGGGCCGCGAAGATCGCGCGCAATTGGGTCGCGCCGGCAATCCATGGCAGCCAGTCCGGCCGCGTCGCGGCCATCGCAAGCCGGACGCCCGGCAAGGCCGAAGACTTGGCAAGCCGTTATGGCGATGTGACGCTGTTTGACGACTACGACGCCCTGCTACGCAGCGCCGATATCGACGCGATCTACATTCCGCTTCCGAACGCATCGCATGTCGAATGGACCGAGCGGGCGCTGGCCGCGGGAAAGCACGTGCTTTGCGAAAAGCCGATCGCGCTCGAAGCCGCGGAAATCGACCGCCTGATCGGCGCCCGTGACGCTTCGGGCCTTCTGGCGGCCGAGGCGTTCATGGTGGTCTTCCATCCCCAGTGGCACCGCGTCCGCGATCTGATCGCCGAAGGCGCGATCGGCGAGCTGACCCATGTGCAGGGCGGCTTCAGCTTCTTCAACGACGATCCGGACAATATCCGCAACGATCCCGTCCAGGGTGGCGGCGCGCTTCGCGACATCGGCGTCTACCCTTCGGTCACGACCCGCTTCGTCACCGGGCAAGAGCCCACCGGTGCCCGGTCCAGCATCACTTGGGATGGCGGCATAGACGCGACGGCGCGTGTCTGGGCAGAGTTCCCGACCTTCAGCATGGATTTCTATGTCTCGATGCGGATGCAGCCCTATCAGCAGATGCTGTTCCACGGGACAAGCGGCTGGATCAAGGTCAAGACACCGTTCAACGCCAAGGCCTATGGCGATGACGTGCTCGAGATATTCAACGAAACCGACTGCCTGCGGCTGGAACGGTTTCCGCTGGTCGACCAGTATTCGCGGCAGATCGACGCATTCAACGACAGCGTCCTGAATGGCACCGCCTATGACTGCACGCTGGAATTTTCCCGCGGCAACCAGCGGATGATCGACATGATCTATTCGGGCGAGCTGACTTAGGGCGTCAGCCTTCCATCGCTTCCAACTCGTCGATCATGCCCGAAATCATCGAAAGACCCTTGTCCCAGAATTTCGGATCGCTGGCATCGAGGCCGAACGGCGCCAGCAACTCCTTGTGGTGCTTCGACCCGCCCGCCTTCAGCATCTCGAAATACTTGTCCTCGAACCCTTCGCGGCCTTCCTCGTAAACTGCGTAGAGCGCGTTCACCAGGCCGTCTCCGAAGGCATAGGCATAGACATAGAAGGGCGAGTGGACGAAATGCGGGATATAGGCCCAGAAGGTCTCGTAGCCCGGCATGAAATTCATCGCGGGCCCAAGGCTTTCACCCTGCACCGACATCCAGAGCGCGTTGATGTCGTCGGGCGTCAGTTCGCCGTTCCGGCGCGCCTCGTGCAGCTTGCATTCGAAATCGTAGAAGGCGATCTGCCGGACGACCGTGTTGATCATGTCCTCGACCTTGCCGGCCAGCAGGATCTTTTTCTCCGTCTCGTCCTTCGCCGCCGCAAGCAGCTTGCGGAAGGTCAGCATCTCGCCGAAGACACTCGCGGTCTCGGCCAGGGTCAGCGGGGTCGAGGCCAGCAACTCGCCCTGACCCGCCGCCAGTCGCTGATGCACGCCGTGGCCCAACTCATGCGCCAGCGTCATCACATCGCGCGGTTTGCCGAGATAGTTCAGCATCACATAGGGATGCACCTCGACGACCGTCGGATGCGCAAAGGCGCCGGGCGCCTTGCCGGGCTTGACGCCCGCATCGATCCAGCCGCTGTCGAAGAACGGCGCCGCAAGGTCGGCCATCTTCGGTGAGAACTCCGCATAGGCGTCCATCACCGTCCGTTTCGCCTGATCCCAGCCGATCGTGCGGGTGCTTTCCATCGGCAGCGGCGCATTGCGGTCCCAGACCTCCAGCTTGTCGAGGCCCAGCCATCTGCGCTTCAGCTCGTAATAGCGGTGCGACAGCTTCGGATAAGCGGCGACCACGGCGTCGCGCAGCGCCTGAACCACCTCGGGCTCTACCTGGTTGGCCAGATGCCGTCCGGTCTGCGGCGTCGGCATCTTTCGCCAGCGATCCTCGATTTCCTTTTCCTTCGCCAGCGTGTTGTGAACCCGCGCGAACAGCTTGACGTTCTCGCCAAACACTCGCGCCAGTTCGCGCGCTGCATTCTCGCGCTGGTCCCGGTCCTGTTCCGACAGCAGATTGAGAACGGACTCAAGGCCAAGCGTTTCATCGTCGATGGTGAATTCCAGCCCGGCAATGGTCTCGTCGAACAGCCGGTTCCAGGCGGCGGCCCCTACGGTGGACTGGTCGTGCAGGAACTTCTCCAGCTCGTCGGACAGCTGATAGGGCCGCATCGCGCGCAGCCGGTCGAAGATCGGCTTGTAGCGAGCAAGCGCCGGGTCCTCGGTGAACAGCTTGTCGATCCGCGCATCCTCGATCCGGTTGATCTCGAGCGAGAAGAAGACCAGCGGCGTGGTGAAGGCGGTGATCCGGTCCTGGCAGTCCGACATGAACTTGGCGCGCTCGGCATCGGTGGTGCTCTGGAAATAGCGCAGACCGGCATAGGACATGATCCGGCCCGCGATCACGTCGATCCGTTCGTAGCGCAGCACGCAGTCCAGCATTTCGGCCGCGCTCAGATCCGCCAGCTTGCCCTCGTAATCGGCCGCGAAATCGGCGCAGGCGGCTTCCAGCCAGTCGATATCGCGCTTGAACTCCTTGGCGTCGGGCGATTGATACAGGTCCGTCAGGTCCCAGACGGGCAGCTTGCCCAGATCCTTGCCGCCACCGGCCTTTGCGTCGAATACGGGTTGGGGGGACGTGATGCGCATCGGATCCTCTCGGTTTTCGTGACCCTGCAGACATAGGGCGGCAGGGGCGGGGGGTTCAACCCGAAGCGTGCCGATTGTGGGTCGGATGTAGCGGAGCGCGGCGTTGCGATCCGGCAAGTCGCGTATTAGGCTCGCGCCGACAAGGTGGCGAAGAGGCGTGGCGATGACGTATTGCGTAGGGCTGCTGCTGGACGCGGGGCTTGTCCTTCTGTCCGACACCCGCACCAATGCCGGGTTGGACAATATCTCGACCTATACCAAGATGTTCACGTTCGAACAGCCCGGCGAACGGGTGATCGTGATCATGACGGCGGGCTCGCTTTCCGTGACCCAAACGACATTGTCGCGGCTGCAGGAAGCGATCGACACGCCCGAAGCGGATCACACGACCTCGCTGCTGCTGGCCGGGACGATGCTTCAGGTCGCGGAGATCGTCGGGCGCGAATTGTCGGACGTGACGACTGATATCAGCGCCAAGCTGGAAAGAATGAACCAGACGGCCAGCGCCACGATGATCGTCGCCGGGCAGCGCGCCGGCGGAGCGATGCGGATGTTCCTGATCTATCCCGAAGGCAATTTCATAGAGGCGACCGCCGACACGCCGTTCCTCCAGGTCGGCGAGCATAAATACGGCAAGCCGATCCTCGATCGCATGGTGCGGCCTCACACATCACTGGTCGATGCGCAGAAGGCGGTGTTGCTGTCGATGGACTCGACCCTGCGCTCGAACCTTTCGGTCGGAATGCCGCTCGACATGACGGTGATCGAAAGGGATACCTGCCGGGTCGCCAGCCGGCTCCGGATCGAACCGGAGGACGCGGATTTCGCCAGGATCAGCCGCGAATGGTCAGACGCGCTGCGAACCGCCTTCGCGAAGATCGACTGCTATGCCGCGGATCGCAAAGACCGGGGGGCCTGAAATGAGAACAACGGACTTCAAGAAAAGCATGCTGTCCGGCGCGCGCCTTGTCGGCACCTTCATCAAGACGCCGGCGCATGAAATCGTCGAGGTGCTGGCCCTGTCCGATCTGGATTTCGTCTGCCTCGATGCCGAGCATTCGGGGATCGACCGCCGGTCATTGGACATCTGTCTGGCGATGGCACGCGCGCATGACCTGCCGGCGATGGTCCGCGTTCCCTCCGGCAGCCCCGAGAATATCCTGCAGGCGCTCGACAGCGGCGCGGTCGGGGTCGTCGTGCCGCATGTGACGGATGCCCGGAAGGCGGCAGACGTTGCCAGGGCCGCACGGTTCGGCCATGGCGGCCGCGGTTTTGCGGGCGGAACCCGCTGGGCCGGTTCGGGCCGCAAGACGATGCCCGAGGTTCTGGACCAATCCGCGGCGGAAACCTTCGTTCTCGCCCAGATCGAGGAACCCGAGGGCGTCGATGACGCCGCGGCGATCGCGGCGGTGCCGGGTATAGACGGGCTGTTCATCGGGCCTGCCGACCTGTCGGTGTCCTATGGCAAGACCGATACCGAGTCGGCGGAACTTCATGCGGCGTTCAGCAAGGTGGGCGCCGCCGCGCGGGACAACGGAAAGGCATTCGTGACCTGGGCGCCGACGGTCGAAAAGGCGCGCGACTGGGCCCAATACGGCGTCAACGTCTTTTTCATAGGGGCCGAACTGGGCTGGATCCTGCAGGGCGCCAATGCCGTTTCCGCCGGAATCCGCGCGCTGAAGTAAGCTCAGCGGTTCGCTTCGAAATGCGTCGCCACGGCATCGAAGAACTGCCGGCGGGTTTCGGCGCTTTCCATCATGATCTCGTGCCGGGCGCCTGGGATGAGTTCCAGCCGCCCGTCCCGCCATCCTTTCATCAGCCCGTGAACGTCCCGCGGGTCGATCACGGTTTCATCGGTGCCGACATGGGCGACGGCGGGAACTTCCGGCGGCGTCAGACGGCGCAGGCGCTGGGTTTCATGCAGCGCCTCGTTCAGCCAGCGCAGGCTTGGCCCGCCCAGTCCGAACAGCGCCTCGGCGTCGATATGCCGCTGCATGTAGGCATACATCTCGGCATCCGTGGTCAGCATGTTGTCCTCGTAGGGCGCCAGCTTGACATAGGCCCCCCGCGGCGTGCCGGGCACGAAGATCTTGTCCGTCCGGACCCAGCTTGCGGCCTGGCTGAGTGTCCAGGCGACCGGCCGCATGTAAGAGGCCATGCTGATGCCCCACATCGGCGCCGAGAAGGCCGCTGCATTGACGTTCAGCCGGTTGTGCAGGGCGCGCAGTCCGATGGCGCCTCCCATCGAATGGGCCAGCAGATAGCGCGGGCCGGGCAGATCCAGTTCCCCGGCCAGATCCACGAAGGCGGCAACGTCGAGCTGATAGTGGTGGAACCGCTTCACATGGCCCAGCATCGGGTCGCGGGCCATCCGGTCGGCCAGACCCTGACCGCGCCAGTCGATGACCAGCGTGTCATATCCGCGCCGGCCCAGATCGACCGCCGCACGGCCGTATTTCTCGGCATATTCCGAGCGGCCCGGAAACAGCAGCACGGTGCCCTTGTCGCCGCCCGGCCAATGCACCGCACGCAGACGAAGGCCGTCCCGCGACCTGAGCCACCAGGCCCGCCCGCCCTCCGGTCCTTCCGCAAGCTCGTTGAAAAGCGGCGCCGTCTGCATCGGTCAGGACAGCAGAGAACCCAGCCTCATCGCCATTCCCATGTCTCCGTCGACGCTCAGCCGTCCGGACATGAAGGCAGCGGTCGGGTCGAGATCGCCCGAGATCATCGACTGGAACGTATCGGTATCGGCGGTCAGGGTCACCTCCGCCTCTTCGTCCGCCGCGCGCGCTCCGGACTGGTCGACGATGACCGAGCCCTCATTCTCGATGACGAATTTGGCCTTGCCGTCAAACCCGCCGTCGATCTTCTCGTTCAGCGCCGCAACCGCGGCATCAATCACATCACCCATAGTCCAGATCCTTCATTTGTGACCTGCGGGATATCGCTTTTTCCCACAGGTGCGCTACACTTGTGACCGATATGGACAAAGCGATGCGTTTTCTCAATTCTACCGTTGCGGCACTTGCGGTCATAGTCATGTATTCCATGCCTTTGACAGCGCAGACCGCCTCGCTCGACGATCTTTATGCCGATCTCGCCGATCCCGACCAGAAGGGGTGGGAGCGGATCGAGGAACAGATATGGGCCCGTTGGTCGCAATCGGGGTCTCCCTCGATGGACCTGCTTCTGGATCGCGGCCGCACCGCCATGGAAGCCGGTGACTGGACCGCGGCGATCGAGCATCTGACCGCCCTGACGGATCACGCCCCGGATTTCGCCGAAGGCTGGAACGCCCGGGCGACGGCCTATTACCAGGCCGGAAAATTCGGCCCCGCATTGTCGGACATCCGCCGCACCCTCGCGCTCGAACCGCGCCATTTCGGCGCGATTTCCGGTCTTGCGCTGATCCTCGAGGAACTCGGCTATCCGGCGGATGCGCTCCGAGCCTATCGGGAGGTCCTTGCTATACATCCCCATCGACCCAACCTAGAAGAGACGATCGAGCGACTTGAGAAAGAGGTCGAGGGAACTGCCCTCTAGCCTCGGGGGGCGAAACCATGGCCGAGCAATCGAGGATCACCGCGGTCCTGGGTCCGACCAATACGGGCAAGACCCACTACGCGATCGAGCGGATGCTGGGCCATCGGACCGGCATCATCGGGTTGCCTCTCAGGCTGCTGGCGCGGGAAGTCTATGACAGGATCGTAGGGCTGCGCGGCCCCTCCGTGGTCGCTCTGGTCACCGGCGAGGAACGCATCGTCCCGCCCCGCACCCAGTACTGGGTCTGCACCGTCGAGGCGATGCCGCAGGGCATCGGCGCCGATTTCGTCGCCGTGGACGAGATCCAGCTTTGCGCCGATCCTGAGCGCGGCCATGTCTTCACCGACCGCCTGCTGCACATGCGGGGACTTCACGAGACGCTGTTCCTCGGTTCGGACACGATGAAGGGCGCGATCTCGCAGCTGGTCCCGAAGGTGCAGTACGTTCATCGCGACCGGTTTTCCCAGCTTCTCTACACCGGCGAGAAGAAGATCAGCCGGATGCCCGCTCGGTCGGCCGTGGTCGGGTTCTCGGTCGAGAACGTCTATGCGATCGCAGAGCTTCTGCGCCGCCAGAAGGGCGGCGCGGCAGTGGTGATGGGGGCGCTGTCGCCGCGCACCCGCAACGCGCAGGTCGAGATGTACCAGAACGGCGATGTCGACTATCTCGTGGCGACCGACGCCATCGGCATGGGTCTGAACCTCGATATCAGCCATGTCGCGTTCTCCTCGCTGACCAAGTTCGACGGGCGTCGGATGCGGCACCTGCAGCCGAACGAGTTGGCCCAGATCGCCGGCCGGGCGGGGCGATATATGAATGACGGCACGTTCGGCGTCACGGCCGATGCCGGCAAGCTGCCCGCCGAGGTCGCCGAGGCCATCGTCGAGCATCGCTTCACCCCGGTTCGCAAGCTGCAATGGCGCAGCGCGGCATTGCAATTCGGGTCCCTGGACCGGCTGATCGCCTCGCTTCAGGCGCAGACCGACGACCCCTGGCTGACCAGGGTGCGCGATTCCGACGACCTGATCGCGCTGAAGACCCTCGCCGAACTGCCCGAGATCCGCATGCGGGTCGCGGGTCCGAAACAGGTCCAGCTGCTTTGGGACGTGTGCCGGATCCCCGATTTCCGCGGCATCTCGCATGCCGAACATGCCGGACTTCTGGAAACGATCTTCGGCTTTCTGAACGAGTTCGGGCGCGTGCCGGACGACTGGCTGGCACGGCAGGTGAAGCGGATCGACCGGCATGACGGCGACATCGATACGTTGTCGAAGCGGTTGGCATTTATCCGCACATGGACCTATGTGGCGCAGAGAACCGGCTGGGTCGATGACGAAAGCCATTGGCGCGGCGAGACCCGCGCGGTAGAAGACCGACTGTCGGATGCGCTGCACGGCGCGCTGACACAACGATTCGTTGACCGGCGGACTTCCGTGCTGCTCCGCCGGTTGAAACAGAAGGAGAGCCTGGTGGCGGAAGTGAGCGACAAGGGTGAAGTGACCGTCGAAGATCAGTTCGTGGGGCGACTGGAAGGGTTCCGGTTCAGGCAGGATGCCAGCGCCTCGCCCGACGAGGCGAAGACGCTTCGCCAGGCCAGCGTCGAGGCGATCCGCCCGGAACTCCATCTGCGCGCGGACCGGTTCTACAACGCGCCGGATACCGAGATCGACTTTACCGAACAGGGCGGCCTGATGTGGGGCGAGCAGGCGGTCGGCAAGCTGACCGCCGGGCCGGAACCGCTGAAGCCCGTGGTCGAGGCCTTCGTCGACGACGAGGCCGGGCCCGAGGTCATCCAGAAGGTGCAGCGCCGCCTGCAGCATTTCATCGACCGCAAGATCGCGACGCTGTTCGAACCTTTGCTGGCGATGAGCCGTGACGAGGCGCTGACCGGGCTGGCGCGCGGCTTCGCGTTCCGTCTGGTCGAAAATCTCGGCGTCATCCCGCGCGGACAGGTCGCGGCAGAGGTCAAGGAACTGGATCAGGACATGCGCGGCTCTCTGCGCAAGCATGGCGTCCGCTTCGGCCAGTTCACCATCTTCATGCCCGCCTTGCTGAAACCTGCGCCGACCCGGCTGCGGCTTCTGCTCTGGTCGCTGTCGCAGGGGCTGTCGGATTTCCCCGAAGCGCCGCCTCCGGGCCTGGTCACGATCCCCGTCGTCGACGTGCCTGACGGAGTTTACACGATGTCGGGCTATCGCCGCGCCGGGGCCAGGGCGATCCGCATCGACATGCTGGAACGGCTGGCCGACCTGTTGCGCGCGCAGGACAGTCGCGCTGGGTTCGAGGCCAATCCCGACATGCTGTCGATCACCGGCATGACTCTGGATCAGTTCGCCGACCTGATGCAGGGCCTGGGCTACAAGGCCGAGAAGGGCGAGCGCGCCAGGCAGAAGGTCGCTGCGGCGGGCGACTCGCCGAAAGAGAAGCCGCCCGAACCCCCGGTCGAAGATCCCGAAAAGTCGCCCGAGGAATCGCCGCCCGAGCCTCCGTCGGAAACCCCGGTCGAAGACCCGACCGAAGCGCCGCCGGCGCCACCCTCCGAGATGCCGGGCGATCAGCCCGTCGAGGTGCCGCAGCAGCTGGCCGCCGATCAGGCCGAGGTTCCAGAGGCCGAAACCTTCTACACCTTCACCTGGGCGCCCAACCGCCCGGCCCGCCGGGACGGGTCAGAGCGTCCACGTGGCGCGGCCCGTCGCGACGGCGCAGCCAACGAACAGGGCGCACAGGGCAGGCCGCGGGGCAAGCCGAAGGGCAAGCGCCCGCCGCGCGAAGACAAGCCGCACAAGTTCTCGGCCCGCCCGCCGCGTCAGCAGAAGGTCGATCCCGACAATCCGTTCGCCGCGCTTCTCGCGCTGAAAGACAAGACCTGACTTGACCGAACCTCTGCCGACGATCCGGATCGACAAGTGGCTCTGGTACGCGCGGTTCTTCAAGACCCGCAGTCTGGCGGCAAAGCAGGTGTCGGGCGGCCATGTCCGGGTGAACGGAACAAGGATCGCCAAGCCGGCCCATGCGATCGGTCCGGGCGACACATTGACCTTTCCGCAGGGCGCCCGGATCCGCGTTACGCGGGTTCTGTCCACCGGGAACCGCCGCGGCCCGGCGCCGGAAGCGCAGGCGCTCTATGACGATCTGACGCCGGAACAGCCGAACGTTCCGCCAGCCGTCCGCACCGAGGGAAAAGGTCGTCCGACCAAGAAAGATCGCCGCGATATGCGTCTTTCCCGCGACCGTCCGCTTGAATGATCGCGGCGGAAGTTCTAGCTAGGCGACAAGCGCAAGGACCACTGCCCATGACCTATATCGTCAACGACGCCTGCATCGCCTGCAAGTATACCGACTGTGTCGAGGTTTGCCCCGTGGATTGCTTCTACGAGGGCGAGAACATGCTGGTGATCCATCCCGACGAATGTATCGACTGCGGCGTATGTGAACCCGAATGCCCCGCCGACGCCATCCGGCCCGACACAGAGCCGGACACCGAGAAATGGGTCGAGTTCAACCGGAAATACGCAGAGATGTGGCCGGTGATCGTCAGCAAGAAGGATCCGCTGCCCAACGCCGAGGAACGCGACGGCGAAGACGGTAAGCTGGAGAAGTATTTTTCCGAAGCCCCCGGCGAGGGCGGTTGAAAAACGATTCGCTTTGCCGCATGCTGTCGAGGCAACGGACAAGATCGCGATTGGCCTGAATTCCTTGGTACTTGGTGTTCAGGGCGGTACTATTGCGACGTCCTTTGAATCAGGACGATTTTTGTGCTATGATAGGTTCAGACTGAAGTTGGGGACCTGATCCGTATCCGCGTGCCCACTGCTGCGCGGTGCGGTAACAAGCGAACAAGATAAAGCCTCGGGGGAAAGCGTTTCGTTCCCGCGTGGCTTTTTTCGCCGAAAGATCAGGTCAAACAAGAGGACCCGGACTGTATGAGCAAGACAAAGAAAATGGACTTTCACCCGAACGAATTCGTCGTCTACCCCGCCCATGGCGTGGGCAAGATCGTCTCCATCGAGGAGCAGGAGATCGCCGGCATCAAGTTGGAACTGTTCGTGATTTCGTTCGAGAAGGACAAGATGACGCTCCGGGTGCCGACTCACAAGGCGACCGAGGTCGGGATGCGGTCCCTGTCCTCGCCCGATGTCGTGACCAAGGCGATGACGACGCTGAAGGGTAAGGCCAAGGTCAAGCGCGCGATGTGGTCGCGCCGGGCGCAGGAATACGAGCAGAAGATCAATTCCGGCGACCTGATCGCGATCGCAGAGGTCGTGCGCGACCTTCACCGCACCGACGATCAGCGCGAGCAAAGCTATTCCGAGCGTCAGCTCTACGAAGCCGCGCTGGAACGCCTGACCCGGGAAGTCGCCGCGGTCAGCGGCTCGGATGAGATCGACGCGCAGAAGAAGGTCGATGACGTCCTGATCTCGCGCGCCGCCTGAAGCGTCGCAGATGATATAGAAGCGCCGCCCCTCCGGGCGGCGTTTTCGTTTGCCGGGTTCGACCGTCCCTTGACTTCCGGTCGACAGCCGTCTGGCTGTAGGTTTTTATTAACAAAATCATAAACTTGCGGGCGAAATGCTATTTTCCCGTTAACCTGAGATTTTCCGTCCTGTTCTCAGGGGCTTGGCCGCGCATGTTTCGCACGCGAAACACCTCGAACTCGCGTCAGGTCAGGATCGCCGCGAAGACGGCCAGTGCGGCGATCTCGCCAAGCTGCTGCGCCGCTCCCAGCACATCGCCAGTCTGCCCGCCGATCTTCACCCGTGCAACCCATCCGGCCAACGCCGCCGCGGCCATGACCGCAAGCAGGGCCACGAGCGCGGCAAAACCGGCGAACAGCACTCCGACAAGCGCGGCCATGCAGGCCGACAGCACCACCGTATCCCGATCGGGGATGCCGCTGCTGTCGGACAGCCCGCCCCGCCGCACCGAGGGCAGTCTCCACATCAGCGCCACCATCGGAAACCGCGACAGCGCGGCGGCGGCGACGAGCGGCGCGATCAGGGTTCCCGCCTCGGCCAGGGCCGCAATCGCCGACCAGCGCATCAGCAGCGACAGGACCAATGCGATAACGCCATAGGTGCCGATCCGGCTGTCCTTCATGATTTCCAGCCGGCACTCGACGGCCCAGCCGCCCCAGAACCCGTCCGCGCAATCGGCAAGGCCGTCCTCGTGCATCGCCCCCGTCAGGATGACCATCAGCCCCAGAACCAACGCCGAAGCGAGCGCCGGAGGAAGCCCGACCGCCAAGGCGATCCAGCCCGCGACACCGGCGATGGCCGCGACCAGCGCGCCCGCCACGGGCCATGCCCAGGCCGCCTTTACACCGCGGCCGCCTTCGGATGCGACGGGCAGCCGGGTAAGCAGGCCGACGGCTTCGGACAGGTCGCCCGGACGCATCCTCGTCGTGTCGGTTTCGAACATGCGATCGGCCTCTTTGGTCTCTTGCCATTGCCGCTCCAGCGATAAAGACAAGCTCAGACCGATTCAAACGAAAGAAGCCCGATGACGGACCGCCCCTTCACCTCGCTCGCCGATTTCCAGGCCTGCCTGACGACGCAACCCGGGCCGGACCCGAAGGCGATCGTCGCGGCAGAAGAGCGGAACACCCAGCTGACAAAGCCGCCGGCGGCGCTCGGCCGGCTCGAGGAGATCGCGATCTGGTATGCCGGCTGGCGCGGCAGCGGGCGTCCGAGCCTCGACCATCCGCAGGTCATCGTCTTCGCCGGAAACCACGGCGTCACCGCGCGCGGCGTTTCGTCCTTTCCCGCCGAAGTGACCGTGCAGATGGTCGCGAACTTCCGCGCCGGCGGTGCCGCGATCAACCAGCTTGCGCGGGCCTTCGGCGCGCGGATGGATGTCCATGCGATCGACCTCGACCGCCCGACGGCCGATTTCACCCGAGGGCCGGCGATGACCGAGCCCGAATTGCTGGACGCCCTGACGATCGGCTGGAACGCCGTCGATGCGGAAGCGGATCTGCTGGTGACCGGCGAAATGGGGATCGGCAACACCACCTCGGCCTCGGCGGTCGCCGCCGCGCTCTTTGGCGGCGATCCCGCCGACTGGACCGGTCGGGGCACCGGGGTCGACGACGAAGGCCTGGCGTTGAAGACGCAGGTCGTGGCAGAGGGTCTGGCCCGCAACCCGGCGCGCGATCCTCTGATGGTTCTGCAAAACCTCGGAGGCCGTGAACTGGCCGCGATGGCAGGCGCCATCGCGCGGGCGAGGTCAGAACGGATACCGGTGATCCTCGACGGTTTCATCTGCACCGCCGCCGCGGCGACACTGGCGGCGGCGCAGCCGGGTGCGCTGGACCATTGCCTGGCGGGGCATGTCTCGGCGGAAGCGGCGCATGGCAGGATGCTGGACCGGCTTGGCCTGGTGCCGCTTCTCGATCTCGGGATGCGACTGGGCGAAGGCTCCGGCGCGGCCTTGGCCATCGGCATCCTCAAGGGCGCCATCGCCTGCCATTCCGGCATGGCGACCTTCGCCGAAGCGGGCGTTTCGGACGGCTAGCTCATTTCCGCTTTCGCGCCGGCCGCCCCTCGGCTCCGGATTTCTTCACGTCCTCAAGCTGGGCCAGAAGCTCGGTTTCAAGCTCCTTGTCGAGTTCGCGGGACTTTTCGAGGTAAGCCTGATTGTCCGAGATCGCGACTTTCGGATCCCACAACGCGGCCAGCTGGCGCAGGGCGGCGCGATCCATGTGAAAGAACGTCTCTTCGGCCGTCGCCGCCTCGTAATCGGTGAGGCCGAGATTTTCCAGCACGTAGCGTCCCGCGCGCAAGGAACTGTCGAACATTTCTCGGACGATGTCGTTCGCGCCGGCGGCGTAGAGCTGGAACACATGCAGACGGTCGAAGGCGCGGGCCACGATGTGCAGGTCCGGCCGGGTGCGCCGGGCATAGGCCACAAGGGTTACAGCCGCGTCGCGATCGTCAAGCGCCACGACCAGAACCTTGGCTTCATTGAGTCCTGCCGCATGCAGCAGTTCCGGCCGGGTCGGGTCGCCGAAGTAACCCTTGAAGCCGAATTTCCGCATCAACTGGATTGTCTTGAGGTCGTGATCCACCACGGTCGTCGGAAAGCCGGACATCTGCACCAGCCGGTTCACGACCTGACCGAAACGCCCGATCCCGGCGATGATGACCGGCCCCTGTTCGTCGATCTCGTCATCCGGCGCGGTCTCTCCCAGATCGGTCATGCGGCGCGACAGATGCTCATAAGCGATGAAGAACAGCGGCGTCAGCAGCATCGTCATCGCGATGACCACCAGCAGCGTCTCTCCCAGGCCGACCGGCAGGACGTCCTGCTGGACCGAGAACGAGACCAGCACGAAACCGAATTCGCCGGCCTGGGCCAGTCCAAGAGTGAACAGCCACTGGTTTCGGGATTTCAGACGGAAGATCAGGCCCAGCACGAAGAGTATGACACCCTTGAGCAGCATGATCGAAAGCGCGAGTCCGAAGATCGTGCCGGGCTGATCGAAGATGACGTTGAAATTGACGCCGGCGCCGACGGTGATGAAGAACAGGCCAAGCAAAAGCCCCTTGAAGGGTTCCAGATCGCTTTCAAGTTCGTGGCGGAATTCCGAGTTCGCCAGGACGACGCCGGCCAGGAAGGTGCCAAGCGCCGCCGACAGGCCGACGAGGCTCATCAGGAAGGCGATGGAAACGACGATCAACAGGGCGAAGGCGGTGTGCAGCTCCCGCAGCCGGGCCGCGTTGATGAAGCGGAAGACCGGCGGAAAGGCGTAGAGCCCCATAATGATCACCAGACCGACCGCTCCGAGCGTGACCAAAGCCGCGCCCCAGCCCGGCAGGTCCGCGATGAAGCTGACCGCCGCGCTGTGCATTCCCTCGGCGGTCGGGCCGACCGCATCGCCGACGGATTCGTGAGTTTCAGCCTCGGGCTTGAAGGCAGGTAGGGTGAAAGCCAGCAGGGGCAGGGCGATCAGCATCGGAATGACCGCGATATCCTGGGTCAGCAGCACCGAAAAGGCCGCCCGCCCGCCCGAGGTCTGCATCAGCTTCTTTTCCGACAAGGTCTGCAGCACGATCGCGGTCGAGGACAATGCGAAGATCATGCCGATCGCCAGCCCCTGGTTCCATGGCAGGCCGAAGGCCATCGCCCCGCCCATGACGGCCAGCATGGTGCCGATCACCTGCGCGCCGCCCAGCCCCAACAGCCGGTGCCGCATGTCCCAAAGCGCCCGCGGTTCAAGTTCCAGGCCGATCAGGAACAGCATCATCACGACGCCGAACTCGGCAAAATCCCTCAGGTCCTCGCTTTCGGCCCCGACCAGCCCAAGGATCGGACCGATGACGATTCCGGCGCTCAGATAGCCAAGCACCGAGCCCCATCCGAGACGCGCGGCGATCGGCACCGCGATGACCGCGGCGGCGAGGTAGATCGTGGACTGGAACAGAAATCCTTCCAATGGCTTCCCTTCAGGTTGGCAAAGGCGCGTCGCGCTTAAGCTGGTCCATCACGATCTGGCTTTGCACCCGCGCCACGGCCGGATGCGGCAGCAAGACCTGATGAATCAACAGGTTCAAGGCGGCAAGGTCTTCGCAGAAGACACGCAACAGATAATCCGCTTCGCCGGTCAATGTCCACGCGCTGATGATCTCGGGCCGCAATTCGACCGTGCGGGCGAAGGTCTTTACCTGTTCGGGATCCTGCGTCGCCATCTGCACCTGCACGAAGGCCTGCACCGACAGCCCCAGCAGCGCGGCATTCAGGCGGGCGGCATAGCCTTCGATCAAGCCCTCCGCCTCCAGCCGTTGACGCCGGCGGCCGGCCTGACTGGCGGAAAGACCCAGCATATCGCCAAGCTCCTGGCTCGTGAGATGGGCGTTTTGCTGCAACTCCGCCAGGAGCCGCGTATCGGTTTCATCGAGTCTGACGCGCTGAATGTGCATGTTTCCCTATCCTAATGCGAAATCCAAGCAAACTGAAAGCCCGATCACGGCCCGAATGCGCGAAATGAGACATCGATACGCGTTATAATGCGCGCAACGCGCAAACAGGAGTTATCAACGATGGGTCCATTCCCTCACGACGCCCCCAAGGCAACTATCAGCGAAGAAAATCCCGCCGGCACCGACGGTTTCGAATTCGTCGAATTCGCGCATGAGGATCCGGAGGTGCTGCGCGATCTCTTCACCCGGATGGGCTACGAACATACCGCGACCCACAAGGCCAAGGCCGTCGAGCTTTGGCAGCAGGGCGACATCACCTATGTCCTGAACGCCGAGCCCGGCAGTTTCGCCGCGCGGTTCGTGGCGGAACACGGCCCCTGCGCATCCTCGATGGCCTGGCGCGTGGTAGATGCCGAACATGCGTTCAAGCATGCCGTATCCAAGGGCGCGACGCCCTATGAGGGCGATGACAAGGTGATGAACGTACCGGCCATCGTCGGTATCGGCGGCAGCCTGATCTACTTCATCGACAAGTATTACGAGGCCAATCCCTATAACGAGGAATTCGACTGGGTGTCGAAGGCGCATCCCGAAGGCGTCGGCTTCTACTACCTCGATCACCTGACCCACAACGTCCACAAGGGCAACATGGATGTCTGGTTCGACTTCTACGGCAAGATCTTCAACTTCAAGGAAATCCGCTTCTTCGATATCGAAGGCAAGTTCACCGGCCTGCTGAGCCGCGCGCTTACCTCGCCCTGCGGGCGCATCCGCATCCCGATCAACGAGGATCGCGGCGAGAAGGGGCAGATCGTCGAATACCTCAAGCGCTACAAGGGCGAGGGCATCCAGCATATCGCCGTCGGCGCCAAGGACATCTACAGCGCGGTCGACGAGATCGCCGAGCGTGGCCTGAAATTCATGCCCGCACCGCCGGACACCTATTACGAGATGAGCCGCGAGCGTGTGGTCGACCATGACGAACCGCTCGACCGGATGAAGAAGCACGGCATCCTGATCGACGGCGAAGGCGTCGTCGACGGCGGCGAGACGCGGATCCTGCTGCAGATCTTCTCGAAGACCGTGATCGGGCCGATCTTCTTCGAGTTCATCCAGCGCAAGGGGGATGACGGCTTCGGCGAGGGGAATTTCCGCGCGCTGTTCGAATCCATCGAACAGGACCAGATCGACCGCGGGGTTCTGGAAGAGACCTGACCGGGCCGCCGGTCAGCGCCGCCGGAGGGGGGAGGCGGTCTTTTGCCGAAGACCGTTCCTCCGGCGGGGAAATCACCGGTCCGCCAGCGGAACTCAGCCTTTCGGCATTGCCAGGGTCATCCTGCGCCCGTTCTTGACGTAGAGCAGTTCGCTGGATCCGATCGCCGCGACCTGACCGCCATCGATACGGTCGCCGACCTTCACCTTCACATATTTGCCGCTCGACAGCCGGATCAGCGCGCGCCGGTTCGACGACGAGCCGTAGACACCGATCAGGTTGATCTTGCCGAGGTCGATCGCATTCTTCACCGTCGCCTGTCTGGCGACATTCGACGGGCTGGCGGCGGGCGGCAATCTGGGCGCGGCGATGGCGGCCTGGGTCACCACCGCGGCTTCCTCTGCCGGCGCGGCGGCAGACACCTGCGCTTCGGCAGAGGCCTGCGCTTCGGCGACCGCCTTTTCGACGATCTGACGGAAGTCGCTGGGCCGCGCCGCCGGCGATGGCGAAACCAGCACCGCGAATTCGCTGGGCGGGGTCCGGGTGACGGTGTCGTTGTCCTGGGCGGATGCGGGGCGCGCCGCTGGCCGGATCGCGGCGAGTTGCACCAGCGTGCGTCCGCCAAGCCGCGATTTCTCGTTCGCTTCGATCAGCCCGCCCGGGCGCGATTTCGGACGGAACCCGGCAAGCGTGGCGGCGGCAGGTTCGGCCTGATTTGCGGCTTGTCCGGGTCTCGGCTGCGGGACCGTCGCGGGGCTGCCTGCAATCACCAGGATACCATCCGGCGTCAGCGCGCCTTCCGGGACCGCCCTGACCAATCCGTTGTCGTCCAGGTCGAAGCGGGTTCCCAGCGGCGTGGGGGATTGGATGGCATCCAGGGCGTTGTCCGACAAGGCGGCCTGGCTTGACGGCAGCGCGACCGCGTCATGGCCGACGATGACCGGATCGATGGAGGCGACATAGAGATCGTCGATCAGATCCGTCCCGGCGCCGGTCGGGACCGTAGGATCAAGCGGCCAGATCCCGGTTCGCGCATGGAACGCAGCCGCTTCGTCTGGCGTCACAGGTCCGGCCGGGGCGGCGGCCTGTTCCGGTTCGGGATCCGGCGCGGGGGCTGCCATGTCGGGCTGTTCGATCACCGCTGCGGGAGCCGTTGCGACGACAACCGGTTCTGCCGGCCGGAGGAACCGGGACAGAGCGGAATCCTCGCCGAGGATCAGGTTCGAAATCAGGGCGGCCGCCGCCAAAGCCAGGATAAGCGCCACGGTCAGGACCAGACCCAGATACCGGGGCTTTCCACCGGCCACCGCTGACTTGCGGGCGCCGAAAACGGTCAGTTCCTCGGTACGGGCCCATTCGGGCGGTTCTTTTCGTGGCAGCAGCGGTTTTGGCACGGCCGGCGCAGTCAGGGCCTTCTGCGGCGGGGGTGATTTCTTCAAAGCTGGCGCCTTCGCGGGTTTCGTGTCCCGTTCATCCCCTGCGATCTGCGGTGCGATCACCGACAGGTGCGTGACCTCGGCATTGCCGTTCGCATTGCCCAGCCGGGGCAAGTCTTCTGCGGGCTCGTGGCCATTCCGGTCGGCGTGGATCGCGATCCTGGCCACGACCTTTTCAAGCCGCAGCGGCGCGGTTTCCTGCAATTGCGGGACGCTGGTCGACCTGCTGGTCGAGAATGCGAAATCGGTCTGGGCCTGGTCCTTTGGCGCTGGGCTGTCGCTGACTTCGGCCGGTTCGGGTCCGTTCGACGGCATTGCGGCTTTCGCGGTCTCCGGCGGTCGTTCGGCTTTAGCGATCTCTGACGACTGTTCGGCTTCCGCGAATTCCGGCAACTCTGCAGTTTCCTCGCTCTTCGAGAGCTTTTCGGTTTTCGTGGGTTCTGACGGCTCTGCGGGTTCCTCGGAGTTCGACGCCCTGCTTGTCTCGAAAATCTTCGAAAGCTCCGCCGCGCTGTCCGGGATGCCAGCGGAGTCGGATCCCTCATCGAGCAGTTCGCGCAGCGTCGCCTCTGGTTCGGGCTGGTCTGCGGATTGCGCCGGCTTGGCGGCACTGGCCGATGCGAGTTCGGCCACCGACGCGTCGTCGCGCTCTACGGTTTCGCCGTTCGTCAGAATTCCCTTGGCCCGTCGCGTGGTGCCGAACCACGGCTCTCCGTCGAAATCGCCGTCTTCGGGCTTGGCCACGAATGCGACCGGATTGAACTTGTGCTCGGCGGCGAATTCCTCTGCCTCGCGGAGCGTTTCGGCGGCGACAACCGCGACCTTGGTCATGTTTTCGCCCGCATCGCTCCAGTCGAAAACGAGATCGTCGAGGGTATAGGGCGTCGTGCCATCGAGCGCCGCGCGGATCGCGACGCGGCGGGCGCCGGGGGTGTCGCCGGGCGCCTCGACATCACGGAAAAGGATCTGCGAATTCGGAATGATCAGCTTGGTGGCGAATTGCCCGCCTGCCAGCTCTGCCGCGGTCTGGCGCAGGTGGCCGAGCTTCTCGGTGAAATCGTCGTCGTCAAGTGAAACCTCGCCCAATCGCCGCCAGCCGCCCTTGGCCCGATGAAACAGGCCAATCCGGTCAAAACTGAGATCCAGAGCAAAGTTTGGTTTCATGCCTGAGGTCTAACATATTCTCGGCTGTTGGCGGACTTCGGCCCGCGATTGGCAATAACCTATAGCAGCTTTCCGCCTAAGGAAAGTCGAAGCGGCATGCCGAGACTTGTTGATCTGCGCGAAAAAAGCGACGCTCGGCAAAGACTTGCCGAGGTATCACCATGCGAATCCTGAAAACTGCAGCCATTATCTTTTTCCTGTCGCCATGCGTTGCGCCGGCCTGGGCCGAAGGCCGGTTGACGGTCATCGGCGAAGGCAGCATCGAGACGCAGCCCGATATGGCGACGATCAGCCTTGGTGTCACCACCGAGGCCGAGACCGCGGCCGAAGCGCTGAGCGCGAACAACGAGATGACCGCATCGGTGCTTGAAACCGTCTCTGCCGCCCAAGTGGAACCGCGAGACATTCAGACGAGCGGACTGTCGCTTTCGCCCAACTGGTCGCAGGACCGCGATGGCGAGGCGTCGAGGATCGTCGGCTTCGTCGCCAGCAATCAGATCACCGTGCGGGTGCGCGACCTCGAAGCCCTTGGCGGCATTCTCGACGATGTCGTGAGCGGCGGGGCCAACACGTTCAACGGCCTGACCTTCGGTCTGCAAGAGCCGGGCCCGGCGCGGGACGAGGCCCGGAAGGAAGCCGTTGCGGACGCGCAGCGCAAGGCCCAGCTCTATGCCGAGGCGGCGGGGGTCACGCTGGGGCCGATCGTGGAGCTTTCGGAAGTTACCGGCGACCAGCCGCAGCCGATGTACCGGAGCAACGGGGCGATGATGGAATCCGCGGTGCCGATCGCCCAGGGCGAGATTTCGATCGAGGCCTCCGTCACCGTGGTGTTCGAGATCGCGGAATAGGGACAGAGGGCCTTCCGGCCCTCTGCCATGGGTTCGTATCAGGCGGTCGCCTTCGCCAGCGCCTGGTCGAGATCAGCGATCAGGTCGTCGGCATCTTCGATCCCGATCGACAGGCGCACGACGTTCGGGGCGGCGCCGGCCGCCTTCTGCTGTTCTTCCGTCAGCTGGCGATGGGTGGTCGAGGCGGAATGGATGATCAGCGACCGGGTATCGCCCAGGTTCGCGACATGGCTGAATATCTCGACCGCGTCGACCAGCTTGACGCAGGCCTCATAGCCGCCCTTGACCCCGAAGGTGAACAGCGCCCCCGCACCGCGCGGGCAGATCTTTTCGATCCGCTTGTAGTAGGGCGACGAGGGCAGGCCGGCATAGGTTACGAAGTCGACACGCGGGTCATCCTCCAGCCATTTCGCGACCTTTTCCGCGTTGGCGACATGGCGGTCCATCCGCAGCGAAAGCGTCTCGATCCCCATCAGCGTGTAATGCGCCGCCTGCGGATTCATCGTCATTCCCAGATCGCGCAGCCCGATGGCGATGCCGTGGAAGGTGTAGGCCAGCGGTCCGAAGGTCTCGTGGAACTTCAGGCCGTGATAGGCGGGTTCGGGGGCGGAAAGGGACGGAAACTTGTCGCTTGCCGACCAGTCGAACTTGCCGCTGTCAACGACGCAGCCCCCCGTTACCGTGCCGTTTCCGGTCAGGTATTTCGTCGTGGAATGGACGACCAGCGTCGCGCCATGCTCGAACGGGCGGCAGAGATAGGGCGTGGCCGAGGTGTTGTCGACGATCAGTGGGATGCCCGCCTCGTCCGCGATCTTCGCCATCGCGTCGATATCGGTGATGTAGCCGCCCGGATTGGCGATCGACTCGCAGAAGATCGCGCGGGTATCGTCGTCGATGGCGGCCTTCACCGCATCCAGATCGTCTGTATCGACAAATTTCGCCGACCAGCCGAAGCGCTTGATGGTTTGGCCGAACTGGGTGACCGTGCCGCCGTAGAGCCGGGTCGAGGACACCACGTTGCGTCCCGGCGCCATCAGCGGGAAAAGCGCCATGATCTGCGCCGCATGACCCGAGGAGCAGCAGACCGCCCCGGCGCCGCCTTCCAGCGTCGCGATACGTTCCTGAAGCACCGCGACGGTCGGGTTGGTCAGCCGCGAATAGATGAAGCCCACTTCCTGCAGGTTGAACAGCGCCGCCGCATGTTCGGCATCGCGGAACACATAGGCGGTGGTCTGGTAGATCGGCGTCTGCCGGGACCCTGTTGCCGGGTCCGGGCGGGCGCCGGCATGGATCTGCAGTGTGTCGAAACCGTAGGTTGGCGCGTCGTCGGACATGGAAAACTCCCTTGGGGTGACTTTGCGTCAGGTTTAGGCAGGGTCCACGCCATGTGCAACTGGCATCGGCCTTGCCGGTCGAGGTGATCATCCGCGGGGCCGGGCGGGCCGGATCAGCGCATCCAGAAACCGGCCTTCTTGATGCGCTGCCGGATCACCTGTTCGCGGCTGGGCAGGTCGTCGCGGTCGAACAGGGCGCGGATTTTCGCGCCGCGGTTCTGGTAGACGATCCGCTTGATCGGCTCGTATTGCTTGAGGACCTTCTTGACCCTGTTGGGCGCGGCAACCTCTTCGAGCAGGTCGATGACCCGGTCGCTCTCGCGCGCATAGAGCAGGGGGAAGGTCCGGTAGTGGCAGGTCACGTCGCCGTCCAGAAGGCCCTCGGTGACGGTCTGGCGACCGCCTCCGAACGAGTGGATGACAAGGGGCAGGGCGATCTGGTCGAGCCAGGGGTCCAGCGACTGGGCGGCCAGCGCCTCGCCGGGATCAGAGCGGATCGCGAGGGCATAGTCGAGAAACCTTCGCCCGAATTCGTGCGGGCAGCGGAAGAAGAACCAACCGGCGTTGAAATACAGGTACCTGCGCCAGTATTCGTCGGGCTGCGACGGATCGAGCGAGCTTTCGAAATCCAGCCCGAAGCGGTCGTAGAGCGATTTCCAGATGCCGGAATAGCCCGGACCGTAAAGATCCGGGATCGGCCATGTCCCCTCGACCCGCAGCGAGGCGGAGGGGCGGTCGAAATCGAACTGCACCGATGTGAGCGGGCCGGTCACGAGCGTGTCGGTGTCGAAGAACACGAAGGGCTCGCCTTCCGGCAGCGCGAACAGGGCCTCGATCTTGTTGCCTTGGGGGTAGGTCTGTCCGAAATGCATCGAGTCGAAGGGCCGGATCTCTGCGCCGAAATCTTCGGTCAGCAGGGTTTTCACCGCGTCGTTCCTGATCCGGGGATCGTCCTTCCAGTGCGGTCCGGGCCGAGGTTCCGCGACGAAAATGCGACCGTCGAATTTCGGATCGGAATGCCGCAGCGAGGCCGCGAACAGAACCGCTTCGTACATCAGGCGGCCATGTTGCCCGACGATCATGATGTTGAAGGATTTCGGCTTACGCGCCATGACGCCCCGGCTGTGTTTCGCGCGACTATAGAGCGGTGAATGCAGATGGAAAGCGCGGGTCGCGCCGAAAGGCGAAGCGATTTGGGGAATGGTGATGGTTGCAGTCCCGGGCACCAGTCTCCGCCGCTGAGATGCGGTGGCGAGTTGTGGGGCTGTGCGGAGGGCAACTTTCCGCCGAAATTCGGTATTCCCGGCGGCTAGCTGCCGATCTGACCGGGTTCTGCATATGATGTTGGTTCAGCTCCGGTTGAATAATGCAGGAAATGACCGAAGGTTGTAGTTCGCCACCCACAATCGCGTCAGGCGGAAGCGGTCCAACGAATTGCGAGGAACCCCGCTACATGAAAGTCAACCACAACAAGCACGACGCCGTTGTGCCCATTGTCGTCATTCCCTGCCTGAACGAGGCGACGCATATCGTCAAAGTGGTGGAAACGATGGCATGCCAGGTGCGCCCGTTTGGCGGCCGCGTGGTCGTTGTCGATGGCGGAAGCAATGATGGATCCCGAGCGATCACCCTCGAGCTGATTGATCGCCTTCCTTGCGTGTCGCTCTTGGACAATCCGGCCCGCCTGCAGAGCACCGGCGTGAACGCGGCTGTCGCGGCTTTCGGCGGGGGCCATACACATCTTATTCGGGTCGACGCGCATTGTGCCTATCCCGACGACTTCGTCGCCGCGCTGCTGGACGAGGCCGCCGTGACAGGCGCTTCGGCCGTCGTCGTGGGCATGGTCGCGGATGGCGACGGGGTGCTACAGCGGATCAACGCCGCAACCCAGAACTCGCGGATTGGCAACGGCGGGTCGAAGCATCGGAACAGCACAGCGGGGGAGTATGTCGAGCACGGCCATCATGCGCTGATCCGGCTTGACGCCTTTCGCGACCTCGGCGGTTACGACCCAGTCTTTTCGCATAACGAAGACGCGGAATTTGACTACCGGCTGATCCGGGCCGGACATCGGATCTGGCTGACCGGACGGACGCATGTCACCTATTTCCCGCGTCGGGGCGTCCCACAACTTGCCCGGCAGTATTTCAACCACGGCCGTGGCCGGGCGCGAAACGTGATGAAGCATCGCGTGGTGCCGAACCGTCGGCAGCTGTTTGTCATTGGTGTGGCGCCGGCCATAGTTGTTAGCGCGCTTGCACCGACGTCTTTTGTGTTTGCGTTGCCGGCGTTGTGCTGGGCCGCGGCGACCGTTGCCGGTGGACTGGTGCTCGCCCTGACGAAACGTTCGCCGCTCCTCGTGCTCTCGGGCCTCATTGCGATGCTCATGCACATGTCCTGGTCGGCGGGCTTCTGGTCCCACGCGCTTCCGGCACTGGGCGCCCGGTCACCTGAGGTCGCCGCATGACCGGCGTGGATGTCTGCATATGCACATTCCGTCGCAAGGGAGTGATCGACACGCTGGCCTCGTTGATGGAGGTCGAGGTGCCCGACGGCATCGATTTCGGCATTCTCGTGATCGACAATGATATCGAGCCGAGCGCGCAGGACATTGTCGAGGGCTTTGCACGCTGCGCGCCGCGGACCGTCCGCTATATTCATTGCCCGGCCGGCAACATATCGATCGCGCGAAACGGGGCCCTCGACGCCTCGGAAGCCCGCTTCGTCGCCTTCATCGATGACGACGAGATCGCTGCGCCGGGCTGGCTGACGGCGCTTTTGGGTGAACAGGCGCGCACCGGCGCAGATGTGGTGCTGGGGCCAGTCGATGCGCGCTACGGTGACGGCGTTCCTGTCTGGATGCGGGCGGCGCATGTTCACGCGACGCGGCCCGTCTGGATCGGTGACAAGATCGCCGCCGGCTATACCGGAAACGTCCTGATCGACCGCACGAGCCTGGCGATCAAGGGGCTTCGTTTCGATCCCGCGCTCGGTCGGACCGGCGGCGAGGACACCGACTTTTTCAGTGCCGTCCAGAACGCCGGTGGCCGGATCGTCTATGCGGCCGACGCCATTGTCGAGGAAACCGTGCTGCCGGATCGTTTGCGGTTTGGTTGGCTTGCGCGACGGAAGTACCGCATGGGCCAGACTCACGCCCATGTCCTTCTCAGGTGGCAAGGGCAGAGCCGCTGGAATGCACTACCGATTGCCGCCGCCAAGGTCGCCTTTTGTGCCGCTACGACGGTCTTCGTTCTGCCGAGCCGACGCCATAGAAACCTGTGGGTTCTCAGGGGGTGCCTTCATGCAGGGGTCGTCGCGGGATTGTTGGGACGCGACGCGTCCGATATCTACGGGTCTGTGGGACCGGCGGCGGGGGCGCCACTGAATGACTGAACGAATTTCTTCGATCGGACGCGCGCCTGTCGACCGACGGATCCATTCTCATACGACAGAGGTCGACAGCGAGCTAAGCGAATTCTGGTTGGCCGTTCGCCGCCAGATGTGGCTCGTTGCGCTTTGTGCATTCGCGGGTCTGATCCTCGGCCTGCTCCTTTATGCAACCACTCCGAAGCAATACTATGCCGGCGCCACCGTTCTGATCGAAGAGCGCCAGAACGACCTTGAGCAGGAAATCACGACGTCGCTTCCGCTGTTGCGCGACGAGACCGGGGTACAGAACGAGATCCAGATTCTCAGTTCGTTGTACCTTGCATCCGAAGTGGTTCATGCGCTCGACCTGCAGGCCAACGAGGAATTCCTGTCTCCCGAGACTTCTCTCGCCGGCCGCATGAAATCGCGCGCCGTCAAGTGGCTAGGCGCACTCCTCCCGACCGATACTGAACTGGAACCCGGCCCCGCCTTGACAGCCGAGGAGATCGCAGAGCGGCAGGTCCTCGATGCAGCCATGGCCCTCAGAAGGAACACCGAGTTCACCCGCATCGGTCGCAGCTTTTCGGTGGAAATCGGGTATACCTCGAACGATCCCGCGCTTTCAGCCGCCATCGCGAATGCCTATGCAGATGCTTATCTCGCAGACGGAATGCAGGCCAATCTGGAAGCGTCGGAGCGGAAAGCCGACTGGATGCGGGAACGGATCGAAGAGCTGCGGCTGGCCGCGCTGGAGGCAGCGGAGGAAGCAGAGCGCTTCCGCGCCGAACATGGCGCGATTGACCAGCAGGGGCTAATCGAGCGTGACCAGCGGGCCGAAGCCCTGAACGAGCTATTTCTGACGATTCAATCGCGCTATCAGCAAATCGCCATGGAAGGGTCGTTTCCGGTCACGAATGGCCGCATCCTGTCACGGGCGATCACGCCAAAGCAACCAGCGCAGCCAAAGGCCTGGCAGCTTCTGGGCGTCGGAATGGTGGCGGGCATGATGCTGGGGCTCGCACTGGCCGTGTTGCGCGAATGGCGCGAGATCGGGTTTCGAACGGCGGACGATGTGCGTGCAGTGGCGGGGGTTTCTTTCCTCGGCTATCTGCCGACGATCTACCGACGGGATCTGCGGCACAAAAAGACGGTCGGCCGGCGGGAAACGAAGCAGGTAGCGGAGACAGGTTTCGCTTCGGCCCGGCGCGCAAGCGCAGGCGGGGCAGATGCGCCGTTGGTTCTGGCCGGGCCGATCGCAACGCCTACCGCTGCCGCAGTGCCGGTGCCGTACGGAGCCGTCCCGCCGGAACTCTTCGTATCAACGTTCGGGCTGGGCTCGGCTGCAGACACTGCGCTGCGCAATATCCTTGCGTCGGTCGATCTCGACTTTGAAGGCAAAACCGGACGCGTCGTAGCGGTCGGTGCGGTGATGCAGGGCGAAGGCGCCACGACGGTCGCCGGAAACCTGGCCAATCTTTCCGCCCGATCCGGTATGAGGACTCTGCTTATTGACGGCGATTTCAAGCGATCGACCTTGTCGCGACGGCTTGGCACCGCTGATGATCCCGGAATACTCGGTATACTTGACGGCGAGGTCACAATCGCCAATGCAATCGGTCGCCTGCCGCATACCGGTCTCAATTTCCTGCCGACCGGCGCGGTCGCCCGACATGAGGATGCTCTGGATCCGCGTATCCCAGGCGAACTCGCCGATCTGATCGCGTCAGTCCGGCAAAGCTATGATTACGTCTTCATCGACCTCCCGCCGTTGGGTCTGAGTTCTGACGCGAAAATGCTGGTCCGAAGCCTTGATCGCATGGTCCTGGTGACGCGCTGGGGGCAGACGCCAAGACGCCTCGTGATGGCATTTCTTGAACAAGAACCCGAGATCCGTCGTAAGACTTTGGGAATGATCCTGAACCAAACTCTTACTCGCCGGCTGCCGAAATATGGCGTTCCGCTCGGTCGCCACGGCGCACTTGCATAAGCCTCTTCGGACGAAACGACCCTTGGCCATCGTTGTCGCTTCTGTCATGCTCTCGGCATATTTGTGCCGTAACGGGTAAACAAGCTGGCAGAATTCTTGCCGGATTCCCGATCAACGAGCGATTGCCTATGCGTCTGGTGTTGTTTTCAATCATTAATGTTTTGGCCGCTTTGGTGTTCGGATGGCTCGCGTATTCGCTTGGCCACAGCGTCGGAAGAATCGTGTTGCAAGTGGTCGTTGTCGTTGTCGCGTTGCAGTTCGCTTACGCAGCCTGGCTTGTGGTCGTTTCACTACTTTCGAGCAACCAATCCAATGCCGCGCAAAAACCCAGAGCGCAGGATACGGCAAAATCCCCGGGACGGAGTGCTGTTTCCGGGGCGTCGGAAGGAAACGGTGGTTCGGCTTCGTGAGAAAAGCCCGGAACCGCTAGGCACATTTCAGAATTTTGGGCTGGCGGACTAGGCTGGGTCGCTCCGTTCCGTTCCATTCATCACCAGCCAAGGCAATTTGGCGATCCGCGCAGCCTCGGTTGGCGTCCATCCGTCGGCCGGCGGAACAAGTTCGGCCTTTGCCCATCCCGGCACATAGCCGAGCGCTTCCAGCCCGGCGCGCCCGTGAACACGCAGGCGCGCGCTGCCTGTCCCTGCCTTCGCGGCGAGCGTCGCCGCACGTTCCGCCGTCCAGCCTGACGGCAACTCGGGGACGGCGATCCGCGTGAAGCGGGGCGTGGTGCGAAGGTCCTGCGCCTCGGGGACGAGATCGAGACATCGAGACCCACGGCCGCCAGGTCGACCACGAAGGCTTCGTCCTATGCGTTCGCCCGCGGCCCGCGCCAGCGGAACGGCCAGATGCGGTGTCTTGATGATCATCCGCATCGCGCGCTGGCCTTGCCCTACCTTCAGCCGACGTACAATTTCGGCGAACCGCGCGGTTCTCTCCAACATGCGCCTCCGCTGGTCGAGAAGGCCGGACAGGGCGTGTGTCGCTTCTGGAAAATCGCCGCGCAGATCATCGATTGCCCGGAGCATTCCACGGGCGTTTTCCTCGGAAAGACGGTGCGAGATCGACGCCGAATGGCGGCGGTAAAGGTAATAGGCATCCGGCAGGATGGCCAGTTTCGCGTCAGTCAGAAGCACGCGGAGCAGCAGGTCAAAATCCTCGCCTACCTTCAGGTAGGGGCGGTAACGGATATTGCCGAGCGAACGACGGCGGAAAAGCGGCTTCAGGTACCCGACCGGGATCGCCGGCCGCCGTGTTTCCGCCGCAAGAAACTCTGCCGTCGTGGGGATCCACGGCTGATTGAGGACCGTCGCGCCGAGTAGTGTGCGGCCGCTTTCCGCGCCGAAATAGATAAGATCGTCGGCAACGACATCGACACCAAGCGACGTCGCCCGTTCGATCATCCGCTCCAGCCGGCCGGGATGGATCAGATCATCTGCATCGACGATTGCGATCCAGTCGCCACGCGCCACGTCAAGCGCGCGATTGCGCGCCATCGCGGGCCCGCCGCGTCGCTCGGAGCGCACTATCCTGACGCGCGGATCGTGAGCAGCGGCGGCTTGCGCGATTGCGCAACTGCCATCGGTCGATGCGTCATCCGACAGTATCAGTTCCAGCGTGCCAACCGTTTGACAGAGAACCGATGCGATGGCCGCACGGATATATGGCGCTCCGTTGTGATGGGCCATGATGACTGAAACTTGCGGAACCGCTGAAGCGGTTGCGGGCGGGTTCGACATCCGGCTCGTTACCTTTTTCGAGAGCGCGTTGTCGCGCTGCAAATTCTTGTCGCTCCCACCAGCGCAAGACTATGCCCAGGCTGGCATCGGGCGCCATACTACTCTGCGTTGCAACAAGGTCTGGGCGGAGATTTGCCGCTTGAGGAATATTCGCTCGAGCTTCTCCGCCGATGCTGCGACTCTATGGCTAGATTGCACTGAAGTTCTCATGTCCAATACCTCGATGCCCATGATCTGCTCAAAGTGGTTGACCGCTCTTCTTTCGGCGTCCTTATGCTGTGGGCCCGCCTCGGGCGCTGAAACCGGCGACTCGTTCCTGGACGGATTCGACCGGCTCAACCCCGATCGCTGGATCCTATCCGACGGCTGGGTGAATGGTGACTGGATGAACTGTGTCTGGTCCAAAGACGCGGCCAGTGTCCGGAACGGCTATCTAATACTGAGCCTCGAGCCTTCGTCCGAAGATCTTCGGCCCTACCGCTGCGGAGAAATCCAGTCACGCGCCGTATATGGCTACGGGACATATGAAATCCGGTTCCGAACCGGGCGCGGTTCGGGCCTGAACGCGGCATTCTTCACCTATATCGGACCCGTGCACGGCGAAAAACACCACGAGATCGACGTAGAGGTTCTGTTGCGTGATCCGGGGCGCGTCAGTTTCAACACCTATGTTAACGCGTCACCGCTGAACGGACGCAGCGTGAAGCTGCCAAATGCGGCGGATGCCGAATTCCTGCATTTTGCCTTCACCTGGCGGCCGGGCAGCGTAACATGGTTCGTGAATGGCGAGGAACGTCACCGGACCGAGCCCGGCATGCCACTGCCGACAACTTCTCAAAAGATTTATGCAAGCCTCTGGAGCAGCAGTTCCTTTACGGATTGGATGGGAAGCTTCGATTCCACCGCGGTGCCGCAGGACATGCAGATTGACTGGATCGCATTCACACGCCTGGGCGAGCAATGTCAGTTTCCGGAATCAATTCTGTGCAGCGGACCGTGACATGGCGGTGATGGCCCGGGGCTTCGGCCGGTTCGGCAGGGTGAGTGAGGCCTTCGAGTCATGGTTCGCCACGGGCGCGCTTGCGGCGCTTGTCGCCGTCCCGGTTCTGGGCACGCTTGCTGCATTGGCGTTTCTCATCTTCGGGATACTTCTGATGTCGACTCGGCCAAGAGACGCGCTGGCGACACTTCTTTCGCGGCCCGCGCTGATGCTGCTGCCGATCTTCTGCACCCTTAGTGTCCTGTGGTCGCTGACACCCGCGCTGTCGTTCCGGTTTGGACTGCAGCTGACGGCGACATTCGCGATCGCCATTGTACTTGCGACGCGGCTTCCCTTGCGGGCGTCGTTTACGACGATCTTCGCAATGCTCTTCGCCATCATAACGCTTGGCATCGTCGCCGGCACCTTTCGCAGCGATACCGGCGCCTTGATCGGACATTATGGCAGCAAGAACGCGATGGCCGGAGCGGCGGCGCTGTTTACGCTGGTATCGGTCGGACTGGCGGCAACCTCCGGTGGACACCGAGGGCTGCGACTGGCCGCCGCAATCGGTGTGGCAATAGGAATGGTTGCCACCCTTCTGGCCCAGTCCGTCAGCGCGTTGGCCTATCTGCCGATAGGCGTCGGAGCCTTTTTCGCGATCCTGGCGCTGCGTCGCGCCAGCACACCCGCACGCTTTGTGATCTCGGCGTTCCTGATCCTGAGCATCGTATTGGCCGGGATCCTGTTTGCCGCGTATTCGGACGCAATCGCGGCGGCGTTTTTCGACGCGACCGGGAAGGACGTGACGCTGACCGGGCGCACCGATCTGTGGCGGATCGCACTGGACCTCATAGCGGAACGTCCGCTTCTGGGCGTCGGCTATCAGGCCTTCTGGGTCCAGGGGCACGCTCCGGCCGAGGCGCTGTGGATGATGTTCGGGATCGAAACCCGTAGCGGGTTCAATTTTCACAACACTTACCTTTCGAATGCCGTCGAGATCGGATTGATAGGAGTTGCGATAGAGTCGGTGCTGATGGCCGCGGCAGTATTGCTCTCGGCCCGTTTCGCAATCCGCACTGGAAAGCCGGATGCCGCGCTTCTGTTTGCGTTATCGGTGATGCTGTTGGTAGTCACGCCGATCGAGGCACCGGTCTTCTTCCAGTTCAACCTGCAATCGGTCCTCGTCGTCATGACACTTGTTTATGCGTCCGACGGGCTGCGAAGACCCCGGACACCTGCCTAGACCCCTTGACGGGTCGCCGGTTCGAACCGGTATTCAGCTCTCTGGCGGCAGAAGGCACTGTCCGACAATATTTGCTGGACCCGCTGACCGGACCGCCCTGATCTTGTCGGCCAGTACGCCCATCGCGATCGGCGGCAGGTTGGCGGGCGGATTGATGGCAAAGAGTGACGCGCCAACCAATCCGTTCTCGGCCTTCCGGTCGAGGAAGGCCCGCAACAGGTAGCGCGCCCGAAGCTGCCGACGATGCGCTGATATCGCCGCCAGTACGTTCCGGTCAGCGCTGGCTGCTGCTGCCGCGACGTGCTGATCGCAGGCCTGCAACAGCCCGCGAAGATCCTCTGTGCGGTGCTGCCGGCTTAGCGAATTCGTCCGCACCCGTGCAACATAGCCGACGTTGCGCGAGACCAGGAACCTGGCGCCTTTTTGCAGCGCGCGAAGGTAGAAGTCATAATCCTCGCCCAGCCGCAATCCGGGATCGTAGGCAAGGTCGTGCGTTGCAAGAAATTCCCGTCGTATCACCGGCTTGAGAAAGCCCAGCTCGACTTTTCCGAGGCTCTTGCCCCGGATATTGCCCTGCACGAAAGACGCGATGTCCAGAACCTCGGCATCACCAGTCTCCGGCGGGATCACCGGTGCCTCCAAAGGCCGAGGGTCCGTGTCTGCGACAAATAGGATGTTGTCCGCGGTCAGGTCCCAGTCCGACCGTGCCAGCAGATGCGCGAAACGTCCCTGCAGCACATGATCGTCAGCATCCAAAACGGCGAGGTAAGGCGATGTCGAGTTGGCGAAGGCGAGGTTCCGGGCGGCCGCCGGACCTGTATTGAAGCTCTGCCGTAGCACCTTTACGCGAGGGTCGCCGCCGGCAGCTTCCTGCGCCACGTCGCCGGTGGCATCTGTCGACGCGTCATCGACGACGACGACTTCGCCAACCTCGGGCTCGGCAAGCGCCGAGCCAACAGCCGAGGCGATTGTCGCCGCGTTGTTCCATGCTGCAATAACAACGCAAACCGGCCCGGTCATGCGGTCATCAGCGTATTTGACGGCCAGTAGACCGGGTGCCTGCGCAGGGTGCAATCGCAGCGGATCATATCATGGAAGCCTTTGCTGAACCCCGTTCACAGGCAACACCTACCGTTCCGTCGCCAATCCGCAGGTGCGTTTTCACCGGGCTTGTATCTCCCTCGCAATTGGAGACAGGAACCTTCTGCCCGGCGCTTCGCACGGTGCGGATGGTCAGGCCCAGCTGCAACAACTGATCGCAGCACCGGGCGGCTACTGGCGTCCACCCGCCGATTCAGGGCTGGCTTGCTGGCGAAGTCCCGCCTGTGATGCCGGCGGCGATGCGGATCGGGGTGAAAAGGCATTCAAATACAACTTCAGCTGGTATTATTGGAGTTTGGCAGCCGCCGTGAGAACCGGGTTTCGGTGCAGGAACGCAACCCATGAGCTATCGATCGCGTATGTAGGCGGGATGAAAGAGCCACATGAACCTATATGAGTCTCAGTTTTCGTCCGCGTGGGATCTGCCGGCATCTTCCGGGCTGGAGCGGACTGTGCTGATCGCTTCGACACCTCGCTGCGGCAGTCATATGATCGGCCACGCGATGGCGCGCACGGGGTTACTTGGTGTGCCGTTCGAATATTGCAATCCTTCCAATATGTCAGTGTGGATGCAGCGGCTGGGCACTATATCACCCGAGGCCACCCTTCGCGCGATCATCGCGCGCCGTTCAACGGCCAACGGCATGTTCGGGATCAAGGCTCATTTCACTCAATGTGAGACCCTGGGCGGTCCGCAACAGCTGTTCAAGGCGCTGCCGGGCCTTCGTGTCGTCCATTTGCGGCGGGCTGACGTGTTGCGGCAAGCCATATCCTATGCCGTCGCGCGCCAGACCGGCGTTTGGATCAAGGGGCAGGAACCGACATCGGAGACGGCGGTCTACGACGCATCACTGATCGCCGACTGCTTGGACGATATCGCCGTTCAAAATGCCGGCTGGAGTACTGCGTTCGCGAAAGCCGGAATCCGACCGCTGAACCTATATTACGAAGACGCAGCGTCGGACCTGCAGTTCGCTGTGACGCAAGTTGCGCGCTTCATGAATGTTGTGTCGAGCGATGAGACGATCGAAGTCGAAACCGCGACAGAGCGTCAGGGCCGCAACGGCATGACGAAAAATTGGGTCGAACGTTATACGCAGGATCGGCGCCCGGGCGGGCATATCGGTCGAAGTCTCGGAAGGATCGCCCTACGGGCGATTGGGCGGTAGTGCGTGGTGCTTGAACTTGATCATACAGACCCGACCGGGTCATTGCAGGTGGACCAAAGCGGGAACGGCTCTGCAAGGCGGGTGATCTTCGCGGGCGGAAACGGTTATCCTCCGGAAGCAAGTGGTGGGGTGCAGAGCAGCACGCATGACCTCGCCTGCCGTTTGCAGGCGAAGGGCCACAGCCCATCGGTATTGGCACCGCTTTACGGTGACGGCTGGTTCGGGCTCGCGGCGCGGGCACGTCTCAAGTTGAACGGAACCGGGCTGGTGCGCACTTCAGGGTCGGGCTACCCGGTTCACCGCGCCTGGTTCCCTTCGCAGGCCGTGTCGTCCTGTGTTTGCAGGGTGCGGCCCGATGTGGCTGTCGTGCAGTGCCACGACACCGTCCCGATCGCCCGTGAATTTCAGAACATGGGCGTTCCGGTTGTGATCTATTTGCGCAATGTCGAATTCAACGAACTTAATGGCGATCTGACAGACCTTCGCGATGCAGCCTTTGTCGCGAATTCCGGCTTCACCGCGGACATCTACCGGAAGCGTTTTGGCGTTGATGCGACCGTAATCCCGCCTACGCTTGATGCGACCCGTTACGAAACGGTGCCGGACGGAGCTTATGTCACGCTGGTCAATCCGGTCGCGGAAAAAGGGGTCGAGCGGGCCATAGAGATTGCGGCCAACTGCCCTGAAATACCGTTTCTGTTCGTGGAAAGCTGGTTGCTTAGCCCGGCTGCGCTGGAAGAATTGAACCAGAGACTGCAGCCCTATCGCAACATCAGGTTCGAGCGTCGGACCCCTGATATGAAGTCCGTCTACCGGCGGACCCGCATCATCCTTGCGCCAAGCAAGTGGGAAGAGGCCTGGGGCCGAGTCGCGTCCGAGGCGCATTGCAGCGGCATTCCGGTCGTCGGATCGACACGCGGCGGTCTACCAGAGTCGATAGGCCCCGGCGGCATACTGCTCGACTACGACGCGCCGTTGGCCGACTGGGTCGGGGCGGTGCGGAATCTCTGGACCGACGCTGAAGAATACGCCCGCGCGGCGCAAGCTGCGCGCCTCTATTCGCGCCGACCGGATCTTGACGGCGAGCAGCAGTTTCAGAAGTTCCTGACGGTTCTGGAGACAGCAGTCGCGCAGCAGAGGCGTACCTAGATGAAGGCGGCGCAGTCGTCATCGGATTCGGCAAATGTTGGCGCCGAACGGCCGTGCGTGCCGACAACTCGTATAGCTGTCATCATTCCCTATTATCAGCTCGAACCGGGCATTCTCACCCGCGCGCTGAACAGCGTGTTCGCGCAGGACCTTCCGGCTGGCGTCGCCCTGCGGATCTACGTTATCGACGATGCGTCGCCCCATCCGGCCCTATCCGAAATGGCGACGCGGCCGGCACCATCGCAGATGCAGGTCGTTCTGCGACGACAGCAGAACGGCGGGCCGGGAAGCGCGCGGAATGCGGCGCTGGATCTGTCCGAAGAAGCCGGGGATATCGATTACATCGCGTTCCTCGATTCCGATGACGTCTGGCATCCCCGACACCTGTCCGAGGCTCTGACCTTCCTCAGGAGGGGCTTCGACTTCTATTGCTGCGACAACGCTCGGCCGGGTTCATTCGACCGGTTTTCCGAGGATGTGCCGGTCCTGAGCGAAGACGGGCGGGCCCTTGCCGACCGCTCGACGCTTCTCGACTCCGACGGGCCTGTCCGTGGCTTTGCACGGCACATGCTCGATGATGAGTTCGTCACAGGGTATCTGAGTCACACGTCCACGGTGGTACTTCGTGCGGAACGGGTCCGTAGGATGCGGTTCGATCCGGATCTGCGCAATGCCAGTGAGGATCGGATGTTCTGGCTGACCGTGGCCTTGTCCGGTGCTGCCGTCGCCATTTCGTGGCGCTGCAACGTGCTGTGCGGGAAAGGAGTTAACCTGTTCTTTTCCGCCCATGACTGGAACGCACCGGAGACGATAGAACGCGTCGGGTGCCAATTGTTGTTCGCCGAAAAGCTGTTGAAGCATCCGGCGCTGACGCCGAAGCGACGGGATTTCGCCAAAGCGCGGGCCAAGGGCTCTCGTCGCGCCTACGGGTTTCTGTTTCTGCGTGCTCTGTTGCGCGGACGCCGCCCGCCGACCCGTGCATTTCGGCGGCTTGTCAAGTACGACCCCTGGCTTCCCCTGCGGATGCCCTTGTCGTTTTTTTCGGTTCTTGCCGACCGTCGTCCCGAGGCACGGCAGTTCTGAGCGGCGGCGAAGCGCTGAAAGCCGGGATGCGCCGTCGTTTGCCCGTGGCTTGTGCTGTAACGAAGTGGTGGAGTGCATCCATGCATCTTTCGGTCGCGCGGCCGATAGCGGCATCGCTGCTAAGCTGTGGCTCGACGGTTTCGGCCAAGCGTCGCAAACGCCGCGCGGCGCGGTGGGTGAATGCCGAATTCGCCGGCGCTACCAAGCCAGACCGCAAGAGAAGGTTCGACTTTCTGCCTTTGCCGGGCAGACCAGTGAGAACCGTATAGGCCTCCAGCAGGTTTGACGGCGGCAAGCCTGTCGGGCGCAATGTGATGCCAAGTGACGCAGCCCAGTCCTGCCACTTCATCCGGTGCTGCGGGAAGAACGGCACGATCCCGATCCAAGGAGTGCGCAAAGCGTCCGCTACGATAGCGCCATGCATCGCTTCGGTGATCAGCAGCCTTGCGCCACGAATCTCTGCCAGCAGGTTCCGGGCTTCCTTTCGCGGATCGAGATAGGTGATCCCGGCCAGCGCGCACGCTTCTTTCCAGTTTCCCCTCTGTGCGCTTTCGAAATGCGGCATGAAGGCAACATCGATGCCCGCCGCCCTGTCAGGTAAAAGTGTTTGGCGCAGGAGGATGGCGGAATCACAGATCGCAAGTCGCGGATCCAGCCCCAGCCGCTGCGCGGTGATCGGGCCGCGCACCCAGACGACGTTCCAGGAATTGTCGCGCATATCGGGCGGTGGGGAGTAGCCACCGAATCCCGACCCCAGCACGTGCTTTAGGGGTGCCTTCGGCAGATGGTCCCAAAGTATCGATCCGATCCCAAGCAAAAGCTCTCGTTCGTCGTCATCCAGGAAACCTTCCGGAAGAAGATGCGACCACATCGTCGCATTGATCTCGTCCCCGAAGTTCGGCGGCGTGTTCCGGAAATAGGTCAGCTTCACGGCGTCGTCCGCTTATTGGCGCGCAGGAGGGCAAGTAACTGGCGAAGGCGGCCGTGGGACGTCGCCATCAAAGCCAACGCGTACACCGCAGCACCTGTACCGACCTCTGCTGCAAGCAAGGAGCCGGCAGCGAGATCGGACCACAGATAAGGCACCAGAATGACGGTCAGCACCATCACGGCCGTCGCCAGCACGGGGCCGCGCAGGCTGTTCAGATATGCCGTAAGGGGCATGTCCAACATCTTCTGCGCCATGTGTACTGACGCAGGCCACAGGACCAGTGTTCGCACGACGATCGCTGCCATGACGGCATCCAGACCGAAGCGGAACAGACCAAGGATGATCGGTATCGTCGAAAGCTGCATCACCGATTGATAGAAGAACCACCAGTCGGGCCGACCCAGGTTCCGGATCAGAGCGCCCTGCATGACACCGAGCCCCGCCATCATCCCGATGACTGCGAAGCACTGCGTGGCGAAAATCGCCCCCGTCCATTGCGGACCGAACACGAAGGGCACCGCGGTGGGTGCGATTGCTACAAGTCCCGCAAAGGTAGGAAATGCCAGGCTGGCAGAGGCATAGCTTGCGATCAGATAGGCCTCCTGACGCTTCGTCTTCTCGCCTTGCAGACTTGCCAGCAGCACGTTCGCCACGGGACTGAACACGCCGGTTGTGAGGTCATTCAGCATCTGGCAGATTCGCCGTGCGAAGTAGAACAGTCCCAGTATAGGCGACCCAAGCAGCAGGCCGAGGATGAACTGATCCAGCCGTGCCTCGTTCAGAAGGCGCCCGCCCATCGCATAAAGGCCAAAGCTGCGTAGATCGCGTAGTGCCGGGGGGTAAAATGACAATCGTGGCCACCATCCGGCAGCAAGCAGGGTCACGAGGAGAGAGATGAACGAAGCGACAACCTGTGAAATGACGAGTGCCCAAAGCGCATAGCCTTGAGTGACCATCAATAGGCAGATTGCCGCACCGAAGCCGTTCGCCACCGTCGTGCGCAATGCAATATAGCGAAACTGCATCCGCCGTGTAATCACCGCTGCGGGAACGGTAAGGCCCGCATCGAAGACCAGTCGCAGCGCAAGTACCGGCAAAATCTCCCTAAGCAGCGGGGTGCCACTCCATTCGGAGATAGCGGGTGCAAGCATGGTCAACGCGCCATAGCCGAGTGCTGCAGGGGTAATGGTGAGCCAGAAGACCGCGTTCAAGTGGTCCGAGTCCAGATCCGCTCGCTGGATTAAGGCCTCGCTGAAGGCTGTAGGCACAAGCGCGCCTACCATTGTCGTCATAGCCAAAGCGAAGGCGACGGCGCCGAAGTCCGACGGGGCCAGTATGCGAGAAGTCACCAGGAACACGGACACCGCAAGCGCCGTCGAGACCGAGACGTTGACGAAGCTCCACAAGATGCCGGAAATGGATGCCCGCGCCCGGCCGGACGAAAGATGCCCGAACGCGCCGGGCTGCGCCTGTGGCGATGTCGAGATAGTCCTCATCCTGCGAATCCTGGAACCTGCACGCACATGACCGAGCGCGTTACCGTCAATCGCACTGACACCTGCAGCGCCGGCTGCGCTCTGTCTGCGCGCCAGGTTTGCGTCACCTCAACAAGATCCCCGCGCACCGATCACGGCGGGAACTGTTCTGACCAGAATCAGCAAGTCTCCCCAGAAGCTCCACCCATCGACGTACTGGGAATCAAGTTCCACGCGTTCGTCATAGCTGGTGCTGCTACGCCCGCTCACTTGCCAAAGCCCGGTGATGCCTGGCCTTGCTGCCAGGTAATGAACTGCCTTGTCTCCGTAACGGTCGATCTCCTCATCGACCACTGGCCGAGGACCGACAAGGCTCATATCACCCTTCAGGACGTTCAGAAGCTGGGGCAGCTCGTCGACACTGTATTCGCGCAGCACGCGACCCAAAGGCGTGACGCGGGGGTCGTCCTTCAGTTTACGCTGAGCTTCCCATTCCAACTGTGCCGCAGCGTTGCAGGCCAGATGCTGGCGTAGAACCCGGTCGCCGTGGACGCACATGGTGCGGAACTTCCAGCAGCGGAACTTTCGGCCGCCCAACCCGATCCGCTCGTGCCCGTAAAGCGCGCCGCCTTCACTGGTCATCGTAATGGCAGCCGCGACGAACACGAAGAGTGGCAACAAGACCAAAAGAATGGACAGCGCCACGACAATATCTACCACACGCTTAACGTGTCCACCTACGACACTGCTCGATGTTGGTGCCGCCGCACGAGCACTGGGCAGCCAAACTGACAATGGTCTTCCTTTCTTGAACTCGACCACGCCGCCTTGGTCTGACGATGACATGTATTCAATCCTCTTCCAGAAACCCAGAGATACGCTGCCAGATGTCCTTTCGCAGGTGCAGGATTTTGTGAGTTGTTCGGAAATTCGAGCGTCAATCCGCCGAATTCGTCAGCCGTCTGCCATTTCCCCGCTCATCGACTAGACGGGAATCCGCGCACGTAGGCCGAACGACTGGCAGCCAGGCAATGCCGGCCTATATGGTTGAGGTCGTCGGGCCAACCTACCAACGCATAAGCGAAATCGTTCCGGGCTGGGTGTTCCAGCGCAAATGCTATGACGCTGTCGTGGCTTTGATTGGTCTCGACTCACCGTTGGGACTTCAGAAAGAGAATCGATCTTCTCGCTGACAAAAAACCGGCCACAAAACGTTCTGCTGCCGGGCAGCAAAACCAACACCTGATTGCCTGTCGGATCAATGCGAAAACCTGCTCAGACCCGCGCCGGTGCGCGGGTTTGGGGACGCACAGCCGCCGGGCTCTCCAAGACCGGGCCGAGGGCAACGGCGAGTTCTTCCGGCATCATGCGAAAGGCACTGTCGGGCGATGCGAGAAGGTTTTTTGATACCGCGCAGATTGTATCTCTATCGAGACCTCGCAACAACGCACCGAGCGCCTTGGCGGTTGGTTCGGCAACCGTGACGCCGAGATCATCCTCGATGACTCGCCGCCCAGTCTCCGTGCCGGCCAGCGCAATGGAGGGACAACCGAAATAGCTTGCCTCATAGATGCGGTTCGGCAACAGCCAATCGCTGTTGCTACCCTTCTGCCAAAGGTCCTGCGCCCAGACGAGATCACACGACATGTAGATACGCCCCAGATCATCGGGATAGCGATAAGGCCCGTGGTAAGAGATATTTGGATGCCGCGCGATCACCGCGTCAAAGTCAGGCAATGTGTGCCGGTGGACGTTGCCATGCATCACGATTTCCAATTTCGGACCAAGCGCTTGGGCCACATCGGCGAGAATGCGGAGGCTTGTTCGGCAGCGCAGCGACCCGACCCAGCCCAAGACGAGTGGGCCGTCTCGCCTTGGGCTGCGCGGTGTCGCAGGGCGCGGCAACGCTCCGTCTCCAAGCCAGAGCTTGTTTTCGATCAGCGAAACCGGACCCTCATAGCTCTGCACCGGCTCGAAGTATTCGCGCAGGAAACCTGGTGACGAAACGATCAGCAGGCTGGTCCAGTTCAGAAGCCGTCGCTCTACCCAGCGGACCGTCCGGCCGACTGCGTCTTGCCGCGTAAGCAGCCCGTGGACATCGAGGCATTCATAGACAATCTGGACGTCGCGGCGGCGAGTCAGGAGCTTCATTGCCACCGCGAGGATCAGCAGGTCGATATTGCGCGCGATCCAGACGTTGCTGTCCCGGAGAATCCGACGCTTCCGGATCGCGCGGAACAGTCCCATTCCGAGTTGCCCGACACGTCGAACGTAATTCTCGTTCCGTGTGTCGCCCAACGCCAAGTTCGGCCAATCCGGCTGAAAATCGCGGTTCATGTTGGACCGCCGGAACGATAGCGAGACGACAGTGTGGCCGAGGCTGCGAACGCTGCAGATCCGGCGGATCTGAGCGGCTTCCGTGATGTCGAAGGCGAAAAAGGCAACGCTGGCCATCTGGCCCCCTAGGCCGCTGTCCCGAATATCAGATGGGGCCATACCCTGGCATGCCGTTCAAGTAACGATTTGACACGCGGCGGAGTATCGCTGGTTTTCCAACTTCTCGACGGGCGGCATCACACGACGCACAGGCGCGGGGGTCCAAAGCGTGCGTGACGAAACACGGCCTGCGCGGACAAACCGGAACAAGCCCAGAAGCCACCGCCAGTGGAAGGACCAGATGTGGCCAAAGTCTCGCACCCACTCCCCGAAAGGCCAGGGAAACAGCGAAACAGCACCGCAAGCGGAAAAGGAAGGAGAATGGTGGGCGACCCTGGAATCGAACCAGGCGTGGGTCTCCCCGGCGGAGTTACAGTCCGCTGCCGCACCTTGCAGCCCGTCGCCCGCAGCCAGGGCCCGAGCCCCGGTGCGAAGCGCTGGATACCTTTCACCCCTACGACCGTCAACAGGAAAATCCCTTGCTCTCGGGCGCCGGACCGACCATTGTCCCGCGCCGGTAGCAGGGGCATCGCACATGAAAAAACCCAAATGGGTCATCGAGAAGGAAAAGGCGCGCCGCGCCTCGGCGGCCGAAACGATCTGGCTGTTCGGGCTGCACGCGGTCCGCGATGCCCTGGCGAACCCCGCACGGACGCGGCTGCGCCTTGTGGTGACCAAGAACGCGCTCGACAAGCTTTCCGCGGATATCGCGGCTGCCGGGATCGAGCCCGAGATCGCCGATCCGCGCAAGTTCAACGTCCCGATCGACCCGACATCGGTGCATCAGGGCGCCGCGCTGGAGGTCAAGCCGCTCGACTGGGGCATTCTCGAGGAGATTTGCATCGGCGATGGCGAATCCGCCCCGACAGTGGTGCTTCTGGACCGGGTCACCGATCCGCATAATGTCGGTGCGATCCTGCGATCCGCCGAGGTCTTCGGCGCGCGGGCGGTCATCGCGCCGGCCCGCCATGCGGCGCCGGAAACCGGTGCGCTGGCCAAGACGGCGTCAGGGGCGCTGGAGCGGCAACCCTATCTTCGGGTCCGGAACCTGGCCGACGCAATGGAGCGGCTTCAGCGCATGGGCTATGTGTTGATCGGCCTTGACGGCGAAGCCGATCAGACGCTGGAGCAGGCAGTCGAAGGCCTGTCGGACCGGCCCGTGGGGCTCGTGCTTGGCGCAGAAGGTCCGGGGATGCGGGAGAAGACCTTCCAGAACTGCGATCGGCTTGCGTGCATCGCGCCGGCCGGGTCATTCGGCTCTCTCAATGTGTCGAATGCCGCCGCGGTGGCGCTATATGCGGTCTCGCGGCGATGAGCGCGCCCCGGTCACGACGCAACACCTTGCTTCACACCTCTGTCAAGGGGCTGGTCGATAGGGCTTTGGTGGCGCATGATGGGCGTCAAACCAGATAAGAGTCACCATGTTCACGCGCCGCCGAATTCTCGATCTGACGCTTGCCGCACCCTTGATCGTTCTTTCCGCGAGAACGGCTGTCGCCGGCTCGCCGGAGATATTCTCGATCGGGACGGTCGCTATCCAGGGTTATGACCCGGTTGCCTATTTTGCCGAAGCGCGCCCGGTCGAGGGCGATCTTGCCCATCAGATCAAGTGGATGGGGGCAATCTGGCGCTTTGCCAGCAAGGGTAATCTTGCGGCGTTCGAGATGGATCCGCACCGCTTTGCGCCGCGCTACGGGGGCTATTGCGCCTATGCGATGGCGAAGGGGCAGGTTGCTTCGACGGTGCCGGAGGCCTGGACGATTCACGGCGGCGCGCTGTACCTGAATTATTCCGTCGCGGTCCGCGACCTGTGGCGTCAAGATATTCCGGGCCATATCGCGGCGGCCGACCGGAACTGGCCCGCAGCGCTGGCCGGCTGACGGCCGGCATCGCTGCAACGGCATCCGTTCACAAGTAGCTTACCAGCCCTTAAATCGTTGGCCGTTGCCCCTATATCACACTGTGAAGCGTAGGCATGGAACTCCTGCGTTTCACTTCACTGTCCCTCGTTCCGTACCTGGCGCCCGGTCTTCATGATCGGGCGCTTTTTCTTGGTCGCGCATCCTGCTAGGCATTTCCCATGAATTACAGCGACGAGATGCTGAAAGAGGTCCTGAAGCGCACTAGGGTGATCGCCTGTATCGGCGTGTCGATGAACCCGGTGCGTCCCAGCTATTTCGTCGCGCGCTATCTGGGCCTGAAGGGCTACCGGGTGATCCCGGTCAATCCCGGCCATGCCGGGAAGGTGCTGTTTGGCGAGGTGATCCATCCCGATCTGGCCTCGATCCCGTCCGAGGCAAATGTCGATTTTCTAGATATCTTCCGCAGGTCCGAGGCCGTGCCGGGGATCGTTGACGAGGCTTTGGCGCATTTGCCGGCGCTGAAGACCATATGGATGCAGATCGGCGTCGAACATGCCGAGGCTGCCGCCAAGGCCGAGGCGGCGGGGGTGACGGTGATCCAGAACCGTTGCCCGAAGATCGAATACCAGCGGCTGTTCAGTGAGCTCAGGATGGGCGGGTTCAATACCGGCGTGATCTCGTCGAAGCTGTAGCTATTTCGGGCGCGCGGCCTTTTCGTCCAGCCCCGATGTGCCATGCCGACGGTCGAGTTCGGCCAGCACGTCGGCCAGCCTCACATCGCGCGCCGCCAGCATGACCAGCAGGTGATAGAGCACATCCGCCGCCTCTGCCGTCAGGCGGTCGCGGTCGCCCCTGACCGCCTCGATGATCGCCTCGACCGCCTCCTCGCCGAACTTCTCGGCGCATTTTTCCGGCCCTTTTGCCAGCAGGCTCGCGGTCCAGGAGGTATCCGGATCAGCGGATTTTCGGCTTTCAATGGTCTGGGCGAGGCGTTCGAGCACCATCAGTTCAACCTCATCGGAATGCCCGCTGCGGCCATGTGGTCCTTGGCCTCGCGGATGGTGAATTCACCGAAATGGAAGATCGAGGCCGCCAGCACGGCGCTGGCATGGCCTTCCGTGACGCCCTCGACCAGGTGATCGAGCGTGCCCACGCCACCCGATGCGATGACCGGCACCGGCACCGCATCGGCGATGGCGCGGGTGAGCGGCAGGTTGAAGCCTGCACGGGTGCCGTCGCGGTCCATCGAGGTCAGCAGGATCTCTCCGGCGCCCTTCGCCGCCATGGTGCGGGCGAACTCCACCGCGTCGATACCGGTGGCGCGGCGGCCGCCATGGGTGAAGATCTCCCATTTTCCGGGGCTTACGGTCTTGGCGTCGATCGCCACCACGATGCATTGGCTGCCGAACCGGTCGGCGGCACGGGCGACCACATCGGGATCCGCCACGGCGGCTGAGTTGAAGCTGACCTTGTCGGCCCCGGCCAGCAGCAGGTTGCGGACATCTTCCGTGGTCCGGACGCCGCCGCCGATGGTCAGCGGCATGAAGCATTGTTCGGCGGTGCGGGTGGCCAGGTCATACATCGTGCCGCGGTTTTCGTGGGTCGCGTGGATGTCGAGGAAGCACAACTCATCCGCGCCCGCCGCGTCGTAGGCGCGGGCCGATTCCACCGGATCGCCCGCGTCGATCAAGTCGACGAAGTTGACGCCCTTGACGACGCGGCCATCGGCCACGTCGAGGCAGGGGATGATACGGGTCTTGAGCATGTTCGGCGAACCTTCGCGCACTCACAGGAACTTTTCTCGGCACCGGGGGCTTTTATTGGCAAAACTCGGCGAGGGCCAGAGCGTTGAGGTTCTGCGTCGTGAACCGATTTTCAGGAGGATACGATATGAAACAGATCATTTTGGGCTCTGCGCTGTGCATGGCCGCGGCGGCTGCGTCGGCGGATGACATCATGAAGGTCGAGGCGACGGGCACTGTCCCCGAGACGATGGACAAGCTCGTCTCGGCGGTCGAGGGCGCCGGCGCCACGGTATTCGCCCGGGTCGATCACGCGGCCGGCGCTGAAAGTGTTGAGATGGAGCTTAAGCCCGCGCAGGTGTTGATCTTTGGCAATCCCAAGCTGGGAACGCCTGTGATGCAGGAAGACCCGCTCGCCGGGCTGTACCTGCCCATGAAGGTGCTTGTCTACGAGGATGCGGAGGGCAAGGTCTGGCTGGCCTATGACGAGCCGGAGGAGATGTTCGACGAACTCTCGGTCGATGACGATTCCGAAACGATCAAGGCCATGGCCGGCGCGCTGGGCAAGCTGACGGGTGCTGCGGCCGGCGGCTAGGTCGCCGTGCGGGCCACGGACTGTCGCATGATCAGGATGTGGAACGGCAGGATCGAGGTGAGGTAGGCCCGGCCCAGCAGGTTGTGGGTATGGACCCAGGTGGATCCATACACGCGGCTGCCATCCGCGATGAGAGAGACGCGGAAATCGAGGTGCCGGTCGTTGAAGCCGAGAATCATCTCGTTCCCGTGGCGCAGGTCGGTGGGGAATATTCCGACGCGGGCGCCCTTTGGCCGCCGGATCAGGTCAAACGGCGCGACGACGATATTGCGCAGGGCAAGAAGCGCCATCACCCAGGCTGGGAAGTCCATTGCGCGTGCCACCGCCTCGTCGAGGTCCAGCGTGCTCGCGCAGGAATAGGCGTCGAGGTAATCGCCCGGATGCAGGTAAGCCCGCAGCAGGCTGTGATCGGGCAGGGCGGTCTTTTCCACGCGGGTCATGGCGCAGCCTAGAGCGCCGCCAGCGCCTCTGCCAGATCGATCGCGCCGTCATAGAGCGCGCGGCCCGAAATTGCCCCGGCGATCACGCCGGTATCGCGCAGCGCGATCAGGTCGTCGAGCGAGGCGACACCGCCGGAGGCGATGACCGGGATCCTGACAGCGCGGGCAAGCGCCACCGTCGCGGGCAGGTTCGGCCCCTGCATGGCGCCGTCGCGGTTGATGTCGGTGTAGATGATCGCTGCAACGCCGGCATCCTCGAAGCTGCGGGCCAGATCCGCGACATGCACATCGGTTTCCTCGGCCCAGCCCTTGGTCGCGACGCGGCCATCCCGCGCGTCGATGCCGACCGCGACTTTGCCGGGGAAGGCGCGGGCCGCCTCGCGGACCAGCGACGGATCTTCAACAGCGACGGTCCCGAGGATGACGCGGGCAAGGCCCTTGTCCAGCCAGCGCTCGATCGTCGCCATGTCGCGGATGCCGCCGCCCAGTTGGGCGGGTGCCGAGACCGCGGACAGGATCGCTTCGACCGCGGCCGCATTTACCGGCTCGCCCGCAAAGGCGCCGTTCAGGTCGACAAGGTGAAGCCATTCGCATCCGGCATCGGCGAAGGCGCGCGCCTGCGCGGCGGGGTCGTCGTTGAAGACCGTGGCCTGCGCCATCTCGCCCTTGTAGAGCCGCACGCATTGCCCGTCCTTGAGGTCGATCGCGGGATAGAGGATCATGGCCGGCCCTTTGCATTGGAACGCCGGGTCTTTGGCACGATCCCGGGTGGATTGCAAAGGTCCGGGCAACCCCACGTCACACTTGCCCGGTTCCGGAGAGCAGGCATAGTCGGACTCGTGACAAGGGAGGAACAAGATGAGATCGATTCTGGCAGCAGTATTACTGGCGATTGCAGCGCTTCCGGCGCTGGCGGCGGACCCGGTGGAGGGGTTGTGGCAGACCCAGCCCGATGATGGCGCCTATGCGCTGGTCAAGATGGTGCCCTGCGGCGACATGATATGCGGCGTCATCTCGCGCACGTTCCGTGCCGATGGCGAGTACAAGTCCGAGAATATCGGCAAGAGCATCGTCATCAACATGGTGCCTCAAGGCTCTGGCCGGTACGAGGGGCGGGTCTGGCGGCCGTCGAACGGCAAGATCTATCTTGGGAAGATGGAGTTGCAGGGCGATCGGCTGAAGCTGCGCGGCTGCGTCGCGGGCGGATTGCTGTGCTCGTCGCAGGACTGGATCAGGGTCCAATAGGCCACTAGGATAGGTCATCCGGCCCGGCTGGCTCTTATAAGGATGACGCGTATGATGCGTATCGGTCTGATCGCTGTCGGGATGGCGTTTTTCGCGATGCGAGTCTGGGCGGGCGATCCTGCGATCGGGCTGTGGCAGACCCCGCCAGACCGCAAGGACCTGATATCTCACATAGAAGTACGTGAGTGCGGCGGTGATCTGTGCGGGCGGATCAAGGTTGCCTTCGACAGCAGCGGGCAGCAGGTGGTCACGCCGAACATCGGCAAGGAGCTGTTCTGGGACATGTCGCCGATCGGCGACGGAAGTTATGCGGGCGGCACCGTCTGGGTGCCGCTTCTGAACGTGCGGGCCCAGGCGACGATGAGGTTGGCCGGCGACCAGCTGCATGTGCGGGCCTGCAAGGCGCTGGTCTGCGACGGACAGGTCTGGGCGCGGGTGCGCTAGGCTAGGGTGCCCACCGCAGGAAGTTCGCGATCAGGCGCAATCCGGCGGATTGGCTTTTCTCGGGGTGGAACTGCGTCCCAATCATGTTGTCACGGCCGATGATCGCGGTGATGTCCCCGCCATAGTCGCAATGGGCCAGTCGGTGTTCATTTTCCTGAACCACGAAATGGTAGGAATGCACGAAATAGGCGTGATGCCCGGTCGTCAGGCCGTCGAGAACCGGGTGAGAACCGTCGATGACAAGATCGTTCCATCCCATGTGAGGGACCTTCATCGAGGCGTCCGCCGGGGTGATGCGGACCACCTCGCCGGGGATCCAGCCGAACCCCGCGGTGGGTTCGTATTCTGTGCCCCTGGTGGCCAGCATCTGCATGCCGATGCAGATGCCAAGGAACGGGCGGCCCTTGTTTATCACCGCGTTTTCAATTGCTTCAAAAAGACCGCTGTGATCGAACAGCCGTTTCCGACAGGCCGGAAAGGCACCATCGCCGGGCAGGACGATGCGGTCGGCGCGCGCGACATCCTCGGGGTTCGAGGTGACGAGCACCGAGCGCGCGCCGGTTTCGGCGGCCATGCGCTGAAACGCCTTTTCGGCGGAATGCAGGTTGCCGCTGTCGTAGTCGACAAGGACCGTGAGCATCGGGAAGCCCTACCTCTCGCAATACCGCGCTTGAACGATGCGCACGCTACAATGCGCCCTTGGTCGAGGGGATCGCATCGGATTTCCGCGGGTCGGTCTCGACGGCCAGTCGCAGCGCGCGGGCGACGGCCTTGAAGGCGGCCTCGGCGATGTGGTGGCTGTTCAGCCCGTGCAACATATCGACATGCAGCGTGATGCCGCCATGGCTCGAGAGCGCCTGGAAAAAATCGCGTACAAGCTCGGTGTCGAAGGTGCCGATCCTGGCGGTCGGCAGGACCACGTTCCAGACGAGGTAGGGCCGACCCGAAAGGTCGAGCGCCGCGCGCATCTGCGCGTCGTCCATCGGCAGGTGACATTCGCCGTAGCGCCGGATGCCGCGCTTGTCGCCGAGCGCCTCGGCCAGCGCCTGGCCGAGCGCGATGCCGACATCCTCGACCGAGTGGTGGTCGTCGATATGCAGGTCGCCCTTGCAGCGGATATTCATGTCGATCAGCGCGTGGCGGGCCAGCTGGTCGAGCATGTGGTCGAAAAAGCCGATTCCGGTCTGGTTGTCATAGGCGCCGGTGCCGTCAAGGTCGATCTCGACCGTGATGGCGGTTTCGGCGGTCTTGCGGGTGATCTTGGCCTTGCGCATGGCTCGCTCCGTCAGGTTCGGGGCCTTATAGGCGGCGAATGCGAGGGTTCCAAGCTGGCAGTTGCGGATTGCGGTGATGCTGTGAGCCAGCGCTGCGGCGTGGTAACACTGGAACCATGTTTCGCATTCTGCGCCATCCGACTTTCGCCGCGCTGTTCGCAGCGCAGTCGGTCGCGCTGATCGGGACCGGGTTGCTGACCGTGGCGCTGGCGCTCTTGGCCTATGATCTTGCGGGCGACCGGGCGGGCGCGGTGCTGGGCACGGCGCTGGCGATCAAGATGCTGGCCTATGTCGGGCTGTCGCCGGTGGCGGCGGCGCTGGTGGTGCGGTTGCCGCGCAAGGCGGTGCTGATCGGGGCCGACCTGGTGCGCGCGGCGGTGGCGCTGTGCCTGCCCTTCGTCGAGGCGGTCTGGCAGGTCTATCTCCTGATCTTCGTGTTGCAGGCGGCCTCGGCCACCTTCACCCCGGCGTTCCAGGCGCTGATCCCCGAGGTGCTGCCCGACGAGGCCGACTATACCCGCGCGCTGTCGCTGTCGCGGCTGGCCTATGATCTGGAGAACCTGGCCAGCCCGGCGCTGGCCGGATTGCTGCTTGCGGTAATGGGCTATCACTGGCTGTTCCTCGGCACGGTGGCGGGGTTCCTGGGATCGGCCCTGCTGGTCTGGCGGGCGGTTCTGCCGGGGCTGGTGGCTGCCCCGGCGCGGCCCTTTTCGGAACGGCTGACGCGGGGCGCGCGGATCTACCTGGCGACGCCGCGCCTGCGGGGCCTGTTGGCGCTGAACCTGACGGCGGCGGCGGCGGGGGCCTTCGTGCTGGTCGATACGGTGGTGATCGTCAAGGCGGGCTACGGGTTCGGCGATCGCGCGGTGGCGGCGGCGCTGGCCGCGTTCGGCGCGGGGTCAATGCTGGCGGCGCTGGGGTTGCCGGGGATGCTGGACCGGCTGGGCGAGCGGCGGCTGATGCTGGGGGCGGGGCTTGGGCTGGCGCTGCTGGGGCTGGGGCATGCCGGGGTGTTGCTGGCGGGGGCGCTGGTGGGCTGGGGCTGGTTCCTGGCGGTCTGGGCGGTGACAGGCCTGCTTTACGCCGCGATCCTCACCCCGGCGGGGCGGCTGCTGCGGCGATCGGCCCGCGCCGAGGACCGACCGGCGGTCTTCTCGGCGCAGTTCGCGCTGTCGCATCTGTGCTGGCTGGCGACCTATCCCTTGGCGGGCTGGCTGGGGGCGGAAAGCCTGGGGGCGGCGCAGGCTGTGCTGGCGGTGCTGGCGGGGGGCGGCGTGGCGCTGGCGCTGCGGCTCTGGCCCGCAGAGGAGGCGCGGGCGCTTGTCCATGGCCACCCGGACCTGCCGCCCGATCATCCGCATCTGCGCGGTGCCGCGCGGGACGGGCGGCATGTGCATGACTTCGTGATCGACGACGAGCACCGGGTCTGGCCGACGCAAGGCTGAATGCGGCTTGAAGGCCCGCACGGCTTCATGTCAACTGACCGCAAAAGGAGGCCCCGATGAGCACCTGCGTCTTTGTCCAGCTGCGCTGCAAGCCCGGAACGACCTACCGCGTCGCCGACGAGATTATGCTGCGCGAAATCCATTCCGAGCTTTATTCGACAAGCGGCGAGCATGATCTGCTGCTGAAGATCTACATTCCCGCCGATCAGGATGTCGGCAAGTTCATCAACGACAAACTGCTGGATATCGACGGCATCGAGAGATCTCTGACGACGCTTACATTCCGGGCATTCTGATACGCCTATGGCGAGAGCGAGGCGATGACACCCTTCGGGGTCATGCAGCCTCGACCGTTGGAGGCGGGTTAGAGTAGGATCAAGGCTAAGTGCACCAGCGCGGCTTGCCGACACCGCAAGAAAAAAGCGGCCCGAAAGCCGCCGTTTCGCTCCGGCCGGGCCGGAGATATTGGAGCGGGCGATGAGATTCGAACTCACGACCCTAACCTTGGCAAGGTTATGCTCTACCCCTGAGCTACGCCCGCATCCTTGGGTGAGGCGTCAGATATAAAGTCCCGCCGCCGCCTGCAAGGGCAAAAGTGAGGGCGAGGGGCAAAATTCTGCCGCTGCCTCCGGGGTCCGTCTGGCGAGAGCCGGCAACGACCCACCGCAGCAGATCCGACCTGGCGTGATTCACCGGATCACTTGGCGGGCGCTTGCATTGTCGACAGAAAGGAAGAAATCACCGCCGAAGGGCATAGATGAAGCCGCGTTCGACATGATAATGGAAAAAACCGTCGGCCACCAGGAATGCCCACCCGCGGGCGAGCATTTGCTCTTGTTTGGCAGGACCAGCAGATCCTTGGCGTCGATCTGGGCGCCGGGCTGACATGCACCGCCTTGACCGTGGCGTCGCGTTCGGCGTGGATGCCGGTTTCCATCTTCATCGCCTCGATGGTCAGCAGCAGATCGCCCTGACTTACCTTCTGTCCGGCCTTCACCGCCACGGTCGCGACCGCGCCCGGCATCGGCGCGCCGATATGGTTCGGATTGCCGGGTTCGGCCTTGGGCCGGGCGGCGGCGGCGCCTTTGACACGGCGGTCCGGCACGCGGATGACCCGGGGCTGGCCGTTCAGTTCGAAGAACACCTTGACCTCGCCATCCTCGTTGGTCTCGCCCACGGCCTGCAAGCGGATTTCCAGCGTCTTGCCGGGGTCGATCTCGGCGCTGATCTCTTCGCCCGGCTCCATGCCGTAGAAGAAGGTGCGGGTCGGCAGGGTGCGCGGACCGGGCCATAGATCCGCGTGGCGGTCCATGTAATCGAGTGAAGACCTTGGGATACATCAGGTAGCCGTTCAGATCCTCGTCATCGATCTCTTGCCGTCCAGTTCCTTGGCGACAGCTTCTTGCGCTCGGCCTCCAGATCGACCGGGGGCAGGTGCTTGCCGGGGCGTTCGGTGATTGGGCTTCTCGCCCTTCAGCACCTTCTTCTGGATCGCTTCGGGCCAGCCACCGGGGGGCTGGCCGAGGTTGCCGCGCATCATGTCGATCACCGAATCGGGGAACGCCACGTCGATCGCCGGATCCTCGACCTGCGCGCGGGTCAGGCCCTGGCTGACCATCATCAGCGCCATGTCGCCCACCACCTTGGACGACGGCGTGACCTTGACGATATCGCCGAACATCTGGTTCACGTCGGCATAGGTCTGGGCGACCTCGTGCCAGCGTTCGTCGAGGCCAAGCGAGCGCGCCTGCTCCTTGAGGTTGGTGAACTGGCCGCCGGGCATCTCGTGCAGGTAGACCTCGGAGGAGGGCGACTGCATGCCGCTTTCGAAGGCCGCGTAATGGCCGCGCACCTCTTCCCAGTAGTCGGAGATCTCGCGGATCGCCGCGATGTCCAGCCCGGTGTCGCGCTCGGTGTGGCGCAGCGCCTCGACGATCGTGCCCAGGCGTCGGCTGCGAGGTGTTGCCCGACAGCGCATCCATGGCACAATCGACAGCATCGACCCCGGCCTCGGAGGCGGCGAGGATGGTGGCGCAGCCGACGCCGGCAGTGTCATGGGTATGGAAGTGGATCGGCAGGCCGACCTCTTCCTTCAGCGCCTTGATCAGGACTCGCGGCGGCGGCCGGTTTCAGCAGGCCCGCCATGTCCTTCAGGCCCAGGACATGCGCGCCCGCCGCCTTCGCAGCTCCTTGCGCCATGGCGACATAGTACTTCAGGTCGTACTTGGCCCGGTCCGGGTCCAGGATGTCGCCGGTGTAGCAGATCGTGCCCTCGCAGACCTTGCCCGCTTCGATCACCGCATCCATCGCGACGCGCATGTTCTCGACCCAGTTGAGGCTGTCGAAGACGCGGAAGACATCGACGCCGGACAGCGCGGCGCGACGCGACGAAACTTTGCACCACGTTGTCGGGATAGTTGGTGTAGCCGACCCCGTTCGAGGCGCGCAGCAGCATCTGCGTCAGCAGGTTCGGCATCGCCGCGCGCAGATCGCGCAGGCGCTGCCAGGGGCATTCCTGCAGGAAGCGGTAGGCCACGTCAAAGGTCGCGCCGCCCCAGCATTCGACGCTGAAGAGCTGCGGCAGGTTGGCGGCATAGGCGGGGGCGACCTTGATCATGTCGATCGAGCGCATGCGGGTGGCCAGAAGTGACTGGTGGCCGTCGCGCATGGTGGTGTCGGTGATCAGCAGCTGTTTTTGCGCCATCATCCAGTCGGCCACGGCCTGCGGGCCCTTCTCGTCCAGCAGGTCTGCGGGTGCCCGGCGCGGGCTCGCCGCGGTGCGCGGGCGGGGACGCGGCGGTTTCAGGTCCGCGGCGGGCTTGCGCGCGGCCCTCGGTCTCGGGATGCCCGTTGACGGTGATATCGGCGATATAGGTCAGGATCTTGGTCGCCCGGTCACGCCGCTTGCGGAAGCTGAACAGCTCCGGCGTCTCGTCGATGAACTTGGTGGTGTATTCGTTGTTGAGGAACGTCGGGTGCTTCAGCAGGTTCTCGACGAAGGCGATGTTGGTGCTGACACCCCGGATGCGGAATTCGCGGAGCGCCCGGTCCATCCGGGCAATCGCGGCCTCGGGCGTCTGCGCCCAGGCGGTGACCTTTTCCAGCAGTGAGTCGTAATAGCGGGTGATGACGGCGCCGGAATAGGCGGTGCCGCCATCCAGGCGGATCCCCATGCCGGTGGCGGTGCGATAGGCGGTGATGCGGCCATAGTCGGGGATGAAGTTGTTCTGCGGATCCTCGGTGGTGATCCGGCACTGCAGCGCATGGCCGGTCAGGGTCACGTCATACTGACTGGCGACGCCGGTCGCCTCCATCAGGCTCTTGCCCTCCGCGATCTTGATCTGGGCGCGCACGATATCGATGCCGGTGACTTCCTCGGTCACGGTATGTTCCACCTGCACCCGCGGGTTCACCTCGATGAAGTAGAACTTCTCATCCGCCATATCCATCAGGAACTCGACGGTGCCCGCGCATTCGTAATTCACATGGGCGCAGATCTTGTAGCCCAGTTCGCAGATCTCGGCGCGCTGGGCCTCGGTCAGATAGGGGGCGGGGGCGCGTTCGACGACCTTCTGGTTTCGGCGCTGGACCGAGCAGTCGCGTTCCCAGAGGTGGTAGATATTGCCCATGCTGTCGCCAAGGATCTGCACCTCGACATGGCGGGCGCGCAGGATCATCTTTTCGAGGTAGCCCTCGCCATTGCCGAAGGCGGCTTCGGCCTCGCGGCGGCCTTCCAGCACTTTTTCTTCCAACTCGTCCGGGCCGTGGATCGGGCGCATCCCGCGGCCGCCGCCGCCCCAGGACGCCTTGAGCATCAGCGGATAGCCGACCTTTTCCGCCTGTTCCTTGATCTTTTCCATGTCATCGCCCAGCACCTCGGTCGCGGGGATGACCGGCACACCGGCCTCGATCGCGACGCGCCGGGCGCTGGCCTTGTCACCAAGGGCGCGCATGGTATCGGCCTTGGGGCCGATGAAGGTGATGCCCGTTCGCGCGTCGCAGGCATCCGACGAAATCGGGGTTCTCGGACAGCAGCCCATAGCCCGGATGGATCGCGTCGGCGCCCGCATTCTTGGCGACGCGGATGATCTCGTCGATCGAGAGATAGGCCGCGACCGGCCCCAGGCCCTCGCCGATCCGGTAAGCCTCGTCGGCCTTGAACCGGTGCAGGCCCAGCTTGTCCTCTTCGGCATAGACGGCGACGGTCCGCTTGCCCATCTCGTTGGCGGCACGCATGACGCGGATGGCGATCTCGCCACGGTTGGCGATCAGGATCTTCTTGAACTCGGGCATGGCGTCCTCCGGCTGATATCTGCGCGAGATTAGGGAGTCTCTGCGCTGCGGTAAAGATTTTGCTGCGGGCGCGAAGGGGTGTATATTTTTCGTAAGAGGTCGCGCAAGCTGCCTCGGCCGGGCAGGGAGATTCGCCGGGAAACGGCCTGTTGCGCGGCCTGACCCATGTTGGACATCATGGGCCTGCGTCAGGACATGAACCGACATGCGCCCCCGATCTGCCCCATTGCCCGATGTCCTTCGCCAAGCGCGTCCGTCAGGTGGGCCGTGGCCGCGGCCCAAAGCCGCCAAGTGCGAAATGCCAGGCGCGGCCCAGCATCACGAAATCCGCGCCAAGGGCGATGGCGCGCAGGATGTCGAGACCGCTTTCGATGCCGCTGTCGTAGATCAGCGGGTAGTCGGGGCCGACGGCGTGGCGCACCGGCGCAAGGCATGTGATCGCGGCGGGTCCGCCCTCGAACTGCCGGGCGGCGTGGTTCGAGACCCAAACCGCATCGACGCCCTCGGCCTTGCAGCTTGCGGCATCCTCGGGGTCGAGCACGCCCTTTACGATGAGAGATCCTTTCCACAGATCCCGCAGCCGGATCAGGTAATCCCAGTCGGGCGGCACCCGCAGCAGGTAGCCGATATGCGCGGTCGAGGGCAGCGCGTTTGCTCTGGCATATTGCCGACGAAAGGCGCATCCGCGGCATGCCGTGGCGCAGCGTGCCCAGCGCCCAGGCGGGGCATTGCGCGATCCTGCGCCAGAAGGCGGGGCGTGAGCCGGGGCGGATGGGTCAGCCCGGCGCGGGTCTGGCGTTCGCGCCGCGAGGCGACGGGCACATCCACGGTCAGGACGAGCGTGTGAAAGCCGGCGCCGCGGATGCGGGTCAGCATGTCGGACAGGATCTCGGGATCGCCGGGGGGATAGAGCTGGAACCATCCCTGGTCGCCGATATCCTCTGCCAGATCCTCGGGCGCGCGGGTCGCCATCGTCGAAAGGCAGAAGGGGATCCGTTCTCGCACGGCCAGGCGCGCCAGCATCCGCTCCGCGTCGGGCCAGATCAGCGCCGGACATGCCGACCGGCGCGATGCCGAAGGGCAGCGCCGATAGCTCGCGTCCGAGCAGAAAGCGTGGTCAAGATCAGGCGTGACTCGCCGTGCAGGATCGCGCGGCCGCAGGATCACCTGATCCAGTGCGCGGCGGTTGCGCGCCGACGTGCGCCTTCGCCCCGGTGCCGCTGTCGAGATACTCCCAGACGAAATGCGGGATGCGCCAGCGGGCGCGGGCGCGCAGGTCGGACAGGGCCGGGTATCGGTTGTCGAGGGTCATCTGAACGCGTCTAGGGGATCGGTGTGCAAAGGCAATATCGGCCCACGGAACAGAATGTGAACAAGACTTTTACTTTCGCGTGCCGAGGCGTATGTTCCGGGCATGAGCAGTTTCGACGAGAATGATGCTTTCGAAGCGGCGGCGAAGCCCTCGTTGTCGTCTCTGGCCATGGCCGCGCGGGGGGCGCCCTATCTGAACGATCTGAACCCGGCGCAGCGCGAGGCGGTCGAGGCGCTGGACGGACCGGTGTTGATGCTGGCGGGGGCCGGAACCGGCAAGACCAAGGCACTGACGACGCGGATCGCGCATCTGCTGAACACCGGCAAGGCGCGGCCGAACGAGATCCTGGCCGTGACCTTCACCAACAAGGCCGCGCGCGAGATGAAGCGTCGCATCGCCGCCGCTGGTCGGCGGGCAGGCCGAAGGGATGCCCTGGCTCGGCACGTTCCACGCGATCTGCGTGAAGCTGCTGCGCCGTCATGCCGAACTGGTCGGGCTGAAGTCGAATTTCACCATTCTGGATACCGACGACCAGCTAAGGCTCTTGAAACAGCTGATTCAGGTCGAAGAATATCGACGACAAACGCTGGCCCGCGCGGATGCTGGCGGGGCTGATCGACCAGTGGAAGAACCGCGCCTGGACGCCGGACAAGGTGCCGGTCGGCGAGGCCGCGGCCTTCAACAACCGCGGCGTCGAGCTTTACGCCGCAGTATCAGGAACGGCTGAAGACCCTGAACGCCGGTCGATTTCGGCGACCTGCTGCTGCATGTGGTCACGATCTTCCAGACCCATCCCGACATTCTGAGCAATACCAGCGCTGGTTCCGCTACATCCTGGTCGACGAATATCAGGATACCAACGTCGCCCAGTATCTGTGGCTGCGGCTGCTGGCGGGCGGGCACAAGAACATCTGCTGCGTGGGCGATGACGACCAGTCGATCTATGGCTGGCGCGGCGCCGAAGTGGGCAACATCCTGCGGTTCGAGAAGGATTTTCCCGGCGCCAAGGTGGTCCGGCTGGAACAGAATTACCGCTCGACCCCGCATATTCTGGCTGCGGCCTCGGGGGTGATCGAGGCCAATAAGGGGCGGCTGGGCAAGACGCTGTTCACCGATCTGACAGAGGGCCAGAAGGTCCGGCTGATCGGCCATTGGGACGGCGAGGAAGAGGCGCGCTGGATCGGCGAGGAAATCGAGGCGATGCAGGGCGGCACGCGGGGGATGCGACCCGATGGGGCTGGAACGACATGGCGATCCTGGTGCGCGCCAGCCACCAGATGCGCGCCTTCGAGGACCGGTTTCTGACCATCGGCCTGCCCTACCGGGTGATCGGCGGCCCACGGTTCTACGAACGGCTGGAAATTCGCGATGCCATGGCCTATTTCCGGCTCGTGGTCAGCCCCGAGGACGATCTGGCCTTTGAGCGGATCGTCAACACGCCCAAGCGCGGGCTTGGCGACAAGGCGGTGCAGAAGATCCAGATGGCGGCGCGCGCGAATGGCGTGTCGCCGCTGTCGAAGGTGCGCGGCTGGCTTGCCGCCGAGGGCCTGGCCGGCAAGGGCGCCAAGGAACTGCAACCTTGTCGAAGGGATCGAACGCTCGGGCTGATCGAGGGGCTGGATGCGCGCTGGGCGCGGATGGCATGAGATGCCCGCAAGGCACACTGAGCCATATCGAACTGGCCGAGATGATTTTGGAAGAGTCCGGCTATACCGATCATGTGGCAGAACGACAAGACGCCCGAGGCGCCGGGGCGGCTGGAGAACCTCAAGGAACTGGTCAAGGCGCTGGAGCAGTTCGACAATCTGCAGGGCTTTCTGGAGCATGTCGCGCTGATCATGGACAATGAGACCGACGAGGCGGACGAGAAGGTTTCGATCATGACACTGCATGCCGCCAAGGGGCTGGAATTTCCCGCCGTGTTCTTGCCTGGTTGGGAAGATGGCCTGTTTCCGAGCCAGCGGAGCATGGATGAAAGCGGGTTGAAAGGGCTCGAGGAAGAGCGGCGTTTGGCTTACGTAGGGATAACCCGGGCCGAGGAGGTCTGCACGATCTCCTTCGCCGCGAACCGGCGGGTCTACGGCCAGTGGCAGTCGGCGCTGCCGTCGCGCTTCATCGACGAATTGCCCGCCGAGCATGTCGAGGTGCTGACCCCGCCCGGACTTTACGGCGGCGGCTACGGCGCCGCGGCGCCGAGTTTCGGGGGTGGCGATATCGAGGATCGGGCGGCTTCGGCGAATGTCTATAACTCGCCGGGCTGGCGGCGATTGCAGGACCGCAGCGCCACCCGCGGGCATGGCGCAGCCGCGCGAGGCGCGCAATATCGTGATCGACCTGGATGCGGTCAGCGCCTTCACCCAAGGCGACCGGGTGTTTCACCAGAAGTTCGGCTATGGCACCGTCATGGGGATCGAGGGCGACAAGCTCGATATCGAGTTCGAGAAGGCCGGGGCCAAGAAGGTCGTCGCCAAGTTCGTTGTCTCGGCAGGGCGCGAAGGGGATGACGTGCCGTTTTGATGTCGGGGCCGATTGTCGGCACCCTTGCCCCCGATCAGCTTTTCTTCTTGTCGTCGCGCACGACCTCGATCCTCACTTTGCTGACGAAGGCCGCGAGCGCACCGATCACCGCAAGCACGGGTGCTGCGATCACGAAGACGCCGCCTGCAATTGCGCCGTAGGTCAGCGGAATGTCCAACGCGATGTCGCCGTCCGGTTCGATGATGCGGACGCGTTTGACATGGCTTTCTGCGGCCAGTTCCTTGATCTTGGCGACAAGGTTCTCGCCCGTGACCTCGATCTCCTGAATCCAGGTCTGCTTGCTTTCGGCGGAATCTTCAGGCTCCTGGCTTTCGACGGGGTCGTTCGACAGCTTCGCCTTCTTCATGATGGCCTCCATTTTCAGGTTACGGTCCGAACCTATTGGCTAGTGGCAGCAACCGCATTGACGCAAGTCAACTCTCAGCGCTTCGCTTTCCACGGCCGATTTCAAGGCGATTTTCCGCCGGAAAGCTGTATTCTGCACGAAACGAGGAGGATGGGATGAACAGGCACTCTGACCTTGCGATCGACGAAGCCGCGTTGCGGGTCGATCTTGCGGCGGCGTTCCGGCTGGCGGTGCATTTCAACTGGCACGAGTCGGTCGGCAACCATTTCAGCGCGGCGGTCAGCGCGGACGGGTCGAAATTCCTGATGAATCCAAAATGGCGGCATTTCTCGACGATCCGGGCCAGCGACCTGCTGCTTCTGGACGCCAACGACGCCAGCGTCATGGAGCGGCCGGACGCGCCGGATGCAAGTGCGTGGTGCATTCACGGCACGATCCACCGGACCCAGCCGAACGCGCGGGTGCTCTTGCATTGCCATCCGCGGTATTCGACGGCGCTGGCGACGCTGAAGGATCCGACGATGCTGCCGATCGACCAGAACACGGCCCGGTTTTATGGCAAGGTGGCCGTCGATCTGGGGTTTGGCGGGATTGCCGACAATGCAGAAGAAGGGCTGCGGATCGCGCGGTCGCTGGGCAATCACTCGGTCATGCTGATGGGCAATCACGGGGTGACGACGACAGCGGGAACTGTCGCCGAGGCGTTCGAGAGCCTTTATTATTATGAACGCGCCGCCGAGACGCTGATGCTGGCCTATGCCAGCGGCCAGCCTCTGAACGTTATGCCGGACGAAATCGCCGAACGCACGGCGGAGGATTGGCTGGCCTACAATGACAGCGCCTTCGCGCATTTCGAGGCGCTGAAGGCGATGCTGGACCGCGCCGATCCCAACTACCGAGATTAGGGGTCTTACTCTTCCTCCAGATCCTCGGCTGAATCCGGATGCTCGGGTTCGTCGATCTCTTCCTTGACCTGACCCCAGGCGAGCATGGTGAAGACCAGCGTTCCGCCGACAATATTGCCGCTGAGAACCGGGATGAAATAGAGGCCGAAGCCCTCGAACAGCCCCATCTCGCCGGTCAGGATCAGGAAGGCCATTTCGACCGAGCCCGCGATCACATGGGTGAAGCCCCCGGCGGCAATGAGCCAGGTGAAAAGCAGCACCATTGGAAACTTGCCGCTGATCGTCGTCGGCAGCATCCAGACGATCGCCGCGACGAGGATGCCCGCGGGCATGCCCCGGAAAAAGGTGTCGCGGAAGCCGTGGCCGGTCGCCTCTCGCGACAATTCGGCGACGGCCGTGACGATTTCTTCGGGAAAGGCGGGCGTGAAGGCGATGAAGGAGGCGGCCAGGAAGGCACCGACGATGTTCGCCGAAAGAACCGCCACCCAAAGCCGCGCCACGAGTGCGAGGTTGTGGCTTGTCGGTCTGCCGACCACTGGCAGAACGGTGGTGATCGTGTTTTCGGTGAACAACTGCATCCGGCCGAGAATGACCAGCAGGAAGCCGAACGAATAGCCCAGGCTTTCCACGAGATGCGTCCAACGTGCCTCTGGCAGACCGACGCGCAGGACCGCCTCGCCGATGACCGAGAAGCTGATCAGCATGCCCGCAGCCACGCCCGACCACAGCAGGGACGAGGTGGGTCGTTTCAGCTCGTCGATGCCTTCGCGACGGATGACTTCGTAGACCAGGCGCGATGAGAGCTGCTGGGCTTCGGCCACGGAGGCTTCGGCCGACTTCCGTTCGTCTGCGTCGGAATTCTGTTCTGTCATCACCCGCGTCCTGTCGTTTCGACCCAACGCTAGGGCGGCAGAACCGGTTCCGGAAGCGAAAAGTCGTCCGGGGTCAGTGCGGCATCAGGATCGGCCAGAGCGACGCAAGAAGCAGGAGCGCGGCGCTGATGTTGAACAGCCTCAGCTTCCACGGCACGTTCAGCAGTCGGCGCAATTGCGTGCCGAGCAACACCCAGCAGCCGACCGAAGGCAGGTTGACGATGCCGAATATGACAGCGACGACAAGCACGCCGGCCAGGCCGCTTCCCTCGGGGCGATAGGCGCTCAGGGCGGTCAGGGACATCGCCCAGGCTTTCGGATTAACCCACTGGAACAGTGCCGCCTGAATGAAGGTAAGGGGCGTGCCGACGGTCTGGGTCCGGTCCGGAGGTGGCGCGGCATTGGCGATTTTCCAGGCAAGCCAAGCGAGGAAAACAATGCTTGCGACCTTGAGGATGGAATAGGTGAAAGGCCAGATCTCGAAAACGCGGATCAGTCCAACGCCGACAAGCACCGTCATCAGTGCAAAACCGATAGCCACGCCCAGCATATGCGGTATGGTCCTTGCCCAGCCGAAATTCGCGCCCGACGCCATCAGCATCAGGTTGTTCGGCCCCGGCGTGATCGAGGAAACGAATGCGAAAGCCGCGAGGGCAGAGAGAAGTTCCGGTGTCATGAGGCGCAACACTAAGTGAGAAATGTCACAATTAAATTGACTTTATTGATAATATTATAGAATTTGTGCAATAAATGGTCGCAAGAGATAAAATAACAGAGCGAATATTGCACGAGCTTTCGCATAACGGCCGCATCAGCAATATCGAGCTGGCCGAGAGGGTGGGGCTGTCGCCCTCTGCCTGTCTTCGCAGAGTTCAGGAGCTGGAGCGCTCGGGGGTAATCGAGGGCTATCGGGCTGTCCTGAACCCCGCCAAGCTGGGTGTCGGGTTCGTGGCTTATGTGGCGGTTGGGCTTTCGGAACACTCGAAAGAGGCGCAGGACCGGTTCGAGGCCTCCATCTCGCGTTCTCCAGAGGTCCGGGAATGTCACAATGTGACCGGCGCGGTCGAGTATCTTCTGCGAGTCGAGGCGCGCGACCTTGCCGATTACAAGCATTTCCACACCGAAGTGCTGGGCGCGTTGCCGCAGGTCAAAAGCCTGACGTCCTATGTGGTGATGGGTTCGCCGAAGGATGCTCGCGGCTGAGCGGATCGGGGCCCTGAAACAGGAAACGGCGACGCTCAGGGAGGAGGAGCGCCGCCGTTCTGTAAACGGATTTCGCGGGGGAGGACCGCTGGATCCGTATCTGCGCGGCGACACCCGGGAGGAGGTGGATGTCGCCGCTGTTACAGAAGACCCCAGGGAGGTGGGAGCCGTCTGATCCGAATTCTTACTTGCCGAACGCCGCTTCGCGGGCGACGTCGCCGATCATCGAACGGCTCAGGCCAAGGTCGGCGAGGTCGCGGTTCGACAGTTGGTTCAGTTCGCGCACTGTGCGGTGGTAGGCGCGCATCTGTTCATTGTGGGCGCGCATGCCCTTCAGGAAGGTCGAAAAGCGCTCGACGATGCTCGGAGCGGCGTTGTGTGTTTCGGTTGCGAATGCCATTTTGGGCCTCTTCAGTTTGTTTTCCATGCGAAGCCTGCTGCTTCGTTGACACCAAGATAGGTAAATGCTGCGGGTGCACAATAGGAACCGCAGCAATGCCGCCATGCAGCATTTGCATAAGTGAGCCTTACCTAACGTCATGATCGGCCAAGGGTTTCTTTCGGGTGACTCACGGCGTGGGAAAGCACGGGACAAAGATGAGCAGCGGGGCATTGCCGGCGCGAATCATGAGCTGATTCAGGATCATTTGGGTTTGGGGTATCGGCCTTGTGCAGGGCTCAAGCGGAAATTTCGGAAATTTCTGGGAATTTGTGGAACTGATGACGGTTCGACAGGTAGCCATACATATAGAGTTAGTGGGTGCATGACGCACTATATATTCCACTGCTCGCCCGCTTCACGCCTGTCTTGACCGTTAGGAGAGCCTCCATCAAACCGAAAATCGACAACTTTCCCACATTTTTCTGTTGATTTCCATGAATTCCCATGTCATCCCTAGCTACACGATGAGGACGGGCAAACGAGGCGACAAGACCTCAACTCCCAAAGTCAGGTTTCATACAGGCACCCGCTTTCATCGAACGAAGAGATCCGGCGCGCGAGCGAGCAGACATCCCCCCAGGTGGCGCGCGCAGTCGGACAACCCCAGAAATGGGACGAGGGCGGCGGGTTGATCAGTGGCAGCAGATCAATCCGCCGTTTCCTTGTCTGGGGTCGTGAAGGGTACAGGTTAAAGGAGCCGCGGGACAGTGGCGCGCAGGTTCAGAGGCGAAAGCCAGCATAAGGTCGATACGAAGGGCAGGGTCTCGATCCCGGCCCTGTTTCGCCGTGTGCTCGAGGCTGGCGACCCGGACTGGAAGGAAGGTCTTCGCCCGCAGCTGGTCATCGTCTACGGCGATCACCGCAGGAAATACCTTGAATGCTATACAGTAGAGGCGATCGACGAGGTCGATGCCAAGATCGGCAAGCTGCCGCGCGGCTCGAACAAGCGTCGGATGCTGGAACGGCTGATGCATGGCCAGTCCTACCCGACCGAGGTCGACGGCGACGGCCGGCTGGTCCTGCCGCAGAAGCTGCGCGAGAAGATCGGGCTGGAAGACGAGGCGTTCTTCATCGCCTCGGGCGACACGTTCCAGATCTGGAAGCCCGAGACCTACGAGACCGAGGAACTGGCCAAGACCGAAGAGGTCCTGGACGCGCTGCCGGATGATTTCGATCCCCTGACCTGGCTCGATGAGGCGGAAGGGGAATAGGGCATGTCCTTGACGGCAGGCGCAAACCCCTCGGACAAATCCCATATTCCCGTTCTGCTGGCCCCCCTCCTGCGAGAGGTCGCCCCGGTTTCCGGGACCTGGCTGGACGGAACCTTCGGCGCGGGCGGCTATGCGCGGAGGCTGTTGGAGGCCGGGGCGGGCAGGGTCATCGGCGTCGACCGCGACCCGGCGGTGTTCAAGATGGCCGCAAGCTGGGCCGCGGAATACGGCGACCGGCTGGAACTGGTGCAGGGGACGTTTGGCCAACTCGACGACTATGGCACGGACCTTGACGGGGTGGTGCTCGATCTCGGCGTGTCCTCGATGCAGCTTGACCAGGCGGAGCGCGGATTTTCCTTCATGAAAGATGGCCCGCTCGACATGCGCATGAGTCAGTCCGGACCATCGGCCGCGGATCTCGTGAACCAGGTCGACGAAGCCGAATTGGCCGACATTCTGTATCATTATGGCGAGGAACGCGCCTCGCGGCGGATCGCGCGGGCGGTCGTCGCGGCAAGGTCGGATGCGCCGCTAAGCACGACCGGCGATCTGGTTCGGATTGTGGAGAAATGCCTGCCCCGGCCGAAGCCCGGTCAAAGCCATCCGGCCACAAGGACGTTCCAGGCGATACGAATAGCGGTGAACGATGAATTCGGCGAACTCGTCGCAGGGCTGGAAGCGGCCGAAAGGGCTCTGAAGCCCGGTGGGCGGCTGGCAGTGGTCAGCTTCCATTCACTGGAAGACCGGATCGTGAAGCGTTTCCTGCAGGCACGTTCGTCATCGGGCGGTGGCGGCAGCCGTTACGCCCCGGAAGTGGCCGCGGCGGACCCGGCGTTCCGTGATCTGTCGAAGGCGATCGGGCCGGACAAGGACGAGCTTGCCGCCAATCCGCGGGCGCGTTCGGCAAAACTGCGGGTTGCGGTGCGGACCGAGGCGAAAGCCGTCCCGGTGGACCGGACCGCGCTGGGCATGCCGAGATACAAGATGGAAGGGAAGACATAGATGCGATCGATATTTTTCGTTCTGTCGGCGCTGGTGGTCATGGCGCTTGGCTTTTGGGCCTATAAGGAAAACTACAAGACCCAGCTGGCGCTTCGCAATGTCCAGGACTATCGGCAGGAGATCGGTGCCCTGCGCGAGGAACTTGCCGTTCTTCGGGCAGAGTGGGCCTATCTCAACCGGCCCGACAGGCTGCGCGAACTGGCCGACTTGAATTTCGACCGGCTGGGGCTGCTGCCGTTGATGCCCGAGCAGTTCGGCCAGGTCGACCAGATTACCTATCCGACAGAAGTTCTTGGACCCGTCACCCATTCGGTCGATGTCGTGGGTGTGCTGGAGGCCAAGCAATGATCCGCACTCCGCTTCGCCCGCTCGCCCGGATCCTGTCGGCCCGCCAGAAAGGCGAGAACCCCGACGCGATAGAGCGAGAAAATATCCGCGTGCGTCACGAGGAGATGCGCGACCGGGCGCGGCGTCGGGCCGAGGGACGGCTTCTGGTGATCGGCGCGTTCTTCCTCTTCGCCTTTGTCGCGGTCGGGCTGCGGATGGGTTCGCTCGCCTCGAGTCAGCCGAGTGAGCCACGGACCGCCGGCGCGGGCGCCAGCATCGTCGCACAGCGGGCCGATATCGTGGACCGCAACGGGCGCATCCTTGCGACCAACCTGATCACCGATGCGCTTTACGCCCAGCCGCCCCTGATCATCGACAAGGCAAGGGCAGCGTCTGAACTGGTCAAGGTCTTTCCCGATCTGGAAGAGGCCAAGCTGCTCAAGCAATTCGAGAGCAAGCGGAAATTTCTGTGGATCAAGAAGCGCATATCGCCCGAACAGAAGCAGCGAGTCCATGACATCGGCGATCCGGGCCTGCTGTTCGGACCGCGGGAGATGCGGCTTTATCCCAACGGCAAGCTGGCCGCGCATGTGCTGGGCGGCTCGTCGTTCGGCCGCGAGGGCGTCCATTCCGCCGAGGTGATCGGCGTCGCCGGCGTGGAGAAGAGATTTGACGGTTTCCTGCGCGATCCCGCGATGGGAGGACAGCCGCTGCAGCTTTCGCTGGACATGACCATCCAGTCGGCGACCGAACGTGTGCTTTACGGCGGAATGAAGCTGATGAATGCCCGTGGTGCGGCGGCGGTTCTGATGGATGTGAATACCGGCGAGGTTATCAGCCTTGTTTCGCTGCCGAATTTCGATCCCAATGATCGACCCAACCCGCTGCTCGCTGGCGTTCCGTCGGACAGCCCGCTGTTCAACAGGGCGGTGCAGGGCGTTTACGAGCTTGGCTCGACCTTCAAGATATTCGCCATCGCGCAGGCGATGGAGGAAAAGTTGGTCAATGCCTCGACAATGATCGAGACCAAAGGCCCGCTGACTTGGGGACGGTACCGGATTCGCGATTTCCGCAGTTACGGGCCGGAGCTGAGCGTCACCGATGTCATCGTGAAAAGTTCGAACATCGGAACGGCGCGGATCGCCATGATGATCGGGGCCGAGCGGCAGCAACGCTTCCTGGGTTCGCTCGGATTCCTTGAGCCGACTGCGGTCGAACTGGTCGAAGCCCCCGGCGCGAAGCCGCTTCTACCGAAGAAATGGTCAGAGATCTCGACGCTTACGATATCCTATGGCCATGGCCTGTCGGTCAGCCCGTTGCACCTGGCGACCGCCTATGCCTCGCTGCTGAACGGCGGCACCCGAGTCACGCCGACGCTGCTGAAACAGACCAATGTCGCGCCGGGACCGCGCGTCATTTCGCAGGAGACATCCGATACCGTGCGCTCGATGCTGCGGCAGGTGGTCCAGCGCGGCACGGCAAGCTTCGGCGAGGTGGCGGGTTATGCGGTGGGGGGCAAGACCGGCACCGCCGACAAGCCGAAAGAGCGCGGCGGCGGCTATTACAAGGACAAAGTGATCGCCACGTTCGCCAGCGTCTTTCCGGCGCATGATCCCAAATACGTGCTGATCGTGACCTTGGATGAGCCGGTGGAGACATCCGGGACCGAACCGCGCCGGACAGCGGGCTGGACCGCGGTGCCGGTGGCCGCCGAGATCATCCGGCGCATCGCGCCGCTTCTGGGACTCCGGCCCGAGATTGAACCCGGTCCGGTAGATAAGGTAACACTCACCTCGAACTAGACGCGAAGGGCGGGGATATGGCGGACCGGGCGGAAACGAAATCACTTGCAGAGCTTGGTCTGACCGCCTTGGGCGGGCGCGAGGCGAAGATCACCGGTCTTTCGGTCGACAGTCGGACGGTCCGGGCCGGTCACCTGTTCGTCGCCCTGCCGGGGACCAGGCTGCACGGTGCATCCTTCATTGAATACGCGTTACGGATGGGGGCGGCCGCGATCCTGACCGACCGCGAGGGCGCAAAGCTGGCGCGGGCGCAGCTTGACGCGGCGCATCTGCCGGTGGTGTTAGCCGAGGATCCCCGCCAGGCTCTCGCCTATGCCGCTGCGCTTTGGTTCGGCCAGCAGCCCGAGACGGTCGTCGCGGTCACCGGCACCAACGGCAAGACCTCGGTCGCCACCTTTACCCGCCAGATCTGGACGCTTCTGGGACATGCCGCCATCAACCTCGGGACCACCGGGGTCGAGGGTGCCTATGCCGCGCCGCTGGCCCATACGACGCCGGAGCCGATCACGTTGCACCGGGTGCTTGCGGAAGCCGCAGCCGAGGGCGTGACCCATGCGGCGATGGAGGCGTCGAGCCACGGGTTGGAGCAGCGGCGGCTGGACGGCGTGCGTCTGGCGGCGGCGGCCTTCACCAATTTCAGCCAGGACCATCTGGATTACCACGCGAGTTTCGAGGATTACTTCGCCGCCAAGGCCGGGCTGTTCGAGCGTGTGCTGCCCGAAGATGCCGTTGCGGCGGTCAACCTTGACGATGACCGCGGCCCCGATATGGCCGAGATCGCGCTGGACCGCGGGCAGGATCTGCTGACCGTCGGGCATGACATGGGTGCGCATCTGCGGATCACCGGCCAGCGGTTCGACGCGACCGGGCAGAACCTGCGGTTTGAATGGAATGGCGAGGTGCACCAGGCGCGCCTGGGGCTGATCGGCGGCTTTCAGGCAGAGAACGTGCTGGCAGCGGCAGCGCTGGCGATCGGGGCCGGCTCGCCGCCCGAGCAGGTGTTCCGCACCTTCCCGGAGCTTGTCACGGTGCGGGGCCGGATGCAGCTGGCCGCGACGCGGGAAAACGGGTCGGCGGTGTTCGTCGATTATTCCCATACGCCGGACGCGGTCGCGACCGCGCTACAGGCACTTCGACCGCACGTGATGGGGCGGCTCATCGTCGTGTTCGGCGCCGGCGGCGACCGCGATACAGGCAAGCGCGCTCTGATGGGGCGGGCGGCGGCCGAGCATGCCGATCTGGTGATCGTGACCGACGACAATCCGCGCTCGGAAGAACCGGCGGCGATCCGTGCGATGGTCATGCAGGGATGCCCCGATGCGGTCGAAATCGGCGACCGGGCCGAGGCGATCCTGCGCGGCGTCGATGCTTTGCAGCCGGGCGATGCGCTGCTGATCGCGGGCAAGGGGCACGAGACCGGCCAGATCATCGGCGATGACGTCTTTCCGTTCGACGACGCAGAGCAGGCCAGCGTCGCCGTGGCAGCGCTGGACGGACGGGTCTCGTGACGCCGCTTTGGACATCGGCCGACGCGGCGGCCGCTACCGGCGGCGAGACGCGCGGCGACTGGGCAGCGACCGGGGTTTCCATCGACACGCGGACTTTGCGCCCCGGCGATCTCTTCGTGGCGCTGACCGACCAGCGCGACGGGCATGACTTCGTGGCCCAGGCGCTCGGCAAGGGCGCGGCGGCGGCCATGATCAGCCGGGTGCCGGAAGGTGTCGCGGCGGATCAGCCGCTGCTGATCGTCGGGGATGTTCTGACGGCGCTGCAGGGTCTCGGACGGGCAGGACGCGCCCGGACGTCGGCGCGTGTCGTCGGTGTCACCGGCTCTGTCGGCAAGACCTCCTCAAAGGAGATGCTGCGTGCCGTGCTGTCGGGGCAGGGCCGCACCCATGTTGCGGAAGGCAGCTACAACAACCACTGGGGCGTGCCACTGACTCTGGCGCGGATGCCGGCGGATACCGAATTCGCGGTGATCGAGATCGGGATGAACCATCCCGGCGAGATCGCGCCCCTGGCCCGCATGGCGCGGCCGCATGTGGCGATGATCACCACTGTCGCGGCGGCGCATCTGGAAGCATTCGACAGCATCCGAGGGATAGCGCAGGAAAAGGCCGCGATATTCACCGGGCTGGAACCGGATGGCATCGCGATCATAAATGCCGATCTGGAGGTTACGCCGATCCTCGAGGAGGCGGCGCAAGCGGCCGGCGCGTCGCTGGTCCGGTTCGGGGCGGCGGAAACCGCGGATTGGCGGCTGGAGAACGTGCAGCTGGCGCAGGATACAACGATCGTCCATGCCAGCCACGGTGGAGCGCCGCTGTTGTTCAAGATCATGTCGGCGGGGCGGCATTTCGCGGCGAATGCGCTCGGCGTACTGGCAGTCGCCGAGGCGCTGGGCGCGGATACCGCCGTTTCCGCCTGCGATCTGGCGCTGTGGGAGCCGCCCCTTGGGCGCGGCGCGCGCGAGACGCTGATTCTCGATATCGTCGACGACCATCTGACAATCGACCTGCTTGACGATGCGTTCAATGCCAACCCCGCCTCGATGGCGGCGGCGCTGGAGGTGCTTGCGGCCAGTCGCACGACCGACGGGATCGGCCGGGTCGCGGCCGGCCGGCGGATCGCGGTGATGGGCGACATGCTGGAGCTGGGTGAGAAAGAGAATGCCATGCACGAGGCGCTTGCGGATCTGCCAAGCCTGAAAGAGGTTACGCAGATTCATTGCGTCGGGCCGCGGATGCGCAGGCTCTACGACCGCCTGCCGCACAGCCAGCGCGGCGAGTGGCACGAAACGGCGGACCGTTTGGCCGCCCGCGCCCATGCGCTCGTCGATGCGGGCGATGTCATCCTGGTCAAGGGGTCCAAGGGCAGCAAGGTGTCGCTTGTCGTTGACGCCATCCGAAAACTGGGTCATCCGCTGCCGCGAGACTCACGAGGGACCGTCTAGATGTTGTACTGGTTGACCGAGCTTTCGGACGGTGGTGATTTTTTCAATCTGTTCCGCTACATCACCTTCCGGGCCGGGGCGGCGTTCTTTACGGCGCTGGTTTTCGGCTTCATCTTCGGCAAGCCGCTGATCAACTTTCTGCGCCGCAAGCAGGGCAAGGGCCAGCCGATCCGGGAAGACGGTCCGAAAAGCCACATTCTGGAAAAGGCCGGGACGCCGACGATGGGCGGGCTGCTGATCCTGAGCGCCCTGATCGTCTCGACCCTGCTTTGGGCGCGGCTCGACAATGTCTATGTCTGGATCGTGCTGTTGGTTACGGTGGGGTTCGGCGCGGTCGGGTTCATCGACGATTACCAGAAGGTCGCCAAGCGCAACGCCAAGGGCGTGCCCGGAAAGGTGCGATTCACGATCGGCCTTTTGATCGGGGCGGTCGCCGCCTATGTCGCCTCTCTTGCGCATCCCGCGGAACTGACGCAGCAGCTTGCGCTGCCGGTCTTCAAGGATGTCCTGATCAATCTCGGCGTGTTTTTCGTGCCGTTCGGCATGATCGTGATCGCGGGCGCCGCGAATGCGGTGAACCTGACCGACGGGCTGGACGGGCTGGCGATCATGCCCGTTATGATCGCGGCGGGAACGCTTGGCGTGATCGCATATGCGGTCGGCCGGGTCGACTTCACCGAATATCTAGAGGTGCACTATGTTCCTGGTTCGGGCGAGATCCTGATCTTTACAGCCGGGCTGATTGGCGGTGGGCTGGGATTCCTGTGGTACAACGCCCCGCCTGCAGCGGTGTTTATGGGCGATACCGGGTCACTGGCATTGGGCGGCGCGCTCGGCGCGATCGCTGTTGTCACGAAGCACGAGATCGTGCTGGCGATCGTCGGTGGTCTCTTCGTGGTGGAGGCGCTTTCGGTCATCATCCAGGTGCTTTACTTCAAGCGCACCGGCAAGCGGGTCTTTCTGATGGCGCCGATTCATCACCATTTCGAACAGCTCGGCTGGAAGGAACCGCAGATCGTGATCCGGTTCTGGATCATCTCGCTGATTCTGGCGCTGATCGGGCTTGCCACGCTGAAGCTGCGCTGATGGAGCGGGTCCGCGACACGCAAGAAATGATCGCGGGCATGGCGCCGGTGGCAATGCCGGGGCGCTGGCATTTCTGCACCGTCGCACCCGGTGATCCCCGCTGCGACCCGTTGCGCGGCGTCGCCCTTGCCTCGTTCCGGGAAACCGAGGGGTGGTCGCTGATCCTCGAGGAAGCGGCGGCGCAGCAAGCGGGCCTGCTTTCACCGACGCCCATGACGCAGATCACGCTGCGGGTGCACTCGGCGCTTGACGGGGTCGGGCTGACGGCCGCCGTTTCAACCGCACTGGCAAGGGCCGGGATCCCTTGCAACATGGTCGCGGGCATTCACCATGATCATGCCTTCGTGCCATCCCAGATGGCCGAAGACGCCGTGGCGGTCTTGTCCGCACGGGCGGAAGAGGCGTCGAACCGATGATTTCGGTGCGCGGTTATCAGGGCCGGAAGGTTGCGGTGCTGGGGTTGGGGCGCTCGGGCCTCGCCGCGGCGCGGTCCTTGCGCGCGGGCGCGGCAGAGCCCTTGTGCTGGGATGACAGCGCCGAGGCGCGCGAGGCGGCGGAAGGGCAGGGTGCCCTGATCCATGACCTGACGCGCATCGACTGGGCCGGGATCGCGGCGCTGATCGTCAGTCCCGGCATCCCGCATCTCTATCCCCGTCCGCATCCCGCGATCGCCGCGGCGATGGAGGCCGGGGTGCCCTTGGACAATGATATCGGGCTTTTCTTCCGGTCCTTTGCGACGCCCGCCTGGGATGAATTCGTCACGACGCCAAGGGTGATCGCGGTCACCGGCTCGAACGGGAAATCCACGACCTCTGCGCTGATCCACCACGTATTGGTGGAAAACGGGCGCGCGTCTCAGCTGGCCGGCAATATCGGGCGGGGCGTTCTGGATCTCGATCCGGCCGGCGATGGCGGCATCGTCGTGCTCGAGCTGTCCAGCTATCAGACCGAACTGGCCCGCGCGCTGACCCCGGACATCGCGGTCTTCACCAATTTGACGCCGGACCATCTGGATCGCCACGGCGGCCTTGGCGGGTACTTCGCGGCGAAGCGGCGGCTCTTTTCGGAAGGCGGCCCCGATCGCGCCATTATCGGCGTCGACGAACCCGAGGGGCAGTATCTGTCCAACCAGCTGTCCGAAGCCGCGGAGGACGACCGGGTGATCCGTATCTCGGTCGATCGCAAGCTCTCTGGACCCGGCTGGATGGTTTTCGCGCGCAAGGGATTCCTGGCGGAATATCGCAAGGGTCGGCAGGTCGGCTCGATCGACCTGCGCGAAATCGCCGGGCTGCCGGGCAGTCACAATCATCAGAACGCTTGTGCCGCCTATGCCTCTGGCCGCGCCTTGGGCCTGTCGCCGAAAGCCATCGAACAGGCGTTCCGCAGCTTCGAAGGGCTTCCCCATCGCAGCCAGCTGGTCGGCGAGCGCGGCGGCGTCCGCTTCGTCAACGATTCCAAGGCGACCAACGCCGATAGCGCCGAACAGGCGCTGCGCGCCTTCCCGCGGATCCGCTGGATCGCCGGCGGGCTGGGCAAGGAGGGCGGCATCGAGGGGCTGCGGGACGCGCTGGGGTCGGTCGTCAAGGCCTACCTGATCGGCCATTCTGCGCGCGACTTCGCCCTGCAACTCGGCGATACGCCCTACGAGATCTGCGAAACCATGGCGCGTGCCGTGACCAGCGCATCGCAAGAGGCCGAACCGGGCGATGTCGTGCTGCTTGCGCCCGCCGCGGCGAGCTTCGACCAGTATCCGAACTTCGAAAAACGCGGCGAGGATTTCATGGCCGAAGTCGGCAAACTGGCGGGCGCACCGGCGCGCTGAGCCATGCCCTGCTCAGCCGCGTGAGAGCGCCGCCGCGACCTTGCTCAGCGTTTTCGGGCGATAGGCGGGATCGGCGCGGCCATACCTGGTGCGGGCCGCCTCCGAGACATCGTCGGCGCGGTCGGGACCGTCGCGATCCGCCTTGCGCATCAGCCCGGCGAAGAAGCCCGGCTTTTCGGTCCGGTTGCGCAAAGGTGCGAAGTGGTCGATCTGGGTGCGGAAGCTGTCCAGTGCGCCCGGAGTGAATTCGAGACCCATCGCCTCTGCTCCCTCGGCGATCCACACCAGCGTATTGTCGGATAATCCGGCGATGTCGCCGCCGCCGCCGACCGAGCCATGGTCGCCGGGGAACCACGCTTGCTGATAGCGCCGCGCATCGCCTTCAGCACCACCGTTCAGCTTGTCCAGGTTATCCCACATCGTCGGGGCGTAGGTGCGCCGGCACTCGTCGATCGCCACGGCGTGCCGGGCCGACCGCACCGAACGGGACAGGTCCGCGTCATGGAACTTGTACTTCGCATTCGTGAGCCGCGCGAGTCCGCCGAGATGGTTTGGAACGCCGAGCGCACCCACCGTGTCCCAGACGCCGAGATAGGCGATCTCCAGCAGATGCCCCTTGTCCTCGCCCTGCGCCTCGCGCCAGTCCTGTTCTTCTGGACTGGTGGCGATGGCGGGATTCATGGTGCGCCTGAAGGCAAAGCTCTCGGGGTTGTTCGGATGACTGTCCGGTCCGCGCTTGCGGTATCGGTCCAGGGCGTCGCCGACCATGTTGATCCTGTTGCGGGTCGGAATGCCGCAAGCGCGGATCAGCCCGGCCAACGAGCGTGCGGTATAGGCGCCGCGGGAAAATCCGAAGATGAATATCTCGTCCTTCGTCTGGTAGCTATAGGCCAGGTTGCGGTAGGCGGTCTCGATCTTCGCATCCAGCCCCCAGCCGAATGCGCCGCCGCCCAGGCGGTCGATGGTGCGCGAGGCCCAGTTGGCGCCGCTGTCCGTGCCAATCCCTGGAATGTAGATGAGTTGCTGGAACGTGTCGGCTGCAGTCAGACTCATCGCCTGCGAAAGGGCGACGACATTGGTACCGTATTCCGCATCCGCATGGTTCCAGGTTCCGTCGCAGAAAATTGCTATACGCTTCAATTGGCTACTCCGTGAAGATGTTCAGACGCGCGTAATTGCCCGAATAACGGTAGATAATAGCACATTTCCGAGAACCTGTCGTAGGTCGGGGGCCGGATCAGTCTTTCGACCGGCCGGTCTCCGAGCGGATCTTGGACAGAACCTTGTTGAGACGGCTGGACCGGAATTCCCAGTTCGGGCGATAATCGTCCAGCCAGTCATATGCCATCCGCATGGGCAGAGCGCGCAATTTGCGTGGCCTTGCCTGGGCCTTCTTGCCGCCCTCGATCAGGCCGGCCTGTTCCAGCACCTTCAGATGCCGCGAGATCGCGGGCTGGCTCATGTTGAAAGGTTCGGTCAGTTCCTTGACGGTGGCTTCGCCATGCGTCAAGCGTTCCAGGATCGCTCTACGGGTTGGATCCGCAAGCGCAGAAAAGGTCTTATCCAAACGATTTTTTGGCATGGGCAAACTATTCAAATATAGCCCTATTTTCCTGTCCGGGCCGCGATTTGTCAACGCGCGTGTTTGGATACAATTCGTTGCCGCAAAAGGCTGGCGAAGTCCGCCATTTTTGGCTACAGTTCGCTCAGACCCGGAAAACGGGCGACCAGAGGCAGTGTTAGGCAGTAGCTCATGACGGAAATGGTCTATGGCACGGTCCCCTTGCGGGATGGCGAGCCGATTCTTCCGCGGTGGTGGCGGACGATCGACAAATTGTCGATGTGCTGCGTCTTCATCCTCTTCGCCATCGGTCTTTTGCTGGGGCTTGCCTCTTCGCCGCCGCTGGCTGAACGCAACGGCCTAAGCGCGTTCTATTATGTCGAACGTCAGTCGATATTCGGCGCGATGGCTCTGGCAGTCATGATTTGCACGACGATGATGTCGCCGCAGTTGGTGCGCCGGCTGGGGGTGATCGGTTTCTTCGCCGCCTTCGTGGCGATGGCCTTCCTGCCGGTCTTCGGCACCGATTTCGGCAAGGGCGCGGTGCGCTGGTATTCTTTGGGGTTCGGCAGCTTCCAGCCGTCCGAATTCCTCAAGCCGGGGTTTATAGTTGTCGCCGCCTGGCTCCTGGCCGCCAGCCAGGAGATCAACGGCCCGCCGGGCCGCATGTACTCGCTGGTCCTGACCGCCGCGATCGTCCTGCTTCTGGCGCTGCAGCCCGATTTCGGCCAGGCCTGTCTGGTCATGTTCAGTTGGGGCGTGATGTATTTCGTGGCCGGCGCGCCGATCTTGATCCTGCTGCTGCTCGCCGGCGGCGCGGTTTTCGCCGGTTCGCTCGCCTACAGCAGCTCCGAGCATTTCGCCCGCCGAATTGACGGGTTCCTGTCACCCGATGTGGATCCCCGCACGCAGCTGGGCTACGCCACGAACGCGATCCAGGAAGGCGGCTTCTTCGGAGTGGGAGTTGGTGAGGGCCAGGTTAAGTGGTCGCTGCCTGACGCCCACACGGATTTCATCATCGCGGTCGCGGCCGAGGAATACGGCCTGATCCTGGTGCTTGTCATCATCGCGCTCTTCACGACGATCACGGTTCGTTCGCTGGCCCGCCTGATGCGAG
>CALOEL010000018.1:0-150940 GCA_942492375.1 uncultured Alphaproteobacteria bacterium
GATCGAGCATGGGCTCGCCGACTCCGGATAGACCCGCGACTGGACATAGACATCAAGCCCTGTGGCGGATACGCGGGCGCGATCGAGCACGGCAAGGATCACGCCAGCCGCCACCATCCCAGCCGACGACCGTCCGCCGCCACGGGCCGCTGGCGACAAGGCCTCCAGTTCCACCAGGACGCCGCCTGAGCGCGGTACACCACCGACCCGGGCAACGTCGCGGTCGAAGAACAGGCTGAGCGAAGAAGACCTCGCCGACCTTCGCCGGCCATCTCGGAAATGCGCTGATCGGCCCATGGCCATGTTCTGAATTGCGCGGTAATGCGGTTCAGCATGCGCCGCCTTCGAAGAACAGGTCGACCAGGTCGATCGACAACTGGCGACCGACCTTCCAGATATCCACCAGCATCACCGAAAGGTCCTGGGCCGGTGTGCTGGTCAGCTCGGCGCGCGGCGTGTCGGTCTGCACCACCGGTCGGGCGCGCCGGAGACGGCCGGCTCATCACCGAACAACTCGATGATGGCGAGGTCGGCCTTTCCGCCTCCAGCGTCGCTGAATCGTCAAGTTCGTCCCGCCGGGCCATGCCGCACAGCGAGCTTGTCCGACAGTCGCAGCCTGTGCGCGCGCACGCCTCGGCACCTGCAGTGGCCTCGCCCGAGACAGTACAGACTACCTTCAGCCCATTGCGGGCGAAGCCGGCCGCCGCCTGCAATAGAAGCGTGGATTTCCCGATACCCGGATCGCCGACAAGGATCGCCGAGGCCGGCACCAGCCCGTCGTCAAGCACCTGATCGAATTCCCGATCTCGAGCCGGGCGCGCGGCGGCGGGGTTTCCTTCGGTTCGAAGGCCATCTGGGTCGATCCCGCGCCGCGACCGCCGCCGAGCGATTTCGCTGGTTGCCGGTCGAAATCGGCTGGTCCTGGATAATCGAATTCCACCTCCATGGCGGCCAACGCCCCGACCACCTGCGTGGACCGCGCCGCAGAAGGCGCAGTAAACAGCAGTGAGCGTCCTTGCCATGGCTAGGCTCTATCGAAACGCGATGGCATGGCCAACAGGGAGGTCACTTTTTTCAGCCACGCTCGCGTGAAACCCCGGCGACACCAATAGCGCAGAAGGTGGAAGAGATAAAGCCCCCAAGCGGTTTCGAGCCTGTCCCACACCGACGCCTCTTACCAGCGCAACGATGTAGAGCGCGAGACTGTAGAAAGACGTCGGCTATCGCCAGTTTTCCCAGCATATGCATGGCATGGCAAAAAGCCGCAAGGACGATGCGGGCAAGACTGGGAATGAATGAGGGCCAGACCGATGGTCTTCAGATACGGGGCGAGCAGAGCGAAGGCGGGTGACGAGAAGCGCCAGGAAAACATCCGTTTCTCACAATGCCTGAAGACCTGAGATCACCGAGATCTCCGACAAGCTCGAACAGTTGGCGGCAGGCCTGCACGCATTAGTGAGCTAACCACGCCGACCGGAAAAAGACGAGAAAGGGTGAGATTGCATATCGCAGCGATACTGCCGAGCCTTGCGCATCAGAATGTATCCACCGCTTCAAGCCGTAAAAGAACGGAACTCAGCTCTGTCTTTTCGGTTCCAGCTTGCCATACGCTGCCGGAAGGTGGATTTCAGGTACATCCGTCTGAACAGACAAAACCACGACAGCGTCACCGCAATGATGAGATGGCACCCATCTTCCGGCCAGATGCGCCTGCCAGACGTCACCCCAGCCGCAGGACGAATCCGAGGTTGAAGCCGAGGCTGAGAAAGCCGCCCAGCAACAGCGGTTCCACCAGCGGACTGCAACTGGTTGCCGGCCTGTCGCCGGTGCAACCAGGCGCAAGAGCAATGCAGGGCGGGCAGCATGGCGACCAGTACCAGCAGGCTGAACAGGATACATCGACGCAATGGCAATCCTCCGTCTGGTAAGGGGACTTGTCAGCCAAAACACTGCACCGCTTCCGCGACGAACCTCCGTTGCGACGATTTCAGATCAGCCCCCTGACAGAAGCAGTATGGCGCTTTCACCTCGGACTGGCAATCGGGCCGTCGGCGCGACCGTGGATGAACTGGTCCAGATACGGATCGCCGCTCTGGTCCATGTCGCCGATCGGTCCGGTCCATTGGATCTTGCCATCATGCAGCATCGCGACGTGGTCGGCGATGGCGCGTACACTGGTCAGTCGTCAGGTGATCGTGACGTGGCGTCGACACCCATCTCCTCACGATTTCCTGACAGTCGTTGATAACACCTGCCAGATCGGGTCGAGCCCGGTGGTCGGCTCGTCGAAGAAGACACCGTAGTCTGCGGCGATGGCACGGCCATGCAGACCCGCTTCTGCACGCCGCCCGAAAGTTCGGCCGGGTACTGGCTCGGCCGCCACGTCCTCCAACCCGACACGGCGAAGCTTCTCGATGGCGATGTCGCGTGCCTCGGCGCTTGGGGCGCTTCAGCGAGCCGCGCAGCAGGCCGAAGGCGACGTTCTGCCAGACGGTCAGAGTGTCGAACAGCGCTCCGCCCTGGAACAGCATCCCGAACCGGGCCAGAAAGGCCTCGCGGTGACCCCGCGGATCATCCTCTCCGTCGAGCAGGATGCGGCCGGATCCGTCGGGATCCACAAGCCCCAGGATGCACTTCAGCGTCACTGACTTGCCGGTACCCGAGCCACCGATGACGACCATCGCCTTGCCCTTCGGGCACGGTCAGCGAGATGCCGCGAAGAACCTGCGTGCTGCCAGAGCCCTTATGGATAATGTCGTGAAGCTCGATCATCCGGAAAAGAATACAGCGAGTCAGCATGTAGTTCGAGGCGAGAATAAGCACCGAACCGCAGCCACCGACCGCCAGGACTTCGTCGGCCCTGCCCACGCCCTGTGCGCCGCGGCCGCCGATCATGCCGTAGTAGCAACCCATCAGCGCCACGATGAAGCCGAACACCGCACCCTTGCGAGACTCCGGAGGCGATGTCTGCGGCCTGCAGAAATTCGATGTTGTTGGCCAGATAGACAGCCGCGTTGAAGTCCAGCCAGCTCCACGCCGACGATCCAGCTGCCCACGATGCCGATGGAATCACCAACCTCCACCAGAAGCTGGCACGGTCGAGCGCCGCTGCCAGCACCCGTGGAACGGCGAGGTACTTGATCGGGTTGGTGGAGAGCGTCATCAGCGCGTCTACCTGCCCGGTCACCTCCATCGTGCCGATCTCGGCGGCAATCGAGCAGGCGACGCGGGCTGCGACCATCACCACTCCGACAAGCACCGGGCCGAACTCGCGCGCCATGCCGATAGCAACGATGTAGGGCACCACCGCCTCCGCCGAGAACCGCGATCCGCCGGCGTAGGATCTGCAGCGCCAGCGCGCCGCCTGTGAACAACGCGGTCAGGCCAACTACGGGGATGCTGAAATATCCGATTGAAATAATCGAGTGCAGCAGTTCCTTCAGGTAGAACGGTGGTCGGAGGACATGGCTGGTCGCGGTAAACGCGAAGATCGTGACCCGGCCGATGACGGCCAGGAAGCCCAGCACAGTGGCGCCGATCCGCGCCAGCATCCCGGAAACCATTGTCACCGCGCGCCGCCCGAGTAGCGGCGTTGGTAGCGGTTTCCGAGCGAGGTCAGAACTTCGTAGCCAATGGTTCCGGTCAGCGCCGCGATATCGTCGACACCTTGTTCATCGCAAATCAGATCCAGATGGGCAGGAACGTCTTCAAGATCGGTCACATCCACCGTCAGGGCGTCCATCGAGACGCGACCCACGACGGCGCAACGAACCTGTCCCGCATAGATGTTCAGCTTGCCCGACAAATGGCGGAAAATACCGTCCGCGTAGCCGGCAAGAACCGTGGCGACGCGGCTGTCGCGCTCCGCGATCCAACCGCAGCCGTAGCCGACCGCCTCGCCCGCCTCGACGTGGCGGACCTGGACGACCGGCAGGGACAGCCTGACAACCGGGGCGGCGTCTTCGAACGGTAGTCCGCCATAAAGCCCGATCCCCCGGACGCGTCAGATCGAAGTGATAGTCCTGGCCCAGCAGAATGCCGCCGGTGGCGGCGAGCGATCGCGCGACATCGAGCCCGTCTGTCATGTCGCGAAAACTGGCGAGCTGGGCGCGGTTCATGTCGTGGTCGGGCTCGTCCGCGCAGGCAAGGTGCGACATCACCAGCGTCGGGCCGGCTGTCATGACGACGTCGCGCACGGCCATCCACTCGGCAGGTTCCATGCCCAGCCGGTTCATCCCGGTATCGAGCTGGATCCCGAAGCGGGCGCCCGGAAGCGCCTCGAAATGTCGGGTCAGCTGTTCGACCGAGTTCAGCATCGGCACCAGCCGCATGTCGTGGATCATGTCGGTGTCGCCGGCCATATGGCCGGCGAACAGGCTGATTTCGGGATCGGGCCCGATTTCGTTCCGCAGGGCGGCGCCTTCCTCGGCAGAGACGACGAAGAATGTCGCGCCCGGCCCGCAGGAAGGGCGCGGGCGATGCGGGCGGAACCCAGCCTGTAGGCTTCTGCCTGCATCACCGCCACGTCTGTCCTGGGTGGCGGACACCGCGTCGAGCGCCCATGAAGAAAGAGTGGCCGAGGTCGATGGAAAGGATCGTGCCGGCTTATGGACCGGGTTTTGGCGGGGGTCGGGGGCGGCGTGCAGGCGCTGCGAGGCTAGCCGGTCGGGCCGTGACGGCCTCGTTTCTCGCCGTCGGCGTCCACATGTGGACGGTGAAGTACTCCATTTCAAATCACTGGGTTGGGAAATTTCGTTTCAGGATTTGTTAACGGATGAGAGTAACAGGCGGTGGGGCTTGACACAAGGGGTTGGGATGGCAGGATAATCCGCGTGCTAGCTCGGTTTGGGCGGTCGCGGGGAGGGCGAACCGCTGGGTGAACCCGCGCTGGTGCGCGGATTTACCCAGCGTTCCCTCTTGTTCTCCGCCCAATTCTCAACGCAATTCGTTTATAGTTTGCACGAGGCCATCGTAGGGGGCAGCAGAATGACGACACTCAGCTTTTATGCGCGCGGCGATGGCTCGTCCGCAAACAACGCCGCTCTCAATGTCGAAAACCAGAGCCAGCAGCCAACGGTGCAGCTGACGTTCGACAGCGGCCCAACGGGCGATATCGTGCTGGAACACAACGGTGGCGCCGAGGATCCGGACACCACCGTGATCATCAACGGCATCAGTTACAATTTCAGAGTCGAGTTGACCGGAGATCTTCCCTTGGGCAGCCCCAAGGTGCCCGACCCGCTTGAGGGCAAGACGATCACGGTGATCTCGGTGGTCATCGGCGGCAATACCGAGCGGTTTTTCTTCGTCAACGATGGCAGCGGCACGCCCGCGCTGATGGATCAGTTCCGGAACGGAGCCATCGCACTCGATAACACCGATTTCGCCCCGCCACCGGTTCTCATCTGCTTTTGCGGCGGAACGGAAATCTCGACCCCCGCAGGGTATCGAAAGGTGGAGACGCTGCAGATCGGTGATCTTGTGCTGACTGATCAAGCAGACGCGAAGCCAATCGCCTGGATCGGGCGCACCGAAGTTTCACCCGCACAGATGCTTGCCGAGCCGGAGCGCAGGCCAATCCGCATCGCCGCAAATGCCTTGGCGCCGGGGGTGCCGTTTTCGGATCTTTATGTCTCTGCACAGCACGGCGTGGTCTTGAAGGGCCCCGAAACCGAATTGCTGTTTGGCGAAAGGAGCGTGTTGGTGGGGGCCAAGCATCTTGTCGGTTCAGCCGTGGATAGGGTGATTCCGACCGCCGCCGTGACGTACTATCACCTTTTTCTGGAAGACCATGACATGGTGATTTCGAACGGTCTGGTTTCCGAAAGTCTTCAGCTATCGCAAAGGGCCTTTGCCGGCATGTCCCATGATGCGCAACGTTCCCTTTCCGATGCGTTGCCCGAAGGTGCTTTGCAAGCCTGTTTCCAACGGCCAGCTTCGCTTCGCAGTCTCAAGTCGCATGAAGCAGGCGTGTTGGTCCAAAAGATGTTTGGCAAACAAAGCAACCCTCCGGCTTTGAAACCGGATCTTCTGCCGTTCGGCGCGGCGAGTGCCGCCAGTCGGTGAGGGCCGCAATGGACCCCTGCCAGGGTCCGATTGCCCGAACGGGTCCGGATCACCCGCTCGGAGGCGCGTAACCCGACATGGCCTTGCCGGCGGCCTTCATCGCCTCCATCGCTTCCTGCGCGGTCATCAGCTTGATCGTCCTGCCCCCCGACATCGCGCCGGATGCGCCCACGATCAGCGACCCGGCGGCCATCGCGCGGTCATCCGGGGCTTCGATCAGGGCGTAGATATCCTCATCCCCGAAGGCGAAGAAGAGGTGGTGCAGCTTGCCGCCGATCCCTTCGATCAGCTTGCGCGCCGCGGCCTCCCGGTCCTGCGGCTTCGCGACCATCGCCTTGATCGAGTCGGTCGAGTAGCGTCCCGTGAACAGGTAATACGGCATGGCTTGGTCCCCCGTGTAATGGCCGGGGCTGTCGGCTGAAAAAGACGACTGGTCATACGTGAAGAATGCCGACCCACCGGCGGTTTCGCAGGCCGAACAATACGCTTCTCGGGTCGGTTTGTCGACGATGTGTGTGTTTGAAGATGGCGGTTGTGAGCCCATCGTGACGGATGCTGCTCCGGACCCAGACTGGTTAGGCGTGCGCAGAGTCGACCCATCCTACGCTTGCTGGCGGGAATAAAACTTCCAGCTTGGTGTATGGTGGGGCGGGTGGATTGGTGGGTTGGAAACCCACCCTACGAGGTTGCGATCCGCAGAATCCATAAAGGCTACGCAGCGCCCGGACCGAGGGGTGGGCGAGAAGCGCCCGCCCCGTGGGGGCGGTTCGGGCGCTGCCCTGTGCGCAGCACCGGGCATGATGAATGGTGAGGTCGGGGTGATGGTGCGCTGAAGCACACCCTTCGCCTGCTCCGTGCATTAACTGCGCGAAGGGTTGCTTGTGCGTTCTGCTAGTGCGAAACAACGCCGCTCCATTGGCCCACAAGCTAAGATTTCGTAAACCTTCAGCGAAATCGCTCGCTTGCGGCCTAACACAGCAGATGATGAATGGTATAAATGAAGAATATGCTACGCAAAGAGCCGCTTGCCTTAATCACGCTCGCTGTAACACTTATCCTTCACTTTGTTCCTGGCTATACGGAACTCGTCGACCTTCTTCGATCTAAAGAAATTGAAGAGATTACGTTAGACTGTGCGGAGCCAGTCAGGGAAGATCTTCTTCTATATGCTAGCGAGCCAGACTCTGAAGGCAAAACACGAAATCACATAACATTTCCGATAACTTGCAGGCTTTTCAACAACACTAAGGAGCCAGTTTCTATCGTCGCATATGGTCCAGCACTTATTAGCAATAGGAAGAGTTTTGCGTCCTTGTTTGGAAACGGCAATGGCGGGATAACGCCAAAAATCGCTGAAAATATGGACCTCAGTATAGTGAAGGGGAACACCACGGTTCCGTTCCTTTTGAGATCGACGGAAGTTTGGCAATTTGACAGTCTTTTTGCCCTTCCATACGTAGATATCGTGCTTCAAGACCAAGCGACTTGTGAAGAGCCGACAGAGAAAAATATCGAACTCTGGTCGGGGTTCGTTTGTCTATCGAAGGAGCAAATCGCGTTTACTAACTTCTTGTATACGCCTTTAAGTGTTGGGCTTTGGGACTGGAATGAATACGGACAAGTAGTCGAACTCGGAGACGGAAGAGAGATTTACCATAGCGCCGAACACTTCATCTTTGTTGCTAGCTGTCGCGATGAAGATCCTGAAACGACTGCAATTCCCGCCTGCAAATCGTCACCAAGATTTATTGCGCCACACACTTGGACAATTAGACGGTAATCACACCATCAAGAAACAGCGAGGTAGGATGGGTGATTTTTACCCATCGATTTGGCGGCTGATGCGAACGGGATGATGGTGCGGAGCGCCAATCCTGCTGGCGAGCGCGCCCGAGTGCGCCCTAGAACCCGCCGCCATCCCCGCTTTGCTGCCAGGCCTTCACCAGATTGCCGAAGCGGGTGAAGCGGCCCTCGAACGAGAGGTCGATCGAGCCGATGGGGCCGTGGCGCTGTTTGCCGATGATGACCTCGGCCTTGCCGTGCAGGGCCTCCATCTCGGCCTGCCATGAGGCCATCTTTTCCAGCTCGTGATCGCCGGGTTTCTCGCGTTCCTTGTAGTATTCCTCGCGGAATACGAACATCACCACGTCGGCATCCTGCTCGATCGAGCCGGATTCGCGCAGGTCGGACAGCTGCGGGCGCTTGTCCTCGCGGTTCTCGACCTGACGCGAAAGCTGCGACAGGGCGACGACGGGGATGTCGAGTTCCTTGGCGATGGCTTTCAGACCTTGCGTGATCTCGGAGACCTCGTTGACCCGGCTGTCCTTGGCGGTGGCGGGGCGGACGAGTTGCAGGTAGTCGACGATCAGCACGTCGAGGCCGTGGGTGCGTTTCAGGCGGCGCGCGCGGGCGGCAAGCTGGCTGATCGCGAGGGCCGGCGTGTCGTCGATGAACAAGGGGCAGGCTTCCAGCGCCTTGGCGGCATCGACGAAGCGGCGGAATTCGCCTTCGGTCATGTCGCCGCGACGGATCTGTTCGCTGGGCACTTCGGATGCCTCTGACAGGATCCGCGCGGCGAGCTGCTCGGCACTCATTTCCAGGCTGAAGAAGCCGACGACACCGCCGTTGACGGCACCCTCGCTGCCATCCTTCAGCTTGCCGCGCTTGTAGGTCTTGGCGATGTTGAAGGCGATGTTGGTCGCGAGCGAGGTCTTGCCCATCGAGGGGCGGCCGGCGAGGATCAGGAGGTCGGAGCGGTGCAGGCCGCCGAGTTTCTTGTCCATGTCGGTGAGGCCCGTGGAGAGGCCGGAGAGGCCGCCATCGCGCTGGTAGGCGGCATTGGCGACGTTGACGGCATCGGTGACGGCGCGCAGGAAGGACTGGAAGCCGGATTCGGACTGGCCCTGTTCGCCGAGCTTGTAGAGCGCCTGCTCGGCCTCGACGATCTGCTCTTTCGGCTCGCTGGAGATCTCGACACGGCCGGCTTTCTCGGAAATCTCGCGGCCCAAGGCCATGAGTTCGCGGCGGATCGCGAAATCGTAGATCATCTGGGCATAGTCGCGGGCGGCGAAAGAGGAGATCGCGGCGCCGGCGAGGCGGGCCAGATAGGCCGGGCCGCCGAGTTCCTTGAGGCCCTCGTCGTCTTCCAGGAAGGCTTTCAGCGTCACCGGCGAGGCCAGCGCGTTTTTCGAGATCCGCGCCTGGGCGACCTCGTAGATGCGGGCATGGACGGGTTCGTAGAAATGCTGCGGGCCGATGATCGAGGCGATCCGGTCGTAAATGTCGTTGTTGGTCAGAATGGCGCCGAGAAGCTGCTGTTCCGCTTCGATACTATGCGGCAATTCGGCGGTGTCTTCCGTTCTCGCCGGTTCTGCGCGCATCATTCTGATCTCGGTCATTCTCTGCCTCGTTCCGTGCCCCGGCTAGGTCTTAAAGGGGTGCCTGCGACGCCGTCAAAATGTATGTTTCTGTGGATAGAATGGGAAATACCGTTTGGCTGCGGTTGCCGCACATCTTGCGTCCAATTGGGGGCGCGCGTCAACATATGGCCGCAGGTGTGTGCGAAAAGCCGCAATTCCCGCCTGATTTTGCTTTCGCGCCGGGGGCCGGCGGCGGGGCTAGGCGTCGCCCGGCGACGAATCGAGAGGCCCGGCCTGAACGGGGCTCCAGCCGCGGGGATCGTTCAGGAAGGATTCGACGCCGGACAGGGTCGCCTCGTCGAATGCGCCCGAACTGCGGGCCTCTGCCAGAACGTCCCACCAGGTGCAGAGGTGGTGCAGGGTGACGCCGTGATCGCCGAGGGTCTTCTCGGTCTCGGGGAAGATGCCGTAATAGAAGATCACCGCCGTATGGGCGCAGGTCGCGCCGGTCTCGCGGATCGCGTCGACGAAGGAGATCTTTGACCCGCCATCGGTGGTCAGGTCCTCGACCAGCAACACCCGCTGGCCCTCGGTCATCGCGCCTTCGATCCGGGCGTTGCGGCCATAGCCTTTCGGCTTCTTGCGGACATAGGTCATCGGCAGGGCCATGCGTTCGGCGACGAGTGCCGCGAAGGGGATGCCGGCGGTCTCGCCCCCGGCGATGTTGTCGAACGCCTCGAACCCGGCATCGCGCATCACGGTGACGGTCAGGAAATCCATCAGCGTGCTGCGGATCCGGGGGAAGGAGATCAGCTTGCGGCAGTCGATATAGGTCGGCGCCTGGAACCCCGAGGCGAAGGTGAAGGGATCGGCGGCGTTGAAATGGACCGCCTTGATTTCCAGCAGCATCCGGGCGGTCAGGCGGGCGATTTCTTCGCGCGGGGGGTAGCTTGCGGGGATCATGCTGTGCGGCCTTTCATGAGAACGGGACCCTATGGGTCAGGCGACGACGCGCCAATGCAGGGGAAAACCGGGATCGAAGACCGTCACCGGGCCGTCGCCGGTGTCGATCTTCGCCGGGTAGCTTACCGGACCGCCCCTTTGCAGCGTAAGGGTCGGCTCGTTCGGCGGCAGGCCGTAGAAGGCCGGTCCGTGCAGCGAGGTGAAGCCTTCGAGCCGGTCGAGGCGGTCCTCCTGCTCGAACACTTCGGCCAGGATCGACATCGTGTTCGTCGCGGTGAAGCATCCCGCGCAGCCGCAGGCGCTTTCCTTTAGCAGATCGACATGCGGGGCGCTGTCGGTGCCGAGAAAGAACGACGGATCCCCGGAAACCGCCGCCGCGCGCAAGGCCAGACGGTGCTGTTCGCGCTTGGCGACGGGCAGGCAGTAGTAATGCGGCCTGATGCCGCCAACCAGAATGTGGTTGCGGTTGATGACGAGGTGATGGGTCGTGATCGTGCCCGCGATGTCGCCGCCGCCGCCCGCGACATATTCCACCCCATCGCTTGTCGTGATGTGTTCGAGGACCACGCGCAGCCCCGGTGTCGCGCGCCTGACCGGGTCGAGAACACGCTCGATGAACACCGCTTCGCGGTCGAAGATGTCCACATCGGGATCGGTGACCTCGCCATGGACGCAGAGGGTAAGGCCGATCTCGGCCATCTTTTCCAATACGTTGCGCACCTTGTCGAAATCCCGGACACCGGAGGCCGAATTCGTCGTCGCCCCGGCGGGATAGAGCTTGACCGCCCGGATCAGGTTGTCGGCATGGGCCGCCGCGACATCAGCGGGATCGGTGTCTTCGGTGAGATAGAGCGTCATCAGCGGCTCGAACCCGGCATCGTCCGGCAGCGCCTTCAGGATGCGGTCTCGATAGGCGCGGGCATCGGCGCCAGTGACGACCGGGGGCACGAGGTTCGGCATGACGATCGCGCGGGCGAAATGGCGGGCGGTTTCGGGTGCCACGGCGGCAAGCACGGCGCCATCGCGCAGATGCAGGTGCCAGTCGTCGGGGCGACGGATCGTCAGCGTTTCGGTCATGGCCTGCGCCTACACCATCATGCGGGTTCGTTCCATACCGGAAAGCATGGTCGCGGTGGTCCCGGGCAGGAACGGCGATTTCGATGACCGGTGCGGCGAATTGCGCTATAATCGACGCAGCTTGCTGCGCCCGCCTGGCCGAAAGGTTCGTCAGCATGGAAAAATCGGAATTCTACAAGCTGGAATACGAAAGCTTGCGCCAAGAGATCATGGCCAGCCAGTCCGCACGGGATTCCTACGAAAAAACCGGGGCGGCGCTGATTGCCGCGCTCTATGGCTGGCTGACGACGAAAGACGCGAATCCGGACGCAACGCTTTGGGCCCTGGCATGGTGGATCCCGCCATTCATTGCCCTTGGGGTGGCCTGGCGTTGCAAGTCCCTGTCCCAGGGAATCCGCAAGGCGGGTGGCTATCTTGTGACGGTGGAACAAGCGATCCTTGGCGCGGACGGCGACGGGCCGAAAGGCTGGCATGTGAAACTTGCGGCTGATCGAGAGGCTCTGAGCAGCAAGGCGGGGCAGGGCGACGCCAGCTGGTACCGGCGATGGGTGGCCAAGTTCAAACGGAGAACAATGGCGCTGATGCGGTTTTTCACGGGGCAGCCGAAAGGTGTCGACAGTCAGATGAACAGCATCAGCCTGACCTGGTTTGTCGTCGCGCTGGCGACGTTCGGCATCGCCATCGCCGCAAGCCAGTAGGGCGGTTCCGCTGCTGCTGCGCCTCAGCCCGATCGAGCGCTTCGTTGCGGCGGCAGGGATCTGCCCTGCACGGAGAGCACGTGCTCGGCGCGCTCCAGCGTCTCGCGAAACAGCGACGCCTCGCCGAGATCGGGCGCGCTGCGGCATGCGAGCCCCGTCAGGAACGGACGCCCCCGATCCTCGGTCGCTGAAAGCAGCCGCTTCAGAAACGGCGGGTAGGTCCGCCGCTCCCGGAAAAGCCGATGAAACTCGAACGGTGAGAGCGTGTCCTGCATCGCCATGGTCAAGAGCGGGCCAAGCAATTGCTTCTGGCGCAGGAACGGCTCGATGTCGCCGTTCAGATAGCGGCAGCGCAGCTTGGTGACGTGCGGTCTGGTGAACAGCGCCGCGTGCATCGCATCTTCGCGCAGGTTCGGATCGTAGAGCAGGTAGACCTCGGCGGCGGCGTCCAGCATGTCGGGCGCGTAGCCGTAACGGCCGGTGAAACTGATGCGGCGCATCGGCAGGAAGCGTGCGTCCCATTCTGCCACGCGCGGGTCGAGCGTGGCTTGTGGCTGCACCGCGATGACCGTCGCGCCCGGCGCCGCGACCGAAAAGGCGGACGCGCCGTAGCCGCAGGAACCGGCGCCGAAAAAGACGACGCGGTCGTAGTCGTCGAAGAACCCGCTGTCGGTCAGCCGGTCGAAGAACAGGTAAAGTGCGCGATGCCGGAACCAGGTTTCGGAGTGGGAGAGGACGCAGAGCTGCGACCATCCCCGGCTTTCGGCCAGTTTCCAGCTGAACGGCAGATCATCCTTGGCCTGGCCGCGGGCCGAGGCGATCGTTTCGAATGTCACGAGCAACTGCCGCGAGCGTTTGAAGAACAATGCGGAATGATCCGGCCCGAGCGGTTCGAAGAAACCGAGTTCGTTGGCGAGGTCCTCGATCCGTGTCAGCCAGTCCTCGTCGGGCAGCACTTCGACAGAATCGGCGGTTTCGTTCTCGGGAACGTCGGTCATTGCGGCACTGCCCTCAGCATCCCCGTTGGCCGGGGTCGGGCCTGTTTACCCATGCGAGAATCATTGGCGCAATGGTTGTGGCGGCAGTTTCCCTCAAGAAATTCGGGATTGTTTCCGGTGGTGGGTCAGTTTCGCGAAGCGATATCGCTTTGTGCGAAATTATACAGCAACTCCACATCTTTAGCGTGTATCGGTTGGGCGGGCGGCGTCATCAAAAGCCGCCCGAAGAGGCTTCTGTTCGCTTCTTCGCGCATCAGTTCGGCGAATCGCTGTTGCCGCCACTCAACGGCCCGGGAATGCAGCCGGGCCAAGTCGGCATCGGCGGTCAGGGCCGCCAGTTCGGCATCCCGGCGCGGCGCCAGCGCGGCGATGGTCCGGTCCTCCTCGACGCACCAGTTGCGTTCGGTCCAATAGGACATGCCGGTATCCTGCGCGCTGCGGTTCACCCGGCCGCGGTCGCGCTTCAGGATGTAGCTTTCCATCGCGCCGAGCGGGTAGTGGTTGAGCTGCGCCAGCGCGTAATTGTCGCGGCCATAGGGCGAGAACACCTTCTGTTTCAGGAACTCGGGGCCGAGGGCGCGGCCGGACCCGTCGAACCAGCGGGTCTCGTCCAGTTTCGCGTCATCCGGGCTGCGCGGGCGGTGGATGCCGAGTTTGCGATAGGCGCCGTCGTTGCGGTAGAGCGTCTTGAACATCGCCGCGCGCCACGGCCAGTGCAGGATCGCGGGTGCCGCGCGGGTGAATTGTTCGGTGACGGGGCGGTCTTCGTAGCGGACGATGCCGGTATTGCCGAAAAGCCGCCACGTGAGCGTGATCGCGGTGGCCTCGGGCAGGGCGGTCAGGAGCGCGGGCAGGGTTCGGTCGCCTACATGGATATTGACGAATTCGTCGATGTCGAAGGCCATGATCCAGTCGGCTTGGGCGACCAGCGGGTGCTTGTCGGCTTTCTTCAGCGCGGTGAACTGGACGCCGCCGTCATGCGGGCCGGGATTGGGCAGGTGGGTCAGGTGGCCCATCTCTGCCAGCCGGTCCAGCATGGCGTCGGTGCCGTCCTGGCAATCGTTCGAGTACACCAGGAAGTCGGTGAACCCGACCGCCCGGTGATGCGCCAGCCATTCCAGCAGGAACGCCGCCTCGTTCTTGACGGTCAGGACGGCGAGGAAGCGCACGGTCAGAAGAAGGCCTGCAATCCGGTCTGGGCGCGGCCGAGGATCAGGGCGTGGACGTCATGCGTGCCCTCGTAGGTGTTGACGGTTTCGAGGTTGACCATGTGGCGCATGACCTGGAATTCCTCGGAAATGCCGTTGCCGCCATGCATGTCGCGGGCGGCGCGGGCGATGTCGAGCGCCTTGCCGCAATTGTTGCGCTTCATCAGGCTGATCATCTCGGGCGCGGCGCGGCCTTCTTCCATCAGCCGGCCGACGCGCAGCGAGCCTTGCAGGCCGAGGGTGATCTCGGTCTGCATGTCGGCGAGCTTCTTCTGGAACAGCTGGGTCTGGGCCAGGGGGCGGTTGAACTGCTTGCGGTCGAGGCCGTACTGGCGGGCGGCATGCCAGCAGAATTCTGCGGCCCCGAGGACGCCCCAGCTTATGCCGTAGCGGGCGCGGTTGAGGCAGCCGAACGGGCCTTTCAGCCCCTCGACATTGGGCAGCAGCGCATCCTCGCCGACCTCGACGCCGTCCATCACGATCTCGCCGGTGACTGAGGCGCGCAACGAGAGCTTGCCGCCGATCTTCGGCGCGGAGAGGCCCTTCATGCCCTTTTCCAGCACGAAGCCACGGATCTTGCCGTCATGCGCTTCGGATTTCGCCCAGACCACGAAGACATCGGCGATCGGCGAATTGGAGATCCACATCTTCGATCCGGTCAGCTTGTAGCCCTTGCCGGATTTGACCGCGCGGGTCTTCATGCCGCCGGGATCGCTGCCGGCATCGGGTTCGGTCAGGCCGAAACAGCCGATAAGCTCGCCGGAGGTCAGGCCGGGCAGGTATTTCTGCCGCTGTTCCTCGGAGCCATAGGCGTAGATCGGGTAGATCACCAGGCTGGACTGCACCGACATCATAGAGCGGTAGCCGCTGTCCACGCGCTCGATCTCGCGCGCGATGAGGCCATAGGTGACATAGCCCGCGCCGAGCCCGCCCAGATCCTCGGGAACGGTGACGCCCAGCAGGCCGGCTTCGCCCATGTCGCGGAAGATCTCCGGCTCGACGCTGGCCTCACGGTAGGCATCGACGATGCGGGGGGCAAGACGATCCTGTGCGAAGCCCCGCGCCGCGTCGCGCAGCATCCGTTCATCCTCGGTCAGCTGGTCTTCCAGACGGAACGGATCGTCCCAGTCGAAAGCGGAGAGATCCGGCATGTCCTTGGCAGAGAGTTTGGGGGCGATGTTCATGGTGAGGTCTCCCGCAGAAAGGTCGCCTTCGGAATAGAGCAGCAGGCGGGAAAGGGCAATCATCTCATCTGCAACGATCGCTCTCGCCTGCCGCGTTCCGGTCGATCGGCGCGATCACGCGCATTGACGAAGATTTGTGCTGAAGTTGCGCCGGGGAACTGTATCCCTTCCTGAAAGTTTGCTTTCCATGCAATCCAATCTTTGAGGTAGGACGATGACCCGTAGAACTTTCAAAACCAGCACCAGCCTTGCGCTGGTCATGTCGATGACGATGCCGGTGGGGCTGCCGGCCCCGGTTTTCGCGCAGGAGGTGACCACGCCCTGCGGCCCCGATGTCGAGGCGCCATGCCTGCGCGAGGACGGAACCGTGCTGACCGTTGAGGAAGCGGAGGCAGAGGCCGAAGCAGAAGCGGAAGCCGAGACCGAGGCCGAGGCTGAGCCGTCCGAGGACGCCGCCGCGACAGAGGAAGCCACCGAGGAGGCGGCGGAAGAAGCCGAGGAGCCGGCGGCGGAAGAGGCCGAGGTCGAAACCGAAGCTGAAGCCGAGGCCGAGGCGGAAACGGAGGCGCCAGAGGATGCAGCGGCATCCGAGGAACAGCCGGCCGAGGCTGCCGAGGAGGCGACGACTGCCGAAGAGGCCGCCCCGGCGGACGAGGAAGCCGACCAGTTGCAGCAGGCGCTTGAGGAAGCTGAAGCGGCGGAGGAGGCCGCTGACAGTGCCGAGACATCGGAGGAGCAGGCACCGGCCGAGGACACCGCCACGCAGGACGGCGAGGTAAGCGACGACCAGCTGCAGCAGGCTTTGGAAGAGGCCGAGGCCGAAGAAGGCGCCGCCGAGGACGCCACGGCTGCGGAAGAGCAGGCAGAGGAAGCGCCCGCCGAGGAGATCGCCCCCGCCGAAGAGGCTGGTGAAACGGTGACCGAAGAGACCGCTCCGGCCGACGATCAGCTGGAACAGGCGCTTGAGCAGGCCGAGACCGAAGCGGCCGAGACCGAGTTGGAGATCGAGGAGCCGGAAACGGTGATTTCCGAGGATACCGGCCTGTCCGAAGAGGCTGCGGCGGCGGAAGCCGAGACAGCGGCGGCAGAGGAGGAAGAAGCGCCCGAGGCGGCCGCGGCCAGTGCCGACGCCGAGGCATCCGAACCCGAAGTGACCGTGACCGAAGTGACCGAAGAGGATGTCCGGGCGAGCGACGAGGATTTCGCCACCGCCAGGGCTCGGGCGAACCGGTCGAACAGAGGGGCGTCCGACGATTCCGACGATGATGACGGCGGGCTGAGCGATCTCGAGAAGATCCTGTTGGCCGCCGGTGGCGCAGCCGTCGTTGGGGCGCTCCTCAACAACGGATCGAGAGTCGTCCAGAACACCGGCGACCGGGTCGTGGCGCAGCGCGACGACGGATCGCTCTATGTCCTGAGGGATGACGACGCGCTGGTGCGGCGCCCCGGCAGCACGGTCGAGACCCAGAGCTACGATGACGGCTCGACGATCACGACGGTGACCAGGGCGAACGGCACCCAGGTGCGCACGATCCGCGACGCACAGGGCCGCGTGCTGCGCAGGTCCCGCATCATGGCGGACGGCACCGAATACCTGCTGATCGACGACACCGCAGAGATCGAACGGGTCGATGTGTCGGAACTGCCGCGCGCCCGTGCCGATCGGGTGGATTACGGCAGCAACGACGCAGAGCTTGAAGCCGCGCTGAACCGCGAACTGGGTTACGATGCCGGGCGGCGCTTCTCCTTGTCGCAGATCCGCAACATCCGCGCGGTGCGGGAACTGGTGCCGCAGATCGACCTCGAATCCGTGACCTTCGATACGGGTTCGGCTGCGATCCGCGCTTCGGAAGCCCAAAAGCTCTCTCGTCTCGGCCAGGCCATGCAGCGTGCGATCGAGGAGCGTCCGAACGAAGTGTTCCTGATCGAGGGCCATACCGATGCGGTGGGCAGCGCTGTTTCGAACCTGACGCTGTCGGATCGCCGCGCTGAATCGCTGGCGCTGGCGCTGACGGAGTATTTCGACATTCCGCCGGAGAACATGGTCGTCCAGGGCTATGGCGAAAGCTATCTGAAGGTGGCCAGCGAAGGTGATGTGCGCGCGAACCGCCGGGTTGCGGTGCGCAGGATCACACCGCTCTTGGGAATGCAGATGGCGTCGCGCTGACGCTTTCCAATCGCTGCCGACGGGCGGTCCGGTTCCGGGCCGCCCGTTGTGGTTTTCGGAGGGATCGCTGCCGTCCGCCGTTGGGGGACCGGCTCCGTCGTTCCCGCTGGCGGATTCGAGAGATTTGCGGCAGATTTGCCGGGCGTGACGACGCGGCGTGGCTTCATGCCGGATTGCGCACCAACTGCTTTCGGATAGGGAACACCTTCGCGCCATGAGCCTCAGTTTCGACGATATCCCGGAGACCGCGCTGGAATGGCATCGCGGCGGCAAGGGTGCCGCGCTTGCCACCGTGGTCGAGACCTGGGGGTCCGCGCCGCGGCCCGTTGGCAGCCAGCTTGCGATCTCTGGCGCGGGCGAGATCGCCGGTTCGGTGTCGGGCGGTTGCGTCGAGGGCGCGGTCGTGGTCGAGGCGGAGGAGGCGCTGGCCGAGGGCCAGCCGAGGCTGCTTACCTACGGGGTCGAAGATGACGAGGCGTTCGCAGTCGGCCTGGCCTGCGGCGGCACGATCAGGGTGCTGGTCGAGCCGGTCGGCATCGCGCTGCCCGAGGACTTGCTGGCCGGCATATGCGCCGCGCGCGCAGAACGTCGCGCCCTGGCCTATGTGGTCGATACCCAGAGCTGGCAACGACGCCTGGCCGATGCCTCCGACCCCGGCCTGGGGCGGCTGATCGCCGACCGTTTTGCCGCCGACAAGTCCGGGTTCGAGGGATCGCTGTTCATCGCCGTCCACAATCCGCCGCTGCGTCTGGCGGTGATCGGGGCGGTCCACATCGCCCAGCCGCTGCTGCAGATGGCGCGGATTTCGGGATATGACGCAACCCTCATCGACCCCCGCGATACGTTCGCGACAGCGGCGCGGTTTCCCGGAGAGACGATTGTCGACGACTGGCCGGACGAGGCGCTGCGCCGCCACGGGCTTGACGCGCGGACCGCCGTCGTCACGCTGAGCCACGATCCGAAGATCGACGATCCGGCGATCTTGACGGCGCTGGAGTCGGAGGTCTTCTATCTCGGCTGTCTCGGTTCGAAACGCACGCATGGCAAGCGTGTCGAGCGGCTGAAGGCGGCCGGGCGCAGCGAGGCCGAGATCGCGCGGATCCATGCGCCTGTCGGCCTTGCAATCGGCGCGAGGTCGCCCGCCGAGATCGCGGTTTCGATCCTTGCCGAGATGACGGAACGGCTGCGTCAGGCGGCGGAGGTGGCGCCGGCCTGATGAAAAAGGCCCCCGGAAACGGGGGCCTTGTCAGGTGTGGGGCGTTGGCCGGTCACTTCACCGGGGCGACCATCATCACCATTTGCCGGCCTTCGAGTTTCGGCATCGACTCGACCTTGCCGATCTCTTCCAGATCGCCCGAGATTCGCTGCAGCAATTCGCGGCCGAGTTCCATATGGGCCATCTCGCGGCCGCGGAACCGCAGGGTGATCTTCACCTTGTCGCCGTTCTCCAGGAATTTCACGACGTTGCGCATCTTCACGTCGTAGTCGTGCGAGTCGGTGCCCGGACGGAACTTGATTTCCTTGATCTCGATGGTCTTCTGCTTCTTGCGGGCTTCCGCCTCTTTCTTCTGGGTTTCGTACTTGTACTTGCCGAAATCCATGATCTTGCAGACCGGCGGCGTCGCGTTGGGCGAAATCTCGACAAGGTCGAGGCCCGCTTCCGCGGCCATTTCCATGGCGCGGTCGGGGGTGACAACGCCGACATTCTCACCTTCGGCGCCGATCAGGCGGATTTCGGGGGCGCGGATCCGATCGTTGATCCGGGGGCCGGTGTCGCGCGTCGGCGGGGCGTTGTGGGGTCTGCGGGCTATGGTGCTGTTCCTTTGGTTGTTATGCAGTTTGGCCGCGAAAAATAGGCGCAGAAGCGGGTTCTTTCAACCGGATAGTTGACGAAATGGAACTGATTCCGGAATCGAAGCGCTTGCATCCCTTCACTTTGCATCAATGGTCTGCCATACGCGCCTTGTCTAACCCGGACCACCGTTATCAATGAGGACCTTGGGATGAACAGGAACTGGATCATAGCACTAGTGTTGCTGGCCGTAGCGGCTGGTGGCTATTATTACTACAACGCACAGCAACAACAGGCTGCGATGGAAGAAGCCATGCGCGCTGAAGAGGCTGCGCAAGCCGAGGCCGAAGCTGCCGAGGCCGCGGCCGCCGAAGAGGCGCAGGCTGCCGAGGAGGCCGCGCAGGCCGAAGCCGAAGCCGCCGCCGAGGAAGCCGCCGCTGCGGAAGCGGCCGCGGAAGAGGCCGTCGACGAAGCCGCTGAAGGTGCCGCCGAGGCGCTGGACAATGCCGCGGAAGCCACTGAAGACGCGGCGGAAGCGACTGGCGAGGCTGTCGAGGACGCCGCCGAGGCGACCTCTGATGCGGTCGACGAGGCTGCGGAAGAGGCCGCGGATGCTGCCGAAGCGGGGACCGATGCCGCCGAGCAGGCCGCCGATGATGCGGAAGCCGCGACCGATGCGGATGCCGGCAACATGGACGAACTGCTGACGGTCGAGAATTTCGACATGGAGCGGGTCGCGGAGATGATCGACAATTCGGACCTGCCCGAGCAGGAGAAGACCACGATCAAGACCGCGCTCGACGCCGCGAAGGACAGCCCCGAATTGCTGGCGGGTGTGCTGGACCGGCTTCGCGAGATGCTGGGCCAGTAGGCCGGGCCACGCGGGGCACAGCCCGAAACGAAAGCCGCGCAGGTCGATCTGCGCGGCTTTTTTCGTTGGGGATGCGGTCCGGTTCAGCCGACGAAGGCTTTTTCCACCACGTATTCCGCCGGGTCGGAATTCGCGCCTTCGCGCAGCCCGAATCCCTCGAGGATCGATTTCATGTCGGTGTTGAAGGCCAGCGAGCCGCAGACCATCCCCCGGTCGGTTTCCGGATCGATCCCGTCGATATCAAGATCGGCGAAGACCTTGCCGGAGGCCAGATTGTCAGTGATGCGGCCCATCGACGGGCTCTGTTCGCGGGTCGTCGTGGGATAGTAACGCAGCTTGTTGCCGACGAATTCGCCGATCAGCGGATCGTCGGGCAGGCTTTCGATCAGCTCGCGTCCATAGTCCAGTTCCGCCACGTCGCGGCAGGTATGCATCATGATGACCTGGTCATAGCGGTCGTAGGTTTCCGGATCGCGCATCAGGCTGGCGAAGGGGGCGATGCCGGTGCCGGTGGCGAAGAACCACAGCCGCTTGCCGGGCAAGAGCGCGTCGAGCACCAGCGTGCCGACGGGTTTCGGGCGCAGGATGATCTGGTCGTCGGGCTGGATGTGTTGCAACCGGCTGGTCAGCGGGCCGTCCGGCACCTTGATCGAGTAGAATTCCAGCTCTTCGTCCCAGCTTGGCGAGGCGATCGAATAGGCCCGCAACAGCGGTTTGCCGTTGTCGCCCATCAGCCCGATCATCACGAATTCGCCGGACCGGAACCGCAGGCTTTGCGGCCGCGTCACGCGAAAGGAAAACAGCCTGTTCGTCCAGTGGCGCACCTCGGTCACGGTCTGCGCGTCGGGAAGGGTCGGTAGCTTGGTTGCGGCGATGTCGTTCACGGGTCTCAGATCATTCATGTTGTTTGCCGGGCAGGGCCCGGCCCCTCTCTAATTCGGATTTCGGAATATTTGAAGCCCTTCAGGCGCCGCGCAGCCGCGACTGATAGTCATGGGCGCGCCAGCCGGCGCGGCGCAGCCATTGCTCCTCGGGCTGGCGAGCCGCCAGATCATCGCCGATCTCGACCTCGTCGAACCCGGAGCGCCGCGCCATCGCGTATTGATCGGCGATGACATGGCCCGCGGCCCGCAGGCGGCCGTTGTAGCCCATCAGGCGCAATTGGCGGGCGATGCTGAAACCGCGGCCATCGGCGAAGCTGGGAAAGGCGACGCGGATCAGCACGACCTCGGTCAGCTTTCCGGCCAGCGATTCCACCTGCGCATCGGGGCCGAGGTCAAGCGCGACGGGATCGCTGGAATTGGCGGCCAGCTGGTCGGGGGTGGCAAAGCCGCCGAGCCAGGTCTCGGGGCCGAAGCCCCGATCCGTGACGATGACGCTCATATCTCCGCTCCTTCCGGCAGACGGGTGCGGATCAGCTTGCCGTTGACGAAATGGATGCCGCATTCCTCTTTCTCGCGGCCGCGCCAGCGCCCGGCGCGCGGGTCCTCGCCGGGGCGCACGGCGGATGTGCAGGGCGCGCATCCGATCGAGGGGAAGCCTCGCGAGACCAGCGGATGCCGGGGCAGGCGGTTGTTGATCATGTAGTCCTGCACGTCGGCCCGCGTCCAGTGGACCAGCGGATTGACCTTGATCCGGATGTCGGCTTCGGATTCGAAGAATTCGAGATCAATGCGCTTGGCGCCCTGGAACCGCTTGCGACCGGTGATCCAGGCGTCATGGCCTGCCAGCGCACGTTGCAGCGGCACGGTCTTGCGCAGAGCGCAGCAGGCATCGGGGTCGCTGCGGTGCAGTTGACCGTCCGGATCGCGGAGGAAGGCGTCCTCGCGGTCGGGCCGGATGATTTGCACATTGGTCAGGCCCAGCTTTTCCGTCACCTCGACCTGATAGGCCAGCGTTTCCGGGAACAGCATCTCGGTATCGAGAAACAGCACCGGCACCGAGCGGTCCATCACCGACAGCATGTGCAGCAGCACCACCGATTCCGCCCCGAAGGACGAGACCAGAGCGATGCTGCCGACCTGTGGATCGGTCAGCGCGCGTTCCAGCACCGCCGTGGCGCCGTGATGCCGGTAGCGGTCATTCAGCTGCGCCACCCGGTCGGCGACCGGGGGCAGGGGGGCTTCAAGCGGCATCGGCTTTGTCCTCTTTGGGGTAAAGCGCTGTCTTGAACGGCTCTGCGCCGAGACGGCGATAGGCCATCAGGAAGGTCTCGTGCTCGTCCTCGCGCAGGATGAGGTAGGCGCGGACGATCCGTTCGATGGCGTCGGTGATCTCGTCATAGGCAAAGCCGGGACCGGCGCGTTCGCCGATCACCGCGTCCTCGCTGCCGTCGCCGCCAAGCGTGATCTGGTAGTTCTCGACCCCCGCGCGGTCGAGCCCGAGAATGCCGATATGCCCGACATGGTGATGCCCGCAGGCATTGATGCAGCCGGAGATCTTGATCTTGAGCGGTCCGATTTCATGCTCCAGCTTGAGTTCCTCGAAGCGGGTCGCGATTTCCTGCGCCACCGGGATGCTGCGCGCCGTCGCCAGCGCGCAATAATCCATGCCGGGGCAGGCGATGATGTCCGAGATCAGCCCGATATTGGCGGTCGCGAGGCCCGCGGCTTTCAACTCCGCATGAACCTCAGGCAAGTCCGATTTGTGGACATGCGGCAGGATCACGTTCTGCTCGTGGCTGATACGTAATTCGTCATGGCCGTAGCGTTCGGCCAGGTCCGCCATCACCCGCATCTGATCGCTGGTAGCGTCGCCCGGCGTTTGCCCGTGCGCCTTCAGCGAGATCGAGACGATGGCGTAGCCGGCATGCAGATGCTCGGCGAGGTTGGTGTCGGACCACGACCGGAAGACCGGGTCGGCCGCGCGGGCGGCCAGATAGGCATCGGCGGGCCTGCGGACGAAATCCGGGGCGGCGAAGCTTTGCTCCAGCTGCGCCAGCAGGTGCTGGTCATGACCGCTGAATCCGGGCCGGATCGCGGCAAAGCGCTCCTCGACCAGATCGCGGATCTTCTCCAGCCCGTTTTCGTGCACGGTGATCTTGATCCGCGCCTTGTACTTGTTGTCGCGGCGGCCCAGCAGGTTGTAGACGCTGACGATCGCCTCGACGTAAGGCAGCAGGTCGGCCTTGGGCAGGAACTCCCGCACCACCTGTCCGATCATCGGGGTGCGGCCCAGACCGCCGCCGACGATGACCTCGAAGCCCGGCTCGCCGTCGCGCGTCACCATCCGCAGGCCGATATCATGCGCCTTGGTGACGGCGCGGTCGTTCGGGCTGCCCGTGATGGCGATCTTGAACTTGCGCGGCAGGAACTGGAATTCGGGGTGATCGGTCGACCATTGCCGCAGGAGTTCCGCGACCGGACGGGGGTCCTCGATCTCATCGGCCGCGGCACCGGCGAAATGGTCCGCCGTCACGTTGCGGATCGTGTTACCCGAGGTCTGGATCGCGTGCATCCCGACATCGGCCAAAGCCTCCAGCATGTCCGGCACGTCCTTCAGCGCGGGCCAGTTGTACTGGATGTTCTGCCGCGTGGTGAAATGGCCATAGCCCTTGTCCCAGCGATCCGCGATCATCGCCAGCTGCCGCATCTTGGTGCTGTTCAGCGTGCCGTAGGGGATCGCCACCCGCAGCATGTAGGCATGCAGTTGCAGGTAGAGCCCGTTCATCAGCCGCAGCGGCCGGAACTCGTCCTCGGTCAGGGATCCGTCGATGCGGCGTTCCACTTGCGCGCGGAACTGCGCCACGCGTTCGCGGACGAACTGGTCGTCGAAGTCGGTGTAATCATACATGCTTGCGGTATTCCTGCTTGCCATGCGCGTAGTTCGACGGGCCTCGCGCCCGGAACGCCTCGCGGAAATGGGTCGTCTTGGGGCCAGCGCTGCCGGCAACGGCATCCGCCAGATATGCGCCGACCACGTCCCTCTGCCGCTCGGCCTCGAGCAGGCGCAGCTGGGCATGGGCCTCGTCTTCGATCAGTTCCGCCTCGGCGAGGTCCCGCGACCAACGGTCATCGGCGGTCAGGTAGATGACATCGCCTTCAAGAAGGGCGTTTGCGGTGACGATCTTGGGTGTGAAAGCACGGCTCATGATGCGATCTCCTTGGTTCTGGAAGTTTCCGCCGGCATCATCGCATCTCTTGGCGACAATCCGATGAAGGTCAGTGCGGGGCCGGCGATATGGGCCATCGCCCGCGCCATCTCGGCCAGAGTCGTGGCGTGAATCCGCTGGCCGGGCTGGCTTGCGCTTTCAACCGCGGTGACGGGCGTGTCGGGGGCCGCGCCATGCATCATCAGCCGGCCCTGGATGAACCGCGCCGATTTCTTTCCCATGTAGATCGCGGCGACCTCGCCCGGCTGCGCCAGTGCCCGCCAATCCTGCTCAGCGAAGCCGTTCATGTCATGGCCGGTCAATATCCGCACCGCGCCGTTCCGTCCGCGACGGGTCAGGCTTTGGCCGATCGCGGCGACAGAGGCGGAGGCCGCGGTGATGCCCGGGATGATCCGCCAGTCGAGCCCCGCGGCCTGAACGGCTTCAATCTCTTCGTCCAGCCTGCCGAACACCGTCGGATCGCCGGATTTCAGCCGCACGACATGCGCGCCGGTCAGGCCGTGCCGGACGATCAGGGCGTTGATGTCGTCCTGCGAAGTCGAGGGGCCGAACCCGGTCTTGCCGACATCGACCAGCAGCGCCTCGCGCCGGGCCAGTTCCAGCACGTCCGGCGTCACCAGCCGGTCATGGATCACCACGTCCGCCCGGTCGAGCGCCTTGCGCGCCTTCAGCGTCAGGAGTTCCGGATCGCCCGGACCGGCGCCGACGAAATCGACATGGCCCCGCGTCGTGTCCGTCCCCAGATGCCGGTTCAGCAGCACATCGAGCGCCGCCTCTGCGCCGTCCGCGCCGTCGGCATCAAAGGCCCGCGGACCTTCGTCGAAATAGTAGTCCGCCCAGAAATCCCGCCGCTTGCGGCCCATCGGCAGTTTCTCGGCGACCGGGCGGAACGCCTTGCCGATCCGAGCCAGCAGCCCCAGTGACGGTGCGAGACGCTCTTCCAGATCCGCCTTGATCGCCCGTGCCAGCACCGGTGCCGCGCCTTCGGTGCCGATCGCCACCGTTACCGGATCGCGGTCGACGATGGCGGGGGTGATGAAGGCGCTGTCTTCCAGATTGTCGACGATGTTGACCAATGCGCCTTCCACGGCGGCAATGGCGGCGGTCCGTGCATCTTCGGCGTGATCCTCGTCGGCGGCATAGAACAGCGTGGCGCCGGCGACGTCGCCGGCCTGAAGGGCGCGGCGGATCAACTCGATCCGGCCCGCCTCGGCCCAGGCGGCAATCTCTGGCGCGGGCCGGACAGCGAACACCGTGATCCGCGCTTCGGTCTTGAGCAGCAGGCGCAGTTTCGCCAGCGCGGCCTCGTTGCCGCCCGACAACACGATCCGGGCGTTCCGGACGTTCAGGAAGATGGGAAAATGCTGCATTGCGGCCTCTGGATTTCTGACCTTGAATATAGAACAATGTTCCTGATATTTGCGAGTGGGTGGCGCGAATAAGGAACGTTGTTCCGCTTCGCCCGATGTGAGATGAAAATGTTCCAACCAGCCGGAGGAAGCGGAATGTCTGCCCAACTCGACGCCATCGACCGGAAAATCCTTGCCGAGCTGCAGCGGGACGCCAGCCAGTCGCTGGATGAAATCGCCCGAAATATCGGCTCGTCGAAGACGCCGGTCTGGAACCGGATCCGCAAGCTGCGCGACCAGGGCGTGATCCGACAGCAGACCGTCCTGCTTGACCCGGACGCGCTGGGGCTGGAGGCCTGTTTCTTCGTCCTGATCCGGACGTCCGAGCATGAATCGGAGTGGCAGCAGGCCTTTCTGCGGGCCCTTCGCGACCGCCCCGAGGTGCTGGAAGCGCACCGGCTTGCCGGAGAGATCGACTATATCCTGAAGGTCCGCGTCGCCAATGCCCGCGCCTATGATATCTTCTACCAGGCGCTGATCTCGGAGGTGCGGATCTACAACGTCACGGCGCTGCTTTCGATGGAAGAGATCAAGTCGACGACGGTGCTGCCGGTCTGACTTTCACCGTTGCAGGTGCAAAGCCTGCAACCCGTGGAAATGGTAAAGGTTCGCATAGCGCGGTGTGTCCGCAATCCGAAGGCCGGGACAGCGCGCGAACAGGATCGGAAGGGATTGCTGCAGTTCCAGCCGGGCGAGGGGCGCGCCGATGCAGAAATGCACACCGGCGCCGAAGCTGACATTGGTCTGGACGGGCCGCCCCGGATCGAACCGGGCGGGTTCGTCCCAGCGCGACGGGTCGCGATTTGCCGCGCCGAGAAGGCAGGCGATCTGACCGCCCTGCGGAATCGTATGCCGCCCGATCTCGATATCCTCGTAGGCCCAACGCTTGAACATGTGCAGCGGCGGGTCCTGGCGCAGGATCTCCTCGACCGTCGCCTCGACCCGGTCGGGCGCAAGCGCGGCGGCGGCCTGGTTCGATTCAAGCAGCGACTTCACGCCGTTGCCAAGCGTGTGAACGGTCGCCTCGTGGCCCGCATTCAGCAGGAGTATGCAGGTCGAGATGAGTTCTTCGGTGGTCAGGCGGCTGCCATCCTCTTCGGCGGCGATGAGGTGGGTGATCAGGTCGTCGGCCGGCTTGTCGCGCCGAAACGTGATGTAATCCGCAAGGAAGGCGGAGAACGCCGCCGCCGCGTCCGCAGCGGCGATTTCGTCTTCGGTGCTGCGCCGCGCCTGATACATGCCGACCATCGCGTTCGACCAGGCGAGCAGGTCGTCCGCCCGATCCTCGGGCACGCCCAGCAGCCGCGCGATGACGATCACCGGCAGTTTCTGGGCGAAGGTCGGCAGCAGATCGAACTCGTCGCCGTCGATGTCGTCGATCAGGCGATGCGACAGCGCCGAAAGCTCTGGCCCCAAAGCGGCGATTCTGCGGGAGGTGAAGGCGCGCAGCACGAGCCCGCGCAGCCGGGTGTGGCGCGGCGGTTCCAGTTCCAGCATCGAATGATCCTCGACCGCCCAGAATTCCGCCTGATGAGCCGGCCTTGGCCGCTGCTGGCCGGCGGGAATTTCCCGTCCGAACCGGCGGTCCCGCAGGATCGCCCAGACGGCGGCGTAAGAGAGCGCACAGGGCAGGTCGTATTCGGACCAGTGGAAGATGGCGCCTGCCTTGCTGCGGGCGCGATCGTAGAACGTGTAGGGATCCTGCACGAAGCTGTCTGCGGTCGGATCCTGACTGATTTCCTGCAACGAACTTTCCTTTCCCCGACGGTCCGAACCCGGATCAACCGCGTCCGCGCCAGCCCTGTTTATGGCACGGGATTCTATGTTTTTCTTGCAGCAAGCCGCGCTTCGGTCCATGTATCTTCAGCCCTCTAGGCTATAGAGGCGCCAAAAAACTATGCCTGTCCATGGGAGGATATCCAGATGAAGTTACTGACAACCGTTGCCACTGCCGCAGCCCTTGTCTTTGCTGCCGGTGCTGCGATCGCGCAGTGCGATGATGGCGAAATCGTCATCAAGTTCAGCCATGTCACCAATGCCGACAAACACCCGAAGGGCATTGCCGCCAACCTGCTGATGGAGCGTGTCAACGAAGAGATGAACGGCAAGGCCTGCATGGAGGTGTTCCCGAACTCGACCCTCTATGACGATGATCAGGTGCTTGAGGCGATGCTGCAGGGCGACGTCCAGCTTGCCGCGCCGTCGCTGTCGAAATTCGAAACCTTCACCAAGCAGTTCCAGATCTACGATCTGCCCTTCATGTTCGTGAACATCGAGGCGGTGGACGAGTTCCAGAAATCCGAAGCCGGTCAGGCGATGAAGGAGTCGATGGCGCGCCGGGGCCTGATGGGGCTGGAATTCTGGCATAACGGGCTGAAGCAGTTCTCGGCCAACAAGCCGTTGATCCTGCCCGAGGATGCGGCCGGGCTGAAGTTCCGTGTGCAGCCGTCGGACGTGCTGGTCGCGCAGATGGAAGCGCTCGACGCCTCGCCGCAGCCGATGGCCTTCTCCGAAGTCTATGGTGCGCTGCAGACCGGCGTCGTGGACGGACAAGAGAACACCTGGTCGAACATCTACGGCCAGAAATTCTTCGAGGTCCAGGACGGCGTCACCGAGACCAATCACGGCGTGCTCGACTATCTCGTGGTGGCCAGCACCGACTGGCTGGACGGGCTCGACCCCGAGGTGCGCGACCAGTTCCTGACCATCCTGAAGGAAGTCACGGACGAGCGGAACGCGGCGGTCAACCAGGTCGATCTGGAGGCCCGCCAGGCGATCCTCGACGCCGGCGGCACGATCCGCGAACTGACGCCCGAACAGCGCCAGGCCTGGGTCGATGCGATGAAGCCGGTCTGGGAGCAGTTCGAGGAAGGCGTCGGCGCCGACAACATCGCCGCCGCGCAGGAGATCAACGCCTCGATGTAAGACTCTGTCGATCACCGCGCGGCCCGGTTCCTGCCGGGCTGCGCGTCTGACATGCTCCGGATCGAGGGGACGCGATGAGCGCGCATGCAAAATACCGACCGAAATCGGCTTTGGGCCATCTGGTCCACCAGTTCGAGGAGACATCGCTTGCGGTGATCCTGGGCCTGATGACGCTGGTGACCTTCGTCAACGTCGTCTTGCGCTACGTCTTCAATTCGAGCCTGATTTGGGGGCTGGAGGTCGTGCTGATCCTCTTTGCATGGCTCGTGCTGTTCGGAATTCCCTACGGCTTCAAGGTCACCTCGCATCTCGGCGTCGATGCGATCACCAACCTGCTGCCGAAACGGGGCCGGCGGATCACCGGCATCATCTCGGCCGTCCTGTGCCTGGTCTACGCGCTGCTGCTCATGAAAGGCGCCTGGGACTATTGGGCCCCGTTTGCCGGGCTGGAGAAAACCACCGGGCGCTGGTTCCCGACCGGGTTCGACGAACGGACCCGCGATCAGGCCTTCTACGTGACTGAGCAGGTGCCGATGCTGGATTGGCTGCGCTTTATGGAAGGCTGGATCAACATGGGCGAGCGCTACGACAAGTTTCCGCGCGTCATCCCCTATGCCATCATCCCCATCGCGGCGCTGCTGATGATCATCCGCATCTCGCAGGTCTTCATCCGGATCCTCAGGGGCGATCAGGACAGCCTGATCGTCAGCCACGAGGCCGAAGACGCCGTCGAGCAGCTTGCCGCCACTCCCAACGTGAAGAACTGAACATGGAAGTCGCACTTCTCTTCGTGATGATCGTCGGCCTGCTTTTGATCGGCGTGCCGATCGCGGTGTCGCTTGGGCTGAGTTCGATGCTCTTCCTGCTGATGTTCTCGGACACGTCGCTCGCCTCGATCGCGCAATCGCTCTACCAGGCGATGGAGGGCCACTACACGCTGCTGGCCATCCCCTTCTTCATTCTCGCCTCAAGCTTCATGTCCACCGGCGGCGTCGCGCGGCGGATCATCCGCTTCTCGATCGCCTGCGTCGGGCATATGCGCGGCGGACTGGCGATTTCGGGCGTGTTCGCCTGCATGCTGTTCGCGGCGCTTTCGGGGTCTTCGCCCGCCACGGTGGTTGCCATCGGGACGATCGTGATCGCCGCGATGAAAGAGGCGGGCTATACCAAGGAATTCGCCGCGGGCGTGATCTGCAACGCGGGCACGCTGGGTATCCTGATCCCTCCCTCTATCGTCATGGTCGTCTACGCTTCGGCCACCGATGTCTCGGTCGGTCGGATGTTCTTGGCCGGCGTCTTTCCGGGTCTGCTGGCCGGTCTCATGCTGATGACGACGATCTACATCATGGCGCGGATCCGCAACATGCCGAAGGGCGAATGGCGCGGCTGGGCCGAGATCGGGGCGTCGTTCATGGATGCCTTCTGGGGCCTGATGCTGATCGTCATCATCATGGTCGGGATCTACGGCATTCCCGGCGTGACCGGGGCGATCTTCACGCCGACAGAGGCCGCCGCCGCGGCATCGGTATACGCCTTCCTGATCGCCGTCTTCGTCTATCGCGACATGGGGCCGCTGGCCAATCCCGATGGCCGTCCGACACCGCTTATCAAGCGGCCATACGCGCTGGTTACCGCGTTCTTCCATCGCGACACCCGCGACACGCTGCTGGAGGCGGCGAAGCTGACGATCATGCTGATGTTCATCATCGCGAACGCGCTGATCCTGAAGCATGTGCTGACCGACGAGCAGATCCCGCAGCAGATCGCCGGAGCGATGCTGTCGGCCGGTTTCGGGCCGATCGTTTTTCTGATCGTGGTCAACGTGATCCTGCTGATCGGCGGCCAGTTCATGGAGCCGTCGGGTCTTATCGTCATCGTCGCGCCGCTGGTCTTCCCGATCGCGATCGAGCTTGGCATCGACCCGATCCATCTGGGGATCATCATGGTGGTCAACATGGAGATCGGGATGATAACGCCGCCGGTCGGCCTGAACCTGTTCGTGACCTCGGGCGTCGCGGGCATGTCGATGATGTCGGTGGTCCGGGCGGCGCTGCCGTTTCTTGCCGTGCTCTTCGTGTTCCTGATCATCGTGACCTACGTGCCGAGCATCTCGACATGGTTGCCGACGACGATGATGGGGCCGGAGATCATCACGAACTGAGCGAAAGCGCCACGCGCCGGTCAGGCGCGGCCTCGCTTCTCGAACCGGGGCAGCATCGCCGAGAAATCGCGGCCCTTGCCGTCCTCGCCTTCGACGAACTGTTCGTAAAGCGCGGTTGCGGCCTTGCCCATTGGCGTATCGGCATTGACCGCTTCGGCGGCCTGCTGGGACAGGCGGAGGTCCTTCAGCATGAGATCGGCCGCGAAACCGGGCTTGTAGCCGTTGTCGGCGGGCGATTTCGGCCCGATGCCGGGGGCGGGGCAGTAGGTGTTCATCGACCAGCTTTGGCCCGAAGAGGTCGATACGACGTCGAACATCGCCTGCCGATCCAGTCCCAGCTTGTCGGCCAGCGCGAAGGCTTCGCAGGTGACGATCATCGTCGCACCGAGGATCATGTTGTTGCAGATCTTCGCCGCCTGACCGTTGCCCGACGGCCCGCAATGCACCGCCTTCTGGCCCATGATGTCGAACAGCGGCTTGGCTTTCGCGAAGGCCGCTTCGGACCCGCCGGCCATGAAGGTCAGCGTGCCCGCCGAGGCACCACCTATGCCGCCGGACACCGGCGCATCGACGGCCAGCAGACCGGCCTTTGCGGCGTCGTCGGCGACGGCGCGCGCGCTTTCCACGTCGACCGTCGAACAGTCGAGCAGCAGTGCGCCTTTTTCCATCGCGGGGATGAGTTCGGCGGCCACCGAGCGCAGGATCGCGCCATTGGGCAGCATGGTGATCACCACCTCGCGGGCGCGGGCCGCATCGGCGGCCGAGGCGGCCTGCGCGACGCCGTCAGGGCAGGCCGCCACCGGATCGTAGCCGGTCACCTCGTGCCCTGCCGCCACAAGGTTCGCCGCCATCGGCGCTCCCATATTGCCCAACCCGATAAACCCGATCCGCATGGCGCACTCCTACAGTTTCAGTTCGTTTTCTCCGAGCGGTCCGAGCATGGTCTCGACCTCCGCGTCGGTGACGTCCCCAAGCCCGCCATGGCGCCATACCGGCCTGCGGTCCTTGTCGATGATCGCCGCGCGGATGCCTTCGATGAAATCACCATGTTCGGCGGCGCGCCAGACAAAACGGAATTCCTGCGCCAATGCGGGTTCGATCGAGGATGCGCCGCGGACGCGATGGATGACCTCGACGGCGCAGGCGACAGATAGCGGGCTTTGCCGCGACAACTGGTCGATCGCGTCCTGTGCGAAGCCGCTGCCAGCGGCGCGCAGCGCGGTCAGGATATCGATCGCCGTCCCGCCCGCGAAATGCCGCTCGATCAGGTCGATGGAGCCTTCGAGAGATGCTTCGGGCGTCGTCCTGGCGGCCTGTTCAAGCGTCGCGGTGTCGCCGGTCCGTTCCAGCGTCCGGATCAGCTCAGGCCAGTCGGCCTCCGGGATGTAGTGATCGGCAAATCCGGCAAGAATCGCATCGCCGGGCCCCATGCGGGTGCCGGTCGTTCCGAGATATTCTCCCAAATGGCCGGGCGCGCGCGACAGCAAGAGCGAACCGCCGACATCGGGGATCAGTCCGATGCTGCATTCCGGCATGGCGATCCGGCTGGAAGCTCCGACGACGCGATGCGATCCAAGGCAGGATACGCCCACCCCGCCACCCATCGTGAACCCCTGCATGAACGCGATATAGGGCTTCGGATAATTGAAGATGGCAGCATTCAGGCGGTATTCATCGGCCCAGAACTTGCGTCCATAGCCGTAATTCCCGGCCTTGGCCGTCGCGTACATCTCGGCGATGTCGCCGCCCGCGCAAAAGGCCTTCTCGCCCTTGGCATCGATGATGACCAGCCTGACGTCATCGTCCTCCGCCCAGTCGTTCAGCGCGGCCTCTGTCTTCAGGCACATGTCGTAGGTCAGCGCATTCAGCGCTTCGGGGCGGTTGAGCGTAATCCGCCCGCTCTGGCCCGCTTTCCGGATTTGGATCTCGTCGCTCATCCACGCTCGGCCAGAAGGTGCCGCGCCACGATCAGGCGCATGATCTCGTTGGTGCCTTCGAGGATCTGGTTGACCCGCACGTCGCGCACGATCTTCTCTATCCCGTAATCGGCCAGATAGCCGTAGCCGCCGTGCAATTGCAGGCATTGATCGGCGACGCGGCTGCCGGTTTCGGTGACGAAGCGCTTGGCCATCGCGCAGGCCTTGGTGGCGTCGGGCGCGCGTTGATCCAGCTTCCAGGCGGCTTGCCGCAGGAAGACGCGCGCCGCCTGAAGCTCGATCTCCATATCCGCAAGCCGGAACTGCAGTGCCTGGAACTGGTCGATGGTTTTGCCGAAGGCCTTGCGTTCCCCCATATAGGCGAGCGTGGCGTCGAGCGCGGCCTGCGCGGCGCCGAGCGAGCAGGCAGAGATGTTGAGGCGGCCGCCGTCGAGCCCAGCCATCGCGTATTTGAAGCCCTCGCCCTCTTTGCCCAGAAGATTATTCGCGGCGATCTGGCAATCGTCGAACTGGACCTGCCGGGTCGGCTGGCTGCGCCACCCCATCTTGTCCTCCAGCGCGCCGAAACTCAGGCCATCGGTGCCGTCATCGACCACCATGGCGGAGATGCCCGCCGCACCTTCCGCCCCGGTGCGGACCATCACGACATAGGCATCGGAATAGCCGCCGCCCGAGATGAACGCCTTGGTGCCGTTGAGCCTGTATCCTTCATTCGTCCGTTCCGCGCGGGTCTTCAGGGCCGCCGCGTCCGACCCTGATCCGGGTTCGGTCAGGGCATAGGACAGGACCGTTTCCATCGACAGCGCGCCGGGCAGGTAGCGGGACTTCAGCTCGGGGCTGCCGAACCGGTCGATCATCGCGGCGCACATGTTGTGGATCGAAAGGAAGGCCGCGACAGAGACACAGGACCGCGACAGCGCCTCGAATACCAGCGTCGCGTCCAGGCGCGACAGGCCAGCCCCGCCGCTATCCTCGGCCACGTAGAGCCCGCCGAAACCGAGCTTTGCCAATTCGGGCCACAGGGATTTGGGAATTTCGCCCGCGGCTTCCCATTTTCGCGCATGGGGCGAGATGTGGTCTTCACCGAAGGCGCGGGCCATGTCGGCGATGGCAGTCTGTTCCTCGCTGAGCGCGAAATCCATGGCTTTCCCCCCGAGATGAAATTGGACGCGCGTCCGTTTTGGACTGTTAGCCAATGCGACGCAAGCGACTGCGGTCGGCGGAGGTGCTTCGCCCGCAAGCGCAAGAGCTGACAACCAGACGCCAGGACCTGCAAACGGGCGGACCTGTGTTCCGCCCGTATCGCCTTGCAATGCGGCGTTCAGAGATCGGCGTGGAATTCCTCGATCAGATGCCGGACCACGGCCTTGAGCGCGTCTTCGCGGGAGGCGCCGTCGTTCGTTGCCCGCTCGAACACCGCACGCTGTTCATCAGCGGCGGTGCCACGCGCCAGTAAGCCCCTGAGCGCTTCGACTTCGGCGGTGCAGTCCATGCGCTCTGCATCTTCCGCGACCAGGGAAATCAATTCCTCGATCAGCGTGCCAAATGGCAGCACCGCGCGGCTTCCAAAGTCGATCATCCCCTCCGATATGCCGAATCTCTGCGCCCGCCAGCGGTTCTCGCTCAGGAGGAACGTGTCATAGATCCGCCATCTCTGGTTCTTGCGGGACAGCCGCCAGAGCATCCGGGTCAGGGACTGGATGACCGCGGCGAGCGTCAGCGCCGTTTCGAGACGGGGTGATACATCGCAGATCCTTGCCTCGATGGTCGGAAACCGGCAGGACGGCCGCAGATCCCACCAGATCTTCGACGAATCCTCGATCAGTTCGAGTTCCACGAGCGTGTCCACCGACCGCTGGAACGCACCCCAGCTGTCCAGCCGGGGCGGAAGGCCGGTGCGGGGCAGGTTGTCCATCACCGTGAGCCTGTAGGAATTGAGACCGGTATCCTCGCCCTGCCAGAACGGAGAGGAGGTGGACATCGCGAGAAGGTGAGGCAGGAAATAGCTGAGCTGGTTCATCAGATCGATGCGCGTGTCCTGCTCTTCGATGCCGACATGGACATGCATGCCGCAGACCAGCAGGCGCCGGGCGACGCCCCCGAGATCGCGCCGCAACTGGTTGTAGCGGTTCTTGTCGGTGTGATGCTGCTGTTTCCAGTCGGCGAACGGATGGCAGGAGACCGCGATCGGCGCGAGCCCGTGCCGGGCCGCATGTTTCGCCACGGTGCTTCTGAGGTTGCGCAGGTCATCCCTTGCTTCGGCGATGGTTGCGCATACCCCGGTGCCGATCTCGATCTGGCATTGCAGGAATTCCGGGCTGACCTTGCCCTCGAGATCGGCGGCGCATTCCTCCATCAACGCCTCTGGCGCGACGGCAAGGTCCATCGTCTCGGCATCGACCAGAAGATATTCCTCTTCGATGCCGATCGTGAAATCGGGCTCTTTCATCGCTGTCCCTCTTTGGCGTCAGTTGAGCAGATCGAAAGCCTTCGGGCAAGCAACGCTGGCGTTGCCCGCCCTTCTGCCCCGCCACACATGGATGTGCCAAGGCCCGGAATGTCCGGTCCTCAATCCATCGCCTTGAAGTGGAACTCGCCGCCTTCCTTGAGCCCGGATGGCCAGCGCGCGGTCACTGTCTTGGTGCGGGTGTAGAACCGGAAGCTGTCCGGCCCATGCTGGTTGAGGTCGCCGAAGCCGGATTTCTTCCAGCCGCCGAAGGTGTGGTAGGCCAGCGGCACAGGGATCGGCACGTTGATCCCGACCATGCCGATATTGATCCGGCTGGCGAAATCCCGCGCCGCGTCGCCGTCGCGGGTGAATATCGCGGTGCCGTTGCCGTATTCGTGGTCCATCGCATAGCCGAGCGCTTCGTCGTAGCTTTTCGCGCGGACTGTGGACAGAACCGGGCCGAAGATCTCTTTGCGGTAAATGTCCATGTCGGTTGTGACATGATCGAAGAGGTGCGGGCCGATGAAAAAGCCGTCCTCGTATCCCTGCAACTTGAAACCGCGCCCGTCGATCACCAGCTTCGCGCCTTGGTCGATACCCGACTGCACCAGCTTCTCGATATTGGTCTTCGCGGCGGCAGTGACCACAGGACCGTAATCCACGTCATCGCCGGCAGTATAGGGACCGACCTTCAGCTTTTCGATGCGGGGAACCAGCTTTTCGATCAGCGCATCGGCGGTCTCGTCGCCCACCGGCACGGCCACCGAAATGGCCATGCAGCGTTCGCCGGCAGCGCCATAGCCCGCGCCGATCAACGCATCCGCGGCCTGATCCATGTCGGCATCAGGCATGATGATCATGTGGTTCTTGGCCCCGCCGAAGCACTGCACCCGCTTGCCGTTGGCGCAGCCCCGCGAATAGATGTACTGCGCGATCGGTGTCGATCCCACGAAACCCACCGCCTGCACGGTCTCGTTGTCGAGAATGGCGTCGACGGCCTCCTTGTCGCCGTTGACGACCTGCAACACGCCATCGGGCAGCCCGGCCTCTTTCAAAAGTTCGGCCAGCATCAGCGGCACCGAGGGGTCGCGCTCGGACGGTTTCAGGATGAAGGCGTTGCCGCAGGCGAGCGCGGGGGCCATTTTCCACATCGGGATCATCGCCGGAAAGTTGAATGGAGTGATTCCGGCAACGACACCAAGCGGTTGGCGCATGGAATACATGTCAATGCCCGGACCCGCGCCGTCGGTGAATTCGCCTTTCAGCAGATGCGGCGCGCCGATGCAGAATTCCACGACCTCAAGGCCGCGCTGCACGTCGCCCTTGGCGTCGGGAATGGTCTTGCCGTGCTCGCGGCTCAGCGCCTCGGCCAGCTTCTCCATGTCCCGGTTCAGGAGCCGGACGAATTCCATCATGACGCGCGCGCGCTTCTGGGGGTTCGTCGCGCCCCAGGCCAGTTGCGCCTCGGCCGCGGCCGCGATCGCCGCATCGACCTCTTTCGCCGAGGCAAGCGGCACGCGCGCCTGCACCTCGCCGGTCGCGGGGTTGAATACGTCCGCGAACCGGCCGGAAGATCCCTTGACCCGCTTGCCGCCGATGAAATGTGAAAGTTCGTCCATTTGGTCACTCCATGAATCTGCTTGGCGCAGCCTAGTCCCGCTTCGCCGGGCGCGAAAGGGGCATCCCCGCGATCTCCAATCCTGCGCCTGCGACCGCCGCGACCGGGCTGGCCGGGCAAGGCTATGCTTGACACGACGCCCGGCTAGGGGTGACGCTAGGACATTGAACGAAAAGCGGGAGTAGCGGCCATGATGGTAAGTCAGATACTCAAGGGAAAAGCCGGCCAGGGAGTATTCACGCTGCCGCCGGGAACCTCGGTGTCGGATGCCGCCGAGTTCCTGTCCTCGAAGGGTATTGGTGCGGTTGTCATCTCGGTCGATGGCAAAGTCCCGCTCGGGATTCTGTCGGAACGCGACATCGTCAGGGAGCTTGGGCGGCACGGCGTCGGCTGCCTTTCGGAAACCGTGGATGACCTGATGACGAAAAAGCTCGTCAGCTGCACCAGTCATGACAGCGCCGACGAGGTGCTGGAAAAGATGACGGTCGGGCGGTTCCGTCACCTGCCGGTCATGGCCGACGATGAAATGGTCGGGCTGATCTCTATCGGGGATGTGGTGAAGGCGCGGCTGTCGGAACTGTCGATGGAAAAGGACGCCTTGGCAGGGATGATAATGGGTCACTAGTCCGGCCGCCATGTCGCTCACCCGTCCGGCATCGAGCACTTGAATTACGCGCCGCAATGGGTTTTCGTGGCTCGGAAATGAGGAATGCCCGATGCGGATTGGTCTTTACCCCGGCACGTTCGACCCAGTTACGCTTGGTCATCTGGACATCATCCGGCGCGCTTCGGCGCTTGTCGACCGGCTGGTCATCGGCGTAGCGATCAACCGCGACAAGAATCCGCTGTTCTCGCTTGAGGATCGCGTGCGCATGATCGAAGCCGAATGCATCTCGATCGCCGAACAGACCGGCACCGAGATCGTCGCGCATCCGTTCGAGAACCTGCTGATCGACTGCGCCCGCGATGTGGGCGCGGGGGTCATCATTCGCGGGCTCCGCGCGGTTTCGGATTTCGAGTACGAGTTTCAGATGGTCGGGATGAACCGCGCGCTCGATTCATCCGTCGAAACGGTTTTCATGATGGCCGAGGCGAAACACCAGGCCATCGCCTCGAAGCTGGTCAAGGAAATCGCGCGGTTGGGCGGTGACGTGACGAAGTTCGTCACGCCAGCAGTCAAGACGGCGCTTGTCGAGAAATTCGCGTAGGCGTCCAGGATTCTAGAGATGCTTGCCCATCTCTACCGCGACATCGGCCATGCGGCAGGAAAAGCCCCATTCGTTGTCATACCAGGCCAGAACCCGCACGAATTTGCCCGGAAGAACCTTGGTCTGTTCCGGGGCGAAGGTCGACGAGTTCGGGTTGTGGTTGAAATCCATCGAAACCAGTGGTCGCGGCTCGTATCCCAGGATATTCTTCATTGGGCCTTTCTCGGAAGCCGACTTGAACGCGCTGTTGATCTCTTCCACGGTCGCGGATTTCTCCAGCACCGCGGTAAGGTCGATGCAGCTTACATTCGGCGTCGGGACCCTGACCGAGGAGCCGTCGAGCTTGCCTTCCAGTTCGGGCAGAACCAGCCCGATGGCCTTGGCCGCGCCGGTCGAGGTCGGGATCATCGACATCGCGGCAGCGCGGGCGCGATAGAGATCCTTGTGCAAGGTATCGAGCGTTGGCTGGTCGCCGGTATAGCTGTGGATCGTGGTCATGAAACCGGTCGTCAGGCCGAAGTTGTCGTTCAGGACCTTGGCGACGGGGGCAAGGCAATTCGTCGTGCAGGAGCCGTTCGACACCACCAGGTCATCGGCGCTGAGCAGACCTTCGTTAATGCCGAGGACGATGGTCTTGTCGGCGCCCTTCGAGGGGGCAGAGACAAGCACGCGCGATGCGCCGTTCTTCAGGTGGATCGCCGCCTTGTCCCGGTCCGTGAACACGCCGGTGCATTCGAGAACGACGTCGATATGCTTCCAGGGCAATTCCTCGGGGTTGCGGAGGGCGGTAACCTCGATCGGGCCGCGGCCGGCATCGATCGTGGTCTCGGTCGTCTTGACCTCGTGCGGGAAGCGGCCATGCACGCTGTCGAATTGTAGAAGATGGGCATTCGTCTCGACCGGGCCCAGATCATTGATCGCCACGACTTCGATATCTGTCCGGCCTGATTCGACGATCGACCGCAGGACGTTTCGCCCAATGCGCCCGAATCCGTTGATCGCAACTTTGACGGCCATAACGGTCCTCCACTTGTCCCAAGGCCCGAGGGCCGGAAATCGGTTTCGTTACCGCTAACATGTGCATATCGGGGCAAAGGTCAACGGTATCGGCGGAATCATCGCCAGAATTGAAGATATTCTATCAAGAGAACAAATTTCCGCGCCACATACAACGTCATGGCCCAGTCGTAGACGTAGAGGTCAACGGCGATGAAGCCCAGAACCAGAAGCCCCAGTGCGATCGCTATGTTATTGGTGATGATCGGCGCTCCCGTTATTGCAGGAGCCGCCCCATTGCCGCCGCAACGTCCGCCATCCGGCAGGAAAAGCCCCATTCGTTATCGTACCAGGCCAGCACGCGAACCATGCGCCCGCCGACGACCTTGGTCTGATCCGGCGCGAAGATAGACGAATGCGTCGTGTGATTGAAGTCGATAGAGACCTTGGGTTCCGGGTCATAGGCAAGAACCGACCCAATGTGCCCAGCAGCGGCTTCGCGGACGATGTCGTTGACTTCGGCTTCGGTGACATCCCGCGACGCTTCGAAGGTCAGGTCAACGGCGGAAACATTGGGCGTGGGGACGCGCATGGCCGTGCCGTCAAGCTTGCCGGCCAGTTCGGGCAGCACTTCACCCAAGGCTTTCGCGGCGCCGGTCGAAGTCGGGATCATCGCCATCGCGGCGGCGCGGGCGCGGTAGAGATCCTTGTGCCGGCGATCGAGCGTCGGCTGGTCGCCGGTATAGCTGTGGATGGTCGTCATGATGCCGCGTTCGATGCCGATCGCGTCGTTCAGCACCTTTGCAAGCGGAGCCAGGCAATTGGTGGTGCAGGAACCGTTCGAGACCATCCGGTCTTCCGGCAGCAGGCTGCGGTGGTTGACGCCGTAGACCACCGTCCGATCCACATTGGTCGCGGGGGCGGAGATCAGTACGCGCTTCGCGCCGCGTTCCAGATGGACCGCCGATTTGTGCCCGTCGTTGAATTTCCCGGAGCATTCCAGAACGACATCGACCCCGGACCAGTCAAGCTCTTCCGGATTGTAGGTCGAGAACACCTCCATCGGGCCGCGGCCGAGGTCCATCATGTTGCCAGAGACCTTGACCTCGCCGTTGAAGCGGCCGTGAACGCTGTCGTATTTCAGCAGATGGGCGTTGGTCTCGATCGGGCCGGTGGCGTTGATCTTCACCACCTGAACGTCGTTACGCGCCGCCTCGGTGATATGCGCCAGGGTGCAGCGCCCGATGCGACCGAAGCCGTTGATCCCGACTGTCACCGTCATTCCCGTTCTCCCGTTCCCCGGCGCTGCCCGCGCCTTCCTTGCGCGCGGTATACAGATGCATCCTGAGACAGAAAAGCCTTGCGCGCCAACCTGATAGCGTAAACATGCGATGTTAGCGCAAACTTCGGGGCCAATCGCCCGCGAAACCCGGCATGGTTGCGGGGGCAGCAACGCTAGTTGGGAGTGTCGCCGGGCAGATGATCGCAGAGGGCGCTGGTCAGTTCGGGGCAGGGCGAAAGGTCGCGGATCCGACGGGTTCGGTTGGATTTCCAGCTGGTCGAGGTCGCATAGCAATGCCAATAGCGAAAGCGCCGGCGGATCGTCAGCGGGTAAAATACTCCGCCGGGGCGGTGGATCGCCCAACTGAACCGGCCGGCAAGACTGTTCGGCACGACGCACCATTTCGGATTGGCGATCATCTTGCGCCCCCGGCGCATCGCATGCGCCCGCTGGGGCCTCGCGGTACCGGCACGCGGCGGATAGACCCAGTGGCCGAAGAACGAGACCATGCCGAAAGCGGAACGGACCGCCGCGTCGAAGATCGAACCGGCCGCGGGCGATACCAGTTCGTCGATATCGACCGACAGGACCGCCCGGGCGAAATGCAGAAACCGCAGTTGCGCGACGTTGAACATCGAGGTCTGCAGGAACTTTGCCGGCGGATGGAAGCGGCCGCCGCTTGGCCCGCCATAGGGGAAGGGCGCGGGCAGGATACGGACGGTCTGCAACCCGGAAAGGGCCGAGAGCCGCGACAGAAGCTCCTCAACCGTATAGGCGGTCGAGCCGTTGTCGATCAGCAGCAGTGCGTCGGCCCGGTGCGCCGACACATGGTAGCGCACCCAGTCCTCGATCCATTCGATCGGGTTGTTCTTCGAGATCGCCATCAAAACGTTGCGATCCTGAAAGCATTCCAACTCGGTGGATCCGACCGGCAGGGTCAGACTTTCGCCGGCGACGGACAGCGTGACGGTATCAGGTCTGTCGGGGCTGGCGATGCGCAGGATCTCGACCCGCAACATCTTGGTTCTGCGCAGTCTTGCACCGACGCTCTCGCCGTTAATTGACAGCCCGTCGCGCAATAGCGGCCACAGGTTCAGCAAGCGGGGGCAAACCAGAACGACCTGCCGCGCGGCGTCGTCGTAGAAGCAATCGTAGACCAGTGTCAGCGCGTCGAAAGTCTCGGCGTAGCCCTTCTTCCGTCTTTCCGGCGGCGCCGGCATGTCGCGTCGAAGCCCAAAGTGTTCAGGCAGCCGCAAGCTGGACAATGGCGTGATGGCGGCGTCCACTGCCATTGTCCGGGCGGCGGTCAGAGCAGGTTCTCGACCTGTGCGACGACGTTTTCCGCCGTGATGCCGAATTTTTCGTACAGCACCGGGGCAGGGGCGGAGGCACCGAAGCTGTCCATCCCGACGAAGCCAGCCTTCGCCTCGCGGCCGCGCTCGCCCAGGAGCCACCGGTCCCAGCCCTGACGGACACCGGCCTCGACGGCAACGCGGACCGGACCCGCGGGCAGGACCTTGCGGCGGTAGGACTCGTCCTGATCAGCGAAAAGCTCCGTACAAGGCATCGAGACAACACGGGTGCCGATGCCTTTGCCTTCGAGGATCTCGCGCGCCTTCAGAGCGATTTCCACCTCCGAACCCGTCGCGATCAGGATCGCCTGACGCTTGCCCCCGGCCTCTGCCAGAACATAGGCGCCCTGGGCGGTCAGGTTCTTGAGCTTGTGCTCGGTCCGCACCGTCGGCAGGTTCTGCCGCGACAGCGCCAGCACCGAGGGCGTCTTGGTCGACGTCAAGGCAAGCTCCCAGGCCTCTGCGGTTTCGACGGTGTCCGCGGGCCGGAATGTCCAGCTGTTGGGAGTTGCCCGGCAGATCGCCAGATGCTCGATGGGCTGATGGGTCGGACCATCCTCGCCCAGCCCGATGCTGTCATGCGTCATGACGAAGACCGTGGGTGCCTGCATCAGCGAAGCCAGGCGCACGGCGCCGCGGGCATAGTCCACGAAGGTCAGGAAAGTGCCGCCATAGGGGCGGATGCCGCCATGCAGCACCATGCCGTTCATCGCGGCGGCCATGCCGTGTTCCCGGATCCCGTAATGGATATAGCGCCCCTTGCGGTTCTCGGGGCTGAAGATGCCGAGATCGGCGGTCAGGGTGTTGTTGGAACCGGTCAGGTCGGCGGAACCGCCGATGGTTTCGGGCATGATCGGGTTCACGACTTCCAGAACCATTTCCGAGGATTTGCGTGTTGCGACCTTGGGCCCTGTCTCGGTGATCTGCTTTTTCAGCGCCTTGATGGTTGCCGACAGCTTGCGCGGTGCCTCGCCGGAGATAACGCGGTCGAACTCCTTCTTGCGGTTGTCCGAAAGCGCATCGAATCTTTCCTGCCAATCCGCCCGGTCGGACGAACCGCGCGCGCCGATCTCTTCCCAGGCCGACTTGATGTCCGCCGGGATCTCGAAGGCCGGATGGGTCCAGCCGTAGATATCGCGAACCTTCGCGATCTCTTCCGGTCCAAGCGGCGAGCCATGCGCCTTCGCGGTGTCCTGCTTGGCGGGAGAGCCGAAACCGATATGCGTCTTGCAGTCGATCATCGTCGGCTTCTTGGATTTCCTGGCGGCGGTCAGCGCCTCGTCGATCTCGACCGGATTGTGGCCGTCGCAGGACAGGACCTGCCAGCCGGCGGCCTGGAAGCGCTTCTTCTGGTCGGTCACATCGGACAGCGACACCTTGCCGTCGATCGTGATGTCGTTGTTGTCCCAAAGGACGATCAACCTGGACAGCTTCTGATTGCCGGCAAGTCCGATCGCCTCGTGGCTGATACCCTCCATCAGGCACCCATCACCCGCGATTACATAGGTGTAGTGGTCCACGACCTTGCGCCCGAAGCGCGCGCGCAGCATCTCTTCGGCCAATGCGAAGCCGACGGCGTTGGAAAGCCCCTGACCCAGCGGGCCGGTCGTCGTTTCGATTCCGTCAGCCAGGAAATTCTCGGGGTGGCCTGCGGTCCTTGCGCCGAATTGCCGGAAGTTCCGGATTTCGTCCATCGTGATCTGTTCGTATCCGGTCAGGTGCATCAGCGCGTAGAGCAGCATCGAACCATGGCCCGCCGACAGGATGAACCGGTCGCGATCAGGCCAGTCCGGTGCCTTCGCATCGAATTTGAGATGTTTTTCGTAAAGAACCGTTGCAACGTCGGCCATGCCCATCGGCATCCCCGGATGCCCCGAATTCGCAGCCTGAACTGCATCCATCGCCAGCACGCGGATCGCGGCGGCCTTTGTCCAGTGATCGGGATGCTCTTGACGCAGGGTTTCAATATCCACGGGGTTCGGTCCTTCGGTTAAAGCGAATGACCGGTTGATAGCAGCCAATTTCCGAAGATCAAGGAGACTGCCCCGGATCAGCCTGTCGGAACTGCCGCTTTCCTGCCGGTCGCCCGCCTTTGGCTTGACTTTGCGCTGGTGGATTCGGATTCTCGGCCTAAGGTGGACCGGGTGGAAGAGGGGCAGGAGCCGGTATGAGTGACATCACTGAACTGGAACGACGGATAAGCTCTGCGCTCGAGAGGATCGGTGCCGGGCTTGACCGTATCGGAGGGACCGGCGGAGGCGGGTCGTCCGAAGAGGTATCGCAGCTGCGCGAGGCGCTCGAAACCGAACGGAGTGCCAATTCCCAGTTGGAAGAGCGTGTTCGCGCGATCCGCGACCGGCAGGAACAGACGGTGAGCGCGCTGGAAGCCGAAGTAGGGCGCCTGCGACAGGCCGCTTCGGCACGCGATGCGGAGATCCAGAAACTCAAGCGCGTGAATGCCCAACTGCGGGAAAACAATCAGGCCTTGCGCGAGGCGAATGAGCGGGGAGTCGGCGACGCGCATCTGATAAACAAGGCGATGATGACCGAACTCGACGCCCTTCGTACCAGTCGCGACTCCGACCGGGCCGAGCTTGACGCGGTGCTGGGCGAACTGAAGCCTTTGCTGGAGAGGGAAGCGAATGCCTGACGTGAAAATCACAATCGGCGGCCGCGAATTCGAAGTTGCCTGCCAAACCGGCGAAGAGCATTTCCTCAAATCCGCCGCCGCGATGCTGGATGCCGAGGCCGCGGTGCTGAGCAAGCAGATCGGCCGGATGCCGGAAAGCCGGATGCTGCTGATGGCGGGGCTGATGCTGGCTGACAAGACCGCCGGTATCGACGAGCAGTTGCGCGGGCTGGAACAGAAGCTAGCCGCGCAGGACAAGCTTATCGAGGAATTGCGGGGCCGGCCCGAACCGGCGCCGAAGACCGTGGAAGTCTCGGTTATTCCGCCGCAACTGACCGAAACGCTGGCCGAAATGGCGGCCCGCGCCGAATCGCTTGCCGCCGCGGTCGAGGAGAAGGCGGCGTCGTGAGACGCATGCGGCAGTGAGCCAATCTGCACGCAGCCAGTCCGTATCGGGCGCAGATCGTGTCTTGCCCGGCGACAGCTCAAACAATGTCTGGAGCCAAGGCACCGAGGCGACGTTTCACGCGGCTTGCCGAAGAAGCTGACGGGCGGCGCGAATGCCGCCGATCAGGCGTTTGCTTCGCGGATCTTCTCGGCGGCGGCCTTGTCGTAGGTCACGCCCTTGGCCTCGAAAAGCTGATCGAGCTCGCCAGACAGGGTCATCTCGGTGATGATGTCGCAGCCGCCGACGAACTCTCCCTTGACGTAAAGCTGCGGGATCGTCGGCCAGTCGGAATAATCCTTGATGCCTTGCCGGATACCTTCATCGGCCAGAACGTTTACGTCGGTGTAGTCCACACCCATGAAGTTCAGCACCCCGGCGACGCGGCTTGAAAAGCCGCATTGGGGCATGGTTTTCGTGCCTTTCATGAACAGGACAACATCGTTGCCGGTCACGGTTTCCTTGATCTGGGTTTCAGCGTCTGACATTCGCGCTACTCCGGTGCTTTCGTGGTGAGGGCCAGCGCGTGCAATTCACCCGCGCTGCCATCCATTTTCCCCTTGAGGGCGGCATAGACCGCCCGCTGCTGCTGGACGCGGTTCATGCCCTTGAAGCTCTCGTCCACGACCTCTGCGGCATAGTGGTTGCCGTCGCCTGCAAGGTCGGTGATCGTGATGCTGGCGTTCGGAAAACTCTCGCGAATGAGGTCTTCGATTTCCTGCGCCTGGATGGCCATGGGGCGTCTCCGTTCAATCTTGCTATTGATGTAGAGTGCAGGGCAGAGAGGTGCAAGTGGCTGCCTCTGCCTGCCGTGTCAGGTCATCTCTTGGCCGAACGAGGCGGCAAAGCTGGCTCGGTAGATGCTCGCCAGCTCGTGCAGCGGGGCAGAGACGCTGCCAAATGTCACCGTCTCTCCGCCGAAGCGGCCGACCGCCCGGATCGGTACGCCGGCCTTGCCCGCCGCGACCATCATCGCCTCGGCCTGATCGAAGTTGCAGGCGACAAGGTAGCGGGACTGGTCCTCGCCGAACAATGTCGGCGTGTCCTCGGTTTCAAGCTCGACACCGATACTGCCCGCCTCGGCCATCTCGAACGCCGCCAGTGCGAGGCCGCCATCCGACAAGTCAGCGCAGGCGCGGATAAGCTGATGGTTTTCCAGAATGAATTCGCCGTTCCTGCGCTCTGCCTCCAGATCGACCGGCGGGGCGTCGCCCTCTTCGCGGTGAAACACCTCTGCCAGCAGTGCAGATTGCGCGAGATGCCCGTGGGTGTCACCGATCAGCAGCGCCACGTGGCCCTCGCGGGCATGGCCCGAGATCAGCCGATCCTCGCTTTCCACAAGCCCGACCGCGCCGATCGTGGGGGTGGGCAGGATGCCGGTGCCGTCGGTCTCGTTGTAAAGCGAGACGTTGCCGGAGACGATGGGCATGTCGAGCGCCGCCACGGCTTCGCCGATGCCTTTTATTGCGCCGACGAATTGTCCCATGATTTCAGGCTTTTCGGGATTGCCGAAGTTCAGATTGTCGGTGGTGGCCAGAGGCCGCGCACCGACGGCGACGAGGTTGCGCCAGGCTTCCGCGACTGCCTGCTTGCCGCCTTCGAAGGGGTTGGCCATGACGTAACGGGGTGTCACGTCCGAGGTAAAGGCCAGCATCTTCGGAGTGCCGTGAACCCGGATCACGCCGGCGCCAAGGCCGGGGGCGACGACAGTGTCGGCCATGACCATGTGGTCATACTGCTCGTAAACCCATTGCTTGGCGGCGTAGTTCGGAGACGAGATCAGCGCCTTCAGGGCGTCGATCGGGTCTGTCTGCGGAACGTCGGCAAAGTGTATGGCAGGCGTCGGGCTTTCGACCCACGGGCGATCATATTCCGGCGCGTTGCCGGAAAGCGCCTTCAAGGGCAGGTCGGCCTTCACTTCGTTGTTCAACATCACCAGGAAACGATCCTCGGCAATCGTCTCTCCGACGATGGCGAAATCGAGATCCCATTTGTCGAACACCGCCTTGGCCTCGGCCTCCAGGTCCGGGTTCAGGACCATCAGCATCCGTTCCTGGGATTCCGACAGCATCATCTCATAGGCGGTCATGTTCCTTTCGCGGACCGGCACCGCGTCGAGGTTCAGCCGGATCCCGAGATTGCCCTTGTCGCCCATCTCGACCGCGGAACAGGTCAGGCCCGCAGCACCCATGTCCTGAATCGAGATCACGGCACCCGTCGCCATCAGTTCCATGCAGGCTTCCATCAACCGCTTTTCGGTGAACGGGTCGCCGACCTGCACGGTGGGGCGCTTTTCCTCGATCGTATCGTCGAACTCGGCGGATGCCATGGTCGCACCGCCGACGCCGTCGCGCCCCGTTTTCGCGCCGAGATAGACGACGGGCATACCGACGCCGGACGCCGCCGAATAGAAGATCTTGTCGGCATCGGCCAATCCGGCCGCGAAGGCGTTGACGAGGCAGTTGCCGTTATAGGCGCGGTGGAACCGCACCTCGCCGCCGATCGTGGGCACGCCGAAGCAGTTGCCGTAGCCGCCGATACCATCGACCACGCCATTGACCAGCTGGCGGGTTTTCGGATGCGAGGGGTCGCCGAACGAGAGCGAGTTCATCGCCGCGATCGGCCGCGCGCCCATCGTGAAGACGTCGCGCAGGATGCCGCCGACGCCGGTAGCCGCACCCTGATAGGGCTCGATGTAGGAGGGGTGGTTGTGGCTTTCCATCTTGAAGACCACCGCCTGGCCGTCGCCGATATCGACGACGCCGGCATTCTCTCCAGGGCCGCAGATGACTTGCGGGCCGGTTGTCGGCAGCGTCCGCAGCCATTTCTTGGAGGATTTGTAGGAACAATGCTCGTTCCACATCGCCGAGAAGATGCCGAGTTCGGTGAAGCTCGGTTCGCGCCCGATGATATCCAGAACGCGCTGGTATTCGTCGGGCTTCAGCCCGTGGGCGGCGATCAGGTCTTCGGTGATTTGCGGCTCGTCCATATGGTCCCCCGGTCCGTTCGTGCATCTCTTAGAGGAGATGGGCGCGGGGGAAAAGGGACCGGGTGGGGGGTTTTTACCGCCGATGCGGCTGCAACCAAGTGGTGTGGCTGCGGATACCCTGGTCGGGGTAGTCTTGGCAGAGATCTGTTAGCTATCCTGCCCGGAAACTCCGTCGCCAAGCCGCCTGAACGCGTCCCACCCGTGTCGGCGAGCGATGTCCTTCAGTGGTGCTGAGCGGAGGGGTCGCGACTCTTGAGTCGCGCTTGTAGATGCCGGTGGTGGTCGACTTTTGCGACGAAATCGACTATAATGTTGACATTTATTGCTGACCGCTAACGGGTCGGCGCAATTGATTTGGAGCACAAAATGAAGCGCATTTTTATTGCGGCATTGGCCGTATTCTCGACCCCTATTCCCCTTTCTGCAGGCGATGCAGATTTCATCGTCAAGTTTGGAACAAGTCAGAGCAATCTCGGCATCTATGACTCCGGAAACTCCGACCTCTCGGATGCTCGCCCCGATGGCGCCTGCGGCGTTGGCTTCGGCGACGTACCGGGGGCCGATGAACCGACCTCGCTCGGTGACGTTTATGCTTCGACGGCCTCCAACGGACTTGGAGTGACCGCGCCGTTCGACAGCTTCAACTTCGCCATTCTCAGGGTCTTCTTCAGTGGTTTCGGCGGCAATTGTGGGCCGACGCGAGTGCTCGAGAACTTCAACGCCTCTCCTATCGGGTTCTTCGACGGCGAAACGGCGCTTTGGGTCGAGGCGAACGGCTTTAGTTGGATCAGCGCCGAAGGCATCGCAATAGAGGATGATGGTTCTTCAACTCCCGGGATCGACTTCAATGCCTCTGGCGATTTCGTCGACGAACTCGAAGAGTTTGAGTTCTTTCTGGTCAATCTTGATTTGATCGCCGACATTGATCGAGGCGATGAGATCGTGCGAGCCGTCACAGCTCAGGTAGACCGGCGGGCCACCGAGATCACCGACACCGCGCCGCTGGTTGGCGAAACGTTTTCGGCGGCACAGATCGCGGTGCAGCAATGCGGTCGCATGACTGATTTCGCCAAGCGATATCAAAGCGACGCACCAATTCTCGTCCGTGAGGCAAGCCGGAGCATCGCTCAGGAAACCTGCAAAGTGGCTGGTCGGATGATCTCGCAGGCCGGTCTTGCCGCGCGTGTCGAGGCGAGTTTGAGCAAATAGCTCTGAGATCTCGCTGAATGATCGGATCGGCGCACCAGGCGGCGTTGCAATGCCGTACCCGCCTGCAAAAAAGAGGCCGGGCAAAAGCCCGGCCAAGTCCAACAGGGAGGTAAAAGCCGCTGAGAGTTGCCTCAACCATCGGCTTCACGTTGCATTTAGGGATGCCCGACGGACCCTTCAAGCAAAATTGGCCTTCTCCGATGCATTGCTGCTATGCAGCCGCTGCATGGCAGAAGGTCAGGCGGTCTCGGCCTCGGTTCTCCGGCGCTTGCGGTGGGCGATGATCTCTTCCATCACGAAGTCGCGGAATGCCGAGATCCGCTTGGACTGGCGCAGTTCCTCGGGATAGGCGAGGAACACCGGCACTTCGTTCGACTCGATTTCCGGCAGGACCCGGACGAGATCGGGGAAATCCTCGGTCAGGTAATCCGGCAAGACGCCGATCCCGAGGTCGTTCAGTATGGCCTGCAGCACGCCGAAATAGTTGTTCACGGTCAGCGTCGAGGGAATGTCGTAGGTCAGTAATTCTTGCACGAGGGTCGCCCCGGCCGAGACCTGCGGCGAGGCGGTGTTCTGGCAGATCAGCCGATGGCCGGACAGGTCGCGCGGCCGTTCCGGTGTGCCCTTGGCCTGCAGATAGGCCGGCGTGGCGTAGAGCCGCATCCTGACCGACATCAGCCGCCTGCGGATCAGGTCGGCCTGGCTGGGCTCTTTCATCCGGATCGCGACATCGGCCTCGCGCATGGGCAGGTCGAGCACGCGTTCCTCGAGCATCAGGTCGATCTTGAGGTCGGGGAATTTCTCGTAGAGCTTCGGAAGCCGCGGGGCCAGCCAGAGCGTGCCGAAGCCCGTCGTCGTGGTCACGCGCAATTCGCCGAACACCTCTTCCTCGCTGTCGCGGATCCGCGCCGCCGCGGTTTCGAGACGCCGGTACATCGCGCTGGTCGCATCGAACAGCAACTCGCCCTGTTCGGTGAGAATCAGTCCCCGTGCATGGCGGTGAAAAAGCGTGGTGTTCAGGCTTTCCTCGAGCCCGCGGATCTGGCGGGACACCGCCGATTGCGACAGATGCAGGACATCGCCGGCATGGGTCAGGCTGCCGGCATCGGCCACCGCATGAAAGATTCGTAGCTTGTCCCAGTCCATTTCAATCCGACCATTACCAATTGATACGCTGCAATTTGCACAGGATTACTTGGAAAAGTGGACGGATTGCAAATGCGCAAGTCAGAGGAATTCGTTTTGTAGGTCAGCAAATTTGACCTATAATGGAAGGCAGGCACGATGCTGGGAGGCATGAAATGGGCACCGAAGACATCACCTTGCACGACAAGTTCGATCTGGAGAAATCCACCGTCCTGATGAATGGCACGCAGGCGCTGGTCCGGCTGATGCTGATGCAGAAGGCGCGTGACCGGATGGCCGGGTTGAACACGGCCGGCTACGTGACCGGATATCGCGGTTCGCCGCTGGGCGGGGTCGATCTGCAGATGGCGAAGGCCCGCAAGGATCTTCAGGCCGCCGACGTGGTGTTCCAGGAAGGTCTGAACGAGGATCTGGCCGCTACGGCACTTTGGGGCAGCCAGCAGGCCGAGTTGCGCGGCGAGGGCAGGTTCGATGGCGTGTTCGGTCTTTGGTACGGCAAGGGTCCGGGCGTCGACCGGTCGGGCGACGTGATGCGCCACGCCAACATGGCCGGAAGTTCGCGCCATGGCGGGGTGATCATGGCGATGGGCGACGACCATACCGGCGAAAGTTCGACGACGCTGCACCAGTCCGACTGGGCGATGGTGGACACCTACATGCCCGTCCTGTCGCCGGCCGGGGTGCAGGAGATCCTGGATTACGGGCTTTACGGCTACGCGCTGTCGCGGTTCTCGGGGATGTGGGTCGGGCTGAAGGTGATGAAGGATACGATCGAGGTGACCTCGGTCGTCGATGGCCGTCCGGACCGGATGCAGTTCGTCACCCCAGAATTCGAGATACCGGAGGGCGGGCTGAACATCCGGCTGGTCGATACCCCCGTCGCGCAGGAAGCGCGGATGATCGACTACAAGAGATTTGCCGCGGAAGCCTTCGCGCGCGCGAACAATATCGACAAGCGGGTCTGGGGCAAGCCTGGTGCGAAGATCGGATTCGTGGCGGCGGGTAAGAACTGGCTGGACCTCGCCCATGCGATGAGCCTTCTCGGCATCGACCGGGACGAGGCGGAGCGGCTGGGGATCACGACCTACAAGGTCGGGCAGGTCTGGCCGCTGGACATGAAATCGTTCCACGACTGGGCCGAAGGGCTGGAGCTGATCGTCGTCGTAGAAGAAAAGCGCAAGCTGATCGAGGTGCAGGTCAAGGAGGCGCTGTTCGACGACACCAACCGGCGCGTCTATGGCTGGATGAAGAACGGCGAAGAGCTGTTCCCGACCCGCTACGCGCTGTCGCCGACCCATATCGCGAAGTCCATCGGCAAGCTGCTGATCGAGGAAGGTCGCGGCACTGACGGCATCAAGGACGGACTGCAAGCGATTGAAGACGCTGAGAAAGCGGATAACGCCCCGGAACTGGCGGCGCGGTTGCCGTATTTCTGTTCCGGGTGCCCGCACAACACCTCGACGCGGTTGCCCGAGGGGTCGCGTGCCTATGCGGGGATCGGTTGTCACTACATGGTGCAGTGGATGGATCGCGACACCGTCGGTTTCACCCAGATGGGCGGCGAGGGCGCGAACTGGATCGGCGAGGCGCCGTTCTCGAAGCGCGAGCATGTGTTCCAGAACCTCGGCGACGGCACCTATAACCATTCCGGTGTGCAGGCGATCCGCGCCGCCTTGGCGGCGGGAACGAACATCACCTACAAGATCCTGTTCAATGATGCCGTCGCGATGACCGGCGGCCAGAAGAACGAGGGCGGGCTGACCGCCGACCGCATCGTGCGCGAAGTGCAGGCGATGGGTGTCGAGCATCTGGCCGTGGTCTATGACGAGAAAGAGGAATCCGCGCTGGGCGATATGCCCCGCGGCGTCTCTCGACATCCCCGGTCCGAGCTGCTTTCGGTGGAAGAGAAGTTTCGTAAGATCAACGGTGTATCGGTCATCGTTTACGTTCAGACCTGTGCCGCCGAGAAGCGCCGCCGCCGCAAGCGCGGGCAGTTTCCGGACCCCGACAAGCGGGTGTTCATCAACACCGACATCTGCGAGGGCTGCGGCGATTGCGGGGTGCAGTCGAACTGCGTCTCGATCGTGCCGGTCGAGACCGAGCTGGGCCGCAAGCGGGCGATCGACCAGTCCTCGTGCAACAAGGACTATTCCTGCTTGCAGGGCTTCTGCCCCTCCTTCGTGACCGTCGAGGGCGCGAAGATCAGGAAGGCCGCGACGGTGGAGCTGGATCTGGGCGAGTTGCCACAGCCCGAATTGCCCGCCATCGACGGCACCCATAACGTCGTCATCACCGGGGTCGGCGGCACCGGGGTGGTGACCATCGGCGCGGTCATGGCGATGGCCGCCTATCTGGACGGCAAGGGTGCCGGGATGATGGAGATGGCGGGCCTGGCGCAAAAGGGCGGCGCGGTCCATATCCATTGCCGTCTGGCGAACGCACCCGAGGATATCAGCGCGATCCGGGTCGCCACCGGCGAATGCGACGCGCTGATCGGTGGCGATCTGGTGGTCAGCGCCGGTGCCAAGACGCTGGGGCTGATGACGACCGGGCGCACCGGCGGCGTGGTCAACAGCCACGAGATCATGACCGGCGATTTCACCCGCAACACCGAGTTCCGTCTGCCGACCGAGCAGCTGATGCTGTCGTTGCGGGCGCGGCTGGGCGACGGGCTGGCGATGTTCGACGCGTCGGAACTGGCGCGGGCGGTGATGGGCGATTCGATCTATTCCAACATGATCCTGTTCGGCGCCGCCTGGCAGCGCGGGCTGGTGCCGTTGAGCGAGGCGGCGATTCTGAAGGCGATCGAGCTGAACGGTGCAGCCATCGAGCGCAACAAGTACGCCTTCGAGATCGGCCGCTGGGCGGTGCTGAACGGTAAAGAGGTCGAGCGCATCCTTGCCCCCAAGGTGGTCGAACTGCCGAAGACGCTGGAGGATCGGATCGCCTTCCGCGCCGATCACCTGGTCGCCTACCAGTCGCGGCGGCTGGCCAACCGCTATCGCAAACTGGTTGATGCGGTTGACGATGCGCGGCTGAAAGAGGCGGTCGCCAGGGGCTATCACAAGGTGCTGGCCTACAAGGACGAATACGAGGTCGCGCGGCTGATGCAGGAGACCGAAGCCAAGGCGAAGGCGGAATTCGATGGCGATCTGAAACTGACCTATCTGATGGCGCCGCCGGTGCTGTCGCGCAAGGGCGCTGACGGACGGCCGAAGAAGCGCGAATTCGGCAGCTGGATCGTGTCGGCGCTGTCGGTGCTGCCCCGGTTGAAGGCGTTGCGGGGCACGCCGCTCGACCCGTTCGGCTGGTCGGCCGAGCGGAAGATGGAGCGCGGGCTGATCGGGCAATACGAGGCCGACATGACCGAGGTCCTGGACAAGCTGAAGCCCGAGACGATGTACGCCGCCGTGGCGCTTGCGGAACTGCCGTTGCAGATCCGCGGTTTCGGGCCGGTAAAAGCCGCGAATCACGCCAAGGCGATGAAGCGCCGCGAGGAACTGCTGACCGTCCTGCGCTCTGGCGGGGCGCCGTTGCAACAGGCCGCCGAGTGATCGGCGGCTGTCATCGTCCTGTCGCGCTCGAGTGATGAATGTGAGCATGAGACGGGAGAGGGCGCGAATGTGAAGCCGCGGAAGGGTGCACTCCTGACCGAACGCCAGATGGCGCGCGACATCAGCTATGCCAGTTCCGCGCGGTCGCGCGGCGGGCAGGCGCTGATCCGCGCGCTGGAGAACGCGACCGGACGGCTGCGGCTGATCCGGCGGGCACAGGGCTATCAGGCCGAGGTCGCCGGGGGCCGGGATTTCTGGCAGGTGATGCTGGAGCGTTACGGGCTCAGCCTCGACGTGGTGGCGGGCAGTCTTGACGACATTCCGGCCGAGGGGCCGCTGATCCTGATCGCGAATCATCCCAATGGCATCCTTGACGGGCTGATGATGGGCTACATCCTGTCGGCGCTGCGGGGCGATTTCCGCATCGTCGCGCACAAGGTCTTCCGCAAGGCCGAGGATCTGGACCGGGTGATCCTGCCAATCTCCTTCGACGAGACCAAGGAGGCCGTGGCGCTGAACCTCGAGACCCGGAAGGAGGCGCTGGCCTATCTGGGCCGCGGCGGCGCGATCGGCATCTTTCCGGGCGGCACCGTCAGCACCGCGCCGAAGCCGTTCGGCCGGCCGATGGATCCGCGCTGGCGCATCTTCACCGCGAAGATGGTCACGAAATCCGAGGCGGCGGTGGTGCCGGTCTTCTTCGAGGGTCATAACAGCCGGATGTTCCAGCTGGCCAGCCATCTGCATGCCAATCTGCGGCTGGCGCTCTTGATCAAGGAGTTCCGCGCCCGGCTGGGCGGGCCTGTGCGGGTGGCCATCGGCAAGCCGATCCCGCGCGAGGTGCTGGACCGTCATGCGACGGACACGAAAAGCATGATGGATTTCCTGCGCCAACAGACGTATGCCCTGTCTCCGATACCGCTCAAATCCATGGGATATGGGTTCGAGTTCGATACGAGATACAGGGTCTAGATGGCGGTTGGCATATTCGATTCGGGGCTGGGCGGGCTGACCGTGCTGAGCGCGGTGCAGCGGCGTCTGCCCGATGTTCCCTTCGTCTATCTCGGCGACAACGCCCATGCGCCCTATGGCGTGCGCACCGCCGACGACATCTATGGCCTGACCACTGCCGCCACGCAGCGGCTGTTCGATGCGGGTTGCGACCTGGTGATCCTGGCCTGCAACACCGCCAGCGCCGGCCGCGCTGCGCCGGATGCAGGAGGCCTGGGTGCCGTCGGGCAAGCGGGTGCTGGGGGTCTTCGTGCCGCTGATCGAGGCCTTGACCGAACGGCAATGGGGCGACAACAGCCCGCCGCGCGAGGTCGCGGTCAAGCATGTGGCATTGTTCGCGACGCCCGCGACGGTGTCGAGCCGGGCGTTTCAGCGCGAGCTTGCCTTTCGCGCCATCGGGGTCGATGTCGAGGCGCAGGCCTGCGGCGGGGTGGTGGACGCGATCGAAGAGGGCGATCTGATCCTGGCCGAGGCGCTGGTCCGGAGCCATGTCGATGCGCTGAAGCGCAAGATGCCCGATCCGCAGGCGGCGGTCTTGGGCTGCACCCATTACCCGCTGATGGACGAGGTCTTTCAGGATGCGCTGGGGCCGGGCGTCGCGGTTTATTCGCAGGCCAATCTTGTGGCCGAGAGCCTTGCGGATTATCTGGAACGGCATCCCGGCATGACCGGGCCCGGACAGGAGAGCCTGTTCCTGACCACCGGCGATCCGCGCAAGGTCTCGATGCGGGCGACGCAGTTCATGCGCCGGCAGGTCGAGTTCCAGGCGGCCTGAACGGAGCCGGATGTCATTCCGAAGCCAGGGAGAGGCAATGACCCAGAAGATCGCGATACTCGGAGCCTCGGGCTATACCGGCGCGGAGCTTGTCCGGCTGATCGCCACCCATCCCTCGATGGAGATCGCGGCACTGTCGGGCGACCGCAAGGCGGGGATGGAGATGGCCGAGGTGTTCCCGCATCTGCGCCATCTCGACCTGCCGAAGCTGGCGACGATCGACGAGATCGACTTTGACGGGATCGACCTGGCCTTTGCCGCGCTGCCGCATGCGATGAGTCAGGAGATGATCAGCGGGCTGCCGAAAGGGCTAAAGGTCGTGGACCTTTCTGCCGATTTCCGGCTGCGCGATCCGGCGGCCTACGAAAAGTGGTATGGCAAGCCGCATGCCGCGGTCGAGATGCAGAAAGAGGCGGTCTACGGGCTGACCGAGTTCTACCGTGACGAGATCCGGTCGGCGCGGCTGGTGGCCGGCACCGGCTGCAACGCCGCGACGGTGCAATTCGCGCTGCGGCCATTGATCGAGGCCGGGCTGATCGATCTCGATGAGATCATCTGCGACCTGAAGAACGGTGTTTCGGGGGCCGGTCGCTCGCTGAAGGAGAACATGCTGTTTGCCGAGCGCTGCGAGGATGCGATGGCCTATTCGGCGGGCGGCACGCACCGGCACCTTGGCGAATTCGACCAGGAGTTCAGCCGGATCGCCGGGCGCAATGTCGAGATCGTCTTTACCCCGCATTTGATCCCGGTCAATCGCGGCATCCTTGCGACCTGCTATGTGAAGGGCGAGGCCGAGGCGATTCATGCCGCCTTGGCGGAACGCTATGACAAGGAGCCGTTCATCGTCACGCTGCCGTTCGGCCGGATGCCGGGGATCTCGCATGTGCAGGGATCGAACTTCGCCCATATCGGCGTGGGCGGCGACAGGGTGGCCGGTCGGGCGATCGTGGTCGCGGCGCTCGACAATCTCTGCAAGGGGTCTTCGGGCCAGGCAGTGCAGAACGCGAACCTGATGCTGGGGCTGGAGGAGACGGCGGGGCTGATGCAGGCGCCGGTCTTCCCGTAAGGAGCGGAATATGAAGGGGTTGAAGAAGAAGCGCAGGATTCAGGTCATCGCGGTCGCGGTGGTGGCGCTGGTGCTGTCCACGGCCTTGATCGGCTACGCGATGCGGGACGGAATCAACTTTTTCCGCGCGCCGGCGCAGGTCCTGGCGGAACCGCCGGGGCCGAACGAGGTGTTCCGGATCGGCGGGCTGGTCGAGGATGGCACGCTTGTGCGCGGGCAGGGCGAGACAATCACCTTCCGGGTGACCGACGGCGCCGCCTCGGTTCCGGTCAGTTATACCGGGGTGCTGCCGGATCTCTTCAAGGAGGGCGAGGGCATGGTCGGGACCGGACGGCTGGTCGACGGTGTCTTCGAGGCGTCGGAGATCCTGGCCAAGCATGACGAGACCTATATGCCGAAAGAGGTCATCGACGCGCTGAAGGAGCAGGGCGTCTATGTCGATCCGAACAGTTGAAGGGCGGTGACGCGCGTTCCGCGCGTCGCTGATTTCAGGGCGCGTCCTGCGGACGCGACGATGCCTCCGGCGGGGATATTTGCCAGACAATGAAGGACAGGCGGCCTGCGCGCGGTGGCTTGCGGGCGGGTTAACCAATTCGACGCAGCCTTGGGGTGAATTTTCACCAGCCTGGCGGATGTCCATGAAGACTGTCGATGCGATTGCCGATGAAATCCTGGCCCGCGAGGGCGGCTATGTTGACGATCCGGACGATCCGGGCGGCGCGACCAATCACGGCGTGACGATCGGCACGCTGCGGCGGCTGCGCATGGACCTGACCGGCGACGGCCGTGTCGATGCCGCCGACGTGGCGGCTTTGTCCCGCGACCAGGCAAAGGCGATCCTGATCCGGGATTATTTCGACCGGCCGCGAATCGCGGAACTGCCGGAGCCGCTACAGGCGTCGGTTTTCGACATGTATGTGAATGCCGGCGCCAACGCGGTGGAGATCCTGCAGCGGCTTCTGCGCGACATGGGACAGGCGATCGCCGTGGACGGCATCATCGGGCCGCGCACGATCGCGGCGGCGGCGCTGGCGCAGGCGGCGGCGCCGGGCCATCTGGCGGATGCCTACGGGATCGCGCGGCGCAATTACTATTACGCGCTGGCCGACCGGCGTCCGGCCAGCCGCAAATATGCCCGCCGCCGCGATGGCGGCAAGGGCGGCTGGATCCTGCGCGCCGAGACCTTCATGTCGCGCCGCTATCATCTGACCGAGGCCGAACATGCGCGGCGGGTGGCGGCATGGGGCTGATCGAGGGGATCGTGACGCTGCTGTTCGGCGGCGGTCGCAACGCGCTGCGGGAGACGCTGGAGGTCTTCCGCGGCAATGCCGAGGCCGGCGAGGTACGAGACACCGCCTACCGTTCGGCGGCGCTGGCGCAATTGTCGGCGGAATTCGCGGTGGAGCGGAAGGGCTGGTTCGACCGGACGGTGGATGCGGTCAACCGGCTGCCACGCCCGGCTTTGGCGCTGGGGACACTGGGCCTGTTCGTCAGCGCGATGGCCGATCCGATCTGGTTCGCGGCGCGGATGCAGGGCATCGCGCTGGTTCCCGAGCCGCTCTGGTGGCTGCTGGGCGGGATCGTTTCATTCTATTTCGGGGCGCGGCACCAGGCGAAGGGGCACGACTTCCAACGCTCGATCGCGCTGACACTGGCGCGGGCGGCCGAGGTCTCTGACCGGCTGGGCGCGCTGGAGGCGCTGGGTGGGCGCGCGCGCGACGCGCTGTCGGGCAATGCCGCCCTGGCGGACTGGAGGGCGTCCGATGACGGATAGCCTCTTTCTGTCGCTGCTGACCGAGAACGGACCCTGGGTGCTACTGGTCTTCTACCTTCTCTACCGTGACTTCCAGAAGGATCAGGCCACTCGCGACCTGCTGAACAAGAACACGTCGGTCCTGACCGAACTTGCGGTTCTGATCCGCGAGCGGCTGCCGCGCAACTGATGGGAGCATGATGCATGCCAAGCAAGCTGACCGAAGCGCAGGAACGCAACCGTCGGGCCGCGGAGGATCTGGACCAGGCACTCAAGGACTGCCTGGCCGCTATCCGGGGTCGGCCGGAAGCTGTCGTCGAAGGGCGGCTTCGGGTGATCGCCGGCGGGCGGGCTGCGCGCGATTGACGGCGCTTCCACCGAAGTGTGACAGCTTGTCTATTGGCGCGGCCGCACGAACAGACTAGTGTGCCGCCATGTTGGTTGAACTTGGACATTTCGCGCTGATCCTGGCCTTCTGCGTCGCCATCGTGCAGGCGCTTGTCCCAATGGCGGGAGCCGCGTCGGGACGCCGCGCCTGGATGGCTGTCGGGGAACCAGCCGCGGTCACGCAGGTTGTTCTGATCGGCTTCGCTTTCGCTGTGCTTACGCATGCCTTCGTGACCTCGGATTTTTCCTTGCGGCTGGTCGTCGAAAACTCGCATACCGACAAGCCGATGCTCTACAAGGTCACCGGGGTCTGGGGAAACCACGAGGGCTCGATGCTGCTCTGGGTCCTGATCCTGGCGCTGTTCGGCGCCTCGGCGGCGGTCTTTGGCGGCAACCTGCCCGATAGCCTGCGGGCACGGGTGCTGGCGGTACAGGGCGCGATCGGCGCGGCCTTTCTTGCGTTCATCCTGTTCACCTCGAATCCCTTCCTGCGGCTGGCCCGGCCGCCGATGAACGGCGATGACCTCAATCCGCTTTTGCAGGATCCCGGCCTGGCGTTTCATCCACCGTTTCTCTACCTCGGCTATGTCGGGCTTTCGATGTCGTTCAGTTTCGCCGTAGCGGCGCTGATCGAAGGCCGGGTCGATGCCGCCTGGGCGCGCTGGGTCAGGCCCTGGACGCTGGCGGCCTGGATGTTCCTGACCGTCGGGATCGCGCTGGGATCATGGTGGGCCTATTACGAGCTTGGCTGGGGCGGGTTCTGGTTCTGGGATCCTGTGGAGAATGCGAGCTTCATGCCCTGGCTGCTCGCCGCGGCCCTGCTTCATTCCGCGATCGTGGTCGAGAAGCGCGAGTCGCTGAAGGCCTGGACGATATTGCTCGCGATCCTCGCGTTCGGGTTCTCGCTGATCGGGACGTTCATCGTGCGGTCCGGTGTGCTGACATCGGTTCACGCCTTCGCCAATGATCCCGAGCGCGGGGTGTTCATTCTGATCATCCTCGGCGTCTTCATGGGAGGCGCGCTGACGCTTTACGCGTTGCGGGCGGGGACAATGGAGGCGAAGGGTGTTTTCGCCCTGGCGAGCCGGGAAACCGCGCTGGTGCTGAACAACATCCTACTTGCCGTCGCGGCCTTCGTCGTGTTCGTCGGTACGCTCTGGCCGCTTGGTGCTGAGCTTTTGCTGGGGCGCAAGCTGAGCGTCGGCGCGCCGTTCTTCGACGCAGCCTTCACGCCGTTTATGGTCGCGCTGGCGGTGATCCTGCCTGTCGGCGCGATCCTGCCATGGAAGCGGGCGCGAATCGAACGGGCGGCACGGCCTCTCGTGCCGGCACTTGTGCTGGCCATCGCGTTGGGCGGCCTTGTCTTCGCCATGCAGACCGGTCGGTCCGCCCTGGGCCCGGTCGGCGCGGCGCTGGCGGTCTGGTTGGTCGCTGGATCGGTGACAGATCTGTGGCTGCGCGGCGGACGGGGCGATCCGGTGCAGAAAGCTCGCCGCATCTCGCGCCTGCCACGCGCCGATTGGGGCAAGTTCCTGGCCCATTCGGGGCTTGGGATCACGATCTTCGGTATCGCGGCGATCACTGCCTGGCAGGTCGAGGATATCCGTGTGGCCGAGGTCGGAGAGACGTTCGAAGTGGCGGGGTACCAGATCGCGCTGAACGGGATTACCGAGGCCAGGGTGGACAACTACATCACCACGACGGCGGATATGTCGGTCTTTCGGGATGGCGCGGAAGTGGCGCGGCTTTATCCGGAAAAGCGGGTCTACCCGGTGGCCCAGATGCCGACAACCGAGGCCGCGATCGCAAATGGCGTGTTGCGCGACATCTACCTGGTGATCGGCGATCCGCAAGATGGCGGCGGCTGGGCGGTGCGGACCCATATCAAGCCCTTCGCGAACTGGATCTGGGCGGGCGCGATCATCATGGCGATGGGTGGCGTGTTCAGTCTGACGGACCGCCGATACCGGGTGGCAGCGGGCGCGCGGCGTCGCCGGGCGCCGGTGCCTGCCGAATGAAGCGACTTGCGCTGATTCTCTGCCTTCTGGCGGCACCGGTCTTTGCGGTGCAGCCCGACGAGGTTCTGGATGATCCGGCACTCGAGTCGCGCGCACGCGATATCAGCGCGGGGCTGCGCTGCCCGGTCTGCCAGAGCGAGAGCATCGACGATTCGAATGCCGATATCGCGCGCGATCTGCGGCTGCTGGTGCGCGAACGGCTGGTGGCCGGCGACAGCGACGCCGAGGTGCTGGATTTCGTCGTGGCGCGATATGGCGAATACGTGCTGCTGGAGCCCACGGCGCGTGGGGCCAACCTGGTCCTGTGGATCGCGGGGCCGGCGATGCTTGTCCTGGCGATATTGATCGGCGGGCTTTATGCGCGCCGGCGATCGGCCGGCGCCGTGCCCGAGGCGCTGAGCGGCGAGGAAGAGGCGCGTCTGCGCGAAATAATGGACGACTGACGGCGCGTTCCGCTTTCCCTTGCCGCCGCATTGCCTAGAGTGCATCCCGAAACGGGCATCCGGCTATTGGCCCGGATTGTCGCGCGCGATGCGCCGCCGGGAAGGCCGAAGGAGATCACGATGCAGTACCAGACCATACTTCTGTCCAGGACCGACGGGGTCGCGCAGCTGACGCTGAACCGGCCCGACGTGATGAACGCGCTGAACACGCAGATGCGGGCCGAGATCCTCGATGCGGTGAAAACCGCCGAGAAATCGGCGCGGGTCCTGGTTCTGACCGGTGCCGGGCAGGCCTTCTGCTCGGGTCAGGATCTGGGCGACCGCGCGGCAATCGACAATATCGATCTGGAACGCACCTTGCGCGATGAATACGAGCCCTTGCTGCGCGCGATCTTCGACTGCCGGATCCCCACCATCGCTGCGGTCAACGGGCCGGCGGCGGGGGCAGGCGCCAATCTGGCGCTTGCCGCAGACGTGGTGGTCGCATCCGAAAGAGCGGTGTTTCTACAGGCTTTCACGCGGATCGGGCTGATGCCGGATGCGGGCGGCACCTACTGGCTGCCGCGCCAGGTCGGATTTGCCCGCGCGATGGGGGCCGCGCTGTTCGCCGAGCCCGTGACCGCCCGTCAGGCCGCGGAGTGGGGGATGATCTGGGAAGCGGTTTCGGATGACGCATTCGAGGCGCACTGGACAGCCCGCGCCGCCAAGCTGGCGACCGGACCGACGGTGGCCTACGGCCATGTCAAATCCGCGTTGCGGCAGAGCTTCGCCAACGATCTGGGTAAGCAGCTGACGCTTGAGGCCAAGTTGCAGGGCGAATGCGGCCAGACCCGGGATTTCAAGGAGGGTGTCCTGGCCTTCATGGAAAAGCGACCCGCGCGGTTCGAGGGACGGTAATCGAGCGGCGACGCGCCTTCGGCGCGTCACGACATGGGAGTTGCGCCGTGCAAGGCACGGCGCGCCGCCTCCGGCGGGAGTATTTCATCGAAGAAAAAACCCGGATCGCCAGCCAGAATCGCCGGCGCCCGGCGACACCTAGCGGTTTTCGACATCCACGTAGTCGCGCTGTGTCGGCCCGGTATAGAGCTGGCGCGGACGGCCGATCTTCATCGCGGGATCGGTAATCATTTCCTTCCACTGGCTGACCCAGCCGACGGTGCGGGCGACCGCGAAGATCGGAGTGAACATCGAGGTCGGAAAGCCCATCGCGTCGAGGATGATGCCGGAATAGAAATCGACATTGGGATAGAGCTTCTTCTCGACGAAGTAATCGTCTTCCAACGCGATTTTTTCCAGTTCCTTGGCGACTTTCAGCGTCTCGTTATTCTCGACGCCCAGGAGGTCCAGCACCTCGTCCGCCGATTGCTTCATCACCTTGGCGCGGGGATCGAAGTTCTTGTAGACGCGGTGGCCGAATCCCATCAGGCGGAACGGGTCTTCCTTGTCCTTGGCGCGCTTGATGTATTCGGGGATCTGGTCGACCGTGCCGATTTCCCTCAGCATTTCAAGGGCCGCCTGGTTGGCGCCGCCATGCGCGGGACCCCAGAGGCAGGCGATACCGGCGGCAATGCAGGCGAACGGGTTCGCGCCCGAGGAGGAGGCGAGCCGCACCGTCGAGGTCGAGGCGTTCTGTTCGTGATCGGCATGCAGCGTCAGGATCCGGTCCATCGCGCGGGAGAGGATCGGGTTGACCTCGTAATCCTCGGCCGGGACGGCGAAGCACATCCTGAGGAAGTTCGAGGCGTAGTCGAGATCGTTGCGCGGATAGACCGAGGGCTGGCCGACCGAATACTTGTAGGCCATCGCCGCGATCGTCGGCATCTTCGCCAGCAGCCGGATCGAGGCGACCTCGCGCTGCCAGGGATCGCTGATATCGGTCGAGTCGTGGTAGAAGGCCGACATCGCGCCGACCACGCCCACCATCGTCGCCATCGGATGCGCGTCGCGGCGGAAACCGCGGAAGAACATGTGCATCTGCTCGTGGATCATCGTGTGATTGGTCACGCGGTTCTCGAAATCCTCCAGCTTGTCGGCGGTCGGCAGCTCGCCGTAGAGCAAGAGGTAGCAGACTTCGAGGAAATGCGATTTCTCGGCCAGCTGGTCGATCGGGTAGCCGCGGTGCAGCAGCACGCCTTCGTCGCCGTCGATATAGGTGATCGCGCTTTCGCAGCTGGCCGTCGACGTATAGCCCGGATCATAGGTGAAGACCCCACCCTGGGCGTAGAGCTTGCGGATGTCGATGACATCGGGGCCGGCGGTGGGCGAATGGATCGGCAATTCGACCTGCTTGTTCTCGAAGATCAGCTTTGCGGTCTTCGTCGCGGCTTTCGCAGTATCGGCCATTTCCATCCCCTTCATGTTGAAGGGCCGTCCCCGGACGGGGCGGCCCAGTTGGACCCGGGATCTATCCCTGGATATCCCCGAGCCGGGCGAGGGTTTCGTCGCGGCCAAGGACAAGCATCATGTCGAAAACACTGGGAGAAACCGAGCGTCCTGCAAGTGCGGCCCTGAGCGGTCCGGCGAGCTTGCCCAGCTTGGTGTCGTTCGCCTCTGCCACCGAGGCAACAACAGCTTCCAGCGTGTCGCGATTCCAGCTAGCATTTTGCAGCTGCGGCGTCAATTCTGACAGTATACGACGGGATACCGCATCCAGGCTCTGAGCCGCCCGTTCATCCGGCACGATTGGACGTTCCGTCAAGACGAAATGAGCCTTTTCAAGCAGTTCCGGGAAAGTCTTCGCACGTTCCTTGAGGCTGAACATGGCTCGCGTCAGACCGTCGCGCTGGCCTTCTGTCAAGTTCTCTTGCCCGCTCGCGGCCAGAAATTGCTCGATCTCTGCTACCAGTGCAGCATCATCGGAGCGGGCGATGTGCTGGCCGCAGAGATTCTCGAGCTTCTTCGTGTCGAACCGGGCCGGCGCACGGCCGATCCCATGAAAATCGAACCACTCCCTCGCCTGCGCATCGCTGAAGAACTCGTCATCGCCATGGCTCCAGCCGAGGCGGGCGAGGTAATTGCGCATCCCGGCCGCGGGATAGCCCATCGCCTGGTATTCTTCCGTCCCGGTCGCGCCGTGGCGTTTCGAGAGCTTCTTGCCATCTTCGCCATGGATCAGCGGGATGTGCGCCCAGACCGGCACAGACCAGCCCATCGCCCGGTAGATCAGCATCTGGCGCGCCGCGTTGTTCAGGTGGTCATCTCCGCGGATCACATGGGTGACGCCCATGTCATGGTCATCGACCACGACAGCCAGCATGTAGGTCGGTGTACCATCCGAGCGTAAACAGATCATGTCGTCGAGTTCGGAGTTCCGGATCGTGACATCGCCCTGCACGCGATCCTCGATCACGGTCTCGCCGTCCTCGGGCGCCTTCACACGGATCGCGTAGGGTGCTTGCGGGTGGGTCGCGGGATCGGCGTCGCGCCAGGGCGAGCGGAACAGGGTCGAGCGTCCCTCGGCCCGTGCGGCCTCGCGGAAGGCCTGGATCTCGTCCTGCGTCGAGAAACACTTGTAGGCCGTGCCGCTGGCCAGCATCTGGTGCGCCACTTCGGCGTGGCGGTCCATCCGGGCGAATTGGCTGATCGGCTCGCCGTCCCAGTCGAGCCCGAGCCAGGTCAGGCCGCGGAAGATCGCCTGCGTCGCCTCGGGGGTGGAACGCGCCCGGTCGGTATCCTCGATCCGCAGCAGGAACTTGCCACCGCGGCCGCGTGCATAGAGCCAGTTGAACAGCGCGGTGCGCGCGCCGCCGATATGCAGATAGCCGGTCGGCGAGGGCGCGAAACGGGTGACGACCGGGCTGTCGGACATGGCGGTTAAGGTCCTGTAAACCAAGAGAGGGATAGCGTGCCGAACGGTCTAGTCAATCAGGCAACGGAGAACAAGGGTGGCCCCACTGGCGCGGATCGCCGAGGCCGTTCAGGCGCAGCGCGGCCATCTGTTCGCTTGGGTTCCGGTCGGCCTGTCGGCGGGGATCGGTGGCTACTTCGCGCTGGGATCGGAGCCGGGGCAGGTGCACTACGCCGTGCTGGCGGGTGCGATCCTTTGTCTTCTGGCGCTTCTGGTCCGTCTAAGCGAACCGTGGCGGCCGCCGGCGGTCTTCCTGCTTGCGGCCATGGCGGGGGTGATGCTGACGGGCGCACGGGCGCATATGGTGGCCGAGCCGGTGCTCGGCTACCGCTACTACGGCCCGATCGAGGGGCGGATCGTGGCGGTCGACCGGTCGGTATCCGACGCGGTGCGGCTGACGCTCGACCGCGTCGTGCTGCGCGACATGGCGCCGCGACGCACGCCCGACCGCGTCCGGGTCTCGCTGCATGGCCAGCAGGGCTACATCACGCCCGAGCCGGGGTTGACCGTGATCCTGACCGGGCATCTCTCGCCGCCCTCGGGCCCGGTCGAGCCGGGGGGCTTCGACTTCCAGCGGCAGGCCTGGTTCGACGGGCTGGGGGCGGTCGGTTACACGCGCACTCCGGTGCTGGCCCTGCGCACCGCCGAGGAGGGCGCCGCCGGGCTGGCGGTGCACCGGATGCGGATGCGGATATCCTCGGCGGTGCAGCGCATCCTGCCCGGCGAGGACGGCGCCTTCGCCGCCGCGCTGATGACCGGCGACAGGTCCGGCATGAGCAAGGCGACGACCGAGGATCTGCGCGCGTCGAATCTGTCGCATCTGCTGGCGATTTCGGGCCTCCATATGGGACTTCTGACCGGGTTCATCTATGCGCTGATCCGATACGGGCTGGCGCTTTGGCCCTGGGTTGCGCTGCGCTGGCCGATCCGGAAATGGGCGGCGGTTTCGGCGCTTCTCGCGGGCGGGTTCTACCTCGCGCTGTCGGGCGGCAATGTCGCGACGGAACGGGCTTTCGTGATGGTGGCGGTCATGTTCCTGGCGGTGCTCTTCGACCGCCGGGCGATTACCCTTCGGGCGGTCGCCATGGCCGCCGTCATCATCCTCGTATTCCGGCCCGAGGTGCTGCCCGAGCCCGGATTTCAGATGTCCTTTGCCGCGACGACCGCGCTGGTCGCGGCGTTCGGAGCGCTACGCCGCTGGCAGGGCTGGGCGCCGCCGCGATGGCTGCGCCCGGTGGTTGCGGTGGTGATCTCCTCTGCTGTTGCCGGGATGGCCACGGCGCCGGTCGCGGCGGCGCATTTCAACCGGTTCGCGGATTACGGTCTTTTGGCCAATCTTCTGTCGGTGCCGCTGATGGGGCTGATCGTGATGCCGGGGGCGGTCCTGACTGCCTGCCTGGCGCCTCTGGGGCTGGGCTGGGTCGGCCTGTCGGTGATGCAACCCGCGATCCACTGGATCCTGGCCGTTGCGCGTCACGTGGCGGCGATGGAGGGCGCGGTCAGCTATGTGCCCGCGCCGCCGGTCTGGGTGCTGCCCGCCTTGGCGCTGGGGATGCTCTGGTTGATCCTCTGGCAGGGCCGGCTGCGCTATGCGGGGGTGGCTCTCGCGGCGTTTGCCGCCTTTTTCTGGGCGGGTGCGGACCGGCCCGTGGCGCTGATCTCCGACTCCGGCGGGCTGGTTGGTGTGATGACACCGTCGGGACGGGCACTGAACAAGCCGAAGGGAGAAGGCTTCGCGGCGCTCAACTGGCTCGAGAACGACGGCGATGCGGGCGACCAGGCCGAGGCGTTCGGGCGGGCCGGCTTCACCGGGCAGAAGGGCGCGCTGTCTTTCGATGTCTCGGGGGTCCGGGTCATGCACCTGTCGGGGCGCGGGGCGGCAGACAGGGTCGCCGCGGCCTGCCAGAAGGCAGGGCTGGTCATTCTGGCGGCCGAATGGGTGGGCGGTGCACCCTGCAGCCTCTTGGACCGCAAGGCGCTTTCACGGTTGGGCGCGGTGGCGCTTTACGCCGAGGACGGCGCATTGCACGCGATCGGCGCGAAGACAGGTGCCGGCGAGAGATTGTGGAACTCTGCCCGTATCCGGTCCGCAATGGCGCCTTGACAGGGGATCGGCGCTGCGGCCAACCGCCTCGCGCGACAACATCAGGGACGGGATCAGACACCCGACTGCCTTGCTGCCGGATCGAGGCATTCAGTAGGTGCGGATCAGTCCCACAAGCCGGCCCTGGACCTTGACCTGATCCTCGCGAAAGACGCGGGTCTCATAGGCCGGATTTGCGGCTTCCAGCGCGATGGCGTTGCCTTTGCGGCGGAACCGCTTCAGAGTCGCCTCATGTCCTTCGACCAGCGCGACGACGATATCGCCGTTATCCGCTGTCGAGGTTTCCCGGATCACCACCACGTCGCCATCGTTGATCCCGGCGTCGATCATCGAGTCTCCCTTGACCTCCAGCGCGTAGTGCTGGCCGGATCCCGACAGCATCGACCCCGGCACCGCGACGTTATGCGACACCTCGCTGATCGCCTCGATCGGGACGCCCGCCGCGATCCGGCCCATGACGGGCAACTCGACGGCATCGGCCACGACCGGCATCGCACGGCGCGGCGGGTCGCTGCGGTCGCCTTCGATGACGCGGGGTTTGAAGCCCGAGGACTTCTCCATCGCATCAGGCAGCTTGACGATTTCGAGCGCCCGGGCGCGATGCGCGAGACGCCGGATGAATCCACGCTCTTCCAATGCGGTGATCAGGCGATGAATGCCGGATTTCGACCGCAGATCCAGCGCCGTCTTCATCTCGTCGAAGGAAGGCGGTACTCCGTCACGCTGAACGCGCTTGTGGATGAATTCCAACAGTTCCAACTGTTTCTTGGTCAACATTGCCCTTGCCTTCCCGTCTGGCTGCCCATCGGTGGGCGTTCGGGTTATGTTCTACCCATGTTCCCCTTACGTGTCAACGCATTCGCATCAAAGCGGAATGTATTCGACCGGGGTGCCGGCGGCGTGTTCCGGATCGTTCGGCGGGCGGACAAGAAGCGCGTTCGCCGCTGCCAGCACCGTCAGAAGCGAACTGTCCTGCCGGTCATGCGGGGTGATCGCGCCATTCTCCAGGTGCGCGCGCAGGTAATGCTCGCGCGGGCCGTTACCGTCGATTGCGACGGCCAGGGGCGCGGTCAGGCGCGGCAAGGGTTCGCTGCCGAGTCCCAGAAGGGCGCGGATCGCGGGGCGCAGGAAGACGTGGCCGCAGACCATCGACGATACCGGATTGCCGGGCAACCCGATCAGGACGGACTTGCCCAGCCGACCCGCCATCAGTGGTTTTCCCGGCCGCATGGCCACCTTGTAGAAGGCCTGCTGCATCCCCAGATCGGCCGCCACCGCACCGACGAGATCATGGTCGCCGACCGAGGCGCCGCCGATGGTGACAATCAGATCGGCGCCTTGGGCCAGGTCGAACGCGGTGCGCAGCGACGACAGGGTGTCACGGGCAATGGGCAGCAGCCGCGCCTCGGCGCCTTCTGCCTCCAGTAGGGCCTTCAGCCCGAACCCGTTCGAAGCGATGATCTGGTCGGGCCCGGGGGTCTCTCCCGGCATCACCAATTCATCGCCGGTCGCGATCAGCGCCACCACAGGACGCCTGGTCACGGCAACACGCGGGACGTTCATCGAGGCCAGCAGCGCCAGATCGGAAGGTGTCAGCCGCCGCGGCGCCGACAGTTCCGCACCCTTGGCGAAATCCGCGCCGGCAGGGCGGATGTTGCGGTTGTCCCCGGGCTCCTGGCGCAGCGTGATCTCGCCGGCCCCCCGGGTCACATCCTCCTGTATCACGACCCGGTCGGCGCCCTTGGGCACCGGCGCGCCGGTGAAAATGCGGACGGCCTGGCGCTTTGACACCTCCCCGTCAAAACCGTGGCCGGCGGCGGATTCGCCGATCACCGCCAGCCGGGCCCCCGGGCGGGCATCCTCGTCAAGCAGCGCATATCCGTCCATCGACGATGCGGCGAAGGGCGGCTGATCGAGCGTCGCGGTGGCCGGCCGGGCAAGGGTACGGCCCGCAGCATCGGCAAGATCGACGGTTTCGGACCGAAGCGGCGACAGAAGGTCGAAGATCCGCTGCAGCGCCTCCACGACGGAAATCATCACTTCGCCTCGTAGCGGCCTGATTTGCCACCATCTTTCAGGCTGACATGAATGTCGCCGATGATCATGGCGCGATCCACCGCCTTCACCATGTCGTAGACCGTCAGGCAGGCCGTGGACACTGCCGTCAGCGCTTCCATCTCTACCCCGGTCTGGCCGGTGGTGCGCACCGTCGCCTCGACCCGGATGCCGGGCAGTTCGCGGTCCGCCACGAGATCGAGCGCGACCTTGGTGATCGGCAACGGATGGCAAAGCGGGATCAGTTCCGCGGTGCGCTTGGCGCCCATGATCCCGGCCAGCCGTGCCACGCCCAGGACATCGCCCTTCTTCGCACCACCTTGTTCAATAATTTCAAGCGTTTTCTGGCGCATCTTTACCTGGCCGACGGCTACCGCGACCCGATCAGTCACCGGCTTGCCGGAGACATCGACCATATGCGCGGCGCCGGAGTCGTCGAAATGTGTCAGCTCCGCCATCACATCCCCCCGGCGATCAGCGGATCCGACAGCAGATTTCGGGTCGCGGCCGTCACGTCGTCCTGCCGCATCAGGCTTTCCCCGATCAGGAAGACCCGAATCCCGTAGCGGGCCAGGTCGGCAAGATCCTCGCGGCTGTTCAACCCGCTCTCCGAAACAAGTATACGGTCGGCAGGCGCGCGCTTGGCCAACCGTCTCGTCGTATCGAGTTCGGTCCTGAACGTGTTGAGATTTCTATTGTTTATTCCCAGAAGAGAGGAGCTGAGCGTCGCCGCGCGATCCAGTTCCGCCTCGTCGTGAACCTCGACCAGAACGTCCATCTTCCAGTCCTTCGCGGCCGCTTCCAGTTCCAGCGCCTGTGCATCCGAAACCGTCGCGAGAATGATAAGGATGCAATCGGCGCCCCAGGCGCGCGCCTCAATGACCTGGTAGGGGTCGTAAAGGAAATCCTTGCGCAGCACCGGCAGAGAGACCGCGGCGCGCGCCTCGGCCAGGAATTCGGGCGCACCCTGAAAGCTCGGCCCGTCGGTCAGAACCGAAAGGCAGGTCGCGCCGCCCTCCTCATAGGCGAGGGCCAGCGCCGCCGGGTCAAAATTCTCGCGAATCAGACCCTTTGAAGGGCTGGCCTTCTTGATTTCGGCGATCAGGCCATAGCCCTGGCGGCTGGCCGCCAGAACTGCCTCGGCAAAGGGGCGCACCGGCTCGGCCTCGCGCGCCTGCACCTCGAGATTGGCAAGCGGCAACTCGGCCTTGGCCGCGGCGATCTCGTCCAGCTTGTAGGCTTTGATGTCATCGAGAATGCTCATGCCGCTTGGATAGCCCGAGTTGCGGGCGAAGGGAAGCGCCCTGGAAAGATGGCATCTGGCTTCATTGTCTTGAAAATATCCCCGCCGGAGGCATCGCGTCGCGGGCCCGGCCCGCGGCGCGATTTCCTCAGCTCGCGGTCGTGATCCGCGCCAGCCGATGCAGCTTTTCCAGGGCGCGGCCGGATTCGAGGCTCTCGGTCGCGATCTCTACACCCTCGGTCAGCGTCGCGGCGCGGTCGGCGATCAGCAGTGCCGCGGCGGCGTTCAACAGAACCGCGTCCCGGTAGGCGCCTTTCGCCCCGCCAAGGACGGTGGCCAGGGCCCTGCCATTCTCTTCCGGCGTGCCGCCGGTGATCGCCTCGAAGGGATGGATCGGCAGACCGGCCTCTTCGGGATGGATCTCGCGCTCGCTCACCGTCCCGGCATCCAGTTCGGCGATCCAGCTGATCCCGGTGATGGTCAGCTCGTCGGTGCCGTCCGAGCCATGGACAAGCCAGGCTTTCTCGCTGCCCAGCCGGCCAAGCGTTTCCGCCATCGGACGGATCAGGTCGCGGCTGAACGTGCCGGTCAGCTGGCGCTTGACACCGGCCGGGTTGGTCATCGGGCCGAGGATGTTGAAGATCGTGCGGGTGCCAAGCTCGATCCGGCTGGGCATCACATGCTTCATCGCCGGATGATGCATCGGCGCCATCATGAAGGCGATCCCGACCTCGGCCAGCGCCTTCTCGACCACTTCGGGGCCGACCATGACCTCGATGCCATTCGCGGCCAGCGCATCGGCCGAGCCGGAATTGGACGAAAGTTTCCGGTTGCCGTGTTTGGCCACCGGCACGCCTGCGCCCGCGACTGTGAAGGCTGTGGCGGTCGAGATCTGCAGCGTCGGTTTGCCCGAGCCGCCGGTGCCGACGATGTCGATCGCGTCCTTGGGCGCGCGGACCCGGTTGCATTTCGCACGCATGACCGAGGCCGCGGCGGCGAACTCGTCGACCGTTTCGCCGCGGGTCCGAAGCGCCATGAGAAAGCCGCCGATCTGGCTGGGCGTGGCCTGGCCCTCGAACAGGATGTCGAAGGCCGCTTCGGCCTCGGCGCGGGTCAGCGGCCGGTCGGCGGCGGCCGCGATCATCGGCTTCAGGTCGTCGCTCATGCCGGAACCTTCGCCAGATCCAGAAAATTCCGCAACAGCCGGTGGCCATGTTCCGAGGCGATGGATTCGGGATGGAACTGCACGCCGTGGATCGGCAGCGTCTTGTGTTGCAGCCCCATGATCGCTCCATCTTCCAGATCCGCTGTCACCTCCAGCACGTCGGGCAGGCTTTCGCGCTCCACCACCAGCGAGTGATAGCGGGTTGCGGCGAAGGGTGAGGGCAGGCCGGCGAAGACGCCTTGGCCAGTGTGCCTGATCGTTCCCATCTTGCCGTGCACGATCTCGTGGCAACGCACGACCTTGCCGCCGAAGGCCTGTCCGATCGCCTGATGGCCGAGGCAGACACCCAGAAGCGGCGTCCGGGTTTCCGCGGCCGCCTCGGTCAATGCAAGGCAAATCCCGGCCTGATCGGGGGTGCAGGGGCCCGGAGAAAGCAGGATCGCGCCCGGATTCAGCGCCATCGCCTGTTGCACATCGACCGCATCGTTGCGCTTAACGACCACCTCGGCACCCAATTCCCCGAGATAATGCACGAGATTGTAGGTAAAGCTGTCGTAGTTATCGATCATCAGCAGCATGGGTCCGGCTCCGGCAAAAGGGGGTGAACCCTTGGAAATGTCGCGGTATACATGTTCAACAGGCAGAACCGGGGGTCAAGACATCCCGGTCGACAGGCAGGCAGCAGGACGGAGGAATCGGGTTTGGGGCGCGGATTTTTGGCGGGTCTGGTCTGGGGCAGCATCCTTTCGGTGATGCTGGTCTGGATGGCTTCGCAGATGGGAGGCATGTTCGAGGTGCTGAAAACGCCTGACGAGGTCGCGGAAATCGCGCCCGAGGCCGAACAGGTCGATGTTCCGGAACCGATCGCTGTCGAGCCCCTCGAATCCGAAGCGGACGATGCGCCCGACCGCGATGCCGCCGATATCGCGCCAGAGGATGTCGCGGCGCTGCCGGATGTCGAGGCCGCGCCGCCGGCCGCTCCGATCGATGAAATCCCCGACGCCGTGCCTGCGCCGGCCGATCCCGCGCCGGTCGCAGAGGACGAACCCGCGGTCGCCCCGGAGGCTGCCGATGTGGCGACCGAACCCGAAGCGCCGGCGGCCGAGGCCGCGCCGGTTCTGACAGCGACATACGACCCGCCGCAGAGGGTTGAGGACCTCGCTCCGCCGGCAGACCAGCCCTCTGCCGAGGAAACGCCGGCAATCGCGGACAGTGCCGGACTGCCGGAATTCGGCAAGCCGATCGTCGTCGAGCCTGACCCGCCGTCGCAGCCGGAAATTCTTGCCGAGACCGCACCGGAAGCCCCCGAGGCGCGACTGGTCGAGGCGCCCCGGACGCCAGAGGCGAGGGCGATGCCGGAGGCCGCGCCGGTTCCCGACATCCCGCCGGTTGCCGAAGCCGGCCCGGCGCCGCTGCCGGAGCCTGCGGAAAGTCCGGATGTCGAGACTGCGGAGCTGGACGAGCAGCTTCCGCGCCTGATCGAGCCTTCGGAGGGTCTGACCAATCTCGCGCCGAACGTGAAGGTGAACCGGCTGCCCGCCATCGGCCGCGCGCCGGAAGAACCCGAAGCCGAAGCGGAGCCGGATCTGGACGAACCGGAGGGACCGGCGCTTGGCCGCTATGCCGCGCCCTTCTCCAATCCGTCGGGCCGGCCGCTCATGGCGATCCTGCTGCTCGATGAAGAGGGCCAGCCGGCCGGCGGTACCGAGATGGCGGCGTTTCCCTTCCCGGTCAGCCATGTCGTCGATGCCGCACGGCCCGATGCGGCGGAAGCGATGCAAGCCTACCGGTCGGCCGGGCGCGAGGTCGTCGCGATGACGCCGCTGCCGGACGGGGCCGGGCCGCGTGATGTCGAGGTCGCCTTCGAAACCTATCTTGACCGGGTGCCGGAAGCCGTGGCGGTGATGGACACCGAGGCGGCCGGGTTCCAGTCGGGCCGGCCCGTCGCCTCGCAGGTGGCGGAGATCCTGGCCGCGCGCGGGATGGGAATGATCACCTATCCGAAGGGACTGAACTCGGCGACTCAGGTGGCGGAGCGTGAAGGTGTGCCGGCCAAGCTGGTGTTCCGGGAATTCGACGCCGAGGGCCGGGACAGCGCCGCGATCCAGCGATTCCTCGACCAGGCGGCGTTCCGCGCCGGGCAGCAGAGCGGCGTGATCCTGGTCGGGCATAACCGGCCGGAAACGGTGGCGGCGCTTCTGGAATGGGGGCTGGGGAACCGGGCGGCGACGGTGATGCTGGCGCCGATCTCGGCGGCATTGCTGGCGGAATGAGGGGCGGGTGGGCCGGAACGGCCTGACGGGTCCGACCGGGGGTGTCCACATGTGGACGTTTTTCCAACCCGTTGAAATCTATTGAACTTCGTTTTTTTGTTTACCCGATCTTAACCCTACCGGACGCTGCCGGGGCGATACGCGCAACAGTCGGCGGGCCGGGGCGCGGGGCCATCGCGGCGACCGGCGCGCGGCCATACGCCGGACATGGCAGAGCTGCGCGATCGCGATCCGGGGTCTGGTCCGCACCGTTCATATGACATGTCCGGAGAAGACCGGAGCGCCGCGCCGGTTTGCAGGTGGGCATCTGGTTTGACCACCAATTGGCAGATAGTTGGACTTGTCCGGGTCCGGGTCCGGAATTGACTGCGGGATGCGGACATTCATGCGTCGCGCGGCGAATGATAGGGAAGAGCCCAGACTCACCGATGCTGCGGGGCGCGCGAATGTCGGCTTTCGTCCGGCGCGTCGCACCATGATGGAGTTAGTCAGCTTCCACCAAGTCACTCCGGGCATCGCGGATGATCATCCACGACGAATGCAGGAAAAGCCCCGCGATCGCGAACGCGACGATCAGGTCGGGCCATGCACTGCCAAGCCACGCGACCAGCCCGGCGGCGATGACCACGGCGAGGTTGCCGATGGCGTCGTTGCGAGAGAACAGCCAGACGGCTCGCATATTGGCATCACCCTTGCGGTGCTTTAGCAGCGGCAGCACCGCGAGGATGTTTACGATCAGCGCACCTACCGCGAAGGCTCCCATCAACCCGGCTTCTGGCGTGGTCTGGTTGAGGACACGCCAGAGCGTGCTGCCGACAACGCCAAGGCCCAGAAGGCCCAGAAACACGCCTTGGATCATCGCCGACCGCGCCCGCCATGTCAGGCTCCAGCCGATGGCGAGCAGGCCCAGAAACGTGATCGCACCATCGCCCAGAAAATCGAGCGCGTCTGCCTTCAGCGCCTGCGAACCGGACAGGAACCCGCCGAACATTTCGACCACGCCGTATCCGAGATTGAGCGCGACCACGATCCAGAGCGCGCGGCGATAGCTCGGGTCCTTGTAGGCCGGATCGGACGATGTATCGCCGTCCTCGATCTTCTCGAAACCGTAGCCGGTCGCGTCGAGCGCGGGCCGCACTTTCGGCAGATCGCCGTCCGCGATCCGCAATGTCATGATGTGGGTGGCGGCGGACACTTTCACGTCGCCTTCGGCCACGCCCGCAGACCGGGCCGCGCGCTCGATCTCGGCGGCATCTTTCGCGCAGTCCATGCCTTGCACCCGCATTCGGATCGGGGAGGAGGCTGTCGCCAACTTGCTGTTATCGGGCTGGCTCATGTGCGATCCTTTTTGTGGTGGCGGGCGAAAAGGTACGCTGCTAACGTATCAGTGGATAATGATATGACAGCGCAAAACATTCAAGACGATCTTTCGGCACCCGATACACTGGAACTGCGGGCAAAGCTCTTCCGGGGCCTAAGCGATCCCAGCCGTCTGACGATCCTCGATGCGCTGGTGTCGGACGAACGCAACGTGCAGGAAATCGTCGGGCATACGGGTTTGGGTCAGCCCAACGTCTCGAACCATCTGCGCTGTCTGCTGGAATGCGGGCTGGTCAGTCGCCGCAGCAAAGGCCGCTTCGTTCGGTATCGTCTGGCGGACAGGCGGGTCGCCGATCTCATCCGTGATGCAGATCAGCTACTTGCCTCGACAGCCAACGGAGTTGATGCCTGCCAAAGCTATACGGACTAACCGGCGCGACCTGCTGCAATGTCCTATCGGTGCGCCAAACCTGAAGCAGCCATCTGCGCATCCGCAGCGAATGCACCCTTTGTCCGCTAAATACCAGTCCGTCGCCGGCGCAGCGAAAGGCGGCTGTTCCGGACACCGCCCGCGTCATGCGCGTCAGGAATTGCCGCCCCTCGTGAACATCCCCGCATCCGCCGCCGCGCGGCGGATGGCGTTGGATTTGTGCACGGTTTCCTGGTATTCGGCCTCGGCGTCGCTGTCATAGACGACGCCGCCGCCGGCTTGAATGTAAAGCTTTTCGTCCTTCAACACGGCGGTGCGCAGCGCGATGCACATGTCCATGTCGCCGTTCGCGGCGAAATAGCCGACGCCGCCGCCATAGACGCCGCGTTTCTCGGGTTCGAGCTCGTCGATGATCTGCATCGCGCGGACCTTGGGCGCCCCCGAGACGGTGCCGGCGGGCAGGCCGGCGAGAAGGGCGGAGAGCGCGTCCTGATCGTCGGCCAGTTCGCCGACGACGTTCGAGACGATGTGCATCACGTGGCTGTAGCGTTCGATGATGAACTGCTCGGTCGGGCGCACGGTGCCGATCTTCGAGACCTTGCCGGTGTCGTTGCGGCCGAGGTCGAGCAGCATCAGGTGCTCGGCGAGTTCTTTTTGGTCGGCCAGGAGGCTGGCCTCATGCGCCTTGTCCTCCTCGGGCGTCGCGCCGCGCGGGCGGGTGCCGGCGATCGGGCGGATGGTGACTTCGTTGCCGAAGACGCGGACGAGGATTTCGGGGCTCGCGCCGATCACCTGGTAGCTGCCGAAATTGAAGTAGAACATGAAGGGCGACGGGTTGGTGCGCCGGAGCGAACGGTAGAGCGCGAAGGGCGGCAGGGCGAAATCGAGGCTCCAGCGCTGCGACGGGACCACCTGGAAGATGTCGCCGGCGCGGATATAGTCCTTGGCCTTCTCGACGGCGTCGAGATAGCCCTGATGGGTGAAATTGCTGACCGGTTCGGCGTCCGGCAGCACTTCGCCCAGATCGTGGCTGGTGTCCCTGGGCTGGCGTTCGAGGTCGCGGACGGCGTCCATCACCCGCTCGGCGGCCTGCGCGTAGGCGGCGCGGGCCGAGAGCCCCGAGGCGGTCCAGGCGGGGGAGACGACGATGACCTCTCCCTTCACGCCGTCGAGGACGGCCACGACCGAGGGGCGCAAGAGCACCGCGTCGGGCAGGTCGAGCGGGTCCGGGTTCACGTCGGGCAGGTGTTCGACGAGCCGGATCATGTCATAGCCAAGATAGCCGAATAGCCCTGACGCGGCGGCGGGCAGGTCGGGTGGCAGGTCGATATGGCTTTCGGCGATCAGCGCGCGCAGCGTGTCGAGCGGATGGCCGACGAGGCCGGTGAAGGCATCGGGATCGAAGCGGGCGTCGCGGTTGACCTCGGACGTCTCGCCGCGGCAGCGCCAGACGAGGTCGGGCTTCATGCCGATGATCGAGTAGCGCCCGCGCACCTCGCCGCCGGTGACGGATTCCAGCATGAAGCTGTCGGTGCCGGCCTCGGTCAGTTTCAGCATCAGCGAGACCGGCGTGTCGAGATCGGCCGCCAGCCGGGTGTAGACGACCTGGTTCAGCCCACGCTCGTATCCGGACTGGAACTGATCGAAGGAAGGATCGAGGGCCATGCGGATCAGGGGAACTGGGCATGGACCGCGTTGATCGCGGTCTGGTTCAGGGAAATGCCGGCGCGGGATTCCATTGCGCCGGTGAACGTTTCGAGCAGGTCGTTGGCGATGCCCTGCCGCAGGCCCTCGTTGAACTCGGCCGTCATCTCTGCCGCGTCGGTATCCTCGGGGTCGGCGGGCAGGACTTCGTTGAGTTGGCCGATCAGGACGCCGTCGGGCGCCTGCACCACGGTGGCCGCGCCGGGGTCGAGCGTGAAGATGAGCGCGAGGAATTCCGGCGTCGCCTCTTCGATGAAGGCATCGCGGGTCAGCCTGGTCTCGACCGTGACCGGCAGGCCGAGGCCGCTGAGCGTCTCGCCGTCCCCGATCTCCGCCACGATTTCCTCGGCCCGTTCGGTCAGCGCGTTGCGGACCTGCGCGGCTTCCCAGGCTTCGATCACGCGGACCTTGGCGCTGTCGAAATCCTCGGTCCGCGACGGGATGACCTGGTTCAGCCGCAGCGCGAAGATGCCGCCGTCCTGAAGCTGGATCACCTCGGGGAAGTCCTCGGTCGTCGCGGCGGCGGCGGCGGTCTTGAAATCCTCGTAGGCGGTCAGATCCTCGGACATTTCGGGCGTCCATTCGACGGTGGCAAGCTGCATGTCGGTCTCTGCCGCGACCTCTTCCAGGGTCGCGCCGCCGGCCAGCAGGTCGTCGATGTCGTCGATCCGGTCGGCGATGATGCGCCGCGCGCGGTCCATGGTGAACTCGTCCTTCAACTCGTCGCGCGCCTCCTCGAACGGGGTCTGCTGGGCGGGAAGGATCGCGTTGACGCGGTAGAGCGCCGGGCCGAGATTGCTTTCGGCGGGGCCCGCGATGCCTGGCCCGTCAAGGCCGAAGACAGCGTCGGCGGCAGGGCCGAGATCGGCGCGCGAGACGTCGCCGAGATCGACATCCGGCAGTTCCAGGCCGCGTTCGGCCACGATGTCCTCGAAGCTCTTGCTGCCATCCTCGATCGCGGCGGCGGCGGCGTCAGCCTCGTCCTGCGAGCCGAAGACGACGCGCTCGACCAGCCGGCGCTCGGGCTGGTCGTATTCCTCGGCGCGATCCTCGTAAAGCTCGCGCAGGGCGGCGTCATCGACCTCGATCTGGTCGACGAGCTGATCGGGCGACAGCCAGACATAGGTGATGTCGCGGGCTTCGGGGAGGGCGAACTGGTCGGGGTTTTCCTCGTAATAGGCGCGCAGCTCTTCTTCCGAAGGTTCCGGCACCGCAGAGTCGAGCGTAGCCCGGTCAAGCTTGGTCCAGGTGAAGCTGCGCCGTTCGCCGACATAGCCCATCAGCGTGTCGGTGAATGTCTCGGGTGCGGCGACGCCGCTGGACACCGTGGCCCGCAGGATGTCGCGCGCCAGATCCATGCGGATGCTTTCCTCGAACTGCGTGGGGCTGAGGCCGTTACGGTCGAGCGCGAATTCATAGGCTTCGCGGTCGAAGTTGCCGTCGATCCCCTGAAACGCCGGCACCGAGATCACCTGCTGCTGCACCTCGGTATCACCGACGGAAATCCCAATCCGTTCGGCCTCGTTCTCCAGTGCCGCGGCGCCGACAAGGCGCTGCAGCACCGCCCGGTCGATGCCGAAGGCCTGAGCTTGCGACAGGGTGATGTTCTGGCCGGTCTGGGCCGACAGGCTGCGCAGTTCCTGTTCCAGCTCGCGGGCATAGCGGGATGTCGTGATCTCGGTGTCGCCGACCGATCCGATCGAGCGGACGGAGCCGCCGAAATTGGTCGCGCCGAAGCCTGCAAGGCCGATCATCAGGAGGACCAGGATGATCCAGACGACGACATTGGATGCCTTCTTTTTCGCGCTCTTCGCCATATCCCGGCCCCATCTTGATTTTGCAACGCGATGTCTAGGCGCGATGCCCATTCTGCGCAAGGTCAGAGCGTCAGGTTTTCCAGCCGGGAGAACAGGGTTTCGATGCCCGCCCGGTCGATATTGGCATAGGCGATCCGCAACTCTCGCTGGCCGCGCGGATCATCGGGCGGGGTGAAATAGCTGGCCGGCAGAAGCAGCAGCCCGGCCTCGGTCACCAGCCGCCGCGCCAGATCGTCGGAAGAGATGCCGAACGGATGCTCGATATAGGCGAAGAAGCCGCCCAGCCCCAGCAGGGTCCAGCCCGGAAGCCGGGCGATGCAGTCGCGCATGGCGGCGGCCCGGTCGAGGATCTCGGCCCGCTCACCCGCAAGCCATTGCTTCATGTTGCGCATCCCCCAAAGTGCTGCGCGCTGGCCGATCTGGTTGGGGCAGATGGTGACGGTATCGAGGTATTTCTCGACCTCGCTCAGCCGCTCGGCGCTGGTCGCGAGCGTGCCGACGCGGTGGCCCGTCAGCCGGTAGGCCTTGGAGAAGGAATAGAGCTGGATCAACGTCTGGTCCCAGTCGGGATCGGTGAAAAGGTCATGCGGTGGGCCGTCGCGGCTGTCGAAGTCGCGGTAGGTTTCATCGATGACGAGCGCCAGCGATTCGCGCTGACAGAGGTCATAGAAGGCGCGGACAAGATCGGCGGGATATTCGACGCCGCCGGGATTGTTCGGGGTGACCAGAACGATGGCGCGGGTGCGGGCCGTGATCAGCGCCTCGGCGACAGCCGGGTCGGGCAGCAGGTCAATGCCGGTCGGCAGCGGCACGGCCCGGACGCCCTGCATGGTCAGGTGCATCTTGTGGTTGAAATACCAAGGGGTTGGCAGAAGCACCTCATCTCCCTCGGCGGCAAGGCTCGTCATCGCCGCCGTGAAGGCCTGATTGCAGCCCGAGGTGATCGCGACCTGATCCGCCGAGATCCGCCCGCCGTAGGTCGCGGCAGATTGCGCCGCCACTTCTTCGCGCAGCGCCGGCAGGCCCAGATCGTCACCGTATAGATGCGCCGCGGGATCGTTCAGCGCGATCTCGGCAATCGCGGCGCGCATGTCGTCGGGCGGCGGCAGCGCGGGAGCGGCCTGGCTGACATTCAGCAGCGGCCGGTCGGGCGGAAATTCGACGCCCGCCAGCCAACGCCGCGCCTCCATGACCGGCGGGGGCATCGTGGCGCGCAGATGCGGGTTGAAGGGCGTCGTCATCGCGTTGCCTCGGTATCGCCCGGACGCGCCATTATCGGAACGCCCGATGATCGGTCAACGCCCGGTATTCCCGCCAGACCAGCCCGATCACCACGAGATCGAACAGCGTCAATGCGATCAGCCCCCAGGACGGCGCGAAGGTGTATCGGTAGACCTGGTAGCCGATGAACGCCAAGAGCACCGCGATCGACGCGGGGTAGGCCCAAACCACCCGCCGCGCCAGCGCGAGCACCATGGCGAGCTTCACGATGCCATGACTGGCAAGGTAGAAGGCGTAGAAATGCTGCGTCTGAACCGAAAACGCCCCGGCCAGGTCCAGCAGGAAACGCGCCACGACATCACCCGGGTCCTCACTGATCTCGTGCAGGGTCAGTTGCTGCACCAGCGCCAGCGTCTGGCTGGTATCCACGAAATAAAGGGCGATGCCGGACAGAAGTTCGACCGAGGCGAAAACGCCCTTCAGCAGCAGGCTGACTTCGAACAACTGGTGAAGCCTGCGGCCAAGACTGGCGTCGCTGGAGGACATTCCCTGGGTCAATCCTTGCCGCGATAGGGCTCGACATATTGCAGGGCCATGTCCCAAGGGAAGAAGATCCATGTGTCCTGGCTGACTTCGGTGATGAACGTGTCGACCATCGGCCGGCCCGAGGGCTTCGCATAGACCGTGGCGAAATGGGCGTTGGGATAGAGCTTGCGCACCAGTTCCAGCGTCTTGCCGGTATCGACGAGGTCGTCGATCACGAGGATGCCGGTGCCGTCGCCCATCATCTCGGCATTCGGGGCTTTCAACACCGTGGCTTCGGCCTGGTCCTGGTGGTCGTAGGATTTCACGCTGATCGTGTCGACGGTGCGGATGTCGAGTTCCCTTGCCGCGATCATCGCGGGCGCCATGCCGCCTCGGGTGATCGCCACGACCGCGCGCCAGGCGCCGTTGTCGGGACCGTGACCGTCAAGCCGCCAGGCCAGCGCGCGGCTGTCGCGGTGGATCTGGTCCCAGCTGACATGAAAACCCTTTTCGTGCGGCAGGCGGTCAGTCATTGTTGACCGCCTTGGTGATATCGGGCGCATCGACCGCCTTCATGCCGATGGCGTGGTAACCGGCATCGACATGCAGCACCTCGCCGGTCACGCCGGAGCCGAGATCGGACAGGAGATAAAGCGCCGACCGGCCGACATCGTCGATCGTCACGTTGCGGCGCAACGGCGAGTTGTATTCGTTCCACTTCATGATGTAGCGGAAGTCGCCGATGCCGGAGGCGGCCAACGTCTTGATCGGGCCGGCGGAAATCGCGTTGCAGCGGATGCCGTCCTTGCCGAGATCCTCGGCGATGTAGCGCACCGAGGCTTCCAGTGCCGCTTTCGCCAGCCCCATGACGTTGTAATGCGGCATGACCTTCTCGGCGCCGTAATAGGTCAGCGTCAGCAGCGAGCCGCCTTCGTTCATCATCGCGGCGGCGCGCTGGCAGACGGCGGTGAAGGAATAGACCGAGATGTCCATCGACATGTTGAAATTCGCGCGGCTGGTATCGACATAGCGGCCGCGCAATTCGGTTTTGTCGGAAAAACCAATGGCATGGACGACGAAGTCGATGCTGCCCCATTCCGACTTCAACCGCTCGAACAGCGCGTCGAGCGACTCTTCCTCGGACGCGTCGCATTCGACGACAAAGCTGGAGCCGAGCTGGTCGGCCAAGGGACCCACGCGCTTCTTCAGCTGCTCGCCCTGGTACGAAAACGCCAGTTCGGCGCCGGCATCCGCGCAGGCCTTTGCAATGCCCCAGGCAATTGACTTGTCGTTGGCCAGGCCCATGATAAGTCCACGTTTGCCCGTCATGAGGTTCGTTGACATTTCGGCCCCTTGTCCACCTTGTGTTGATTGACAAGGGTTTAGGACAAAGCCGGCATCGCATCAAGGAAAAGGGCGCGGCCGGGACGGGGGCCCGGCCGGGGCAAGACGAAGAGGACATGAAATGAGTGACAGAAGCGGGATCTTCGCAGGCGAAAATCCGTATGAGATAGCGCGCCGCTGGCTGGCGGAGGCGGAAGCGGCGGAGCCTTCGGACGCGAACGCGGTCGCTTTGTCCACCGTCGATGCGGACGGGATGCCCAATACGCGGATCGTGCTGCTGAAGGCCATCGAAGATACCGGGTTCGTGTTCTTCACCAATTACGAGAGCGTGAAGGGACGCGAATTAGACGCGAGCGGGAAGGCTTCGTTCGTGCTATACTCGAAATCGCTCGGCCGTCAGATCCGCGTTCGCGGAACGGTCGAAAAGGTGACGAAGGAGGAGTCCGACAGCTATTACAAGACGCGTCCGCTGGGCAGCCGGATCGGCGCCTGGGCATCGCAGCAATCCCGGCCGCTCGCTTCTCGGGAAGAGTTGGTGAAAGCGGTTCAGGCGGCTGAGGCCCGGCATGGCCAGGATCCCGAACGGCCGGACCATTGGGGAGGATTTCGTATCGTTCCACGGGAAATAGAATTTTGGGCGGCAGGCGAATACCGCCTGCACGACCGCTTCCGCTGGAGCCGTGAAAACCCCGATGGGAAGTGGGAGATTCACCGGCTCAACCCCTGACGCCGCCGCGACGTCAGCAGCCAATATGGCGGTTTTTTAGGGGATTCGGGCTTGAATGTTCGACCTTGTTGGCACACCACTGTGCCGGCGGACAGAGCATATTCTGAAGTGGATACTATGAGCGACAGGGGCGAAGTGCGCCGGGTCGTCGGCCATGTGAAATGGTTCGATCCGGTGAAGGGATTCGGTTTCATCGTCTCGGAAGAGGGCGGTGAAGACATCCTGCTGCACGCGAATGTTCTCAGGAAATTCGGACAGGGGTCGGTCGCCGATGGTGCGGCGATCGAGGCCGAAGTGCAGGAAACCCCTCGCGGGGTGCAGGCGCTTGAAATCCTCAGCATCGCACCGCCCGTCATCAGCGGTACGGACGACGACCTGCAGCAGGAGGATGGCGAGCGGGTAGACGACGAAAACGTTCCCGTCCAGCCTGCCCGGGTCAAGTGGTTCGACAAGGCCAAGGGGTTCGGTTTTGCCAACGTGTTCGGCGAAACCGAGGATATATTCATCCATGTCGAGGTCCTGCGCCGTTCGGGATTTGCCGATCTGCAAGCGGGCGAGGCGATCGGGCTGAAAGTCGTCGAAGGCAAACGCGGCCAGATGGCTTCTTCGGTGCTGCCATGGGATGCGGCGGCGAAGCAATGACCATCTTCATACGATTCTTCGCAGCGGCAATGGCCCTGCTTGCCCTTGCGGCGCCGGGCCAGGCCGGGTGTTCCCCGGACCAGATCGAATTGCGCGGTGACTGGGGGCAGGCCCGGTTCGGCATCGAGATCGCGGATGATGTGGATGAACGGGCGATGGGGCTGATGCACCGCGAGACCCTCGCCAAGAGCGCGGGCATGCTGTTTCTTTATGACCAGCCTCAGGCGGTGCGATTCTGGATGAAGGACACGCTGATTCCGCTGGACATGATCTTCATCGACAGGACCGGCGTCGTGACGCGCATCCACGAGAACGCGATCCCGCTTGACGAGACCGGCATCGACGGCGGCGCGGGAGTGCTGGGGGTTCTGGAAATCAACGGCGGGCTTTCCGGCGTGCTGGGGATCAGTGAGGGAAGCCAGGTGCGGCATCCAGCCTTCGATCAGGACACCGCGGCCTGGCCCTGCACCGAGCAGTGAGACTGTCAGGGTCTGCGGCCTTGGACCAGCCTTCCCCTGGCCCGTGTCGCAATGGCTTGATAAACCGCTCGCAAGGGCTTCCCCTCCGCTCGCAATGCAATTATGAACTGCGCTGTCGGGGCGTAGCGCAGCCTGGTAGCGCATCTGTTTTGGGAACAGAGGGTCGGGAGTTCGAATCTCTCCGCCCCGACCATTTCAAGCATTCAAACGGTCCTTTGCGACTCGACCTGTGGCTTTTTTTCCGCCGCTCCTGAACGGCACGTTCGCCCCGCCGCCTGTGGATAACTTCACGACATCTCTTAGCCTTGGCGGATAAATCGCAGGGTTGAAACAGGAAATCGGATTCGACTTGCGGGCAGGTTCCGGGGCCGAGTCGATTGGTTAACGCGAGGCGACAGAACCGGGTCTTCGGGTCAACCTTAAAAAATTGTGGATAGATTAAAAAATCCGTTGACCGGCTGGGTCCCCATACGTCAGGTTGTGGAGGCCGGACGAAGCGACCACAAGATTTAGTGTCTAGTGGTTTGGGTGCCGGGAAGGTCGACAAGCAGAAACATGCTGATTTCCCTTACGTCGGATGCTGGCATGGCACGGCGAGAGAACTGCCGTCGATCCCTTCCCGCAGGCTCTTCGACCGGCGCATCACCGGGTGTGGTCCGCACAAAGACGGATCGGCCTTTCGGAACGGACAGAAGTTACGGGGCAAGTCATAAAAATGAAGATCGAAAGAAAATTTACCAAGGCAGGTAAGGACGCGTATGCCGAGATCGAATTCTCGACCACGACCTCCGAGATTCGCAATCCCGACGGCACCACCGTGTTCAAGCTGGAAGGCATGGAAGTGCCGCGCCGTTGGAGCCAAGTCGCCTCGGACGTCATCGCGCAGAAGTATTTCCGCAAGGCCGGCGTTCCCGCACGGCTGAAGGCGGTCAAGGAAAAGGGCGTGCCCGAGTTCCTGTGGCGCTCGGTGCCCGACACGGCTGCCTTGGACAAGCTGCCCGAGGACGAGCGTTTCGGTGGCGAGACCTCGGCCAAGCAGGTCTTCGACCGGCTGGCCGGCGCCTGGGCCTATTGGGGCTGGAAGGGCGGTTACTTCACCTCCGAGGCCGATGCCCAGGCCTACTATGACGAGATGCGTTTCATGCTGGCCACGCAGATGGCCGCGCCGAACAGCCCGCAATGGTTCAACACCGGCCTGCACTGGGCCTACGGCATCGATGGTCCGAGCCAGGGCCATTACTACGTGGATTACAAGACCGGCGAGCTGACCAAATCGGCCAGCGCCTATGAACATCCGCAGCCGCATGCCTGCTTCATCCAGTCGGTCGCCGACGATCTGGTCGGCGATGGCGGGATCATGGACCTTTGGGTGCGCGAGGCGCGGCTGTTCAAGTACGGTTCCGGCACCGGCACCAATTTCTCCAGCCTCAGGGGTGAGGGCGAGAGCCTGTCGGGCGGTGGCAAATCTTCGGGGCTCATGGGGTTCCTGAAGATCGGCGACCGCGCGGCAGGCGCGATCAAGTCGGGCGGCACCACGCGCCGCGCGGCGAAGATGGTGATCTGCGACATGGATCACCCGGATATCGAACAGCTTCATCAACTGGAAGGTCATCGAGGAACAGAAGGTCGCCAGCCTCGTCGCCGGCTCGAAGATGCACGAGCGCCAGTTGAACGAGATCTTCGCGGCGATCCGCACCTGGGATGGCAGCAGCGAGGACGCGGTCGATCCGGCGAAGAACGAAAGCCTGAAAGCCGCGATCAAGTCGGCGAAAAAGGTGCAGATCCCGGAAACCTACGTGAAGCGGGTGCTGGATTATGCCAAGCAGGGCTATACCAGCATCGAGTTTCCGACCTACGACACCGATTGGGACAGTGAAGCCTATGCATCGGTCTCGGGCCAGAATTCCAACAACTCGGTCCGCGTCACCGATGCCTTCCTGAAGGCGGTGAAGGACGATGCGGATTGGGAGCTGATCCGCCGCACCGATGGCAAGGTCGCCAAGACCGTAAAGGCGCGCGATCTCTGGGCCGATGTGGGGCATGCCGCCTGGGCCTGCGCCGATCCGGGCATCCAGTATCACGACACCGTCAACGCCTGGCACACCTGCCCGGAAGACGGCGCGATCCGCGGCTCGAACCCATGCTCGGAATACATGTTCCTGGACGATACCGCCTGCAACCTGGCGTCGATGAACCTGCTGACCTTCCTGAAGGACGGTGAGTTCCAGGCCGAGGATTATATCCACGCGACGCGGCTTTGGACGCTGACGCTGGAAATCAGCGTGATGATGGCGCAGTTCCCCTCGAAGGAGATCGCGCAGCGGTCCTATGACTTCCGCACTTTGGGTCTGGGTTACGCCAATATCGGCGGCCTGTTGATGAACATGGGCTACGGCTATGACAGCGACGAGGGCCGCGCACTTTGCGGCGCGCTGACGGCGCTGATGACCGGCGTTTCCTATGCCACATCGGCCGAGATCGCGGGCGAACTCGGCGCTTTCGCGGGCTACGCCAAGAACGCCAAGCACATGCTGCGGGTGATCGAGAACCATCGCACCGCGGCCTACGGGAAGTCGAACGGGTACAAGGCGCTGGCGGTCAAACCTGTTCCGCTAGATCACGGCAATTGCCCGGATGCGCGGCTGGTCGATCTGGCCAAGGGCGCCTGGGACGAGGCGCTGGAGCTGGGCAAGAAGCACGGCTACCGCAACGCGCAGGCCACGGTGATCGCGCCCACCGGCACGATCGGTCTGGTGATGGATTGCGACACGACCGGCATCGAGCCCGACTTCGCACTGGTGAAGTTCAAGAAACTCGCCGGCGGCGGTTACTTCAAGATCATCAACCGCTCGGTTCCGGCGGCGCTGGAGAAACTCGGATATTCCTCCTCCCAGATTGAAGAGATCATCTCTTACGCCGTCGGCCACGGGACCATCGGGAATGCGCCCGCGATCAACCACACTTCGCTGATCGGGCATGGTTTCGGGCAGAATGAACTGGACAAGATCGAGGCGGCCTTGCCCTCGGCATTCGACATCCGGTTCGTCTTCAACCAGTGGACGTTGGGTGAGAAGTTCTGCAAGGAAACCCTTGGTATTCCTGCCGAAAAGCTGAACGATCCGTCCTTCGACCTGCTGCGGCACCTGGGCTTTTCGCGGCGCGAGATCGAGGCGGCGAACGACCATGTTTGTGGCACGATGACCCTGGAGGGTGCGCCGTTCCTGAAGGAAGAGCATTACAGCGTCTTCGACTGCGCCAATGCCTGCGGCAAGAAGGGCAAGCGGTTCCTGAGCGTCGACAGCCACATCACCATGATGGCGGCGGCGCAGTCCTTCATCTCGGGTGCGATCTCGAAGACCATCAACATGCAGAACGACGCCACGATCGAGGATTGCCAGGCGGCCTACGAACTGTCGTGGTCGCTGGGGATCAAGGCCAATGCGCTGTACCGCGACGGGTCCAAGCTGTCGCAGCCGCTGGCTGCCGCGCTGATCGAGGACGACGAGGAGGCCGAAGAGATTCTGGCCAACGGCTCGGCGCAGGAAAAGGCGCGGGTGCTGGCCGAGAAGATCGTCGAGAAGGTGATCGTCAAGGAAGTGGCGCGCGGTCGCGAGAAGCTGCCCGAACGGCGCAAGGGGTATACCCAGAAGGCCATCGTCGGCGGTCACAAGGTCTACCTGCGCACCGGCGAATACGGCGACGGCAAGCTGGGCGAGATCTTCATCGACATGCACAAGGAAGGTGCGGGCTTCCGGGCGATGATGAACAACTTCGCCATCGCGGTCAGTGTCGGCCTGCAATACGGCGTGCCGCTGGAGGAATTCGTCGATGCCTTCACCTTCACCAAGTTCGAACCGGCGGGCATGGTGCAGGGCAACGAGACGATCAAGAACGCGACCTCGATCCTCGATTACATCTTCCGCGAACTGGCGGTCAGCTATCTGGATCGCACCGATCTGGCGCATGTGAAGCCCGAGGGCGACGCGTTCGACGATCTGGGTCGCGGCGAGGAAGAGGGCAAGCGCAACTTCTCGGAACTGAACGAAGCGGCAGCGGTGAAGTCGCTCGACGTGCTGCGGCAGATCAGTTCCACCGGCTACCTGCGCAAGCGGATGCCACAAGAATTGCGGGTGCTGCAGGGCGGCATGGGCGCGACCGCGCTCGACGGCGCCGCCGATCCGGTCACGGCACTGCAGACGCTGGTGCCCGAGGTCTCGGCGACCGGTTTTGCCGAAACCGCGGTCGGATATGTCGGCGGGGCGGGGTCCGCCACGTCGATGGACGCCCGCGTGAAAGCCAAGATGCAGGGCTACGAGGGCGATCCCTGCGGCGAATGCGGCAATTACACGCTGGTGCGGAATGGGACGTGCATGAAGTGCAACACCTGCGGCGGGACGTCGGGGTGTAGCTGAGAAACACGCGCCGGATCTGGCGCGCAGGGGTTTCGGTCTTCCCCGTGAGGACCGGACCCCGACGAGACCGGAGCGGGCAGTGTGAACCCTGGCCTCTCTGACAACCAACGGGGTGAGACTCCGCAGAAAACCAATGTTTTCCGCTCTGTCTCACACCACGAGAAATCTTTGATTTCTCATGGGACACGGGGCGGGTGCGCTCGCCCCTGACGCGGATCAGGCCGCAGGCAGAAACCGGGCGGTACATAGAATGAGCCTGATCAGCGAGACTGGGGAGCTTCGGCTCCCCATTTTCTTTGAAAACGGGGCGTTAGGCAGAATTTGGCGTAGCAAAACCCGTGGGATCGGCAAAGGTTGGCGCGTTTTCACGTTAAGCGTGCAACTGCGGGAACTCCTCTGAAATTCGTGCGTCTATGCGTGGCGGAAGGCATGTTGCTTTCCGAGTCCAAATCAGGAGTTTTCTGACAATGAAAATCAAAGCCCTCACACTCGCCCCCGTTTTCGCGCTGACCTTCAGCGCCGCAGCCTTCGCAGCGGCCCACCTGGATACCGATGGTGATGGAGCCTATTCGATGGACGAACTGACGGTCGCCTATCCGGATATGACCGAAGAGACCTTCGCCGCCATCGATGCCGATGCCAGCGGCACGGTGACCGAGGAGGAACTGCAGGCTGCAGTCGACGCAGGAACCGTCGCCGCAGTCGAGTGACCTGACCTGCCTGACAGACAGTCACCACTCACGATCCGGGGCCCCGCAATGCGCGGGGCCTCAACTTTTTCGGGCCGCGCGTCAGGTCGTCAGGTACTTGTCCAGCACTTCCTGATCCCGGTCGGTCAGATAGGCATCATCCGAGGTGCGGTGATGCAGTGTTTCGATGATCTGCTCCAGCCGCTCGATCTCTTCCTCGGTCTGCGGCCGGTCCGGCCGCGCCGTGTTCAGCAGCGAGCGCGAGGGCGCGCCGCCTACCGAGATCAGCACGCCATGCACCAGGCCGTGACGGGCAGCGGCCTTCAGCACGCCGCCGGTGTCCAGTTCCGCCAGATCGCTCCAACGCCGGGTGCCGGAATTCGTCATCGCCCAGAGAACGGTCGGATCGGAAAGCAGCATCCGGTGCTCGGCGTAATATTTCATCCATTCCTTGTCATAGGTCTGGATAAGGACCTTCGGCGCGGTGACATGGATGTGAAGGCCCACCGCGTAGCCCGAGGGGCTGAGCTCCTCCAACTCGCGCAAGAGCGATTCGATCGTGGTATTGCCGTTAAGCACGTGCTGCTCCCCTGTTTCCGGTCGTGGCCGGCCGAATCCCCCGCGGTCAGTATTGAACTATGCAAACTGCGAAGAAAGTAGCATTTTGCAATAATTCTTCGCGCTCCGGTGTTACGTCGCTCCGCGCGACAGGGCGGCGACACCGGTTCTTGCCACTTCCTGAAGTCCGAGCGGGCGCATAAGTTCCGCGAATGCATCGATTTTTTCCGGTGTGCCGGTGATCTCGAACACGAAGCTCTGCAGCGTGGAATCGACGACATTGGCGCGGAAGATATCTGCAAGCCGCAACGCCTCGACCCGCTGATCGCCCTTGCCCGCCACCTTGAACAGCCCGAGTTCCCGCTCGACCGAGGCGCCCTCGACCGTCAGGTCATGGACCTCGTGCACCGGAACGATGCGGCCCAGCTGGGCCTTGATCTGTTCGATGACAGCGGGTGTTCCGGTGGTCACCACGGTGATGCGCGACCGGTGGCCGGTATGGTCGATTTCGGCAACGGTCAGGCTTTCGATATTGTAACCGCGCCCGGAGAACAGCCCGATCACCCGCGCCAGCACCCCGGCCTCGTTGTCGACGATGACGGCGAGGGTGTGCCGTTCCACGATATCGGCGTTCGGATCCCGCAGCTGGTAGGCGGAATGGCTGGTGGCGCCTTTTTTGATCTTGAGTGCAGACATATCTTCGCCTTCCTAAACCAATACCGCGCCGCCGGCCTGGATCGCGCCTTCGGTCGTGGCGTCGCCCAGCAGCATCTCGTTATGGGGTTTGCCCGAGGGGATCATCGGGAAGCAGTTCTCGTGCTTCTCGACGAGGCAATCGAAGATCACCGGGCCGTCGTGGTTCAGCATTTCCATGATCGCGTCGTCCAGATCGGCGGGGTCCTTGCAGATGATTCCCTTGGCGCCGAAGGCCTCGGCCAGTTTCACGAAATCCGGCAGGCTTTCCGACCAGCTTTGCGAATAGCGCTCGCCATGCAGCAATTGCTGCCACTGGCGGACCATGCCAAGCCGTTCGTTGTTCAGGATGAACTGCTTCACCGGCAGGCGATACTGCATCGCGGTGCCCATTTCCTGCATGTTCATCAGCCAGCTCGCCTCTCCGGCGACGTTGATGACCAGCGCGTCGGGATGCGCCATCTGCACGCCGATGGAGGCCGGGAAGCCGTAGCCCATCGTGCCAAGGCCGCCGGAGGTCATCCAGCGGTTCGGATCCTCGAAGGTCAGGTATTGCGCGGCCCACATCTGGTGCTGGCCGACCTCGGTGCAGATATAGCGGTCGCGGTCCTTGGTCAGCGCTTCCAGCCGCTGCAGCGCGTATTGCGGTTTGATCAGCTTGTCGGAATTGGCGAAGTTCAGGCAGTCGACCTTCTTCCATTCCTCGATCCGGCCCCACCATTTCGCCAGCGCTTCCGTCCGGGTCTTGCCGCCGCGCGATTTCCAGACCTCCAGCAGATCGGCCAGCACCGTCGCGACGTCGCCGACGATCGGGATATCGACATGGATCACCTTGTTGATCGACGAGGGGTCGATGTCGATATGGGCCTTCCTCGATCCGGGACTGAACGCGTCGAGCCGTCCGGTGATGCGGTCGTCGAACCGCGCGCCGATATTGATCATCAGGTCGCAGCCATGCATCGCCATGTTGGCTTCGTAAAGGCCGTGCATCCCCAGCATGCCCAGCCAGTGCTTGCCCGAGGCGGGGTAGGCGCCAAGGCCCATCAGGGTCGAGGTGATCGGAAAGCCGGTGGCCGCGACCAGTTCGCGCAGCAGGCGGCTGGCCTCGGTGCCGGAATTGATCACCCCGCCGCCGGTATAGAAGATCGGCCGCTCGGCCTTTTCCATCGCCGCGGCCAGTTCGCTGATCGCATCCGGATCGCCCTTGACCCTGGGATTGTAGTGCGACACCCGCGCCGAGCCCGGTGCGGTATAGGGGCCGTTGGCGAACTGGACGTCCTTCGGGATGTCGACCAGGACCGGGCCGGGACGGCCGGACTTGGCGACGTGGAAGGCCTGGTGCAGCGTGTCGGCCAGCTTATCGGTATCCTTGACCAGCCAATTATGCTTGGTGCAGGGCCGGGTGATGCCGACGGTGTCCGCCTCCTGAAAGCCGTCGGTGCCGATCATGAAGGTCGGAACCTGCCCGGTCAGCACGACGATCGGGATCGAATCCATCAGTGCATCGGTCAGGCCGGTGACCGCGTTGGTGGCGCCCGGTCCCGAGGTGACAAGCACGACGCCCGGCTTGCCGGTCGACCGGGCATAGCCTTCGGCGGCATGGACCGCACCCTGTTCGTGACGGACGAGGATGTGGCGGATGTCGTTCTGCAGGAAGATCTCGTCATAGATCGGCAGCACCGCGCCGCCGGGATAGCCGAATACCGTATCCACGCCCTGATCCTTCAGGGCCTGGACCACCATCTTTGCGCCGGTCATCTGACGTGCCATCTGCTGCTTCCTTCGCGTCGCGCCGCACTGTCCAGTGCATCATCAAGCCGGCTGTCCGGCATAAAAAAGCCCCCGGATTTCGGGGGCGCATGGGGTCGGAAAAGGGGTTTCCGCTACCGGCCCATGCGCAATTCATCCACTAGTACGACCGGGTCGATCATGCCCAAGGCTCCTTGACTTCGCGCCGGAGATTAGGGGCGCGCTCCGGGCGCGTCAACCGCCAAAGAGTTGAATAATATGTCGCAGCGGTGGATTTTCATGATGTTTTGTTACCATGGCCGCCGCTCCGGCGAAACAAGCGAGTCCCTAGGCGGCGCTTGGCTGTTCCAGCAGGTCCCAGCGGTTGCCGAATGGATCGCGCCAGACCGCGACCCTTCCATAGGGCTCGGAGCGCGGCGCTTCCAGGAAGTCGACCCCTGCCGCCCGCATCCGGGCATGGTCGGCCTCGAAATCCGCCGTCATCAGGAAGAAGGCGACGCGGCCCCCGGCCTGGTTGCCGATGGCGGCCCGCTGATCGACGCCGTCTGCCCGCGCCAGCAACAACCGGGTTTCGCGCGCGCCGCTCGGGGCGACCAGAACCCATCGTTTGGTGGTCGAGACCGGCGTATCCTCGATCAGGTCGAAGCCGAGAACGCCGACATAGAAGGCGATCGCCGCGTCATAGTCGGGAACCACCACGGTTACGGCTGACAGATGTGCCAAGGATCAGGTGCCGGTGGGGCGGCCGTCGGGCAGGCTGATCCGCGCGACCTGTTCGGCGATCGGATCCGTCGAGAGCGGATGCGTGCCCGCCGAATAATCCTCTGGATTGCCAAGATCCTGCCAGCCGCCGCCGGTATAGATCTCGACCGAGGAAAACCGCGCCTTGTAGTTCATCTTGGGACTGCCGGGCACCCAGTAGCCGAGATAGACGTAAGGAAGCCCCGCCTCCTGCGCGATGCGGATGTGGTCGAGGATCACGTAGGTGCCGAGGCTGTTGCGGTCATGCGCGGGGTCGTAGAACGAATACACCATCGACAGCCCGTCATCGAGCACATCGGTCAGGCAGACCGCCGCCAGGTCGCCCTTGCGCCGGCCCTTGCCCGGCATCGTGTATTCGATCACCCGGCTGCGGATCGGCGTCTCTTCGACCATCGCGGCGAATTCGAAGATGTCCATGTCGGCCATGCCGCCATCGGCATGCCGGCTGTCGAGATATTTGCGGAACAGTTCGTACTGGTCCTCGGACGCCCAGGGAGAGGTCGATTCCCGGCGCAGATGCGCATTCCGGCGCATCGTGCGGCGCTGGCTGCGGGTGGGTTCGAAATCGGCCACCCGGATCCGGGCCGAGAGGCAGGCCGAACACTCTGCACAGCTGGGGCGGTAAAGCACGTTCTGCGAGCGCCGGAAGCCCTGCTTGGACAGGGAATCGTTCAGCTTGGCCGCATGTTCGCCCTGCAGCGCGGTGAAAAGCTTCCGCTCCATCCGGCCTTCCAGATAGGGGCAGGGCTGCGGGGCCGTCACATAAAATTGCGGCGCAATAGGAAGCGTGTGGCGCATAGGTCCTTCAGGGTCAGCTGATGCCGCAGGTTAGCAACAGCTTTCACGCCCGCCAAGCCCCCGATTTAGACAGGGAGGAACCCCGCCGAACACGTCAGTTCAAAGCCGCGCGATTGATCGCGGCGGTTCCGAGGAACATATCCGACAGGCCCTGCTTGCGGTCGGTGGTCAGCATCAGGATCACCGAGATCAGTTGCGGCAGCACCATCGACATCGAAACGACAAAGAGAAGTGTGTGCAGAAAGGCCATGCCGAAATCCATGCGCAGGCCGTCATGGGTCCGGAATTCAATCGCCATCAGCCGCATTCCCGGCGTCGCCGAGCGTCGCGCCAGGCTGAGCGTCCGGTAGGCGAGGCTGACCATGAGCCAGAGAAACCCGAGATAGAAGAACGCGGTGAAGGCCGTCAGCGGGATCAGAAGGATCGTGATCCCGAAGATCAGCAGCGTGTCCACCACGAAGGCCAGAAACCGTTTCACCGGCACGTCCTCGTAGAATTCCGCGTGCTGCTCGGGATCGGGAAGGCCGTCGTATTCCATGTCGGCGTAATGCATCTTTCCTGCTCTCGCTAAGGGGAAAGCCCGATCCGGGATCCGGGTCGGGCCATCTGTGAGTCTGAAATCAGGCCGCGTCGTCGTCGTGGCTGGACTTGCGGGCCGCAGTGGCGCGTTCTTCCATGAACTGGTCGAACTCCGCCTTGTCCTTGGATTCGCGCAGCCGTTGCAGAAAGGCTTCGAAGTTTTCCTGCTCTTCCTCGAGCCGGCGCAGCGTTTCGGTCTTGTAGCTGTCGAACGCCGAGTTGCCGGAGGATTTGAACGCCGCACGGGCATGGGTGCGGTGACGGGACAGGGAATTGCGGCGGGCGCAGGAACCATTGAACATGCGTTTGCTCCAGATCAGATAGGCCAGAAGGGCAAGGCCGACGGGCCAGAAGATGATGAATGCAAGAACGGTCGCGGCGATCCACGCGCCCTTGCCCCGGGCGTCAAGCCAGTTTTCCGCTCGTCCGATCACACCGGGACCGCTATGCGATCGAGGGCTGTCGGCTTCAAGCGCTATGTCTACGGTTGCCATTGAACTCTCCATACTGTTGCAGGCGATGTGAATGTCTTTCACATTACATAGATTGGCAAAGCCGCAGCCCAGTTCAAGTCCGAATGTGAAATTAGTTTACATTTTCTTGTTTTATGAAACGAAATCAGAAAGTTGCGCCCCTGAAATCCGGTGAAGGACAGCCGGCTTCACGGCGAAAATATGCCTCGGGGTTCCGGCGGCGGCCCAGATCAAAGGGAAATCCATCAGCCGCGGATCGAGGTAGGAGGCGACCGGTGAGTTGTGCCCGAGCGGCGCGACGCCGCCAATCGCGAACCCGGTCTGGTCCCGGATCAGCGCGGCATCCGCCTTGCCCAGGGGTTCGCCGGCCAGAGCCGACGCCTTGCCCGGATCCACCTGGTTGCCGCCAGCCGTCATGAAAAGGATCGCGCGGCCGCTTCGCTCGCCCCGGAAGATGATCGATTTCAGGATCTGGTCGAGCTCGCAGCCCGCCGCGTCCGCCGCCTGCCGCGCGGTGCGCGTTTCGGCAGGCATCTCGAGGATCTCGCTGTCGATCCCGACCGCGCGCAGCGCCGATCTGACCCGCTCCAGGCTCTTGCTCATCTCGCCTCCGATGCTGCGGCGACTATTTCCCAATGCCTTGCGCGGCGCAAGACGTTGACCGTTCCCGCGCCGCGCTTCAATGTCCCGCCCATGTCCTTCGCCGCCCGCATCACACGCAGCCCGCGCGCCTTCGATCCCGACCGGGGCGTCGAGGCGCGTCAGCTGCTGCCGGATGCGCCACCGGAACTGGCCGAGGTTCTGGACGGGGCAGGCGGGTCCAGCCCCTATCTTCTGTCGCTGATGCAGCGCGAGGCCGATTGGCTGGCAGAGGCTTTGGCCGGATCGCCGGAAGAGGCGCTGGAGGACGAGCTGTCGCGGATCGTCGCGACCGAGGGCGCCGACCTTGCCGATGCGTTGCGCCGGGCCAAGCGGCGCGTCGCGGCTCTGGTGGCGCTTTGCGATCTGGCCGGTGTCTGGCCGCTGGAAACGGTGACCGGAGCCTTGACCCGCTTTGCCGATCTGGCGGTGGACCGGGCCATCACCTCGCTGATCGCCGCCGAGATCCGGCGTGGCAAGCTGCCCGGCGTCGCCGAGGATGCGGTGGGAACGACGGCGGGCATGACGGTGCTTGCGATGGGCAAGATGGGCGCGGCCGAGCTGAACTATTCCTCGGACGTCGATCTTGTCTGCCTGTTCGACGAAAGCCGGTTCGAGCCCGCGGATTTCGCCGAGGCGCGGGCCTCTTTCGTGCGTGCCACCCGCCGGATGGCGGCGATGCTGTCCGAACAGACCGGCGAAGGCTATGTCTTCCGCACCGACCTCCGGCTGCGTCCGGACCCTTCGGTGACGCCGGTTTGCCTGTCGATGGATGCGGCCGAGAATTACTATGAAAGCATCGGCCGCACATGGGAACGCGCGGCCTATATCAAGGCGCGGCCCTGTGCCGGCGACATCGCGGCGGGCGAGGGGTTCCTTGACCGGCTGACGCCCTTCGTATGGCGCAAGCACCTGGATTTCGCGGCGATCCAGGATGCCCACGACATGCGCCTGCGGATCCGCGAACACAAGGGGCTGCACGGGCCGATCACGCTGGAAGGCCACAACATGAAGCTGGGTGCGGGCGGCATCCGCGAGATCGAGTTCTTCACCCAGACCCGGCAGATCATCGCGGGAGGCAGGGATCCGGAACTACGGGTCCGGGGCACGGTCGAGGGGCTGGCGCGCCTTGCCGAAAAGGGCTGGGTGCCGAATGAGGCCGCCATCGCCCTGACTGAGGATTACCGGGCGCACCGCGAGATCGAACACCGGCTGCAGATGGTCAATGACGCCCAGACCCACGACCTGCCCAAGACGGAAGAGGGATTCGAGCGTATCGCCGCGCTTTGCGGTCGCGACACCGGGGCCTTGCGCGATGACCTTCTGCGCCGCCTCACCCGCGTGGAAGAGCTGACCGAGGGTTTCTTCAAGCCACGCGAGGGGGCGGCCGCCGACGCACCGAGGGAATTGTCGGACGCGTCGCTGGAAACCATCGCAGGCTGGCGCAGCTACCCTGCGCTGCGGTCCGGCCGAGCGGTCGAGATCTTCGAGCGGCTGAAGCCCGAGCTTCTGGCGCGGCTGCAGAAGGCGGCGAAGCCCGACGAGGCGATCGCCCAGTTCGACGCCTTCCTTGCCGGCCTTCCAGCCGGGGTGCAGGTGTTTTCACTGTTCAACGCCAATCCGCAGCTTGTCGACCTGATCGTCGATATCGCGGCCACGGCCCCCGGTCTGGCGGTCTATCTGGGCCGCAATGCGCAGGTCTTCGACGCGGTGATCGGCGGCGGTTTCTTCGCACCGTGGCCCGGCGGCGGGAAACTGGCCGAGGACTTGTCCGAACGGCTGGAAAGGCTCGACGATTACGAGGCGAAGCTGGACGATGCCCGGCGCTGGATGAAGGAATGGCATTTCCGCATCGGCGTCCATCACCTGCGCGGCCTGATCGGGGCCGACGAGGCCGGGGCGCAATATGCGGCACTGGCCGATGCCGTGCTTGGCGCGCTCTGGCCGGTCATCCTGGCGGAGTTCGCGCGAAAGCATGGCGTACCGCCCGGCCGCGGGGCTGCGGTGATCGGCATGGGCTCGCTCGGCGCGGAGCGGCTGACCACGACCTCGGATCTCGACCTGATAGTGATCTATGATGCCGACAGCGTGGAAAGTTCCGACGGCAGACGGCCCTTGCCCAGCCGGACCTATTACGCGCGCCTGACGCAGGCATTGGTGACGGCGGTCACCGCGCCGATGGCCGAGGGCAGGCTCTACGAGATCGACATGCGGCTCCGGCCATCGGGGCGGCAGGGGCCGGTCGCGACCTCGTTCGATGCCTTCCGCAGCTATCAGCAGGAGGAAGCATGGACCTGGGAACATCTGGCACTGACCCGCGCCCGTCCCGTCGCCGGCGATGCAGCACTGTCGGCGGATATCGAGGAGTTCCGGCGCGACCTGCTGACGAAGCACGGTGATCCGGCGAAGATCCTGCGGGACGTTCAGGAGATGCGGGGCCGGCTTGCCAGTGCCAAGCCGCCCCGGTCGAACTGGGAGGCGAAGCGGGGGCCGGGCCGGCTGCAGGATGTCGAGCTTGTCGCGCAGGCCGCGGCCCTGCTTGCGGGCGATCCGGCGCGGGCGGTCGGCGACCAGCTTGCCGCCGGCATTCGCTCGGGCTGGCTGGCGGCAGAGGATGTGGACCGGCTGGTCGGGGCCCATGACCTGATGTGGCGGCTTCAATCCGCGTCACGCCTGTTGACCGGCGAGGCGCTCGATCTTGCGGCGGTGGGCCGGGGCGGGACGGATTTCATCCTGCGCGAGACCGGCGCCAGGGATGTCGCGGCGCTTGCGGAGGAGCTTGAACGTCGCGCCGCGCAGGCCGCCCGCGTCATCGACAAGGCCCTTGGCAGCGCTCCGGACACGCCATAGGCTGCGCGCGAACCGGAGCAGGACCATGACGCTTAACGATATCGACAAGACCGGATTGATCCGGGAAAGCTACCAGATCGACGGTATCCACGCATCGGAATGCCGTTCGATCTTCCTCGACTGGGTGATCAAGCTTCCGGCCGGGATAACGCCCCAGCAGGCGATCCACCGCATGCTCGAGGCATATTCCGAAGAACGGCCCGACCATCCGATGACCCTGGTCATGCAGGAAGGCCTGGGCGAAGCCGGTCTTCCCGGCCGCCGGGGTGGACGCAAGGGGCGCATCGGCCCGGACGCCTAGCTGTTCGCCGCGGCCTCGAGCGCCGCGATGTCCAGCTTGACCATGCCCATCATCGCCTGCAGGACGCGCCCGGCCCGAGCCGGGTCGTCCGAGGATGCAAGCTCGAACAGGGCGCGTGGCACGATCTGCCATGTCAGCCCGAACCGGTCGGTCAGCCAGCCGCAGCGCAGTTCGGTGCCACCGTCCCCCAGCGCCGCCCAATAGCGGTCGATCTCTGCCTGGGTGTCGCAATGAACCTCGATCGAGACCGCCTCGGTCAGCTTGTAATGCGGGCCGCCGTTCAGGGCGGAAAAGCGCTGGCCCATCAGTTCGAAGGCGACGACAAGGACCGAGTCGAGCGGCCTGCCGTCATTGTCGCGGTTGTGAACGATCCGGGTGATCCGCGCATCGGGAAACAGCGAGCAATAGAATTCGACGGCCTCTTCGGCCCGGTCATCGAACCAGAGGCAGGTCGACACGGAAATCGGGCCCGGCATCGAACGTCTCCCGCGGATTGATGAGTCGCTGGGCCGGATCATACAATGCGACGCATCGCCGATCCACCGCGGCGATCAGCGCGCCAGCGCAGCGGCTTCGCGGGCCAGCGCCTCGATGCCGTCCCAGTCGCCGGCCTTGACCAGTCCATCGGGCGCGACCCAGGAGCCGCCGACGCAAAGCGTGTTCGGCAGCGAAAGGTAGTGCGGCGCGTTGGCCAATGAGACGCCGCCGGTGGGGCAAAACCGGATCGCGGGCAGCGGCGCGCCGATGGATTTCAGCGCCGGGGCGCCGCCCGAAGCCTCGGCGGGGAAGAACTTTTGCACGGTATAGCCGCGCTCCAGCAGCCGCATCGCCTCGGTCGCGGTGGCGGCGCCGGGCAAGAGCGGCAGGCCGTGATCCTCGCAGGCGTCGAGCAGCCGGTCGGTGGCACCGGGCGAGACACCGAAGAGCGCGCCCGCATCCTGCGCCGCGCGGACATCCTCGGGCGTCAGCAGCGTGCCGGCGCCGACGACGCCGCCGGAAACCTTGGCCATTTCCCGGATTGCCTCCAGCGCGACCGGCGTGCGCAGGGTGACTTCCAGCGCCGGCAGGCCGCCGGCGACAAGCGCTTCGGCCAGCGGCCGGGCGGTGGCGAGGTCGTGGATCACGAGCACCGGGATCACCGGGGCGAGACGGCAGACTTTCTCGGCCTGTTCGCTGGCATGGGCGGGGGTCATGGGCGGCTCCTTGCTGTCGGGACGGTGCGCGGGATGGAGAGATGCGCCTCCGGCGGGGATATTTTGGTCAAGAAGATGCGGATGAGCCGAAGATCACGCTGGCGCCTTCGGTGGCGAGACCGACATTCTGGCGGAACACCTCGAACATCTCGCGCCCGATACCCTCGTGACTCGGCGACAGGTCGATTTCGGCGGGCTTGCGGGCGTCGAAACCCTCGGCCAGCACATCGAGCGTGCCCGCGGTCGCATCGACGCGGACCACATCGCCGTCTCGGACCCGCGCCAGCGGGCCGCCGAGTGCCGCCTCGGGGCTGACATGGATCGCCGAGGGCACCTTGCCCGAGGCGCCCGACATGCGTCCGTCGGTGACCAGCGCGACATGCAGCCCGCGGTCCTGCAGCACGGCCAGGACGGGTGTCAGCGAATGAAGCTCTGGCATCCCGATCGCGCGCGGCCCCTGGAAGCGGACCACGACGACCGTATCCTCGGTGAACTCGCCGGCCTTGAAGGCGGCGCGGACATCCTGCTGGTTGTCGAAGACGCGGGCCTTGGCTTGCACGACGTGCCGATCGGCAGCGACGGCGGACACCTTCATCACGCCGCGCCCGAGATTTCCCCGCAGCTGTTTCAGGCCGCCGGTCTTCTGGAAGGGTTGCGATACCGGGCGCAGGATCTTCTCATTCTGGCTGTCGGCGGCGCCGTCCTCCCAGACCAGCTCGCCGTCGCGCAGCTTCGGCTCGGTCGCGTAGCGGGCGAGGCCTTGCCCCGCGACCGTGCGGGTGTCGGGGTGCAGGAGGCCGGCTTCGAGCAATTCGCCGATCATGTAGCCGAGACCGCCGGCGGCGTGGAAATGGTTCACATCCGCCAGCCCGTTCGGATAGACCTTGGCCATCAGCGGCACCACTTCCGAGATGTCCGAGAAATCCTGCAGGTCGAGAAGCACCCCCGAGGCCCGCGCCATGGCGGGCAGGTGCAGCACGAGATTGGTCGAACCGCCGGTGGCCATCAGCCCGACCAGGCCGTTCACATAGGTCTTTTCGTCCAGGATCGCGCCGACCGGCGTGAAATCGTTGCCGAGCGCGGTGATTTCCAGCGCCCGCTTCGCGCCGGCGACGGTCAGCGCGTCGCGCAGCGGCGTGTGGGGGTTGACGAAGGACGCGCCCGGCAGGTGCAGGCCCATGAACTCCATCAGCATCTGGTTGGTATTCGCCGTACCGTAAAAGGTGCAGGTGCCGGGGCCGTGATAGGCGGCCATCTCGGCGGCCATCAGTTCCTCGCGGTCGCATTCGCCGGTCGCGAATTTCTGCCGCACCTTGGCCTTTTCGTCGTTGCTGATGCCGCTCGTCATCGGCCCGCCCGGCAGAAAGACGCTGGGAATATGCCCGAAGGTTGCGGCCGCCATCACCAGGCCAGGCACGATCTTGTCGCAGATGCCAAGGAAGACCGCCGCATCGAAGGTGTTGTGCGACAGGCCGACACCAGCAGCCAGCGCGATGACATCGCGCGAGAACAGGCTGAGCTCCATGCCAGCCTCGCCCTGGGTCACGCCGTCGCACATCGCCGGCACGCCGCCCGCCACCTGCGCGGTCGCGCCTGCGGCGCGCGCGGCGGCGCGGATCATGTCGGGATAGGTCTCGTAGGGTTTATGGGCCGACAGCATGTCGTTATAGGCGGTGATGATACCAAGGTTCGGGCTGCGCGCCGTGGCCAGCGCGGACTTGTCGTCACCCATCGCGGCATAGGCATGGGCCTGGTTCGAGCACGACAGATGCGCGCGGCGCGGTCCATCCTCGGCGGCGCGGTTCATGCGGTCGAGATACCGTGACCGGCTGTCGCGGCTTCGGTTCGCTATTCGTTCGGTAACTTTTTCAAGCGTCGAATGAAGGGTCATGTCACCTGGCCTTTGCTGCTTTCGTGTCCTCTAGCACAGTCCGTTAGCGCTAACAAATCCCTTTAGACCGATCCGAGGCTTTCGTGCCGTGCATGGCGGCAATGCAGATTTGACTGTCGTAAGCCGGGTCCGGCGGGCCTAGCTAGACCGCAGAAGATAGCAGTGATGCAGACGAGGACAACTGTAATGAAACGCAACACGAAGACGGAAATCTACGATCACGTCGGGATCATGAACCGGGCGCGGGCCGCTCGGGCAAAGCTGGTCGCGGAACAGTTCGCCCGGCTGGGCCGGTGGTTCGCGCGCAACCGTGCCGATATTTTCCACGGGAGCGGCACCCGTCCCGCGTGATCGAGTGAGATTATCACAACATCTGACAAGAAAGTCCCCGGAAAATCTGGGGGCTTACTTGTTTTGGTAATGCATCTCCATGAAAAGGCTTTCAAAGCCAATGGATGGAGTGCGAAACAGATGTTCGCGATCAGATCGATTTTGGCCTGCGTCACCGTTCTGGCGCTGGCCTCATGTTCGGGCGGGCCGCTCGGAGGAACGACAACCGTTGCCCCGGTCGATGTCTCCCAGCTGGAGCCCATGCGGGTTGCCTCTTTCACCGTGACGGTCCCCGAAAGCCTGTCGGTCTCGGAAGAGAATTCCTACGACCCGCGTGCCGACATCGTCTGGCGCGCCGATCCGCCGGGATCGCGCTATTCGCAGGTGCAGGCGGTCATGGAAGCCGGGATCAGGGCCGGCACCGACGATCTTGACGGAACTCTGCCGGTCGCTCTGAACATCGTCGTGCAGCGCTTCCATTCGCAGACCCAGAAAGTCCGCTACAGCTTCGGCGGCGATTATGAAGTCCACTACGATCTCGAGGTCCGCGACGCCCGGAACGGATCGGTCGTGATACCCGCCTATCGCGTCTACGCGGTCGAGGATGCGCCGGGCGGTAACGCGGCGCTTGCCGCCGATCTGCAGGGTCGCACCGAGAAGATGGACAATATCGACCTGATCGCCAGGTCGATCCGGACCCAGCTGACCACCGGACCTGCCGCGGAAGGCTAACGGACCCTTCCGCGCCGCCGCGAAACCGGCTAGGGGAGGGTCATGTCGACCCAGTCCCTTCCCGTCGTCCGACTGAACGCAAAGGCGAACGCACGTGCGATCCGGCACGGCTTTCCCTGGGCCTATGACAACGAGGTCGTTACGGACCGGCGCACCAAGGCGCTTTCGCCCGGCGCGATCGCGGTGCTGGAGGATGCCGACCGGACGCCGATGGGGCTGGTCGCGGTCAATCCGGGCAGCCGCATCTTCTGCCGGGTGCTCGACCGGGACAGCACCGCCACGATCGGTCCCGACTGGTTTCGGGAGAGGCTGACTACGGCTTTGGTCTTGCGGGACCGCCTGTTCGACGCGCCGTTCTACCGGCTCGTCCATGCCGAGGCGGATGGTTTGCCCGGTGTCGTCATCGACCGCTTCGGGGATGTCGCCGCGATTCAGCCCAATGCGGCCTGGGCCGAGCGTTTGCTTCCCGACCTGGCCGACGCCCTGCGCGACGTCACTGGCGTGACGGCAATCGTCAAAAGCGGAACCGGACGCAGCCGGGTGCTGGAAGGGCTGGCTGAGGAAACCGTCATCCTTTCGGGTGCCGTCGAACGTCCGGTTCCGGTGCCGATGAACGGCGCCGTCTATATGGCCGATCTGATGGGCGGCCAGAAGACCGGCCTGTTCTTCGACCAGCGCCCGAACCATGCCTTCGCGCAGCAGTTGGCCAAGGGCGCCCGTATGCTCGACGTCTTCAGCCATGTCGGCGGCTTCTCTCTGGCGGCGCTGGCGGCGGGGGCGGAGTCTGCGCTGGCGGTGGACAGCTCGGTCCCCGCGCTGGAGCTTGCCATGCGCGGCGCCGGAGAAATGGGAAAGGCCGCCCGGTTCGCGACCCGCAAGGGCGATGCTTTCGCGGTGATGGAGGCGCTGGCCGCCGAGGGCGAAACCTTCGATCTGGTGATCTGCGACCCGCCGGCCTTCGCGCCGAGCAAGAAGGCGCTCGAGGCGGGGTTGCGCGCCTATGAGCGTGTGGCACGGCTCGCCGCCCCGCTGGTGGCTCCCGGCGGCTATCTCGGCCTTTGCTCCTGTTCCCATGCCGCCGATCTGACGCGGTTCCGCGCCGCCTGCGGGCGCGGCATCGGGCGGGCCGGACGCAACGCGCAACTGATCCATGCCGGTTTTGCCGGGCCCGACCATCCGCAACTGCCCCAGCTTGCCGAAAGCGGCTATCTGAAGGCGCTGTTCTTCCGGCTCAACGATTGAGACTGCTGGTCGACGCCTGCGTCCTCTATCCAACGGTGATGCGCGAAATCGTTCTGGGCGCGGCCGGTCGCGGGTTGTTCACGCCGGTCTGGTCGGCCCGGATCCTCGAAGAATGGGCACGTGCCGCGGCCCGGCTGGGACCGGCGGACGAGGTGTTCGCACGCGGCGAGGTGGCCTTGCTGCGCGCCCGCTGGCCCGAGGCCGAAGTCGCGCCGGATCCGGCCACGGAGGCGCGGCTCTACCTGCCGGATGAACACGACGTCCACGTCCTGGCCGCCGCCATCTCTGGCAAAGCAGAGGCGATCCTGACGCTGAACCTGCGGGATTTTCCGGCGTATCTGCTGGCCGAGGAGGGGCTGACCGCGATCCATCCGGACGCCTTCCTGCGCGGCCTGCTGGATCAGTCACCGACCGAGTTGCGCACCGTCGTAGAAACAGTCAGATCCGAGGCCGAGCGATTGTCAGGCGAACCCCAATCGGTCCGCAAGCTGTTGAAGAAGGCCCGGCTGCCGCGGTTGGGCAAGGCGCTGGGTTAGCCGCGCGTCAGCTTTTCACCCACTTCGCCTCGTTCGCCTCGATGGCGCGGATGCGCTCCTCGGTCTTGGGATGGCTCATCAGCCAGGCCGGAACAGCGCCGGAGCGTTGCTTGGTCAGCCGCTCGAGCTTGGTGAACAGGGATTTCTGCGGGGCCGTGCCGATCCCGGCCTTGACCAGCAGCGCCGAGGCATAGGCATCGGCCTCATATTCATCCGCCCGCGACAGCCGCGCCGCCAGGAGCGAGGTCAGGAAGCCCGCGATCATCACCCCGAGACCTGGAATGAACCGCGACAACACCATCGCCAGCGCCGTGCGCAGCGCGTTCTGGCCGGAAAAGTCGATCATCCGCCGCCGCGCATGGCCGAGTGCGACATGGCCAAGCTCATGCGCGATGACGCTCGCCATTTCCTCGGCGCTGACCTCGCCAGAGCGGTAGCGGTCGTAGAAGCCGCGGGTGATGAAGATCCGGCCGTCCGGTGCGGCGAGCCCGTTCACCGGGTCGATCTCGTAGATATTCACCGGGATCCGCGCCAAGTCCAGCGCCTCGGCCATGCGGTCGGTCAGGCGCTTCAGAACCGGATCCGCCAGTTCGGTCGATTTCGCGTCCAACTCCTTGCCCGTCCGCCAGACCGAGAACCGGTACATGACGAAGGCATAAAGGATGGCCAGAAGGATCGGCGTGAACTTGAGCATGTTACAGATATGGGGCGGCGGGGGGCTTTGCGCAAATGACAAATGTGCAATCGCTTGGCGATGCGGGGAACGATCGGTCGGACGGGACGTTGAAATACGTACTTTCCCAGAGGTCATTCATGCCGACCGACCCTGCCGCGCTTTACCTGCCATTCCTGGACGCCGCCGTCCTGGTCGTCTTCCTGGTGGCGGCGACTCGCGTCGTGGGATTGCGTTCGTTTTCCAAGATGTCCGGCTACGATTTCGCGATCACCGTGGCGATGGGATCGGTCCTTGCCTCGGTGGTGGTCGGCCGCAACACGCCTTTCGCGACCGGCATCGCCGCCCTGACCGCCCTGTTCGTCGTGCAGGTCCTGCTGTCGCGGCTGCGCACGCGTGTCAAGCGGGTGGAAGAGCTGATGGACAATACCGCCCTGCTGCTGATGCGGAATGGAGAGATCCTTGCGGACAATCTCGCCCATGCCAAGATGACCCGCGACGATCTGTTCGGCAAGTTGCGCGAAGCGAACGTGCTTCGGCTGGAAGATGTCCGCGCGGCGGTTTTCGAAGTGACCGGCGATGTCAGCATCCTGCATGGGGACACGCTTGACGAAGTCCTGCTGGAAGGCGTCCGCCGCCGCCCCTGAGCGTCGGCGCGCAAGGGGCTCATGCCGCTGTCAGGTTCCGATACTGGCGACACGCTTCGCGCACCCACCCGGCCCATCATCGTCCCAGCGCCTTCATCCCGGCCTCGATCCCCTTCAGCGTCATCGGCACCATGCGGCCCTCGCCGAAGATCTGCCGGATCATGCCGACCGATTGGGTATGGGGCCAGTAGCGTTCGGCCATCGGGTTCAGCCACAGATGCTGCGGCCAGTGTTCGGTGACGCGGGTCAGCCAGACTTGGCCGGATTCCGGGTTCCAGTGCTCGTTGGCACCGCCGGGAAAGGCGATTTCATAGGGCGACATGCTGGCGTCGCCAACGAAGATGCACTTGTAGTCGGATCCGTAGGTGCGCAGTATTTCCGCGGTCGAGACCTGCTCGGTCCAGCGGCGGCGGTTGTCGCGCCAGACGCCTTCGTAAAGGCAGTTGTGGAAATAGAAATATTCCAGGTGCTTGAACTCGCTGCGCGCCGCGCTGAACAACTCCTCGACCAGCTTGATATAGGGGTCCATCGAGCCGCCCACATCGAGAAACAGCAGCACCTTGACCGCGTTGCGCCGCTCGGGCCGGGTCTTGACGTCGAGATAGCCATGCTCTGCGGTGGCGCGGATCGTGCCTTGCAGGTCCAGTTCCTCGTCGGCTCCGTCGCGGGCCCATTTCCGCAAGCGCTTCAGCGCCACCTTGATGTTGCGGGTGCCGAGTTCCACCGTGTCATCGAGATTGCGGAACTCGCGCTTGTCCCAGACCTTGACGGCACGTTGATGGCGCGATTTGTCCTGTCCGATCCGCACGCCTTCAGGGTTGTAGCCGTAAGCCCCGAACGGCGAGGTCCCCGCCGTCCCGATCCATTTCGACCCGCCCTGATGCCGGCCCTGCTGTTCCTTCAGCCGCTCGCGCAGCGTCTCCATCAGCTTGTCGAAGCCGCCAAGCGCCTCGATCTCGGCCTTCTCGGCCTCGGTCAGGTGCTTCTCGGCCATCTTCTCCAGCCAGTCGCCGGGCAGGTCCACTGCCTCCAGCACCTGGCCCAGCGTCAGCTCCTCGACGCCCTTGAAAGAAGCCGCGAAAGCGCGGTCGAACTTGTCCAGATTGCGCTCGTCCTTCACCATCGCGGTCCGGGCGAGGTAGTAGAACCCTTCGATGTCATAGGTCACCAGCCCGGCGCCGACGCCTTCGAGAAATCCGAGATATTCGCGCAGGGAGACCGGGATGCCGGACTTTCGCAGGTTTTCGAAGAACGGCAGGAACACGGGCCTAGAACATCCTGTCGACCGCGATCGTCAGGAACAGGCCGAGGATTGCGCCGATGATCGCGAAGACCCCGGCATATTGCAGCCGGTCCAAGCGGTTCCCGCCCCGGCGCCGCGCCTGCAGCACGCCCAGCACGGCCCCGACGAGCAATCCGGCGATCACGATCATGACGGCGCGCTCCTGTCCCTGACCGGCGCAAGGGCCGCAACCTCGTCAAGACGGCGCCGCACCTCCTGGTCCGAGCCGAAGCCATAGCGCGCCCATCCCAGGCTGTCGAGCCGGATCACCCGGGCCTCCGCCGATTTGCCCTGCGCCTCCAGCGCCTCGGCCTTGATCATCAGTAGCGTTGCCAGAAGGCCGGCATTCTGCGCTTCCATCGCGGCCCCGAAATGGGCGTTCACAAGATCGATCGCCGCCTGCGGCTGGCCGCTCGACAGCGCGAAGGCCGCCATCTGGACGGCGACATGCGCGGCGTGCAGCCGCATGTCCGCCCGGCCATCGTAGATCTCCGCCGCCTGCAGGAAGGCGGTCAGGGCCAGCGGTCCGTCGATCCCGAGCGAGGCGCGGCCCAGAATGAACAGGCTGAACGCCATGCGGTTGTCGGTCCAGCCCTCGGCCCGGGCGATGGCAACCGCCGCCTTGGCCGCCGACTGGCGGCGGTATTCACCATAGTCGCCGGAAAGCGCGGTGTTGATCGCGGTCTTCCATGCGGGTGGCGTCCGGCCCGGCCCTACGGAAGCTCCGCCGCGCCCGGCGGGATTGAGGCGGTCGAGTATGTCGGGAAGCCGTGCCGAGACCTGTTCCGGCGTCATGCCGCTGCGCAGCTCGGGGGCGTAATGGACCCGCAGGATCAGCATGTCGAACGCGGTCAGGACGGTGTTGAAATTGTCGTCGTTGAACACCGAGTCGGTCAGCCGGTAGAGGTCGTTCACCGGCCCGAGCGCCTGGGCCAGTTCCTCGTGCAGGCAGTCGCGCACCTCTTGCGGGCTCACATCGCCGGGAAGGAAGATCGCCATCCGGGTGCGTTCGGTCAGGGTCGTCCAGTCGCCAAGCGGTTTGCGGCGCGTCCTCAGGAATTCCGACCAGCTTGCGACGCGCGGGGCCACGAAACAAGCCGCCTGCGGCACCGCGCGCTGCAGGGCGCGGCGGCTGACGATCTCGATGGTGATGCCGGCATCCTGGCTCGCGGGGACCTGGGTGATCGGCAGCCCCGCCTCGGCCCGCAGCCGAACCAGCAGCCGGGACAGATCGGTTGTCAGCGTTGCCGGGGCGTTGCCCACGACGCGCAGCGTGATCGGGCCTTCGAAGCGCGACAGCACCGGCAACCGCCGGCCGCTTTCCAGTTCGAAGGTCAGCTCCATGAAATCGCGCGCGATCGAGGCGTTCGACCGCGTCACCGCGGCCGGCCGCGTGGCGCCGAAGGTGTTCATCATCGGCAGCGCCTGATCCGGCGGTCCCCGGCGCGACGGGGTTTCCATCCCGCTGTTGCCGCACCCGGCCAGAACGAGGAGGACCAGCGCAAGGCAGAGCCGACGCATCTCAGGGCCGATCATATTTGACGAAGGGCGAAAGCTTTGCGATCCGGTCATAAAGACGCCGGGCCGTGGCGTTGTTGTCCTGCGTCAGCCAGTAGACCCGGGGCACGCCCGCCGCGTCGGCAGCGGCATAGACCGCCTCGATCAGCGCGCGTCCGACGCCGGTGCCGCTGGCCTCGGGGTCGCAATAGAGATCCTGCAGATAACACGTGCCCTCGGGCCTCCACATATGTTCGTGGAAGATGTAGTGCACCAGCCCCACCGGTCGATCGCCGTCCAGCGCCAGAAGACCGTGACAGGCCGATGTGCCGGACAGGAGCTTGCCGAAGGACTGCCGCTTGACCTCGTCGGGCAGCGTGGTTTCGTAGAATTCCAGATATCCGGTCCAGAGCCGATACCAGTCTTCGTAATCGCTGTCCCGGACCTGCCTGATCGTCACGCCCATCCGTCCTCCGTTCCCGGCTTAGCGCCGCTGGCTGCGGGCCATGAAAGCCAGCCTTTCGAACAGATGCACGTCCTGCTCGTTCTTCAATAGCGCGCCGTGCAGTTTCGGCAGGGCGTCCGACCCGTCGCGCTTCAGATCCTCGGGCCCCAGATCCTCGGCCAGCAGCAGCTTCAGCCAGTCCAGCACCTCACTGGTCGAGGGCTTCTTCTTCAGCCCCGCCGTCTCGCGCAGTTCGTAGAACTGGGTCAGCGCGGTGGTCAGCAGCGCCTGTTTGATGCCCGGATGATGCACTTCGACGATCGCCTTCATCGTATCGGTATCGGGAAAACGGATGTAATGGAAGAAGCAGCGCCGCAGGAAGGCGTCGGGCAGTTCCTTTTCGTTGTTCGAGGTGATGATGACGATCGGCCGATGCTTCGCCTGGATCGTCTCGCCGGTCTCGTAGACGTGGAATTCCATCCGGTCGAGTTCCTGCAACAGGTCGTTCGGAAACTCGATATCGGCCTTGTCCACCTCGTCGATCAGCAACACAACCTTGCCGTCGGCCTCGAAGGCCTGCCACAGCTTGCCCTTGCGGATATAATTGCGGACGTCATGCACGCGCTCGTCGCCCAGCTGGCTGTCGCGCAGCCGGCTGACCGCGTCGTATTCATACAGTCCCTGCTGCGCCTTGGTGGTCGACTTGATATGCCATTCGATCATCGGCAGCCCCAGCGCCGCCGCCACCTGCCGGGCCAGTTCTGTCTTGCCGGTTCCGGGCTCGCCCTTGACCAGCAACGGCCGCTCCAGCGTCACGGCGGCATTCACCGCGACCTTCAGGTCATCGGTCGCCACATAGGATTCGGTTCCGGTGAATTTCATGTTCAATTTCTGCTCGCAAGCCAGTTTTGTTCACGCATCCATATCGGCAGCGTAACATTCCATCAAGTCGAACGCATCGGCTAGTGACAACCCGGCGGGACTCGGTTACACGGGCGCCGTTGGAGGCCGTCGGATGACTGAACAGATCGAGCAGAGCGCATCCGGCAAGAACAAGGGAAGAAAAATGAAGGCTGAAGTTTTTCTGCAAGATGACTACCGTCCTGCCGAAGACGAACCGTTCATGAATCCCCGCCAGGTCGAATATTTCCGTCGCAAACTGATTGCCTGGAAGACCGACCTGCTGGATGACAGCAAGCACACGATCGAAGGTTTGCAGGACGGCACGCGCAACATCCCCGATGTCGCCGACCGCGCTTCCGAGGAAACCGACCGCGCCCTCGAACTGCGCACTCGCGACCGCCAGCGCAAGCTGGTTGCGAAGATCGACTCCGCCTTGCGCCGGATCGAAGAGGGCGAATACGGCTATTGCGAGGTGACCGGCGAACCGATCTCGCTGAAGCGGCTCGACGCCCGGCCGATCGCGACCATGACGCTCGAGGCGCAGGAACGCCACGAACGCCGCGAAAAGGTCCACCGCGACGACTGATGCCGCCGACAGGCTGGAATTCCGGACACCGGGGCGCTATCGCTCCGGTGTTTTTCGTTTCGGGGGCAGGGGATGCTGCAGGACAGACCGATCACCATCCTCGGCGCCGGCATCGGCGGGCTTGCCGCGGCCCTCGGGCTGGCCCGGCGCGGCGCGGCGGTGCGGGTGCTGGAACGGGCCCCCCGGATCGCCGAGGTCGGCGCGGGGCTGCAGATCAGCCCGAACGGCCTGGCCGTTCTCGATGCGCTCGGTCTCGGCGCCCGGATGCGCGACGCCGGCATCCGGGCGCGGGCCGTGGTGCTTCGGGACTACCGGCAAGGCTCGCAGGTGCTGAGCCTGGACCTTGCCCGCCATGCGTCCGATCAATGCTTCCTGTTCCTTCACCGCGCCGACCTGATCGACGGCCTTGCAAAGGCCGCAAAGTCGGCGGGCGTGAAGATCGAGCTTGGCCGCAAGGTGTCTCTTGTCGCCGAGACGGCGGGTGGCGTCGAACTGACACTTGAGGACGGCCGCGCCGAAAGCCATCCATTCGTCATCGGCGCCGACGGCCTGCATTCCAGGATGCGCCCCGCCCTGAACGGCGCGGCGACACCGTTTTTCACCGGCCAGGTCGCCTGGCGCGCGATCGTGCCGGCCGAGACGCCGCCCGCGCCCGAGGTCACCGTCCATATGGGGCCGCACCGCCACCTCGTCAGCTATCCGCTGCGCGATGGCAGGCTGATCAATATCGTCGCGGTCGAGGAACGGCAGGCCTGGGCGGCGGAAGGCTGGGCCGAACCCGGGGACCCGGACGAGATGCGTCGCGCCTTCCGCGCCTTCGCGCCCGCCGTCACCCGGCTTCTTGACCGGGTCGAGACCGTCCACCTCTGGGGTCTGCACCGCCATCCGGTGGCCGAGCGTTGGCATGGCGCGGCCAGCGCGCTTCTCGGCGACGCCGCGCATCCCACGCTGCCCTTCCTCGCGCAAGGCGCGAATCTGGCGCTGGAAGACGGCTGGGTGATGGCCGATTGCCTTGCGCATCATCCGCTGCAACAGGCGCTGCCGCTTTACCAGTCGCGCCGCCGCGCCCGCGCCGTCAGGGTGATCGAAGCGGCCAATGCCAATGCTCGCAACTACCACCTCGCGAATCCGCTCATCCGCGGCGCGGCCCATGCCGCGCTTCGCGCCGGCGGCCGGATGGCTCCGGCACGGATGCTGCACCGCTTCGACTGGATCTACCGCCACGACGTGACCGGCGGCTGATTTCTCTTCGCGAAACCATTCCCGCCGGAGGCCGGTCTTTCGCAGAAAGATCGTCAGCCTGCCGCCTCCAGCGCCGCGACGATGGGCGAGAAGTCCGCGGCCTCTAGAGACGCCCCGCCGACCAGCGCGCCGTCGACATTCGACACCGCGAAGATCTCGGCGGCGTTGCCGGCCTTGACCGAGCCGCCATAGAGGATGCGCACCGACAGCGCCACGCCTTCGCCCAGCCGCCGTTCAAGCCGCGAGCGGATGAAGTCATGCACCTCGCCGATCTGGTCGACATTCGGCACCTTGCCGGTGCCGATCGCCCAGACAGGTTCGTAGGCGACGACCAGGTTCTGCCCCGTCACCAGGTCGGGGATCGACCCCGCCAGCTGCCCGCCGATGATGTCGAGCGTGTTCGCCGCCTCGCGTTCGGCCAGCGTCTCGCCGACGCAGATGACTGCCGTCAGACCTGCCTCCAGCGCCGTCCGGGCCTTGGCGCGGACCAGGTCGTTATCCTCGCCATGGTCCTGGCGCCGCTCGGAATGGCCCAGGATCACATGGCTCGCGCCGGCATCCTTCAGCATCGCCGCCGAGATATCGCCGGTATGTGCGCCCGAGGCCTCGGCATGGCAATCCTGCCCGCCGATGGCGATGCGGGCATCGCCGACATGCCATGCCATGCGGGCTAGCAGGGTCGCGGGCGGGCAGATCAGGATCTCGCAATCCGGGGCGGGATGCGCCTTCATCAGGGCGGAGATTTCGCCCAGATCGGCGCTGGTGCCGTTCATCTTCCAGTTTCCGGCGGCAAGCTTGCGGCGAAGGGTCATGGCGGCTCCTGTATTCTGTCAAACCGATCCTAACCGCGGAAGACGCGCGAAACCAATGCTTTACTCCGCCGCCGTCAAAGCCTTTCGCGCCCAGTCACAGGCCAGTTCGGGATCGTCCAGCGCTGCCTCGGGCATGGTCCAGTAGCCCATCGTCTTGCCATTCATGCCGAAAATCTCGGCGCCCTCGGCCTCCAGCTCGCGTGCCAGGTCGCCTTTCGCCTTGATGTAAAGGCGGCCGGTGCTGCTGAGAATGGCGAAGATCTGGCCGTCGCAATAGATGCTGAGCCCGCCCATCATCTTGCGCGAGGTCAGCGGGCCGAGCCCCGAGAAAAGTTCAAGTGCGAATGCGATGTCCGTGTCGGAAACGCTCATTCCTGCTCGGCGAACTTGATCGATTCGCCGCAGCCGCAGGCTTCGGTCACGTTGGGATTGCGGAACTTGAAGCCGCTTTCCAGCAGGCCGGTTTCATAGTCGATCTCGGTCCCGAACAGGAACATCTGCGCCATCGGCGCGATCATCACCCGCGCGCCGTCCTGTTCCACGACCTCGTCATGCGGATCGACCTCGGAAACGTAATCCATGGTGTATTCCATGCCCGCGCAGCCGCCCTTCTTGACGCCGATGCGCAGACCCTTGGTGTCACCCTTTTCCATCAGCCGCGCAATCTGGCTGGCGGCCTTGGGGGTCATGGAAACGGCTTGCTTGCCCGGAATTCCGAACATGGGATCATCCTTTGCGTGTCTGGCCCCAATCTAGGGACGTTGGCGTGCGATCTCAAGCGGCGGCAGCAGATCGCGCAGCGCGAGTGCCGCCAAAGTGACCGCGATGGCCCAGCCGAAAGAAGCCAGCGTGCCGATGATCACGTATTCGGCGGCTTTCTGTTCCTTCGAGGCGGTTTCGAAGCGCATCACCGATTTCGCGGCGATCAGGAACCCGATGCCGGTGGCCTGCCCGGCGAGCATCAGCACGAAGATCAATCCGCGTTCGAGAGAGCCGATCAGCCGCCCGCCTTCGGGAAGGCCTGTCGGCTCGACGCTGGCGGCCAGCGGCTCCATCAGCTTGCCGACGGCAAAGCCGCCGGCCCGGACCGCATAGACCGCGGCCGCCGCCAGCACCATTCCGTGCAGCAGCCAGTCGGGCGAAATCCGCTCTTGCCCGGCCCAATAGCCGTCCGCCCACAGATCGGGCGCAACTACGGCCACCGCAACGATCGTCGCCAGATGCGCCATCTGGTCGCCGAGATAGGCCGCGATCGTATCTCCTCCGAGGTAGGTCTTCGCCACATCGACCGCCAGATGAACCGCGCCCAAAACCAGGATTGCCGGCGCCGCGACCTGACCGGTCGCGGCCTGCGCCGTCGCGATCACGATGGCCGCATGCAGGACCAGGACCAGCGGATTGCGCTTGCTCTCGACCATCCGTCGGGTCTGGAACACGAAATCCGCAAGCACATGGGCGAAAAAAAGCGCGGCGAGGGTTTCAGCCATGGTCGCGGCCCCGTTCCAGAGAGTTGAGCGCGTAGACAAGCGCTGAATGCCCCGCCGCGTCCAGCGACTTCGTCACCGCCTGACGCGATTTTCCCAAGGTGCGGGCGACCTCGGTATAGGTCAGGTCCTGGCCCGGGGCCAGAAAGGGCAGGATGGCGGCGGCCTGTGCGCCGGTCCAGCCCTGCGAGAGGTGATCGGCGAGGATGATCGCGGCGTTGAGCGCTCCATCCTCGGCGAAGGCCATCCGGATCGAAAGGTCACTTGCGGTCAGGAAATCCAGGTTGCGCCCCGATCTGACGAAAACCTCCGCGTTCTCCTCGTTAAGGTTCTGCCCGACCGGGCCGGAAACCCGACCTTCCGAGATCGCGATATAGCTATCGAACGCCTCGTCCCTGGCCCGCAGCGCCGCGCGAAAGGCCAGCGCCGAGCGCAGGGCGAGGGCGGGCCGGGCCAGCACCACCTGCCAGCCGTCGCCGCGGTGGCGGGTGAAGTGCAGCGGTGCGCCATGCCAGGCCGCCTGCGTCTCGGCGCAATCGGCGAGGGCCTCGAAGGCGCCGTTGATCCGCGATTCGCCCAGCCGGGTCGAATCGACAAGGTCGCCGGTGAGAACGGCGATGGGATGGTTGGTGGCGTTCATGGCGCAACTTATATCAGATGCGAATTAGATTGCGCAACCTATTTTGGTTGCTTTTGCTGTTTCGCAACTAATTAAGGATGCTTAACGCAATTTGCACCCGATAATGGATGCGTCTTCAATGCGCTGTCTTTCGACACGAAAGCGCGCCCCGGAAGGCGCGCTACACCGTTGTCAATGACAGGCTACATGAACCCGAGTTCAAGCCGCGCTTCATCCGACATCATCTCCATCCCCCAGGGCGGATCCCAGGACATGTGGACCTCGACCTGCTTGACGCCGGGCAGGGGTTCGACGGCATCGGCGACCCATCCCGGCATCTCGCCCGCGACAGGGCAACCCGGCGCGGTGAGGGTCATCGTGATGTTGACCTCGTTCTCGTCGTCGATATCGATCGTGTAGACCAGCCCGAGATCGTAGATATTCACCGGAATTTCCGGGTCGAACACCGTCCGACAGGCCTCGACGACGCTTTCGTAAAGCGGGTGGTCGGTGCTGGATGGCGGAATGAGGGGCGCACCCTCGATCTTGTTTGCCTGCTCGGTCATGGCAGCCTCATCTGATTTCCGACTGAATATATAAGGATTGCGCGGGCAAAGGTCCAGCCGTCCGGCACCACCTGCTTCCACGGCCCCCCGCGCAAGACCGGGGCGCGGTATATCGGCTTTGCAACCCGGCCGGAACTTGGCTATCGCACTGCCATGAGCCAGAGCTTTTCCTTCACCCTCGCCGCCACCGACGGCGCCGCCCGCACCGGCACGATCCACACGCCGAGGGGAGAGATCCGCACCCCGGCCTTCATGCCCGTGGGCACCGCCGCCACCGTCAAGGCGATGCTGCCCGAAAGCGTCCGCGCCACCGGCGCCGACATCCTTCTGGGCAACACCTACCACCTGATGCTGCGCCCCACGGCAGAACGCATCGACCGGCTGGGCGGCTTGCACAGGTTCATGAACTGGGACCGCCCGATCCTGACCGACAGCGGCGGCTTCCAGGTGATGAGCCTCGCCGACCTGCGCAAGCTGACCGAAGAGGGCGTCCGCTTCAAATCCCATATCGACGGCTCTGACCACATGCTGACGCCCGAACGCAGCATGGAGATCCAGCGGCTACTCGGGTCCGACATCGTCATGTGTTTCGACGAATGTCCCGCGCTTCCCGCAACCGATGACCGCGTCGCCGAAAGCATGCGGCTCTCGATGCGCTGGGCGCAGAGGTCGAAGGACGCCTTCGGCGACCGCCCCGGCCACGCGCTGTTCGGCATCCAGCAGGGCGGCGTCAACCGGGAGCTTCGCGCCGAAAGCGCCGAGAAACTCAAGGCCATCGGCTTTGACGGCTATGCGATCGGCGGCCTGGCGGTGGGAGAGGGGCAGGAGGCGATGTTCGGCGTCCTCGACCACGCCCCCGCGATGCTGCCCGAGGACAAGCCGCGCTACCTGATGGGCGTCGGCAAGCCCGACGACATCGTCGGCGCGGTCAAGCGCGGCGTCGACATGATGGATTGCGTGCTGCCCTCGCGGTCCGGCCGGACCGGGCAGGTCTTCACCCGCCGCGGGGTGCTCAACATCAAGAACGCCCGCCACCAGGACGATCCGCGCCCGCTGGATCAGGACTGCGCCTGTCCCGCCTGCCGCAACTATTCCCGCGCCTATCTGCACCACGTGTTCCGCGCGCAGGAGATCATCAGCTCGGATGCTGCTGACCTGGCACAACCTGCACTACTATCAGGACCTGATTCAGGCGATGCGCGACGCCATCGCCGGGGGACGGTTCGCGGCATGGGAGGCGGCCTTCCATGCGCAACGGGCGGAAGGGGATGTCGAAGCGTTTACGTCAAACTGAGTTTCTCGACTGCTTCAGCAATTGCGCGCCAAGAAGAGACCAATCGCGCTTGCCCTCCAACCGGGCCTTCATGCACGAAGCTGCGTCCTTGAGATCTTCCATTAGAAACCAGAAAAGCCGGATCCCAAAGGGCACATTCATGAAGCTTCGGGTCAGCGATACCTCTGTCCGTTCATTCGCATGTTCGGTCAGCGTGATCTCTTCTCGAACGGAGTAGTCACCTCGCCTCGACGAGGCAATCAATGGACGTGACAACGTGCGGAAGTAGGTGCGCGGCTTCGCGGCCTCGATGGTCAAGAGAGTTGAAGAATCGTTGTAGCCGTCCTTGCGCGGCAAGATCATCAGAAAGTCAGCCTCCGTGCCTGACGGCGGCGCGAGAAATTGAGTTTGCGGCCAATAGCGCCGCGCGGCAGTTTCCGGGGAGGGGAACAACCCTGCCCAAACATCTTCGATAGGGCGATCTATCATGAAATTCGTGGTTCGCGCGGGGATGTCGCTGCGCCAGACGTCAATGAGCAAGTCGCCGTAAACGAGTTTGTAGATGCCGGAATATGTTATGAACAGGGTCAGCCCGTATGCCCATGGCCCAACACCATCCGCCCCGGTCAACCGGTCGAGAACCGGGTGCAAAATCGCCACGGAAATCAAGGCCAGCAGCACTATTTCCATGGCTTGAAGGCAGAATGGCGCAAGATATGTTGCCAGAACAAGGGGCACTCCGACGACGAGAAGCGTCAACGCTATCCAGAGACCCGCGTCAGGCTCGTGCGGATCCGGCAGTACTTGCCACATGCCAAAGAGCGCTGCCGAGGTCACGAACAAGCCAAAGAGCAGGGTGCATAGAACGAAGCGACGCCATTGGCGCTGCAGACGGTCAAGCATCGCGTCTCCCGCTCGCCGGCGCACCCGACCCATTGTATGAATTCATAGGTAGTCTTCCGATCCAGCCCGTTCTTCCGAGGGAAGAGTTGCATTGGCTGGAGACGAATGTTGGGCGAGAGTTGGGCGGGAGCACGACGCGCGCAAGAGCTTTCACTCGTTCCCCTGTACCCGGTCCAGCCCCGGCGCGTCGGCCTGCAAGAGCCGCAGCAGCTGATCGGTCGACAAGGCCGTGCAGAACTCGCCATGCATCGAGGCGACGGACAGTGCGTGCACCAGTTCGGGCTCGTGGTCGGTGCCGTCCGGGCCGACGCGGTTCGTGGTGGCGCAGGCATCCTCTGCCAGGTAGACGTCATAGCCCATGTTGCCGGCCATCCGCACCGTGGTCTCGACGCAGAAATTGGTGAAGAACCCGCCTACGACCAGACGCCTGATCCCGGCGCGGCGCAGTTCTATCTCAAGCGGGGTGCCAAGAAATCCGCTGTTAACGTCCTTTTCCACTACGATATCGCCATCCGCCGTTTCCAGCCCGTCGATCTGGGCCCCCGTCGGCAGCGAGAATTTCAGCGGCGAGGCGGCCTCTCGCGAATCGTGCCGGGTGAAGGCCACCTGCCGCCCGACATCGCGGAAGGCGCGCAGAAGGTCGCGCTGCCGGTCCTCGGCCTTGGGGTTGTTGCGCCGCCCGGTCGGGCCGCCCCAATGGTCGAGAACGTTGACGCCGGTCTGCACGTCGATCAGCAGCAGCGCGCTGTCGGGTCCGAATTTCTGGATCATCGTCGCGAATTCCCTCATTCATTTCTGCCACATGCTAGCGTTGGCGTGCCCGAATGCTGTCCCGGGCCGACCGAAATGCCCGCGCCTTTGTCGCGTCTGCGCTAGCGTGACCCGCGCACAAGGACGTTACCGGGAAATGTCGCGGAATCGGCGCATCGTTCAACTTTTCCCTGATTATTCGGCAAAAGTCGCCTTGCCCCTGCGGCCCGCGAAAGGCAGACTATGCGCAGCCACGACTGGCGCTGGTTGAAACTGTAGGGGGTCAGCCCCAGATATTGGGCCAGAAACGGAGAAGGCCGCAAGGTTGCCACAAAGTGGGGCCAGTGTCTTCTTGCCAAGCTGAGGAAACCGAATGAACGAGCAACTCGCCCAATCCTATCCCGTCCTGCCGCTGCGCGACATCGTGGTGTTTCCGCACATGATCGTGCCGCTGTTCGTGGGCCGGGAAAAGTCGGTCAAGGCGCTGGAAGAGGTGATGCAGGACGACAAGCAGATCCTGCTGTCCAGCCAGATCGACCCCGGCGTCGATGATCCCTCCTCCGACGGGATCTACAAGGTCGGCGTTCTGGCCAATGTGCTGCAGCTGCTCAAGCTGCCCGACGGCACCGTCAAGGTGCTGGTAGAGGGCAAGGCCCGCGTGCGCATCACCGAATACCTGCCGAATGACAACTATTTCGAAGCCCACGCAGAACCGCTGACCGAACTGCCGGGCGAGGCTGACGCGGTCGAGGCGCTGGTGCGCTCGGTGGCCGAGGAATTCGAGCGTTACGCCAAGATCAAGAAGAACATCCCCGAAGAAGCGTTGGCCGCCGTATCGGAATCGCGCGAACCCGCGAAACTGGCCGATCTCGTGGCCGGTCACCTTGGTGTCGAGGTGGCGCAAAAGCAGGAGCTGCTGGAAACCCTGTCCGTCGAAGAGCGGCTGGAGAAGATCTACGGCCAGATGCAGGGCGAAATGTCGGTGCTGCAGGTCGAGAAGAAGATCAAGACCCGCGTGAAATCCCAGATGGAGCGGACCCAGCGCGAATATTACCTGAATGAGCAGATGAAGGCCATTCAGAAGGAGCTTGGCGATGGCGAGGAAGGCCAGAACGAGGTTCTGGAACTGGAAGAGCGTGTCGCCAACACCAAGCTGTCCAAGGAAGCCCGCGAAAAGGCGGACGCCGAGATCAAGAAGCTGAAGTCGATGTCGCCGATGTCGGCAGAGGCGACTGTCGTGCGCAACTATCTCGACTGGATGCTCGGCATCCCGTGGGGTGTGAAGTCGCGCGTGAAAAAGGACCTGACCCGCGCCCAGAAGGTGCTGGACGATGACCATTACGGTCTGGAAAAGGTCAAGGAGCGGATCGTCGAATACCTCGCCGTGCAGCAGCGGTCGAAGAAGCTGAAAGGCCCGATCCTGTGCCTCGTCGGCCCTCCGGGTGTCGGCAAGACCTCGCTTGGCAAGTCGGTCGCGCGCGCCACTGGCCGCGAATTCATCCGCATCTCGCTGGGCGGCGTGCGGGACGAATCCGAGATCCGCGGCCACCGGCGCACCTATATCGGCTCGATGCCCGGCAAGATCATCCAGGCGCTGAAGAAGGCGAAGACCACCAACCCGCTGATCCTGCTCGACGAGATCGACAAGATGGGCCAGGATTTCCGTGGCGATCCGGCCTCGGCGATGCTGGAAGTGCTTGATCCGGAACAGAACAGCACGTTCATCGACCACTACCTCGAGGTCGAATACGACCTGTCGAACGTGATGTTCCTGACCACGGCGAACAGCTACAACATGCCGTCGCCGCTTCTGGACCGGATGGAGATCATTCCGCTGGCCGGCTATACCGAGGACGAAAAGCGCGAGATCGCCAAGCAGCACCTGATCGCCAAGCAGATCAAGAACCATGGCCTGAAGAAGACCGAGTTCGAACTGACCGACGAGGCGCTGACCGAGATCATCCGCACCTATACCCGCGAGGCAGGGGTGCGGAACCTCGAACGCGAGATCGCCAAGCTGGCGCGGAAAGCCGTGACCAAGATCATCAAGAAGGAAGCGAGCAAGATCGTCATCACGCCCGAGAACCTCGAGGATTACCTCGGCGTTAAGCGGTTCCGCTATGGCCTCGCCGAGAAAGAGGACCAGATCGGCGTCGTCACCGGCCTCGCCTGGACCAGCGTGGGCGGCGAGCTTCTGTCGATCGAGGCGCTTCGCCTGCCCGGCAAGGGCCGGATGAAGACCACCGGCAAGCTCGGCGACGTGATGAAGGAGTCGATCGACGCGGCGTCCAGCTTCGTGCGCTCGATCAGCCCGCAGCTTGGCGTGAAGCCTCCGAAATTCGAGACGATGGACATCCACGTGCACGTTCCCGAAGGGGCGACGCCCAAGGACGGGCCGTCCGCCGGCGTCGCGATGGTCACCTCGATCGTCTCGGTCCTGACGCAGATCCCGATCCGCAAGGACATCGCCATGACCGGCGAGGTCACGCTGCGTGGCAACGTGCTGGCGATCGGCGGGCTGAAGGAAAAGCTGATGGCGGCGATGCGGGGCGGCATCAAGACGGTGCTGATCCCCGAAGAGAACGCCAAGGATCTGCCCGAGATCCCGGACAACGTGAAGGAGGGTCTGACGATCATCCCGGTCAGCAATGTCCGCGAGGTCATCAAGCACGCGCTGGTGCGTGATCCGGTGCCGGTCGAATGGGACGAGGAGGCCGAAGAGGCCGCCCGCGCCAAGGCGGGTCTCGTCCAGCAGGATGCGCCGAGCGCCACCGCGCACTGACCCATCTGCACCTGAACCTGAAAAGGGCGCGTCGTCGGACGCGCCCTTTTCACATCAACGCCACTGTGGAAAAACCGGCGCGGTGCCGCTATCCTGCGCATCAGAGCAGCAAGTGAAAGGCAGGCACCTCATGGCCACGAAGGCCCCCAATTCCAGTTCGTCCGAGCCGAAATCCGTCGCGAAACCGGCGTCGGCCGTCACCACCTCCGTTCCCTCGGACAGCGGCGACAATGCCGGCCCCTCGTTCATCCGGCGCAAGGAATTCGTCGAGCGGGTGGTTACCTCATCCGGCCTGAAACCGAACCAGGTGAAATCGGCGCTTGACGCGGTGCTGAAGGAGCTGGGCGATGCGCTCTCGGCGGGCGAGGCCGTGAACCTGCCGCCGCTCGGCAAGCTCAGTGTCAACCGCCAGAAGGATCTCAAGAAGGGCGAGGTGCTGATCTGCAAACTGCGCCGCCCTGCGCCGTCGCAGAAAATCCAGCCGGCCCTTGCGGAGTCGACCGAGGAAGGCTAAGACCCGCGCCGTCGGGTGATTAGCTCAGTGGTAGAGCGCTTCGTTCACATCGAAGATGTCAGGGGTTCAAATCCCTTATCACCCACCAGGATTTCGAAGGCGCGCCGGCAAGGCGCGCCTCTTGTTCCAGATGGTCCGCAATCACAGGTGCCCTTCGCGGAAGCCGGGGCGCATGTGCTCTGGCCGGCGCGGCTGCCGCGCATCTTGCGCCCCGATGTCGCGCGCCAGATGCGGCCGGGACATCAGGTGGTCGAAGGCCCGATACTGTGCCCGACACCGAGCCCGGGATGAAAGCCCCGCGGCAAGCCGCCGGATCATGCGCAGACCCGCCGGCAGTCGTGACTGTAATGCGGGCGTGAAGTCTTTGGTCTTGTACATGCTTCGATCCTCTTTCGCGAATCCAGAGGATCGGCAAGCTAGAACCTCAACCATACTTCAGGTCAAGAGCTTTCGTCAGGAAACGGCCATGCGCGGAAACCACCCCGAACTCTTCATCCTGCGCCATGGCCAGACCGAGTGGAATGCCGCAGGCCGGATGCAGGGCGCGCTGGATTCGCCGCTGACCGGTCTCGGCCGCGAACACGCCGTCGTGCAGGCCCGCATCCTGCGCGCGCTCGACCTGCCCGCCGACGTGACCTTTCACTGCTCGCCGCAGGGCCGCGCCCGCCAGACGGCCGGGATCGCGCTGGCGGGCTTGTCCGCTGCGGTGAAGATCGACGACCGGTTGCGGGAGGTCTCGGTCGGCCGGTTCGAGGGGCTGACGCTGACCGACCTTCAGCAAGGCTGGCCCGAGATCATGAACGGCGCCTCGCCGCTCAGCTGGCATTTCCGCGCGCCGGGCGGCGAAAGCTTCGACGCGTTCCGCGCCCGCATCGCCGACTGGCTGGCCGAACAGACCGCGCCCGCCGTCGTGGTCACCGATGGCATGGTCTCGGCCGTGCTGTGCGGCCTGGTGCTGGGGCTGGACATCGACGGGATCGCCGGGCTGCCGCGTGGGCAGGGGATCGTCTATCACGTTCGGGACGGCATCCACCGCCGGATCGAGGTATAGCTGCCCCCGCTTTCTTCTGTTTCCAAATATCCTCGCCGAAGGCATCGCGCGTCAGCGCGATATCCGCACTTGAAACGCCGTATCAGGCGGGATAAAGCCCGGCCACAGGGGTGATTAGCTCAGTTGGTAGAGCGCTTCGTTTACACCGAAGATGTCGGGAGTTCGAGTCTCTCATCACCCACCAAACTCCGTCACGCCGATCCGTTCTTTTCCCGCCTTTGCCGCTTGACGGGGCAGGGGGTCCGTCATAGAAGGCCCCTCACGTTCGGGCCTCGCCCGGACGGGCAGCGGGCGGTTGTAGCTCAGTTGGTTAGAGTACCGGCCTGTCACGCCGGGGGTCGCGGGTTCGAGCCCCGTCAACCGCGCCACCGCTGCCCCGTCCGTTCAAGGCCCGCAACCGATGCGCGGTTGTAGCTCAGTTGGTTAGAGTACCGGCCTGTCACGCCGGGGGTCGCGGGTTCGAGCCCCGTCAACCGCGCCATTTCCATCGTCGCAGCTAATGTTCGGTCTGCTCCGCTCTGTCGTCCTGCGGTGGTCATGGACGGCCCGAACGGAAGTTCAACTATTTCTGCTCCGGCAGGTTTGAACTCTCGCAAGGATGTAGGTCGCGCGCTGGTGGCGGAACGCTGCGTGGACGCCTCAACTTACAAGCCTCGCTCAGCAAGGACGGAAAATCCTCCTCGGATGCAATCGCGTTAAAGACAAATGCGACGAGTGCTTGGCCCTCGCGGTCGGCTCGTATCTGCGGCGACTCTTCGGTGCTATCCCAGACCGTCCAAACCGCCGTCAGATGCTTCTCGATCGGGATCGCTGCTGTGCAGAATTGCCGTGATGAAAAGGTTGCGTCACATATGACGGAGGCTTTCCTCATGCTGAACTTCATGGCTCGCAACTGATCTCCGATGCTCTCTCTGCCGACAATAAAATAGTTATCAAGTTCCTCGAAATGCCGGTCATCGACCAAATAGAAACGGTTTTCTGGCATCGCTTGCCTAAGCGCGGCCCAGGGATCCATGCAGACAGATCGGGACCATTCCTGGGTCAGCTGCGGGCAGATGCTCCGAATTCTGGAGTCATTCATATCGAACCCATACGCATCGATAGTGACTTCAAGCTTGCTGACAGCAGGAGCTGTGTCTGGAGACGCAGCCGCCTCATGAAAGGCGTCAAACCTCTCAGATGCTCTGCGGCGATCTCCCGTTCGGTCAAGCGAGAATGAAGGGCCAAAGTAAGAGTAACCGCTCAACGCGATGAAAGGCAGAACCAGAGGAACCTCACCGACAACGAGATTGGCCTCCGATGCCAACATGCTGACACGAGCATTGGCACGGTCCACTCGGGCAACGTCTCTGTAAATTGCCGCAACAATCGCAATCACGACACCAGCTGCCAGGAGAAGAGGTACGAAAGTAAGCTTCATCATCTTAACTCAAGTAAATAAGCAACCCCGCCGAGTGGTGCATTCCTGCACTCGTTCATATTGTGCGAAGGCCCGGAACTCGCCCGGACAACCTCTTGGATACATCGCCATCAGGACAGCGACATCAACGCCCTTCACCCTGTCACCGCCGCCAGGATCCGCGCCCAGCTGCGGATGCCCTTGTGGAATGACCGCAGGTCGTATTTCTCGTTCGGGCTGTGGATCTGGTCGTCGTCCTGGCCGAAGCCGATCAGCATCGCGTCCATGCCCAGGATCTCCTTGAAATGCCCCGCGATCGGGATCGAGCCTCCGGCCCCGATATAGGCCGCCTCCTTCGGCCATTCCGCCGACAGCGCCCGGCGCGCCTGCTCGAAGGCCGGGTCCGAGATCGACATCTGCGCGGCCGGCGAGGCACCGTGATCGCGGAACTCGACCGTGCAGTCGGGCGGCAGGCCCGCGCGCACATGGGCGCGGAAGGTCTCGCGGATCTTCAGGGGATCCTGGGTGCCGACCAGCCGGAAACTGATCTTGGCCCGCGCCTGCGAGGGCAGCACGGTCTTGAACCCGTCGCCGGTATAGCCGCCGGTGATGCCGTTCACCTCGCAGGTCGGCCGCGCCCAGACCATCTCCAGCACCGAGCGGTCCTGTTCCCCCGCCGGCCGCGAAAGCCCGACTTCCCCCAGGAACGCATCGGCATCGAAGCCGAGAGCATCCCATTGCGCCAGCACCTCGGGATCGGTCTCGGGCACGCCGTCGTAGAAGCCGGGCAGGGTGACGCGGCCCCGGTCGTCATGCAGCCCGGCGATGATCCGCGCCAGCACCCGGACCGGGTTCATCGCGGCGCCGCCGAAACGGCCCGAATGCAGGTCACGGTCCGGGCCGGTGATCGTCACCTCCTCGCCCAGAAGGCCGCGCAGCATCGTGGTGATGGCGGGCGTGTCGCGGTCGAACATGCCGGTGTCGCAGATCAGGGCGATATCGCCGGTCAGTTCTTCGGCATTCTTCCGCATGAAGGGCACCAGCGAAGGCGAACCGGATTCCTCCTCGCCCTCGAAGAAGAAGGTGATGCGGCAGGGCAACGCCCCATGCACCGCTTTCCAGGCCCGGCAAGCCTCGACGAAGGTCATCAACTGCCCCTTGTCGTCCGAGGTGCCGCGGCCGCGGATGACCTTGCCGGCGGGCGTCTCCTCGACCGCCGGATCGAACGGATCGCGATGCCACAGGTCCAGCGGGTCGACCGGCTGCACGTCGTAATGGCCATAGAAAACCAGATGAGGCCCACCCTCGCCGACATGGCCGACGACCATCGGATGGCCCGGCGTCGGGCGCTTTTCGGCGATCGCGCCAAGGCTTTTCAGATCGGCGACCAGCCAGTCCGCCGCGCGGTCGCACTCCCTTGCATAGGCAGGGTCGGTCGAGATCGAGGGCAGGCGCAACAGCTCTGTCAGGCGGGTGACGGCTTGATCCAGATCATGGTCGATGCGGTCCAGGACGGGTTCAACTGACATGGCGCGAAGCTCCTTCCAATTCGGGCAGAGGGACAGTATCAGGGCCGGATCAAACGTCCAGCGGTGCGAAAACGGATCAGCCCGGTGCGGAAAAAGGGGCTTGCGCGGCAAAATGTAACGTTTCTTGAATGTGTGTGGAAATCTAGGGTCCATCAATGTTAAACTTAGGGACCAGACCGGCGGGGGAATATTATTGACTTACGATCTGCAACTCGACGCAGCACTCCAGCGGTTGCATGACGAAGGCCGCTACCGGACGTTCATAGATATCGAGCGCCGCAAGGGCGCCTTTCCGCATGCGATCTGGCGCCGCCCCGACGGGCAGGAACAGCCGGTCACGGTCTGGTGCGGCAACGATTATCTGGGCATGGGCCAGCATCCCGTCGTCCTGACCGCCATGCACGAGGCGATCGACGCCACCGGCGCCGGATCGGGCGGCACCCGCAACATCTCGGGCACCACGGTCTATCACAAGCGGCTCGAGGCAGAGCTTGCCGACCTGCATCGCAAGGACGCCGCGCTGCTCTTCACCAGCGCCTACATCGCCAATGACGCGACGCTGTCCACGCTGCCGCGGCTCTTTCCCGGCCTGATCATCTATTCCGACGCGCTGAACCATGCCTCGATGATCGAGGGCGTGCGGCGCAATGGCGGCGCCAAGCGGATCTTCCGGCACAATGACATGGCGCATCTGCGCGAGCTGCTGGAAGCCGACGATCCCGCCGCCCCGAAGCTGATCGCCTTCGAATCGATCTACTCCATGGACGGCGATTTCAGCCCGATGGAGGAGATTTGCGATCTGGCCGAGGAATTCGGCGCGCTCACCTATCTCGACGAGGTTCACGCGGTCGGCATGTACGGCCCGCGCGGCGGCGGCGTCGCCGAGCGTGACGGGCTGAGCGACCGCATCGACATCATCAACGGCACGCTGGCCAAGGCCTATGGCGTGATGGGCGGCTATATCGCGGCCAGCGCCAAGATGGTCGACGCGGTGCGGTCCTACGCGCCGGGCTTCATCTTCACCACCTCCCTGCCCCCCGCCGTTGCGGCGGGCGCGGCGGCGTCGGTGCGGCATCTCAAGACCGATCAGGCCCTGCGCGAACGGCACCAGACGCAGGCGAAGATCCTGAAGATGCGGCTGAAGGGCCTCGGCCTTCCGATCATCGACCATGGCAGCCATATCGTGCCGGTCCATGTCGGTGATCCGGTGCATTGCAAGAAGCTGTCGGACATGCTGCTGCTCGATCACGGCATCTACGTTCAGCCGATCAACTTCCCGACCGTCCCGCGCGGCACAGAGCGGCTGCGCTTCACGCCCTCGCCGGTGCACGGGCCGAAAGAGATCGACCGGCTCGTTCAGGCGCTCGACAAGCTCTGGGCGCACTGTGCGCTGAATCGCGCTGACCTCACTGCATGACAGTTAGCCGGGTGCAAACCGGCTTGCAGTATGTTAAAGTTTTGCCCAATAGGCTGGCGCGGGACACGAATCGTCAGATCTTGGGGACAGGTAAGTTAGTAAATGGGGCAGGACGCATGATTGGGCGGAGGTCCACTCCACCTGCGGACGAACCGGCAAAGCCGAAAGGCTTTGACGATTTTGATTTGCGTCTTGGCGACATCATGCGCGGCGAACGCGCGACGATGGGAAAGTCGCTGCTCGACGTGCAGCGCGAACTGAAAATCAAGGCCACCTACATCGCGGCGATCGAGAATGCCGATCCGACGGCATTCGAAACGCAGGGCTTCATCGCCGGCTACGTGCGGTCCTATGCGCGCTATCTCAGCCTCGACCCCGAATGGGCCTATGGACGGTTCTGCGAGGAAGGCAATTTCTCGACCGCCCACGGCATGTCGCCCGCCGCCTCCGGCACCCGAAGCGCGAAACCCGAAAAGACCGCCGCCGGCAAGGGCCGGCGCGATCCGTTCGCCGATCCGCACGCCCTGTTCGTGCCGCGCGGCGAGGCGTTCATGAGCCGGGTCGAACCCAGTGCGGTCGGCTCCTCGCTGGTGCTTCTGGCGCTGATCGGGGTGATCGGCTACGGCGGCTGGTCGGTCCTGCAGGAAATCCAGAAGGTGCAGTTCGCGCCCGTCGACCAGGCGCCCGGCGTGACTTCGACGCTCGACACGTTCGAACCCGGCGCGACGCAGCTGGCCGACGCCACCGACACCACCGACTTCACCGCCCCCAGCGCCGATGCGCTGGACCGGTTGTACCGCCCGCAGGCGCTGGAGGTTCCGGTCCTGGTGGCGCGCGATGGTCCGATCTCGACCCTCGATCCGGCATCTGTCGGAACGCTGGTCGCGCAACTGCCCGAACAGAATCTTACCCCCAACCAGCCGGCACCCACCTCCGAACCGGAAGAGGCGCCGATCCAGGTCGTGCAGGCCGATATCCCCGAGGTCGTGCTGTTCGCCGTGCGGCCGTCCTGGGTCCGGGTCAGCGCCGCCGACGGCACCGTGCTGTTCGAGAAGATCCTCGATTCGGGCGAGCAATACGTCCTGCCCAAGACCGACGACGCGCCGCTGTTGCGCGCAGGCAATGCCGGATCGGTTTATTTCGCCGTCAACGGCGAGAATTTCGGCCCCGCAGGCGCGGGTCCGTCGGTGGTCAAGAACGTCGCACTGACGCCGGTCGACCTGAAGGAAGCCTATCAGGTGGCAGATCTCACCAAGGACAGCGACCTGGCAAGCTTCGTCGCCCTGGCAAAGGCCGAGCCTGCGACGCCCGAGGTCGAGCCCGTCCCCGAATAGCATCGGGACCGCGGTTGTCAGCCGGCGTTTTGCCCCCTATGTCAGGCCTGAACCCGCTTTGATCCGAAGGCGCATCCGATGTCGCTGAACCCCATCCGCCCCTGGCGCAACATCTACCGCCGCAAATCGCGGCAGATCATGGTCGGCAGCGTTCCCGTCGGGGGCGATGCGCCGATCACGGTCCAGACGATGACCAACACCGACAGTTCGGACGTCAGGGCCACCGTCGCGCAGATCCAGGCGGCGACAGAGGCGGGGGCCGATATCGTGCGGGTCTCGACGCCCGATCAGTCCTCGACCGCGGCGTTGCGGGAAATCGTTCGCGAAAGCCCGGTGCCGATCGTCGCCGACATCCATTTCCACTACAAGCGTGCCATCGAGGCCGCCGAGGCGGGCGCCGCCTGCCTCAGGATCAATCCCGGCAATATCGGTTCGGCAGAGCGCGTGCGCGAAGTCGTCAAGGCGGCCAGGGATCACGGCTGCTCGATCCGCATCGGCGTCAACGCCGGCTCGCTGGAAAAGCACCTGCTGGAGAAATACGGCGAGCCTTGTCCCGATGCGATGGTCGAAAGCGGGCTCGACCATATCAAGCTGCTGCAGGACAACGATTTCCACGAATTCAAGATCTCCTGCAAGGCCTCGGACGTATTCCTCGCCGCCGCCGCCTATCAGCAGCTGGCAGAGGCGACCGATGCCCCGATCCATCTCGGCATCACCGAGGCCGGCGGGCTGATGTCGGGCACGATCAAATCCGCGATCGGACTCGGCAATCTGCTATGGATGGGGATCGGCGACACGATCCGCGTCAGTCTCTCCGCCGATCCGGTCGAAGAGGTGCGCGTCGGCTACGAGATCCTGAAATCGCTGGGGCTCCGGCATCGCGGCGTCAACATCATCTCCTGCCCGTCCTGCGCGCGGCAGGGCTTCGACGTCATCAAGACCGTCGAGGCGCTGGAGGATCGCCTCTCGCATATCAAGACCCCGATGAGCCTGTCGATCATCGGCTGCGTGGTGAACGGCCCCGGAGAGGCGCTGATGACCGATATCGGCTTCACCGGCGGCGGCGCCGGATCGGGCATGGTCTATCTGGCCGGCAAGCAAAGCCACAAGCTGTCGAACGAGGCGATGATCGACCACATCGTCGAACAGGTGGAACGCCGCGCCGCCGAGATCGAGGCGGCGGACCAAGCGGCGGAATAGCCAATCGCCCGCAGCCCAAGAAAATTAATTAACGAAATCATACCCTTGCGCGCTGTGCATTAATTTCCGGACAACCCGCCGGTTTAGCCCACCGCGTCAAGGGCTTGGTCGTGAATGTTTCGCGCGCGAAACACCCCTGGCGTGCCGCCTTCAGCCCGCGCGCGCCTCGGACACGACCTGCTGCATCCCTTCCAGCGGCACATAGCCGCGCAGCATCTGGTCGCCGATCACGAAGCCCGGCGTGCCGTTGATCTGCAACCGCTGCGCCAGCGCGCGGTTCTCGGCGATCACCTGGCTGACCGCCTCGCTTTCCATCTCGGCCATGATCGCGGTGGCGTCGAGCCCCTGGGACTCGGCCAGCGTCGTCAGCGACTCCTCGGAAATCTCGCCGCGGAACTCCATCAGGGCGTCGTGGATCTCGCCGTATGCGTCGTCGCCCGCGACCTGCTTCACCGCGATCGCGAACCGCGACGCCATCACCGACGCCTCGCCGAGAATGGGGAACTCCTTGACGATCAGGCGGATGTCGCCATCGCTTTCCAGAAGCTGCGCGACCTCGGGGAACGCTTTCTTGCAGTAGCCGCATTGATAATCGAGGAACTCGACCACCGTGACATCGCCATCGGGATTGCCGCCAATCCAGGAATGACCGTCCTCGAAGATCGCCTCGGCATTGGCCTGGATCAGCGCCTTGTCATTGCCCGACTGGGCCTCGGCCTGCCGCTGTTCCAACACGCCGATCGCCTCCATCAGCACTTCGGGATTGTCTAGCAGGTAGGCGCGGACCTCATCGCGGAACGCCTGCCGTTCGGCATCGCTCATCGCGGTCAGGTCGAAGGCCGCAGCGGGCGCGGCAAGGCCGATCAGCAGGGCGGCGGTGGTCAGGGCTTTCATCGGCATCTCCGTCTTTCGGGACTGGCGGTCGGTCTATCACATCCCGCCCGGGGGTCCAGCCGACATTGACCTTCGCCCGCCTGCGGTGCACGACATGGCCGACCTTAAGGAGGTGTTCATGCGGAACTCAAGGCGCAGCGACGTCGATCCCTTCATTGTGATGGATGTGATGGAGGCCGCCCGGAAGGCCGAGGAAGTGGGCCGCCACGTCATCCACATGGAGGTCGGCCAGCCCGGCACCCCGGCCCCCGCCGCCGCCCGCGCAGCACTGGCGCGGGCGATGGAGCGGGGCGCGCTTGGCTATACCGTGGCGCTTGGCCTGCCGGAATTGCGCGCCCGGATCGCGCGGCTCTACGCGGACTGGCACGGGATCGAGGTCGATCCGGCGCGGATCGTCGTCACCTCGGGCTCGTCGGCGGGGTTCATCCTGGCCTTCACCGCGCTCTTCGATGCCGGCGACAAGGTCGGGCTGGGCGAGCCGGGCTATCCTTCCTACCGCCAGATCCTGAAGGCGCTCGACCTTGTTCCGGTCGGCATAGAGACCGCCGAGGAAAACCGCCTGCAACCTGTGCCCGCCGATCTGCCCGAGGACCTGGCCGGCCTGATCGTGGCCTCGCCCGCCAACCCGTCGGGCACGATGCTGACGAAAGAGGCGCTGACGGGCCTGATCCGCGCCTGCGACGCGCAGGGCGTCGCCTTCGTCTCGGACGAGATCTATCACGGCATCGAATATGGCCGCCGCGCCGTCTCGGCGCTGGAGATCAGCGACGATGTCTATGTCATCAACTCGTTTTCCAAGTATTTCAGTATGACCGGCTGGCGGATTGGCTGGATGGTGGTGCCGCCCGACCACGTGCGCACGATCGAGAGGCTGGCGCAGAACCTGTTCATCTGCCCGCCCCATGCCAGCCAGATCGCAGCGCTGGCAGCACTTGATTGCGACGACGAGTTGCAGGCCAACCTCGCCGTCTATGCCGAGAACCGTCGCCTGATGCTGGACGGTCTGCCCAAGGCCGGCTTCAGCCATACCGCGCCGCCCGATGGCGCCTTCTACATCTATGCCGATGTCTCGGACCTGACCGATGACAGCCTGGCCTTCGCGGCGGAACTGCTGGAGGGCGCGGGCGTGGCGGTGACGCCCGGCCTCGACTTCGACCCGCACCGGGGCGCTCGGACGCTGCGGTTTTCCTATGCCCGTTCGACCGAGGAGATCCGCGAGGGCCTGACACGGCTTGCAAGCTACATGGCGGAACGCCGGGTCTTGGCGCGATAGGCGCCGCGCGTTATGATCCCGGAAAAAAGAGCGGCATGAGCAGAGTTATCCTGATCCTGGCATTGGTGCTTGGCCTTCCGGCCGGTTCCGTGGCGTCGCAGACGCTCTCGGCGCTTGCCCGCGTCGCGCCGGGGACCAACCGGGTCGCGGACCGCGACGGGGCGGTGGAACTGAGCCTGTCGATGACTCAAGGCGTCCCGTTCCGGGTCTTCACGCTCGACGCGCCGCGCCGCCTGGTGCTGGATTTCAACGAACTGGACTGGGGCGGGCTCGATCCGGCCGGCTTCGACGCGTCCACCAGCATTTCGCAGGTGCGGACCGGGATCTACCGATCCGGCTGGTCGCGGATGGTGCTGGATCTGGAACGGCCGATGACGGTCGAGACCGCGGGGCTGGACACCGGCGATCCTGCCGTCGCGACTCTTCGGGTCCGGCTGGTCCCGGCCACGCCAGATGAATTTGCCGCAAGTTCGGGACTTCCGCCAGAACTGCGCAAGGTCCATCCCAAAGCGCTCGACCGGCCAGAGCCGAAGCGCCGTCAGAACGGCGAGGGCCCATTGGTCGTCGTGCTCGATCCCGGTCACGGCGGCATCGACCCCGGCGCAGAGGCCGAGGGGCAGAGCGAGGCGGATCTGATGCTGGCCTTTGCCCGCGAACTGGAAGAAACGCTGCTCCGCGCGGGCGGGTTCAAGGTGGTTCTGACCCGGACCGACGATGTCTTCGTGCCGCTGGAGGCCCGTGTCTCGATCGCCAGGCGCGCGGGCGCGGACCTGTTCCTGTCGCTGCACGCCGATGCGCTGGTCGAGGGCCGCGCGTCGGGGGCGACGATCTACACCCTGTCCGAGGCTGCGTCCGACGCGGCCTCGCAGAAACTGGCCGAGCGGCACGACCGCGCCGACCTTTTGGCGGGTGTCGATCTCAGCGCGCAGGATGACGTCGTGGCGACGGTTCTCATGGAACTGGCGCGGGTCGAAACCGCGCCGCGTTCCGACATGCTGGCCGATGCCCTGGTCGAGGCGCTGTCGCGGACCACGCGGCTGCACAAGCGGCCCCGGCTGTCGGCCGGATTCTCGGTGCTGAAGGCGCCCGACATTCCCTCGGTCCTGATCGAACTCGGGTTCCTGTCCTCACCCCGCGACCGGGCGCGAATCACCGATGCTGCCTGGCGCAGGACCGCCGCCGAAGGGATCCGCGACGCGCTGACGCAGTGGCGCCGCAGCGATGCGGCGGCGGCGGCCGGGCTGCGGCGCTAGGCGCCACCGCTCGCGCAGCCGTGACCGCGATGCGGCGTGAAACGGCTTGCCAGTGCGGCGGTTGGTTTTGACCGCGCCGGCCGCTATCTGTATAGACTGGCCAATCTGGTAATTGGGGGCATTCGGTGCTCAGGTTCATCTTTTCGTTTTTCGGCGGCATCTTCACCTGGGTCACCCTGGGCATCATGATGGCCGCGCTGTCGGTCGGCGCGGTGTTCTGGATGTATGGCCGCGACCTGCCGAACCACGAGCAGCTGGCCCAGTACACCCCGCCGACGATCAGCCGGGTCTATTCGGGAGAGGGACGGATCGTCGATGAATTCGCCGAGGAGCGGCGGCTGTTCGTCTCGGCCGAGGAGATCCCCGAGCTTGTGAAGAACGCCTTCATCTCGGCCGAGGATAAGAATTTCTACCAGCACAAGGGCTACGACCCCCGCGGCATGCTGGCCGCGGCCATCGACGCGGCGCGGGGCGGCAAGCTGCGCGGCGCCTCGACCATCACCCAGCAGGTGATGAAGAACTTCCTTTTGACGTCCGACCGCTCGGCCGAACGCAAGGTCAAGGAACTGATCCTGGCCAGCCGTCTGGAACAGACCCTGTCCAAGGACAAGATCCTCGAGCTTTACCTGAACGAGATTTTCCTCGGCCAGAACAGCTATGGCGTCGCGGCGGCCGCGCAGACTTATTACAACAAGACGCTCAGCCAGCTGACCGCCGACGAGGCGGCCTATCTGGCGGCGCTGGCGCAGCGGCCCGGCAACCTGCATCCGGTGCGCCAACTGGAACCGGCCTTCGACCGCCGCAACTACGTGCTGCGCGAGATGTACGAGAACGGCTATATCGACCAGGCGGTCTACCAAGAGGCGCGGGAGCGCCCGCTGAAGACCGTCCAGAACGGCGATTACGAACCGTTCCGCGCCCAGTTGCCGCCGCGCAACTACTTCACCGATGAGATCCGGCGCCAGCTCAGCCGCAATTTCGGGCGCGAGGAGTTCTTCGGCGGCGGTCTGGCGATCCGCGCCACGATGGATCCCGAATTGCAGGTCGAGGCGGCAGAGGCGCTTCGGCGTCAGCTGGAAAGCTACGACCGCAACTTGGGCGTCTGGCGCGGAACCGGCAAGACCCTGACCCCCGGGCAGTTGACCGACGAGGCGACCTGGCGCGAAGCGCTGGCGGGCGTTTCGGTCAGCCGGGATGTCGAGGGCTGGTATCCGGCGGTGGTGCTGGAAGTCGGTGAAAGTGCTGCGCGGATCGGCATCGAGGGGGTCGAGACCGACGAAGACGGTCACTGGATTCCCGCCGAGGACGTGACCTGGGCGCGCAAGCGCCAGTCGGATGGCAGACTTGCACCTAAGGCCAGAACGGCCGGCGATCTTGTCGCTGTCGGCGATGTCGTGCTGGTCAAGCGGATCGAGCAGGACGGCGCGTTCCAGCGCTGGAGCCTGCGGCAGATCCCCGAGGTCCAGGGCGCGATGATGGCGATGGATGTTCATACCGGCCGCGTTCTGGCGATGCAGGGCGGGTTTTCCTACCAGCATTCGGTCTTCAACCGGGCGACGCAGGCAACCCGTCAGCCGGGGTCCAGCTTCAAGCCGTTCGTCTATGCCTCGGCGCTTGATAGCGGGTTTACCCCCGCGACGATCATCATCGACGCCCCGATCGAGGTCGACACGCCGCAGGGCGTCTGGCGGCCGACCAATTCGTCGAACAAGTTCTATGGCCCCGCGCCGCTGCGCACAGGTATCGAGCAGTCGCGGAACCTGATGACCGTGCGTCTGGCGCAGGAGGTTGGGATGGACACCGTCGCCGCCTATGCCGAACGGTTTGGCGTCTACGAGAGCATGAGCCGGTTCCTGGCGAATTCGCTGGGATCGGAGGAAACGACGCTGTTCCGCATGGTCGCGGCCTACGCGATGTTCGCCAATGGCGGCGAGCGGGTGGAACCGACGCTGGTCGACCGGGTACAGGACCGCTGGGGCACGACCGTCTATCGCCACGACACGCGCGAATGTCTCGACTGCCAATCGGCGTCGCTTGCCGCGGGGCAGGCGCCGCGGATCATCTCGGATCGAGAGAGGGTGATGAATGCGGTGACGGCCTACCAGCTGACCTCGATGCTGCAGGGCGTGGTCCAGCGCGGCACGGCGGCGGGCAAGATCACCCTGCCGGTGCCCGTCGCGGGCAAGACGGGCACCACCAACGATGCCAAGGATGTCTGGTTCATCGGCTTCACCTCGAACATCGTCGCGGGCTGCTATATCGGTTACGACAACCCCCGCACACTCGGGCGCAGCGCCTTCGGTTCGACCCTTTGCGGCCCGGTCTTCAACGATTTCATGCAGAAGGCCACCGCGAAATACGGCGGCGGACCGTTCGAGGTTCCGCCCGGAGGTCGTTTCATCAAGATTGACCGCTTCACCGGCGCGCGTCTGCCCGACGACGCTTCGGGCGAATATGTCGTGGCGGAATACTTCCGCGACGGCGAAGAGCCGGTCTTCGGCCTGACCTATGACGGCGGCTTCGCCATGGGGTCGAACCTGCCGCTTTACGCTCCGGGCGACATTGCCGGGGAAGATCGCACGATCGAGACCGTCACGGGCGACGTGGTGGTGGTGCCGAAGAAGGCGGATTTCGGGACGCTGTCTTCGGGCGGTCTTTACTAGAGCCCGATGTGTCTCGACGGAACCATGAGGATCGTAAGTCGCCCGGTCTCGGGGCGAATTGTGATTCAGCCCGGACGCATCTTGCTCTGGCGGTGCTTGTCCGCGCCGGACACCGTTGATACACCGCAACCTCAATAGAATTTCGCAGGAATACCCCAGCCATGCGGGCAGAAACCGCCAACACCGTCGAGGCGATCAGAAAGTCGCTGACCCTTCTCAAGCAGCGGATGGGCTGGGACACCGCCCGGCATCGGCTGGAAGAGTTCGACGCGATGATCGAGGACCCGAAGCTCTGGGATGATCAGGAGCGGGCGCAAAAGCTGATGCGCGACCGGCAGGTGCTGGTCGATGCGATCGGCGTGGTCGAGGGGATCGAGCGTGACCTGAACGACAATATCGAGCTGATCGAACTGGGCGAGGCCGAGGGTGACAAGGAAGTGGTGGCAGAGGCCGAGGCGGCGCTGAAGAAGCTGGCCGAAACCGCTGCGCAGAAAGAGATCGAGGCGCTTCTGAACGGCGAGGCCGATGCCAACGACACGTTCCTGGAAATCAACTCGGGCGCGGGCGGCACCGAAAGCTGCGACTGGGCGAACATGCTGGCGCGGATGTATGTCCGATGGGCGGAACAGCATGGCTACAAAGTGGAACTGATCGCGGAAAGTCCCGGCGAAGAGGCGGGGATCAAGTCGGCGGCCTACAAGATCTCGGGTCACAACGCCTATGGCTGGCTGAAATCCGAAAGCGGTGTGCACAGGCTGGTGCGGATCAGCCCCTATGACAGCGCGGCGCGGCGGCATACCTCGTTCAGCTCGGTCTGGGTCTATCCGGTGGTGGATGAGAATATCGAGATCGACATTCCCGCAAATGACATCCGCATCGACACCTACCGGTCCTCTGGCGCAGGCGGGCAGCACGTCAACACCACCGACTCGGCGGTCAGGATCACCCACGTGCCCACGGGCATCGTCGTGACCAGTTCGGAAAAATCGCAGCACCAGAACCGCGCCAACGCCATGGCGGCGCTGAAATCGCGGCTCTATCAGCAGGAGCTGGACCGCCGCAACGCCGCGATCACTGAAGCGCATGAGAACAAGGGCGACGCCGGCTGGGGCAACCAGATCCGGTCCTATGTGCTGCAACCCTACCAGATGGTGAAGGATCTGCGCACGGGCTTCGAGACCTCGGACACCCAAGGCGTGCTCGACGGCGATCTCGACGGGCTGATGGCGGCCACTTTGGCGCTGGACGTGTCGGGCAAGAGCCGCGCCGAAGCCCGGGCCGAGGATTGATTCAGGACAACGATCGTCGTTCAATGCTCGTCTAACCTGGGGTCGAAGGAGCCTTGGCGGTGACGAATACGGACAATCTTGCAGAAGCGTCTCCCCTTCCGCTGATCGGAAGGTTGACGGTGGCCGAGGTTCTGGCCTCGCTGCGCGCCGGTTGGCATGATTTCCGCCGGGCGCCGGTTTTCGGCTTGTTCTTCAGTGCGGTCTATGTCGCCGCCGGGATCGGCCTGATCCTGATCGGCGCCGGCACGTTCACATGGACATTGGCGCTGTCACTGGGGTTTCCCCTGGTCGCGCCGTTCGCGGCGGTCGGGCTATACGAAGTCAGCCGCAGGCTGGAGGTCGAGGAACCGCTGGTCTGGGGCGGGATCCTGGGCGTCGTGCTGCGCGAGAAGGACCGGCAAATACCCTGGATGGGCGCGATCATCCTGATCTATTTCCTGTTCTGGACCTTCCTTTCGCACATGGTCTTCGCGCTCTATATGGGGCCGTCGGCGCTGATCAATGTCTCTTCGTCATTCGACGGGTTCTTCACGCCGCGCGGCATCGCGATGCTGGCCACGGAAATGGTACTTGGCGCGGTCGTTGCGTTCCTTTTGTTCAGCCTGACCGTGGTCAGCCTGCCGCTGCTGCTGGAGCGCGAGGTGGATTTCGTCACCGCCATGCTGCTGAGCCTGAGCAGCGTCCGCGAGAATTTCTGGCCGATGCTGATCTGGGCCGCGACCATTGCGGTCCTGACCTTCGTTGCGATGGTGCCGCTGTTCCTCGGGCTTCTTGTCGTGCTGCCGGTTCTGGGCCATGCGACATGGCACCTTTACCGCAGGGTGCTGTATGACCCGGTCTGAGCAGCGCGGTCAAAGAGAACGGGACGCCCCGGTTTCCCGAAGCGTCCCGCCAAAACGGACTTTGCCGAGGTTATCAGTTCGCGGCGGATCCCGACTTGGCGGGGGTCGCGGGCGCGGCCGCGGCCGGACGCGAAGTGCCAGCCTGTAGCGGATCTTCCTGACGCTGGACGGAGCCTTCGAAATGGGCGCCGGATTCGATCGCGATCGTCTTGTGGATGATGTCGCCCTCGACCCGCGCTGAGGAAGTCAGCCGGACCTTCAGGCCACGCACCCGGCCGATCACGCGGCCATTGACCACGACATCGTCGGCCAGGCATTCGCCCTTGACCGTGGCGCCTTCGCCAACAGTCAGAAGATGGGCGCGGATATCGCCTTCGACGGTGCCTTCGATCTGGATGTCGCCGGTCGTCTTGATATTTCCGGTGATCACCAGATCCGACGACAGCACCGACGCCGGCGGCTTCGCCTTTGGCGTTGTGGGCGTGTAGTCCGAAGACGAGGATGCCGGTTTCGACGGCGACTCGGTTGGCGTCGCCTTGTCGGCTTCGCCCGATTTCGGTCCGGGCTCGTTGATCTTGCTCTTAGAAAACATCTTTGGCTGCCTTGATATAGGTCATTGCGTTGACGGGCTGACCGCCCAATCGGACCTCGTAGTGAAGATGGGTGCCGGTTGACCGACCGGTGTTTCCCATATCACCGATATGGTCCCCGCGCGAGACCCTTTGCCCTACTTTGACGTGTATTTTCGACTGATGCGCATAGCGCGTCTCGAACCCGAAGTCGTGCTTGATCTTGACCAGCAGGCCGTAGGCCGATTGCCGGCCGGCGAAGGTCACCACGCCGTCGGCCGTGGCAAGGATCGGGCTGCCGTGGCTGCCCGCCATGTCGGTGCCCTCGTGCACCCGGCCCCAGCGGGGCCCGAAGCCGCTGGTGTAGCGGAACGACGATTTCAGCGGCATCGCAAACGGCGCCTTCTCGGCGGCTATGCGGTAGAGGTTCATCTCATCGAGCCGCTGCAGGATCGCGTTCGCGCGCAGGCCAGTCGCGTCCGGCTGCTCGCCGCCGCTGGTCGAGAAGGTCATCGGCGTCAGCGGACCCCCCACGCCCGAATAGCCGCGCCGGACCGAGTCGATCAGGTCGTCGGTCTTCAGCCCGGCCGCCGCGAACATCTTGTCGAGCGGCTCCATCGACAGGCTGACGGCATCCTCGAGCTGCTCGAAGATCCGGTCGTTGCGCTCGTCCTCGAGCTTGCGCTCCAGTTCCATCGCGGCCAGCCGTTCCTCGGCCTGGTCGTTCATCACCGCCAGCGCGTCGCGCTCGACGGCCGTGCTGGTCAGCGCGGCGGTCAGGAAATCGACGGCGACCTCGGTATCGGGATCGGCAGCCGTGCCGCCTTCGCCACCTTCGCCGGCAAGCTGGGCGGTCAGCACTTCGGCATTGTCCCGTGCCGCATCGCGTTCCTTCATGGTACGGCGCAAGGTGGTCTGGATGACTTCGATGCCCTTTTCCATTTCCTTGCGGCGGTCCTCGGAATTCAGCAGCGTCACCTGCATCCGGGAAATCTGCTCCAGCGCGGCGTTGAACCGTTCCTGCGCCATCAGCGCCTCGTCGGCGCGCGCGTCGCGTTCGGTGGACAGTTCGTTCAGGCGCATTTCGTAAAGTGCCTGTTCACGCTTGGCCTGTTCGCGGACATTGCCGGATCCGATGCTGTCCATCAGGATGAAGGCGGTGGCGATGATCGACCAGGCCACGAAGGCCGAGGTGCCGGTCCAGGCCATCAGCTGGGTCAGGGGCGAGAGGCGGATGAAGCGGGTTTCGTTGCGTTCGGATCTAAGGTAGAGCCGCTGTTCCGGAAATGCCCGGTCGAGGGCGTCCCTTAATGTTAGAATAACGCTGGACCGCAAACCAAATTCCCCCGTTCCCGTCCCGAATTCAGGCGATCATCCGGACAAGCCTCGGACGATTTCCGAAGTGCATACAAACCTGACACCAACGCCGCAACCCGTTTGCGGGAAACGGTCTGCGAAGGCACCGGATTTGCCCGGTTTGGGCGGGATTCTGCCGATTACGTAGGGTGATTTCCCGGCCCGGCCGGAAATGCGCCGCGAAACGGCGGTCGGGTGGCCAAGCCTCTGATCGAATTGGCTGAAAGGATCGGTTTACCCGCCGTTGCGGATTTGCTAGAGCCGGGTCGCAACCAGCAGGGGAAGCGGAATGCCAAAGGGCTACTGGATCGTGCATGTGACGGTGACCAATGCCGAGGAATATGCCGAGTATATCCGGCTCGACACTCCGGTCGTCGAACGGTTCGGCGGCAGGTTCATCGTTCGCGGCGGGCGCAACAAGACACCCGAAACCGCGCAGAAGGACCGGCATGTCATCGTCGAGTTTCCCGATTACGACACCGCGCTTGCCTGCTACCAGTCGCCCGACTACCAGCGCGCGGCGGATATCCGGCGCGCCAATTCCGACAGCGATTTCCTGATCATCGAAGGCACGGCCTGAGCGTCGGGCGATACCGTTCCGTCAGGGCAGGATCGCGAGCCACAGCCAGATCGTGACGATCGAGCCGGCGGTTCCCAGCAGCACCGCGGAAGCTGCGACACGGCGGGCCGCACCATACATGTTCGCGAAGAGATAGGCGTTCACGCCAGGCGCCATCGCCGCGGTCACCACGGCCGAGCGCAGCTGCGCCTGGTCGAGCGCGAAGGCGTAGCGGCCCAGCAGGTAGGTCACGCCGGGATGCAGGACCAGCGCCACCGCGCAGACGAAGCCTATGGCCTTGATGTCGCCTTCGGGCCGGTAGCGCACCAGCACGCCGCCCAGTCCAAAGAGCGCCGCGGGGATCGCGGCAAGGACCAGCATGTCGATCGCCGCGGTCAGCGGCCCGGGCATCGGGATGCCGCCGAGATTCACCGCAAAGCCAAGTGCAATGCCGATGACGAAGGGGTTTCGGGACAGCGACAGCACCATGCGTGACAGCGCCGGACCGACCCCGGCGCCGCGCGACCGCGCCGCCTCCATCGCGACGATCCCGAAGGCGTAGAGCATTGGCGCGTGGATCGCGATGATCGCGTAGTTTCCGGCAAGCGCCTCGGCGCCGTAAGCCCGTTCGGTGATCGGGAGGCCCAGCAGGAGCGTGTTCGAGAAATAGCCGGCAAAGCCGATGGCGATGGCATCCTCGGTTTCCCGGCCGAAGAGGTATTTCGCCCCCAGGAAGGCCGCCGCGAAGCCCGCCACCGCGCCAAGGTAGAAGCTGAAGAGCAAGGGCAGGGCGAAGCCCGCCGACAGGTCGAGGCGCGAGATCGCGGTGAACAGCAGGCTGGGCACGGCGAAGTTCTGCGCGAAGCGCATCAGCCCGTCGACGGCGGCGGCGCTGAAGATCCCCGACCATGCCGCGACATAGCCGAAGCCAAGCACCAGGAAGACCGGCAGGATCACGTCGAGAAGCGCCGCCACCTCAGACCTCGAAGGTCAATGTCATCCCGTCATAGGCGGGGGTGACATGCGGCGGGGTTTCCCGCCGGACGGTCTCGTAATCGAGATCGACATGCATGTTGGTCAGCACGGCGCGTCCGGGGGCGGCGCGTTCGATCCAGCCCAGGGTACGCTCCAGATGCGCATGGGTCGGGTGCGGCCTGCGGCGCAGCGCGTCGACGATCCAGCAGTCGAGGTCTTGAAGCGCGGGCCATGCGGATTCAGGAATATCTGAAACATCAGGCAGATAGACGACGTTGTTTATCTTGAAGCCGAGCGCGTGGATCGAGCCGTGGGTGACCTCGACGGGGGACAGGATGACCGGTCCCCCGGCGCCGTCGATGGTCACGTCGCCGTCGATCGTATGCAGGTCGAGGATCGGAGGATAGCTGCTGCCCTCGGGCTGGACGAAGGCATAGCCGAACCGCGACAGAAGCGCCTCCTGCGTCGCGCCGTCGGCCCAGACGGGCAGGCGCTTGCCGGTGTTGAACACGATCATCCGCAGATCGTCGATGCCGTGCATGTGGTCGGCATGGGAATGTGTATAGACCACCGCGTCGAGTTCGCCGATGCCGGCATCCAGCAGCTGGGCGCGCAGGTCGGGCGAGGTGTCGATCAGGACGCGGGTGATGCCGCTGTCATCCTGGCGTTCGACCAGCAGCGAGCAGCGGCGGCGGGTGTTCTTCGGGTTGGCGGGGTCGCAGTCGCCCCAATGGCCGCCGAGGCGCGGCACGCCGCCGGAGGAGCCGCAGCCGAGGATGGTGAGCGTCAGCCTTGCCATCAGCCGGCGGCCTTCCAGGCGGCGGCCCTGGCGAAGAGGCGGTCGAAATTCAGTTGAGTTTGTGCGGCAAAGTCGCTGTAATCCATACCGAAAACCTGGGCGCCCTTGCGTGCGGTATGGGCGGTATAGGCGGGTTCGTTGCGGCGGCCGCGATACGGCGGCGGGGCAAGGTAGGGCGCGTCGGTTTCCACCAGGATGCGCTCGACCGGGGCGCGGGCGAAAATGTCGCGCAAGTCCTGCGACTTGGGAAAGGCGGCGATGCCGGACATCGACAGGTAGAAACCGAGGTCGAGCGCCGCTTCGGCCAGCGCACGGCCCGACGAAAAGCAGTGCATCACGCAGTCATAGCTGCCGGCGCGATGCTCTTCGGTCAGGATCCGGACCATGTCGTCGTCGGCGTCGCGGGCATGGATGATCAGCGGCAGGCCGGTCTGCCGCGCGGCCTCGATATGGATGCGCAGGCTGTCCTGCTGCACCGCCTTGCTGTCGGCGGTGTAGTGATAGTCCAGCCCGGTCTCGCCGATGCCGACGAATTTCGGATGCCGTGCAAGGGCAACCAGGTCCTCGATGCGGGCCAGCGGTTCCTCGGCGGCGCTCATCGGGTGGGTACCGGCGGCGTAGAATACCGGGTCATGCGCCTCGGCGATGGCGCGGACGGCCGGTTCGTTGCGGAGCCGAGTGCAGATCGTGACCATCCGCGTCACTCCGGCGGCGACGGCGCGGTCGATGACGGCGGGCAGTTCGTCGGCGAAATCGGGAAAATCCAGATGGCAATGACTGTCGGTGATCGCGGGGGTGTCGGGCATCCGGCCTCTAGGCTGCGGCCAGTTTCGCCGCCAGTTCATCAATCCTGAAGACCATATCGAGGATCAGTGCGGCAGGGTCAAGGTTGACCGCCTTGCCGTGCCGGGCGCGGGCGCCGAGCACCTGCTGAAGCTCTGCCCAGTGCCGGCCCGCCGCGGGTGTCGGGGCCAGCCGCCGCATCAGCTCGGCCTCGCCGGGGGCGGCCTCGACCAGCGGCGGGCCGCTGACGCCGGTGCGCGCGGTGCGGGCCAGAAACAGGTCCATCAGCCGCAACAGCAGGTCGAAGCGGGGTTCGTTCTGCCGTCCGACCGCGCTTTCGGCCAGCCGCAGCGCCTTGGGGCGGTCGAGCCGGGGCAGGGTGGCCATCAGCGACACAAGCTCGCCATAGGTCTGCATCCCGTCGAGATTGGTCAGCCGCACCGCCTCGCCCACCGATCCGCCGGACAGCTCGGAAAGGGCGGCAGCGCCGTCGCCCGGTTCCGCGCCCGCACCGGTCAGGGCGCGGTCCATGTCATCGGGGGCGAGCGGTTGGCAGCGCAATTCCCGGCACCGGCTGCGGATCGTCGGCAGCAGCCGCGAGGGCTGATGGCTGACAAGCAGGATGGTAACATCGGCGGGCGGTTCTTCCAGCAGCTTCAGCAGCGCGTTGGCGGCGCTGGTGGTCATTTCGTCGGCGGAATCCACCAGCACCACGCGGCGCCCGCCATCCGCGGCGGACAAGTTCAGGAAGGATTTGAGCTTGCGGACCTCGTCGACGCTGATTTCCTGGCGCAGCCGCCCCGTCTTGTCGTCCCTGCCGCGCCGCAGAAGGCAGAGCCGGGGTTCGGAGAGGGCAGCGACGCGCCGGCTGACCGGGTGATCAGCGGGCAGGTCGAGGCTGTCGGCAGGCTCGGATGCCGCGCCGAACAGGCCGCCCCCTGCGGGCTGGGCCAAAAGGAAGCGGGCGATGCGCCAGCCGAGCGTCGCCTTGCCGATGCCGCGCGGCCCGGTGATGAGCCAGCCGTGATGCAGCCGCCGCGCGTTCCAGGCGTCGAGGAAATCAGCCTCGGCCTGCTTCTGTCCGAGCAGCAGCGCGGTCTCGCGGGGATGCGGCGCGCCCTCGACCCGGTCGGGTTCCGTCGGGGTTTCGGCGTCGCTCATGCCAGGCGGCCCTGCACCAGCGCCTCGACGGCATCGGCCACGGCTTCGGCGGGGCGGTCGCCGTCGATCACGACACAGCGGTCGGGAAATTCGCGCGCGAGGTCGAGAAAACCGGCGCGCATCTTCTGTTGCAGGTCCTCGCCGAACCCCTCGAACCGTTCATCGGCGGTCTGGCGAGACAGCGCGCGGGCCAGGCCCTTGGCAGGGTCCATGTCAATGATGATGGTCAGGTCGGGCTCCAGGCCGATCATCAGCCGGTGCAACTGGTCCACGACGCCGCGCAGGTCGCCGCGCGAACTGCCCTGGTAGAGCCGGGTCGAATCCGCGAACCGGTCGCAGATGACGGTCCTGCCGGCCTCGAGCGCTGGACGGATCGTCTTTTCCACATGGTCGCGCCGCGCCGCGGTGAACAGCAGAAGCTCGGTTTCGGGCGACCAGCGGTCGGGATCGCCCTGCAGGACGAGGGCGCGGATTTCCTCGGCGCCTTTCGAGCCGCCGGGTTCGCGCGTCAGCACGGCATCGCGCCCCGCGGCCCGCAGGCGGTCGGCCAGCATCCTGGCCTGGGTGGATTTGCCGGAGCCGTCGATGCCTTCGAAGCTGATGAACAGTCCCTTGCGCATCAGGCCCCGGATTGCGCCCCGCCCATCGCCATCCGCAGCAACACCGTCGCGGCGGTCCTGAGGCGCGGGACGAAACCGCCGCGCGCCACGTCGCGGTCGGAGACCAGCGGGATGTGGGCGGGCGGAAGATCCTTCAGCGTCACCACCAGATCGGCGACCTCCTGGCCCGCCGCGATTGGCGCCTCGATCGGGCCGCGATAGACGACCTCGGCCGACAGCACGTCGCGCTCGAGCGCGGGCAGGAGCAGCGACACATCCTCTGGCGTGACGAGGCCGATTTCCTGGTGATCTCCCATCCAGACCGCGGCGCGGGCGACTTCCGCGTCCTTCGCGATCACGGTCTTCTCGACGAACTGGCGAAAGGCCCAGTTGACGATCCGCTCGGATTCCTCGGCACGTTCCTTTTCGGAAGATAGGCCGGAGACCACGAAGACGATTCGCCGCGTGCCCTGTGTGGCCGATCCGACAAGGCCGTAGCCGGCTTCCTGAGTGTGGCCGGTCTTCAGCCCGTCGGCGCCGATGCCGAGGCTCAGCAGCGGGTTGCGGTTGAACCGGTTGTCGGGGGAGCGGCCGTCGAATTCATACTCCTTGTTTCCGAAATAGCCGTAATATTCAGGGAATTCGGTGATCAGCCGCACCGCCAGCATTCCCATGTCGCGAACGCTCATGCGATGGTTTGGGTTCGGCCAGCCGCTGGAATTCGCGAAGGTCGATGCGGTCAGGCCGAGCGCCTTCGCGCGGTCGTTCATCAGCCGGGCGAAGGCGTCCTCGCTGCCGGCAAGGCCCTCGGCCACGACGACGCAGGCGTCGTTGCCGGACAGCACGATGATGCCCTGGATCAGTTGTTCGACCGTCGGGCGGTCGGTTTCGTTCAGGAACATCGTCGAGCCGCCCATGCTTTTGGCCTTGCTCGACACGCCGAACCGGGTGTCCATCGTCACGCGTCCGTCGCGCAGCGCCTCGAACAGCATGTTGAGGGTCATCAGCTTGGACATCGAGGCCGGCGGAATCGGCACGTCGGCGTCCTTTTCCAGCAGCACCGTGCCGGTCGTCACGTCATAGACGAATGCCGCGCGGGACTGTGTTTCGAGCGCCTGCCCCGGCACCGCGGCCGAGACGACAAGCAGGAGGATTGCGGCTAGCCGGATCATGAGGGGTCGCATGGGTCGGATCGTCCTCTGTTCAGTTGGTGACGGCATAGGCATCGGCGAAACCGAGCGTCTTGATCTTGGCCAGTATCGCGGCGCGTTCGTTCGCGCTGGCGGCCGGGCCGGCCAAGACGCGCCAGTAATCCTTGCCGTTCGATGTGGATTTGCGCACCGACGGTATGACGCCTTCACTGCGCAGCATGTCGGCGGTCTTGTTGGCATTTGCCTCTACGCTAAAGATGCCGATCTGAAGATAGGGTTTGTCGAGCGCCGATTGTGCCGCCGGGGCGGGGGCGGCTGCGGGAGCGGCGGATGCGGTGTCGGCTTGCCGTATCGCGTCCGCGGACATTGTCGGTTCGGGCCGGGCGGCGGTCGGCTCTGCCCCGGCTTCGGCCTTGTCGATCGCGGCGGCGGCGGTCGACGCCACCTGGTCGATCGGCGCGGTTTCGATCTCGGCCCCGTCGGCAGCGGGGTCGGCAACGGGTGGCGGCGCGATCTCGACCTCTTCGCGCCGGAGCGCGGTGACGTTGATCTCGGCCGGCGCCCCGGCCAGCATCCCGAGCGCCTCGGCGGCGTCGGACGACACCTGGAACCTTGGTCCCGGCACGTCGCGTTCGCGGCGGAACAGTGCCCCGATTACGGATTGGCCATTCGCCTGATGGCGGATCATCACCCGTTCCGGATCGGTCACATCGGGATGCGCCACCCAGACGCCGCCAAGCGATGGGCGGCCGTCCCAGAGACCGGATTCGGTGACCTGAAAGACGTCCGGCGCCTCGACGTCACGCTCGACAACGGTCGGGCCGGCACTGGCCGGCGCTACGGCGCCCTCTGCGGCGGGTTCCTTGCCGGGAAGCAGAGATCCGAGCCCTGTCCCTTCCTCGCAACCCGTGAGAAATATCGCGCCCGCCAATACGAGGGCCAGTCGCCCCGCACCCGCACTTGCCATGCCGTGCCCCCTTTTCGCGCGGGCGTTGCCGCGCGTTTCCTGCTCATCCACGACGGGCGCCTCGGCCCGCATCGCGCGCCATGTTAGCGCCTGCGCGTGGACAATGGAAGCGGCGCCGGTGCGATCGGCAGCAAACGGCCCCGAAATCCGGTCTTTCAGAATCGGAAGCCAGCGCCTATTCCCGTGCCGTCCTGCCGGGGGCGCGACTTTGGTCGGCTAGCTGCGGTTCAGGTGCCGGATGGGTGGCAGAGTGGTCGATTGCAGCGGTCTTGAAAACCGCCGATGTGCAAGCATCCGTGGGTTCGAATCCCACCCCATCCGCCAATTCCATCCTGTGCGACCCAATGCCGCTGACGGCAGCGTCGTTTCGCGGCAGTTCAAGTCGTCGGCCAATTTCCGTTGGCCGTGACCGGTTTCCCGGCACTCCCTTGAAATACGGGCGGATACCCTTGCCCAACTGGTAAACAAATCTAACCAGAGAAGGCTTGCCAAGTCGGTTTTCGACGTTAAGCTTCGGCAGGCGGCGGCGCTGGCCGGATGAGGAGTGCCCGGTTTTTGGCGGACCGTCGCGATGGGAGGATAAACATGACAGACAAGACAAGACTCGACCGCCGTTCGTTCCTGAAGAGATCCGCGCTGGCCGGCAGCGCCGCCGCGGGCGGGGCGCTTGCGGCGCCCGCCGTTCTGGCCCAGTCGCCGATGGTGCTGAAGATGCAGACATCGTGGGGCGCGGGCAATATCTGGCAGGAGATGGCGCAGGATTATGCCGACCGGGTGGACCAGATGTCGGGCGGCCGTCTGAAGATCGAGGTTCTGCCTGCCGGTGCCGTGGTCGGCGCCTTCCAGGTGCTCGACGCGGTGAACGACGGCGTTCTGGACGCGGCGCATTCGGTGCCGGTCTACTGGTACGGCAAGAACAAGGCGGCGTCGCTGTTCGGCACCGGCCCGGTCTTCGGCGGCTCGGCGACGACCATGCTCAGCTGGTTCTACCAGGGTGGCGGCAAGGAGCTTTACGACGAGCTGACGCAGGATATCATGGGTCTCGATATCGACGGCTACCTCGGTTTCCCGATGTTCGCCCAGCCGTTCGGCTGGTTCAAGGAGGAAGTCGGCACGGTCGCCGACCTGCAGGGCTTCAAGTACCGCACCGTCGGTCTTGCGGCCGATCTGCTGCAATCCATGGGCATGTCCGTCGCACAGCTTCCGGGCGGCGAGATCGTGCCGGCGATGGAGCGTGGCGTGATCGACGCTTTCGAGTTCAACAACCCGTCTTCGGACAAGGATTTCGGCGCCCAGGATGTGGCGAAGAACTACTATCTTTCGTCCTATCACCAGGCGTCGGAAAGCTTCGAGTTCCTGTTCAACAAGCTGACGATGGAAGACCTCGACGACGATCTTCGGGCGATCCTGGTCTACGGCGTCGAAGCGGCCTCGACCGCGAACACCGCCAAGGCGATGGACCGCTATTCGGCCGACCTGCAATGGCTTCAGAACGAGGCCGGGGTGACGGTTCACCGCACGTCGCAGGAAATCCTCGACGCACAGCTGAAAGCCTGGGACGAGCTGATCCCTCAGCTGGAAGAGGATCCGTACATGAAGAAGACGCTGGACAGCCAGCGGGACTGGGTCAGCAGGGTGTCGTACTACGAGTTGATGAACTCGCCGGATTACGCACTGGCCTACAACCACTACTTCCCCGGCAAGCTGCAGCTCTGACGCGGGCGATCCAAGGTGACATCCCGGCGCGTCGTCGCCGGGGTGCCGCGACGCAACCACGGAGGTGGCAATGATCGGGTTCATCCGATTCGCCGACAATCTGTCGGCTTGGTTCGGCAAGGCTTTCGCCTGGCTGATCGTGCTGATGTCGCTTGGAACCGGCTATGAAGTGTTCGTCCGCTACGTGCTGAACAGCCCCACCGCCTGGGCGCTGGACGTGTCGTTCATCATGTATGGCACGCTGTTCATGATGGGCGGCGCGTATACCCTGTCGCGTGGCGGGCATGTCCGGGGTGATTTCATCTACCGGCTCTGGCAGCCGAAGACGCAGGCCAAGATCGACTTCGTGCTCTACTTCCTGTTCTTCTTTCCCGGCGTCCTCGCGCTGATCTTCGCGGGATGGAAATATGCCGCCCGCTCCTGGCAATATGGCGAAGTGTCGGTCAACAGCCCGGCAGGCATTCCGATCTACCAGTTCAAGACGGTGATTGTTGCCGCTGGTATCCTTCTGTTCATCCAGGGTATCGCGCAGGTGATGCGCTGCATTCTGGCGATGCGGACCAATGAATGGCTCGAGGCCGAGGAAGATGTCTTCGAGACCGAGGACCTTCTGATGCGCGAAGTCAACAAGGCCGAAAACGGGACACTCTCCATGACAGATCCTCAGATCGCACTAATGATGCTGGGGCTCTTCATCATTTTCGTCTTCCTGGGATTTCCGATCGCCTTCACGCTTATGGCGATGGGGATCGGGTTTGGCTATTACGCCTATTTCGACGCCCGCCGGATGTGGCGCGAATTCGACCGGCTGGAGGAGAATGCCGACACCTGGACGTCCAGCCTCGACCTGGATCGAGGGGTTTTTCAACAACCGCATCTTCGATCTCTTCGTCAACCAGACCTATACGGTGATGTCGAACGAGGTCCTCACTGCGGTGCCGTTGTTCCTGTTCATGGGCTATATCGTCGAACGGGCGAACATCGTCGAACGGCTCTTCACCACGCTGAATATCGCCTCAAAGAACGTCCCGGGGTCGATGGGTGTCGCGGCGCTCCTGACCTGCGCGTTCTTTGCGACCGCCACGGGCATCGTCGGCGCCGTCGTCACGCTGATGGGTCTGTTGGCTCTCCCGGCCATGCTGAAGGCGCGCTATGACAAAACCTTCGCCGGCGGCATCATCTGCGCCGGCGGCACATTGGGCATTCTGATCCCGCCCTCGATCATGCTGATCGTCTATGCCGCCGCCTCCGGTGTCTCGATCGTGCGGCTCTATGCGGGGGCCCTCCTGCCGGGTCTGGTGCTGGTCGGCCTCTATCTTCTCTATGTCATCGGCCGGTCGATCCTGCAGCCCAGCGTGGCGCCACGACCGACCAAGGACGAGGTGCCCGACGTTCCGTTCCTGGAACTGGTCTGGACCTTGCTCGCCTCTTTCTTTCCGCTGGCCTTCCTGATCATGGCGGTCCTGGGTTCGATCCTGTTCGGTCTCGCCACGCCCACCGAAGCGGCCTCGATCGGCGCCCTGGGTGGTATCTTCCAGGCCGTCGCCTATCGCGCCATGACCTTCCAGAGGATGCGGGAGATCGGTCTATCTGACCGTCCGCACCACGGCCATGGTCTGCTGGCTGTTCGTCGGCTCCTATACCTTCTCCTCGGTCTTTTCCTATCTCGGCGGCGAGCAGCTGATCTCGGAATTCGTCACCGGGCTCAATCTCAGCCCGCTGCAATTCCTGCTGATGGCACAGGTGATCATCTTCCTGCTCGGCTGGCCGCTGGAATGGTCCGAGATCATCATTATCTTTGTGCCGATCTTCCTGCCCTTGCTGCCTCATTTCGGCATCGATCCATTGTTCTTCGGTATTCTTGTGGCGCTCAACCTGCAAACCAGCTTCCTGACGCCGCCGATGGCAATGTCGGCCTATTATCTGAAAGGGGTCGCACCACCGGATATGCAGCTAACGCATATCTTCAGGGGCGTGATGCCGTTCCTGCTCATGGTCGTTGTCTCGATGGTCCTGATGTATACCTTCCCCGAGCTGGTCTTCCATTTGCCGAATGCCTTTTATGGTGGCTAACCTGCCCGCCGGCCTCACGCCCATCCTCGGCCTCAGCGCGGTTGAACAGCGCGACCGTCTGGCCAGGGGCGCGCTATCCGCGGTCGATCTGGCACAGGCCTATCTGGCACGGATCGCGGCAATCGAACCGCAGGTCCAGGCCTGGGCCTGGCTCGACAGCGATCATGTGCTGGAACAGGCGCGCGCCCTGGACGCGCACCGGACCACCGGTCGCCCCATTGGGCCGTTGCACGGCCTGCCGGTGGCGCTGAAGGACATCATCGATACCGCGCGCATGCCGACCGCCAATGGAACCGTGCTGGATTCCGGCCGCGTTCCCACCGCCGATGCCTTTGTGGTCGAGCGGCTGAAGGCGGCCGGCGCCATCATCATGGGCAAGACGGTGACCACCGAACTTGCCTTTATGCATCCAGGCAAGACCCGCAACCCGCATGACCCCGACCACACGCCGGGCGGGTCCTCCTCGGGATCGGCGGCGGCGGTGGCCGCGGACATGGTGCCCCTGGCCATCGGCACCCAGACCGGCGGCTCGGT
>CALOEL010000019.1:0-32075 GCA_942492375.1 uncultured Alphaproteobacteria bacterium
CCACCCTCGCCGCCGATGCAATATCTCAATCCCCTTCGCCACGCTCATCGGCTGGCTGATCTTCCGCGACCTGCCGAACGGGCTGGCGGCGCTCGGCATCGTCATCACGATCGGTGCGGGGCTCTATGTCATCTGGCGCGAAAGGGTCACGGCGAAAGCGCATGCACTACAGGTGCCAGCACCGCCCGCGGCATGATCGCCAGCATCCCCGGCCCCTCCATCGTCAGCCGCAGCTCGGCGGCTTCTGTCACGTTCGATGTGCCGATCCGCCCGTCCGGCGCGAAATCGAGCCCCTCGATCGGCCAGCGCAATCCTTCGGACCTGCCGCCGACCGCGGCCATCGGGAACAGCGAGACGCGCGTGCCGGGGCTCAGCTCCAGCCGCAGCTCGCGCGGCAGGTGAAAGCAGATATCCCGCCGCCCGATCAGCACCACCGGCTGGGCGGCGTATCGAACCATCGCATTCAGGACGGCCAGCTGATGATCCAATCGTCCGCCGGAAAAACCCGACCCCCAGGATCAGCGGCGCCTCGATCCGGGCCAGGCATTTCTCGAAATCCGTGGTGTCCTGCTCCGCGACGCGGATCAGGCGCTCGGGCGGCATTTCGGCCAAAGTTCGCGCATCCACCGAATCCATGTCGCCGATGACCAATTCGGGCATTTGCCCTAATTTTACCGCATTTCTGGCACCACCATCGGCAGCAACGAGGCGAGGCGCGAACGTCAAAGCTTCTTTAAGAACCCTTTTTTTAACCTTGCCGGCACCCAAGAGTGTTACTTTTTCCGAGAACTGCACAATGTTAACCTAGCTGCCATGATTGATGCCGAAAATCGAACGAGAACACATTCTGACCAAGAAAAAATCCCTTACATTTCCTTGTTCTGTTCCTATTTGGGAACCATTGATTGGTAAATACAGGGAAGCTGGATCAGTAAAGAAAGCGACAGCCCGATGGTAGGACCGAGCAAAATTCTAACCGTTTCTTACGGCACCTTCTCGTGCACGTTGGAAGGGTTTGACGATCCGTTCGCCACGATGCGCGGAATTGCGGAGTATTTCCGCGACCTTGCCGCGGATGACCGCTATTTCGGGGCAGAGCCTCCGACGCCGGACGCAGACATGCTGCACCGGATCGCCCAGCGCGAGATCAACCGCCGGGTCGAAGCACACGTCGGTGAAACCGGCATCGTGCTGCGCCAGATGCAGGAAGAGGCCGACGAGGCCCCCGCCGCCCCCAAGGCCGAAGCAGTGCCATCGCCCCGATCCGCCGCGGCCCCGGCGCGCCAGCCGGAACCCGAGACCGGCGATTTTTCCGATCCCGTCCCCGCCCGCCGAAAGCGTAGCCGCGAAGCTGGCCCGCATCCGCGCCGCCGTCTCGCGGCGCGAGGATGATGCCGGCCGCACCTATCGCGACGAATCGCATGTCACCGACAACATGCCGGTCTCGCTGGCCGAAGCCTTCGAGGATGCCGAAGAGGTGACCGAAGACCCCGAGACCGCCGAAGAGCCGGTCGAACCGCAGGGTGTTGCCGAAGCCGGCCAGTCGGATGTCAAAGCAGAAGCCGACGAGGCAGAGGCCGACGCGGCAGGGACCGAAGAAGAGACCGTTAGCGCGGCCTTCGACGATGAGACCGCCGAAGACGAGGCTATCGACGACGAGGCTGTCGAAGACGAGGCTTTCGAAGACGAGAGCATCGAGGACACCGCAGAGGACGCGTTGCCGGATGAGGCCGCCGCCGGTGTCGAGTCGCTCGACGATGACACCGCGGAAGAGGACGAGTCCGCCGAAACCCCGGAAGACGACGCGACCGGAACCGAAGACGAAACCGGCGGCGATGCCGGGCACGAGATCGGCCGCGACGCGATCACCCGGGTCATGAGCCATATGAGCGAACCCGAAGAGGACGACGAGACCCTCCAGGCCGACGAACCCACGGACGAACCCGACGCGCCGTCGATCGCCCGCGTCGTCAGCATGCTCCACCCGCACAAGGAAGCCGAGACTGCCGAGGACGACACCGAAGCAAACGAGGCTGAGGCTGAGGGTCACGTCGAGGCCGACGGTGAGTTCGAGATTGAGGCTGACGAAACCGAGACAGAAACCTCCACCCTGCACGTCCTCATTGCAGAGGAACGCGCCGAAATCGTCGAGCAGGACGAAACCGACGCCGCCGAGGAAGACGACCAGCCGGAGACCGCCAAGGAAGACGAAACCATCGAACTGGCGCTGTCCGACGAAGAAGAGGCCGGCACCGACGCCGATCTTTCCGACGAGGAAGAGGCCGATCTGATGGCGACCCTCGAACAGGTGCGCCGCGACGCCGAAGCCGACCAGCGCGCCGACAAGGAAGGCCGCGCGGTCCTGGAACGCGACGACATCGACAACAACGGCAACGGCGTCCAGCGCATCCTCGAAGTCACCAATACCGAGCTTGAGGAAACAGAAGGCACCCGCCGCCGCTCCGCGATCCAGCATCTCAAGGCCGCGGTTCTTGCGACCCGCGCCGACCGCAAGGTGTCGAAGGATGCCGCGGCCGAGGACGACGCCCGCCAGATCGACCAGTACCGCGAGGATCTGGCCCGCGTCGTGCGTCCGCGCCGCCCGGTCGAAGGCATCAAGCCCGGCGAACGTCGTCTGCAGCCCCTGGTCCTGGTGACCGAGCAACGCGTCGACGTTGCCCCGGACCCCGCCAGCGACGAACCGGTCGAGGCAGTCCGCCCGCGCCGCGTCAGCACCGGTCTCGCACCGGAACGCTCCGAAGAGGGCAACGAGAACATCTTCGCCGACGCCGACAGCTTTGCCGAATTCGCCGAACGGATGGAGGCGACCGAGCTTCCCGACATCCTCGAAGCGGCGGCGGCCTATGCCTCCTATGTCGAGGGCCGGCCGCATTTCTCGCGCCCGCAGCTCATGCGCGCCGTGGCGAACTATGAGGGGGGCGATCAGTTCGACCGCGAACTGACGCTGCGCTCTTTCGGCCAGCTTCTGCGCCAGGGCAAGATCCGCAAAGCTCGACCGCGGCCAGTTCACCGTCGCACAATCGACGCGGTTCAATCCCGGCGCCCGCGCTGCCGGAGAATAAGTCCTGAAATCAGATCAGTACGGGGCGGAGTGAAACCATTCACTCCGCCCCGTCGTCGTTCCGATGGTCGGGGTCGGCCTGACCGATACCCCGGAACAGGGATTTGAACGGCAGCACCCAGACGATGCCCAGGACCACGTAGATCAGAAGCTCGACAAGGAAGTTGGCCGGGTTCAGCCAGGTCGCAAGCAACGTGGCCACAAGGATATAACCCGGCAATCCCAGAACCAGCACCACCAGGGCCCAGCGCCGGCGCGCCTTGTAGGATAGCGCCATCAGTCGGCGAACGGGTCGGTCACCAGGATGGTGTCCTCCCGCTCGGGGCTGGTGGACACCATGGCGACCGGGCAGTCGATCAGCTCTTCGACCCGGCGCACGTATTTGATGGCCTCTGCCGGCAGGTCGGCCCAGGACCGCGCGCCTTCGGTCGATTGCGACCAACCCGGCATCTCTTCATAGACCGGAACGCAGCGGGCCTGCCGGTCGGCCGCCGTGGGCAGGTAATCCAGCCGCTTGCCGTCCAGCTCATATCCGGTGCAGATCTTCAGCGTCTCGAACCCGTCCAGCACGTCAAGCTTGGTCAGCGCAATCCCCGACACGCCGGATGTGGCGCAGGTCTGGCGTACCAGCACCGCGTCGAACCAGCCGCAGCGGCGCTTGCGCCCGGTGACGGTGCCAAATTCATGGCCGCGCTCGCCCAGACGCTGGCCGTCCGCATCATCCAATTCCGCGGGAAACGGCCCTTCGCCAACCCGCGTGGTATAGGCCTTGACGATGCCCAGCACGAAGTCGATCGCGCCCGGCCCGACCCCGGTCCCGGTCGCCGCCTGCCCGGCGATCACGTTGGACGAGGTCACAAACGGGTAAGTGCCAAAATCAATATCCAATAGCGCGCCCTGCGCCCCTTCGAACAATATCCGCTTGCCTGCCCGGCGTGCCTCGTTCAGCACTTTCCAGACCGGGGCCGCATAGGGCAGCACTTCGGGCGCGATCTCCTTCAGACGCGCCAGCAGGGCCGTCGCGGTCAACCGGCTCATCCCCAAACCACGACGCAGCGCGTCATGATGGACCAGCAACCGATCCACCCGCAGCTGCCAGCGTCGCCTCATCGGCCAGGTCGGCCACCCGAATCACCCGGCGCCCGACCTTGTCTTCATAGGCCGGGCCAATGCCGCGCCCGGTGGTGCCGATCTTGGCAACGCTCGCCTGCTTTCGCGGGCACGGTCCAACTCGCCATGAATCGGCAGGATCAGCGGCGCGTTTTCCGCGATCATCAGGTTTTCCGGCGATATTTCAACGCCCTGCCCGCGCAGCTTGGCGATCTCCTCGACCAGGTGCCAGGGGTCCAGAACCACACCGTTGCCGATCACCGACAGCTTGCCGCCCCGCACGATGCCCGAGGGCAGCAGCGACAGCTTGAACACCTTGCCGTCGATCACAAGGGTATGGCCCGCATTATGGCCGCCCTGGAAGCGCGCGATGATATCGGCCCGCTCCGACAGCCAGTCAACGATCTTGCCTTTTCCCTCGTCGCCCCACTGGGCGCCCACGACGACTACGTTGGCCATATCCATTCCCCTGCTTCGAAGCCCGCGCCGATATAGACCCGCGCCGCCGCAAGCGAAACCAGAAAATCGCCGACGGGCCGGAACCGGTGGAACCCTCAACCGGGTCATGTGTTTTCACGGAACACCGTCCCCCACAGCAAAAAGGATTGAAGACATGGCCAGGGAAAAGACCCTCAAAGACCTCTTCCACGATACCCTCCGCGACATTTATTACGCTGAAAAGCAGATCCTCAAGGCGCTGCCCAAGATGAAACGCGCGGCGACCAACGAGCAGCTTCAGAGCGCCTTCGAGAAACACCGCGACCAGACAGAGGAGCACGTCTCGCGGCTGGAACAGGTGTTCGAGATCATCGACAAGCCGGCACGAGGCAAGACCTGCGAGGCGATCAAGGGCATCATCGACGAAGGCGAGGAGATCATCTCCGAGTTCAAGGGCACGCCGGCGCTCGATGCCGGGCTGATCTCTGCCGCGCAGGCGGTCGAGCATTACGAGATCACGCGCTACGGCACGCTCTGCCGCTGGGCCAAGGAGATGGGCCTGAACGATGCCGTCGAACTGCTTCAGACGACGCTCGACGAAGAGGGTCAGACCGACAAGGACCTGACCAAACTTGCGGAATCGACGGTGAACGAAGCCGCGCGGACCGCAAAAGCCGCCTGACGGGCCGCCGGGTGGGGCGGCCGCCGCCCCACCCTAGCCCCGCCGACGGGCTGTCAAAAGCCGGGTCCAGACCGTGCCGCCGCAATTGCCGCATTCCGCGGGCGTGACCTCGCTTTGGTCCGGCAAAGCCCAGCCGCAGTCCATGCAACCAAGCTGCGCGCCCTCTTCGATCCGGCGTCTCGGCCCGATCGAGACCGGGGGCTCCACCTCCCACGGGGGTTCGATTGGCAGGCCCGGCACCGGGTCCTGCGGGAAAGTGGTGATCTTTCCGGAGGTCTCCAGATAGCCCCTGCGGACCTCTCCGAGATTGCGGTAATTCTGTTGCCGCAGGCTGTCGAACAACTCGCTCTGGCCGATCTTCTTCCGGCGCAGCATGCCGGTATCTATCACGCCATCCCGGATGATTTCTGTGGTCTGGCCGTCGATGGCCATTTCGACTGGCCGGAACCGAAAGATCAGCACATCGAGCCCCTTGTTGATCAGGATGACGACGGTGATCACCAGCATCGCGTGCAACAGCGGCACCTGGGGATAGAACATCGCGTCGCCCACCGCGGACCCCAGCGCGATCACCAGCAGGAATTCGACGGTGGACATCTGGGCGATGCCGCGCCCGCCGACCCAGCGGATCATCGCCAGCGCGTAGGCATAGATCAGGCAGGTGCGAAACACGATCTCGAGATAGAACAGCGTGGGCTCTGTCCCGAGGAACATCCGCACCAGATCGAATGGGACAACGGGATCATCCATAAATGGGCCCTGCTCGGTTCAAACGGCGGCAGCAAGGCAAACGCGGTCCTGCGGGTTTGGTTCATCGGGACGCAACGGAAATCCGCCCGCCCGCGATGCAGGGCAGACGCCCTGCGCCGAAAGCGGCCGCAAGGGGGGTGGAAATTGATCGCCGGCCAAGGCAAAAGACCCGAAAGGCCCGCCGCGAGAACCGGGCCGGAGAAACCGGAGGCACTCATGGGATTTCTGCTGCGCTGGCTGTTCGCCTTCGTCCTGATCGCCGCGACGTTCAATCCGACCGAGTGGAATTTCATCCAGTGGTCGCGGACCCATTTCGAAGAGGAAATGCCGCTGACCGTGCTGTTTGGCCTGCTGCTGTTCGCGGCCTACGTCATCTACCTGCGCGCCACGGTCCGCTCGATCGGCGTCTTCGGCATGGCGCTGGTTTTCGCGCTCTTCGCGGCGCTGGTCTGGGTGCTTTATGACCGCGGGCTGCTGTCGCTCTCGAATTCCGACCTGAATGTCTGGATGGGCATCCTGGCGCTGTCGCTGATCCTCGGCATCGGCCTGTCATGGAGCTTCGTGCGCCGCGCCCTGTCCGGCCAATACGACGTGGACGACGCCGACGAATAGCCATACGTCTGCCATACAACTTGCCGACAGATCGCAGACCGACCGTTCCGGGGTTGCAGCGAGGCCCGGCAGGTTCTAGATACCCCACGTTCCAGATAGAAGGCCCGCCATGGAAAACGTCGTCCTCGTCATCCACCTGATCCTCGCGCTCAGCCTGATCGGTGTCGTGCTGCTGCAACGCTCCGAGGGCGGCGGGCTTGGCATGGGCAGCGGCGGCGGCGGTGGCGGGGTGATGTCCTCGCGCTCGGCGGCGACGGCGCTTGGCAAGATGACCTGGATCCTGGCGATCGCCTTCATCGGCACCTCGATCGCACTGACGGTGATCGCGGCGCAGAAATCGGCCAACAGCTCTGTCGTGGACCGGCTCGGCATCGAAAGCGCCGCACCCGAAACCGCGACCGAGGCACCGCTCGAGGGCGATCTGCTTCCGCCCCCGGTCGAGGGCGGCGAAACCGCACCCCGCGCGGATTGACCCGATTACCACAACCTCTTGATTGCCGTGGGGTTGACCCAACATCATCTTGCGGTCCTGTTGCGCGGGCGGGCCGAATCTGTTATGGCTCAAATCCCGTGATGCTGCGGAATTTCCAAGGCACCTAGCGTAGCATTTCTGACGGTTTTCACGGGGGATTCCACCACATGGCGCGATACGTCTTCATCACCGGCGGCGTGGTCTCCTCGCTTGGCAAGGGGCTGGCCTCGGCGGCGCTCGGGGCCTTGTTGCAGGCCCGCGGCTTCTCGGTGCGGTTGCGCAAGCTCGACCCCTATCTCAACGTCGATCCCGGCACGATGAGCCCGTTCGAACATGGCGAGGTCTTCGTCACCGATGACGGCGCCGAGACCGATCTGGACCTTGGCCATTACGAACGCTTCACCGGCGTCGCGGCGCGCCAGACCGACTCGATCTCTTCGGGGCGGATCTATTCCAACGTGCTGGAGAAAGAGCGGCGCGGCGATTACCTCGGCAAGACGATCCAGGTGATCCCGCATGTCACCAATGAAATCAAAGACTTCATCCATATCGGCGAGGATGAGGTCGATTTCATGCTCTGCGAGATCGGCGGCACCGTCGGCGATATCGAGGGCCTGCCCTTCTTCGAGGCGATCCGCCAGTTCGCGCATGAACAGCCGCGCGGCCAATGCGTCTTCATGCACCTGACACTGTTGCCCTATCTCGCCGCATCGGGCGAGCTGAAGACCAAGCCGACGCAGCACTCGGTCAAGGAACTGCAATCCATCGGCATCGCGCCCGACATCCTCGTCTGCCGCTCCGAACATCCGATCCCCGAGAAGGAACGCGACAAGATCGCACTTTTCTGTAACGTCCGACCCGAATGCGTCATCGCCGCCTATGACCTCAAGTCGATTTACGAGGCTCCGCTGGCCTATCACCGGGTCGGGCTGGATCAGGCGGTGCTCGATGCTTTCGGCATCACCCCGGCGCCGAAGCCCAAGCTCGATGTCTGGGAAGATGTCTCGGACCGCATCCACAACCCCGAAGGCGAGGTGCGCGTCGCCATCGTCGGCAAGTACACCCAGCTCGAGGATGCCTACAAGTCGATCGCCGAGGCGCTGACCCATGGCGGCATGGCCAATCGCGTCCGGGTCAAAGCCGAATGGATCGACAGCGAGATCTTCGAGCGCGAGGACCCCGCCCCCTATCTGCAGAAGGGTTCCACGCGATCCTGGTGCCCGGCGGCTTCGGCGAACGCGGCACCGAGGGCAAGATCAGGGCCGCCCAGTTCGCCCGAGAGCGCAAGATACCCTATCTGGGCATCTGCCTGGGGATGCAGATGGCGGTGATCGAAGCCGCCCGCAATCTCGCCGGCCTGCCCGATGCAGGATCCGAGGAATTCGACCACGAGGCGGGGAAAAAGCGTTTCACTCCGGTCGTTTATCACCTGAAGGAATGGATCCAGGGCAACCACACCGTCGCCCGCAAGGTCGATGACGACAAAGGCGGCACGATGCGGCTCGGGGCCTATTCGGCGGTGCTGAAGGATGACAGCCGGGTCGCCGATGTCTACGAGACCACCGATATTGAGGAACGCCACCGCCACCGCTACGAGGTGGACATCAAGTATCGCGACAAACTGGAAAAATGCGGATTGATCTTCTCCGGCATGTCGCCCGACGGCCGCCTGCCCGAGATCGTCGAGTGGAAAGACCACCCCTGGTTCATCGGCGTCCAGTTCCACCCCGAACTGAAGTCCAAGCCCTTCGCCCCGGCGCCGCTGTTCCGTGACTTCATCCGGGCGGCGAAAGAGACCTCGCGGCTGGTCTGACGCAGCGCCATCCGGGCGACCCGCTTGACAATCACAGGCTGCGCGGGCTCAGTGGCCTAAACATCCCTCTGGTTGAGTCCCTTCGCATGGCAAAAGGTTACTGGATCGCCCATATCGATATCAGCGATCCGCTGAAACACGCTCTCTTCGTCGAGCATTGCACCGAGGCGATCGAGCGCTTGGGCGGCCGCATCCTTGTGCGTACCGACGACGGTGTCCGGGCCTCGGGCAAGCTTCGGCAGCGGAGCATCGTTATCGAATTCGACAGCTACAACGATGCTGTCTCGCTGCTGGACGACCCGCAACATACAGAGGCGCGACGGCTGATCGCGGACCATTGCGAGATCGACATGGTGGTCGTTCCGGGGACCGAGGATCCGCTGCTGCTGACATCTCCGGCGAATGTCCGGTCGCAGCGCGCGCCCTATGTCCGGCAGAGGGACTTGGCGGAGCAAACGTCCTGACCTATATCGGGACGCATGTTTGCCGATCTTCTAAGACGACTGACCCAACCGGACGCAGCGTCGCTGCCCGAGACTGATTCACGGCTGGCGCTGGCGGCACTTCTGGTGCGCGTGGCGCGGTCGGACGGTGATTACGCGCCCGAAGAAGCCGACCGGATCGGCCGCATCCTTGCGACCCGCTATGGCTTGTCGCCGTTCGAGGCGACGGCGATACGGTCCGAGGCCGAGGCGCTGGAAGCCGAGGCGCCCGACACCGTGCGCTTCACCCGCGCGATCAAGGATGCCGTGCCATACGAAGACCGCGAAAGCGTGATCGAGGCGCTCTGGGCGGTCGTTCTTGCCGACGGAGCGCGCGACCACGAGGAGGACGCCCAACTGCGCCTGCTGGCCAACCTTCTTGGCGTGACCGACCGCGATTCCGCGCTGGCCCGAAAGCGGGTGGAAGACGCCGGCTCATGATCGCGGCGCTGCCGATGTACGACTGGCCCGAAACCGCCGGGGCGAACGACATCCTCTGGTCGCTGATCCGCGACGCGCTTCGCCGCCGAGGGATCGACGCGCCCGGCAGGCTCGCGCGCGGGCGCGACCCCTGGTCGGTCTGGCAGGATCCCGACCTGCTGCTGGCGCAGACCTGCGGCATGCCCTTCCGGACAAGGCTACATGGCCAAGTCACGCTGGTCGGTACCCCCGACTATGACCTGCCGGACGCGCGCCCCGGCCACTACTACAGCCAGATCATCGCCCGACACGACGATCCCGGCGGGTTCGAGGCTTTCCGCGACCGGACCCTGGCCTATAACGAGGACCTCAGCCAGTCGGGCTGGGCCGCGCCGCGCTGCCACGCCAACGCGCTCGGCTTCGATTTCTCGCGCTGCCTGCAAACCGGCGCCCATCGCGCCAGCGCCGAGGCTGTCGCCGAGGGACGCGCCGACCTTGCCGCCATCGACGCCGTCACCTGGCGGCTGATCGAGGCGCACCGCCCCGCCCTTGCCGAAAGCCTCAGGATCGTCGCGCGCACCGACCCGACACCGGGCCTGCCGCTGATCACCGCGCAAGGCCGCGATCCCGCGCCGCTCGCCGCCGCAGTCGAGGCCGCCATCGCCGCCCTTCCGGACTCTGCCCGCGAAACGCTCGGGTTACGAGGCTTCGTGCGCATGCCTGCAGAAGCATATCTGGCAGTTCCGAATCCGCCCGCGATCATGGCAGCCCGCGCGTGAAACCGCCCCGAAACCCGGCTTCCGCCGCGTCAGGTTGCGAAACAGCGTTGCAATCGCGGCGAATCTCCGCCCTACTCCGATACCGGAACAAAAGAAGTTGCCTGCGTGACCAAAACTGAACCACCCGTCATAGAAATCCGCGACCTGCACAAGGCTTACGGCTCCCTTGAAGTCCTGAAAGGCGTCGACCTTGTCGCGCCGCGCGGCAACGTCGTGTCGCTGATCGGCTCCTCCGGATCGGGAAAGTCCACGCTGTTGCGCTGCGCCAACCTGCTCGAGGACAGCCAGCAGGGCGAGATCCTGTTCGAGGACGAGCCGATCCGCTGGCGCGGCACCGGCATGGCCCGGCACCCGGCCGACAAGGCGCAGGTCATCCGCATCCGCACCAACCTGTCAATGGTGTTCCAGCAGTTCAACCTGTGGGCCCACATGACGATCCTGCAGAACGTCATGGAAGCCCCGATCACGGTGCTGAACCGCAGCCGCTCCGAGGTCGAGGATTCCGCCCGCGCCTATCTCGACAAGGTCGGCATCGGCGACAAATGCGATGCCTACCCGGCGATGCTGTCGGGCGGCCAGCAGCAGCGTGCCGCGATCGCCCGCGCGCTCTGCATGGAGCCCAAGGCGCTGCTGTTCGACGAACCGACCTCTGCGCTCGACCCCGAGCTGGAGCAGGAGGTCGTCAAGGTCATCAAGGCGCTGGCCGACGAGGGTCGGACGATGATCCTTGTCACCCATGACATGCGGCTGGCCGCCGACTGCTCTGACCATGTCATCTTTCTTCACCAGGGGCGGATCGAGGAACAGGGGCCGCCGGCCCAGCTCTTCGGCAGCCCCAAGACCGAACGCCTGCAACAGTTTCTGAGCGCGACCGTTGCGGCATGACCAAGCGCGCTGACTAAGGGAGTAAATCTATGAAAAAGCTGATACTGACCACCGCCGCGCTGGCCTTCACCGCCAGCATGACGATGGCCCAGGACGTTGTCCGTCTCGGCACCGAGGGCGCGTATCCTCCGTGGAACTTCGTCAACGACGCCGGAGAGATCGACGGGTTCGAGCGTGAACTGGGCGATGAGCTGTGCACGCGGGCCGAACTGAACTGCGAGTGGGTGACGAACGAGTGGGATTCGATCATTCCGAACCTCGTCTCGGGCAACTACGACGCGATCATCGCCGGCATGTCGATCACCGAGGAACGGGATGCCGTGATCGACTTCACCCAAGCCTACACGCCGCCCGATCCGTCGCTCTATCTCGCGGCCTCCGAGGATGTCGACCTGGCAGGCGGCGTGATCGCGGCCCAGACCGGCACGATCCAGGCCGGATACGTAGCCGAATCCGGTGCCACGCTGGTGGAATTCGCCACACCTGATGAAACCGTCGCCGCCGTCCGCAACGGCGAGGTGGACGCGGTGCTTGCCGATGCCTCTTTCGTGCAGGGCGTCGCCGGTCAGGGTGACGGCCTGATGGTCGTCGGCGACCCGGTGGAACTTGGCGGCGGCGTCGGCATGGGCCTGCGCGAATCCGACGCGGAGCTGAAGGAAAAGTTCGACGCGGCCATCGGTTCGATGAAGGAAGATGGCAGCCTGAACGAGTTGATCCAGAAATGGGAAGTCGCCAGCACCTGGTGATCTTGAAACGGGGGGCGGGCCAGCGGTCCGCCCCTTCGCATGACCAATAAGAAGGGCTGTGAAAGGCCCTCTTTCCGGGGATAGGAACCATCTTCTCATTCTGCACCGATCCGTCGACGCTCGACTCCTGGCCGTGGCTTGCCTGCTACCTCACGACGGGCAAGCACATGGCGTTCTATGCGTCTTTCGGAACGGTGATACTGCTGCTGCTCATCACCGCGCCGATCGCGCTTCTGTTCGGCTTCGGCGGGGCGGCGGCGGCGCGGTCGCATATTCCGCCGCTTCGCTGGTTCGGGCAGGGTTATACCGCCATCGTGCGCGGCGTACCGGATATCATCTTCTTCCTGTTCTTCGTCATAGCGCTCGACCAGGGCATCGAATGGCTGCGGCATCAGGTCAAATGCCCGGACTGGGACCAGCCGATCTGGCAGGGCAGCGATTTCGTCGTCTGCGCCGCCGCGAAGATGCCGCTCTCGATCGCGCCACAATGGGTGCATGAAACCTACGGCTTCGCCCTTGCGGTGCTGACCTTCGCCATCGTCTTCGGCGCTTTTGCCGCCAATGTGCTGTCCGGCGCTATGCGCGCGGTGCCGCGGGCGCAGATCGAGACCGCCGAGGCCTACGGGATGTCCCGCCGCCAGGCATTCTGGCGCATCCTCGTGCCGCAGATGTGGCTCTACGCCCTGCCCGGCCTGTCGAACCTGTGGATGATCCTGATCAAGGCCACCCCGCTGCTGTTCCTGCTGGGCGTCGAGGATATCGTCTACTGGGCGCGCGAACTGGGCGGCTCGAAGACCGATGTCTTCGCCTATCCGCATCCCGACTGGCGGCTGTGGTATTTCGTCGGCCTGCTGGTTTTCTACCTTGGCATGACACGGCTGTCCGAGATCGCCCTCGCCCGGCTGACGCGCAAGCTCTCGCATGGCCAGGCGACGCTTGGCGGCGAAGCCCAGAGAAGGGCCGGCGCATGAGCTGCGTCGAGACCATCCAGGCCTATGCGCTGCGTTCGGTCGGCATCGGCGAGCGTCTGTTGCCGCGCTCTGACTTCACGCTGTGCGAACAGTTCACCCTGATCGGCTCCGGCTTGATCTGGAACGTCTATTTCGGCTTCTTCGCACTGCTCTTCGGCTTCTTCCTGGCCACCGCCCTTGCCATGGCCAAGAACGCCGCCAACCCGTGGCTGCGCAAGCCTGCTGAATGGTTCATCTTCGTCTTCCGCGGCTCGCCGCTCTTCATCCAGTTCTTCCTGGCCTACGAGGCGCTGGTGATGCTGCCCCGTGCCGGGCTGGACATCTTCGGCATCACCGTCGCGACCAGCTGGACCACCAAGGCCTGGGCCGGGGCGCTCATGGTGCTGTTCCTGAACACCGCCGCCTATACCGGCGAGATCTTCTATGGTGCGCTGCGCGCCGTGCCCAAGGGCGATGTCGAGGCCGCCGATGCCTATGGACTGACCGGCTGGAACCGTTTCCGGCGGATCATCTGGCCCACCATGCTGCGGCTGGCCTGGCCAGCCTATACCAACGAGGCGATCTTTCTCTTCCACGCCACCACGCTGGTCTTCTTCTCCGGCTTCCCCGCCTGGCAGCAGAAGGGCGACGCGCTCTACTATGCCAGCTACTTCGCCGACAAGACCTTCAACCCCTTCATTCCCTACCCGATCGTCGCCTTCTACTTCGTGCTTGTAACTTTATGTCTCATTACGATATTTGGGGGTATCAACAAACGCCTCAACCAACATCTGCCGCAAGAGGCGCGGCGCAAACTTCGTATACGCCCACAGGTGATAAGATGAGCTGGCTGGAAGACCACCCCGAGATCCGGACGATCCGGTGCGGGGCGGTTGATCTGAACGGTCAGGCGCGCGGCAAGACCATGCCCGCCCGATTTGCAACGAAACTGGAACAGGACGGAACCCGCTTTCCACTCTCGGTCCTCAACCTCGACATCTGGGGAGAGGACATCGACGACAGCCCGCTTGTCTTCGAGGCCGGCGACCCGGACGGCGTCCTGCGCCCGACCGAACGCGGCTTCGTTCCGATCCCCTATCTCGACAGCCCCACCGCGCTTCTGCCGCTGTGGATGTACCGCGAGGATGGCCGCCCCTATGACGGCGATCCGCGGCACGCTCTGGCGCGTGTCGTCCAGCGGTACAAGGACCTTGGGCTGAACCCGGTCGTCGCGACCGAGATGGAATTCTATCTCGTCGATGACAGCGGCAAAGAAATCAAGGTGCCGCGCTCTCCCCGCTCCGGCAAGCGCCGGCCGGGGGCAGAGATCCTCAGCTTGCGGGCGCTCGAGGCATTCGACCAGTTCTTCACCGAACTTTACGACGGCTGCGAGGAAATGAACATTCCCGCCGACACCGCGATTTCGGAGGCGGGGCTGGGCCAGTTCGAACTGAACCTCGTCCATGTCGACGATGCGCTTCGCGCCGCCGACGATGCGTGGCTCTTCAAGATGCTGGTGCGCGGCCTTGCTCGCAAGCATGGCTTCGCCGCCAGCTTCATGGCAAAACCCTACGAGGAATATGCCGGCAACGGGATGCATATGCATTTCTCGGTGCTCGACGACGATGGCAAGAACATCTTTGACGACGGCACCGCCCAGGGCTCTCCGGTTCTGCTGAACGCCATCGCCGGCTGTCTGGCGGCGCTGCCGCCCTCGTCGCTGATCTTCGCGCCGCATGGCAACAGCTACGACCGGCTTGTTCCGGATGCCCATGCGCCTACCGGCATCTGCTGGGCCTACGAGAACCGCACCGCCGCCGTGCGCGTGCCGGGCGGCAGCCCGAAGGCGCGCCGGATCGAGCATCGCGTCGCCGGCGGCGACGTGAACCCCTACCTGCTGATCGCGGCCGTTCTCGGCGGCGCGCTGATCGGGATCGAGGATGGCATGACCCCGCCGCCGCCGATTTCCGGCAACGCCTACGAGATCGACGTGCCGCAGATGCCGGCGACCTGGGCCGAGGCGATCGACGCCTTCGAAACCGATCCGATCATGCGCCGCATCTTCACCGATCAGCTCGTCGAGAACCTGGTGATGACCAAGCGGCAGGAACTGCACTATTTCGCGGAACTGACGCCCGAACAGCAGCTCGACCTCTATCTCGATACGGTCTGACCGGCGGGGCCGCGCGCCGGTCCCGCCACCGCCACCGGCCCTTGCCGGGTCACAGGCAAAGGTCTAGCCTCTGCTCAAATCAAAACAAAACGGTGTTTCATGAAGATCGGCATCCTGCAATGCGGCCACGCCATGCCGGAAGTGGTAGACAGCCACGGCGACTATACCGACATGTTCCAGCGGCTACTGGCCAGCCGCGGCTTCGAATTCGTGACCTATGACGTGGTCGACATGGAGTTTCCCGGCGACATCCACGACGCCGATGGCTGGCTTCTGTCCGGCTCGCGCCACGGCGTCTACGAGGACCACGAATTCATCCCGCCGCTCGAGGAGTTCATCCGCAAGGCCTATGACGCGCATGTGCCGATGGTCGGCATCTGTTTCGGTCACCAGATCATCGCCCAGGCCCTTGGCGGCAAGGTCGAGAAATACAGCCACGGCTGGGCTATAGGGCGCCATGAATACGATTTCGACGATCTCGGAACCGTGCCGTTGAATGCCTGGCACCAGGATCAGGTCGTCTCGGTCCCCGAGGCGGCCCGCGTCGTCGCCCGCAACGAATTCTGCGACAACGCGGCGCTGATCTACGGCGACCGCGCCTTCACCGTGCAGCCGCATCCCGAATTCACCAGCCCGCTGATCGGCGAATACGTGCGCCGGCGCAAGGGCCAGCCCGGCTATGACGACGAGGTGATGGACGAGGCCGCCGCCCATCTGGACAAGCCCATCGCACACGAGCCGCTGGCAGAGCGTATCGCCGCCTTCTTCAAGCAGCCGAGGGAGGCCGCGGATGTTTGATTTCTATTCGCAGATGCCCGAAGCGACGCAGGACTACCTGAAGGATCGCCGGCTGGACGAGGTCGAATGCATCGTTGCCGATCTGTCCGGGATCGCCCGCGGCAAGGCGATGCCGGCGAGCAAGTTCTCGACGCAGAAGCATTTCTACCTGCCGAACTCGATCTTCCTGCAGACCATCACCGGCGACTGGGTCGATCCCGAAGGCGACCAGTTCACCGAGCCCGACATGATCCTGACCCCGGATTTCAGCACCGCCACCGCCGCGCCCTGGACCGCCGACGTCACGCTGCAGGTGATCCACAACATCGAGGACCAGCAGGGGAACCCGGTGCCTATCGCACCGCGCAACGTGCTCAAGCGCGTGACCGAGCTTTATCGTGCCCAGGGTTGGGACCCGATCGTCGCCCCCGAGATGGAATTCTTCCTCGTCGCCCGCAACATCGACCCGAACAAGCCGGTCGAGCCGCCGATGGGCCGCTCTGGCCGTCGCGCCGCCGCGCGGCAGGCCTATTCGATGTCCGCGATCGACGAATACGGCCCCGTGATCGACGACATCTACGATTTCGCCGAAGCCCAGGGGCTGGAGATCGACGGCATCCTGCAGGAAGGCGGTGCCGGCCAGATCGAGATGAACCTGCGCCATGGCGACCCGGTTCTGCTGGCCGACGAGATCTTCTTCTTCAAGCGGCTGATCCGCGAGGCCGCGCTTCGGCACGACTGTTTCGCCACCTTCATGGCCAAGCCGATCCAGGACGAACCCGGCAGCGCGATGCATATCCACCAGTCGGTGATCGACCTCAAATCGGGCAAGAACATCTTTTCCAATCCCGACGGCAGCGAAACCGAAGCCTTCCTGCATTTCATCGCCGGGATGCAGAACCATCTGCCCGCGGCCATCGCCATCCTGGCGCCCTACGTGAACAGCTATCGCCGCTACGTCCGCGATTTCGCAGCGCCGATCAACCTCGAATGGGGCCGAGACAACCGCACCACCGGGCTGCGCGTGCCGATCTCGGGCCCAGAGGCGAAGCGGCTGGAAAACCGCCTGCCGGGCATGGATGTGAACCCTTATCTCGCAATCGCCGGCTCGATGGCCTGCGGCTATCTGGGGCTGATGGAAAAGCAAAGCCCACGCGATGAATTCATCGGCGATGCCTATAACAGCGAAGAGGACGTGATCGCCCGAAACCTTGGCGACGCGCTGGACCTGTTCGAGGACGATGCGGCGCTGGAAGAGGTTCTGGGCAAGAAGTTCTGCGCCGCCTATTCGGCCGTGAAGCGCAGCGAGGACAAGGAGTTCCTGCAGGTGATCAGCCCGTGGGAGCGGGAACACCTGTTGATGAACGTATGAACCTTCTCTTTTCGAACGACCGGCGCGGGGAATACCCGCCGTCCTGGTATGCCGCCACCGCCGTTCCGCACGACACCGCCCCCGAACTGAAAGGCGAAACGCGCGCCGATGTCTGCGTGATCGGCGGCGGCTATACCGGCCTTTCCGCCGCGCTGCATCTGGCGAAGAAGGGCTTCGACGTCGTGCTGCTGGAAGCGCATCGCATCGGCTTCGGCGCGTCGGGGCGCAACGGCGGCCAGGTCGGATCGGGGCAGCGGCTGGATCCCGCGACATTGCAGAAATCCGTCGGCAAGGACGATGCCCGCAAGCTTTGGGACCTCGCCGAGGAGGCCAAGGCACTGGTCCGCCAGATCGCCACCGACCATGCCCCCGAAGCGCGCTGGACACCCGGCATCGCCCATGCGCTCTGGTCCGATGCCGAGGTGCGGCACGAGGCCGAAACCGTGGACCTCGTCAGCCGCGACTACGGCTACGACAAGGCAAGGGTTCTGGACCGCGAGGAGACCGCCCATCTGACCGGCGCCAAGGGCTTTACCGGCGGCTCCCTCGACATGGGCGCCGGGCACGTTCATCCGCTCAACCTCGCGATTGGCATCGCCAAGGCCGCGGTGTCGGCCGGCGCGCGGATCCATGAGAATTCGGTCGTCCACCATCTCGAACCCGGACCGAAATTCACCGTCCAGACCGAAAAGGGTCGCGTCACCGCCGACCATGTCGTGCTGGCCGCCAACGGCTATCTCGGCGGGCTTGACCGCAAGGTGGCGGCGCGGGTCATGCCGATCAACAACTTCATCGTCGCGACCGAACCGCTCGGCGACCGCTGGTCCACGATCCTGCCCACCGACATCGCGGTGGCCGACAGCAAGTTCGTTGTGAATTACTGGCGCCGCAGCCATGACGACCGGCTGCTGTTCGGCGGCGCGGAAAGCTATGGCTACAAGTTCCCCCGCGACATCGCGGCTTTGGTGCGCAAACCGATGCTGTCGATCTACCCACAACTGGCCGAGGCGCGGATCGACTATGCCTGGGGCGGAACGCTGGCGATCACCACGACGCGAATGCCGCATTTCACGCGGCCCCGGCCCGGTCTCTGGTCCGCCTCGGGTTATTCCGGCCACGGCATCGCGCTCGCGCCGATGGCCGGCAAGATCATCGCCGAGGCGATCGCCGGCGAGGCGGGCCGGTTCGACCTGATGGCAAGCCTGAAAAAACCCGCCTTCCCCGGCGGCCCGGCCTTCCGGTCGCCTCTGCTGGTTCTGGCGATGACGTGGTATTCGATGCGGGACCGGCTGGGCCTTTAGGACCCCGGCTCAGCCCAGTTTCGACAATTTGGCCTGCAAGTCCGCAAGCTGCTTCTTGATCTCTTCCAGATCGCCCGATGCTTCCTTGTCGCCGCCGGGTTTCCCGGCCTCCGCCCAGCCGCCGGTCATCGCCTTCAGAAACGCCTTTTGCTGCGCCTGCATCGCCTCGAATCCCGGCAATTGCGACATCGGGTTCGACATGTTTTCCAGCATCTTCGACTGGCCGTTGCGCAGCATGTCGAAGGACATGGCGAGGAATTGCGGCACCACGGACTGCACCTCGGTCGTGTAGCTTCGCACAAGGTCGGTCAGCACATTGATCGGCAGCACGCTCTCGCCGCGGCCCTCGTGTTCGGCAATGATCTGCAGAAGATACTGCCGCGTCAGGTCGTCGCCGCTTTTCAGGTCGACGATCTGCACGTCCCGCCCCTGGCGGATGAAGGTGGCGATATCTTCCAGCGTCACGTAATCGCTGGTCTCGGTGTTGTAGAGCCTGCGGCTGGCGTAACGCTTTATCAGCAAAGGTGAATTCGAGTCGGCCACGGGTCCCCTCCCTATGATGGCACTGCAGCAGGAAGGTTACGGCAGCGCAGAAAAAAAGGAAAGGGCGGGATCAGGGGCCGGACTGGCCCAGCGTTGTCGGCGGATCCGTTGCCAACCGAAGCGCCGCGGATTGATCCATGTCAATTGGAACCGCGGGCGGCGGACGTAGGCTCGATGCCGGGACCGGGGCGATGGTGGAGCATTCGACATGCAGTTCAGTCTTTATTTTTTTGCAAATCACGACAGCACGACCGACCAGGACAGAGACAAGTATCACCTCATCCTGGAAAGCGCCAAATGGGCCGATCAGAACGGCTATGTGCGGCTTTGGACACCGGAACGGCATTTCCACAGTTTCGGCGGCCTGTCCCCCAACCCCTCGGTGCTGGCCGCGGCACTGGCGGCGACCACGCGCAACATCCAGATCTGCGCCGGCAGCGTCGTCCTGCCGCTGCACGACCCGATCAGGGTGGCCGAGGAATGGGCGATCGTCGACAACATCTCGAACGGTCGCGTCGGGCTGGGGGTGGCCTGTGGCTGGGTGCCCAACGACTTCGTCATTTCGGACAAGCAGAACGAGTTCGACAGCCGCAAGGACATCTTTGCCGAACATACCTCGACCCTGCGCAAATTGTGGCGCGGCGAGCGCCACCGGGTCACCAACCCCAAGGGCGAGGAAATCGCCGTCCAGACGCTGCCGCGACCGATCCAGAAGGAGCTGCCGCTCTGGATCACCGCCGCCGCGAACCCCGATACGTTCCGTCAGGCCGGAGAGATCGGCGCGAACATCCTGACCCATCTGCTGGGCCAGACGCTGCAGCAGCTTGCGCCCAAGATCGACGTCTACCGAGAGGCGTGGCGCAAGGCCGGCCATCCCGGAGAGGGCGTCGTGACGCTGATGCTGCATACCTTCGTCGGGGACAATGACGATACGGTGCACGAAATCATCCGCGAACCGATGAAGAAGTATCTGGCGGGCTCGCTGACGCTTGCGGCGGCGAACATCGCCTCGGTTCCCTTCCTCCAGAATGCCGAGAATATCGACCTCGGCGGGCTGACCGACGAGCTCGTCGACGAGACGCTCGAATTCTCTTTCGAGAAATATTTCCACGTCGCCGGCCTGTTCGGCTCTTACGAGAAGTGCCTCGACATGGTCGACAAGGTCGAAGAGATCGGCGTCGACGAAATCGCCTGCCTGATCGACTTTGGTGTGGAAGAGGACATGGTCCTGCGCAGCCTTGAGAAACTGAACGTGGTGCGGATCCTGGCCAATGGCGACGACCAGCCGCGCCAGCGCGGAACGAACTGAACGGGCGGCTTCGGTCGGCCGGTTGGATCGCGACAAAAAGAAAGGGCGGGCTATACAGCCCGCCCAGTCATCACGTCAGCGGGGAGGTCGCCGACGATCTGGTCGTATTCTTAGCGAGCAGCGGTCGCAGTCGCTTTCTTCGCGGCGGACTGGACGTCGGCAGTCGCTTTCTTGACGGCGGCGGTCGCGTCTTCGCTCATGTCCTTGCCGGCAGCCATCATCAGCTCGACGGTTTCCATCTGAACTTTCTTGGCGACTTCAGCGAAGGCGGCCATGTTTTCGGCGGCCAGCTCGGATTGAGCCGAGAAGAAATCGGTGAAGGCTTTCGAATAGTCAGCCGGATCTTCCTTGACCTTGGCGACGTCGCCACACTTGGCGAGGGTGTCTTTGGTCCACTTGGTCGAGATTTCGGTCGACTTGTCGGCGGCTTCCAGAGCCACTTTCGACAGCTTCTCACCGAAGGTCGCCTGGGTCTTGAAGGCGTCCTGCATCGCGCTCATGTCGACCGGGAATGCGCCCATCATGTCTTTCATCACTTTCGAGTAGTCTTGCGTCTTAGCCATTTGAATTCTCCTTGATGTGCCGGGACGATCCCGTTTCTGCATCTGCAAACAATATGCATGCTGCGGCGCAGCATTTCAAGGTTTTTTCTGCATTGCAGCAAAAAATTTTAATCGTTCTGAATCAAGACTTTGGCTTGGCAACTACGAAAGTTCCGGGTGCGGCAGCAAGAATCGGATGGTCAGAATCACCCGGTTTCCGCGCCTCGACCTGCTTGCCGGACCGCTTCGAGAGCCACGCCCCCCAGGTCGGCCACCAACTGCCCTCGTTGAAATCGGCGCTGTCCTTCCAGTCCTGATGCGACAGGCCGAGGTCGGGATTGGTATAATGGCCGTATTTCTTCTTCGTGGGCGGATTGATGATCCCGGCGATATGGCCCGACTGCGACAGGATGAAAGTCTTGTCCTTCGATCCCATCTTGGCGATCCCGTCAAAGCTGGAAGTCCAGGCGGCGATGTGATCGGTCTCGCAGGCGATGGCGCAAAGCGGGACGGTCACGTCCGCGACCGACAGCGTCTCGCCCTTCATCGTGAACTCGCCCTTCGAGAACTTGTTGGCCTGGCAAAGCTCGCGAAGATATTCGACCGCCATCCGCGCCGGCAGGTTCGTGCCGTCGCCGTTCCAGTAGAGCAGATCGAAGGCCGGCGGCGTCTGGCCCATCATGTAGCTCTTGATCGCGGGGCCGTAGATCAGGTCGTTCGAGCGCAGGAAGCTGAACGTGCGCGCCATGAAGAAGGAATGCAGGATGCCCTTCTCGTTCACCTCGCGCTCGATCCCGTCGACGAAATCGTCGTTCAGGAACACGCCCACCTCGCCCTGATCCTCGAAATCGGTCAGCGCGGTAAAGAAGGTTGCGGCATTGATCGACTTGTCATCGCGCTTCTTCATCAGCGCCAGCGTCAGCGCCAGCGTGGTGCCTGCGATGCAGTAGCCGACGACGTTGACCTTGTCCTCGCCGGTGATCGCCTTCACCTCGTTCACCGCCGTCAGATAGCCGTCCTCGACATAATCGCCCATGCCGACATCGGCATAGGACGGGTCGGGATTGACCCAGCTGACGACGAACAGCGTGTAGCCCTGGTCGACGATCCAGCGAATCAGGCTGTTCTCGGGCTTCAGGTCCATGATGTAGAACTTGTTGATCCAGGGCGGGAAGATGATCAGCGGCGTCTTGTGGACCGTCTCGGTCGTCGGCGCGTACTGGATCAGCTCGAACATCCGGTTGCGAAAGACCACGGATCCCTCGGCCGTCGCGATGTTGCCGCCCACCTTGAACGCGTCCTTGTCTGCCAGACTGACCAGCACCTCGCCATCATTCGCCTCGATGTCCCGGACAAGGTTCTCCAGCCCGTCGACAAGGCTCTGCCCCTCCGTCTCGACCGCGCGTTCCAGCGCCTCGGGGTTGGTGCCAAGGAAATTGGTCGGGCTGAACATATCCATGATCTGCCGCGAGAAGTACTCGACGCGTCTGCGCTCCTTGTCGTCCAGTCCCTCCATGTTGCCGATCGCCGTCTCGATCGCCTCGGCATTCATCAGGTATTGCTGCTTGATGAAGTTGAAATAGGGATGCGTGTCCCAGAGCGGATTGGAGAACCGCCGGTCCTTGCGGGTGGAATCGGCCGGAGCCTGCAACTTGCCCTGCGCCAGAAGATGCTGCGCCTCGACATAATGCTTCAGCGCCTTGCCCCAATAGGACACCTGATGCTCGATCAGCTTCGAGGGATTCGCCATCATCTCGGCCATGTAGGTGCTGGCCGCCTTCACGAAAAGCTCCTGATTGGGGGCCTGCAGGCTGGGGTCGGCGGCCGGCTTCTTCGCAAGCGCAGCAACCATGCGTTGCGATAACTCCTCAATCCGCGCCAAATTCTCGTTCAGTTTGGACAGATTCGGGCCGGTATGGTTTTCCTGAGTTGTCATCGTCCTACATCCATCCTAAATTTTTCCGCACGTGCAGCATAGCGCCGACCTTACGTTTGGGAAAGGTTGCGCCGCGGAAACGCTGCCGATTAAGGATAGCACATGCGCTACATGGCGACATACGATCTGATGGAGACCATCCGCAACACCAACCAGTGGTTGGGCGCGACGGCCAAGGCGATGGCATCCTATCCGATCTTCGCCCTGTCGCCCAATCCGGCGCTGAACTGGATGGCCGCCTGGGGCGAAGTGACGGAACGCGCCTTCGAGCGGATGGTGACCAAGCCCGACTGGGGCATCCGTACCTTCACCGATACCGACGGCAAGGACCATCTGGTGAAGATCGAAACCGTCGTCGAACGGCCCTTCGGCAACCTCATCCATTTCAATGTCGCCGGACGCCGAAAGCGGCCCCGCAAGGTGATGCTGGTCGCACCGATGTCGGGCCACTACGCGACGCTGCTGCGCTCGACCGTCAAAAGCCTGATCGTCGATTGTGAGGTCTATATCACCGACTGGCACAACGCCCGCGACATTCCGGTCAGCAAGGGCAAGTTCGACGTAGAGGATTACACGCTCTACCTCGTCGACTTCATGCGCCACCTTGGCCCGGACACCCATGTCATCGCGGTCTGCCAGCCCGCTCCGCTGGCGCTGGCCGCCGCGGCCTACCTGGCCGAGGATGACCCCAAGGCGCAACCGCGCAGTATGACGCTGATCGGCGGGCCGATCGACCCCGACGCGACCCCGACCGAAGTCACGGATTTCGGCCGCCGTGTGACGATGGGTCAGCTGGAACAGACCGTTCTGCAGCGGGTCGGGTTCAAATATGCGGGTGCCGGACGGATGGTCTATCCGGGGCTCCAGCAGCTCTCCTCGTTCATCTCGATGAACGCCGAAAAGCATGCCCGCGCCTTTTCCGACCAGATCCTGCGCGTCTCGAAAGGCGAGGCGGGCGATCATGACAAGCACAATCTCTTCTATGACGAATACCTCGCCGTGATGGACATGACTGCGGAATTCTACATGTCGACGGTCGAACGCGTGTTCAAATCGCGCGAGATCGCGCGCAACGATTTCACCGTGGCCGGCCGCAAGGTCGATATCGGCAAGATCACCGACATCGCGGTTCACACCGTCGAGGGCGAGAATGACGATATCAGCGCCCCCGGCCAGTGCAGCGCCGCGCTCGGCCTGCTGACGGGGCTGCCGGACCACAAGAAGTCCAGCCATCTGGAACCCGGCGCCGGCCATTACGGCATCTTTGCCGGCAAGAGCTGGCGCAACAACATCCGGCCGCATGTGCTGGCCTTCATCGACGCCAATTCCAGCCCGACGCCGCCAACGATGCGGGTCGTTTCGGGCAAGTCGGCCTGACCGACCGGCCGCGGCCTTAATTTATCGTTCATTTTCAGAGCACTACGCGGATTATTTTCCGAGTCGCGCCACCACCTTTCGCTGCGGCATCAAGCACTTGAGCCCGGTCTGTTTCGCGTGCGAAACACCTCATCCGGTCCCGCGTGACCGTTCGGCCAGGGGCCGCGCCAGCCAGTCGCGCAGATGCCGTGTCACCTCGTCGGGCTGTTCCAGCATCGGGAAATGACCGGATTCGGCCAGAACCTCCAGCCTGGCATTGGGGATCAGCGTCGCGATGAATTCGTGCCGCCGCAGCGGCGTGATCCGGTCATGGGCGCCGCACAGCACCAGCGTCGGTATCCGCAGCATTCGCAGCGTCTTCTGCTGATCCGGGCGGCGCTGCATCACGCGGCACTGGCGAATATAGACCTCCGCTCCGATCGCCCGCGCCATGTCCAGCAGCAGCCCCAGCACCCCGGCATTTCGCGGCCCAGGCGCCAGATCGGTCGATTGCACACCGTCGCGCACCGCATCCTCCAACCGTCCGGCACTTGCCTTGACGATCTGCTCCTCTCGGGCGGCGGCCACCAGCGGCGTCTCGGCCTGTGCATTGGTGTTCAGCAGCGCCAGCCGCGCCACCCGGTCGGGCGCACGCCGCAGCACCTCCATCGCCACGGCGCCGCCCATCCCGTGGCCGGCCAGCGCGAATCTCGGCGGCGCGCTGTCCAGCACCGCCTCGGCGATCGCCTCGACCGTGCCGCCCTTGGTCATGTCGGCCACCTGCACCGCCCGGTCGCGCGAAAGCGCCACGATCTGCGGCAGGAACACCCGCGCATCGCTCATCATTCCGGGTAGCAGTAGCAAGGGCTCGGTCAAGATCGGGCGGCCTTCAGAACGTCCTCGAGGGTCTCCTCGATCAATAGCAGGCAATCGGGCGAAGAGAACCGGTGATCCGCGCCCTTGACCAGCGTCAGCCGGATATCGCCACCCTCGGCGTGATCGAGGATCGTCAGCGCCACCGCCTGTTCCACATCCTCGTCCGCCGTGCCCTGCAGGAACCGCGCCGGAAACGGCAGGGTCATCGGGCGCCTCAGCACCAGATGGTCGCGCCCCTCCTCGATCAGCCGCCGGGTGATGAGATAGGGGTCGCCGTATTCGGAGGGCAGCGCCACCTGCCCTTCTCGTTCCAGCGCCGCGCGCTGGTCGGGACTGAAGCCGCCCCACATGCTGTCCTCGGTGAAATCGGGCGCCGCGGCGATGCCGATCAACCCGGCGATACGCTCCGGCAACCGCTCGGCCAGGATCAGGCTGATCCAGCCGCCCATGCTGGAGCCGACCAGAACCTGCGGCCCGGTGGTCAACTCACGGATCGCCGCCTCTGCATCGGCGGCCCAGTCGCCGATCGTGCCATCGGCGAAATCGCCGGAGGAGTCGCCATGGCCGGAATAGTCGAACCGCAGGAACGCCCGGCCCTGCGCCTTCGCCCAGCCTTCCAGATGCACCGCCTTGGTGCCGCCCATGTCGGACTTGAACCCGCCAAGGAACACCACGCCCGGCCCCTCGCCCTCGGTCCGGTGATAGGCAATCCGCCGTCCGGCGTGGGTGGTCAGGTACTCGGTCATTCCAGGCTCCTCGGTTTATCCCGTCCTAGCGTCTTTACGGCCAGGCGCAATCATTCGGCATAGGCCTCGACCTCGTCCAGCCCCGCCGCCACGGCCGTGCCGGCAAAGCTGAGCAGGCCGAACCCGGCCACCACCACCGCCGCGCCGAGGCTCGAGGCGATCAAGCCGAAGATGCCGCCGCCCAGCAGGACGATCCCGATCATCGTGTTGGCCACAGCCGTGTAGGCGGCGCGGGCCTCCTCGGGCGCCATATCAACCAGATAAGTCGAGCGCGCGTTGCGCACCCCGTGATACGCGACCATCAGCACGAACAGGAGCGACGGCAGCACCCAGAGCGTGCCGACCATCCCCGCCCAGCCCGCGCCCGCCGCGACCAGCAGCACGATTCCCGCGATCACCCCCGCCAGCATCAGCACCCGGCGGCTGGACCGGTCCGAGAGCCGCCCCCAGATATAGGAGGACAGGAACGACGCCCCCGCCGAGGCGAAGAGCAGCAGCCCGAGATGCTGAAAGCCGCCGCCCTCTCTGCCCGCCATCAGGATCAGGTAGGGCGGCGCCAGCGCCGTGGCGACAAGGCAGCCCCGCGCCAGCACGAAGCGCAGAAGCTGCGGGTTCTCGCGCAGCAGGCCGAACTGCCGCAGCGGATTGGCCTGCGGGCGTGCCGGCTTCGCCTCGGGCTCGTCCATCCCGGAAAACACCGCCCCCGCACCAAGCCACAGCAGCGCCGCCAGCCCCAGCGCGCCGTAGACCACGACCTGCCGCTCTGCCACGCCCGACAGCAGCACCGCGCCGAACATGATCACCCCGCCCGAGGCAACCGAGCCGCCCAGCCCCGTCACCGTGCCGCGGCGGGACTCGCCCACCGTGCGGCCCAGCACATCCTTGTAGGACACCGAGCAGAAGCTGCGCGCCACCGCGAAGACCGCCAGCGCCGCGCAGACCACCAGCCCCAGCGCCCAGCCCGACAGCAGCAGTGCCGCCGCAAGGATCGCCGCGACCGCCAGCCCCTGCGCGATGCTACCGCCTGCCCATGCCCATTTGCGCTGCCGCCAGCCCATGATCCGGTTCGAGATGAAGATCTGCGGCAGAAGCGCCCCGGCCTCTCGTATCGGCACCAGCAGGCCGATCAGCACCGCGGGCACGCCGGAATTGGTCAAGAGCCACGACAATACCAGCTTCGGGTCGATCAGCCCGTCGCCGGTCTTGGTCATCGACAGCGACAGCGCGTGGCGAAAGAAATTGCCCGCCTCGCCCTTCGGTCCGGCGCGGTCATCCGCATCCGATCCGGTCACCGCATCGAAGGCGCGTCCCAGAAGATCCGATCTGTCACTGGGCATGTTTTCCCCCGTATTCCGCGTTGACAAGGCTGGCGCGACTGACCAGATAGGGCGGCAGACATAACCCGCAACCGGGCGTTCCGTGGGCGCCAAACCGACGAGGAGTGCCGATATGGCCCAGATCTCCCTGACCTTTCCCGATGGCAATGCGCGCAAGTTCGACGCCGGCGTGACGCCTGCCGAGATCGCTGCCTCGATCTCCAATTCTCTCGCGAAAAAGGCGATCTCCGCAACCGTCGATGGGGCGCATTACGATCTGCAATGGCCGATCGAAAGCGATGCCTCGATCGCGATTCACACGATGGCCGACGACAAGCAGGCACTGGAGCTGATCCGCCACGACTTCGCGCATGTCATGGCCCGCGCCGTGCAGGAGCTTTGGCCAAACGTGAAGGTCACCATCGGCCCGGTGATCGAGAATGGCTGGTATTACGACTTCGACCGCGCCGAACCGTTCACGCCGGAAGACCTTGGCGAAATCGAAAAGAAGATGAAAGAAATCATCAACAAGCGTGACCCGGTCACCACCGAGGTCTGGGACCGTGCCCGCGCCATCGAGTTCTACAAGGCCGGCAATGAACCCTACAAGGTCGAGCTGATCGAAGGCATTCCCGGCAATGAGCCGATCCGGATGTATTGGCACGGTCACTGGCAGGACCTCTGCCGCGGCCCGCATCTGCAACATACCGGCCAACTGCCCGCCGATGCCTTCAAGCTGATGTCGGTCGCCGGTGCCTACTGGCGCGGCGACAGCAGCCGCGCGATGCTGCAGCGCATCTACGGCGTCGCCTTCAAGAACCGCGACGACCTCAAGGCGCATCTCTTCATGCTGGAAGAGGCCGCCAAACGCGACCACCGCAAGCTGGGCCGCGAAATGGACCTTTTCCACATGCAGGAAGAGGCGCCCGGCCAGGTCTTCTGGCACCCGAACGGCTGGCGCATCTACACGACCTTGCAGGACTACATGCGCCGCAAGCAGCGCGCCGATGGCTATGTCGAGGTCAATACCCCGCAGGTCGTGTCCCGCGCGCTCTGGGAGAAATCCGGGCACTGGGAAAATTACCAGGAGCATATGTTCATCGTCGAGGTAGACGAGGAACACGCCCGCGAAAAGACCGTCAATGCGCTGAAACCGATGAACTGCCCCTGCCATGTGCAGATCTTCAACCAGGGCCTGAAATCCTACCGCGACCTGCCGCTTCGGATGGCCGAATTCGGGTCTTGCAACCGCTACGAACCCTCGGGTGCCTTGCACGGCATCATGCGGGTGCGCGGCTTCACGCAGGACGACGCGCATATCTTCTGCACCGAGGACCAGATCGAGGAGGAATGCGCGAAATTCATCGAATTCCTGTCCTCGGTCTACAGCGACCTCGGTTTCGAGAAATTCGAGATCATGTTCGCCACCCGCCCCGAAAAGCGCGTCGGCACCGAGGAAAGCTGGGACAAGATGGAAGCCGCCCTTGAAGCGGCGATCAAGAAGACCGGCCATGCCTATACGCTCGATCCCGGCGAAGGCGCGTTCTATGCGCCGAAGCTCGATTTCAAGCTGACCGACGCCATCGGCCGGGTCTGGCAATGCGGCACCTTCCAGGTCGACCCGAACCTGCCCGAACGACTGGGTGCCAACTATGTCGCCGAGGATGGCGCCAAGCACCGGCCCTACATGCTGCACCGCGCCTGCCTGGGCTCTTTCGAGCGCTTCATCGGCATCCTGATCGAGAACTGGGCCGGCAAGCTGCCGTTCTGGCTGGCGCCGCGTCAGGTGGTGGTCGCCTCGATCGTGTCGGATGCCGATGAATACGTCCGCAAGGTCGTCGCAGAGCTGACCGCCGCCGGCGTCCGGGCCGAGGCCGATACCCGCAACGAAAAGATCAACTACAAGGTCCGCGAGCATTCCGTCGGCAAGGTGCCGGTGATCCTCGCCGTCGGCCAGCGAGAGGTCGAGGACGGTACCGTGACGCTGCGCCGTCTGGGCGAGAAGGCGACCGAGACGCTGGAGCTTCGCCGGGTCGTCACCGATCTGGGCGCCGAGGCGCTGCCTCCCGACTTGCGCCGGCTGTCCGGGGATGCGGAGCCAAATGCCTGATGCACGCTGAAAAGGGGTCTTCCCGGCCGCGGCAGCAAGTCAGGATAGCGGCGGACCCGTATCCACGGCACCTTGAGTAGCGCCGTGACCCGCAATGCTCTAATCATTATGGCGTCAAGCAGAATCGCCTGTCGATGACCCGACAGATCCAGGAGGATCCCGATGCCTCGGCATATCAAGACTCTCGCAGTTACCGGCGTTCTTGCCGTCGCTGTGACGGTGCATTCCGTGACCCCGGCGAAGGCGCAAGAGCAGGAGAAATGCTATGGCGTGGCGCTGGCCGGACAGAATGATGGCGGGGACGATCCGGCGATCGCCGCCGGAACGTCGAGGGTGGACTATCAGGGCAATGCCTGGATCCTTGTTCCGACCGGCACCTGCACGGAAATCGACCTGCCCGCGATGAGCGATGGCACCGCGCGCAAAGGGTCGCTGGAACCGCTGGATCGCGACCTGTCGGAGTAGACCGACCTGCGCCCGAAGTCCCGAAGTTGGACCTGTGCGGTCGCGGCAATGACGGAGCCGGACGCTGAAGCCTGCCGGGTTCGTGGCCGATCCGGTGGCCGAAACTGCAGGCAGATCTAACGTCACGATCTTCAAGAACCCGCACCAACCTGTTGATCCTGAAGCAAATCGCCGCGCCGAAATCCTGCGACATTATGTTACAGTGGATAACAGCCGCGTGCCCCACGGGACTGTGAGTAGCGCAGCGTCAAGCCTTGCTCTAGCGGTTCTAGGGACATCACCCGGTGACGTCATTCAACGCAATAACAGAAATAAGGGAGACTCCCATGCCTCAACACGCAAAAACCCTCGCCGTAGCCGGCGCCATCGCAGCCGCGCTGACCGCCCATTTCTCGACCGCAGTGAACGCGCAGGAGCAGGAAAAGTGCCTCGGCGTTTCGCTGGCCGGCGAAAACGGTTGCCAGGCCGGTCCCGGCACCACCTGTGCCGGCACCTCGAAGGTCGATTACCAGGGCAATGCCTGGACGCTGGTCCCGGCCGGGACCTGCACCGAAATAGACCTGCCCGCGATGGCCGACGGCACTCCACGCAAAGGTGCTTTGCTGACTGAAGTCGAAGCGGCTGGATACGCAGGATTGGCGCGCGATTTGCCGGATGGCCTCGACGCCGAAGTATTAGCGGCCCAAATGCCACTTTGAGCGACAGACGGGGCTGTCCGTGTTGGGCGGCCCCAATAGGAGAAGTGTGATGCTGGACGCTGCAAAACGACATTCCGACCGCCTCCCCGACCGGCCCGGCGTCGGCTACAAGCCGCAGCATTATTCCGACATCCTGAACGATCCCGGCCCCGTCGAATGGCTGGAAATCCATGCCGAGAACTACATGGGCGACGGGGGCCGACCGCTGGCGCAACTGCGCCATCTGGCGGAACGGTTCCCGATCTCGGTGCATGGCGTCGGCCTGTCGATCGGCGGCGAGAGCCCGCTTGATCCCGATCACCTGGCGCGGCTGAAACATCTGGTCGGCTGGCTGGACCCCGCCAGCTTCTCCGAACACCTCGCCTGGTCGACTCATGACAGCCATTTCCTGAACGACTTGCTGCCGCTGCCCTACACCGCCAAGACCCTCGCCCGCGTGGCCGATCACATCGACCAGGTGCAGGAAACCGTCGGGCGCAGGATGCTGCTGGAAAATCCCTCGACCTATCTCGCCTTCACCGAAAGCGAGATGCCGGAAATCGACTTCCTCGCGGAACTGGCGCGGCGGACCGGCTGCGGCCTGCTGCTGGACGTGAACAACGTCTTCGTCTCCGCCACCAACCAGCAGACCGATCCGGTCAGCTATATCAACGCGTTCCCGATGGCCGATGTCGGCGAGATCCATCTCGGCGGTCATGACGAGGACGAGGACGACCACGGCGCGCCGCTCTTGATCGACAGCCACGGCCGCGAGGTCATCGACCCGGTCTGGACGCTCTACGTCCACACATTGTCCGTCGCCGGTCCCCGCCCGACGCTGATCGAATGGGACAATGACGTGCCCGACTGGCCGGTCCTGGCCGCAGAGGCGGCCCGCGCCGATCAGGTGCTGGCGAAGACCGCGGCATGACCGCCGGCCAGTCCGATTTCACGCGCGCGGTGCTCGACCCCGATCTGGCCGTTCCCGACGGCCTGACCGACCCGCAGGGCCGCCCCGCCGGGAAAGCGGTTTGCCGTCTATCGCAACAATGTCGTCGCCAGCCTGACCGAGGCGCTGGAAGCCGCCTATCCGGTGGTCCGCAAGCTGGTGGGCGAGGAGTTCTTTCGCGCGACGGCAGGCGTCTATCTGCGCCAGCACCTGCTGGGATCGGCGCTGATGATGGCCTATGGCGCGGAATTTCCCGAGTTCCTGCAGACCTTGCCGCCCGGCGTCGGCATCGTCTACCTGCCCGATGTGGTGCGGCTGGAACGGGCGCTGCGCCAGTTCTACCACGCCGCCGACGCGGCGCCGGTGGATCCCGCAGTGCTGCAGCAGACTGCCCTCCGACCGGCTG
>CALOEL010000020.1:0-28252 GCA_942492375.1 uncultured Alphaproteobacteria bacterium
ATCGTTGCGATCGGCATGGTTCCCCATGGTGGGGCCCGTGCTTGGTCGGCCTGATGATAGCGGCCCGCGTCACCTCGTCGATCGCGGCGGAAATCGCGACGATGAAGGTCACCGAGCAGATTGACGCGCTGACGACGCTTTCCACCCATCCCATGAAATACCTGACGGCTCCACGCCTTCTGGCGGCGGTGATCGTCGTGCCGCTTCTGGTGGGGCTTGGCGACATCATCGGAGTGATGGGCGGCTTTCTTGTCGGTACCGGCCAACTTGGCTTCAACCGTGCTACCTACCTGACCAACACAATCGAGTTTCTGGAAGCCGCAGACATCTGGTCGAGTCTCGCAAAGGGCGCGGTGTTCGGCTTCATCGCGGCGCTCATGGGTTGCTATTATGGCATGACGGCCGGACGCGGCGCGCAAGGCGTGGGCCGGGCGACGAAATCCTCGGTCGAGGCTGCGGCGGTGCTCATTCTGGCCGCGAACTTCATCCTGACCTCGCTGTTCTTTTCCGCATGATCGAGCTTCACGACGTTCATAAGGCTTTCGGTGCCAAGCAGGTTCTTCGCGGCATAAACCTTGCGGTGCCCGAGGGCGAGAGCATGGTCGTCATCGGTGGCTCCGGTTCCGGCAAGTCAGTGCTGCTGAAGTGCATTCTGGGGCTGATCCCGCCGGATCACGGCACCATCCTGCTGGACGGAGAGGATGTATCCCGCGCAGAGCGCGACGCGTTTCTGGCGCAGTTCGGGATGCTGTTTCAGGGCGGAGCGCTGTTCGACTCTCTTACCGTCTGGCAGAATGTCGCCTTCCGTCTGCTGCGCGGATCGCTGAAGCGCCCGAAGGAGGAAGCCCGCGCCATCGCCCTCGAAAAGCTTCGCCGTGTCGGGCTTGCGGAGGACGTGGCCGACCATTACCCGGCCGAACTTTCGGGCGGCATGCAAAAGCGCGTCGGACTGGCCCGTGCCATCGCCGCGGAACCCGCGGTCATCTTTTTCGATGAGCCGACCACCGGGCTCGACCCCATCATGGCAGGTGTCATCAACGAGCTGATCCGGGAAATCGTGACCGAGATGGGCGCAACGGCAATCGCGATCACGCATGATATGACCAGTGTGCGAGCGATCGCCGACCGCGTCGCGATGCTGCATGATGGCAAGATCCAATGGACCGGACCGATCGGCGACATGGACCAGAGCGGCGATCCGTATCTGGACCAGTTCATCCACGGTCGCGCCGACGGCCCGATTGCCAGTCTGAGGTGAAAGCGCCATACTGCTTCTGTCAGGGGGCTGATCTGAAATCGTCGCAACGGAGGTTCGTCGCGGAAGCGGTGCAGTGTTTTGGCTGACAAGTCCCCTTACCAGACGGAGGATTGCCATTGCGTCCGATGCTCGTCCTGTTCATCCTGCTGGTACTGGTCGCGCTGCTGTTGCCCCCTGCATTGCTCTTGCGCACCAGTTTGCACCGGCGACGGGCCGGCAGCAGGGCGCGAAGATCACTTCTGGTGAACATTGCATTGCTGGGCAGCTTTCTCAGCCTCGGCTTCAACCTCGGATTCCTGATCCTGCGGCTGGGTGACATCCTGGCGGAAACACATCTGGCCGATGGTTATCTCATCATTGCGGTGACGCTGTCGTGGTTTTGTCTGTTCGGACGGATGTACCTGAAATCCACCTTCCGGCAGCGTAGCGGGCTGGAACGAAAGAAACTGGGCTAGGTTCAGTTCTTCCGGCTTGGAGCGGTGGATGGGCTGATGTAAGGCTCGGCCATGTCGCTGCGATATGCCAATCTCGCCCTGCTCGTGCTTTTTCCGATCGCGTGGTTTGCTCCACTGATGCGTGCGGGCCTGCTGCCACTGTTCGAGTTGTCGGAGATCTCGGTGATCTCGGGACTTCAGGCATTGTGGGAAACGGATGTTTTCCTGGCGCTTCTCGTCACCGCCTTCGCTCTTTTCGCCCCGTATCTGAAGACCATCGGTCTGGCCCTCGTTCATTTCCGTCTTGCATCGCCACGACTTTTGCCAGCCATGCATATGCTGGGAAAACTGGCGATGGCCGACGTCTTTCTGATCGCGCTCTACATCGTTGTGGCCAAGGGCGTCGGTGTGGGACGGCTCGAAACCGCTTGGGGGCTTTATCTCTTTACCTTCTGCATATTGGTGTCCCTTGCGATTTCCATGACGACGGCACGAAAAAAGTGACCTCCCTGTTGGCCATGCCTTCGCGTTTCGATAGAGCCTAGCCATGGCAAAGACGCTCACCTTTTCCTGCACCTTCTGCGGCGCGGTCCACACCAAGTGGTCGGGGCGTTGCGACGCCTGTGGAGAGTGGAATTCGATTATCGAGGACCTGCCGATTTCGACCGGCCCGGCCAAGAAATCACTCGGCGGCGGTCGCGGCGCGAGGATCGACCTGACTGACCTTCGAACCGAGGAAACCCCGCCGCCGCGCACCGGCTCGGGGATCGAGGAATTCGATCGGGTGCTTGGCGGCGGGCTGGTGCCGGCCTCGGCGATCCTTGTCGGCGGCGATCCGGGTATCGGGAAATCCACGCTTCTATTGCAGGCGGCGGCCAGCTTCGCCCGCAATGGGCTGAAGGTAGTCTATGTCTCGGGCGAGGAAGCCACCGCGCAGGTGCGAATGCGCGCGCAGAGGCTTGGGCTGTCGGATGCCGCCGTGCAGCTGGCCGCCGAGACGAACTTGCGTGACATTCTGACGACGCTGGAGGCGGAAAAGCCCGACCTCGCCATCATCGATTCGATCCAGACGATGTGGGCCGATAATGTCGAAAGCGCGCCGGGCTCGGTGAGCCAGGTTCGTGCCGCCGCGCATGAGCTGACCAGCTTTGCAAAGCGCAAGGACATGTCGGTGATGCTGGTGGGTCATGTCACCAAGGAGGGTCAGATCGCCGGTCCCCGCGTGATCGAACACATGGTCGACACCGTGCTGTATTTCGAAGGCGAGCGCGGCCACCAGTTCCGCATTCTGCGCGCGGTCAAGAACCGCTTTGGCCCGGCGGACGAGATCGGCGTTTTCGAGATGACCGGCGAGGGTCTGGCCGAGGTCGCCAACCCATCGGCCCTGTTCCTTTCCGAGCGCGACGAACCCGCCCCGGGATCGGTGGTATTTGCCGGCATCGAGGGCACACGGCCCGTCCTGGTGGAGTTCCAGGCCCTTGTCGCCAGCAGCCCACACAGCCAGCCGCGGCGGACGGTCGTCGGCTGGGATGGTGGGCGGCTGGCGATGATCCTTGCCGTGCTCGAATCGCGCTGCGGCATCCCTTTCACAGGGCTTGATGTCTATCTTAACGTCGCGGGAGGTCTCAAAGTCAGCGAACCCGCCGCCGATCTGGCTGTTGCGGCTGCGCTACTTTCCGCCAGAGAAGACGCTGCCATTCCCGCCGATACTGTGGTTTTCGGAGAAATCAGTCTATCAGGGGCCTTGCGTCCGGTCGGACAGACAGAAAATCGCCTCAAAGAATCCCGAAAATTGGGGTTCTCCAAGGCTATCGCTCCGGCAAGAAGCAAATTGGGCTCGGATGACGGGATGGGCATTAGGCAAATGCCCGATCTGACGAGTTTCGTGGGCGAGGTTTTCGGCGCGGGATAACACGCGCGAGGAGAGTTGGGCATGGAAGGTTTCACAATTATCGATGGTGTGGTGGCGCTTGTCATCATCGTGTCGGCTATTCTGGCCTATTCCCGCGGTTTCGTGCGCGAGGCGATGGCGATCGTCGGCTGGATCGCAGCCGCGGTGCTTGCCTATATCTTCGCCCCCAAGGCAGAGCCACTGATCCGCGAAATTCCGATGGTCGGCGATTTCCTGGGTGATTCCTGCGAATTGGCGATCATCGCCGCCTTCGCGGCGGTGTTCGCCCTCTCCCTCGTCATCGTCTCGATATTCGCGCCGCTCTTTTCCTCTGCGATCCAGCGATCCGCTCTGGGCGGGCTGGATCAGGGACTGGGCTTTCTGTTTGGCGTGGCGCGTGGCCTGCTGCTCGTGGCAATCGCTCTTGTCGTCTACGACCGGGCGATTACCGGCGGCTCGATGCCGATGGTCGACGACAGCCGGACCGCCAAGATCTTTGCGCGGGTGCAGGATGACCTGAACGATTCCATTCCTGAAGACGCACCGGCCTGGATCGTCGCGCGTTACGAAGAACTGGTCGGTAGCTGTGGCGCACCGGAAAGTGCCTCGACCACACCGATCGAATCCGCTCCCGTCGAGACTGCTCCGGCCGAAGCCGCGCCGGACGCAGCGAACTGAGCGGATCAGCCTAGAAGCGTCCCCATTCGGCGCAGGGCGAAGGCGTAGCCTTCGGTGCCAAATCCCGCGATGACGCCCTCGGCGCGCAGCGAGACGTAAGAGTGATGGCGGAAGGCCTCGCGCCTGTGGATGTTCGAGATATGAACTTCGAGGACCGGGCCGTCGAACGCATTCAGCGCATCGAGGATGCCAATCGAGGTATGCGAAAGCGCGCCCGGGTTGATGATGATCCCCGCCGTCTCGTCACGTGCTTGCTGAATCCAGTCGATGATCTGCCCTTCATGGTTCGATTGCCGAAACTCGGTTTGCAATCCAAGTTGCTTGCCAACCGCCTCGCATTCGTTTGCGACATCGTCCAACGTCTCGGTCCCGTAGATCTCTGGCTGCCGCTGGCCCAGCAGGTTCAGGTTCGGGCCATTCAGGATAAGGATCAGTTTTGGCATGGCGGGACGTTCCGGTTGGCATTCGTTGGATTGCGACCCGTCGGGGCCGCGCGACTAATATCCAGTTGGCGTTCCGGCAGGCGATGACGCAAGACTAATCGGGTCGCTGATGCGGCCTTCTCGGGAACTGCGGCAGTTTGGCGACGGGTCGCTGGGTTCGGCCAGACGCCGATCTAAGACTTCCGCAAGGCCGCATCCGGCAACGCCTCTTCCAATGGTTCGTCCCTGGTGCTTCTCGCGCTGAGGAAATTACCGAGCACCGAAAGTTCGTCGAAGTTGTCGCAGATCACCTTCAACAGGACCAGAAACGGCACCGCCATCAAGGCGCCCGGAACGCTCCAGAGCCAGCCCCAGACGACAACCGTCAAGAACACCGAGACGGTGTTCATTTCCAACCGCTGACCGAGAACCATCGGGGTTACGAAATGGCCTTCGATGGAAGTCAGGGTGAAATAGGCTAAGGGAGCCAGCAGCGCGTAGCCGAGGCTGTCAAACGTGACAATCGAAAAAACGGCAATGGCCAACGTCCCTATGACCGCGCCGACAAAGGGCAGAAAGTTCAACAGAAAGGCCGCGGCGCCCCAAATGAAAGGATAGGGAATTCCGATGAGCATCAGCGCCGTGCCGACGGCTAGACCCAGCCCCGCATTGATCAACGTGATCGTCAGCAGATAATGTGAAATCCGTCTTTCGATGTCGCGCACGATCTTGATAGCCCGTTTCTTCTCTCGAAAACTGGGAAATGCCTCGACCAGTTTCACGTAGAACAGGTCACCGGACGCGAGAATGAAAAGCGCAAGGATCAGGCCGACAATCACCGAAGTGCTGAAACTTGCCAATTCGCTTACGGCATTGGCCAGCAGGCCGGGACCCTGGACGACGACGCGGTCCACGTTCTCGGATGCGGTATCGGCAAGGGCCTCCACATCCTCGGACGCTTTCTTGACCGCTTCGACCGAGCGCGTAAGACCGGCAAGTTTTGTTCGGACCTTCTGCCCCATTTCAGGGGCGGCCTTGACCCATTCAGTCACCGGCCCGCTCATCGCATAGGTTCCGATAGCACCGCTGATCCCGATACCGAGAACGATCACCACGGCCGAGATCTGCGGCGGGATACCGCCGCGGCGGAGGCCGCGGACGAGCGGGCTGAGGGTAAGCGCAAGGAGAAGCCCGAGCACGATCGGCAACAGTAGGTCTTTGGCGAAGTAGATGGACGCGAACATCATCATCAGGAAAATGCCTGTCAGAAGATAGCGTATCCGGATCGTATCTTTCATCGCTGACTCCTTCAGGCGGAATAGAAATATTGTGGAACAGGGTGCACGGTCACTCAATCAACGTATCTCACGCGGATGCGGTTGCATCTGCAATTGCAGTTCCTGTCACGCAGAGTTTCACGATCGCCGCGTGACATGTCCCTTGCCAGCCACTAAACGGAGGCATCTGCAAGTTTACCGGATTCGGAGCTGCCGGCACGATGCAAGACCTCTCGACCGTGAAGCCGTTCATCGCCCACCCTTTCGACGACGAAAGGGTGAAAGAGGAATGCGGCGTCTATGGCGTGATCGGCGCGAAGGACGCGGCGAACTTCGTGGCGCTCGGCCTGCACGCCCTGCAACATCGCGGGCAGGAGGCAGGCGGCATCGTCAGCTACGCGCCCGAAATCGGATTCAGTTCGGCCCGCCGCTTCGGCTACGTGCGCGACAATTTCACCAAGGCCAGCCTGATGGAGACTTTGCCAGGCGAACTGGCGATTGGTCATGTCCGCTATTCCACGGCCGGATCAAAGGGCAACACTCAGATCCGCGACGTGCAGCCGTTCTTCGGCGAGTTTTCCATGGGTGGAGCGGCCATCGCCCATAATGGCAACATCACCAACGCCGAGGCACTGCGGAAGGAACTGATCGAGCGCGGCTCGATCTTCCAAAGCCATTCCGACAGCGAATGCATCATCCATCTGATGGCGCGGTCGCTTCAGCGCAACATCCCCGAAAGGATGAAGGACGCGCTGCGCCGGGTCGAGGGCGCCTTCTCGGTCGTGGCGATGACCCGCACCAAGCTGATAGGTGTGCGCGACCCGCTTGGCGTCCGCCCGCTGGTCCTGGGCCGGATCGGAGAGGGTTGGGTCCTGTCGTCGGAAACCTGCGCGCTCGACATCATCGGCGCCGAATTCGTGCGCGAGATCGAACCCGGCGAGATGGTCGTGATCTCCGAGGCCGAGGGCCTGCAAAGCTTCCACCCCTTCGAACGCGCCAAGCCGCGCTTCTGCATCTTCGAGCATGTCTATTTCTCGCGCCCCGACTCGATCCTGGGTGGGCGTTCGGTCTACGAGACCCGCCGCCAGATTGGGGTAGAGTTGGCGCGCGAAGCCCCGGTCGAGGCCGATATCGTCTGCCCGGTACCCGACAGCGGCACACCGGCCGCCATCGGATATTCTCAGGAAAGCGGCATACCTTATGCAATGGGCATCATCCGCAACCAGTATATGGGCCGGACCTTCATCGAACCGACCGAGCAGATCCGCAATATGGGCGTGCGGCTGAAGCTGAACGTCAACCGCGCGCTCATCCGCGGCAAGCGGGTGATCCTGGTAGACGACTCGGTGGTGCGCGGTACGACCAGCATGAAGATCAAGGACATGATCCTCGATGCCGGCGCCGCCGAGGTCCATTTCCGCATCGCCTCGCCGCCGACATCCTGGCCCTGTTTCTACGGCGTCGACACGCCGGAGCGCGAAAAGCTGCTGGCCAGCCATATGAGCGAAGACGAGATGCGCGACCATATCGGCGTGGACAGCCTGAAATTCATATCGCTCGACGGCCTTTACCGAGCCGTCGGAGAAGCTCAGGGCCGCGACGGCAAGAGCCCACAATATTGCGATGCCTGCTTCTCGGGCGAGTATCCCGTCAAGCCCGCCGACATGATCGAAAAGGGTTTCTCGATGAAGCCAGCGGCAGAGTGACCGACGCACCGCCTGGCATTCCCGAAAGGGTGACGGCAGCGATCGCCGCCTACCCAGAGCCGGCCAAGTCGGCGTTCCTAACGATCCGCGACATCGTGCTGCAAGCCGCGGCCTCACAGCCCGTTATCGGTCCGCTGACCGAGACGTTGAAATGGGGCGAACCAGCCTATCTGACCGAGGCGACGAATAGCGGTTCGACGCTTCGGATCGCGTGGAAGCAGGCCAATCCCGACCGCATCGGAGTGTTCCTGAATTGCAGTACGAGGCTTGTGGAAACGATGCGGTCGATCTACCCTGAGACGTTCGAATACGAAGGCAATCGGGGGCTGCATATGGCGCTTGATGCGCCGCTGCCGACTGATCCTCTGGACCATTGCGCCAGACTTGCACTAACCTATCACATTTCACACGAAAAATTCCGCAGACATGGCTGATAAAAAAGACAAAATCGCTCTGATTACCGGCGCTTCACGCGGCCTCGGCGCCGCGTTCGCCGAAGCTCTGGCGACCGACCACCACATCGTCGCCGTCGCCCGCACGACCGGTGCGCTGGAAGAACTGGATGACCGGATAAAGGCCAAGGGCGGTCAGGCCACGCTCGCTCCGATGGACATCACTCTGGTCGAGGCGATGGCCCAGCTCTGTCGCTCGATCTTCGATCGCTGGGGCCATGTCGACACCTGGGTTCACGCCGCCGTTCATGCTGCTCCGTTGGCACCGGCCGCGCATTTGGACAGCAGGGACTGGGACAAGTCGGTAGACACGAATGTCACTGCGACTGGCCGGCTTATCCCCATGGTGGAACCGCTTCTGGCCCTGTCCCCCGCGGGCCGCGCGATTTTCTTCGATGATCCGAGAGCAGGCCAGAAATTCTTTGGGGCCTATGGTGCGACCAAAGCCGCACAGATCGCCCTTGCCCGAAGCTGGCAGTCGGAAGCGGCGGCGAATGGCGTTCAGGTTCGAATTCTGACCCCGGCTCCGATGCCGACGGCCACCCGCGCCCGCTTCTTTCCCGGCGAGGATCGTCAGGCTCTTTCAAGTCCGCATGACGAGGCCGCCCGGCTGCTGTCCGAGATTTCCTGACGCCGTCGCGGCGGATCGGCGACGCGCGGCTTGCCGCTGCAGCTACCGTCCTTTATGCACAAGGCAAAACAGGCAGGCGGCAGATGCGCATACTCATCACGAATGACGACGGGATCAACGCCCCCGGGTTGAAAGTTCTGACCGCCATCGCCGAGGAGATCGCCGGCAAGGGCGGCGAGGTGTGGACCGTCGCCCCGGCATTCGAACAATCCGGCGTGGGCCATGCGATAAGCTATACCCATCCGACCATGATCGCCGAAATGGGTCCGCGCCGTTGGGCGGCCGAGGGCTCGCCCGCCGATTGTGTCCTGGCCGGGCTTTTTGATGTATTGAAGGATGGCAAGCCCGATCTGGTTCTGTCCGGCGTCAACCGCGGTAACAACGCCGCGGAAAACGTGCTCTACTCCGGCACGATCGGCGGCGCGATGGAGGCGGCGCTGCACGGCATCCCCGCGATTGCGCTCAGTCAGTACATGGGCCCGGGTACCGCCGTACTGGACGATCCTTTCGACACTGCCCGCGCGCATGGCGTCGACACGGTGCGTGCGATCCTCGACAAGGGAGTTTGGACCGCGGACGACTACGGCGTGTTCTACAATGTCAACTTCCCGCCTGTCGCCTCGGCGGATTGCAAGGGCATCCGTGTCGCCCCCCAAGGGTTCCGCCGCGACATGGGCTTCGGAGTCGAGCCCTATATCTCGCCCACCGGACGGCGCTTTCTCTGGATTACAGGGGCGCCCCAGCACGAAGCGACCTTGTCGGGCTCGGACGCCGCCGTGAACCTCGATGGGTACATTTCCGTCACGCCGCTTCGCGCCGACCTGACCGCGCATGACATTCTGGACGATCTTCGGGGCAGGCTGGAATGACCGGTGACGCCGAACGGAAGATGCAGTTTCTCTACGCGTTGCGCAGCCATGGCGTGACCGACAAGCGCGTGCTGGGGGCGATGGAAAAGATCGACCGCGGGCCCTTCGTGCAAGGCATCTTCGCCGAACGCGCCTACGAAGACATGCCGCTGCCGATCTCCTGCGGCCAGACGATCAGCCAGCCTTCGGTCGTCGGGTTGATGACGCAGGCGCTGAATGTCCAGCCTCGGGACAAGGTTCTTGAGGTCGGCACCGGCTCTGGTTACCAGGCCGCGATCCTCAGCCAGCTGGCTCGCAGGGTCTACACCGTTGAACGGCACCGGCGGCTGGTCAACTCTGCCAAGGCGCTGTTCGACGAACTTGGTCTGACCAATATCACCGTGTTCACCGCCGACGGCAGCCACGGATTGCCCGATCACGCGCCGTTCGATCGAATCCTGGTGACCGCCGCCGCAGAGGACGCGCCCGGTCCGCTATTGGCGCAACTCAGGATTGGCGGTATCATGGTCGTGCCGGTCGGCCAGTCGGATGCGGTGCAGAGCCTAATCAAGGTTACGCGCAGCGAAGCAGGCTACGACTACGAAGAACTGCGGCCGGTGCGGTTCGTGCCCCTGATCGAGGGGCTTGGTCAGGATTGATCCGTCCGCACAGACAGAACCGATCGCCCCGAAGGGGTGCTAAAGGCCCGGCAACAGGGCCAGGAAAATGAGGATACGAGCTATGTCAGCCACCCGCCATTCCCGCTGCCGCGCAATCCTGATGTGCGGCGCTTTGGTCACCTTGACCGCCTGTGACCAGCCGCTTGACTTCGACTTCCGGCGCTACGGCGGTGGACTTGACACGTCAGGCGCAGCGCAGGCGGTGGCGGCGCAACGCCCGCAACCCGACAATCGGGGGGTCATTTCCTATCCGAACTACCAGGTCGCTGTCGCGCAGCGCGGCGATCGCGTCGGCGATGTCGCGGCGCGGGTCGGACTGCCAACCGACGAACTGGCGCGCCACAACGGCCTGCCGGTCGATACGCCGCTTCGCGAAGGAGAGGTCCTGGCCCTGCCCCGGCGCGTTGGCGAGCCTTCGCCCGCCACGGGCGCCGTCGGCACCGGGCCTATCCAACCTACCGGCCAGATCGACGTGACCACGATCGCGGGTGCCGCCATCGACCGAGCAGGCTCTCAGGGCACCATAGCTCCGGCACAGACGACAGCGGCAGCAACTCCCGTCGCTCAAACCGGGACAGAGCCCGTCCGCCACAGGGTCGAACGCGGTGAAACCGCCTTCCAGATCGCGCGGCTCTACAATGTGTCGCCGAGGTCGCTGGCCGATTGGAACGGTCTGGGTTCCGACATGGTGGTGCGCGAAGGCCAGTATCTGCTGATCCCCGTCGCCGCCGAGGCTCCGCCGGTCGCCCCTGTGGTCGAGGCACCCGGATCAGGCTCCGTCACGCCGGTACCACCGAGCGCCACGCAGCCCCTGCCAGAAGAAGAAGCCGAACCGGCAGCGGCCACCCCTGCGCCGGCGTCGCCCGATCTCAGCGCGGAAAAGACCGAGGCCTCCGGCAGCTCCAAATTGATGATGCCGGTGGGTGGCAGCATCATCCGCGGCTATTCCAAGGGCAAGAACGAGGGTATCGATATTTCCGCCGGCGCCGGAACCGGTGTTATGGCGGCGGCTGACGGGACGGTGGCGGCGATCACCCGCGACACCGACCAGGTGCCGATTGTCGTCCTGCGCCATGCGGACAACCTGCTGACCGTCTATGCCGGCGTGGACAGCGTCACGATCGAAAAGGGCGACAGCGTGAAGCGCGGACAGCAGATCGCCAAGATCCGAAACGCCAATCCCAGTTTCCTGCATTTCGAGGTGCGCAAAGGCTTCGACAGCGTCGATCCGATGCCATACCTCAACTGATCGTCAAAGCAGGATGCCCCTGCGCCCGGCAAGATCCGTGACATACTGCCACGCGACCCGGCCTGACCGGCTGCCTCGCGTGGCTTGCCATTCGACCGCCTCGGCCCGCAGCGTCTCGTCGCCGATCTCGATCCCATAGGCATCGCAATAGCCGCGGATCATTGCCAGATACTCGTCCTGCGAACAGGGGTGAAACCCGAGCCACAGACCGAAGCGATCCGAAAGCGAGACCTTCTCCTCAGTCGCTTCCGACGGGCTAATCGCGCTGGAGCGCTCATTCTCGATCATGTCGCGTGGCATAAGGTGCCTGCGGTTCGAAGTGGCATAGAAAACCACGTTGCCGGGCCGCCCCTCGATCCCGCCATCCAGCACGGCCTTCAGGCTTTTGTAGTGCTCATCGTCATGGCTGAATGACAGGTCGTCGCAGAACAGCAGGAACCGTTCATCAGACCTGCGCAACAGGTTCAGCAAGCGGCCGATCGACGGCAGATCCTCTCGCTGTACTTCGACGATCTTCAAATTGTGCCCCTGTCGCAGGACCTCCGCATGGGCAGCCTTTATCAGCGAGGATTTCCCCATCCCCCTCGCGCCCCAGAGAAGCGCGTTGTTTGCGGGCAAGCCGCGGGCGAATTGCAGGGTGTTCTCCAGCAACGTGTTTCGCGAGCGGTCTATGCCGACGAGCAGCGAGAGATCGACGCGGTTGACCTCTGTCACGGGCTCCAGCCGGTCGGGTTCGACATGCCAGACGAACGCCTCTGCCGCGGCAAGATCGGGCTCCGTCAGCGGGGCGGGCGACATTCGTTCAAGCGCCGCCGCGATCCGGTTCAGCGCGTCGTCGCTCAAAGCACCTCGTCCTCGTCGTCAAGCAAACCTTCCTCGCGCAGTTTCTCGTTGCGCTGACGTTCCACGCGGCGGACCAGGAGAATCGAGATCTCGTAAAGCCCGTAGACGACGACGAACAGGATCACCTGCGTGATGACGTCAGGAGGCGTCACGATTGCGGCAAGAACGAGGATGCAGACCACCGCGTATTTGCGCACCGATCCAAGCCCTTCGGATGAGACAAGACCCGCCTTGCCCATCAGCGTCAGCAGGACCGGAAGCTGGAAGCACAGGCCGAAGGCAATGATGAACTTGATCGTAAGGGCAAGGTATTCCTCGGCCGAACCCTGGAAGATCACGCTAGGCACCGGCGCCGCCAATACGCCGTCGATCGTCTCGGGATCGCCGCCCGATCCGAGTTGCTGGAAGCCGAGGAAGAAATCGAAGGCCAGCGGCGTGACCACATAGAAGGCGAAGGAGGCCCCAAGGAAGAACATGAAGGGAGAGGCGATCAGGAACGGAAGAAACGCGCCCTTTTCCGACTTGTAGAGCCCCGGCGCCACAAAGCGCCACATCTGGTTTGCGATGTAGGGAAAGGCCAGCACGAATCCTCCAAGAAGCGAGATCCGGATGGCGACAAAAAAGCCTTCCTGCGCCTTGATGAAGATCAGCCCGCAATCTTGCCCGCGCTCATTCAGGACCGAACACAGCGGGGCTGTCAGGAAGTTGAAAATCGGTTCGGCCATGGTGAACGAGATGATCATCCCGATTACGAACGCGACGACCGATTTGATCAGCCGCGTCCTCAGTTCCGCGAGATGCTCAATCAGCGGTGCAGAGCTGTCGTCAAGCTCTTCCGTGCTCATTCCGAGACTTTCCGGGCAGGCTTGCTGGCGGCAGGCTTTGTGACCTTCCTGGCAGCGGATTTGGTGGCGGGCGAAGCGGTTTTGGGTTTCGGCTTCGCCTTGGGCGTGGCGGCGAGTTTGCCGCCGCTCGGTGTCGTTTCCGCTGGTGGCGCATCGGCGACCGTCTTTTCCGCCTCTTCGCGGGCCAGGCGTTCACTTGCCTTGCGGGCCGCGGATTCGCGGATCTTCTCTGCCGTTGCCGCGCGTTCTTCCGACAGCGCCTGGGTCGCAGGACCTTTCGGCTTGTCCGATGATTTCATCGGATCCCATTTCTCGAACTTGGTTGCGGCGTCCTTGACCTTGTCCAGCCCCATGTTCCGAGCGCTGGTCATGGTCTTGAGATCCTTTGCAACGTCCGCGACGCCGCTTTCCTTCGCCGCATCGTCCATAGCGCGGGTGAACTCCCGCGCCATGCTGCGCGCCTTGGCGGTAAAGCGTCCGAGCGTGTGGAACATCACCGGCAGATCCTTGGGACCCACGACGATCAGGGCCACGATGCCGATAAGCAGCAATTCGGTCCAGCCGATGTCGAACATGATGCGTCAGCCCTCTTCGAACCGGGCCTAGGCTTTGTCTTTTTCGTTTTCCGGTGTCACGTCGCGGGCACTCTCGGAGCTATCCTCGATCTCGCGCTTGCCATCGTCTATGCCGCGCTTGAAAGAGGTGATCCCCTTGCCGACTTCGCCCATGAGCGAAGAAATCTTACCACGTCCGAACAGGACCAGTACGACGATAGCGATCAGCAAGAGGCCGGGAAGGCCGATATTGTTAAGCATGGGTCTTCTCCTCGTGCGGATGGGCGAACCCATCCATTCTGCATGCTGCTATCTATTGGCTCCGGTGCCGATGAAAAAGGGGTAATGCGCGCCGCGCAGTCAAATCTGCGGCAATTGCACAGGATTGGTGCGCCGGGTATCGGCATGTCTTTACACCTGACAAGTTTTTGTCAGGAGCTAAACTGCCATCAAGCGAATCAAGGAAGGCTTGAGGCATTGCGACGCAAGGACAGACTGCTGGAACTGATCGGGTGCCTTCGCGACGGCGCCGCTCACCGGGCCGAGGATCTTTCTTCAGCGCTGGGGGTAACCCAGCGCACGATTTACCGGGACATGGAGACACTGCGGACGTCAGGCGTTCCGGTCGAAGGAGAGCGGGGGGTCGGCTATCGGATGACCCTGCCGGTCACACTGCCGCCGGTGAATCTGACGCTGGACGAATTGGAGGCCCTGCATCTCGGAGTGGCCGTCATGACAGAGGCCAGCGACCCGGAATTGCAGGCGGCCGCCCGAAGTCTGGCGCGCAAGATCGATGAAGCGATGCCCGAGGGCCGGACCGGGCCCTCGGCCGCATGGGGTCTGGCCGTCTTCCCCTTTGCCGACACGGCCGCCGGCATCCGGAACATTCCCGCGATCCGCAATGCGATCCGCACACGGCACAAGCTGCGTGTCGTCTATTTTTCCGAAGCGGGCAAGAACGATGAGCTTCTGATCCGACCCCTGAAACTGGATTATTGGGGTCGGGTATGGACCTGCGCCGCATGGTGCGAGACACGCCGGGCATTCCGAACCTTGCGCGTCGACCGAATCAGCGATCTATCCGAACTCTCGGCAAGGTTCGCGGATGAACCCGGCAAAACATTAGCGGATTTTCCATCAAGAGAATCTGGTTAGCCATTGCTTTTGAAGACAAAGCAACGTTCTCGCCGGATCATCAGCCATAACGCTGTTCCCGGTTTTGGCAGGAAGACGGACGGCACCGTCACTTTCAGCAGCGACCCGTCATAGTCCATCCTGAATTCGACCAGACTCTCGCGACCGATGAAACGGGCACGCTCGACCACACCCCGCGCGGGCGCGCCGTCCACCTCTGTCGGGTTTGGACCCTTGCCGCCACGGTCGAAGTCGATCCGGACATGCTGGGGCCGGATGACGATGTCAATTTTCTCTCCGTCCGGATGGCCTGGGGCCAGGAATTCGCCGAAGGCGGTGCTGACAAGAGCACCTTCAACAACACCTTCGATCACGTTGATATCACTGAAGAATGCTGCGCATGCCTTGTCGACCGGAGAATTGTAGATGTTGTAGGGCGCACCCTGCTGCACGATCCGGCCGCTGCGCATCAGCGCGATCTCATCGGCCATCCGCATCGCCTCGTCCGGTTCGTGCGTGACAAGCAGCACCGCAGTTCCCTCGTCCTTCAGAACCGCCAGGGTGGCATCGCGAATGTCATCCTTCAATCGTTCGTCGAGACCCGAAAAGGGTTCATCCATCAGCATGATCTTGGGCCGCGGCGCCAGGGCCCGGACCAGCGCGACGCGCTGCTGCTCGCCACCGGACATTTCATGCGGGTAGACGTCGAGTGCATGGGCCAGATTGACCCGCGCAAGCAGATCCGACGCACGGGCGCGCTTTTCGGCCGCTGTTCCCTTCAGCCCGAACGCCACGTTCTCTGCCACCGACAGATGGGGAAACAGCGCAAAATCCTGGAACATCAAGCCGATCGAGCGCTCTTCCGGCGGACAATCGGTGGTCGAGTCCGAGATCACCCGACCGTTGACCAGAACCCGGCCCTCGTTCTGCCGATCGACGCCCGCAATGATCCGCAACGTCGTGGATTTTCCGCAACCCGAGGGCCCAAGCAGACAGGTGACCTGACCCGGCATGACCCGAAGCGACAGATCTTCCACCACCGCTCGTCCGCCGAAGCGGCGCGTCACGTTCTGCACCTCCAGAAGTGGCGTGGGAGTGTCCAATCCTGCCTCGATCCTTAATCCGATGAAAACCATCGGACTTTGGCGCAATAGCAGCCCTCCCGAATGGGAGCAAGTCGTTGGATACGGCTCAGATCGTCAGGTTCGTTGCGCCGCCGTCGAGAAGGATGTTCTGCCCGACAATGAAACCGGCATGCTTCGAGCAGAGGAACGCGCAGGAGGCGCCGAACTCCTCGGGGCGACCGTAACGTCGCGTGGGAATTGTCGCTTCGCGTTGCTCCCGCGCCTCGTCCACCGAGATGCCCTTGGATTTGGCGACTCCGCCATCCAGAGAATCGGCACGGTCCGTGGCGTGGATCCCGGGAAGCAGGTTGTTGATCGTCACACCTGAAGGCGCAACCTGCCGCGAAGTGCCGGCAACAAATCCGGTCAGGCCCGCGCGCGCGGAGTTGGAAAGGCCAAGCTGCGGAATAGGTGATCGCACAGATTGGCTGGTGATGTTCACGATGCGGCCCCAGCCACGATCCATCATCCCGGGCAGCACCGCTTGCATCATCGCGATGGGCGCCAGCATATTGGCGTCGAGCGCCTTGATGAAATCCTCGCGGCTCCAGTCTTTCCACAGGCCGGGTGGCGGTCCACCGGCATTGTTGACAAGGATATCAACCTCGCCCGCCGCACTCAGCACCCTTTCGCGCCCTTCCTGCAGGGCGATGTCCGCGGCCACTGCCGTGACGTCCACGCCGAAATCCTTGCGGATCGCCTCAGCCGCTTGGCGAAGGGCGTCCTCGCCCCGTGCGTTAATCACCAGATCGACACCCGCCTCCGCCAGAGCACGGGCGCATCCCAGCCCGAGACCCTTTGATGACGCGCAGACGATCGCCCGCTTGCCCGAAATTCCCAGATCCATGCCGAGCCTCCTCGTAGTTGTTTCCCGGACCATGGCGCAGCCGGAGGTAAGCCGCAATGCCCGGAATTGCCGGTCATGCGTCCTGCTGGCCTGCTCGAACTTGCCTCTGAAACTGTTCCTGTTGGTTAGTTTCCACTGAATCCAAGGGAATTCTTGCCGTGAACGGCTTGGAATTGTAGAGCAAGGTCCTAGGCAACCGTGGGGCGTCATGCGAGATGGTTTGAACAGTTCGGTGCTTGTGGTTCCGGTTTATCGGTCGGAGTGGTTCACGGTCACCATTGGTGCCAATCTGAAAGACCCGGTTTCCGACCAGGCGGAACTGAACCTGACCGATGTCTACCGTCTGCATGCAGAGGCCCGGCGGCAGAATCTGGCGATCAGCGGCGATGGGGAAACCAAGGCGTTTCAGGTGGCCGCCGACAGCGATGTGGGGCGTCCCGGTGCAATTCTGCATCTTGATTGCTGCCTGACTTTCATGTGTCCCGACGGATCGACGATCGACGCGCTGATCATTGTCGAGACATCGGGTGGCATGATCGACGCAACCTACATGATGCCTCTCGCACCGGTGCGCAAGAAAACCGATCACACACTGGTTTCGATTGATCGCGACCGCGCTGTCAGCCGGTTCGCGAATCTCGGCTGCGTCTCGTTCGCGCGGGGCACCCGCATCACTCTGTCTGACGGCCGGCAGGTCGCGATCGAGGATCTGCAACCCGGCGACCCGGTCCTGACCCGGGACCACGGGCCGCAGCCCTTGCGCTGGATCGGAGAGCAGACGGTCAGGGCGATCGGTGCCTTCGCGCCCATTTGCATCGCCGAGGGCGCATTGAACAACCAGGGACCGCTGACGCTGGCGCCAAATCACAGGCTGTTCGTCTACGACCGGCAAAGGGCGCTGGCCGGCGGGCGGGCCGAGCGGATGATCCGCGCCGCCGAACTGGTGAACGGCGACACGGTCGTGGCCTCGGAAGGCGGATTCGTGGACTATTTCCAGCTGATTTTCGACCGGCACGAAATCATCTATGCAGAAGGCATTGCTGCGGAAAGCGTGTTCGCCGCGCCGTATCTGCACTCTTCGCTGCCCGCCGAAATGAAGAAGAAACTGCGATCCGAGGCTGCCGCGGAAGGCCATGCGGGATCGGCGACCGGTTAAGGCGCGTTTTGGCCCCCCGCGATGCCCGATTGCGGCGCGGGGCAGTCCGGGGTAAATGGCGCGGATCATGCTGGACCGTAGCTCGAACATCCCCGACCTTCCCGCCGAGATTGCCCGGCGGCGCACCTTTGCCATCATCAGTCACCCCGATGCGGGAAAAACCACGCTGACTGAGAAATTCCTGCTTTATGGTGGTGCGATTCAGATGGCCGGTCAGGTGCGCGCAAAAGGCGAAGCGCGACGCACACGCTCGGACTTCATGCAGATGGAGAAGGATCGCGGCATTTCGGTATCCGCGTCGGCCATGTCGTTCGATTTCGGGACTTACCGCTTCAATCTGGTGGATACGCCCGGCCACTCCGATTTCTCCGAGGATACCTACCGCACGTTGACTGCCGTCGATGCTGCGGTGATGGTGATCGACGGTGCAAAGGGCGTCGAAAGCCAGACGCAGAAGCTTTTCGAGGTTTGCCGTCTGCGCGACCTGCCGATCCTGACATTCTGCAACAAGATGGACCGCGAAAGCCGCGACACTTTCGAGATCATCGACGAGATCCAGGAGAACCTGGCGATCGATGTGACGCCGGCCAGCTGGCCGGTCGGGGTCGGGCGCGAGTTCATCGGCTGCTACGACATGTTGCGCAACCGGCTGGAGCTGATGGATCGTGCCGACCGTAACAAGATCGCTGAATCGGTGAAGATCGAAGGGCTGGACGACCCGAAACTTACCCAACACGTGCCCGGTCCGTTGCTGGAAAAACTGCGCGAAGAGGTCGAGATGGCGCGCGAATTGTTGCCCGCCTTCGATCGGCAGGCGTTTCTGGATGGCACCATGACGCCGATCTGGTTCGGCTCTGCCATCAACTCTTTCGGGGTCAAGGAACTGATGGACGGCATCGGCGATTTCGGCCCGGTGCCGCAGCCGCAGACCGCCCAGCCGCGCCAGATCAGTCCGGACGAGACCAAGGTTTCGGGCTTCGTCTTCAAGGTGCAAGCCAACATGGACCCCAAGCACCGCGACCGTGTGGCCTTCGTCCGCCTCGCCTCGGGCCATTTCGAGCGTGGGATGAAACTGCATCACGTCCGGTCGAAGAAACCGATGTCGATCACCAACCCGGTCCTGTTCCTCGCCGCCGACCGCGAACTCGCAGAAGAGGCGTGGGCCGGCGATATCATCGGCATCCCAAACCACGGACAGCTTCGCATCGGCGACACGCTGACCGAGGGCGAGGAATTGCGCGTCACCGGCATCCCCTCATTCGCGCCCGAACTTTTGCAATCGGTGCGGGCGATGGACCCGATGAAGGCCAAGCACCTGGAAAAGGCGCTGATGCAATTCGCCGAGGAAGGTGCCGCCAAGGTCTTCAAACCGATGATCGGTTCCGGCTTCATCGTCGGTGTCGTCGGCGCCCTGCAGTTCGAGGTTCTGGCCAGCCGAATCGAGCTGGAATACGGCCTGCCGGTGCGTTTCGAGCAATCGCAATTCACCTCGGCCCGCTGGATCGCCGGTCCGAAGCCGGCTGTCGAGAAGTTCGTCAACACCAACAAGGGCCATGTGGCTTACGACAACGACGGCGACCTTGTCTACCTGACCCGGCTGCAATGGGATATCGACCGGATCGAGCGGGACCACCCCGAACTCAAGCTGACCGCGACGAAAGAGATGATGGTGTGACGCTGCAGAACCGCGTGATGCCTACGGGTGAAATCATCGCCCATCCGGCACGTGGCGGGTTCATGGGCAATCGTGGCATTCTGCATGGCGACAACAGGCAACTTGGCCGGGCGCGATGGCGACACAAGAACTGGGTAACGTGCTGCCTGTCGTTCAAGGGCCGCCGACGCACCGTCATGTCGCCGGGCCACTATACCGAACTGTTCTTCCTCGATGAGGCGGTCGCGCTCGCGGCCGGTCATCGCCCATGCGCCGAGTGCCGACGCCCTGACTACATCCGCTTCCTCGATTTCTGGGAAACGGCGCATGGCGAACGCCCGAGCGCCAAGCTCCTAGACCGCGCGTTGCACGCAGCGCGCGCCAAACCGCGGAACTGGCAGCAAGCCAGGTTCCAGGCCGAAGCGACCGGGTTGCCGGATGGTGCGTTCATCCTTCTCGGTCAAAGCGCGCATCTTGTTCTGCGGGGCAATGCGGTGGCCTTCTCTCCTCAAGGCTACGGCGAAGCCACGCCTTTGCCCTCAACCGAAGTCACGGTGCTGACCCCCGCCCCGACCGTTGCGGTGCTTCGGGCGGGTTACTGGCCCGCCCTGCACGAAAGCGCATCGGTCTGAACTGAGCCTAGCTTTCCAGCTTGGCGTCCATGGTGATTTCCGCATTCAGCAGTCTCGACACGGGACAGTTCTTTTTCGCCGTTTCAGCCGCCTGCCGGAACGTGTCCTCATCCGCACCGGGGATCTTGGCCGTCATCTCGAGATGCGATTTGGTGATTGCGAATCCGCCGTCCTTTTCCTCGAGCGAAACGGTCGCGGTCGTGCGGATTTCGTCTGCAATCAGATCGTGTTCCCCCAGGATCATCGAGAACGCCATTGAAAAACAACTCGCATGAGCCGCCGCGATAAGCTCTTCCGGGTTCGTGCCCTTTGCACCTTCGAAACGCGTATTGAACCCATAGGGCTGCCGCTCAATCACACCCGTTTCTGTCGAGACCGTCCCCTTGCCGTCCTTCAATGCTCCGTTCCAGATTGCCGAGCCTTTTTTCTTGATCGCCATGTCGTCCTCCGATTTCATGTGTTGAGAGGAAATGCGCTGCCCCCGACGCAAGTTCCATAAAGCGTCTGACCCGATGCGATCACAAGACTTTCACCGCATTTGAATGTTCGGCACGCGACTCTCGTTGACCCTGATGGTCATTTGGAGTAGCCACGCTTCATTCAGAGGCACTTGTGGACAAGTTGGTCATACGGGCCGGGCCTCATCAGACGTTACGGGCGCAGATTGTCCGTAAGAAAACGGACATGAATGACGAAATTCTCTGACCTGAACTTGGACCCGAAGGTCCTCAAAGCTGTTGAAGAAGCGGGCTATGAAACCCCGACGCCGATCCAGGCGGGCGCGATCCCGGCCGCGCTGGAAGGGCGCGACGTGCTGGGGATCGCCCAGACCGGCACCGGCAAGACGGCAGGCTTTGTGCTGCCGATGATTACGCTTCTGGCCAAGGGCCGGGCGCGGGCGCGGATGCCGCGGTCTCTGGTGCTGTGCCCGACGCGGGAACTGGCCGCGCAAGTGGCTGAAAACTTTGATACTTATACCAAACATCTGAAGCTGACCAAGGCGCTGCTGATCGGTGGGGTCTCGTTCAAGGAACAGGACATGCTGATCGACCGGGGCGTCGACGTGCTGATCGCCACGCCGGGCCGGCTTCTGGACCATTTCGAACGTGGAAAGCTGCTGCTGACCGGCGTGCAGATCATGGTGGTGGACGAAGCCGACCGGATGCTCGATATGGGCTTCATCCCTGATATCGAACGGATTTTCAGCCTGACGCCCTTCACCCGGCAGACGCTGTTCTTCAGTGCAACCATGGCGCCCGAGATCGAGCGGATCACCAACACTTTCCTGTCGAATCCCGAAAAGATCGAAGTGGCACGTCAGGCAACCGCGTCCGAGACGATCGAACAGGTCGTGGTGCCATTCAAGGGCAGCCGCAAGGATCGTCAGCCGACCGAAAAGCGCGAGGTTCTGCGCAAGCTGATCGACGCGGAAGGCGACAGATGCACCAATGCAATCGTCTTCTGCAACCGCAAGACGGACGTGGATATCGTAGCTAAGTCGCTGAAGAAGCACGGCTACGACGCAGCGCCGATCCATGGTGACCTGGACCAGTCACAGCGCACACGTACGCTGGACGGGTTCCGCGAGGGCACGTTGCGGTTCCTGGTCGCATCGGATGTGGCGGCGCGCGGGCTTGACGTGCCGGCGGTCAGTCACGTGTTCAATTTCGACGTGCCCAGCCACCCAGAGGATTACGTCCACCGCATCGGACGCACCGGTCGCGCGGGGCGCGCGGGCAAGGCGATCATGATCTGCGTGCCGCAGGATGAAAAGAACCTTGCCGCGATCGAACGGTTGATCGAAAAGGAAATCCCCCGCGGAGAAGCCCCATTTAAATCGGCGGTTTCCGATCACTCAGGCGCGCCGGAGCAGGATGAGAAACCACGCCGCGAACGCGCCCCACGCGGCCGCAAAGTCAAGGAGCGGAGCGAGCCCGCCGATGCCCCTGCGACAAAAGCCGAAGCCGCGCCGCAGGAACAGAAGCCGCGCGACGATCGCAGCAGGTCCGACCGCCATGACCGGGACCGGAAGAAAGAGCGGCAGCAGGGTGGCGGTCAGGGTAGGGAGGTCGGCATGGGCGATCACATGCCCAGCTTCATCGCACTCAGCTTCGAGGATCGCAGCGCAAGCTGAAGCGTTAGCTCTGCCCCTGCCTCCGCCAGACGTTTCCGATCGCAACGATCCCGCCCCTCGCAGTCCCCGCGCGGGCGTCCACCGTCACGCCTGAAGCCGGCTGATCACGACGGTCACTTCCGGTTTCTTGCCGATCTCGTCATTCGCGGTCGCGCGGACGATGCGCTTGATCTCGTCGCCCAATTTGTCGTCATCAGCCAGCGTCTTGCGACCTGCCCGGTTTAGAAACTGGGTCACATCCTCTTCCAGCACATCGACCAGCGGCGCGCGGCTTCGGCCGGTTTCGGGGAGGCCCATGATCTCGCACCATGCGTCGCCGAGCGGTTCGCCATCCTCGACGATCAGCGTGACAAGGACATGCCCGTTCAGGGCCATCCGGATACGGTCCCTGACCACGCCGTCCAACGCGCCGATCAGCACCGCCCCGTCCAGGTAGGTGCGGCCCGTCTCGACATGTTCCGCGACCTTCGGCGCATTGCCGGTCAGATCGACCATCGTTCCGTTCGGTGCGATGATCCCCTGAAGGCCCGAGGTCTCTCCCAAGCTCACATGCTCGCGCAGGTGGCGGTGTTCGCCGTGCATAGGGATCAGGATCTGTGGTGCGATAATGCGGTGCATCTCGGCCAGATCGGGGCGGTTGGCATGGCCCGAAACGTGATAGAGACCCGAACTGTCATCCACTACGTCGACGCCCATTTCCGAGAACGCGTTGACGATACGCCCGACGCTGCGTTCGTTCCCCGGAATGGTCTTGGACGAGAACAGGAACAGGTCACCTTCCTTCAGGGTCAGGCCCAGATATTTTCCGCGGGACAACTGCGCCGAGGCGGCCCGGCGTTCGCCCTGGCTGCCGGTGACGATCAGCATCAGGCCGTCGCGGGGAATCGATAGCGCGTCCTCGGGGCTGACGGTGGAGGGAAAATCCGACAGGATGCCGGTTTCCACGCCGGCGGTAATCATCCGTCGCATGGCGCGGCCCAGCAGCACAACCGAGCGGCCGGCCTTCTTGCCGGCAAGAGCGAGCGTCTTTACCCGCGCGATGTTAGAGGCGAATGTCGTGGCTGCCACAAGTCCGGGGGCGTTGGCGACGAGCGTCTGGATCGGATCCGGCAGGGTCGATTCCGAACGGCCCGGATGGGGTGAAAAGACATTCGTGGAATCGCAGACCAGTGCCTTGACGCCCGGTTTGGCGATCTCGGCATAAAGTTCGGGATCCCAAGGCTCGCCCACGCCCGGATTGGCGTCGAGTTTGAAGTCGCCGGTATGCACGATCCGGCCCGCCGGCGTGTCGATGACAAGGGCGGAGCTTTCCGGAATCGAATGCGAGATCGGCGCGAAGCCGACGGTAAACGGCCCGGCCTCTACAGCCTCGGGCCAAGCTGGCGCGGTCTTGATCATCAGCTCGTCATGGCCCTGTTCCTCGAACTTGAGCCGCGCCATGTGCGCGGTGAAGGTCCGGGCATGGACCGGTGCCTTGAGCCGGCCCCAAAGATGGCCGACCGCACCGACGTGATCCTCGTGCGCATGGGTGATGAAGATCGCATCCAGCCGGTCGCGTCGCTCGGCGATCCACTCGATATCCGGCAGGATCAGGTCAACGCCGGGCGTCGTGTCCATGTCGGGGAAGGTCAGCCCGAGATCGACCATGATGAAGCGCTCTTTGCCCTTTGGACCGTAGCCGTAGAGATAGCAGTTCATCCCGATCTCGCCGGCGCCGCCGAGGGGAAGATAGATCAGCCGGTCGGTCCTGCTCAATTGCCCTGGTCCTTGTTGTAGCGGTGGATAACGGTCAGGCCGTGCATGGTGATGTCATCCTCGATCACGTCAAAAAGGTCGTTCCCCTGCGCGAAAAGCGGAGCAAGGCCGCCGGTTCCGATGACGGTCATCGGTTTCCCGTATTCTTCCTTGATCTGGGCGCAGATGCCTTTGACAAGGCCGATATAGCCCCAGAACACACCCGACTGCATACATGCAACCGTATTCGTGCCGATCACCTTCTCGGGCCGGGTCACGTCGACATGCGGCAGGGCGGCGGCGGCCTGATGCAGCGCCTCCAGGCTGAGGTTGACGCCCGGCGCGATGACGCCGCCGACATAGGCGCCGTCATGGGCGGTGACGTCGAAGGTGGTGGCGGTGCCGTAATCCACGACGATAAGATCGCCGCCATGACGATCGTAGGCCCCGGTGGTGTTCACAAGCCTGTCAGGCCCGACGATCGTGCCGTGTTCCACCCGCGGCAGATGCGGCAACAGACATTCCGGCTTGCCGACCACATAGGGACGGCAGTTGAAATAGCGGTCGCAAAGGACCCGCAGGTTGAAGACGACGCGAGGGACGGTAGAGGAAATGATGACCTCGTCGATCGTCACGTCGAGCGACTTGGCCTTCATCAGCGTGGTCAGCCAGACGAAATACTGGTCCGCGGTGCGCTGGTGTTCGGTTGAGGCGCGCCAGGTGGCCAGGAACGACTTGCCATCCCAGATCGAGAAGACGGTATTGGTGTTGCCGGTATCGATGCAAAGCAGCATGGCCTGTTCTTTCTTTCGGACTTTCCGGTCAGAAGAAGACCTCGGCGGCCGGAATGGCGCGATGTCCCTCGGAGGTCGCAAGGACGAGGTTTCCGTCCTGGTCCAGGGTTTCGAAAGTGCCGGTGATCACTTCCTGGCCGGTCTTCGCGGTGACGATCTGGCCCAGCCTGGCTGCGCGGGCAAGCCAGGCGAGACGGATCGGCGAGAAGCCCTGGCTGGTGAAGAGCCGTTCCCAATGGGCGTAGGCGGGCGCAAGAAGCTCGAGAAATGCCTCGGGTCCGATCGCGCCGCCCAGGGCTTCGGACAGGGCAACCGGCGGCAGGGCGCCGCGCTCCAGCGTCGCGGGGTCCGGCGCGCTGGCTAGGTTCACGCCGATACCAATGGCCAGATGCTCGATCCGGTCCCCCTGCCCCTCGCTTTCCAGAAGGATGCCAGCGACCTTGCCGCCATCGAGCAGCACGTCATTGGGCCATTTCAGCGCCAGCCCCTCGATCCGTCCGAGGATGGCGACCAGCGTGTCGTAAAGCGCCAGCGCCGCCACAAAGGATCGCAGCGCGACGATCTGCGCTGGTTCGCTTGGATGCATAAAATAGGTCGCCGCGAAGTTCCCATGCGGGCTGTCCCACGCCCGCCCACGCCGTCCCCGCGCCGCGGTCTGGCGGCGCGCGACGATCCATTCGGGGCCGTCAAGCGTCGCGGCAAGTCGCAGCGCTTCGGCATTGGTGCTGTCGGTCTCGGTCAGGATGCGGCGACCGACCCCCTCGGGCCAGAGACCGTCCTCTGCGTCGATGCGCCATTTATCTGACAAGGGCGTCCGCTGCCGTTGCCGCCAGCGCCTCGATCCCGAACAGGTTGACGACGCCGACCACCATGACCGTCGCCGCGACCATCAGCATCGCCCAGGCGATGGGGGCCATCTGGCCGTCGATCCCCTCGCCTTCCTCGCCGAAATACATGTAGTAGACGATCCGCAGGTAATAGAAGGCGCCGATCACCGAGGCGACAACACCGGCCACTGCAAGCCAGAACAGGTCGGCATCGACGGCGGCCCGGATCACGTAGAACTTGCCGAAGAACCCGACCAGCGGCGGCACCCCGGCAAGGCTGAACAGAAGCACGAGCATCGCGAGCGCCTTCAGCGGCTCGGACCTAGCAAACTGGTTGAGGCTGCGGATGTCCGAGATCGGGGCGCCGTCACGTTCCATCGACAGGATGAAGGCGAAGGTGCCGACATTCATCGTCACATAGATCGCCATGTAGATCAGCATCGCTTGCACGCCGAAGGCGGTGCCCGCCGCCAGCCCCATCAGTGCGAACCCCATGTGTCCGATTGACGAATACGCCATCAGCCGCTTGATGTCGCGCTGTCCGATCGCAGCGACCGATCCAAGGAACATCGACAGCACCGACAGCAGGGCGACGATCTGGCCCCACTGGCCGGTGACCCCGCCGAAAGCGTCGAAAAGCAGACGCGCGAACAGCGCCATAGCCGCTATTTTCGGCGCGGTGGCGAAGAAGGCGGTAACCGGTGTCGGCGAGCCTTCGTAGACATCCGGCGTCCACATATGGAACGGGACCGCCGATATCTTGAAGGCAAGGCCGGTCATGAGAAAGACGAGACCGAAGAGAAGGCCGAGCGAGATTTCACCGTCCGCGGCGGTCTGGATAATACCGTCGAACCGGGTGGTGCCGGCATAGCCGTAGACCAGCGAGGCGCCGTAGAGCAGCATGCCCGAGGCGAGCGCGCCGAGAACGAAGTACTTCAATCCCGCTTCGGTCGATTTCACGCTGTCACGACGCAGCGCCGCGACGACATAGAGCGCCAGCGACTGCAATTCGAGCCCCATATAGAGCGCCATCAGATCGCCGGCGGAAACCATGACCATCATCCCGACCACTGCCAGCGTGATCAGCAGCGGATATTCGAAACGCAGCAGGTCGCGCTTGGCCAGGTAGCTTTCGCTCATCAGCAGAACGGCGGCGGCCGACAGCAGGATGGTGACCTTGGCGAAACGGCTGAAGGCATCGCTGACGAACATGCCGCCGAAGGCCAGTTGCATGCCGGATCCGTTCGCAGCGATCCAGAGCGCCATCGCGGCCATGATCGCGGCAGTGACCCAGATCATCATCGGCGCGGTTTTGTCCTTGCCACCGTATGCCCCGAAGAGCAACGCAGCCATCGCGAAGACGGCCAGGATCACTTCGGGCAGCACGGTGTTGAAATCGGCCTCGGTCATCTCAGTCGTCCCTCAATGCGCCGCGATAGCGGCCACCTGATCGACAGGCAGCGCGGCTTTATAGTCTGTAATCAGCGCCGCGACGCTCGGCCCGATGATATCGGTGACGAGCGCCGGGTAGACGCCAAGCAGGATCGTCATCACCACCAGCGGCGCAAAGATCGCGCGCTCGCGGCCGGTCATGTCGGTGATCGACTTCAGGCTTTCCTTGATCAGATCGCCCAGAACCACCCGGCGGTAGAGCCACAGCGCATAGGCCGCCGACAGGATCACGCCGGACGTCGCGAAGAGCGCGACCCAGGTGTTGGCCTGGAAGATACCGACAAGGGTCAGGAATTCACCGATGAACCCGGATGTGCCCGGCAGGCCGACATTGGCCATGGTGAACAGCATGAAGATCAGCGCATAGGCGGGCATCCGGTTCACGAGGCCGCCATAGGCGTCGATATCGCGGGTGTGCATCCGGTCGTAGATCACGCCGACGCACAGAAAGAGCGCGCCCGAGATGAAGCCGTGGCTGATCATCTGAAATATGGCGCCGTCGATGCCCTGCTGGTTGGCGGCGAATATCCCCGCCGTCACATATCCCATATGCGCGACCGAGGAATAGGCGATCAGCTTCTTCATGTCCTGCTGCGCCAGTGCCACGAGGCTTGTGTAGACAATGGCGATCGCCGAAAGCCACAGGACAAGCGGCGCCCAAATATCCGAGGCCACAGGGAACATCGGCAGGCTGAACCTGAGGAACCCGTAGCCGCCCATCTTCAGAAGGATCGCGGCCAGCACCACGGACCCCGCGGTGGGGGCCTGCACGTGGGCGTCGGGTAGCCAGGTGTGCACGGGCCACATCGGCAATTTCACCGCGAAACTGGCGAAAAACGCAAGGAAAAGCAGCGTCTGCACTCCGCCCGCGATATGAATGCCGAGGACGGCAATATCCTCGGACGCGAAAGTGTGGGCCAGCAGCGTCGGGATATCGGTGGTGCTGGCATCGACGAACATCGCCACAATCGCCACCAGCATCAGCACCGAGCCAAG